>CAWBNH010000008.1:0-304343 GCA_963790085.1 uncultured Solirubrobacterales bacterium
AGGAGCAGTAGAGGGGCTGTCATCGGATCAGGCATCCTGAGACTTCCGCGTCGAGTGGCATCGATCACGGTGGAGACCGTGGCCAAAGCGACCAGGTACTCGAATGGAGACAGCAGAACCGCCTCGTCGTAGAACGCCGAGAGCTCGGGGAAGAGCCCACCGCCCTCCGTGCTCTCGATAAGCACGGCCGGCACAAGCACCAGGCTCAGCGCCCAGACGGGATGCTGGACGACGACGGCCGACACCGCCAGTAGCGCCAGGACGGCGAGCCCCGCAGACCCGTATCGCTGAATTGCCAATGCCGCGATTCCGGCCGTCATGATGAAGCCGATCGTCGCTGCCGCGATCGTGAAGCGATTCACGCGGTCGCGCGAAAGTTCCAACATTGCCCGAGATCGTAGAGTGTCGACCACAGCGAAAAGGGGCCCCTCGGTAGAGTGTCGATCGATGGGTTATTCGGCGCAATCCCGGACGCGGTCGGCGGAGCCGCGTAGGCCGTCCCAGAGCGGGTGAGCCCGCGGCTTCACGTCGCCATCGACGCCAACGTGCTCGACGCGCAATGGGGCGGAATCCCCAAGTATCTTGATCGGATCACTCGGGAATTGGTCCGGCTTGGCGATCAGATCGACCTCCTTGTAAATCGCAGGGGGCAGAGGTTCGATATCCCGGGCGCCCGAGAGGTAGCCTTCCGTGTCAAGGGCCGAGCAATCTGGCGGAATAGCTTCGTGCCTGCTTGGGTCGCGGCCTCGAGGTCTGACCTCTACTGGGCTCCTGAAGCCGTGCTTCCCCGCTGGCTCCCGGCTCCGACGGTGGTGACCGTCCATGACCTTGGGGCGATCATTCTGCCCGGCAGCAAGTCTGCACGCCAGCGATCCGAGTTCCACGGGGCTGCTGCCCGCTCGGCCCGCTACGCGGATCGGGTAATAGCCGTATCCGAATCGACGGCGGCCGATGTCAGCTCGCATTGGGGCATCGAGAGTCAACGGATTCGCGTGATCGGAAACGGGGTTGATGACAGCTTTCGTCCCGGCGATCGAGCCGCGGCCCGGGCGGCCATTCGGCGACGCTTTGGCCTCGAGGGCCCGATAGCGCTCGCGGTGGGTTCGCTCGAGGCGCGCAAGGGCTTGGACGTGCTGATCGAAGCCGCTGTGAGGCAGCGAGGGGATAGCCCTTGGCACCTCGTGCTTGCAGGCGCCGTGGGGTTCGGCGGCGAAGAGATCCAGCGCATGGCGGCGACGTCGAGGAACTGCACGTGGCTGGGGCCGGTTGCCGAAGACGACCTGGTCGACCTGTATCGCGCAGCCGAAGTGCTCGCCGTGCCATCGCTCCACGAGGGATTTGGGATCACCGCCCTAGAAGCCATGGCGTGCGGGACGCCGGTGCTCGTGGCGGAGGGTTCGGGGGGCCTTGAGGAGACCAGCGGGCCGGCCGCTGTCGTGGTCCGAGAGCGGACGCCTGAGGCGTGGGCGCGAGCGGTCAATGACGCGCGGGCCGATCGTGCCTCTCTCGCGTCGGCTGGGATCAGGCATGCTGCCCAGTTCACCTGGTCGGCCGTTGCTCGTGCGACCCGGGAGGTATTTCTCTCGGCGGTTGCCGAGGGTGGCCACCACGGTGGTCGCCGACGCTCCGATGGCGGTCTGGCCATGAGACGCGGGAGGCGATCGACGTGACCGCTCGAACGCGCTCGGTGGTGGAAATCGGCGGCGCCAGTTCTCCCAGCGAGTCGGCGAGACGCTCAGATTCCAGGCCGAAGTTGGGCTTCATCAACGAGGATGTTCACGGCCACTCGGTGATCCACGCGCGCCTACAGGCCCTGGTTGGCGCCCGTCAGGATGTCGACCCTTGGTTTGCACGGATTCCGGCGCCGAATCGACTTGAAGCACGGCTCCTGCGACCGACCCGTTTCCTTGGTGACCTCGACCTGCAGCCCCTGCGGTGGAGACTCCGCTACAGCTGGCGAACAAGGCGGGTCGCGAGCGCCCACACGGCTGCCGGTGCCCTCTTCGTCGAGTCGCAGGCCTGTGCGTTGCTCGCAGCGGGGCTGATGCGCCGGACCCCATGGGTGCTGTCGGTCGATGCAACGTCTCGGCAGTTCGCTGAGCTCGAGTACTGGCGCGAGCGGGATCGGTTCTCTCCTATCGGGGAGACGGCGATCGAACGTCTCGAGCGCCGTGCCTACCGGAACGCGCACAGGATCGTCGCTTGGAGCGAGTGGACCGGCCGGGGGCTGCGCCACTTCGGCGTCGAGCCGGAGCGCATCGAAGTGCTGCACCCCGGCGTGCCCGTCCTGGAGAAGCCGCCCACCACCACTTCGACCCGCGGGACGACCTCGCTTCGGATGCTGTTCGTCGGAAACAACGTCGGACGCAAAGGCCTGCAGGTCCTGCTCGAGGCGCGGCAGATGACTCACTCCAACGTAGTTCTCGACGTGGTGACCGCGGACCCCGTTCCGCCGGCGGCCGGTGTCCGGATTCACTCCGGCGTTGCCGCCGACAGTGATGAGTTGCAGCGGCTCTACTCCGAGGTCGATGCGCTGGTCGTCCCCACTCTGGCGGACTGCGTGCCCCTGGTCGTGGTTGAGGGTATGGCCGCGGGCATACCCGTCGTGGCCACCGATGTGGGTGCGATCCCGGAGCTGCTCGCGGCTGGCGGCTTGGTCGTTCCCCCGGGAGACCCGAGAGCACTCGCGGATGCGATCGACCGACTGGCTTCAAGCCCCGAGCTGCGAGCGCGGTTGGGCCAGCAGGGCCATCGGCGAGCCCGCGAGCGCTTTGACCTGAAGCTTCAGACCGACAGGCTCGTGCAGTTGCTGAAGGACTCCGCGACCGCGGGCCCTGGGCCGGGGCGCGACCGGGCATGAACAGGAGGACCTTCCTGCTCTCGGCTGCGGGCGCGATCGGCGCGGGCACTGCACTGATCTATGGGCCGCTCGTTGTCGGTCAGGAGTTCGAGCAGTTCGTAGCGGGGGAGCTGGGAATCAGCGACGAGCTCGCTGCGGCAATGCTGGAGCGAGCCAGGGACTCATACAGCCAGCTCGAGTACGAGGCTCACGCGGCCGCCTTCGCGGCGGCCTTTCGGGGGCCTGCTGCTGCCCTGGTCCCGTCGGCGGCGAAGCGTGCCGCGGCGGAGTCATTGATCGAGCCGATGCTCTCAACACAAGCAGCTGGGCTCGCGTACGCGGAGGACTCAGCCGAGCCGCTGGTGGCGCCCTGCGCGGGACTGGTGCCGGTCCAATGAAACAGCTCGAAGCGGATCTGGTCGTCGTCGGGTCGGGCGTAAGTGGACTCTTCGCGAGCCAGGACGCGCTAGCTGGCGGGCTCAAAGTCGTGATGGTCGAACGCGGGTCACTGAAGACCCATGAAGAGCAACTCAAAGACGGATCCCAATCGGCCGACGGCCCGGGTGCTGCGCCGAACAACGAGACCGCCCCGGGCACGCCGGAGTATCCGTGGAACTACGTGTACGGCGTTGGCGGGTCATCGCTGCACTGGGATGGCGTCACCCCGCGGTTTCGTGCCGACGATATGAGGATGCGAACGGCCTACGGCGTGATGGTCGACTGGCCCTTGTCTGCGGATGATCTGCGACCTTTCTATCGGCGGGCGGAGCTGGCGCTCGGCGTTGCCGGCTCCCCGGACTGGGACTCGTCGGGGCCGCGCGAGAAGCTCCTTCCCCCGCACCCGTTGAGTCCGATGGACAAGCTGATCGCCGACGCCCTTTCCCCGTACGGCCCGCTGCCTCAGGCCCGGCCGAGCGAGCCGGTCGCCGGGCGGCCCGCCTGTTGCGGTTCCGCTCGCTGCAACCTGTGTCCGATCGACTCGCGTTTCTCCGCACTCAACGGAATGAAGCCGGTGCTGGAGTCGCTGGGGTCAGAATTGCTTACCGAGACAGCCGCCGCTCGGGTCAACCTGACCGCTGGCGGGAGCCGCGTCCGCGAGATCGAGGCGGTGACCATACGGGGTGAGAGGATCCGTCTTCGCGGCCGAGCGTTTGTCCTGGCTGCAGGAGGGTTCGAGAATCCGGCGATCCTCCTCCGCTCGGGACTGGACGGACCGGCGCTCGGGAGATATCTGTTCGACCACGGGCACAGAACCATGCATGTCCGGCTTCGCGAGAAGGTCGGTGCGGGTGTCGGCGCTTCCCTTTCGACGGGAGCGTCGACCGCATTCCTCAGCGGTAGCTTTCGCTCCGAGCATTCGGCCGCCTACGTGATCCCATTCAACCCGGGGATCCCGCTTGCGCCGTCAATATCTGACTCACTGGTAGCAGGCATGAGCGGTCGCAGCCTCCGGCGAGCGGCGCTCGAGCGGTGGAGACACACCCTCCCGCTCGACATCCTCTTGGAAGATGTACCGCAGGAGGGTCGCCGGGTGACTCTTGGACGTGGAACCGATGCGTTCGGCTTGCCGCTGGTGCAGACGTCTTACCCGGGTCCGACCGCGTATGAGGAGCGGGGGTGGATAGCGACGAGAGCCAAGATCGAGAAGCGCCTGGAGCCGCTCGGCGTTCGGGAGGTTCAGTACCTGCCAGGGCCGGCCGGATCTCATATCCTCGGGACCACTCGAATGGGCGCGAGGGGCTCGGCCGTCGTCGATAGGGACCTCAGGCATCTCGAGCTCGAGAACCTGTTCGTCGTCGGTGGCTCAGCGATGCCGACCTACTCGCCGGTTCATCCAACGCTGACGATCTGCGCTCTCGCGCTGCGCCTCGGAGATGCCGTTGCACAGGAGCTTGGCGCCGCCAGCCGCGCTCCTGGTCGTTCATAATCGAAGGCCTGTGAAGCGGCGACGTGGCATCTCCCGCGCACTTCCGGTGGCGCTGGTCCTGTTGTTGGTCGTGGCGCTACCCGTGGGAGCGTTCACCGAGACAGGCGTCGAGTCAGACGTCAAGGACTGGCTGGGCGTCGTTGACCGGTGTATCGGGACCGAGATCGAGTCTGCGGGCTGGCGGTCCGAACCCGACCTTCCCGACTCCCGGGATGAGCCCCGTGCGGTCGAGATAGACGGCCGCATATACATCGGAGGTGGGCAGTCGGAGTTGCTCGACTACGGGGACCCGAGCGATGTCCCAGGCGTCGAAGAGCGCGTCGAAGTTCAGTTGATCGACGCGCTTACGGTCTTCGATCCCCGCTCAGGCACATACGACGAGCTGGCGCCAATGCCCGTTCCGGTGAACCATCAGGTGATGCTGGCGCACGAGGGTGCCGTCTACTCAGTCGGTGGCCATGGCCGTTTCCTGTTCGGAGCCAGCCCAAAGGGGGCGTTCCAGCGATACGACCCGGGTTCGAATGAGTGGAGTCCGATGGCCCCGTTGCCGACCCCTCGAGGTGCCGCAGGTGGGGGGGTGATAGGGGACCGGGCCTACGTGGTCGGCGGTCAGGGTCGTGGCGGCGAGATCCTCCCAACCCTTGAGATCTACGACTTCGAGACGGAGAAGTGGACTCGGGGTCCCGATATGCCAACCGCTCGCGAGCATGTCGGGGTAACGGTGGCCGGAGGAGAACTCTACGTGGTCGGTGGCAGGGGTGAAGGTAGCGACGCCCTGTCGACCGTCGATCGGTACGACCCCGCCGAAGAACGGTGGGAGGAACTGACCCCGCTGCCGATTCCCACGGGGGGACTTCAAGCGTTCACGTTCGAAGGGGCCATTCTGGCGGTCGGCGGGGGGAGCGATGATGCCGGGACCGTCAGCGCTGCTGTTCAGCGGCTCGATCCAGACCAGGGTGAATGGGAGCAACTGCCGAAGATGAGACTCGCCCGTCACGGGTTCGGCGGGGCGGTTGTCGACGGCCGGCTCTTCGTATTCGGCGGTTCCCCCTGCGCTGGGTTCTCAGCGAGCGAAACTGCTGACTCCCTCGACCTCACTGTATCGCCGGCCTCCTGACTGGCGATTCGCGAGCGGGGTCCGAGTCGGACATGCGTCCGCGACGCGCTCCGATCCGGGGGTGATCAGCCGAACTCTCCGATATCGGGGGTGTGTGGCGACGCCTCCCCGGCACCCGACCCCGAGCTTCTGCCCCTCCGACACCCAGGAGTGCGTGGGTGGCGGCTGCGGCCGCTCTCGGCAGCTGTCTGGCGTTGAGTGGCGCCGTCCCGGCCCTGGCAGCTGAGGAGAAATCGACGGTCGAGGTCGTCAAGCCGTCCGAGGGGGCGAGCAAGGGTCGGCTCGTCGTCTTCGATCTCGAAGGACTCGATCCTCGCCGGATCCAGCGGGCGACGCTGCGGCGAGGCCACCTCCGGAAGCGCCTCGGTACCGCTCGTGTCCGTAGAGCTGCGAGCAAAACTGCCGGCGTTAGGGCCTGGATCCCCAAGCGTTGGCAGCGGCGCGCTGCCTCCACCGCCCGAGAACGGGTCACCCATCGCCGGAAAGGGCGACCTTCCCGGCAGCGCAAGCCGCGTCTGAAGCTTCGGCTCGATCGAAAAGGCTCTCCGGGCAAGAAGACACCCTCCGAGCCCGCACCCTCCGAGCCTGTGCCCTCCGAGCCTGTGCCCTCGGACCCCGCGCCCTCCGACCCTGCGCCTTCCGACCCTGTGCCCTCCGAGCCTGAACCCTCCGAGCCTGTGCCCTCGGACCCCGCGCCCTCCGACCCTGCGCCTTCCGACCCCGCGCCCTCCGACCCTGCGCCTTCCGACCCCGCGCCCTCCGAGCCTGAACCCTCCGAGCCTGTGCCCTCGGACCCCGCGCCTTCCGAGCCTGAACCCTCCGACCCTGTGCCCTCTGAGCCTGAACCCTCCGACCCTGCACCCTCCGACCCCACGCCCTCATCCGGCCTCCGCATCGGCATGGTCTCCAACGCGCAGGGCTGGGATATGAACTCCGAGGAGCTGATCGACCGCACGGCACCGTCAGGAGTTGGATGGATGCGCGAGGAGTTTGCCTGGGATGAGGTCGAGCCCACCAACGACGATTGGAACTGGCAGCGCTACGACCACCTTCTCGTCGAGGCCGCGGCCCGTGGCATCCGGATCCTCCCGCTGCTCATGGACACGCCGAGCTGGGCCGGCTCGGAGTGGAACACGATTCCGGCCGACCCGGCCGAGTTCGCCGAGTACACGGCGAAGGTCGTTCAGCGTTACGGGCCAGGTGGCAGCTTCTGGCAGTCGCATCCCGAAATCGCCTCCTTTGCACCCGAGCACTTCGAGATCTGGAATGAGCCGTATCTCAGCGCCTTCTCTGACGGTGGCGTCAAACCGGGTCGCTACGCCAGGCTGGTGAAGGCGGCGGTCACCGCGGGGCGCTCGGCAAACCCCCAGGCCAAGTACCTGTTGCAGGTAGAGAAGACGCCGGCCGGAGACGCCCGCCACACCTTCGTCGATGACATGTATGCGGCGGTCCCCGATCTGAACAACTACTTCGATGTCGCCGCGGCCCACCCATACCCGGGCAGCTCTGCTCCCGATGATCGGCGCGGTGGCTGGGGCTTCCCAAGGCTCGCCGACGTGCGCGAGGTCCTCGTCGGTCACGGCGCAGCCGACAAGCCGATCTGGATCACCGAGGTCGGCTGGTCCACCTGCACGGCAAGCGCCGACTACTGCACCACCGAGCAGAAGCAGGCCTCCTACACGGCCCAGATGTTCGAGCTGCTGCGGGACGGTCAGTACTCGAGCTACGTCGAGGCGGTCTTCCTCTATCGGCTGGAGGATCTCAACTCGAACCCCTCCGACAAGGAGGGCTGGTTTGGAGCTCGGAGACTGGATGGCTCGGCGAAGCCGCTCTGGCAGGTCGTGCGGACCGCCACCGGGGTCAGCTGAGGACCCGATATCGGACGGGGGAGCTAGGAGGGGTCCAGATCGTTTCCGGCGCTGGTCGCGAGTACCTCGCGCAATTCCGCGGGAACCACTACGCGGAGGGCGAACAACGCTGCAAGATAAGCGGGGCCCGCGGCCACAAGAGCGGGAATCAGGCCAACCTGAACAACGACAGCGCTGGTCACTCCGTAAACGAGTGCGGCGGCAAAGACCGTGCGCACGATCGGCCCAGCGGCCGGCCGGAACTCCAGCGCCTTGAAGACGGCATAGACCGCGACCAGGTTGACGACACCCTCGGTGGCGACCGTGGCCCAGGCAGCACCTGAGGCGCCGAATCGCGGGATGAGCACGAGGTTGAGCGCGACATTGACAATCAGACCGACCGCCGCAAATGCGACGAGTCGCCACTGAAGCCCGACCACAGGCACCAGGTAGCCGGCCAGGTAGCCGATCGAGATGAATACGAAAGCGAGCATCAGAATCGGGAGCAACCCAGCGGTCTGCTCATATCCCGGGCCCAGCAGCACCTCGACAAGCTCGTCGGCCGAGGCGGAGACGACCGCGAGAACACCGAGCGCGGCGATCACCAGGTATTCGCCACTGCGCTGCAGGAGGCGTCGTAGCCGCTCGGGATCTCGTCCATGAAGCGCGGAGATCACGGGGAAGGTCGCGAGCATCACCGATGAGGGGAGGAAGTGAAGCGGGTCAAGAAAGCGATACGCGGCTCCGTACACCCCCGCCTCCTCGGCGCCGGCGATCGTGAAGAGAAGGACGGAGTCGACCCTGTAGTAGACGGTGACAAGGACACCGGCGAGCCCAAGCGGTAGCGCCACCCTGAGGAGGGGCCGCCAGAGTTGCCTTCCGCGCCGAACCGCGACCTGGGCGAACCGCCGGGTCACCACCCATCCAAGCATTCCGACCAAAACCTGCGTGGCGACGAATGCCACCGCCAGCGCCTCGATGCTGGCGCCAATCTGGTCCAGCACGATGATGGTGGCCAGCCAGAGCAGGCTGTTGAAGGTCAGGATGCCCATCCGCAGCCCCGCACGCACGCGTGCGTCGAAGACCGCCAGCATTGCTCCCGGCCCTGCAGTGAGCAGCCCCAGGGCAAGGATCGCCGCGACCCTGTCGGCCTGCCCTTCGCTTCCAAGCAGGGGTGCGGCAGCGATCGTGACGAGCACTGCAATCACGGAGGCGACGGCTACCGTCCCGACGAGTGCTCCCAGCCACTGCTGCTCTCGCTCGGGCTCCGCGGACATCCGCTGGGTGGCGACCTGAACGAGACCGAGGTCGGCCAAGACGCCGAATATGCCGACGAGTGACAGGGCTGCCGACCATACGCCGAAGCCATCCGGCCCCAGGGCCCGCGCCAGCAGCGCCACCGCCGCCACACCGAAAGCGATGTTGACTCCTCGGCCTCCGAGCTGAAGCGCGGCGGCGGTTGCGATCCGCCGCGCACCGGCCGTATTCGCCTCTCCGGGTGCCCCGCCCCAGGTTCGCTTCTCCACTAGGCCATCGTCCCAGGACTCCGGTTCACCCGAGCCCGCCCGCAACGATGCCGGTGCGCATCAAGCGGCCGCCCCCTATTCTGATCCGATCGCAAAGCTGCTCAAACGTTATCTTCCGGCGACCTGGCAGGGTCGCCTGCGCCGCGTCAGCCGTCTGCGGTGGGTTGCGAAGTACAAGGTCCTTCGAAACTACGGGATCAGGATCGGCGACGACTTCTGGCGCAACCTTCGCTACGTGGCCTGGGACCCCGAGGTCGAGAGCCACAGCTACGACATCAGCAATCAGCAGGAGTTGGCTGAGTTCGTATCCGGATTGCTCGGAGTCACCGAGATGCGCGTCGCCGAGTACCTCCAGGAGATCAGGGTCGATCCCGAGCTCAACGAGCGGCTGCGCAGGAGGACCCGGTGGCGCTTCGACATCAAGACCGAGCCCCCGCCGGGCAACCGCCTCTTGTGGTACGCGATAGCTCGGGCCCTGAAGCCCAAGCTCGTTGTTGAGACCGGCATCTACCAGGGGCTTGGCTCTCTGGTTCTGCTCCGAGCGCTGGAACGGAATGCCGACGAGGGAGTAGAGGGGGGGCTGCTCTCGATCGACTCGGACCCTGAGGCCGGCTATCTGGTCGATCCGAGGTTACGGGGGCGCTGGCGACGCATAACGGGGCTGACCAGCGAGGTGCTGGAAGATGAGCTGACTGGGCGCACCGTCGACATGATGATCCAGGACACGCCCCATACCTACGAGAACCAGTCGTTCGAATTCGGGGTTGTGTATGCCCACCGGGGCCCCCGACTCGTACTGATCGATAGTGGAGGCGGGCAAACCGATGCGCTACGGGACCTCTGTGATCGCTTCGAGGGCGAGCATAGTCATTTCCGCGAGCGTCCCCTAAACCACTTCTACCCCGCGGGCGGATCGGGCGTAGGCTTGCTGGCCGGTCACCCCGATCCGTGAACGCTGCCGACTAGACCGCCCTAGCGAGGAAGTTCCATCGCTTGCCGGGCGGGTCGGCGAGCCGATCGAACTCCCCCGCGCTGAGAGGTCCGTTCCCGTCCATATCGAAGAGCGCGAGCCCGTACCCGGCCAGCAGCCGGTGGATGGTTCCATGTGAGGTTCCGTAGTTGCGGACCGCGCTTGCTCCATGCTCCAGGGCCACCAGCGGCCGACAGCGAGACAGCGTCTCGGCTGCACCCCGCAGGACCTCCTCCTCGGCTCCCTCGACGTCGATCTTGATCAGTGCGATCTCCCGCTCCCGCGGGACGATGTCGTCGATTCGCTTCACCTCGACGGCAATCGATCTGGCCTCACCGGCCCCCTGCTGTCGAACGAATCCACTCCTGGTCGGAGCGGACTGCTCCACGAAGAACTCGCGGGTCCCCTTGCGGTCGGATAGCGCGCACTGGTGAACCTCGATATCGGGGAACCGGTCCCGAAGTGATTCAGCGAGCGCTGGTATGGGCTCGATCGCGAGGTGCTGACCGTCCGGTGCGAGACGGCGAAACTCCTCGACGAATGCGCCATCGTTGGCGCCGACGTCGATGCAGCTCGACTCGGACCGAAGGACCGCGGCCATGACCACCCGAAGATGCTCGTCGTCGCGCCGATTGCGTCTCGCGGTCGGCCCTTCGACCGCGCGCTGCACAGCGCGGAGCTGATCCTCGGCTCCGAGGCGGCGAAAGGCCTTCAGCGTCGTTTGGCGGATCATGGCTTGCGGACGCTACCTCTACGCGTCTCTTGCCTGCCGCTGCCGCCTCGATGGCTGCCTGCGTCTGGCCATGGCCGCGTCGAGCAGGCTTTCAACTCTCTCCGCGGTGACCTGGGCGCCGAATCTGGACACGGCCCTGCGCCGAGCCAGCTGACCCTCAGCATCGATGCGGCCGCGGTCCTCGAGATAGCCTCGCAGCAGAGCTGCCAACTTCGGCGCATCGTTCTCCGGCTCGAGGATGCCGCCGACGGCGGAATCGAGTAGGCCAGCCACCCCCTCAGGGCCCGTCGCGATGCATGGGCGCCTTGCAAGCATTGCCAGGATCACGGCCCGAGGCTCCCCTTCGGTGGGGCTTGGACAGAAGACGGAGACGTCGAAAGCCGACAGCACGTCGGCGATATCCTCGCGTGGAGTCGGGATGAAGTGAACCCGGTCCTCGAGCGGGCTCGCCAGGGCGCGAAGCTCGGTCTCGGTCTCGCCGTCCCCTGCGAGAATCAGGTGTGATTGGGGATCGAGCTCAATCGCAGCTCTGATGACTATGTCGTTGCGCTTCTTGGGATGAAGCCGCGAGATGCATCCGACCACGAATGCGTTCTCTGGAATCCCCAGTCTCTCCCGGACCCGCAATCGACCAGGGCCGGTGAAGTCGATCCGGTCGTCCCGGACTACGTTCGGGACGACCTCGACCTTCTCCGGGTCGACTCCAAGCGCACAAACCGAATCCCGCGTGCCCTCGGAGACGGCCATCACCAGGTCTGCCCTCGCTGCGGCCGCACGGTAGGCGAGCCGGGGTGCTCCGTGACGCATCGGGAACGGCACCGGCCCCCACTCCGCCCAGACGAGAGTCGATCGGAGTCGGCTGGGCAGCATCGAAGCGAGCAGTTGCTCCTTCTTGTAATGGAGGAGGAGGAGGTCGTAGGGGTACTGCGCAGCGAGGGCGCGCCTCAGCCGGGACAGGAGCACCGGCCAGCGCACTGCAAGCCCTGCGTAGGTGCGTGTTGAAAGCTTCGGCCCGAGGCTGATCGCCTCGACGTCGACTCCCGTATCTCGGCCGATCTCTGGCTGATCGCTCAAGAGCACGGCCTGATGCCCGATCGCGACCAGCGCGTCGAGCATCTCGACCGCCGCGAATTCAGCCCCACCCGCAGCCTCGGAAGTGAGCACGCTGACGACCCTCACGCTGCCTGACCCCTTCCCGGCGCTGCGGCGATCGCTGCGGCCTCGCTTGCCAGCCGGTGAAAGGAGGACCAGGCCACGCTCCGCGGGCCGACCAGCTCAGCGAGGCGTGCAAGTTCGCGGTGGTTGTCCTCGAGCTCCCAACTCCAGTGGAGGACTATCGGGACCCAGATCGCTGCCCGCATCTCGACCAGCTTCTCCACTGCGCACCTGATCTCCTTCGACCGACCGTAGAGGGGTGCGTAAGCCGGGACGTAGATGGCCTCCCCCCGCCACTGGGGCGTCCGCTGGAAACCCATGGATAGGATCGTCTCCGGCCCGCCGCAGACGATCGCGTAGCGGCGCGCGAGAGCCGCGTACTGCGCGGCGCTGAAGCGGTTGAAAGGCGGGACGAAGGCCTTCGTCGGTATCCCGACTCGGGAGAGAATCCGGTCCGCTGTATCGAGGAGCTCGTCGAGCTCGGGAGAGGTCAATCCGACCAGCTCGGAGTGACGTCTCGGTCGTACATCGCGCGTACGATGGTCAAGGCCGTGCACGCCGACCTCGACGCCTTCCTCAACCAGGGCTGCAAGGAGCTCCACCTCCGGCCCGTTGAGGTCTCGGCCACCGGAGGAATCCGGGTTGTAGGGATCGCGAGCGATTCGTGGAAGGCCCGCGAGCAGATACGCGACCCGATGGTCGGCGAGCACCCGGTGGAAGCGCTGGTAGGCGAGGGGCCCGAGACGGACCGGCTCTTCGAGCGTTCGCACGTGTGGGAACTCATCGACCCTGACCAAGAAACGCGGAGATCCCCCCGCGCCGCTGCCCAGCACCTCTCGTCTCGCCGCCAGGGCCGGCAGCACGCAGTGGCGCCAATACGTGCGCCAACCCAGACGAACCGCGATCCACTCCGCCGCCCTCGCGGCGAGTGGAGGAGCCGGTCGCCCCTTGACGGCCGAGCGCACAGAGGCGTTGTCCAGCGCCGTCGGGTCCAGGCCGTCGACGAGTTCGGAGGCGAACAGCAGAGAGGCGTTTCGGCGCTCGTCTGAAGTCATGGAGCAAGTTGACCGGCCAGGGACTCGATCGAGAAACGCTCCTCGGCCAAAGCACGGGCGTCCGCGCCGAGTCCGGGCACCTCGCCGTTGAGGATCCGAGAGATCGAGTCAGCAAAGGAACTGGGGTCATCGGCCCGCAGATAGTGCTTGCCCGCTCGCGCCTCTGTTCCGCGGGCTGCCACGGAGCTGGCGACGATCGGCATCCCGTAAGCGAGCGCCTCGACGAACTTGAGCGGAGAGCCGCCTCCCACAAGCAGTGGGATGGCCACACACGAGGCGCGCTCGTAAACGGGCGTGAGGTCCTCGACGAACCCAAGCTGCTCAACTCGGGGATCCGTGGAGATCGGCTCCTCGAGTCCGCGACCGACTACGAGCAGACGCGCGCGCGGGTGGGACCGCCACAGAAGCGGGAGGATCTCCCCGAGTAGACGGTCGAGAGCTTCGCGATTCGGCGGGTAGCTGAAGTCGGCGACGAGCAGGACCGAACTCCCCCGTGCAGTCGCGATTGGGCGGATTGCCGAGACGTCGACGACGTTCGGTACATACCTGATCCGCGCACCTGGTGCCAGTGACCTCGCCCCCTCGACCTCGCGTGGACTGACCATCCAGGTTTCATGCATTCGCTTGAACACGCGCCGTTCGAACGCTGCGAGCCTGTGCTGCGAGCCGAGGCGACCCGATGAGCGCATCTTGTGCCGGAATGATGCCTCCAGATTGTGCGCGTTGTACGTGACTTCTCGCCGTCTCGCCAACGGCATCAGCGCTGCCGCGACAACCGGCCCATCGGCGATGATCCGCCGCCGCCCCGGCTCGCTCGCGAGGGCGCTCGCGGCCGCAACAAGTTCGGGGGAGATGCCGCGAGCGAATCCGTCCGGCACCGCGGTGAAGCGAGCCGCCGCATAGCGGGCGAGCCGACGCGGGCCGCGCGTCGGCTGGACCGAGTGGAGGGTCAGGTGCTCGAGGGAGGTGTACTCCTGAGCGGGCTCGGTCGCTCCGAACTGCACGTAGAGGAGGTCTACGTCGCTATTCATCAACAGCGCCCGCACGACTCCATAGGTGCGCATAGCCCGGCCGGTTCCCAGCACCGGGGTGAACTCCGTTACCACCAGCTCGCTCACCGCTGAATTCCATCCAGGGCATCCGCGATCTCCGAGATTCTCGTCTCCCACGAGTGGGTCGAGGCGAGCTGTGAGCGTGCCCGGCGTTGCCCCGGTCCATCGGCGGCCAGGAGATACTCAACGCGCTCGACCGTTTGCTCCGCATCCACAGCCCGCTCGATGCCCTCTACGGCCGCGAGCGCCGGGAGTGGAGTCGAGACTACGCCAAGGCCAGCCGCCAGGTACTCGTAAACCTTCATGGGGAAGACGCTTCGCGTCAGGGGATTGATTGCGTAGGGGATCAATCCCACGCTGGCCCCACGGAGCACGGCGGGCAGGTCCTCCTGTGCGCGCGGACCCAGGAAGTGAACGTTGGGGATCTCCTCAAGAGAGCTGATGTCGGTGCTGGGATCGCCTGCGCCAAGGGGCCCAACCAGAGCGATCGACCAATCCGGTCTCAGCAGTGCGACGTCCCTCAGCAGTGCGAGGTCGATCTTCGTCCGCGTCACCGCGCCAACGAAGACGAGCCGGGGTGAGGGGATCGCCTGCAGCGCTGGATCGAGTGGGCCGGCTCCCAGCGCTCGCGAGAACAACTCCGTATCGGCTACGTTCGGCGCCTCGATCACCTCCGAGCCCGTGGCCCTCATGCGGGCGGCCAGCGCGGGAGCGCTGGCGATGATGAGATCTGCCCGGTTGGCGAATCGTTCCTCGGCGGCGCGGAACCGCTGTGCATCGACTCCCTTCTGCTCTGCGATGTCGTCGACGCAGTGGTAAATGACCAGAGCCGGATCGAGCGCCGAAACAAGGGCCTCGGCCTGTGGGACGTATGCCCACAGCAGTGGTCGCCCGATACCTTGGCGCCGAACCGCGCGGCGGACCTGGATACGCAGGAGTCTCGCGTTCAAGGCTTGGACCAACGGGCTCGAGTGAAGGGGGATCACGAGGGGTGATAGAACCGAGACTCCGTCGATCGAGCGCGGGCCGCGGAGCCCACGCCAGAGCCGGCGAAGGAGCCTGCGGAGGTCACGCCCCGCCAACTGGGGACGCCGGAGCCCGAGCGACTCGACGAACAGAACCCGATTGCCGACGCCGAGTCTCGCCATCAGGTGCTGCTGGTTGGTCCAGATGTCGGCATCCCATTCGGCGAAACCAACACAAACGATTCCCAGGCCACTCAGAGCGGCCGGAAGGTCCTCCGCCTTACCGTTGACTCGGCCCGTGGACACCTTGGCAATCTAGCGGCCGTCGGGGCCGTAGGATATTCGCGTGCCGACCGCCGCCCGTCAAGTCCCGGTGATGATGGTCGAGGAAGGCGGGAGGGGTGGAGTCGCGGACTACACGATCGAGCTGGCTACCAACCTAGCCGCTCTGGGCCAACCGGTCGAGCTGGTGACTGCCGCAGACCATCTCTACCCACCTATGCCCGGGGTCCGGGTGCACCCGTGGTTCCGGTACGTGCGACCGACATCCGGTCTCACCCGATCGCTGAGGGCGGTCGGGTTGGGAAAGGTGCTGAACGGGTTGAGCTTGCTGGTCAGCTACCCGAGGTGCGCGCGGCTCGCCCGCCGGTGCCGTCTGGTTCACCTGCAGGGTGGCATCTGGTTCCCACTTGCCGTGGTGGCGACGATGATCTTCAGGCTCAGTGGCTCAAAAGTGGTCCACACACCGCACAACGCTTTCGATCGCCAGGGTCGGGGAAGGGCGCTACGGCTGATGGAGGTCGTCTCGGACAAGACCATCGTCCACACCAGGGCCGACCTCACCAGTCTCGACAAGCCGGAGAGGGCCTGCGTGATTCCTCACGGCGAGTATGGGGGACTCGCTTCTCGGGCTCGACCGGCTGAGCAAGGTGCCGCGCGGGAATCGCTCGGTCTGCCCTTGGACGCGCCCGTGACTCTCGTTTTCGGTCAGCTCCGGCCTGACAAGGGCATCAAAGACGTCCTCCTCGCGGCGCGGGAGGTCCCCTCTTTGTTCGTGCTGATAGTCGGCGAGGAGGACGGCGGACTTGCGGACTCGACGCGGTTGCTCGCCGACCAGGCCCTCACGGGTCGGGTGGTTGTCAAGGAAGGGTTCATACCGATCGACGACGTCGCCGTCGCTTTCGCGGCGGCCGATACCGTCAGCCTTGCCTACCCGCGTGCAAGCCACAGCGGCGTGCTGATGTTGGCCTATGGCTTCCATCGGCCGGTGATTGTCTACCCGGTCGGGGGCCTCCCCGACGTGGTTGTGCAGGGAGAGACAGGCTGGGTTTGCGACGAGAGCACGCCCGAGGGCCTGACGAGGTCCCTGCGGCATGCGGTCGCGGTTGGGCGGCAGGAGTGCCTGAGAATGGGAGAAAGAGGAGCCGAGCTTTCCGCGCGCGTCTATTCGTGGCCGGAGATCGCCCGCCGCACGCTTGCCCTCTACGACGAGGTCGACCGCGGGTAGCACGTGGCCAGTTCGCTGCTACTCGCCACGGTGTCGGAGCACGGCAGGAATCGTCAGCGCGATGATCTTGAGATCGAGCCAGAAGGAGCGGTTCTCGATGTAGTAGTTGTCCCACTCGACTCGATCGGCGATCGATGTGTCGCCCCGCAATCCATGAACCTGAGCCCAGCCTGTGATCCCTGACTTGACCCGGTGCCTGTCCGCGTAGCGGTACACGGAGTCGTCGAACAATCGAGCGTAGCTCGGTCTCTCGGGCCGGGGGCCGACCAGGCTCATGTCTCCGCGGATCACGTTCACGAGCTGGGGGAGTTCGTCGATCGAGGTTGCGCGGAGAAACCGGCCTACTCCGGTACGTCGGTCCGCTCCCTCCACTCCGCCCGGGGCAAGCCCGAGCGCCAGGCGATCGTCGAGGTCCGCCTCGCCCGCCTCTCCCGGGCTCGCCGGCAGCATCGTTCTGAGCTTCATCAGGTCGAAGTGCTTGCCGTCAAGGCCCACCCGACGCTGCCGAAAGACCACCGGCCGACCGACGCTGAGCAGGGTCGCCAGGCCCGCGGCAATCAGAATCGGTGATGAGAGCAGGAGGGCCAGCGCCGCCAAGATCCGATCCCCGGCGTACTTGACCGCGTATTGCCAGCCACCGGGGTCCGACGGATAGATCGAGATCACCGGGATCCCCCCGACCCGCTCGAGACCCAGCTCATCCGTGATGCCCTCGAAGAGCCGGGGGAGCACCGAGACCATCACGCTCATCTTTTGGCATCGCCGGACCAGATCGAGCTCGGCGCGGTGCGAGAGCCTCGAGAAGCTGACCACGACGTTGGTGATTCCATGGTCCCCGACCGCGGCCTCGAGGCCGGGCCCGAACAAATCGTCGGGGCCGGTTTGCGTCAATGAGCCGACGATCGGGATTCGCAGCGAGGAGTTCTCGACTTCCAGCGGGTCGTCATCCAAGAAGGCCACCGGCCTCAACCCGAATTCGGGCCTCTCCAGGAGGCGCTGGGCGAACTGGCGGCCGACCACCCCGGCACCGACGATCAGGGTTGGTCGGCCGTCGAGGCCACTTCGCTGGCGCTGAACCTCGAAGAGACGGAGGCCGCCGCGGGCGGCGATCAGATACGTGGCAGAGAAGAGCCATGCCCGAACGGCCTGCTCGGCCGCCTGCGGGTTGTCGAACACCAGGACCCTGAAGAACGTCATCGCCATCGCGGCTATCGCAGTCGCCCCGAGAATCGAACGAGCATTGTCGAGAAAGTGCGTGGCAAACCTCTCCCGGTAGACACCCTGGAAAGCCAGGAAGCCGACGACCAGGACGCTGAAGCCGGCGAGGGCGGCGATATCGGTTTGGACGCCGGCAACTGGTGCGGTCGCGATCGCGACGACCGCCGCGAGCACCAGCATGCTCAGGTCGAGAGGCAACCCGGGCCAGGAACGGAACCGATGGCCACGCTGGCTGGGAGGTGTCGAATCGGGGCTTGCCGACGACCGTCCGGGCAGCTGGTCCAACATGGGCGTGGCGGATTCGGCGGTATTTTTGAGTGTTTCCGTTGGTGTGCTCATCGGGCTCTAGCGGCAGGCCGCACCTAGCTCAGTATCGGCGAGCCCGGTACTGGCCTGAAGTCAGTGGTGGCTTTCTCGCGGGCTCCGTTCTGATGCACCGGCAAGGATAGAACCGTCACAGCCGTTGGTCACCAGGCGCAGAACCAACGCCTCGGCGCGTAGGCAGGACGGGGGATGACTACCATAGCCGCGGTGGGGACCGTCTCTACAAAGCGGTGGCTGCAACGTTGGAGCTCGTCGTGGGCGAGTCTCCGGTGAGGTCCGTCGTCACCGGTGGCGCCGGGTTCATCGGCTCGCACGTCGTCGATGCGCTTCTGGATCGTGGGGAGGAGGTTCTTGTGCTCGACGATCTCTCCAGCGGTCGGCGAGAGAACCTTGCCGCCGCCCTGCCGCGCGGAGCTGTCTTGAGCGAGGGTTCGGTCACCGAGCCACGGTTCGTCGAGGACCAGATCAGTCAGTTCGGCGCGCAGAGGATCTTCCATCTCGCGGCGCAGGCGGATGTGCGAAAGGCCGTGGCGGATCCACGCGGCGACGCTTCTGTGAACGTGCTCGGAACGATCAACGTCCTCGAGGCTGCGCGTGGTTGCGGCGCGGCAGTAGTGCTCGCCTCGACCGGAGGTGCGATCTACGGCGAGTCGGTGCGGCGGAACCTGCCGCTGAAGGAGTCGGACGACCTTGCACCCGAGACGCCATACGGCGTAAGCAAGCTCGCCGCCGAGCAGTATCTCGACCTCTACCGGCGTCTGCACTCGACGATGGGCGTGGCGCTCCGTTTTGCGAACGTCTACGGCCCCCGTCAGGATCCAAGCGGTGAAGCGGGGGTCGTCGCAATCTTCGGTGGCAAGCTGCGGGCGGGGCTGCCGCTCACGGTCTTTGGGGACGGGCAGCAGACTCGCGACTACGTGTTCGTGGCCGACGTCGTCGCAGCGGTGCTGGCGGCATCGGAGGCATTGGTCGCCCGCGGCGTCGGCCTGGAGGGTCCGTTCAACGTCGGGACCGGAGTAGAGACCAGCGTCATCGAGCTGGCCAATTGGTTGGGTGAGGCGGCCGGGATCAAGCCGGAGCTCGACCACCTGCCCGCGCGAACGGGCGAGGTCCAGCGGATCGCGATCGACCCGGGTGCAGCGAACGACGCCATTGGCTGGATGCCGTCCGTCGAGTTGAGCGACGGACTGTTGAGAACCTACCGAGCTCTGTAGAGACGGCTACTCGGCGAGTCTCACATCCTCGAGGTCGGCGAATACCGCATAGCGCTGCTCGGCGCTGTACAGCGGGTGGCAGGCGGTAAGCACGATTCGCTCCCGACCGACATCGCGGACGATATGCGTCGCGGTCGGCTCGACGATCCTGGTCCGTTTGACCTCGTAGGTGAAGCGGGCATAGGGCAGTTCCAGCATGATCTCGTCCCCGGCCTCGACATCGTTGATATTGCGAAACGGCGCCCCGTAGGTGGTCCGATGGCCTGCGATCCCCAGCGTGCCACCCTGCCCGGGAAGCTGCGTCTCCGGGTATCGCCCGGGTCCCTTCTGCAGGGTGTCCGTGTCGGTGCCCTGGAGGATCGTATGGTCGCCGCCCATGGACGGCACCCCGAGCCGGCCGATGGCATCTCCCTCGGAGACCTGGTTCTCGAAGCGCCGTGCAAGGCGCCTGACCTCTCTGCGGACGCCGCCTCCGGACGCCGCCTTCGCAGCGCGACGCTCCGTGTCCTCGGCGGTGATGAACTCGTCGCGCAGGTCCTCGAACTCTGAGGCTGCCCGGTTCTGCTCGACGGCACCGTAGACGGCACTGACCGGTTCCTTCCAGGCCAAGGTCACGGCGGCATCCACCAGAATCACTATGCCCGCCGTGGTCAACGCCACAGCGAGAATCCGGAGCAACCGGTGCATCGGACCATCATGGCGCATAGCTCCCCTCGGGATGGCGCATAGCTCCCCTCGGGACCGAGGTGCGGAAGGGCAGCCCGTGAGGATCGGGCGGCCGCCTGTGGCAGACTGGCGCCCCATGAGCAGCCAGGACTCCTATGTCCCAACCGCCTCCTACGAAGCAGCTCCCGGCGAGGTCGGCCGAGTGCTGCTGCTCTATTCGGGAGGCCTCGATACCAGCGTGATGCTGCGATGGATCCAGGACCGCTACGAGGCCGAGATCGTGACGCTCACGGTTAATCTGGGGCAGCCGGGCGAGAACTGGGACGCCGTCACCGGCAAGGCGAAGGACCTCGGGGCGCTCGAGGCCCTGGTGGTCGATGCCCGGGATGAGTTCGCAGCCGACTACGTGCTCCCCGCGATCCGCGCCAACGCCAGGTACGGGGGCGGCTACCCGCTGTTCACCGCACTCGGGCGGCCGTTGATTGCCAAGCTCGCCGTCGATGCGGCACGCGAGCACGGCTGCGACACAATCGCCCACGGTTGTACCGGGAAGGGCAACGACCAGGTGCGGATCGACGGGACGGTTGCGACTCTCGGCCCTGAGCTCAGGGTGATCGCGCCGGTGCGGGAGTGGAGAATGGGGAGGGAGGAAGAGGTTGCTTATGCTCGCGAGCACGGGATCCCCGTCTCGGGAGGTACCGAGGCCGCTCCCTACTCGATCGACGACAACCTCTGGGGTCGATCATCAGAGGGCCGGGGCATCGAGGACATCGGCGCGCCGCCCCCCGAGGATGTCTTTCAGCTGGTCACGCTGCCCGAGCGCGCGCCGGACGCGCCGGAACACGTCCGGATCGGGTTCGAAGCGGGTTGCCCGATCTCGGTCGACGGCGAGCGGCTCGGACTCGTGCCGCTTCTGGAGCGACTTACAGATCTGGGCTGCCGACACGGGATCGGGATCGTCGACCATCTCGAGGACCGGATAGTCGGACTCAAGGTCCGCGATATCTACGAGGTCCCGGCCGCGGAGATCGTGCTCGCCGCGCACAAGGACCTCGAGAAGCTGGTCTCGACGATCCATCAGAACAACTTCAAGAGCACACTCGAGACCCAGTGGGCGTACCTCTGCTACGCCGGTCTGTGGCACGAGCCGCTACGGGGAGACCTCGATGCCTACATGCGCTCCGCCAACGAGCCGGTGACCGGCGAGGTCACGGTCCGCCTCTTCAAGGGGTCGGCCACGCCGGTTGCACGCCGGAGTCCGTTCGCTCTTTACGACGAATCACTGGCCAGCTTCGGGGACTCGGGAGGTGACTTCTCTCAGCAGGCATCGCCGGGGTTCATCGAACTATTCACGCTGCAGAGTCGCCTCGCCCATCGAATCAGGAATCGAAATGGCGGCGGGTAGGGAGTGCCGGCGTTCGAGCGCTGTCGCCGACGGGTACGCTTGAAGCCGTGAGCATCTTCTACGAGCTGGTTGGGCGGATCGTGGTAGCGGTCGTCCGGAGACGTTTCGGGCGGCAGTTGCGGACGGCATCGGCGCTGTTGGCCGTCGGGGCTGCCGTGGGCGTCGGCCTGTGGCTCGCGGGACGAGACGTGCAGGAAGGCTGAGAGCCGGGACCCGGTCGGCGGGCGCGGGCAGATGACCGCGCGACTCAGACCCCCGGGACGCGGTCGAGCACCGGACCCGGATCGACACCGAACTCGGTTTCGATCGCGCGCTCGATCGACTCGCGCCCCTCGCCTGCGATCGCCAGCTGCGTTGCTCGCAGGATCGCGTTCGGCGGCGGCTCGACCTGCCGAGCGTCGGCCCGACTCGTCTCCGATCGCGAAGGTTCGGCCACGGCGGACTCCGAGGACGAGCGCGTGGATTCGACCGGCCCGGAGAAGGCCTCGGCGGCTTCGGGAGAGGACTGCGCCCGCGTCGGCCGGTCGATCCCGAGCGCGGCATCCAGCGTCGGCGTTGGGATCGCCTGTGTTTCGTCGCCCGCAGGATAAGACCGGTAGGGAGTCGGTGGGTGCGGCGGCTGCTCGAGGATCGGGTCGGGCGGACGGATCGATTCCGTCGGGCCTACCTCCTCGAGACGGCCGGTCACGGTCGTGATCGCCCGTTCGAGAGTGCCGACCATCTGCTCGGAGTGCTGCTTGACGGTGGAGGCGTGCTCGATCAGATCATCGGTGAGCTGCGAGATCACCCTGATCCGCTCGGCGGTGATCTGGTCGGCCCGATGCTGGGCGTCGGCGAGGTGGCGGCGGGCCTGCTCCTCGGCGTCATAGCGGATCGCCTCAGCCGCTCGCTCCGCCGCATCGATAACTACCTGCAGGCGATCGGTCATCTGCGCCGTACCGCTCGGCCTGAGCGAAGTTCCGCTCAACGGGGTCCGCTCGGCCCAGGAGCGGGCCGAATCGAGCCGCTGCTCGGGTGACTGTCCGCCGCTGAGTTCACTCATCTTCTCGCCCTTCGCTCATGGCGCCAGGCCGATTGTAGTCGCGTTCGGTCGGCTCGATGACGTCTTCGGCGCTCCTTGCTCCGAAGCGGATCGTCATCTCCCGCGTCTCTGAGAGCTTCAGTTCCACGGTGCGCTCGATCCCGCCCGGCCAGCGTGGCGGTGTGAAGTCGGCGCGGCGGGAGATCTGCACGAGCCGCATCGAGGCTGCTGCCATCGCCTCGACCATGCGGACGTAGGCAGCCTCGATCTGCGCCGAATGATGCTCGATCGACGCGCGAAGATCCTCGATCTCCTCGAGCCGGGCGCGGGCGCGCTCGCGCACCTCCTCCTCGGCACGGCTCTCGAGCGCGCGCGCATCGGAGGCCGCGGAGTCGAGGATACGGTCGGCGTGCTTCCGACTTTCGGCCAGGGTCCCGCTGATCTGATGCATGATGCCTGCACCCACCGGGGTGATACTAGGCGGGCGAGGCGGCGGAAACTCCCGAATCTGCGGGAATCTGTGCCGGTCCCAGCGCTCCACGCCCCCATCCCGCCTGATCGTGTAAGACGGTGGATGCAATGGTCGCAGACAGAGGAGACGATGCCCACGAGCGGATGATCCGTGCGCGCGAGGCGATCGAGGAACATGTCGATGAGCTCGAGGCAGGCGCCGGCGGGCGATCGGCAGCCGGCTCGGGCGCCGGCGCAGCGCCCACCCCGCCAACGACGCCTCGGCCGGCACTCCCGACCGAACGGCGACTGACCGAGTTCGACGACGCCGTGGAGCGTCGCATCCGCGAGGTCTCGCGGGGAATCGAGCAGCGGGTTGGCGAATGGGTCAACTCACGCGTCAAGGCGGCCGAGCGCCGCTTGGAGCTGCAGTCGGAGGCGCTCGATGTCGCCCTGGGCGAGGAGGCCCAGGTCGCCCAGCGGGCGACCGCGGAGATCGAGGCCGCGCGCAAGGAGCTCGCGGTCAGCGCCAGCGAATGGCTCACCGCTGTCGCCTCGGCGGCGGAGGAGGCGCGGGTTGAGGCGACCGCTCAGGCAGGGGAGGGGATCCTCGGCTCGGCTCGCGGCGCCGAACGCGAGCTGCGGGAGCTGGGCGCAAAGATCGAGGCAGACGCCACTGAGGCGGTGCTCGAGCGCAGCCGGGCCGAGCTTCAGGAGAAGATCGATGAGGCCGAAGCGCGCGTCGCCTCGGCGGGCGAGCGGCTCACCGATCGCCTGACGGAGAGAATCGAGGCGCGGCTGGCTCGCGCCGGTGAGATCGTTACCGAGAGCCGCGAACAGGCCCGGGCGGCTGCGGCTGAGGTGGCTGCCGAGCGTCTCGAGCAGCTCGAGGCGGGCGCGCGGGAGGCTGTGCAGGCTGATTCCGAACGGCGTGCCGCGGCCGAGCAGCGGATCTCCGCCGCACTGGAGGAGGCGACGGAGCGGCTCCGGACCGACAGCTCAGCGGCGATCGAGAGCGGCCTCGCCGAATCTGAGGAGCGTCTGAGGACTCGTCAGAGCGCGCAGGTCGAGGCCGGGATCGAGCGGATCGAGGCGATCCGCCGAGGGCTCGCTGAGGAGCGCGATCAGGCGCTGGCGCGTCTCGAGCAGCGGGCCGGAGGTCTTCGCGATTCGCTCGCTGCTGCCGCTGCCGAGGCCAGCGGCGGAATCGATGAGCGGCGCGCGCAGATCGGTGCCGAGGCGGTGGAGCGTGCCCGCACGAGCGTTCAGGAGCAGGTGTCGGCCGCCCTTGAAGACGTTGAGCAGCGGCTGCTGAGTCGCCTCGAGGAGGCCGAGGCCGCGCGGGCCGAGAGCACGCGCACGGCGCTTGAGGTTGAGTCGGCCGAGCGGCTCCAGCAGGTTCGCAACGAGCTCCAGACCCACAACGAGACGAGGATCGACGAGCGACTGCAGCGCGCGGTCGCCGAGCTCGACGAGCGAGCGGCCGAGCTGGTCGAGCGCGCCGCCACCGAGACCGAGCAGCGCAGCGAGAAGCGCCTGAGAGCCGAGGGTGAGCGAATGGCTTCGATCGCCGCCGAAGCGCGCGAGGAGATCGAGGCGAGCTCGCAGGGGGTGCGCAAGCGAGTCGAGGAACTGAAGGCCGAGATCGAGCGCGACCTGGCCGAGGGTCGCGAGGAGGCGGCGGCGCTCGCGGAGGAGACGACCCGGCGGGCCGCGGAGACGGCGGAGCGCCGGGCGGGCGAAGTCGCTTCCGAGCGCCTCGACGGCGTGGCCGAGGCCCTCTCGGCCCGTGTCGAGGGGCGCTTCGTGCAGGCCCGCCAGGAATCGGAGGCGGCCGCTTCGAGGCTGCTGGGGGAGTCCACCGAGAGCGTCCGGCGAGAGATGGCGGAGCGGATCGCGAGTGAGCGCGAAGCTGATCTCGAGCGCCTTCGCGCCGAGCAGGCGGAGGAGATCGGCAGGCGACTGGAGCAAGTGATCCCCACGGCTGCAGCGAGGTTGCAGGAGGAGGCGCGGCAGGGGGCGTCAGAGGCTGCTGTCGACCGTCTAACGGGCATCGTGGAGCGGCTGAGCGAGCGCCTCGAGCAGACCGAGCGGGAGCGCGACGCCTCACTGCAACAGCGGCTCGAGCGGGAGGCCGGGCAAGTCGAGCAAAGCCTGCGGGAGCGGGTGCGGGGCGCGATCGAGGAAGCGGTCAACGAGACGGCAGAGCGGATCAGTATGACCGCGCGCAGGCTGGGCGAGGAGTTCACCTCCGAGCTGGGAGCAGACCTCCAAAGGCAGGCGGAGGCGGCGGTGCAGTCCGCGTCCGAGGATGCCCGGGCGGCACTGGAGATGCGTGGCAAAGAGCTCGACGAGGTCGCCGAGCAGGTCGTCGCCGAGACGTCGAAGCGGGGCCTGAAACGCGCGCGCGAGCGCTACGAGCAGGGACGCGAGAAGTCGCTGCAGGAAGACCGCGAGGTGCTGCGCGCTGAACGGGAGCGTCTCGCGGTTGATCTGTCCGGCTCGCTTCAGCAGTCCGCCGAGGAGGAGCGGAAACGCTTGCGCGCGGCCGCCGAGGACGCGGCGGGGAGGCTCGCCGAGGTCCGCGAGGGCGCGCGGGTCGAAATCGAGCAGATCCGAGAGGAAACCGCGCGGCGAGTCGAAGGCCTCGGCGAGCGGACGGTCGAGCACACCCGAGCGGCCGCGGGGGAGGCGGCGCAGGCGGAACTCGAGCGGCGTTTGATGGCGGTCGATGAGCGGGTCGGGGCGGGCCTGGCCGCGGCGGAGTCGGAGGCGTCCCGACGGATCTCGGAGGCCGCCGCCGATGCCGAGGCGCGTATCGGGGCCGCCGACGCGGCGCAGGAACGCGAGCTGCGGATCCGCGAGAGGGCGGAGCAGGCGCGCGAGCAGTCCGAGCAACGTGTGCGCCAGGCCGAGCGGCGCCTCGCCGAGGTGCTGGGCAAGCTCGAGCAAAGAGGCGCCTAGACTCCGAGCCGGCGCCCCTCTTCCCGCCCCGGCCCGACGCCCGCAACTTGCGCGAAGTTGGCCCCGGAGGGCCGGTTGGCATCTGGCCGCCTTGCCATGATGGCCGCATGAGCGCGAGCGCGGCCCACCTGCACGTCCACAGCGAGTACTCGCTGCTCGACGGCGCCAACAAGATCGACGCGATGGCCGCCCGGGCGGCGGAGCTCGACCAGCCGGCTCTGGGTTTGACCGACCACGGCGTGATGAACGGCGCGGTCGAGCTCTACCAGGCCTGCCGGGCCCACGACGTCAAGCCGATCGTCGGCCTCGAGGCCTACATCGTCGGCGACCTGGCCGAGACGAAGGAGAAGACGCGCTGGGAGCGCAATCACCTGACCCTGCTCGCCGCCGACGACACCGGCTTCCGCAATCTCGTCCAGCTCAGCTCGGCAGGCTTCCTCGAGGGCTTCGCGAGGGGCAAGGCAAACGTCGACCTCTCGATGCTCGAGCGCTACTCGGAGGGTGTGATCGCGCTCAGCGGCTGCCTGCAGTCCCGCTTCTGCCGCCGGCTGGTCGAGGACCGTCCCCAGGAGGCCCGCGCGCACGCCGACGAGCTGCTCAACATCTTCGGCGCCGACGACGTCTACTTCGAGCTCCAGGTCAACGGGATCCCCGAGCAGGACAAGGCCAACGAGGGGATCGAGCGGATCGCCCGCGAGCTCGGCCGGCCGCTGGTCGGAACCGCCGACGTGCACTACCTGCGCCGCGAGGACTACAACAACCATGCGGCCCTGCTCTGCGTGCAGACCAAGTCCACCCTCGAGTCGCCGAAGCTCCGCTTCGACACCAACGAGTTCTACCTCAAGGATTCGGCGGAGATGGCCGAGTCGTTCTCGCCCTGGCCCGAGGCGGTCCCGAACACGCTCGAGGTGGCCGAGCGCTGCAACGTCGAGATCAAGCTCGGGGAGCTGTTGCTGCCCAAGTTCCCGACGCCTGACGGCTCCGAGCCGGAGCAGATGCTGCGGCGCGTCGCCGCCGATGGCCTGCGCGCTCGCTACGGGGATCCACCCCCCGCGGCGGCGGTCGAGCGGCTCGAGTTCGAGCTCGGGGTGATCGAGGAGATGGGCTTCCCGTCCTACTTCCTGATCGTCTGGGACTTCGTCCGATACGCCAAGGACAACGGCGTCGCAGTCGGCCCCGGCCGCGGCTCCGCGGCCGGCTCGATCGTCGCCTACTCGCTCGGGATCACCGACCTCGACCCGCTCGACAATGACCTCCTCTTCGAGCGCTTCCTCAACCCGGCCCGGAAATCGATGCCGGACATCGACATCGATTTCTCCGTCCGCGGCCGTGAGCGGGTGATCCGCTACGTCGCCGAGAAATACGGTCGCGAGTCGGTCGCCCAGATCATCACCTTCGGCAAGATGGCTCCGCGCGCCGCTACGCGCGACGCCGCCCGGGTCCTGGGCTTCGATTACGGCACCGGCGACCGCGTCGCAAAGCTGATCCCGGAGCCGATCATGGGCCGTAGCCCGAGCTTCGCCGAATGCCTCAAGGATGGCGAGGACCTTCGCAAGTCCTACGACTCCGAGGGTGACGTGAGGCAGATCGTCGACACGGCGAGGGGCCTCGAGGGGATCGTCCGCAACCACTCGATCCACGCCGCGGCGGTCGTGATCGCCGACCGCCCACTGCAGGAGGTGGTGCCGCTGCAGCTTGCCGAGGACCGAGGCGCCGCCAAGGACGGCGAGCGCTCCTACAAGATCGTCACCCAGTACTCGATGGTCCCGGTCGAGGAGATCGGGTTGCTGAAGATGGACTTCCTCGGTCTTCGCAACCTCGACGTGATCGAGGACGCGGTCGAGATCGTGGAGCGCTCGCGGGGGGAGAAGATCGATGTCGAGGCACTCCCGCTCGACGACACCAAGACCTTCGAGATGCTCTCTGCGGGTGATTCCATCGGGGTCTTCCAGCTCGAGTCGGAGGGCATGCGAGATGCGCTCCGCAAGGTCAAGCCGACCGCCTTCGAGGACATCGTCGCCCTCGTCTCGCTCTACCGCCCCGGCGCGATGCGCTACATCGACGACTACGCCCGTGGCAAGCGCGACCCCGACGGTGTCAGCTATCAGGATGAGCGGCTCCGGCCGATCACCGAGGCGACCTACGGCTGCTGCATCTACCAGGAGCAGCTGATGGAGATCGCCAAGCGGATGGCGGGCTTCACGCCGGCCGAGGCCGATGACCTCCGCAAGGCGATCGGCAAGAAGAAGCGCGGGATGATGGCGGCGATGGAGTCGAAGTTCCTCGAGGGCGCCGCCGTCTCCGGGACAAGCAACGCCGTCGCCAGGGATCTGTGGTCGCTGATGACCGCCGCGGCGGATTATTCGTTCAACAAGTCGCACGCGGCCTGCTACGCCCTGATCGCCTACCGGACCGCCTACCTCAAGGCCAACTACCCGGCCGAGTACATGGCCGCCGTGATCAGCTCGGTGATGTCGACCAAGGACAAGGTGCCCTTCTTCGTCAACCGCTGCGAGGAGATGGGCATCGAGGTGCTACCGCCCGACGTCAATTCCTCCGACCATGGCTTCGTCGTCTCGGGCAACAAGATCCGCTTCGGGCTCGACGCGGTCAAGAACGTCGGCTACGCGGCGGTCGAGGCGATCCTCACCGCTCGCGAAGAGCGGCCGATCGAGTCGCTCTGGGACTTCTGCGAGCGGGTCGACTCCCGCGCCGTCAACAAGCGTGCGATCGAGTGCCTGATCAAGTGCGGGGCCTTCGACTCGACCGGAGCCCCGCGCCGGGCGATGCTCGAGCGGCTGCCCGACGCGCAGTCGGCGGGCCAGAAGTCGCAGGAGGACGCCCAGCGTGGCCAGGCGTCGATCTTCGCGCTCGAGGAGGCATCGGAGGCCGGCGGAGCCAGACCCCAGCACCCGCCGTTGATCGGCGAGGAGTTCGACCAGCGCGAGCTTCTGCAGATGGAGAAGGAGACGCTCGGGACCTTCCTCTCCGACCATCCACTCTCCGAGGTCCGTGACGCGATGCGGGTCAGGACCGACTGCTCGATCACAGATCTCGATGGCCGCTCCGACGGCGCCTGGGTGACGGTCGGTGGGATCGTCAGCGAGTGCAAGAAGATCCGGACCAAGAGCGGCTCCAACATGATGTTCGCCACCCTCGACGACCTTGAGGGCAGGGTCGAGCTGATCATCTTCCAGAAGACCCTCGAGCAGCATGGCGAGGAGATCGACACCGATGCGGTGCTCCTCGTCCGCGGCCGGGTCGATCACAAGGACCGCAACGAGACGAAGCTGATCGTCCAGGAGGTCGACCCGTTCGAGCCCTCCGGGGACGAGATGGAGGCCGCCAAGCAGAAGGTCGCCGCGATGGATCGTCGCGAGCCGCTCCGCCTCGAGCTCGACGCCGCTCAATACGGGCTCGGGATCATTGGCGAGCTGAAGTCGGTATTCGCCGATTTCCCGGGCGAGTCGGAGGTCGTCCTCGTGATGCGCACCCGTGAGGGGGAGCGCAAGCTCCGCTTCGGCGACGACTACCGCGTCGCGCCCTCGGCCGGCCTGCGAGCGGAGCTCGACCACCTTCTCGGCAGCACCTCGATCGCGGCCTGAGGGCGGTCGGCCCCCAGCTCTGCAGCGCCGCGCCCCAGTCCGCGGGGAGGACGTCGGCGGCGGCGGCGTCGCTTCGGCCGGTTCAGGGGTGAGATGGGCGCCTTCTGGAACTACACTTCCGCTGATGGCAGTAGCGGAGAGAGACGAGCTCAAGGCCCCCGCGGGGGAGTGCCGTCGCTGCCGAACCTACTGCGACAAGCTGATCGAGCCACGCGCCTGCCTGAAGATGCGCTGTCCGTATCTGTGGAGCTACGTCGACGGGCCGACGGGGCGCCGCTACATGGGTTGCGTGCAGAAGGTCTTCCGGGGGGAGCTTGACATCGGCATGTTCGAGGCGGCCGAGCGGGCCGGGGGCTTCGGCGGGATCAAGATGACCGGAGATCCCCTCCCGCATTGCCAGTTCAGGGTCGAGCCCGCCTTCGAGGGGGATGGGCCGGCCCACACCTGCATCAACCCTTCGTTCTTCGACTACGACGAGCCGGACTCCGACTTCGACCTTCGCAACGGTCTTCAGCTCCGCCGCGCCGCCTGAGCGGCGGCCGGAGTCAACCTCCCCGCGCAGCGATCCCGGCTTCGCGCATCGCCCGGGCCCGCTCGACCTCGGCCAGGTCGGAGCCCTTCTTGTCGGGGCCGGGAGTCTCGAGGATCGCCGGAAGTCGTTCGAACCGCGGCTCGGAGAGGAAGGTTGCGATTCCCTCGGCGCCGAGCTCACCCTCGCCGACGTTCGCGTGCATGTCGCGATTGGCGCCGAGTGGTACCCGGCTGTCGTTGACGTGCAGGCACCGGAGCCGGTCGAGCCCGACCTTGGCGTCGAGCTCGTCGATCCTCGCCTGAAGGTCGGCCGGCGTCGTGATCTCGAAGCCGGAGGCGAACAGATGGCAGCTGTCGATGCAGACACCGACCCGATCGCCGGCCCCGGCGGCCTCGACCAGCGCCGCCAGCTCGTCGAAGTCGCACCCGAGCGGTCCCTGCGTCCCGGCGGTGTTCTCGTAGAGGACCGGGCAGGAATCGGACTCGGCCAGGGCCTCGCGGACCATCTCGCCGCTCCGCGCCACCGCCTCCGCGACCGGATCGCCCTTGCGCGAGCCGGCGTGGAGGACCACCCCGTCTGCGCCGATCTCGTCGCCGAGTCGGAGCGCGTGCAGGAGCGAGTCCATCGACTTGCGCTTGATCTCGTCCTCGCGGCTCGCGGTGTTGATCAGATACACGGCGTGGATCACGATCGAATCGAGGCGGGATGCGGAAAACGATTCGTTGAAGGCGGCGATGTCTGAGGCCTTGTGATCGGTCGGTCGCCACATGCGCGGGTTCTGATGGAAGATCTGAATAGAGTCGCAACCGCGCTCGACGCCACGCTCGACGGCGTTCGGCAGGCCACCGCCTGTGGAAACATGCGCGCCGATCAGCATCTTGCTCAAGACCTCCAGATCCTCGTGATAGTCCGTTTCGCCCCCTCCCCGACCGGCGCCCTGCACATTGGCGGCGCGCGGACCGCACTCTATAACTGGCTCGCCGCGCGGGGATCCGGAGGCCGGTTGGTGCTGCGGATCGAGGACACCGACCGCGAGCGCTCGACCGAGGAGAACGTCGCCCAGATCCTCGACGCACTCGAGTGGCTCGAGCTCGACTGGGACGAGGGTCCGATCAGCCAGCACGATCGCGCCGGCGCCCACGCCGGCCGGCTCCGGGAGCTGCTCGACCGAGACCTCGCCTACCGCGACCCCGCCACCGCCGACGACGTGCGCGCATACAAGGAGGCCAATCGCGGTGCCGGCTACCGCGGCACCGCGACCGACGCCCCAGGCGCCGCGATCCGCCTCCGCGTGCCCGACGAGGGCGAGACCGTCGTCGAGGATCTGATCCGTGGCCCGATCAGCTTCGAGAACCGGCTCCAGGACGATCCCGTGATCGCCCGCAGCGACGGCTCCGTCCTCTACAACTTCGCGGTCGCGGTAGACGACGCCGATCTCGGCATCACCGACGTGATCCGCGGCGACGACCACCTCTCCAACACGCCCAAACAGCTGCTGGTCTTCAGCGCGCTCGGGATCGATCCGCCCCGCTACGCGCACCTTCCGCTTCTGCACGGTCCCGACGGAAGGAAGCTATCCAAGCGTCATGGAGCCGCCTCGGTGCAGGAGCTTCGCGAGGCCGGCTACCTCCCGGTGGCGGTGCGCAACTACCTGGCTCTGCTCGGCTGGGGCACCAGCGACGACACAACCCTGATGAGCACCGACGAACTCGTCGAGCGGTTCGAGATCGAGCGGGTCGGCAAGGCCTCGGCGGTCTTTGACGAGCAGAAGCTGCGCTGGGTCAACGGGCGCTTCATGCGCTCGGAGGGTCTCGACGCCTACGAGAGCCGGCTTGCCGACCACCTCCGCCGCAACGACCCCGGCGCGGCGAAGGCCTTCGAGCAGGCGGGCGCCGAGCGGCGGCGCGAGGCCTGTGAGATCGTCCAGGAGAAGGCGCAGACAGTCGTCGAGATCTGGCCCCTGATCGCCTTCCTCTTCGTCGAGCCGGAGCGTGACGAGAAGGCCTGGAAGAAGGTGATGAAGCCGTCGGTCCGCGAGCCGCTCGGCCGCGGTCTGGAGGTGCTGCAGGCATGCCCGGAATGGGAGGCCGAATCGCTCGAGGCCGGGCTCCGCGAGCTGATGGATCGGGAGGAGATCGGCGCCCGCAAGCTGCTGCAGCCGATCCGGGTCGCGATAACCGGGACCAGCATCTCACCGGGCATCTTCGAATCGCTCGCCGCTCTCGGCCGCGAACGCTCGCTGCAGCGGATCGGGGAAGCGATCTCGTCCCTGCCGGAGCCCTCCGAGGGGGGCTCCGGTGGGGTTTGAGCTCCGGTCAGCGGTCGCCCAGGGCTAAATCCCGGCGGCCAAACTGCCGATCAGTAGGGGGAAGGCACTGAACGTGTGCCCTGGAGACCCCCCGAAATGGCAGCTATAGCGACCAAGGAGACAACCGACGCGACCTCCCGTGCCTCAGGCAAGGGCGGTCAGCGTCTCTCGGCCGCCTTCGAGGCGGTCAACACGTTGCCCGCGCTGGGGGAGACCGTCCAGCGGGTCTCGAAGCTGACCGCGAAAGAGGGGGCGACGACGAGCGAAATCGCCGAACTGGTCGAATCCGACACGGCCGTCGCCATCGCCGTTATGCGCGCCGCCAACAACGGTGGCGGCCCACGAGGGCGCATCTCCAGCGTCCCCGACGCCGTCGAGGCGCTGACGCCGGCCGGCATCCGGGCGGTCGCAGGCCAGCTCGACACCTACGAGTTCTTCCAGTCGGTCGGCAACTGGGAGCGGTTGCCTGAGCGATTCCGCCGGCACGCGGTCGCGGTTCGCCACGGATCCGAGCGGATCGCCGAGCTCGGCAACATGGACAACCGCGACGAGCTCGCCACCGCCGCTCTGCTGCACGACATCGGGCAGCTCGTGCTGATGCGTCTCTACCCGGCCTACGACCGGATCCTCGACGATCGCGCCGTCACCCCCGAGGAGCGGGCCCAGGGCGAGCGCCGCGAGCTCGGCATCGATCACACGCTGGTCGGCGGCGTCCTCGCCAGGCGCTGGGGCCTGCCAAACGCGATCGCCAGCGCGATCGAGCGACATCATTCAGAGGAGGCGACAGGCCACGCAGCCGCGATCCGGCTCGGCGACCTGATCGTGCACCACTCGCAGGGCGATGTGGTCTCGGGCGAGGAGATGTCGGCGATGGCCGACGCCTGCGGGCTCGGCGACGACCGCCTGCGCCAGATCGTCTACGAGTTCCCGCACTCCAGCGCGCCCCGGCAGCGTCGCGGCGAGCCCTGCCCGCTGTCCAAGCGCGAGATCGATGCGCTCCGCGGCCTCGCCGGGGGCAAGGTCTACAAGGAGATCGCCGCCGAGATGGGACTCTCGGCGAGCACCGTACGGACCCATCTCCACAACGTCTACCGGAAGATCGGAGCCGCCGACCGGGCCCAGGCTGTCCTCGTCGCTCGCGAACGCGGCTGGATCTGATTGGGTCGGCCCCGTCCCGTGAGGACGGGCGGGCACCCCTAGTCGATGATGCTGCCGCGCACGGCCATCGCGACCGCATGGGCGCGGTCGCGAGCCCCGAGCCTCGAGAGGCTGGCCTTGGCGTGAGTGCGCACCGTCTCTTCACTGATCCCGAGACGCTGAGCTGCCTGCTCGGTGGAGAGGCCGTCGGCGAACAGCTGCAGCACCTCCTGCTGGCGTCGGGTCACCGCGCTGGCGCGCGCCGTGTCGGCGGCGGGATCGACGAAGTTCTCCTGCGAGCAGACGGCCTCGACCGCCTCGCGCAGAGCATTGGGGCTCGAGCGCTTGCTCACAAAGGCGGAGGCGCCGGCATCGAGCGCGACCCGGACGGCGTGCCGCTCCGCCGGGCCTCCGAAGGCGACGATCCCGATCGCGGCCTGCGCGCGGCGAAGCTCGCGTATCGTCGCTGCGCCCGACGGAATCCCGTCGCTGGTGGCGGCACGCATCTCGACGATCGCAGCGTCGAAGCCGCCGACGCTGGTCAGCAGCTCCGGTACGCTGCGGCCGTCGTCGAGCTCCTCGACCTCATAGTCGGGTTGCAGCATGGTACGAACGCCGACCCTCACAACGGGATGAGCGTCGATCACCAGGCATATTCGTGGCGTATCCATCCGCGGCGTCTCCATCTCTCCCAGACCTCCCCTTTCCGGTCTTCGAGCGGCGCCGCCGATGCTATCGGAGCAGCCGCCGCATCAACCGGTAGAAACCGCTGACGATGATCTCGGTCACCGCAAAGTCCAGGTATGCGGTCGTCGCGATGGCGGAGCTGTCGAGATCGGGCGACCGCCCGATTCCGATCGCGACCGTGGCTGAGCGTCGCGGCATTCCGGTCCAGTTCCTCGAGCAGCTCTTCAGCACCCTGCGCCGCGACGGCCTGCTGATCTCCCAGCGAGGAGTCAAGGGCGGCTTCCGCCTGGCCCGTCCCGCCGACGACATCACCGTTCTCGAGGTCGTGCAGTCCCTCGATGGCCGCATCGGCGAGGAGGCGGCCGAGGCCGGCGGCATCTGGGCCGAGGGCATCGCCGCGCTCCGCTCCGTCTTCGCCGAGTCGACGATCGCCGACGTCGCCCGCCGCGAGGACGCCGAGAGCGGCAGCGACATGTACTACATATAGGGACCGCCGGCCAGGGACCCTTCCCCCTCGGGGCCGATAGGTTTGAGGGGTGAGCGACTCCGCGACCCCAGCGACCCTTCGCATCGCGGCCGAGGCTTCGGCCGCGGTCGGCGACACCCCGCTGGTCCGGCTGAGCCGGATCGGGGAGGGGCTCGGCGCCGAGATCGCGGGCAAGCTCGAGTGGTTCAACCCCGGCGGCTCGATCAAGGACCGGATCGGAGTCGCGATGATCGACGCGGCAGAGGCCGAGGGGAAGATCGAGCGCGGCAAGACGGTGATCGTCGAGCCGACCAGCGGCAACACCGGGATCGCCCTGGCGATGGTCTGCGCCGGCCGCGGCTACCACTGCATCCTCACCCTGCCCGAGGGAATGAGCCGCGAGCGCTCCGCCCTGTTGCGCAGCTACGGCGCCGTGGTTCGAGAGACGCCGTCGATGGGCGGGATGAACGAGTCGGTGGACCTCGCCCGCGAGATCGCTTCCGAGCACGACAACACCTTCATGCCCATGCAGTTCGAGAACCCGGCCAACCCCGACGTGCACAGGCGAACCACCGCCGAGGAGATCTGGCGCGATACCGGGGGCGAGGTCGATGCGGTGGTCTGCGGGGTCGGCACCGGGGGGACGATCACCGGGATCGGCCAGGCGCTGAAGGAGCGCCGGCCCGAGATCAAGATGATCGGGGTCGAGCCCGCGTCCTCGCCGGTGATCTCGGGTGGGGAGCCTGGCCCACACCGGATCCAGGGCATCGGAGCCGGATTCGTCCCCGAGATCCTCGACCGCGACGTGATCGATGAGATGATCCCGGTCGAGGACGAGTCGGCGGTCGCCACGGCCGGCCTCTCCGCGACCCGCGAAGGGCTCCTGATCGGGATCTCGGCGGGCGCGGCTCTGCACGGTGCGATCGAGGTCGCCAGCCGTCCCGAGATGGCGGGCAAGCGAATCGTGGTGATCCTCTGCGACAGCGGTGAGCGCTACATGTCGCTGCCCTTCTTCGGCGCCTGAGTCCCCCCATCCTCACCTCTGTACCGGGGGTGAGCTCCCTCGCCGTATCCTTGCCCCGATGCTTGGGCTCCGAACCGTCAGCCGGGTCATTCGCGAGGTCCGCGACGACGTCAGCGCTGCCCGCGACCGCGATCCCGCGGCGCGGACCGCAGGTGCCGGCGAGATCCTCGCGACCTGGGGAGGCGTGCAGGCGATCCTCTCGCACCGTGTCGCGCACGCCCTCCACGATTCCGGCGTGCCGCTGTTGCCTCGGGTCCTCGCGAACGCCTCACGCGTTGCCACGGGCGTCGAGATCCACCCGGCGGCTCGAATCGGGAACGACTTCTTCATCGACCACGGCTCCGGCGTCGTGATCGGCGAGACCGCCGAGATCGGCTGTTGCGTGACCATGTATCAGGGCGTGACGCTCGGCGGCACCGGGTTCCAGCGCGGCAAGCGTCATCCGACCGTCGAGGACAACGTCACGATCGGATCGGGAGCGAAGCTGCTCGGGCCGATCACGGTCGGCCACGGCGCCAAGGTCGGCGCCAACACCGTCGTGATCGGCGACGTTCCGGCGAACTCCACGGTGGTCGGCAATCCCGGCCACACCGTCCGGGTCGAGGGGCGCAAGGTCGAGGGCCCCGACAGCGACTGGATCCACCTGCCCGACCCGATCGCCGACTCGATGCGCAAGCTGAGCGATCGCCTCGCCGAGCTCGAGCGCCGGCTCGAGGCGATCGACGGTGAGCCCGGCGGCGGCGAGGTCCGTGAGCTGAAGCCGCGCCGCGGCCCCAGCCCAGCCGGCGGCTGAGCATGCTGCAGCGACCCGCCTGCGCCGCCCGCAGCTCTATCCTCGATCCCTAGTGTCAGAGGCAGCCCAGACAGACCCAGCCGAGCAGCGCCCGGAGGCCTTCGACGGTCCGATCGGGGCGCCGATCAGCGCTGGGTCGACCCCGATCGAGCGGCTTCTGGAGGGCCTCAACCCGGCTCAACGGAAGGCCGTCGAGCACGGAGAGGGCCCGCTGCTGGTGCTCGCCGGGGCCGGCTCGGGCAAGACCCGGGTACTGACCCAGCGGATCGCCTACCTGCTCGCCACCGGGATGGCGCGTCCGGGCGAGATCCTGGCGATCACCTTCACCAACAAGGCCGCCGACGAGATGCGCGGCCGAGTCGAGGCGCTGACGGGGGCGGCGGCGCGGATGATGTGGGTGATGACCTTCCACTCGGCCTGCGCGCGGATCCTGCGCCAGCACGCCGAGCGCCTCGGCTACAAGCGTGGCTTCTCGATCTACGACGAAGCCGACTCGCGGCGGATGGTCAAGCGCTGCATGGACGACCTCGACGTCGATCCCAAGCGCTTCCCGCCACGCACGGTCCGGGGCCAGATCTCCGGCGCCAAGAACCGGCTGCGTGACGCCGAGACCTTCCGTGAGGAGCAGGGCTCGTTCTTCGAGGAGACCGTCGCCGACGTCTACGTCATGTACGAGCGGCGGATGCACGCCAACAACGCGATGGATTTCGACGACCTGCTGGTGCGCACCGTCAACCTCTTCGAGCTCTTCGACGATCTCCGCGATCGCTATGCCCGTGGCTTCCGGCACGTACTCGTCGACGAGTACCAGGACACCAACCGTGTTCAGTACCGGCTACTGCAGTTGCTCAGCGGCGAGCACGGGAACCTCTTCGTCGTCGGTGACGAGAGCCAGTCGATCTACGGCTTTCGCGCGGCCGACATCCGCAACATCCTCGACTTCGAGCGCGACTTCGAGGCGACGAGCGTGAAGCTCGAGCAGAACTATCGCTCCACGCAGACGATCCTCGACGCCTCCAACGGGCTGATCTCCCACAACCGCGATCGGCTCGACAAAGAACTTTGGACCGACGCCGGCGCCGGCGACCCGGTCACGGTCTCCGAGCTCTCCGACGAGCACGAGGAGGCGCGATGGGTGGCCGGTGAGATCGAGCGCCTGGTCGACGAGGAGAACCTCCCCCGGACCGAGGTCGCGGTCTTCTACCGGACCAACGCTCAGAGCCGGGTGCTCGAGGACACGCTGGTCCGCTTCGACGTGCCCTACCAGGTGATCGGCGGCACGCGGTTCTACGAGCGGGCCGAGATCAAGGACGCGATCTCCTATCTGACGCTGCTCTCCAACCCCGACGATTCGGTCTCGCTGCAGCGGGTGATCAACTCCCCGCGCCGCGGTATCGGCAAGACGTCAGAGGGCCGCCTGCTGAGCCACGCCAACACCCTCGGCGTCTCACCGATGGAGGTGCTCGCGGACCCGGCGCGGGTGCCGAACCTCGGCGCGGCTGCGGTCAAAGCGATGGGTCGCTTCTGGGAGCTGATCGAGAGCCTCCGAGAGCGGGCCGGGGCCGGGGGGGAGGTGGCCGGACTTCTGGAGGCGACGCTGAGCGAGTCGGGCTACATGGACGCGCTCGAGGCCGAGCGCACGATCGAGGCCGAGGGACGGATCGAGAACCTCCAGGAGCTGGTCGGAGTCGCAGGCGAGTTCGATGCGAACCGCGCGATCGAGGGTGAGAGCGACCTGACGCCTCTGCAGGAGTTCCTCGAGCAGATCTCCCTCTACACAGCCCAGGACGATATCGATCGCGATGAGGAGCAGGTCACCCTGATGACCCTCCACAACGCCAAGGGCCTCGAGTACCGGGCGGTCTTCATCATCGGCTGCGAGGACGGTGTCTTCCCGCACGCACGCTCGGTCGACGAGGGCACGCTGGAGGAGGAGCGCCGGCTCGCCTACGTCGGACTGACGAGGGCTCGCGAGCTGCTCACCCTGACCTACGCCCGCCGCCGGACGATCTTCGGCGCCGCCGGCAGCGGCGTTCCCTCCCGTTTCCTGGGCGAGATCCCCGATCGCCTCGTCGAGCGGCACTCCAGCGGCGGCCTGACCACCGGCTGGGGGCTCGGTGAGCGCCCGCCGGGCGGCTTCGTCGAGCCGGAGCCGGCTGCTCCGGCGCTCGAGTTCTCGGTCGGGGACGACGTCATCCACGCCTCCTTCGGCTCCGGTGTCGTCACCGCGGTCGAGCCCAACAACGTCGTCGTGATCAGGTTTGGCGAGAGCGGCGAGGAGCGCAAGCTGATGGCCGACTACGCTCCGATCCAGCGCGCATCGTGAGCGCCGAGGTCATCGACGGCAAGGCGGTCGCCGCGGACGTGCGGGCGCGCGTCGCGGCCGTCGTCGAGGCCGAGAGCGCCGGGCTGGGTCGCTCGCCCGGCCTGGCGACGGTGCTGGTCGGCGAGGACCCCGCCTCTCACGTCTACGTCGCCAACAAGCGCAAGGCCTGCGAGGAGGCCGGGATCCGCTCGATCCACCACGAGCTGGCAGCCGACGTCCCCCCGGAAGAACTCCTCGACCTCGTTCGCCGGCTCGACGCCGACCACGAGGTCGACGGCATCCTCGTGCAGATGCCGCTGCCCGCGGGCCTCGACGCCGAGCCGATCCTCGCGGCGATCTCTCCCGCCAAGGACGTCGACGGCCTCACTCCGGCCAATGCCGGCCTCCTTGCCCAGGGGAGGATCGGCGTCGCCGAGGCGCTCGAGCTCGAGGGTGGCGGTCCCGTCGCCGGGCTCGTCGCTTGCACTCCGAGCGGGGTGATGGAGCTGTTGCGCCAGAGCGGCGTCGCGCTCGAGGGGGCGGAGGCCGTGATCGTCGGGCGCTCGACCCTGGTCGGCCGCCCCTTGGCAAGCCTGCTGCTGGCGGCGAACGCGACCGTCACCGCCGCCCATTCCCGCACCCGGGACCTGGCCGGCGTCTGCCGCCGCGCCGACGTGCTCGTCGCCGCCGTCGGTGTACCCGAGTTGGTCCGCGGCGACTGGGTCAAGCCGGGCGCGGCGGTGATAGATGTGGGGATCAACCGGACCGACGACGGCCTCGTCGGCGACGTCGCCTTCGGGGAGGCGGTGGAGGTCGCGGGCGTTATCACCCCTGTGCCGGGCGGTGTGGGGCCGATGACGATCGCGATGCTCCTCGCCAACGCGGTTCGAGCCGCCCGCAGCAACGCGTCCGACTGACGCCGACGCTAGTGTGAGTAGACGACTGGCGCTGCCAGAGGGGCGGCGCGCTATCGAGGGAGAACAGTGGACGCAGACAGACTTGGTCGGGGAGAGAAGATCGCGGGTATCTCAGCGGTGATCCTGTTGCTGGTGATGTTCCTGCTCGATTGGTTCGGAGCGCCCGGGGCGATCGACGCTTTCGCCGAGGCCGCCGGCGTCGACACCGGGATCAACGCCTGGCAAGCATTCGGCTTCATCGACATCATCCTTTTCCTTACCGTCGGCGCTGCGATCGTGGTCGCAGTGATGGCGGCCAACGCGACCGACCACAACCTGCCGGTCGCCGGCAGCGCGATCGTCGCCGGAATGGGCATCCTCTCGACGATCCTGATCCTCTATCGGATCATCGATCCGCCCTTCAGCGCCGATCGCGAGCTCGGTGTCTTCATCGGTCTCATCGCGGCCGCCGGAATCGCCTACGGCGGCTGGGTCGGGATGCAGGAGGAGGGAACCTCCTTCGGTGACCAGGCCGACCGCCTGCAGGGCGGAGGCGGTGGCGGTGCGCCTCCCTCACCGCCCCCGGCTCAGTAGCGGCAACCGACACAGCATTGGCGACGGCCGCCCCCCGGGCGGCCGTCGTGCGTCCGGCAGCTGCTGCATTCAGCCGTAGCGCCCGCTGCTGGGGGCGGCGCTCCGTCGATCGCCGGGAGTTGCGGCGGGGTGGCTCTAAGATGCCGCGCGATGATCGATCGTGACCAGGTCCTCCATGTCGCTCGGCTCGCACGCCTGCACCTCGACGAGTCCGAGGTCGAGAGCATCTCGAAGGAGCTGAGTGGCATCCTCGAGCACGTCGATCGCATCGCCGAGCTCGAGCTGGACGGGGTGCCGCCGACCAGCCATGTGGTCAGGCTCGAGAACGTCCTGCGCGACGACATCCCTCACCGGAGTCTGAGCCGTGAGCGGGCGCTGGAGAACGCACCCGACCCCGACCAGGATTCCTTCCGGGTCCCCTCGCCGCAGGCGTGAGCGCGATTCCTGATCTCACCGTCGTCGAGACGGCGGAGCGCACCCGTGCCGGGGATCTCGACCCGGCCGTCCTCGCTGACGAGTGGCGCGATCGCGCCGCTGCCGACGAGCTCGGCGTCTTCCTCTGGCAGGGTGAGGGGGCACCCTCCCCGAGCGCCGAGGGGCAGCTCGCGGGGGTGCCGGTGGCGATCAAGGACATCTTCTGCGTCGAGGGCGTGCCGACCACGGCCGGCTCAAGGATCCTCGAGGGCTACCTTCCCCCCTACACGGCGACCGCGGTCGAGCGCCTGGTCGCTGCTGGCGCCGGCGTGCTCGGCAAGACCAACATGGACGAGTTCGCGATGGGCTCCTCGAACGAGAACTCCGGCTATCAGCCGGTGCTCAACCCCTGGGACTCGAGCAGGGTTCCCGGCGGCTCCTCGGGCGGCTCCGCAGCCGCGGTTGCGGCCGGGCTGGCTCCATGCGCGATCGGAACCGACACCGGCGGTTCGATTCGCCAGCCGGCGGCTCTGTGTGGAATCGTCGGCCTGAAGCCGACCTATGGGGCGATCTCCCGCTACGGGATGATCGCGTTCGCCTCCTCCCTCGACCAGTGCGGGCCGCTGACCCGCACCGTCGCCGACTCCGCCCTGCTGCTCGCCGCGATGGAGGGCGCCGACCCGCTTGATTCGACCTCGACCGGGATCCCGACCGGTGTCGAGATGCCCAGCGCCGAGCGCCTCGACGGGCTCCGGCTCGGGGTTCCGCGTGAGCTCGCCGGCGATGCCGAGGGCATCGAGCCGGGCGTACGCGAGGTCTTCGAGCGTACGCTCGAGCTATGCACCGAGCTCGGGGCGCAGGTCGCGGAGACTCACCTCCCGCATGCCTCGCACGGGATCTCCGCCTATTACGTCCTCGCCCCGGCCGAGGCCTCCGCCAACCTCGCCCGCTACGACGGAGTCCGCTTCGGCATGCGCGAGCCGGCCGACGACCTGACCGAGATGTATGAGAGGACCCGCGCGGCTGGCTTCGGGGCCGAGGTCAAGCGGCGGATCATGCTCGGGACCTATGCCCTGTCGTCCGGCTACTACGACGCCTACTACGGCCAGGCAGAGCGGGTGCGCACCCTGATTGCCCGCGACTTCGAGAAGGCCTTCGCCGACTTCGACCTGCTCCTGACCCCGACCTCGCCGACCGTCGCCTTCGGGCTCGGTGAGCGGGCATCCGATCCGCTGGCGATGTACATGTCCGACTACTGCACGGTGCCGATGTCGCTCGCCGGGCTGCCCGCGATCTCGATCCCCGCCGGTCTGGCGGAGCCCGCCGGCGGCGGCCCCGATCTCCCCGTCGGGCTGCAGATCGCCGCCCCGGCCTTCGCCGAGAGCCGCCTGCTCGAAGCCGCCCACGCGCTCGAAGGCGCGATCGGCTTCGACACCACGGTCGCATTCGTCGCTGAGGGAGAGGGGGCCTCGTCGTGAGCGAGGCCGCGACCGCCACTCAGTGGGAGCCTGTGATCGGGCTCGAGATCCACGTCCAACTGCAGACGAAGACGAAGATGTTCTGCTCCTGCGAGCTCGAGTTCGGCGCCGACCCCAACACCCACACCTGCCCGGTCTGTCTCGGGCACCCCGGGACGCTGCCCGTACCGAACCGCCAAGCGATCGACTACGCGATCGCGGTCGCCCTCGCGCTCGGTTGCGAGATCGCCCCGAACTCGATCTTCCACCGCAAGAACTACTTCTACCCGGACCTTCCCAAGGGGTACCAGATCAGCCAGTTCGACATCCCGCTCGGCTCCGGCGGATCGCTCGGCGAGGTCCGGATCCATCGCGTCCATCTCGAGGAGGACGCCGCGAAGCTCAGCCACGTCGGCGAGTCGGGCCGGATCCACGGTTCCGGGGCCTCGCTGGTCGACTTCAACCGCGGCGGCACGCCGCTGGTCGAGATCGTCTCCGAGCCCGATCTGAGGACCGGCGCGCAAGCGCGCGAGTGGCTGCAACTGCTTCGCACGACCCTGCGCCAGCTCGGCGTCTCCGACGTCAACATGGAGGAGGGGAGCCTTCGTTGCGACGCCAACATCTCGATCCGGCCGACCGGCGCCTCCGAGCTCGGGACCAAGACGGAGCTGAAGAACATGAACAGCTTCCGCTTCATCGAGCGCGGGATCGCGGCTGAGATCGAGCGCCAGATCGGGATCGTCGAGGGCGGGGGGGAGGTCACCCAGGAGACCCTCCACTTCGATCCCTCCAGCGGCTCGTTGACCTCGCTGCGCTCGAAGGAGTACGCCCACGACTACCGCTACTTCCCCGAGCCCGACCTGGTCCCGCTGGCGCCGAGCAGTGAGCAGATCGAGGCGCTGCGCGAAGGGCTTCCCGAGCTTCCCGGCGCCAAGCGCGATCGCTACGCCGCCGAGCTGGGGCTCTCCGACGACGACGCAGCCCACCTCGCCTTCGACGCCGAGCTCGGCGCCTTCTTCGAGGCAGCCGTCGAGGCGGCCGGCGAGGCCGACGCGAAGGCGGTGGCGACCTGGGTGACCGGCGAGCTGGTTCGCGAGGCTCGAGCGGCCGACGCCGAGCATCCCGCGCGGACGAAGGCCGACGCCGACGCCGTTGCCAAGCTCGCGAACCTGGTCGCCGCGAAGACGATCAACCGCAAGACCGGCCGCGAGCTGGTCGCGCGCCTGGTCCGCGAGGGTGGGGACCCCGAGGCGATCGTCGAGGCCGAGAACCTGGGCCAGGTCTCCGACGGCGGTGAGCTCGAGGCCGCGGTCGATCGCGCGATCGAGGCTGAGCCGGAGGCTGCGCAGAAGATCCGCGACGGCCAGATGAAGGCGATCGGCGCGCTGGTGGGTTCGGTGATGCGTGAGACCAAGGGCCGCGCCGACGGTGGCGAGGTCACTCGGCTGATCAGGGAGAAGCTCAGCGGCTGACCATCGGCCCCCGGCCGTCGGAGTAACGTGGGCGCCGATGATCGATCCGACCGAGCGCTGGCGACGGGTCCACGGCTCGATGGAGAAGGCGTCATGGGCCGGCCTCCCGAGCTTCGCCGACCTTCCCTACACAGAGGATCCCGCCGAGTTGGTGGGCTCCGACGTTGCGATCGTCGGCGCCCCGATGGACGACCTGGTCTCCGAGCGGCCGGGCACCAGGTTCGGCCCGAGGGCGATTCGCGTCGCGGCGCCGACCGCGACCTACCATCTCGGCGAGCGCATCGATTGGGCCGAGCAGCTTCGGGTCGTTGACTACGGTGACGCCCCGATCGTCCCGACCAACGCGCAGGCATCCCTGGACGCGATTGAGACGACCGTGCGAGAGATGATCGAGGCGGGGACCCTGCCGATCGTGCTCGGAGGCGATCACTCGATCACCGAGGCGAACGTCAAGGCCTGCATGGGGGAGCACGGGTCGATCGGAATGCTCCACTTCGACGCTCACACCGACACCGCGAGCCGGCTCCACGAACAGGAGCTCTCGCACGGGACGCCGATGTGGCGCCTCGTCGATGCCGGCTTGATCGATCCGGAGCGCTATGTCCAGATCGGGCTTCGCGGCTTCTGGCCGGAGGAGCCGGTGATGAGCTGGCAGAGCGAGCGCGGAATCACGAGCTTCTTGATGGACGACGTCCGCGCTTCGGGCATCGTCGGGGTGGTCGCCGAGTCGTTGCGGATCCTGGGGGATGGCCCGGTCTTCCTCACGGTCGACGTCGACGCGCTCGATCCCGCCTTCGCGCCCGGCACCGGTACGCCCGAGCCCGGTGGGATGAGCACCGCCGATCTACTCACGGCATGCAGGACGGCCGCCAAGCGCCTTGATCTGGTCGGCGCCGACGTGGTCGAGACACTGCCCCTGCAACTCGAGGACCCGACCGCAGCCGTCGCCAATCGCATCGTTGCGGAGATCCTCACCGGCCTCGCGGTGCGATCCCGCGCGCGCAGCGGACCTACCACCTGAGCCGGACTCCGGGCCTCCCGCGCAAGACACCTGCCGTTGCCGATCGCCGGGCTGAGCGGCTGCTGTCAGCATTCCTCTGATGGAGTACCTGATCATCGCTGTCAGCTTCGCGCTCCCGACCGCGATCGTCGGCAAGACCAAGGGTTCGAGCTTCTGGATCTGGTTCATCGTCGGCTTCTTCACGCTGGCGATCGGCCTGCTCGCTGCGATCCTGTACCGCCGTGAGCAGGGCGAGCCGGAGCGCCGCTGCCCACGCTGCGGGGCGATCCACAAGCTCTACGTCCAGGTATGCACCCGCTGCGGCGAGGACCTCTACCTTCCCGACGTCAGCGAGGTGCGCCAGGGGCCCGACTACCGCTGAGTCACGGCGCGATCAGACCGGGACCGGCGTCGGCTCGCCCTCCTCGGCCTCGGCGGCGTAACGCTTGCTGTCACGGCCGCTGATCATCGTCGCCGCGAGAATGAAGCCGAGCAGAGCAACGGGGGCTGAAGAGGGCCGACCACTCCGCTCGGGGCCGTCAGACCGGCGAATAGCGGCTGGTAAAGTAATTGGCCGCCGTGGGAGGGACCAAGAGCGATCCGCTCAGGTCTGACCCGCGGTACTGCTGTCCCCGTAATCACACCTATCCAGGAGCCCGATCTGATGCGCGCCGCCGATGCCCTTTGTGAGGCCCTCAAGGCCGAGGGCGTGGAGCACGTATTCGGGATCCCCGGCGGCGCCAGCCTCCCCCTCTACGACGCCCTCTACGATGCCGACTTCGAGCACGTCCAGGTCCGCCACGAGCAGGGTGCCGGCCACGCCGCCGAGGGCTACGCCAAGGCTTCCGGCAAGGTCGGCGTCGCCTTCGCGACCTCCGGCCCCGGCGCCACCAACCTGGTCACGGCGATCGCCGACGCGGTCATGGACTCGGTCCCGACCGTCTTCATAACCGGCCAGGTCCGGACCGAGCTGATCGGCACCGACGGCTTCCAGGAGGCCGACGTCACCGGGATCACGATGCCGGTCGTCAAGCACTCCTTCCTGGTCACCGACCCGAAGCAGATCCCCGACTACGTCCACAAGGCCTTCCACATCGCCTCATCGGGCCGACCGGGCCCGGTCCTGATCGACATCCCGCAGGACCTCTCGCGGGAGGAGATCGAGTACGAGCCGCGGACCGGCACACCCAAGCTGCCGGGTTACCAGCCGACGACCGAAGGCAACATCAAGCAGATCCGGATCGCCGCCAAGGCGATGGCGAACGCTCGCCGTCCGATCCTCTACTGCGGTGGAGGCGTGATCAACGCCGAGGCCTCCGAGGAGTTGCGCGAGCTTGCTCGATCGGACCGCTTCCCCGTCACCTGCACGCTGATGGGTCTCGGCGCCTTCCCGGCCCCCGACGAGCAGTGGCTGGGGATGCTCGGCATGCACGGCACCCGCGCGGCCAACTACGCGATGGACGAGGCCGACCTGATCGTCGCTATCGGCGCCCGCTTCGACGACCGGATCACCGGCAAGCTGAGCGAGTTCGCGCCGCGAGCCAAGTTCATCCACATCGATGTCGATCCGGCCGAGATCTCCAAGAACGTCCCCGCTCACATCCCGATCGTCGGCTCAGCCCTCGACGTGCTGCCGAAGCTGACTGGCGAGTACCGGGCCCTGCAGGCCGATCCGTCCCGGCTCGACGAGTGGTGGGAGCGCATCGCTGCCTGGCAGAAGGAGTATCCGCTCACCTACGAAGACAGCGACGACTCCGAGATCAAGCCGCAGTACATGGTCGAGGAGATGTACCGCGCGACGGGCGGCGACGCGATCATCACCTCCGACGTCGGCCAGCACCAGATGTGGTGCGCCCAGTACTACGACTTCGCCAAGCCTCGCCGCTGGATCAACTCCGGCGGACTCGGGACGATGGGCTTCGGCCTCCCGGCCGCGATCGGCGCAAAGGTGGCGATGCCGGACGAGCAGGTCGTCTGCCTCGCCGGCGACGGCAGCTTGATCATGGTCTGCCAGGAGATGGCGACCGCCGCCAACTACGATCTCGACGTCAAGGTATTCCTGATGAACAACGGCTTCTTCGGGATGGTCCGCCAGTGGCAGGAGCTGTTCTGGTCGGAGCGCTACAAGTCGGTCGAGATGGGGGCGAGCCCCGACTGGGTCAAGCTCGCCGAGGCGTTCGGCTGGAACGCGATGCTGTGCGACGACAAGGCCGAACTCGGGGATGCGATGCGACAGACCCTCGAGGTCCCGGGCCCTGCGCTGCTCGACGTTCGCGTGACGCAGCGGGAGAACTGCTACCCGATGATCCCGGCCGGCGCCGCCGCCCGGGACATGGTCGGCTGAGAACGAGGAGTTGGAGATGGCTGACGCCAAGGCACCCGACCACCACCTCGATCTCGAGGACCTGGAGGTCTCCTCGGGACTGACCGGTCGCAAGCACCTGCTCTCGCTGATGGTCGAGAACCGTCCCGGCGTCCTGGCCCGGATCGCGCTGTTGTTCAGCCGCCGCGGCTTCAACATCGACACGCTGGCGGTCGGCCCGACCGACGATCCCGACATCTCGCGGATCACGCTCACGGTCGACGGGGCCGTGCACCCGATCGATCAGGTCACCAAGCAGCTCCACAAGCTCGTCAACGTGATCAAGATCCGAGACATGGAGCCCGACACCACGGTCTCCAGGGAGATGGCGCTGTTCAAGGTCTCGGCCTCGGTCGAGAACCGCGCGGAGATCATGGAGTTCAGCCAGATCTTCCGATCGCAGATCGTCGACGTCTCGCGCCGGACGATGACGATCGAGGTGACCGGCACCGCCGACAAGATCGACGCCTTCGAGCGCATGGTCCGGCCGCACGGGCTGATCGAGATGGCCCGCACCGGCGAGGTCGCGATCGCCCGCTCGCGACCGGAGAGCTGACCGCCCCCACCGATACCGCCGAGCTGCTCGACTCGCTCGAGCGGCTGGCCGAGCGCGCTCGATCGGGGCCAAGGCGGCTGATCAGCGTCACGCGGCCGGCCGAGGATCTGGACCCGATCGCTGCCGCATTCGCCTCCCGCCGCGCAGACGATCGCTGGTTCTGCTGGGAGGAACCGTCTCGCGGTCTGGCGATCGGGGCGCTAGGTTCGGTCCATGAGCTCGTGTCGCGGGGGCCGTATCGGGTCCGCGACCTGGTCGAGGACTCGACCGCGGCGGTCACGCGCCGCTTCGCCGACGAGCCCGACGACCTCCCGGTTGGAGCTGGGCCGCTGTGGGTCGGGGGGCTGGCGTTCTCCCGCGACGGCGGCTCGACGCCGCCCTGGTCGTCGCTGCCGCCGGCCCTGTTGACGCTGCCCGAGCTCCTGCTCAACCGCCAGGGCGATCAGAGCTGGGTCACGCTCGTCGCGATGGCCGGCGCGGGCGTCGACGATGAGGCATCCATCGCTTCGGCGCGCGGCCGGCTCGCATCGCTGCGAACCGAGGCGCTTCCGACCCTCGATCCTCACCCGAGCGCCGTGCCAGAGGTCAACAGCGCCCGCCCTCCGGCTGACTACGAGCGTGCGGTGGCGTCGGCGGTGGAGCGCATCCGCGGCGGCAGGATCAGCAAGCTCGTCCTCGCCCGCGAGGTCACCGTCGACGCTCCAGAGGCCCACTCCGCCGCGGCGCTGTTCGGCGCGCTCCGTGAGCTGTTCGACTCCTGTTTCTGCTTCTGCTGCGGCACGCCCGAGGCCGCCTTCATCGGCGCTTCGCCCGAACTCCTGGTGCGCCGAAACGGCGCCGGCGCGTCCGCGGTGGCGCTGGCCGGATCGGCTCGCCGCAGCGCCGACCCGGCCGTCGACGACCACCTCGGCGAACAGCTGCTGCGTAGCTCCAAGGACCGCGAGGAGCACCGGATCGTCGCCAAGCGGATCGAACGCCGCCTCGCCCCACACTCGGTCTGGGTAGAGGCCGCCCCCGATCCGGTCGTGATCAAGGTCGCGAACATCCAGCACCTCGCGACCCCGATCCGCGCCCAGCTGGCCGAGTCGCACTCGGTCCTGGAGCTGGCCGGGCTGCTGCATCCGACGCCGGCGGTCGGCTCCGAGCCCGCGACTCCCGAGGCCGAGGGGATGATCGGCGAGCTCGAGGGCATGGATCGAGGCTGGTACGCCGGACCGGTGGGCTGGATGGACATGGCCGAGGACGGTGAGTTCTGCGTCGCGTTGCGTTCGGCGTTGCTGCGCGATCGCCGCGCCCACCTCTACGCCGGGGCCGGCATCGTCGCCGACTCCGACCCGGCCGCCGAGCTGGCAGAGACCGAGGTCAAGCTCGGAGCGCTACTGCCCCTACTGGCCGGCTGAGGCCCTGGCCGCCGGCTCAGTCGCCCAGGCGCTCGGCCACCGCGGTCGCTATACGGCGGTGAAGATCGACGTTGTCGGTGGGTTCTGGGATCAGGTGGGTCAAGGAGCGGTCGCTCTCGCGGGCCAGCGAGATCTCGGCCGGATCGGAGACGGCTCGGTATTCGAGGTCGAATAGGGCTGCGACCCTGTCGATCGCGATGCTGGACGGGGTGATGAAGAGGCGCTCGAAGCGCTCGCGCTCGATCTGTCCAGCCTGGGGGAGGAACTCGAAGATGCGGCCGCCGCCATTGTCGATCACGACCAGGTGGATCGGGGCGCCGGATTCCGCCAGCGTCGCGATCCCGCCGAGGTCGTGGGCGAGGGCGAGATCACCGGTCACCAGCCAGGTCGGGCGGCCACTGCCTCGCGCCAACCCGGCTGCGGTCGAGCTGAGCCCGTCGATCCCGTTCGCGCCGCGGTTGGCGAAGATCCGGGCCGACGCCGGCCCCGGCGCGAGGAAGGCCTCCGCGTCCCGGACAGGCATCGAGGAGGCCAGCATCAGCTGCTCTCCATCCTCGACTACTCCTGCCATAGCCCGCAGGATTGCTGGTTCGCTCAGTCCATGGGCGTCCCCGAGGAGGTCCTCGATCACCTCCTGGGCCGCCCTCTCGGCCTCGGTCCAGGCCTCGAGCCAGCGATGGTCGGCGGGCCGCTCGATAGCTGCCGCGACCGCTGCGGCCAGTTCGAGGGAGTCTGCCCTCAGCAGCGCTTCGGCCTGCCGGCTCGGATCGTTCCAGCGGCCGGGCGGGTCGATCACCAGCTGATCCGGGGCGCCGTCGCGTGAGAGCCACCGGCGCAGGGGCTTGGAGGTGGGCATGTCACCGAAGCGGATAATCAGCTCGGGATCGAGCGAGCTCGGCGGCTGACGTACGATCAGGTCGTAGGCGGCGACCACCCTGCGGCGGTCGTGCGGTCCAAGCCGGACCTGGGAGGTGGGCTCGGCGAGGATCGGATAGCCGCAGCGCTGGGCGAGGTCGGCGACCACCGGGGCGAGAGCGGGATCGGTCTGTCGGCCGGCGACTATCAGGCCGCGCGGGCTGCGCCCGATCGCCTCGGCCACGGCCGCGATCATGTCGGGAGTGGGAGCGGCGGCGGAGGCGGCGACGGTGAGGGGCCGGCCCTCGCTGCGGCCCTCCAGCGCGAGGGTCGCCTCTGCCGTGACGTCTCCTGGGCCGGGCTCGGGGCCAAGGGGATCGCGCCAGCTCAGGTTCAGCTGGACCGGACCCCGCCCATCGCGCGCCTCGGCCACCGCGCGACAGCCGACCGAGCGATGGTGCAGCAAGCCCTCGTCGTCGGCCTCGTGGATGCCGACCTCGCAGAACCAGCGCACCGCATCCCCGTAGAGCTTGATCTGGTCGATCGCCTGACCGGCGCCGACGCCGCGCAGCTCCGGCGGGCGATCGGAGGTGAGCGCGATCAACGGCACTCCGGCCTGGTCGGCCTCGACGATCGCGGGATGCAGGTTGGCCGCCGCCGAGCCGCTGGTGCACGCAACGGCCGTGGGGGCGCCGGAGCTGAGCGCGCATCCGAGGGCGAAGAACCCGGCGGAGCGCTCGTCGAGGATCACCGTCAGCTCGATCCCCGGCTCGCGGTCGAGCGCGAGGGCGATCGGGGTCGAGCGGGAGCCGGGCGAGAGCACCGCATGACGCAAGCCGGAGCGGGCCAGCTCCGAAACAAGGGCGGAGGCGAGAGCCGTATTGCGGTTGGTCGGATCGATCACGTCAGCGCGAACTCTCTCAGGGCGGCCGGGTCGACCTCGACTCCATGCCCAGGGTGCCGCGTTGGCGCCACGCTCGCGCCAAACAGGCCGACCGACGGCGCATAGGTCCGCTCGAACATCTCGAGGGTCGCGAGACCATGGGCGAAACCGCCCGCGTAACCGCCGCGGGGCATCACCTGAGCGGTGTGGATCGCGGCAGCGATCCCGATCGGGCCGTCGAGCGCGCTCGAGAGCAGACTCGGGGCGAGGGAGGCGACGCGGACCGCTTCCAGCGGCCCGCCGACCTTCGCGAGCTTGATCGTCACCGCGTCGCAGGCGCGGGCCGTGATCGCGGCCTCGGCCTCCTCGGCGGAGGCGACGCTCTCGTCGGCGACGATCGGGATCGGGGTGGTGCCACGAACTTCGACCAGCTCCGGGAGCCCGGCGCAGGGCTGCTCGGCGAACTCGATCGCGAGCGGCTCCATCTCCCGCAGCTTCTCGGTCGCCTGGGCGGGACCCCAGGCGCCGTTGGCGTCGATCCGGATCCGCGGCCGTCCGCCTACGGCGGCGCGGACGGCCTCGACGCGGGCGTGGTCCCCGTCGGTTCCGACCTTGATCTTGAAGGTCTCGAAGCCAAGCCTGAGCAGACGTTCGGCGGCGGCCGCGGCGAGATCGGGCTCGCTTGCGTCAATGCTCGCGTTGCAGCTCACCTCGCCGGCGTTCGAGGCACCGAGCAGCCGCCACATCGGCAGCCCGCTGAGGCGCCCGGCGAGGTCGTGCAGAGCCACATCCAGCGCGCCGATCACCTGGGGGCCGACCCGCCGGCGCCGGGCGCGCTCGAGCCCCTGCCAGATCCAGGCCCTGATCTCTGCCGGATCGCCGCCGGCGGCCGCCACCGTCTGAAGACCGCAGAGCGCCGGACCGCAGTCGCTCAGCTCGGCGGTGATCTGCCCGAGGCCCGGGCCACCCCGGAGGCTCAGCGGTACGGCCTCACCGACGCCAACGGCGCCGTCGCGATCGTGGATTCGGACTACGGCCATCGAGCGTCCGGACAGCTCGCCGCTTGCGGTCCGGTAGCGCTCTCGGAACGGGAGCGCGATCGGGATCACTTCGACTCTGAGGATGCTCATGTGGCTCCGCCGGGCCTCGTTGCGGCCCCGGTGGGCTCCTGAGTATCGCGCCTGCGGTCCCCCGGCGAGGCGCCCGCCGGCTAGATCGCGAGTGCGATTGCCATCAGTGCCGCGTAGGCACCGAGCAGGGCGCCCGTACCGGCGAGGGCTCCGTTGAGCGCCGGGCCGTCGGTGCGAGTGCGGACGGCCTCCAGCGGCTTGATCGCAAGTGGGGCACTGGCGATTGCGAGCAGCGCCGGAGCCCAGCGCGAGCCGGCGAGGAGCACCAGCGGCAGCAGCAGATAGGAGAGGGCGATCATCGCGGCGTACAGGTCACGGGTCCGCTGCCGGCCGAGGCGGACGGCGAGGGTTCGTTTGCCGGCGCGGCGGTCCGTCTCGATATCGCGGACGTTGTTGACGACGAGGATCGCCGCCGAGAGCAGGCCGATCGGAATCGAGAGCAGGAACGGGGCGAGGTCGAGTTGCTCGAGCTGGACGTAGTAGGAGCCGTTGACCGCGACCAGCCCGAGGAAGACGAAGACGAAGACCTCGCCCAGCCCCTCGTATCCGTATGGGCGAGGTCCACCGGTGTACAGCACGCCGGCAATGATCGAGACGATCCCGACCGCGATCATCTCCCAGCCGACCTCGATCCCGAGGTAGATGCCGGCGATCGAGGCGACGCCGAAGGCGGCCCAGGTTGCGTGCAGCACGCGGCTGGGCGCGGCGAGGCCGGATGCCGTGACCCGGACCGGGCCGAGCCGGTCGACGGTGTCGGCGCCGCGCTTGGCGTCGGAGTAGTCATTGGCGAGGTTGGTCCCGATCTGGAGGAACAGCGCCCCGATCAGGGCGGCGATGAAGGTGCCCCAGCGGAACAGGTCGGTTCCGCCCTCAACGACGGCTGCGATCGCCGGCTGGCCGGCTCCGTCCGTCGAAACGGCGATTTCGATTCCACCCTGCATCGCGTGCAACGCCGCCGCGGTTCCCACCAAGACCGCCGCCAGCGCCGCCGGGAGGGTCCGCGGGCGGGCGGCCATCGCCCACATACGCAGGGCGCTCAAACCAGGGCTCCTAGGGCCGCCGCGGGAACTTCTCGAAGTCGGAGTACTCGGGCTCGCGGCCGTCCTTGAAAGCGTTGCGTCCCTCCTGGCCCTCCTCCGACATGTAGAAGAGCAGCGTCGCGTCGTGGGAGAGCTGCTGGACGCCGGTGATCCCGTCCTCGAAGGCGTTGAAGCTCGACTTCAGCAGTCGCAGCGATAGCGGTGAGAGGTGATTCATCTCCCTGCACCAGGCGACCGCCTCGCGCTCGAGCTGATCGGTCGGTACGACCTGGTTCACGAGGCCCATCTCGACCGCCTCCTCGGCGTCATAGAGGCGACAGAGGAACCAGATCTCCTTGGCGCGCTTGGCGCCGATCTGGCGCGCGAGCAGGCCGGCCCCGAAGCCGCCGTCGAAGCTTCCGACCCGTGGGCCCGTCTGGCCAAAGACCGCGTTCTCGGCGGCGATGGTCAGATCGCAGACGAGATGGAGGATGTGACCTCCGCCGACCGCGTAGCCGGCGACGGCGGCGATGATCGGTTTCGGCGTTCGCCTCATCTGAACGTGCAGATCGCCGACGTCGAGGCGGCCGACGCCCTTCCGGGCGACCTCATCGGAGCCGATGTAGCCGTCGTCGCCGCGGATCTTCTGGTCGCCACCGGAGCAGAAGGCCTGGTCGCCGGCGCCGGTGAAGATGATCGAGCCGACCTCGAGGTCGTCGCGGGCCTTGGTGAAGGCATCTCGGAGCTCGGCCAGGGTCGGGGGCCGGAAGGCATTGCGGCGCTCGGGACGATTGATCGTGATCTTCGCGATCCCGCCGGCCTTCTCGTAGAGGATGTCCTCGTATTCTCCGGCGGTCTCCCACTCGATCGGGGCGTAAAGCGCTTCCTCGGGGGGCGCGTCCTTGTGTCGTTGCGGCATTGCCTGCTTCCTTTGGCAGCTATGACATCTTTGGCGCCGGGCATCTGCCTCCGGCGCGAGAATGAAGCGGCAACGATAGCCAGCCCCGCCTCGGGGCAGCTGAGCCGCACCCGACATGCCTTCCACGCCTCCAATCCCCACCAGCTGGCTCGCCGAAGCCGCCGCCCGCAGCCCCGAGGCGGTGGCAATCCGCGATCACACCGGCCGGGAGATCGACTACGCCGGGTTGTTCAGCCGCGCCAAGGAGTTCGGGAGGGGCATCGCGATCGGCAGCGGGCGGTCAGAGCTTTGCGCCATCGACCTGCCCCCGGGTCTCGACCACGCGGTCGCGATGCACGCGTGCATGCTCCGTGGGGTCCCCTTTCAGACGCTCCGGCCGGGGTTGCCGCGGGCGGAGCGGGATCGCCTGCTCGAGAGCGTCGCGATGGTGGTGGGTGCGGGCGGGCGCGAGCGGTCGAGGCCCGACGGGGAGATGGCGCATTCGAGACCCGCACCGGGTCCCGACCAGGTCCTCTGCCGCGTGCTGAGCAGCGGCACATCCGGGCGCCCGAAGCCGGTCGACCTCACCTGGGGCAACCACTTCGCTTCGGCCAGCGCCTCCGCGTCCGTGTTCCCGCTCGCGCCGGGCGTGGCCTGGCTGTGCTGCCTGCCCCTCGACCACGTCGGCGGGCTCTCGATCCTGATCCGGGCGGCGATTGGCGCGGCCTGCGCAGTCGTTCATCCGAGCTTCGACGTCGAAGCGGTGTCGAAGGCGATCCAGTGGGTCGACTACGTATCGTTGGTACCGACCCAGCTCGCCCGGCTGCTGGTGGCGGACGCTCCGCTCGATCGTCCGGCGGGGATCCTGCTGGGTGGGGCACCGGTGCCCGCGGAGATGATCGAGGAGGCGCTCGGGCGCGGGGCCCGGCTCTTCCCCACCTATGGGCTCACCGAGGCCTGCTCGCAGGTCTGCACGCTGGGTCCGGACGAGGTCGGAGCTCACCCCGGCTCGGTTGGCCGGGCGTTGCCGGGGATCGAGGTTGAGATCGACGGCGGGGCGGAGGTCGGCGAGATCCTCGTCGGTGGTCCGACCGTGGCACCCACCGCCCGCGCCGCCGACCGCCGGCTCCATACCGGGGATCTGGGGCGCCTCGACGCCGACGGCCGCCTCTGGGTGCAGGGACGCGCCGACGACCTGATCATCAGCGGCGGCGAGAACGTGCTGCCCGAGGAGGTGGAGGCGGCGCTGCTCGAACACCCCTCGGTCGTCGACGCCGGCGTCGCCGGCCGTGACGATCCGGAATGGGGGCAGGCTGTCGTCGCCTGGGTCCAGTCGTCGGACAGCGATGAGCTCACCGCCGTCGAGCTGATCGAGCACTGCCGGGCCCTGCTCGCCCCCGCCAAGGTCCCGAAGCGGATCGAGATGGTCGATCGGCTGCCCCGAACCGCGACCGGCAAGCTGAAACGGCATCGGCTTGGCTGAGCCGCCCCCGCCGGCCGCGCGGCTACGTGTACATTGCCGCGCCTATGAATGATCAGACTGACTCCACGGACATGCAGGCCCAGAAGATGTTCTACGAGGGGGACGCCGATCTGGCGCCGCTCGAGGGCAAGACGGTGGCCATCCTCGGCTACGGCTCCCAGGGCCACGCCCACGCGCTCAACCTCAAGGACTCCGGTGTCGACGTCGTCGTCGGCCTACGCCGGGATTCCGCCAGCCGCGCCGACGCCGAGGCCCACGGCCTGGAGGTGCTCGATGTCGCCGATGCCGCCAGCAGGGGCGACGTGGTGATGATCTTGCTCCCCGACGAGCGTCAGGCCGATATCTGGGAGTCGGAGATCAAGGACGGGATCGCCCCGGGCAACCTCCTGATGTTCGCTCACGGGTTCGCGATCCGCTTCGACCAGATCCAGCCGCCCACCGGCGTCGACGTCGGCATGGTCGCCCCGAAGGGCCCCGGCCACATGGTGCGTCGGCAGTTCGAGGAGGGCAGCGGGGTTCCATGCCTGATGGCGATCGAGGCCGACGAGACTGGAAACGCGCGCGACATGGTCCTCGCCTACGCGAAGGGAATAGGCGGCACCCGCGCCGGCGTCATCGAGACCACCTTCAAGGACGAGTGCGAGACCGATCTCTTCGGTGAGCAGGCCGTCCTCTGCGGCGGCGCGACCGAGCTGGTCCGGGCCGGATTCGAGACCCTGGTCGAGGCGGGCTACGACCCCCGCCTCGCCTACTTCGAGTGCTTGCACGAGCTCAAGCTGATCGTCGACCTGATGTACGAGAAGGGGATCCAGGGAATGCGGCACTCGATCTCCAACACCGCCGAGTACGGCGACATGACCCGAGGCCCGAAGGTGATCACCGACGAGACGCGGGAGGCGATGCGCAAGATCCTCGGCGATATCCAGTCGGGCGAGTTCGCCAAGGAGTGGATCGCCGAGAATCGCGCCGGCGGCGAGAACTTCGACCGCATGCGCCAGGAGGGCAAGGACCACCAGGTCGAGCAGGTCGGCTCCGAGCTCCGCTCGATGATGGACTGGATCTCCTGAGGCGGCCTGAGAGCGGCGATGCCCCTCTCAGTGGTCGCCCGGGGTAGCCCCGCTGTCGCCGGGCTCCCTCTCCCTCGGCCTCGCCGCCCGCAGACCGCCTCAGGCCGCTGAAAGGTGGAGGACCGGTGCTTCCTAGCCGCTCTGCTCGGGTAGCGATGGCGGGGTGGCCGGTGGCGGGGCCTCGAGCTGCTGGGTGGGCATCGACGGCGCGTCGGCGGGGAGCTCCTGCGGGGGTAGATCGAGGACCTGGGGGTGCACCTCGGTCAGCATCAGGAGGAAGCCGGTCGAGCGCATGTAATAGGCGAGCCCGACGCGGAGCGCCTCATGCATTGTCGCCGACTGCTTGCCGGTGAACAGGATCCGCCACCAGGCCACGAACGCGGCTGCCTGCACCACGAACTGCAGGCCGTAGACGATCAGCATCTGCGGGAAGTAGAGAACGAGCTTGAAGAAGGTCTTGGCGCGGCTGTACTCCACCTGCCTGGGTGCGACCTCGACCCGGATCGGATAGGCGTCGTCCTCGCGCGGGCTGAAGCTCGGCCAGTCATCGGTCGCCAGCGCGACCCAGCCGGTTACCCGTCCCGAGAAGCGGATGAAGCCGGCGATGAAGTTGTAGAGGCCCTCGGGGTGTCGCCCGGTGAAGAGCATCGCCACCCAGGAGGCGACCGCGGCAAACAGGGCAGCGAGCGCGTAGACGTAACCGAAGATGATCCAGGGGATGGCCAGGATCAGGCGAAAGAAGACCGTGAGGCGATTGCGATCGATCTCGTAGTCGACGTCGTAGGTAACCGGGTGGCTCATCGCTGCTCCCTTCTTGGTCGGTGTCGGCCTTCCCGCGGCGCTCCTGGCCGCGAGCGCAGGGAATATATGACTCCCGACCGGCGGAAGCCGTCGACCCCTAACCTGTCGCCTCCACTCGACCCCGCCCCGAGACCACCGGAAAGCCACAGATGCCCGAGACCGATCTCCCCCAGCAGGCGAGCAGCGCCGAACAGGCGGCGCCCGAGCCCGCTATTCCCAACGGCCTGCGGCCCCAGGACGGTCGCTTCGGTTGTGGGCCCTCGCGCGTCCGGGTCGACGCTCTGGAGGCGCTCGCCGAGCGGGCGGCGGTGATGGGGACCTCGCACCGGCAGCGGCCGGTGAAGGACCTGGTCGCTCGCGCCCGGCGCGGCCTGCTCGAGCTGTTCGGCGCTCCGGAGGGGTATGAGATCGTGCTCGGCAACGGCGGTGCCACGGCCTTCTGGGACGCAGCGGCGGCGGGACTGATCCGGGAGCGGTCGCTCCACCTCACCTTCGGCGAGTTCTCGAGCAAGTTCGCGAAGGTGGCGCAGGGCGCGCCCTTCCTCGCCGACCCGGTGATCGTCGAGGCCGAGCCGGGCGATGCCCCGGAGCTGACTGCGGGGGACGGCGGCGTCGACGCCCTGGCCTGGCCCCAGAACGAGACGTCGACGGGGGTCGTCGCCGAGGTCGCGCGGCCCGAGGGCTCGGGCGATGCCCTGATCCTGATCGACGCGACCTCCGGCGCCGGAGCGATCGGCTTCGATCCCGCCGCCACGGACGCCTACTACTTCGCGCCCCAGAAGGCCTTCGGTTCCGACGGCGGCCTCTGGCTCGCCCTGCTCAGTCCAGCCGCGATCGCCCGGATCGAGGAGCTCGACGGCGCCGATCGCTGGCAGCCCGCCTCGCTCTCGCTCGCCACCGCGCTCGAAAACTCACGCAAGGAGCAGACCTACAACACGCCAGCGGTGGCGACCCTGCTGCTGACCGTCGATCAGATCGAGTGGATGCTGGCCAACGGCGGGCTCGATTGGTGCATCGACCGCGTCGGCCGATCGTCGGGCCACCTCTACGGCTGGGCCGAGTCCTCCGAGATCGCGACGCCCTTCGTCGCCGATCCGGCGAAGCGATCGCCGGTGGTGGGCACGATCGACTTCAACGGGAGCATCGACGCCGCGGCGATCGCCTCGATCCTGCGCGCGAACGGGATCGTCGACACGGAGCCGTATCGGAAGCTTGGTCGCAACCAGCTGCGGGTCGGCATGTTCCCGTCCGTCGACCCGGCCGACGTCGAGGCGCTGACCGCCTCGATCGACTGGGTCCTCGAGAACGCCGAGGGGGTACGCCGATGAAGGTCCTGGTCAAGGAGGGGATCGCGGAGGCCGGGGTCGACCTGCTCCGCGAGCAGTTCGAGGTCGAGGTCGGGACCGACTGGCCCGACGGCGAGCTCGAGGAGCGCATCGGCGAGTTCGAGGCGATCGTGATCCGCTCGGCGACGAAGCTGACTTCCGAGCTGATCGGCAAGGCGGAGCGCTTGCGGGCGATCGGCCGGGCCGGTACCGGGGTCGACAACGTCGACATCGAGGCCGCGACCAAGCGCGGGATAATCGTCGCCAACGCGCCCGAGTCGAACTCCGTCGCCGCCGCCGAACACACCCTCGCGCTGGCGCTCGCCTCATTCCGCAACGTCCCGCAGGCTCACGGCGCCCTAACCGGCGGCGAGTGGGCGCGCTCCCGCTACGGCGGCAACGAGCTCTACGGGAAGACCCTCGGCGTGCTCGGGTTCGGGCGGATCGGGCAGCTCGTCGCCCGCCGCGCGCTCGCCTTCGAGATGACCGTCGTCGCCTTCGACAAGTTCGTCGCCGCCGAGCGCTTCCGCGAGCTCGGGGTCGAGGGCGTCGGCAGCAGCGATGAGCTCTACGCGCGCGCCGACCTGATCACGATCCATCTTCCGAAGACGCCCGAGACGATCGATTGGATCGACGATGAGGCGATCGCCCAGATGAAGGACGGCGTCCGGATCGTCAACTGCGCCCGCGGCGAGCTGATCGACCTGGGGGCCCTGGAGCGCGGGCTCGACTCCGGCAAGGTCGCCGCGGCTGCGCTCGATGTCTTCCCCAAGGAGCCGACCACCGAGCACCCTCTGTTCGGACGCGATGACGTCGTCGTCACCCCGCACCTCGGAGCATCGACGGCCGAGGCTCAGGATCGGGCCGGGATCGTCACCGCCGAGCAGGTCGTTGCGGCGCTGACCGGTGGCGTCGTCACCAACGCGGTCAACATCCCGGCGGTGCGACCGGAGACGATGGAGCTGCTGGCCCCCTTCGTCCCCCTCTGCGAGAAGCTCGGCCGCCTCGCGCAGGCTCTCGGCGACGGCTCCGTCGACCGGGTGGAGGTCGAGGTCCGCGGCAAGCTCGCCGACCACGACACGCGCCTGCTCGGGATCGCCACCCTCGTCGGGATGTTCTCCGGCCACACCGAGGAGCCGGTCACGCTGGTCAACGCCCCGAGTATCGCCGAGGAGCGGGGAATCGAAATCTCCGAGACCACGGACACCGTCTCGGAGGACTTCACCGAGCTGATCACGGTGCGGGTGGAGGCCGGCGGGGCGACGGTCGAGGTCGCCGGCACCGGCGTCGGCCCCCGCAACGTCCCCTACCTCGTCGGCGCCTGGGGTCAGAGCTTCTACCTTCCCTTCGCCGATCACCTCGCGATCTTCCGATACAGCGATCAGCCGGGGATGATCGGCCGGGTCGGCAGCGCCTTCGGCGAGCACGGGGTCAACATCGTCTCCGCTGCGGTCGGCGCCAGCAACGGCGGCACCGAGGCGGTCATGGCCCTGACCACCGATGCGGCCGTCTCCCAGGACGTTATCGACGCGATCGCCGGTGCCGACGACTTCAACGCCGGCCGCACCGTAGACCTCTAGATCGGCCCTGGTCAGGGAGCTGGCGCCCGACCGGGTGGCGCACCGATAGGGTGGATCCGGCGTGCGCGCCGTAGTCATCACTGAACACGGGGGGCCCGAGGTCCTCGAGGTCCAGGATCGGCCCGATCCCGGGGTCGGTCCAGGTCAGGTCCGGGTCGCGGTCAGGGCGGCGGGAATCAACTTCGCCGACCTGCTCGCCCGCAGCGGCATGTATCCGGACGCCCCGAAGCCGCCGTGCGTGGTCGGCTACGAGGTTGCCGGCGTGATTGAGAGCGTGGGGGAGGGGGTCGATGACTTCTCCGCCGGGGACCGCGTGATCGCCGGGACGCAGTTCAACGGCTATGCGGAGCTCGTCACCGCGAACGCCCCCGACGTGCTCTCCCTTCCAGAGGGCCTCGCTTTCGAGCAGGGAGCCGCGGTGCCGGTCAACTACGCGACCGCCTACGCGGGCCTGGTCCTGATGGGGGGCATGCGCGAGGGCGACCGGGTTTTGATCCACGCCGCCGCCGGAGGGGTCGGCATCGCCGGCAGCCAGATCGCACGAAATATCGGGGCGGAGGTGTTCGGGACCGCCTCTCCCGGCAAGCACGACGCGATCCGTGAGCAGGGTGTGGCGCACCCGATCGATTACCGCAACCAGGACTTCGAGGAGGTAGTCAACGGGATCACTGGTGGCGGGGGGATCGACATCGCGATGGACGCCGTCGGCCCGTCGAGCTTCCGCAAGGACTACCGCCTGCTGCGACCCGGTGGGCGCCTGATCTGTTTCGGTCTCAGCGAGGTGCAGACGGGCGAGGGGCGCAACATCCCGGGCCTCCTGAAGGGCCTGGCCGGGATGGCGACCGCGACGATGCCTTGGTGGAAGAGCCTCGGGATCATGAACGAGAACAAGGGTGTGTTCGGGCTCAACATGCTCTCCTGGTGGAAGACCGAGGGCAGCATCCGGCGCGCGATGGACCCGCTCGCCGAGGATCTCGCCGCCGGCAAGCTCGAGCCGATCGTCTCCGAGTCCTTCCCGTTCGAACGGGCCGCGGATGCCCACCGTTTCATCCATGACCGGCGCAACGTCGGCAAGGTCGTCCTGACCCCTTGACCCGGGCGGCGCCCGGGCGATGCTCCGATGGTTGAGGTGCTGGCGCTCGCGGCCGCCGCGCTGTTCGCGCTCGGGACCGTCCTACAGCAGCGGGAGGCGATGAGGGAACCCGAGGAGGGCTCGCTCGGCGCCGGCTTTCTCATCCGCCTTGCTCAGCGTCCGGTCTGGCTGGCCGGAATCGTCGCGGACGGCCTCGGCTACCTCGCCCAGGCGGCGGCGCTAGGGATCGGGCGCATGGTGGTGGTGCAGCCGATCCTGGCGATGACCGTGATCTTCTCGCTGCCGCTGGGGGCCCGACTGAGTGGCCAGCGGATCACCAGGCGGGAGATGATCGCCGCCGCCGTAACCACAGCCGGCCTCGCCGCCTTCCTCGCTCTCGGCAATCCCTCGGCCGGACGCGACGATGCTCCGATCGACGAGTGGGTTGTCGTCGGCCTGGCCACTGCGGCGATCTGCGGTCCGCTGGTGATCGCGGCGGCCGGACGATCCCCTCGGGTGCGTGCCGCCCTGCTGGGGATCGCCACGGGCGTACTCTGGGGCCTCAGCGCCGGCCTCACCAAGGCCACCGTCGATCAGCTCGGTGACGGTCTATTGGCGCTGCTAGGCGACTGGCACCTATACGCGCTGGTCGTGGTCGGAGTGGCCGCGCTGTTGCTCAGTCAGGCGTCCCTCCAGACCGGCGCCCTGGCGCCCGCGGTGGCGACCGCGGCAATCGTCGATCCGCTCGCCAGTCTCGTGCTCGGCGTGACGATCTTCGCCGAACAGCTCGAGGATTCGACCCTCGGCGCACTCGGCGCCTTCGCGGGACTGGCGATCGCCCTTGCCGGGCTCTACTTCCTCGCGGCTGCTCAGGCTCCGGCGCCCGACGGACCCGGTGGCTCCTAGGGGCGGTGAGGCACCGCGGTCTCGGAGGCCCGCGCCCGCAGCCTCGGCCGCGAGTAGAGGAAGAAGATCAGGAGGCCGATCGCGAGCCAGCCGCCGAGCCGGTACCAGGTCTCGACCGGCAGGGTGACCATCAGCGCCAAGGCGCTCACCGCCCCGGCCGGGGCGGTGAGCCAGATGCCGGGCGCTCGGAACGGGCGCTCCAGGTCCGGGCGCCGGACGCGGAGCACCAGGACCCCGACGCAGACGATCACGAAGGCGAGCAGGGTCCCGATCGAGACCAGCTCGCTGAGAGCGCTGATCGGCACCAATCCCGCGACGACGGCGCCGACGAGGCCGCTGATCATCGTCGCGAAGACCGGCGTCATCGTGCTCTGGGAGACCCGGCCGAAGGCGTCGGGGAGCATCTTGTCGGAGGACATCCGCATGAAGATCCGCGTCTGCCCGTAGAAGGTGACGAGGACGGTCGAGGCGAGGCCGACCACCGCCGCGACGTCGACGAGGCTCCCGAGCCAGCCGAGACCCCCGACGGCGTCGATCGACTCCGACAGCGGGTTCGGCACGTCCAGCTTCGTGTACGTCTCCATGCCGGTCATCACCAGGCCGATGCCGACGTAGAGCAGGGTGGAGATCACGACCGTCGCCAGCAGCCCGATCGGCACGGTTCGCTGGGGATTTCGAGTCTCAGCGGCCGCGGTCGAGACCGCGTCGAACCCGACGTAGGCGAAGAACACGACCCCGGCGCCGCGAAGAAGGCCACCGACCCCGAACTCCCCGAAGGAGTCACCGGCAGGGGGCAGGAACGGATCCCAGTTCGACCCCATCACGTAGAAGGCTCCGACCGCGATGAAGAGCAGGAGGATCGCGACCTTGAGCACGACCATCGCGTTGTTGGCTCGGGTCGACTGGCGGATCCCCACTGCCAGCAGGCCGGTGCTGAGCACGACGATCAGGATTGCGGGCAGGTTGATCACGCCGGGGTCGGACCCGAACGGCGGCGAGGTGATCGCGTTGGGGAGCGAGATCCCGAAGCTCTCGAGGCCGTTGACCGCATAGCCCGACCAGCCAACGGCCACGGTCGAGGCCGCGAACAGGTATTCGAGCAGCAGGTCCCAGCCGATGAACCAGCCGAGGAACGCACCAAAGACGGCGTAGGCGTAGGAATAGGTGCTGCCGGCCGCCGGGATCATCGAGGCGAGCTCGGCGTAGGAGAGCGCGGTCGCGCCCGCGGCCAGGCCGGCGAGCACGAAGGAGATCGCCACCGCCGGGCCGGCGAACTCGGCGGCCGCCTGGCCGGTGGTGACGAAGATCCCGGCGCCGACGACGCTGGCGATCCCGAGGGCGGTGAGGCTGAGCGGACCGAGGGCCGCCGAATCGAGGCGACCCCGGTCGACCTTGGCCTGGGCGATGATGTTGTCGAGGTTGCTGTGCCCTCTGGCGTCGGCCATGGCAGGCATCCTCCCAGAGCTCCCGCCGCCCCGACTCGTGAAAGGATCCGGCGCAATGGCCGTCGATGATCCCGACCTCTCCGAGCCGGAGTCCTTCACCGACTCCGAGCGCGATCACCGTCTCGCCAAGCTCGACGCTCTCGTCGATCACGGCCAGGAGCGGTATCCGCCGCGATTCGATCGCGACCGGATGCTGGCCGAGGTCAGAGCCGAGCACTGCGAGCTTCCCGCGGGCGCCGACGCCGGATCGACGGTGCGGGTCGCCGGCAGACTGATGCTGATCCGTCGCCACGGCGGGATCACCTTCGCAGCCCTCCGCGATTCCAGCGACGAACTGCAGCTGGTCGCCAGCCCGGATGTGATCGGAGCGGAGCCACACCAGGATTTCGCACACCTCGACCTTGGCGACTGGGTCGGAGCCGAGGGTGAGGTCTTCCGCACCGACAAGGGCGAGCTCTCGATCCGGGTCCGGAGTTGGGAGCTGCTGACCAAGGCGCTGCGGTCGCTGCCGAAGGAGGAACACGGGCCCCGCGACGTCGACACCCGCTTCCGCGAGCGCTACCTCGACCTGATCGTCAATTCCGAGGCCCGGCGGACCTTCGCGATCCGCGGTGCGGCGATCGCCTCGGTGCGCTCGACGCTTCTCGAGCGCGGCTTCGTCGAGGTCGAGACGCCTGTGCTCGACACCGCGGCCGGAGGCGCCGCCGCTCGCCCGTTCATCACCCACCACAACGCTCTCGACATCGACATGTATCTGCGGATCGCCCTCGAGCTACCGCTCAAGCGTCTGGTGGTCGGTGGGATGGAACGCGTCTTCGAGATCGGGCGCGTGTTCCGCAACGAAGGCCTCGACACCCGTCACAACCCCGAGTTCACCCTGCTCGAGGCCTACCAGGCGCTCGCCGATTACCACGACATGATGGATCTGGTCGAGACGATCGTCTCGCGGGCGGCGTCGGAGTCGCTGGGGACCACGAAGATCGGGATCGAGGGCCGGGAGGTCGATCTCGCTCCGCCCTGGCGGCGCGTTTCGATGGCGGACCTGGTCAAGGAGCGGACAGGAGCCGAGCTCCATCCTTCGATGGCCGTCGAGCAGGCGCGGGCAATTGCCTCAGATCTTGGGATCCCGGTCGAGGAGAGCTGGGGCTCGGGGAAGATCCTCGCCGAGGTCTACGACGAGCGCTGCGAGGTCGAGCTGATCGAGCCGACGTTCGTGATCGATCACCCGCGGGAGGTCTCGCCGCTGGCCCGGGCCCACCGCGACGATCCGACCCTGACCGAGCGCTTCGAGGCAGTGGTCGGCGCCCGCGAGCTCGCCAACGCCTACAGCGAGCTCAACGACCCCGTCGATCAGCGGCGTCGCTTCGAGGCCGAGGTCGCAGCGAAGGCCGCCGGCGATGAGGAGGCCGAGGACCTCGACGAGGACTACATCCGGGCACTCGAGTTCGGGCTGCCGCCGACCGGCGGTCTCGGCATCGGCCTCGACCGCATGGTGATGCTGCTCAGCGAGGCTTCCTCGATCCGCGAGGTGATCCTGTTCCCGACGATGCGACCCGAGGGCGCGGCCGCCGTGTCCCAGGCCGGGATCGGCGGCGCGGGCCTCCCCAGCCCCGAGACGATGGCCGCCCCCGAGGGGTCTGAAGAGCCACCGAGGGGGGCGGAGCAGCCGACTGCGAGAAAGCGCCTCCCCGCCCCCGGGCAACCCGCGCGGGTGCTCGGCTGGCTGACGGCGATCCTCGGGATCGTCTCCTTGCTGCCGACGCTGCCCGCCGTCTCCGGCGACCTCGGGATCGAGCCGCTGCTCGGCCGGGAGGGGAGGATCGTCTCCGATATCGCTTCGGTGCTTGCCGGGTTCACCCTGATCGCGATCGCACATCAACTCGGCCGCGGCCGGCATCCGGCGTGGAGGCTGGCTCTGGCGGTCTTCCTGCTGAGCGCCTTCGCGCACCTGATCCGCGGCCCGGATCCGGTCGTGGTCGTCCTCAACTTCGCGATGGCGGCGGCACTGCTGCGCTGGCGGGGTCACTTCCGCGTTCCCGCCGATCCCCGCTCGGCGCTCGCTTTCGTTCGCCTCGCCCCGGTCTACCTCCTCGTCGTCGGCGGGTTCGGGCTCTTCAGCCTGTTCATCGAGCGCGACAGACTCACTCCCGACCTCACCCTGGGCGGGGCACTGGAGACGACCTACGGAGGCCTCCTCGGACTGCAGGGCCCCTACGCCTACGCCAGCTCCGGCTTCGAGGACTTCTTCGAGTGGGCCTTGATCGCGCTGGCCGCGATCGGCGTGATCGGGGGGCTCTTCCTCCTCTTTCGGCCGCTCACCCAGCGCCAGGGTCCGAGCGAGGCCGACCGGGCGAAGGCCCGGCAGCTGGTCCGGCGCTTCGGATCCGACAGCCTCGCCTACTTCACCCTCCACCCCCGCAAGAGCTACTTCTTCTCCAGCGACGGCGGGGCGATGGTCGCCTATGCCTACGCCGGCGGCTACGCACTGGTCTCGGCCGATCCGGTCGGGGCGCCCGGCTCGATCCCGCGGGTGCTGGACGAGTTCATCGCCTACTGCCGCGACCGTGCATGGCGGATCAGCTTCCTCGCGGTCCGCGAGGAGATGCTCGATCTCTACGTCGAGCGCGGTCTGCGCGGTGTCTATCTCGGCGATGAAGCGGTGATCGACTGTCGTCGATTCGGGCTCAAGGGCGGGGCGATGAAGGCCGTGCGCGAGTCGGTCCACCGGGTTGGCCGAGAGCATCACTTCCGTCTGATCCGCGAGAGCACAGCGGATCCAGCGCTGATCAGCCGCCTGAACGAGATCAGCAAGCTCTGGCGCGGCGACGCCGACGAGCGAGGGTTCACCATGGAGTTGACCCGCGAGGTCGAGGGCGTCGAGCCCGACTTCCTGCTCGCCCTCTGCCTCGACGCCGAAGAGCAGCCGGTCGGCTTCCTGCGGCTGGTGCCCTGCTATGGCGACGATCCCGGCTTCTCGCTCGACCTGATGCGCCGCCTCCCGGACGCTCCCAACGGGCTGACCGAGTTCCTGATCGGCAATACGGCCCTCGCCCTCGGCGAGCGCGGCTTCCGCCGCCTCTCGATGAACTTCGCCGCCTGGGGACGCCTGTTCGAGGAGGACCGGGCCCTGCGGCCGCTGGAGCGGGCCGAGAAGGCGCTGGCGACCGCGCTCAATCCCTTCTTCCAGATCGAGTCTCTGCGGGACTTCAACCAGAAGTTCCAGCCGCGGTGGCTGCCGCGCTCGATCGTGATCGAGGATGCCGCTCAGATGGCCAGGGTGGGCCTGCTGTTCGGGATGATCGAGGGTCAGGTGGACCTACCCGTGCTCGGGCGGCTCCTGATCCCGCCGCAGCCGCCTACCGAGACCGCATGAGCGTCGCGATCGCGACGCTGGCGAGCATCGGCTCGCTGTATGACCGGACCATCGTCGAGACCGGCCGCGAGGCGGAGCTCGTCTTCTTCCTGGCCTTCCTGGTCAGCTTCGGCTTCATCCGGACCAGCGCTCACATGATCCGCGCTCAGGTGAGCTGGTGGCCGGGGAACGTCGAGGTCGGCGGCACCCACATCCACCACCTCGTGTGGGGGATCATCCTGCTGATGATCGCCGGCTGGATCGGCGTCACCCAGCAGCCGGACTCACCCTGGTGGTCGCTGACGGCGGTTCTGTTCGGCGTCGGCGCCGGGCTGACCCTCGACGAGTTCGCCCTCTGGCTCACCCTCCGGGACGTCTACTGGGAGGAGGAGGGCCGCAAGTCGATCGATGCCGTGATCGTCGTCACCGCGGTCGCTGGGATCCTGCTCGTCGGCTTCCGCTCCTGGATCGACGTCGCCACCGGGGTCGAGAATTACGTCTTCCATCTGGTCGGCTGGACCGGCCTGTTGACCCTGGTGGCGGTTGGGATCAACCTCTCGAAGGAGAAGTTCGGCGTTGCGCTGGTCGGGTTCGTGGTCCCCCTCGTCGCCGTGGTCGGGGCCCTCCGGCTCGGCCGGCCGAGTTCGCTCTGGGCCCGTGGATACTCGGAGTCCAAGCGGCAGCGGGCCCGTGAGCGTTTCGCCGAGCACCGCGGACTGCCGCTGCCCGGGCCGCTCGATCGGCTCCTGCGCCGGCAGCCCGACCGCAACGAGGACTCTGGGCACTCGGGTTCAGAGGGGGACGGGCCCGGGGGGGACGATCAGGAGGAGGCCGGCTCCGAATTGCCGGCCGGCCCCGCCCGGGGTGGCTCGGACCCGCCGTCCGCAGGCTGATCGGCGGCCCCGGGGAACGCCCCCCGCAACTCGCTCCATGCAGCCCCGATCGACGCGGCGACCGGGATCGCGATCAGGGCGCCGAGGATGCCGAGGATCTGCGCGCCGGCGAGCAGTGCGAGGATCGCGATCAGGGGGCTGATCTGGACCGCGCGGCCGTACATCATCGGCTGGATGACGCGGTCCTGGATCTGCTGGTAGACGATGAAGGCGACGGCCCAGACGATGATGTCGCGGGGGAAGTCGTCGAATGCGATCACGATCGCCACCAGCAGGCCGCCGATCGACAGCCCGATCAGCGGGACGAGGTCGAAGAAGGCTACGAGGATCGCCAGCGGGACCGCGACCTTGATGCCGAGCAGGCTGAGCACCGCGAAGGTGAACAATCCCGCAGCCAGGGCGAGCAGCAGGTTGACGCTGACGTAGCCGCGGACGATGTCGAAGATCCGGGTCGCCAGCCGCTGCCCGCGCTCGGCGTGATCGCTCCGCAGGGAGCCGAGCATGCGGCTCAACAGCTCACGCCCCTCGAGCAACAGGAAGAAGGCGAGCACGAGCACGGTGACTACCCCGACCAGGTTGCGCAAGAGGCCGACGCTGATCGACTCGAGCTCGTTCGCCGCGTCGCCGAGCTTCGAGGGCAGCGCGGAGGCCTGCTCGTTCAGGGTCTTGGTCAGGTCGAAGTCCTGGTTGAGCTCGCGGAAGGCGGCGCTGTCGGAGGCCCAGGCCTCGAAGTCCTTGACGTAGGCGGGGGCCTCGGTGCCCAGGTCCTCGACCTCCGAGATCAGCGGTGGGATGACCTCGAGCGTGAGGAAGGCGAGCAGGAGGAAGCCGGCGATGAAGACCGCGACTATCGACATCCAGCGGGGAGGTGTGTGGCCCCTGACGGCGATCCGCTCGACCAGCGCGACAGCCGGCGCGAGCGCGAGCGCGAGGAAGATAGCCGCAGCGAGCCAGCGGATCGTCTGTTGGACGTCCTCGATTGCGCCGACGAGAACGGAGCCGATCGCGATCGCCACCAGGGCCACGATCACGGTGCGAAAGACGATCCGCGGTTCGATCTCGATCGTGCTCATCTGGCGTGGCCTCCTGGCCCGCGGTTTCTCCCGGCCGGATTCATCAGGGAGAGGTTCACCGTCTGCGCTACTCTCCCTTCCGATGGTCCCCCGTCATCTCACCCTGGCGCTTCTTCTCCTCCTCCCCCCTCGGGGGGATTAGCGCTGGGCGGCGCGATAGCCGCGAGAGACAGGTAGGAGGACCACGACGGAGAAGGAGAATCAGCGAATGAACGCTGACAGCAATGCGCCGGACACGAGCCGGGGGCCGGCGGTAGAGGAGTCGAACCGGGTCGAGATCTTCGACACCACCCTGAGGGACGGCGAGCAGTCGCCGGGGATCTCACTCAACACGCAGGAGAAGGTCGAGATCGCGACTCAGCTCGGGCGTCTCGGGGTCGACGTGATCGAGGCGGGTTTCCCGATCACCTCGCCAGGGGATTTCGAGGCCGTATCGCAGATCGCCCGCACCGTCGAGGGACCGGTGATCTGCGGTCTGGCCCGGACCCACAAGGCTGATATCGACGCGGCCTGGAACGCGGTCAAGGACTCGCAGCGGCCGCGGATCCACACGTTCATCTCGACCTCCGACATCCATATCACCCATCAGCTGCAGACCGATCGCGAGGACGTCAAGGGGCAGGCCAAGGCCGCGGTAGCCCTGGCGCGCTCCTACTGCGACGACGTCGAGTTCTCGCCGATGGACGCGACCCGGGCGGAGACCGAGTTCACAGCCGAGGTCTGCGCGATCGCCGTCGCCGAGGGCGCGACCGTGGTCAACATCCCCGACACCGTCGGCTACACGACGCCGGAGGAATACACGCGCTACTTCGAGCGCCTCTACGAGCTGGCGCCAGAGCTGCGCGGGGTGCGGATGTCGGTGCACTGCCACGACGACCTCGGGCTCGCCGTCGCCAATTCCTACGCGGGGCTCCTGGCCGGCGCCCGCCAGGTCGAGTGCGCAATCAACGGGCTGGGGGAGAGGGCTGGCAACTGCTCGTTGGAGGAGATCGTAATGCTGCTCCGGACCCGGCGCGCCGACCATGGTCTCGACACCGCCGTGCAGACGACCGAGCTGGCGCGGACCAGCCGAATGGTCAGCCGTTTCACCGGCTACGCCGTGCAGCCCAACAAGGCCGTCGTCGGTCGCAACGCCTTCGCGCACGAGTCCGGGATCCACCAGGACGGCGTGCTCAAGGAGCGCTCGACCTACGAGATCATGGACGCCCGCGACGTCGGCCTCGAGTCGAACTCGATCGTGCTCGGCAAGCACTCGGGCCGCCACGCTCTGGCCGACGCCCTGACCCAGCTCGGCTTCAAGGTCAAGGGCCAGGCACTCAACCACGCCTTCAAGCGGTTCAAGGAGCTCGCCGACAAGAAGAAGCAGGTGACCGCGCTGGACCTGGAGGCGATCGTCTCCGACGAGATGCGCGAGTCCTCGGCGCGGTACGAGCTCGAGTGGTTCGAGGTCGAGGCCGGCACGAAGCGCGAGCCGCTCGCGAAGGTCGGGATCAAGCTCCCTTCGGATGAGGAGATCACCGGTCAGGCGAGCGGCGACGGCCCGATCGACTCGGTCTTCGGGGCGATCCAGGTCGCGGTCGGCACCGAGTGCGAGCTACGCCAGTTTACCGTCTCGGCGGTGACCGGCGGCGACGATGCGCTCGGCGAGGTCACGGTGATGCTCCGTGCCCACGGCCGGCTCGCCAGCGGACAGGGGGTCTCGACCGACATTATCGAGGCGTCGGCGAGGGCCTATGTGAGAGCCCTCTCGAACGCGCTTGACGGCGCCGCCATTCGCGAAGCGGAGGCGGTCGCGGCCGAGTCGGCGGTCGCACCGGTCCCGCCGGGACCGTAAGAGCGGTCATTCGCTGTCGTCATGGATACGCTGGCAGTCATGGGAGAGGGCCCTCCGCTGCCGGATCATCCGGAGCTGCGAAACCTCGCGCACGCGCTCGAGGCCACGGGCGCGATCGGCGAGCTGCTCGACAGCAGGTGGCGGACCGTGTACATCACGAGCGAGCTCTGCCGGATGATGGGGTTCTCGACCGAGGATGCGATCAGCTACTACGGGATCTCGCCGATCGCCCGGGATCGTGATCACGCCGATGTGTGGGGTACGGACTCCGAGGGCCGGCTTGTCTGGTGGGAGCGGGTGGCGCCCAGCGTCCTGCACGACGTCCCGCCGGAGGACCCGGCCCACGTGGCCGTGTTCGGCGCAATGGCGAAGCATGCGAGCAACCTCGAGCCGGCAGACCCACCGCCGCTGATGATCCCGCTCCGGCAGAGCTTCCCCGGCCTCGCCCACCTCGAGCTCACCACCTGGAACGGCGACGTCGACTTCACGTACGCCCGGGTCCACGACGCCGACGGCGAGTTCCACGGCCTGATGAACACGTCTCGTCCGGCGATCCCAGGGACGTTGGCCGCCCGTCTTGCCCGCGGCAACCTGCCCATGTTGGAGCGGATGGACCGCCTCAGCGAGCCCGCGCGGCGCCAGGCGGCGATCATGTTCGCCGACCTCGAGGCCTCCGGCGACCTCTCTCGACGCCTCTCATCCCGCGCCTATTTCGAGTTGATTCGCTCGATGACCGATCTAATCGACGCCGCGGTGATCGAGCACTCCGGGATCACCGGCAAGCACGCCGGCGACGGCGCCTCGGCGCTGTTCGTGGTCGAGGACGGCGACGAGTCGGGAATGGCCCGCAGCGCGATCGGGGCGGCGCGCACGATCGCTGACGGGGGCCATCAGCTGCTGGGACAGAACGCTCCCGAGGTGCGGATCAACGTGGGCCTCCACTGGGGGGCGACGCTCATGGTCGGTCAGGTCTCGATCGCCGGGCGCCTCGAGGTAACTGCGCTCGGGGACGAGATGAACGAGGCGGCGCGGATCGAGAGCGTCGCCTCCGAGGGCGCGATCCTTTGCTCCAAGCAGCTCGTCGAGCGACTCGACGCTGAGGATGCGGCCGCGGTCGGCGTCGAGCCCGATGTGCTCTCCTACGCGCCCCTCGGCGAGCTCGGCGCCGAGGGCAAGGCACTACGCGACGCCGGCACGATCGCGGTGGCCGAGCTATAGGCGCGGGAGGTTCCGCGCGCCCCTCGCGGGCGGGATGTGTGTGGCGGCGGGCCGCCTCGTCCCCTGACCGGGCGCGATAGTGTGCCCGCAGATGGGCATGCTCGAGGGAAAGGTCGCGGCGGTAACCGGGGCGTCGTCAGGAATCGGCGAGGCCACCGCGCTGGCGCTCGCAGCCGAGGGCTGCGCGGTCGGGCTCGGCGCCCGCCGCTCCGATCGCATCGACGAGCTCGCGAAGCGGATCTCCGGCGACGGCGGCAGGGCGCTCGCGATCGAGACCGACGTCAGCGACGAGAGCTCGGCCCACGACTTCGTCACCGGCACCCATGAGGGGCTGGGCGGGCTCGACATCCTCGTCAACAACGCGGGAGTGATGCTGCTCGGTCCGGTCGCCGGAGCGGACACCTCCGAGTGGCGGCAGATGATGGAGGTCAACGGCCTCGGCCTGCTGTACTGCACCCACGCAGCGCTCCCGATCATGGGCGCCGCCGGCAGCGGGCACGTGGTCAACATCAGCTCGGTCGCCGGCCGTAGCGCCAGTATGGGCGTGGGCGTCTACAACTTCACGAAATGGGGAGTGACCGGTTTCTCCGAGGCTCTGCGACAGGAGTGCTCGCACGCCAACGTCCGCGTGACCATCATCGAGCCCGGGTTCACGGAGAGCGAGCTTGCGGGCCACAACACGAATCCGATGGTGGTTGAGCGGATGGAGCAGATGCGCGAGCAGTACGGGGAGATCCTCAAGTCCGAGGACATCGCCGACTCGATCGTTTGGGCGGTGACCCGGCCGAACCGGGTCAACGTCAACGAGATCCTGATCCGGCCGACCGGTCAGACGCACTGAGCGGCGTCGTTCGCTGCCACTCGTCCAGCACCTCGGCGAACCTGCCCTCGGGCTGAAACGCGCCCGGCTGGAACTGCTGGGACCCGACGCGGCTCGGAGCCCCACTCCGACCGCGAGGAGGCGCGCGGCCAACCCGGTCAACGCCCTCAGATGGGGCGCTCTTGGAGCCTCTGGATCTTGCGTCGAATGCTAAACATATGTACGTGATACTGTACGCGGGCCCGCGAACCAACGACCGAGCTTCCTCGCCCGCAAATCGGACCACGCACGATGACATCAGCTACCAACGGCACCGCACAGGCGGTCTCGCCCGGCGCGATCGGCGGCCGGGTCCGCATCCTCCGCGAGGGCATGGATCTGTCCCTGCGGGAGCTCGCCGAGCGTTCGGGAGTGAGCGCCGCGACGCTCTCGCAGGTCGAGCGCGGCGAGAGCTCGCCGACCCTGACCGTGGCCGCGAGGATCGCCGACGGCCTCGAGCTGACCCTCTCGCAGCTGTTGCGCCTCGACGAGGGCGAGCATCTGAACATCGTCCGGGCCGGTTCCGGCAGGCGACGCGAGAGCTCAGGGCACTCGGTCGAGGAGCTCACCCCGCCCCTGCCGGGTCAGCGGGCCGACGTCTCCGCCCACACGCTCGAACCCGGCGCCGCGACCGGTGGCAGCGACGACCCGCCTATGCACGAGCCGGGCAGCCGCGAGACCCTGGTGGTGGTAGAGGGCTATGCGGAGCTCCTGATCGATGGTGAGGTCCACCCCCTCGGAACCGGCGACAGCGCTACCTTCGACGCCGACCTCGACCACAACCTCCGTAACCCGGGACCCGACCGGGCCCGCCTGGTGGCCGTCGTCTCCGCCGGCCTGAGGCGGAGCTGAGAAACCTGATGAAAGCCACGATGACAACGAGGAGCGCTAGGAACGATGGCCGATAGCCCCCGAACGATGTTCGACAAGATCTGGAGCCGGCATGAGGTCGCCGATGGGCTGATCTTCATCGATCTCCATCTCGTCCACGAGGTGACCTCACCGCAGGCCTTCGACGGACTACGGCTCGAGAACCGCAAGGTGCGGCGTCCCGACCGGACGCTGGCCACCGCCGACCACAACGTCCCCACCGACGACACCCCGGCCGCGCGGATGATCGCCGACGAGCTGTCCCGCAAGCAGGTCGAGACCCTGGAGGCGAACTGCCGGGAGTTCGACATCCCCCTCTACTCGCTCGGCTCCGAGCGCCGTGGCATCGTCCACGTGATCGGACCCGAGCTCGGCGTCACGCAGCCGGGGATGACGATCGTCTGCGGCGACTCCCACACCTCGACGCACGGAGCTTTCGGGGCCCTCGCCTTCGGGATCGGCACTTCCGAGGTCGAGCACGTTCTCGCCACCCAGACCCTCGGCCAGAAGCGGCCGAAGACGATGCGGATCAACTACAGCGGCGAACTCGGTCCGGGCGTCAGCGCCAAGGACCTGATCCTGGCCACGATCGGGCGCCTCGGGACCGGCGGAATGGTCGGCCATGCCGTCGAGTACGCCGGGGAGACGATCCGCGGCCTCTCGATGGAGGGCCGCATGACGATCTGCAACATGACGATCGAGGGCGGCGGCAAGGCCGGAATGATCGTCCCCGACGAAACCACATTCGAGTTCGTCCGCGGTCGTCCCGGTGCCCCCGAGGACCTCGAGGCGGCGGTATCGAGCTGGCGCGAGCTACCCACCGACGAGGGCGCGAGCTTTGACACCGAGGTCGAGATCGACGCCGGTGAAATCTCGCCGATGGTCACCTGGGGTACGACCCCCGGAATGGTCGCCGGCGTCGCCGGCGTCGTTCCCGACCCCGCTGAGATGGAATCCCCCGCCGACCGCGAGTCGACCGAGCGCGCTCTCTCCTACATGGCGCTCCAGCCGGGGACCGCGATGACCGAGATCGCTCTCGACCGGGTCTTCATCGGCTCCTGCACGAATTCCCGGATCGAGGATCTCCGGCTGGCTGCCGGGGTCGTCGAGGGCCGCACGGTCGCCGGCACGGTCCGGGCGATGGTCGTGCCCGGATCCGAGCAGGTCCGCGCCCAGGCCGAGCAGGAGGGACTTCACGAGGTATTCCGCTCTGCCGGCTTCGAGTGGCGAGCATCCGGATGCTCGATGTGTCTCGGAATGAACCCCGACATCCTGATCGAGGGCGAGCGCTGCGCCTCGACCTCGAACCGGAACTTCGAGGGTCGCCAGGGCAAGGGCGGCCGGACCCATCTCGTCAGCCCGACGATGGCCGCCGCGGCCGCCATTGAGGGTCGTTTCGTCGACATCCGTGACTGGAGCTAGGAGAAGCCAATGGAACCTGTAGACGTGATCACCGGGAAGGTCTCTGTGCTCGACCGCCACGACGTCGACACCGACCAGATCATCCCCAAGCAGTTCCTCAAACGTGTCGAGCGCACCGGCTTCGGCGAGTTCCTCTTCTACGACTGGATCCGCGACGGAGAGATCGAGCTCGAGCCGAACCCGATCCTCGTGACCGGCCGCAACTTCGGTTCCGGCTCCTCGCGTGAGCACGCGCCCTGGGCGCTTCAGGACTTCGGTTTCGATGCGATCGTCGCGCCGTCGTTTGCCGACATCTTCTACGTCAACTGCACCAAGAACGGGCTCCTGCCGGTGGTGCTGGACGAAGAGCACTGTCGCGGGATCGCCGATGCCGGCGAGGCCCGGATCGATGTCGACGAGCTCACCGTCACCTATCGTGACGGCGTTGTCGGGTTCGAGATCGAGGAGGAGATCCGGCACCGGCTTCTGCACGGTCATGACGAGATCGACGTCACCCTGGAGCAGCACTCCGGCTCGATCGCGGACTACGAGCGCACGCGGGAGACGCCTGGGATCTCGACCGCGAGCCTGTAGGGGGACGCGGGGCATGGGAGCTTGGTCGCCCCCTCCGGGGTCGCGGGGTACCCGCGAGTGGGACGCCGGCACCTACGACCGGGTCTCGGAGCCTCAGCTCGCATGGGGACGGAAGATCCTCGCGCGCCTCGAGCTCAGCGGCGACGAGACGGTGATCGACGCCGGTTGCGGCAGTGGCCGGGTCACCGAGCTGCTCCTCGAGCGCGTGCCGCGTGGGCAGGTGATCGGGGTCGATGGATCAGCGGCGATGATCGAGCGGGCGTCGGCGCGCTTCGGTGACCGGGTCGAGCTGATCCACTCCGACCTGCTCGAGCTCGAGCCCGCCACGCCCGTCGACGCAGTCTTCTCCTCGGCCACCTTCCACTGGATCAGCGACCACGACCGGCTCTTCCGACGGATTCGCTCCTGGCTCCGGCCCGGGGGCCGGCTCGAGGCCCAATGCGGGGGGGAGGGCAACGTCGCCGAGTTCTTCTCGCTGGTCTCCGAGGTCGCGGCGCGAGAGCCCTACGCCGAGCACCTCGCCGGCGTCGGGCCGACCCGCAACTTCGCCTCCGCGGAGGACACCGCCGAACGGCTGCGGAGCGCGGGCTTGGAGTCGGTCTCCTGCTGGCTGCGGGAGAGCCCGACGACGCCACCCGAGCCACGCGCCTACATCGAGAGCGTCTGTCTCGGCGCCCACACCACGGCCCTGCCCGCCGAGCTTCGAGAGCAGTTCGCCGATGAGGTCTCGCGGTTGTGGCTCGATCCCGACAGCGGCCCGGGACCGACGCTGGGTTACGTCCGGCTCGAGATCTCAGCTCGGGCGCCGGCCTGAGAGGAGCCGGGGCCGCCGAGCTCCCGCCCGACGGCCCCGCGGCCCAAGCTCGGACCCGCGCCTCCGCGGCGCGGGTCGGGCTCAGTTGCCGAGCTGGTCCTGCAGCTCCTCGGCGTTCTTCAGCGCGTCATTAGCCGCGTCCGCACCGGCCTCGCAGAGGCTCAGGGCGCTCTCCTTGGCGTCGCCCTCGAGCCCAGAGTTCTCGACTCCGTCCTTGCACTGCTGGACGGCTTCCTCGATGTTCTGGGGTGCGTCCTCCAGCGCCTGGTCGGCCTGGTCCTGCGCGTCCTCGACTGCCGTGCTGGCGTCCTCGACTGCTGTGCTGACATCCTCAACAGTGGTCGTGGTGTCGTCGCCCCCGCAGCCGGCTGCGATCAGCCCGCAAGAGAGAACTACGAGCAGGCCGAAAAAAAATGTCTTGTTTCGCATTGCTTCTCCTCGTTGTTGGTCCCGCGACCCCCGCGGTAAGGAGGGATCCGATTGCGAGGACCCCTAGACTGCCGCCGACGATGAGCGAGGCCCACCGCATAGCTCTTCTTCACGGCGACGGTATCGGACCCGAGATCATCGGTGCTGCCCGTCGGCTCCTGGAGGAGATCGACAGCTTCGCCTTCAGCGATCACCTCGTCGGTGGCGCCTCGATCGATGAGCACGGGACCGCGCTGACCGACGATGTCCTCGAGCGCTGCCGCGAAGCCGATGCGGTCCTCCTGGGAGCGGTCGGGGGACCGAAGTGGGATACCACCGACCCCGACGCCCCACGACCCGAGCAGGGGCTGCTCGGCCTCCGCAAGGGCCTCGGCCTCTTTGCCAACCTGCGACCGGTGAAGCCCCTGCCGGCGCTGATCGATGCTTCGCCGCTGCGCCGCGAGATCATCGAGGGAACCGACCTGCTCGTCGTCCGCGAACTGACCGGCGGGATCTACTTCGGCGCCAAGGAGCGGCAGCCGGATTTCGCCCGCGACGAGTGCGTCTACTCCCGAGAGGAGATCGAGCGCATCGCTCGGACCGCGTTCGAGGCCGCCCAGCGACGCTCCGATGGGAGCGCACGGCCGAGGGTCACCTCCGTCGACAAGGCGAATGTGCTCGAGACCTCCCGCCTCTGGCGCGAGGTGGTCGGCGGGCTCGCCGGCTCCTACCCCGATGTCGACCTCGACCACCTGCTGGTCGACAACGCAGCGATGCAGCTGGTCTCCGCGCCCGCGCAATTCGACGTGATCGTGACCGAGAACATGTTCGGCGACATCCTCAGCGACGAGTCGGCGATGCTCACCGGTTCGCTCGGAATGCTCCCCTCCGCCAGCCTCGGCCGCGACGGCCCTGGCCTGTTCGAGCCGGTCCACGGCTCCGCGCCCGACATCAGCGGAAAGGGGGTCGCCAACCCGCTCGCGACCTTTCTCTCGGTCGCCCTCCTGCTTCGCCACGGTCTCGACCGCCACCAGGAGGCTCTCGCCGTCGAGAGGGCGGTGGAGGCCGCGCTGGAGACCGGCCTGCGAACGCCCGACTTGGCGCCCGGGGCGAACTCCGAGCAGGCCGCCGGGACCGAGGAGATGACCGCCGCGGTAATCGCCGCCCTCTGAGTTGCCTCGCTGCGCCGGGGCTGGACCGAGCGGAGGCGGTCAGGCATACTTCGCCAACCCGAGGATCGATGACCCGCAGTGCGATGGCACCGGGTCAGGCGCCTGTCGACTGAGTTGAGAAAGGATCGCTTCCGTGGAGAAGGCCGACTGCATCTGGATGAATGGCGAGTTCGTCGCATGGGACGACGCCAACGTCCACGTGCTCAGCCACGGGCTCCACTACGGAACCGGGGTCTTCGAGGGAATCCGGGCGTACGAGACCGAGACCGGGCCGGCCGTCTTTCGGCATCGGGAGCATTACGAGCGGCTTCACCAGTCCGCTTCCCTCTACGCCTTCCAGATCCCCTACCCGGTCGAGGAGCTACAGGAAGCGACGCGAGAGTTGATTCGTCGCAACGGCCAGAGCAGCTGCTACATCCGCCCGCTCGCCTTCCGCGGTTACGGGGAGATGGGCCTGTACGCGAAGAGCGCACCGATCGAGGTCATCATCGCCACCTGGCCGTGGGGCTCCTACCTGGGCGAGGAGGGAAAGCGGAATGGGATCCGGGCCAAGGTCTCGTCCTGGCGCACGCTGAATCCCGACAGCGCGATCCCGCACGCGAAGGCCTCCGGTCAATACCTGAACTCGATCCTCGCCAAGAACGAGACCGCGGAGGCAGGCTACGACGAGGCGATCCTGCTCGACCATTCGGGCGCCGTCTCCGAGGGCTCGGGGGAGAACATCTTCGTGGTCCGCGAGGGCCAGCTGATCACCCCGGGTCACAACTCCTCGATCCTCGACGGAATCACGCGGCGCTGCGTGATCGAGATCGCCACCGATCTCGGCTACACGGTCGTCAGCCGAGATGTCGCCCGCGCCGAGCTGTACATGGCCGAGGAGGTCTTCTTCACCGGTACCGCGGCGGAGCTGGTTCCGGTTCGCGAGATCGACCACCACGCGATCAACGCTCCGGGCGAGATCACCAAGGTGATCCAGGCGAAGTTCGAGGACGCCCTGCACGGTCGCGCCGATGAGTACCGCGAGTGGCTGGACCCGGTCGGTCAAGCGAGTAAGGTCAGTCCCTGATGCTCCGGCCGGGCCCGACGCCCACACTCATCACGATCATCGGTCGAATTACCGGCACCGCGGCCGCCTGAGCAGGCGCCTGCGGCGACAGCGCCCGCCCGTTGGGCGGACGCCAGAGCCTCCCGAGGTGGGGCACCCGGTATCTAAGACGGAAGGATCCGATCCGTGAACAAGATTCATCTCTACGACACGACTCTCCGCGACGGCATGCAGGGGCAGGGCATGTCGCTGTCGGCCGCCGAGAAGGTCCGGGTCGTGCACGCCCTCGACGCTCTTGGCCTTCCCCTGATCGAGGCCGGCTTCCCCGATTCCAACCCGAAGGAGCTTGAGCTGTTCGAGCTGCTGGCCGCCGAGTCGCTGGAGCAGGCGACCATCTGCGCCTTCGGCATGACCCGCCGTCGTGATGTCGCGCCCGAGGACGACCCGGGGCTCCGGGTTCTGACCGAGTGCTTCGCCCCGGTGATCACCCTGGTCGGAAAGAGCTGGGGTCTGCATTTGGAGAAGGTGACCCGCGTATCGCGCGAGGAGAACCGGGCGATGATCGCCGACTCGGTCTCCTACCTGCGGGAGCACGGGAAGCGCGTGATCTACGACGCCGAGCACTTCTTCGACGGTTGGCGCGACGATCCAGGCTACGCGCTCGAATGCCTGCGAGCGGCGGTCGAGGCCGGTGCCGAGAACGTAACCCTCTGTGACACCAACGGCTCCAGCCTGCCCGACCAGATCGCGGTCACCACTCGCGCGGTGGTCGCAGAGATCGGAGCCGACGTCTCGGTCGGGATCCACACCCACAACGATGCCGAATGCGCCGTCGCCAACTCGATATCCGCGATCGAGGCCGGAGCGGACCTGGTCCAGGGCACGATGAACGGCTACGGCGAGCGGACCGGCAATGCCAACCTCGTCTCGATCCTGCCCGCTCTTGAACTCAAGCTCGGATACGAGTGCGTCGGGCGCGAACGGCTCCGCCGGCTGACCGACACGGCGCACCTGCTGGATGAGATCTGCAACCTGCAGCCCGACCCTGATCAGCCCTACGTCGGTCGCAATGCCTTCGCCCACAAGGGCGGCATGCACGCCGCCGGGGTTCAGGTCGACGCCCGCACCTTCGAGCACCTCGAGCCGCAGCTGGTCGGCAACAACCGCGATGTGCTCGTCTCCGAGCTCGCGGGCCGGGGCTCGGTGCTGAACCGGGCCCATAGGGCCGGGATCGAGATCGACGAGGAGGGTGCGAGCCGCGCGGTCGAATCGATCAAGGAGCGCGAGCACCGCGGCTACTCGTACGAGGCCGCGGGCGCGAGCCTGGAGCTTCTGATCCGCCGCCAGGCCGGCAGCTATGAGCCCCTGTTCACCCTCGAGAGCTTCCGTGTGGTGACCGAGAAGCGCGCCGACGGGCGGGTCGAGACCGAGGCGACGATCAAGATCTGGGTCGGTGGCAACCGCTACATCCGGACCGCCGAGGGGCTGGGTCCCGTCAACGCGCTCGACCGGGCGCTCCGTGGCGCGATCCTCGAACAGCATCCCGACCTCGCCGAGATCGGCCTGACCAACTTCAAGGTGCGGATCCTCGATGAGAACCGCGGCACCGAGGCCGTCACGCGGGTCCTGCTCGACAGCTCAGACGGGCATGACACCTGGACAGCGATCGGCGTCTCCGAGAACGTGATCGAGGCCTCCTGGGAGGCGCTCGTGGACTCGATCGAGCACGCCTTCCAGCCGGGGGCGCGGCGCGGTCCGGCCGTTTCGGCCGACAGCGATGCGACCCCCACCCAGGGTGGCTGAGCCCGCCACAGAGGAGCGGATCCCGCTCGCGCGCCCGGTTGTTGGCGAGCGCGAGGAGGAGCTCGTGCTGGAGGTCCTGCGTTCGGGGCAGCTCTCGCTGGGCCCGATGCTCTCCCGCTTCGAGCGCGCCTTCGAGGAGCAGCTCGGCGCCCGCGAGGCCGTCGCCGTCTCAAGCGGTACCACCGCCCTCCACCTCGCAGTCCGCGCGCTCGGCTGGGGCGAGGGCGATCAGGTCCTGACCTCGCCGCTCAGCTTCGTCGCCTCCTCCAACTGCTTGCTGTACGAGCGGGTCGTGCCGCGCTACTGCGACGTCGACCCGGTCACCCTGTGCCTCGATCCCGACGCCGCCGCAGCCGCGGCGGATCGGGAGCCGGGGGCCGCCGGGGTCCTCCCGATCCACATCTTCGGCCAGCCGGCCGCGATGCCGGAGATCGAGCAACTCGCATCCAGTCGCGGGATCGGCGTGCTCGAAGACGCCGCCCAGGCAATCGGCGCCCGCTGCTCCGATGGCGCCCAGGTCGGCGCCCGCGGCAACCCCGCCGCGTTCGCCTTCTACGCCAACAAGCAGATCACGACCGGGGAGGGGGGAGTGGTGATGCTCGCCGACGCCGAGGCCGCGGATGTCGCCCGCAGCGAGCGTAACCAGGGCCGGGCGCCGGGCATGAAGGTGATGGATCACTCGCGGATTGGCTTCAACTACCGCCTCAGCGACATCGCGGCCGCGCTCGGGATCGCCCAGCTCGAGCGCCTCGAAGACCTGATGGCCCAGCGCGCGGCGCTCGCCGCCGGCTACAGCGAGCGGTTCGCCGAGATCGGCGCCGTCGATCCCGCCGATGGCGACCTCGATCAGCTGCTGTTGCCGACAGCCGACCGTGGCGGGGCGCGGCGCAGCTGGTTCGTCTACATCCTGCGGATGCCGAGCGACGTCGACCGCGACGCCGTGATCGACGCTCTCGACCGCGACGGGATCGACGCCCGCCCTTACATCCCTTGCATTCACCTGCACCCGCCCTATCGAGAGCGGTTCGGCCACCGCGACGGCGAGTTCCCGGTCGCTGAGGACTTCTCCCGCCGAGCCGTCGCCCTGCCCTTCTTCCCGGGTCTCGGCGAGGAGCGCGTCGAGCGCGTCGTCACCTCGGTCCGCGCTGCGCTCGGCCGGTAACCGGCCGGTGATCGGCAGCCGTCGGCCCGGGGCCTAGATGCGACCGCCGTCGGCGAGCCAGCGCACGGTGCGCTCAACACCCTCGCGCCAAGGGGTGGGATCGAACCCGAGCTCGGCCCGCGCCTTCGATGAGTCGGCCCGGGCCTGCCAGAGCATGAAGTGCATCGCGCCCTCGCCGATCAGGGGCGGGCGGCCGATCAGGTCCGCGACCTTCTCCCCGGCGGTTGCCACACCTCGGGCCAGCCGCTCGGGCATCCTCCAGGGGACCCGGCCGCGACCGGCGCTCTCGACCGCCGCCTCGCAGAGTTCCTGGAGAGTGGCGAAACCGCCGGCGAGGATGTAGCGCTCGCCTGGACGCCCGGCCTCGAGCGCGGCGACATGGGCCGCTGCGGCGTCCTCGACGTAGACCAGGCTCAGTCCTCCCGGGGGGATCGCCGGCAGGCGCCCGCGGATCGTGTCGCGAAACATCGAGTCGAGGCCCTCCGCCGCGTATACGGTAGGCCCGAAGATCCCTGCCGGATTCATGATCACCACATCGATCCCCTGCTCTGCCTCGCCCAGAACCAGCCGTTCGGCGAGCTGCTTGGAGCGCTCGTATGCGGTCCCCTTCTCGTAGTCGGCGAGCCGGTCCTCGCTCACGGTTCCGCCGCGGGGTGCATCGAAGACGTCGAAGGTCGAGGTGTGGATGAAGCGCTTCGCTCCCGCCAGCCGTGCGGCGCGGGCGACGTTGAAGGCCCCCTGGGCGTTGACCCGGTTGAAGACGTCAAGCTCCGGTACCCACTGCTCGAAGATGCCCATGCAGTTGATCGCGGCCGCACAGCCCTCGGCAGCGTCCTGAAGCGAGAGCGGATCGACCACATCGCCCGGGGCCCGCTCGACGCCCTCGGGGAGCAAGGAGCGACCGCGCTCGAGGTCACGGACCAGCGCCACCACCTGGTGGTCGGCTTCTACCAGCATCCTGGCCACGGCGTTGCCGAGCTTGCCCGTGCCTCCGGTGAGCAGGATGCGCATCGCTGCCCCAGGGTATCCAGCTTGCGGTCCGTTGCCGCTGCCTACACTGCCGCGGATGAGCCGATTCGACAAGGAGCCCGATCCCGTCTTCTGGGCGCTGAACGCCTCGCTCGGGTTCGACCGCCGGCTGGCGCCCTACGACCTGCGCCAGTCGCGCGCCCACGCCGTGCGTTGGTCGGGGTCGAGGTTCTCGACGATGCCGAGCTCGAGCAGCTGCTCGAAGGCCTCGACCGGTCGAGGCGGAGCTCGAGGCGGGCAGTTCCCCTTCGTCGACTCTGACGAGGACATCCACATGGCGATCGAGCGGCGGCTCACCGAGATCGTCGGCCGGGTCGGCGGCAAGATCCACACCGGCCGCTCCCGCAACGATCAGGTCGCGACCGACCTGGCGCTGTTCGTGGCCGAGCGCGGCGAGGTGGCGATCGAGCTGATCGGAGACGGCTCTGGCCCGGCTGCACGAGCTGGCGGGTAGGCACCGCGACTGGCGGCTTCCCGGCTACACGCATCTGCAGCGTGCCCAGCCGGTCTACCTCGGGCACCATCTGCTGGCCTGGTTCTGGATGCTGCATCGCGATCTGGGGAGGTTCAGGGCGGCCGTCGACGCCGCCTCGGTGCTGCCACTCGGCTCAGGCGCGCTGGCCGGGATCAACTGGGAGCTCGATCGGGACACGGTCGCCGCGGAGCTCGGCTTCGACGGGGATCGCGCCCAATTCGCTGGACGCTGTCGCCAACCGCGACTTCGCGCTCGACTACCTCGCCGCGGCTTCGGTCTGCGCCACTCACCTCTCACGGATCGGCGCCGAGATCGTGCTCTGGTCGAGCGCGGAGTTCGGCTTCTGCCGTCCGGCGGAGGAGTTCTCCTCCGGGTCCTCGATCATGCCGCAGAAGATGAATCCCGACGCGGCCGAGCTGTTGCGGGCCAAGGCGCCGCGGGTGGTCGCCGACCAGGCGACGCTGCTCGGCGTCCAGCACGCGCTGCCGCTCGCCTACAGCAAGGATCTGCAGGAGGACAAGGAGCCGCTGTTCGACGCGGTGGACACGATCGAGCTCTGCCTGCGGGCGCTTCAGGGAATGCTCGGCGGGATCAGATTCGACCGGGAGCGGATGGCCGCCGCGGCGGGCGATGAGATGGTCGCCGCGACCGACATCGCCGACCTACTGGTTCGCAGGGGAATGCCGTTCCGCGAGGCCCACGACGTGGTCGGATCGCTGGTCCGTCATGCCCTCGACACCGGGATCAGCCTCTCGGAGATCGAGCCCGATCGGCTCAGTCGGTTCTCGGAGCTGCTCGATGCCGAGTATTACGAGGTCCTGGCGGAGGGCAACTGGCTCGACTCGAAGCGCTCCCACGGTGGCACCTCCTCGGAGTCCCTAGCCGCCCAGCTCGAGCAGGCCGCGGCGGCGCTCGCCGCGCTCGACGCGTGAGCCGCCCCCGGCTCGGGCGAGCGGCTCACGCGGTCGTTCTTCGACCGGGATCCTCTCTGTGGCCCGCGATCTGATCGGCTGCTGGCTGCTCGCCGCAGGGGTCGGCGGACGGATCGTCGAGACGGAGGCATATGCCGCGAGTGAACCGGCATGCCACGCCTATGTCGGCGTCACCGACCGGACCCGGGTGCTGTTCGGGCCCCCGGGGCATGCCTACGTCTACCTCTCCTACGGCGTCCACCAGCTCTTCAATGTCGTCACCGCGCCGGTCGGCGACGGCGCCGCCGTGCTGATCCGCGCGCTCGAGCCACTGGCCGGGCTCGAGCGGATGCGGACTCGGAGAGGGGGGCGAAGCGACCGCGAGCTCTGCTCGGGGCCCGGTCGCCTGGCCCAAGCGCTCGGCATCGGTCCCCGGCTGAACGGCGCCGACCTGACCACCGGTGATGTCGCCCTTCATCCCTCTCCCAACGGCCGGGCCGGCCACGAGCCCGTGGCCGGGCCGCGGGTCGGGATCAGCAAGGCAACCGACCTCCCGTGGCGCTTCTGCGAGGCGGGAGCGCCTGGCTCTCGGCACCAGCGGGTAGGCAGGGGTGAGCCGCGTAGCGCCGGCGAGCCGTTCGGCCCGGCCCCGCCCTCGACGGCGCCGCCACCCCCGGCGTTCGGCGCAGCCGGCGCACCCGCAGCCGGTTCGGCCGGCGCCGGCGGCTCTTCCGTCGGCGCGGGGCGCCTCGACCGGCGCCGGCGCCGGCTCGACCGGCGGGGGCGGTCGTCGTCGTGGTCGTCGTCGTCCTCGGAATCCTCCGGCTGCTCCTTGGCGGCGTCGCGGGCGGCGGCGAGCTCGTCGTAGGCACTGACGACGTCGTTGAAGATCAGCGCCGGGATCGTGCCGCCGTCGACCGGGGCGCCGCCGAACTCGGTCAGCATCGGGGTCGCCCCGTCCGCGTAGCCAACCCAGACCGCGACGGTCACAGCCTCGTTCGCGCCGACGAACCAGGCGTCGGCGTTGTTGTCGGTGGTCCCAGTCTTGCCCCAGATGTAGTCGTCGCCGACCTGAGCCCTGGTGCCGGTGCCCTCGGTTACGACCGTGTGCAGGATCTCGGTCGCCGATCCTGCGACGGCCGGATCGATCACCTGCTTCTCGACAACCTCGTTCTTGCCGCTCGCGCCGAGGTCGTCCTTGACGGTGTCGCCGTCGGCGACCACCTCCTCGATCGCGACCGGGCCGCGCCCGTTGCCGCGGCTCGCCATCGTGCCGCTGATCTGGGTGCCGCCGTTGGCCAGGGTCGAGTACGCGTACGCCATCTCGAGCGGCGTCACGCCCCGCTTGAGACCGCCGAGGATCATCGCCGGGTTGTCCGGGACCCTGGTCTGGATCCCAAGGTCCTGCGCCATCTCGGCGATCTTCTCGGTGCCGACGTCGAGGCCGAGCTGCGCGTAGACCGAGTTGTCCGAGTAGGTCGTGGCGGTCGCGACGCTGGCCGAGCCGAGGTAGCTGTCCTCGTAGTTGTCGACCTTGAACAGCTCGTTCACCTCCTTGACCTCGCCGTTCTCCTTCTTCACGGTGTTGACGAACGGCAGCTCCTGGGGCGCCGACTGATAGACCGTGGCGGGGCTGACCCCGTTTGCCAGCGCGGTGACCAGCGTGAACGGCTTGAACGAGGATCCCGGCTGCCGGAGCCCGTTGGTGGCGAGGTTGAACGGGCTCTGGTTGAAGTTCTCGCCGCCGACCATCGCCCGGACCTTCCCGGTGCCGTTCTCGATCACGACCACGGCCGCGGTCGGGCCGAGCCCGCCGACCCTGGACTCGACCGCCGCCTGGGCCGCGTTCTGGAGCTCGAGGTCGAGCGTCGAGGTGATCTTCAGGCCGCCGCCAAACGCCTCGCCGGCGCCGTACTTGTCGACCACCTGCTGGCGCAGCCAGTCGGTGAAGTAGGGGGCGGCGGACTCCTCCTTCGGGGGCTCGACCTGACTTGCAGGGGGGATCGAGATCGAGGTCAGCTCCGCGAACTCCTCGTCGGTCGCCTCGAGGCGGCCGAGCTCGCGCATCTTCGCGAGCACGACGTTGCGACGCTCCAGCGCAGCCTCGGGGTTGGTCTTCGGGTCGTAGGCCGACGGTGAGGAGATGATCCCCGCCAGCATCGCGGCCTCCTCGATCCGCAGCTGCGAGGCGCAGCGGTCGCCGGCCTCACCGCAGCCGGGGTGGTTGGCGCCGAAGAAGGTCTTCGCGGCCGCCTCGATTCCGTAGGCGCCCTCGCCGAAGTAGATGTTGTTCAGGTAGTTGGTCAGGATCTTGTCCTTCGACCACTGGCGCTCCACCTGATAGGCCAGCGCCGACTCGCGCAGCTTCTGCATCACGGTCCGGTCCTCCTGGGCGGTGAGCGCGTTCTTGACGAACTGCTGGGTGATCGTCGAGCCGCCCTGAACGGCGCTGCCGGCGAGGATGTCCTCGCGCAGGGCGCGCGCCAGGCCGAGGTAGTCGATCCCGCGGTGCTCGTAGAAGCGCTCGTCCTCGATCGAAACGACCGCGTCCTTGATCGGCAGGCCGATCTCGTCCGACTCGAGCAGGATCCGGCGCTCGTTGCCGGTCAGGGTCGCGAGCGGCTGCGCCTGCCGGTCGAAGACGACCGAGTTCTCGGCCCGGTTGTACTGCGCCCGCGCCTCGAGGTCGGGGAGGTCCTGTGCGACCGCCATCAGCACCCCGAACACCCAGCTGACGACCGCGAGCAGACCGAGGCCGGCGACTAGCAGCGCGACCCGCAGCTTCTTCAGGCGCGGGCGAAGGTCCCGTTTCTCACGGCGCGCCCGTCGCGCGTCCTCCTTGTAGGCGTCCCGCTCGGCCCTGCGCAGCTCAGCCTGCTGGCGCGCCGTCAGGCCCTCGGCGGCGCCTTCGCCGCTGCCGGTAGGTTCGGTGGGGCTCTTCATCTCGCTGCGGATTCAGGGTTCCAGGCCTGGAAGGGGAAGCGCGCGCCCGCTCACGACGCGGCGACGGCTGCTCGTGGGAACGGAACGACGGGGGTGGTGGGTCGAACCTCGGCCCGCATTCCGCACCCCTTCAGCCGGCGGCTGAGTCTAGCATTGGCCCCGTGTCCGATTCCGAGGCTCAGGCGCGCCGGCTCGCCTACGGCGCCGTTGACGTGCTGCCCGCCGGGCAGCTCGAGCGACGCCTGAGCGAGGGGCGGCCCCTGCGCGTCAAGCTCGGAATCGACCCCACCGCGCCCGACATCCACCTCGGGCACGTGGTCGTGCTCGAGAAGCTCAGGCAGTTTCAGGAGGAGGGCCACACGGTCGTGCTGATCATCGGCGACTACACCGCCCGGGTCGGCGACCCGAGCGGCCTCTCCAGCGAGCGGCCGGTGCTCAGCCCCGAGGAGATCGAGAGCAACGCCGCGACCTTCACGGCGCAGGCATTCAAGGTGCTCGATCGCGATCGGACCGAGATTCGGTTCAACAGCGAGTGGCTCGAGATGCCGAGCGTGGACCTCTTCGATCTGGCGCGCCGCTTCACCGTGGCCAGGCTGCTCGAGCGCGACGACTTCACCCGGCGGATGGCCGCCGGCGAGCCGATCTCCGCGCTCGAGCTGCTCTACCCGGTGCTGCAGGGCTATGACTCGGTCGCGGTCGAGGCCGATGTCGAGCTCGGCGGCACCGACCAGAAGTTCAACCTCCTGTTCGGGCGCGACGTCCAGGCTGCCTACGACCGGCCCGCGCAGTCGATCGTGACGATGCCGATCCTGCCCGGAACCGACGGCAAGCGCAGGATGAGCAAGTCGCTCGGCAACTACATCGGCATCACCGACGAGCCGGCGGAGATGTTCGGCAAGCTGATGAGCGTCCCCGATGACGCGATGGCGAGTTACTGGACGTTGCTGCTCGGCGAGGAGCTCGATCCGGGGCGCCACCCGGGCGAGGCGAAGCGCGATCTGGCCCGCCGGCTCGTCGACCGCTTCGCCGGCAAGGGCCAGGGGAAGGTGGCCGAGGCGCGGTTCGACGAGGTCCACGTGCGCAGGGAGGTGCCCGAGGACATCCCGGCTGTCGCGCTCGAGGGCACCTCCGAGACGATCCACCTGCCCGGATTCCTCGCGCAGCACTTCGATATCAGCAGCAGCGAGGCCCGTCGGCTGATCGGCCAGGGCGCGGTCAGGCTCGATGGGCGAGCGATCGCTGAGGACGGCCTCGAGGTCGAGCGCGCCGTTCTCGCCGGGAGCGTGATTCAGGTCGGCAAGCGGCGCTTTCTCCGGGTCCTCGCCGCCGACTGAGCAGGCGCTGGACATCGAGCCGCGCGATGCGTATACTGGGCCGTCGCCCTCCGGGGTGAGCCCGGCCTGGCGGGGGAGGAACCCCCACCGGGGCCGGCGTGGTCTTTGAAAACTGAGCAGCGCATGCATTCCGGGCACCTAGCCCGGATGCATTGAAGTCTGACCCGATCTCCCTCGCCAGCGGGGGCGGTCGGGCAACAAACATGACCCGTCATGTCGGTCGCCGCATTGTGTAAGCGGCGGCCATCGGTCATAGCCAGACATGACAACTCTCAGTTAGACAGAGGAACCTCGTTCCCCCTGACCCGGGGGCCGGGGATTGAAACCCCTCGAGTCACTTTTTACGGAGAGTTTGATCCTGGCTCAGGACGAACGCTGGCGGTGTGCTTAACACATGCAAGTGGAGCGACGAACCAGGGCTTGCCCTGGGGCAGAGCCGCGAACGGGTGAGTAACACGTGGGTAACCTACCCCGATGACCGGGACAACCCGAGGAAACTCGGGCTAATACCGGATGTGCTCTCTCCTCACGAGAGGAGCGAGTAAAGGAAGCTTCGGCCTCCGCATTGGGAGGGGCCCGCGGCCCATTAGCTAGTTGGTGGGGTAACGGCCTACCAAGGCTTCGATGGGTAGCTGGTCTGAGAGGACGATCAGCCACACTGGGACTGAGACACGGCCCAGACTCCTACGGGAGGCAGCAGTGGGGAATCTTGCGCAATGCGCGACAGCGTGACGCAGCAACACCGCGTGGGGGAAGAAGGCCTTCGGGTTGTAAACCCCTTTCAGGAGGGGCGAAGGCCGGCCGGCGAATAGCCGTGCCGGTTGACGGTACCTCCAGAAGAAGCCCCGGCTAACTACGTGCCAGCAGCCGCGGTAATACGTAGGGGGCAAGCGTTGTCCGGAATCATTGGGCGTAAAGCGCGCGTAGGCGGCCCGATAAGTCCGCTGTAAAAGTCAACGGCTCAACCGTTGAAAGCCGGTGGATACTGTCGGGCTAGAGTCCGGAAGAGGCAAGTGGAATTCCTGGTGTAGCGGTGGAATGCGCAGATATCAGGAAGAACACCCATAGCGAAGGCAGCTTGCTGGGACGGTACTGACGCTAAGGCGCGAAAGCGTGGGGAGCAAACAGGATTAGATACCCTGGTAGTCCACGCCGTAAACGATGAGAACTAGGTGTGGGAGGTGTCGACTCCTCCCGTGCCGTCGCTAACGCATTAAGTTCTCCGCCTGGGGAGTACGGCCGCAAGGCTAAAACTCAAAGGAATTGACGGGGGCCCGCACAAGCAGCGGAGCATGTGGTTTAATTCGATGCAACGCGAAGAACCTTACCTGGGTTTGAAATGTTGGTGACCGGTGTGGAAACACACCTTTCCTTCGGGACACCATCACAGGTGGTGCATGGCTGTCGTCAGCTCGTGTCGTGAGATGTTGGGTTAAGTCCCGCAACGAGCGCAACCCCTGTCCTATGTTGCCATCATTTAGTTGGGGACTCATGGGAGACTGCCGGTGACAAACCGGAGGAAGGTGGGGATGACGTCAAGTCATCATGCCCCTTATGTCCAGGGCTACACACGTGCTACATTGGCGCTCACAGAGGGAAGCAATGCCGCGAGGCGGAGCAAATCCCACAAAGAGCGTCTTGGTTCGGATTGGAGGCTGCAATTCGCCTCCATGAAGTTGGAGTTGCTAGTAATCGCGAATCAGCAACGTCGCGGTGAATACGTTCCCGGGCCTTGTACACACCGCCCGTCACACCACGAAAGCGGGCAACACCCGAAGTCGGTGAGCTAACCCTCTGGGAGGCAGCCGCCGAAGGTGGGGCTCGTGATTGGGGTGAAGTCGTAACAAGGTAGCCGTAGCGGAAGCTGCGGCTGGATCACCTCCTTTCTAGGGAGCTCTATCAAGAGGCTCGAGGCACCTAGTCAAACCGCCCCGAGACTCAGAGTCCGCCGTCCAGCGGGTATCGCAGGACGGCGTTCCCGAAACGTCGACCGGACTTCAGATGCGCCGGCACGCCTGGTGCGTTCCGGCAGTCGCGCTGCTCAGTTCTCAGGGACCACGAGCGGGAATCCCCCGCCGTTCGTCCTCGGTGACGCTTGAAAACTGCACAAAGGCCAATGATGGGTAATAGCCCCGCGGGCGATCTTATGCAAGCCGCCTGCGGGCTCACCGTCAAGATAAGAAGGGCACACGGTGGATGCCTTGGCATCAAGAGCCGAAGAAGGACGTGGACGGCTGCGATAAGCCGCGGTTAGACGCTGAACAGTCTTTGATCCGCGGATCTCCGAATGGGAAAACCCGGCGCCGGTAATGCGGCGTCACCCCATGCTGAATACATAGGCATGGGGAGGTAACCGGGAGAACTGAAACATCTAAGTACCCCGAGGAATGGAAATCAACCGAGACTCCCCTAGTAGTGGCGAGCGAACGGGGAACAGCCCAAACCGAGCCGGCGCAAGCGGACACGCGTTGCCGACTCGGGGTTGTAGGACTCGTGCCCGGATCGTGTCCGATCCGGCAGCAGTCACAAATCTGGTCGTTAGTCGAAGCGCGTGGAACCGCGCACCACAGAGGGCAACCGTCCCGTAGACGAAAACGAGCCAGACTGCTGATCGAGCACCTGAGTAGGACCACTGCCGTGAAACGTGGTCTGAATCTGGGGGGACCACCCTCCAAGGCTAAGTACTACTTGATGACCGATAGTGAACTAGTACCGTGAGGGAAAGGTGAAAAGCACCCCTGATGGGGAGTGAAATAGTACCTGAAACCGCGTGCCTACAAGTGGTCGGAGCACCCTCGGGTGTGACGGCGTACTTTTTGCATAACGGGCCGGCGAGTTACGCCTGTGTGGCGAGGTTAAGCGATGAGCGGAGCCGCAGCGAAAGCGAGTCTGAATAGGGCGACACAGTCATACGGGGTAGACCCGAAACCGAGCGAGCTATCCATGGGCAGGCTGAAGCTAGGGTAAGACCTGGTGGAGGGCCGAACCGACCTACGTTGAAAAGTGGGCGGATGACCTGTGGATAGGAGTGAAAGGCTAATCAAGCTCGGAGATATCTGGTTCTCTCCGAAATATATTTAGGTATAGCCTCGAGTTAGTGCGATTTGGCCGTAGAGCTACTGTTTGGCCTAGGGGCCCTACCAGGTTACCGACGTCAGGCAAACTCCGAAGACCATTTCGTTTCAACTCGGGAGTCAGTGTGTGGGGGATAAACTCCATACGCGAGAGGGAAACATCCCAGATCATCAGCTAAGGACCCTAAGTACTGGCTAAGTGGACAACGATGTCCGAATGCATAGACAACCAAGAGGTTGGCTTAGAAGCAGCCACCCTTGAAAGAGTGCGTAACAGCTCACTGGTCAAGTGTTCGGGCGCGGAGAATGTAACGGGGCTCAAGCCAGTCTCCGAAGCTATGAACTTGCAATCCATGCGTGGATCGTGAGTGGTAGGAGAGCGTTCCCATTGCTGCGAAGCGGGCGCGGAAGCGAACCCGTGGAGCTGTGGGAAGTGAGAATGCCGGCATAAGTAGCGCAAGAGAGGTGAGACTCCTCTCCACCGATAGTCCAAGGTTTCCTGAGTAAAGTTCGTCTGCTCAGGGTTAGTCGGGACCTAAGCCGAGGCCGAAAGGCGTAGGCGATGGCCAACAGGTTGATATTCCTGTACCACGTCGCAATCGTTATGACCGATGAGGGGACGGGGAAGGCTAAGGGAACCCAGGCGATGGTCGTCCTGGGGCAAGCGTGTAGCTAGTCGCGATAGGTAAGTCCGTCGCGGCGTTTGACGCGAGACGTGATGCCAGCTGGCTTGACCGCCGGCGAGTCCCCTACGCCATGCCCCCTAGAAAAGCCTCTAGGCAGATTGCTCGTGCCCGTACCGAGAACCGACACAGGTGGACTACTAGAGAATAGTAAGGTGAGCGAGCTAACCCTCGTTAAGGAACTCGGCAAAATCGTCCCGTAACTTCGGGAGAAGGGACGCCCCGGTAGGGTGAAGCGACTTGCTCGCGGAGCCCGAGGGGGCCGCAGTGACTAGGTCCAACCGACTGTTTACCAAAAACACAGGCCTCTGCTAAGTCGTAAGACGATGTATAGGGGCTGACGCCTGCCCGGTGCCGGAAGGTTACGTGGAGCGGTTAGCTTTCGAGCGAAGCTGTGAAACTAAGCCCCGGTAAACGGCGGCCGTAACTATAACGGTCCTAAGGTAGCGAAATTCCTTGTCGGGTAAGTTCCGACCTGCACGAATGGCGCAACGAGTTGGACGCTGTCTCAACGAGGGGCTCGGCGAAATTAGAGTCTCGGTGAAGATACCGAGTACCCATGGCTAGACGGAAAGACCCCGTGAACCTTTACTGCAACTTGATATTGGAGTCTGGGACTTCTCGCTCAGGATAGGTGGGAGGCTACGAACCGGCGACTTCGGTCGTCGGGGAGCCAACCTTGAGATACCACCCTTGGTGTTCTGGGCTTCTAACACCGTTCCGTGATCCGGGCGGTGAACAGTGTCAGGTGGGCAGTTTGACTGGGGCGGTCGCCTCCTAAAACGTAACGGAGGCGCCCAAAGGTTCCCTCAGCACGGTCGGAAATCGTGCGCAGAGTGTAAAGGCAACAAGGGAGCTTGACTGCGAGACCGACAGGTCGAGCAGGAACGAAAGTTGGGCTTAGTGATCCGGCAGTTGCAAGTGGAAGTGCTGTCGCTCAACGGATAAAAGGTACTCCGGGGATAACAGGCTTATCGAGCCCAAGAGTCCACATCGACGGCTCGGTTTGGCACCTCGATGTCGGCTCGTCGCATCCTGGGGCTGGAGTAGGTCCCAAGGGTTGGGCTGTTCGCCCATTAAAGCGGTACGCGAGCTGGGTTCAGAACGTCGTGAGACAGTTCGGTCCCTATCTGCCATGGGCGTTGGAGAGTTGAGAGGAGTCATCCTTAGTACGAGAGGACCGGGATGAACGCGCCGCTGGTGTATCTGTTGTCCTGCCAAGGGCACCGCAGATTAGCTACGCGCGGATCGGATAACCGCTGAAGGCATCTAAGCGGGAAGCCGACCTCGAGATGAGCTCTCCCATTCCCTCGAGGAAGTAAGACCCCTGGAAGAACACCAGGTTGATAGGCCGGCGGTGTAAGTGTGGTGACACACTCAGCTGACCGGTACTAATGGGTCGAGGGCTTGACGTTATTTTTGCTATTACGCGCATTGGCCTGCGTGCAGTTTTCAAGCCTCGCCGGGGTCGGCGAGGCCTCCCACGCGCCGTTCGGCCGATGGGAGCCTTCGTGGTCCCACCGCTTTGGTGGCAATAGCGAGGGGGATACACCTCTTCCCATTCCGAACAGAGTCGTTAAGCCCCTCAGCGCCGATGGTACTTGGTGGGAAACCGCCTGGGAGAGTAGGTCGCCGCCAGTCTTAGATGAGCCGCCCGGTGGGATCGGGCGGCTCAGTGCTTTTCTGGCCGGTGCGGCCGAAGGTGCGGGGGGACTGCCTCCGCGCAGACGACGGCAGGCAACGGCGCCGACCTGCCTATCCCTGCGGGAGCAGGCCGTCGAGGCCCTCGGGGAGGGCGTTCCGGAGGTCCTCGGGCAACAGCTCGTCCACGCCTTCGGGGAGCAGCCCCTGGAGGTCCTCGGGCGCCAGTCCCTCGAGATCCCTGCCGAGATCACGAAGCGCGTCCAGGGCCTGCTGGCCGAGCCCGTCGATCGCCAGGCCCGCCTCCCCGACGGCGGTGATCAGATCGCCGAGCGTCGGGTCTCCGGGCAGCGAGCGGAAGAGGCTGATTGCAACGCCGACCGGCAGGCGCTCGGCGATCTCCCTGGCGGGCGTCGCCAGGGACCCCGGGAGCAGCCCATTCGCCTCCGCGTCGTCGACCGCTCTGATCAGGCCGGCTCTGATCGCCGCCTCGACCCGGGCCGCGTCGAGCTCGCGTTCAGCGGCGAACTCCGCCAGCGCCTGCTCATCCGCCAGGGCGGCGATCAGCTCCTCGCGCGTCACCTGCAGCTCGCACGCGGCGCCATCGAGGGCCGATAGAGCGATCCCCTCGAAGATCCCACGCTCGGCGAGGACGTCGATCGAGCGCTCCTCACACGGATCGGCGACGGCGAGGGGCTTGTATGAGGCGCCCCCCGCGAGCAGGTAGGCGAAGATCACGCCGAGCGAGGCTCCCACCGCAACATAGATCAGGAGCGAGCGCCGATTCATCGGTCACCCTCTCGGAGCAGCCGGATCGGGATCAATGCGAGCGCCGCGAGCAGCGCCGCCCCGAGGAAGGGCCAGCTGAACGCATGGGTCGCAGCGCGCTCGAGTTGATCGTCGATACCCGCCTCCAGGGCGGCCAATGCTCCCTGCTCATCCTCGCTCGCGCCGACCTCGGCAAAGGCCGGCCGGAGGTCGGGGAGGGTCCCGTCAGCGTCGTCGATCGCCCCGGCAACCCGGGCGCCGGTCTCGATCTTGGTCTGGACGGAGAGCGGCGCGTCGAGCAGCAGCGCGCTGGAGGCGTCGCGCCCGGCGTCGTGCTGGGAGCTGATCTGGACGCTGAGCAGCGGGGTGAGGAGCAGGATTCCGACGACGATTCCGCCGTGGCGCGCGGCGAGCGTCTCCGCGGCGCGGAGGCCCTCGGGGTCTCGAGCGCCAAGCGCGGCTACCGTCAGGGCAGGGATCGCGAGCGCCAGCCCGGCGCCGATCAAGAGCTGCGGGGCGATCGTCAGGTCGGCCGACGCCCCCGGGATCAGGCCGAGGGCGGCAAGCCCCCCCGCGATCGCGATCGCGCCCGCAATCGCCGGAGAACCGAGGTCGAGGTCGCCGATCGGGATCCGCGAGGCCGCCACCGCCGCGACCGGCATCACGCTGACGACCAGGGCGGCGGCCAGCGGCGACAGGCCCCAGCCCTCGGTGAGCAGCACGACGAGCAGGAAGAGCGCCGCCGTGAGCCCTGCGGAGAGCAGGCCGAGCGCCACCTCCGGGCGCCGGTCGGGCTGCCCCTGCGGCCCGGTCTCGGCCGGCCGCTCCGGCCGCCGCGCCGCGAGGGCCAGCGCCGCCAGCGGCACCTGCAAGATGAAGATCGACTGCCAGCTGAACGCCTCGGTGAGAACGCCGCCCACCGCCGGGCCGAGGACCAGCCCCGCCGTCCCCGCCGCGGCCCAGGTCCCGGCGGCGGCGCGATGGGAACCGCGCGATCGAGCGAGGAGCTCGATCGCCCCGGCGAGGACCGCAGCGCCCCCGATTGCCTGCACGCAGCGGGCTGCGATCAGGGTCGCGATCGAACCGGAGAGGGCACAGGCCAAAGACGCCGCCGCGAACAGGAGCAGCCCGCCGCCCCAGACCCGCTCCGGCCGCCGCCGCGCGAGGCCGGCGGCGGGAATGATCAGCGCCGCGAGGAAGATGTTGTAGGCGGTCAGCACCCAGCTGACCCCGAACACGCTCGTGTCGTACTCGCGAAGGACCTCGGGCAGCGCCAGGGTGACGATCGAGGAGTCGGCCAGCACGACGCCGACGCTCAGCGCCCAGGCGCCCGTTCTGATCGTGCCGCTGCTGCTCATCGACGGTCCCGCCCGGGAATCCTCCCAGGCCCGCGGGCTCGGTGGCCGGCAGGCCGAGCTCGGCCGATCTCCCGCCACCTCTAGGATCAGGGCATCGTGAAGCGGGTGGCCGATCACCAGAGTGCCGGGGGCGCACTCGACAAGGCGATGTCGGTGATCGATCTGCTGGCCAACGAGGTCGGTCCGCGCCGACCGACCGACCGCGGAGAGCGACTCGCCGCGGCGCTGATGCGCAGGCGACTGCTCGAGGACGGGATCGACGCGAGGATCGAGCCGTTCCGTGGCTACGCCAGCTTCGGCTACCCCTACGGACTGATCCAGGCGGCGGCGCTGCTGCCGTCGCTGCTGCCGCCTCGTCGCCGCGTCCTGCGCTCGCTCGTCGCGGCCGTCGCGGGGGCCGCCCTCGCGAGCGAGGGGAGCCTCAGGACGCCCGTGCTCTCACGCATGCTGAGCCGCAGGCCGAGTGCCAACCTCGTCGCGGCGATCGAGCCCGCCGATCCGCAGCGAATCGAGCGCACCCTCTGCCTGATGTGTCATCTCGACAGCTCCCGTTCCGGGCTGATGTTCCACCCCGACTTCGCCCTCCTCCTCGGCCGCTGGATCGCACTGCAGAGCCTCGCCGGGGCGGCCCAGGCGCTGGGCGAGCCGATCCTCGGGGGCAGTCGGCGCGGTCGCCGGGCGCTGCTTGCGATCCGGTCCGTGAGCGCGCTCGGGCTGGCCATGCTGCTCGAGCGTGAGCTACGGGGCGAGGATGTGCCGGGCGCGAACGACAATGCCTCAGGATGCGCGGTCGCCGCCGTGCTCGCCGGGGAGGTCGCCGCGAGCCCGCTCGCCTCGACCCGGCTCGTCGTGCTGATGACCGGGTGCGAGGAGGCGGGGACACTCGGCGCGCAGGCGTTTCTCGCCGAGCACGAGACCCGCGACTGGCTGTTTCTCAACTTCGACAACGTCGGCGGCCCGGGCCCGATCAAGTTCCTGCGCCGGGAGGGAGTGCTCGCGAAGTGGCGAGCCGACGAGGGCCTGATCAGCGCCGCGCAGCAGGTCGCCGACGCCGACCCCGAGCTCCGGCTGCAGCCGGAGGATGCGCCGGCGGGACTCACCTACGACACGAGCCCGGTCCTGGCCGCCGGTGGTCGCGGTCTGACCCTCTCGGTCCAGGACGGCTTCATCCCGAACCTGCACTGGCCGACCGACACCTACGAGAACGTCGACCGCGACGGCGTCGACCGGACGATCCGCGCTGGCAGGCAGATGATCGCCGCCGTCGATGCGGGGCTTGCCGACCGCTGACAGCCGGGCGCCGCTCAGCCCGCCGGCTGAGCGCAGAGGCCGCGACCGCGAGCCGGTGGAAGGGCCTCCCGACGGCCGCTGGGACCGCCCCCCTCACAACCGGCACCGCGGGCGGAAGTCGTCACCTGATTGGCCTCCGCGAGGCCGTACTGGCCGAGCGTCAAGAAGTCGATGGCGAGGTCGACGCGGTCGGCGATGCGATTGATCATCTTCATCTCGGCTCCGTTCATCTCGATCGGCAAGCTACGGGCGGCGTCGGACGTACACACGTTCGCTGCAAGAGATCTTGCACGAACCCGCCGAGACGGCTTCGGCGAGCGCCCTGCCGCGGCGGAGCCGCGCCGAGCTCAGCGACCACGGCGTCCGAAGCTGTGCGCGGCGGGGAGCACGGCGCCGAGATCGGCGATCCGCCTTCCGGCCTCGCGGTCGGCGTGGGGCTCGATCGCGCGGACCTCTGCGAGCGGGAGATCTGGCGGCTCGAGCTCCGAGAGCCGCTCGGCAATGACGTTGACGACCCCGTCGCGGCGCTCGAGGCGGCCGCTGATCGAGACGAACCCCGCGGTTCTGACCAGCAGTCGGTGACGCTCGTAGACCGGCGGCAGGACGACCACGTTGGTCATCCCCAGCTCATCCTCGAGCAGCATGAAGACGACCCCGTTCGCGGTCGCCGGGCGCTGCCTCGCCACGGTCATCCCCGCGATCACGATCTCGGAGCCGTGCGCCGTCCGGGAGAGGTCGGCGCTGGTCAGCGTCCGCGGATCGAGCTCGGGCCGCAGCAGCGCGATCGGATGCACGGCCAGCGACATCCCGGTCGCTGCATAGTCCCCGGTGACCCGCTCCCAGAGGGACTGCTGCTCGAGTCCCGGAGCGTCGGGGAGCGGCAGGGGGAGCGGCAGCTGCTCGCCGCTGCCGGAGCGTCTCGCTCCCCGAGCCACCCCGAGCGACCACAGGTCCCGTCGCCGAGCTGAACCCGAGGCGGGAAGCTCGCCGCCGAGCTCGCCGCAGGCATCCGCCCAGGCCAGCTTCTGGAGCCCGTCCCCGCTCGCCCCAGAGCGAGCTGCAAGGTCCGAGAGGTCCACATAGGGGCCGCCCTCGTCCCGGGCTCGAACAACGGCCTCCGCATCTTCGCGGGCCAGTCCGGCGACGTATCCAAGCCCGATTCGGACAGCCAGCGCATCGCTTTCGCCCTCACCGGCGGCGGACGGCTCCGTCCTGCAGAGCAGCTCGCTCCGGTTGACGTCGGGGCCGAGCACGGGGATGCCGCGCCGCTGCGCCTCGTGCGCGAGGGCGTCGGGCGGGTAGAAGCCCATCGGCTGCTCGTTCAGCAGTGCGCAGAGAAACTCCGATCCGTAGTGGACCCGGAGCCATGTCGACTGGTAGGCCAGCAGGCCGAAGGCGGCCGCGTGCGACTTCGGGAAGCCAAAGCCGGAGAAGCCCTTGATCTGCTCGTAGACGCGGCTCGCCACGCCGGGATCGACGCCCCTGGCGATCGCCCCCTCGATGAACCGCTCCCGGTAGGCATTCAGGGCCGCCTCCGAGCGCTTGCGACTCATCGCCCTTCGCAGGCCCTCGGCCTCACCGGCGCTGAACCCGGCGAGCGCCATCGCCACCTGGATCACCTGGTCCTGGAAGACGATCGCCCCCAGGGTGTCGGCGAGGATCGGTGCCAGCGATGGGTGCTCGTAGGGAATCTCGTAGCCGGGATCGGCGCGGAGGCGCTTCTTCCGGTCGAGGTAGGGATGCACGGCCCCGCCCTGGATCGGGCCGGGGCGAACGAGCGCAACCTGAACCGTCAGGTCCTCGATGCTCTCGGGCAACGAGCGGGGCAGCATCTGCATCTGCGCACGGCTCTCGATCTGGAAGACCCCGGTCGTCTCCGCTCTCTGTATCGCCCCGTATACGCGCTCGTCGTCGAGTGGGATCCGCGAGAGGTCGATCCGCTCGCCGCGGGCCCGGGCGATCTCGTCGACGGTGCGCTCGACCGCGGACAGCATTCCGAGGCCGAGCAGATCGATCTTCAGAAACCCGGCATCGGCGCAGGAGTCCTTGTCCCACTGGACTATCCGCCGGCCCGCCATCGCCGCCGGCACGACTGGGCAGAGGTCGATCAGCGGCCTCGTCGACAGCACCATCCCGCCCGGATGCTGGGAGGCGTGGCGGGGCAGCCCCCTCGCCTCCCGCGCCAGCGCGGTCAGCGCCCGCCAGCGCTCAGAGCGGGCACGCCCCTCGCCGATCGCCTCGCCGATCTCGTCCTCGAGGTCGCCGGAGCCGTAGACGTCGACCGAGCGGGCCACCCGCTCGATCTCCCCCTGCGGCAGCCCCAGCGCCGCGCCGAGATCGCGGACGGCGCCGCGTGAGCGGTAGGTGGGGAAGGCGGCGACGAGCGCTGAGCGCTCGGCCCCGTAGCGTTCATGGATGCGTGGGATCAGCACCTCGCGCACGTCGCGCGGAAAGTCGAGGTCGATATCGGGGGCCTCGGTGATCTCATCGTTGAGGAACCGGCCGAGAAAGAGCCCCGCCTTGACCGGGTCCACGTGCGAGAGCCCGGTCAGGTAGCAGACGACCGAGCTGACCGACGATCCGCGACCCCGCCCGGGGGGCAGCAGGGCGCGGGCAGCCGAGGGTCCGCGGACCTCGGTCGCGACCTCGCGCGCCAGCTCGAGCAGGTCGCAATGAAGGAGGAAGAAGCCGGAGAGGTCGAGCTTGGCGATCACCCGCAACTCCTCCTCGAGGCGACGCTCCGCCTCGGCCAGCTCGGGCGTTCCCCGGTAGCGCTCGGCGAAGCGTGATCTACAGGCCTCGGCCAACTTGCGGTCCGCGTCGGGATCCTCGGAGCCCGGGTAGCGGTACCCGAGGTCGCGGGTGAGATCGAACTCGACCCGCTCGGCGATCCGCAGGGTCTCGGCGACCGCCTCCGGATGCTCGCCGAAGCGCGCCGCCATCCGGCCCGGCCCGGTCAGAAAGCCGGCGCCGTTTCCGCGACGGATCGGCTCGGTCGACTCGAGCGTGCCGAGCAGACGGGTGGCCACGAGGGCGTCCTGCAGCGCCGCCCGGCGACGGTGGTGGTAGTGGACGTTGCCGGTCGCAACCGGGGCCACCCCCAGCACCTCGGCCAACTCCACGAGCCGCCGATTGCGGGTGCGATCGCCCCGCCAGAGGGGTCGCTGCAGCTCGACCCGGAAGCGTTCGCTGCCGAAGGCCCCGAGCAGGAGTCTGCCGAGCCGCTCCGCCGCTCCCCGCTCCCCGCGTCGCAGCCGGCCGCCGAGCGCGCCGTCACGGGCACAGCCGGAGAGACAGATGAGGCCGTCCGCGTGTCGCTCGAGCTCCGCAAACGGCAGGGCGGGGTGGAGCAGCTCGCCGCGGCCGGGACAGGGCCCGCCTTCGCTGCCGATCCAGCCGCGGGTCTGGGCATGCGAGATCGTCAGCAGCCGGCAGAGGTTGCGATAGCCGCTCGCGTCCGCGGCCAGCAGGGTCAGGTGAAAGCAGCCGGGCGGGCAGTTGCCGCGGTGAGGGCCGGCGGGAAGGGGGGACCCAGGCGCGGCGACCGTGACCTCGGCGCCTGTGATCGGCTGCAGGCCGAAGCCGCGACACGCCTGAGCGAACTCCATCGACCCCCAGATCCCGTCGTGATCGGTGAGCGCGATCGCCTCATACCCGAGCGCGGCCGCGGCCGCGGCCAGCTCCTCCGGCAGCGACGCCCCGTCGAGAAACGAGAAGGCGGAGTGGGCATGCAGCTCCGCGTACTCAGGATGCGCGCTGCTCAAACCAGCCTCCGTCGACCAGGTCCCGGAAGACCGTCAGGCAGCGACCGCCCTCGAGGACGAGCTCGAAGTAGTGACGGCGCAGAGGGGCACGGGTCCACCAACGGTCCTCGACCAGCCACTCCTCCCGGATCGCCTCGACCCGACGGCGCCGATGCCCGACGGCGGTGGGGGTGCCCTTGCGGGCAATGACCTCGACCGCCCTGGGCCGGTACAGCGCAAAGCCCGACGGCGGGGGCGGGGCGTTCACGGCGTGTGCGGGACGAGCATCGCACGCCGCTCCGGAATCCGGGAATCCGGCTCGACGTCCACTATCCGCAGCAGCGCGTCGCGGCCGGCGGCCGCCCGCGCCTGGCGTACGGCCTCCGAGAGCTGCTCGCGACGGCGCGCGCCCTCGTCGCCGCCGAGCGTCGGCTGCTCCGCGACCTCGCCCCCCAGCTCGACCGCTCGTAGGACGAGCGTCGCGGCGGGGGCGGGAAGCGACTCGAGCCTCGGCCCGAGGGCCAGGAGCAGGCGCTCCGCCGAAGCGCTGGCGCTGCGCATCGTCACCTGGGCCCTCCAGCTGCCGCCACCCGCGAGCTGCGCCTCGAGCCTCAGGGAGCGAATCGTCCGGCCACGGCGTCGGGGGTCGGCCACGAGGCGCTCGACGAGGAGCTCAAGAGCGCGACCGAGCTGCGTGCCGTAGGCAGCCTCCGGCAGCCGCAGGGCCTGCAGCAGCTCCTCGTGCGGGCGACGCGGGTGTAGCGCGGAATCGAGGCCGGAAGCCAGATCGCGCGCGCGCAGCCCAAGCCGGCCAAAGCGGTCTGCGATCGCGGACCGCGGCAGGCGGGCGAGATCGCCGAGGGTCGTGACCCCAAGGCGCTCCAGTGACTCGACCAGCCGCTCGGCCTCACGATCGGCTCCTCGCAGCCTCCCCCGCAGCAGCCCGACCGGCAGCGGCTGCAGGAAGTCACGGGCCGTCGCCGCAGGGACCACCAGCGGCCGCCGGCGTCTGCCCCGGGCGGCATCCGCCGCCGCATAGGCGCAGAAGCGGGTCGGCCCACCGCCGGCCCGGACGGGCGAGCCGATCAAGCCCGCGGCCTTGCTGAGCACGCCCTCGGGGTGCGGGCCCCAGAGGCGGAGCAGCGGGCCGACCGCGAAGAAGACCTCGCCGGGGCGGGCAGGCTCGACCTCGGCCCCGATTCCCTCCAGCCGGCGCAGCGAGCGCTCCCAGAGCGACTCCGCCCGGCCTGGATCGGGGGGGACGAGCAGCAGGCGAGGGCAGCGGGCGAGCGCCTCCGACAGCGCCGCCCCGGGCCGCACGCCGAACGCCTCGGCGGCGCCGCTGACCTCGCCGATCAACTGCTCGCCACCGGGCTCGGGAGCCAGGGCAACCGGTCCGGCCAACACCTCTGTGCGGTCGCCGATCGCGGCGATCAGCGAAAAGCGTGGAATGAGCAGGCAGCCGGCGGTCATCAGCGATACGAACGTATGTTCGCTGACCGAGGGCGATTTTGCAAGGGCTTGCCGACGAAACCCGCGCGAGCTGCGAACGCAACCGTGCCGTGGCCGGGTCAGAGAGACACAGGACTGACCGCATCCGCGCGCGATTGGGATATGTTGGGCGCGGCTCGTCGCCTGGATCCTTGCTGGATCCGAACGTCGGGCCGTGTTAGGCCCCGCCTGCTCTCTCGGATTCGGGTGGGGGTACCAGAGAGAGGAGATTCAATGAGAGGCCAAAAGCTTCTTGCGATCGCCGGGGCTGCCGCAGTGCTTTCGCTGGGCGTAGCCGCGTGCGGGGACGACGACAGTGACTCGGGTGGTGGTGGCGATACATCGTCGGCATCGTTCGACCTGACGGTCGGCGCCCTGATTCCGCAGACCGGTGACCTGTCGATCTTCGCGCCCGCGGGCGAGAAGGCAGCAAACCTGGCCGTCGAGCAGGCGAACGCCGCGCTCCAGGACGCCGGTGCCGATATCACCGTCAACGATCTGGCGGTCGCTGACACCGAGACCAAGCCGCAGGCGACCGTGCAGGCCGCCAACAAGCTGATCTCGGACGGTGCCTCGTGCATGGCCGGAGCCTGGGCTTCCGCCGACACGATTCCGGCCGGTCAGTCGGTTGCTGCGAAGCAGCAGGTGCCGCTGATCTCGCCGGCTTCGACCAGCCCCGAGATCACCGATCTACCCGATGACGGCTACGTGTTCCGCACGGCTCCGTCGGACGCGCTGCAGGGCCAGGTTCTGGCCGATGCGGTCGGTGAGCAGTTCGGAACCGACGCGACGATCTCGGTCGCCGCACGGAACGACGCCTACGGCGAGGGGATCGCGACCCAGTTCTCGGACGCGTTCAGCGCCAACGGCGGCACGGTCAACGGCCCGGTGCTCTACGACCCGGAGGCATCGTCGTATGACTCCGAGGCCGCGGACATCGTCTCCGGCAACCCCGATGGTTTCGTGATCATCGATTTCGAGGATCCGTACGGCAAGGTCGGCGCCGCTCTCGTCCGCACGGGCGATTTCGACGCGACCAAGTTGTGGACCGCCGACGGTCTCGCGTTCGACAAGATCCCGGACACGATCCCGGGCGACGCGCTCGACGGTGCCAGCGGCACCCGTCCGGCGACGCCCGAGGACAGTGACGTCGCGACGGCGTTCAACACGCTGTACGAGGACTCGAGTGCAAAGCCGAAGGAGCGCTTCACGTTCGATGCGCAGAACTTCGACGCTGTATCGCTCTGCGTGCTCGCTGCGGTTGCCGCCGGCTCGACCGAGGGTACCGACATCCAGGCGAAGATCCAGGAGGTCGCAAGCGCCCCCGGTGACACGTACGATTTCACCACGATGTCCGATGCGATCACCGCTCTCCAGAACGGTGACGACATCGACTTCGACGGTGTCTCCGGTCCGCTGGACCTCGACGACAACGGCGACCCGACGGTCGCCACGTACGACACCTGGGTCTACGAGAACGGCAAGCTGACCGTTCAGAGCCAGGTGGAGAAGGAGAGCGGCGAGTAGCCGGTAGGCGCTAGCCGCAGGCTCCACGAGCCTGGGAAGGCCCCCGGTCGCAAGGCCGGGGGCCTTTTTCTTGCCCGGATGCGACGAACGCATCGTTTCCCACGTCATTGGTGGGAAAGCGCGCGTTCGGCGACAGGCTAAGCCTCGCCGTTGCCCTCGATCACGGCCTCGCCCTCGAGGCGTCCGCCGCCGCCGAGGTAGAGCTCGGCCACCTTGGGGTCGGCGATCAGCTCCTTGCCCGGGCCGGTGAAGCGGCTCTTGCCGAGGTCGAGGACGTAGCCGCGATCGGACATGCTCAGCGCCCGCTTGGCGTTCTGCTCGACCATCAGGATCGTCACCCCCGACTCGTTGATCTCGACCAGCTTCTCGAAGATCGCGTCGACGAACGCGGGCGCCAGGCCGGCCGACGGCTCGTCGACCAGCAGCAGCACCGGGTCTGGCATCAACGCCCGCGCCATCGCGACCATCTGCCGCTCGCCGCCAGACATCGTGCCGGCGGACTGGTTGCTCCGCTCGGCGAGGCGCGGAAACAGCGTGTACATCCGGTCGACCCGCTCGTCGACGCTGCCGCCGCCACCCGCGATCGCTCCGAGGTCGAGGTTCTCGCGGACGCTGAGGCTGGGGAAGACGTTGTCGAGCTGGGGGACGTAGGCCACGCCCTTGCGGGTGATCGAGTGCGGCGCCTGACCGGTGACGTCGTCGCCGCCGAGCGTCACCGTCCCCTCACGGGGGGTGAGCAGACCGAAGATCGCCTTCATCAGCGTCGACTTGCCGGCGCCGTTCGGCCCGACGATCGTCACGATCTCGCCGTCGCGGACCTCCATGTCGACCCCGTTGAGGATGTCGACCTCGGCGGTGTAGCCGGCGACGACACCCTCGGTCTGGAGCAGGACCTTGGCCTCGTTCACCTACGGGTTCTCCTCCACGTCGGGGGCGCGGCGCGCCTCCGGGCCCGGCTCGTCGCGGCTGCTGCCGCCGCCAAGGTAGGCGTCGATCACCCGCTGATCGCTGCGGATCACCTCCGGGGGACCCTTGACGATCGTCTCGCCCTGGGCCATCACGACGACCTCGTCGGAGTGCTTCATGACCACGTCCATGTCGTGCTCGATGAAGACGAAGGTGACGCCCTGATTGTCACGCAGGTCGTGCATGTGATCGAGCAGCCGGCGGCCCAGCGTCGGGTTGATTCCGGCCATCGGCTCGTCGAGGAGCAGCGTCCGGGGCTGGGCCATCAGGGCCCGGGCGAGCTCGAGCAGCTTGCGCTGCCCGCCGGAGAGGGTGCCGGCGTAGTCGTCCTTCTTGGCGGCCAGGTTGAAGCGGTCGAGCAGCTCGATCGCGTGCTCGGAGACCTCGGCCTCGCGACGCGAGTTCGCGCGGCGGCGGGTGATCAGGCCGACCAGGTTCTCGCCCGGCTGCTGCGGCGCGGCGAGCATCATGTTGTCGATCACCGGCATCGCGGCGAGCGCCTTCGTGATCTGGAAGGTGCGGACCATCCCGTGGTCGGCGATCCGATACGGCCTGACTCCGAAGATCGAGCGGCCCTCGTAGCGGATCTCTCCCGCGTCGCCCTTGTAGAAGCCGGTGATGATGTTGAACAGCGTCGTCTTCCCGGCGCCGTTCGGCCCGATCAGCGCGGTGATCGATCCCCTCGGGACCGAGAAGCTGGCGCCGTTGACGGCCCGGATGCCGCCGAAGTGCTTGTAGACCGACTTCACCTCGAGGATCTCCTCGGGGCCCGACTCCGGAGCGGCGGCCGAGGCCGGTGCGGCCGCTGCGTCAGTCACCGAGCACCATCTCCTCCTTCTTGCCCATCACGCCCTGCGGCCGGAAGGCCATCAGCAGGATCAGCACCATGCCGACCAGGACGAAGCGCAGCGCGGCGTCCTTGTCGGAAGCCAGCGGCAGCTCCAGCGCCCTGAGCCCCTCGTAGACCGCCCAGAAGATGAACGAGCCGAAGAGCACGCCGGGGAAGCTCGCCAGGCCCCCGATCACGAGCACCGCGTAGCCGATGAAGGTGAAGATCGGCTCGAACGCCTCCTGACTGACCGAGCCCTGGGCCAGCACCAAGAACCACCCGGCGATGCCGCCGAGCCCGGCGGCGATCGCCAGCGACTGCAGCTTGTAGGAGAAGGCGTTCTTGCCGAGCGCGCGGGCTGCGTCCTCGTCTTCGCGCACCGCCCGCAGCACGCGGCCCCAGGGGGAGCGGACCACCCTCGCCAGCACGAACGCCAGCACGACCAGCGACAGCCAGATCACGACCAGCAGCGGCAGGTTGATGAAGTCGGTGCCGGTCAGGCCGATCGGGTCGAAGAGATTCGTACTCATCCAGTTGGATATGTCGTCCCATGTCTCGCTGAAGAAGCGGTCGTTCTCGAGCTCGACCGAGATCGTCCCCTGGTTGCCGCCGGTCAGCCCGCGCGCGTTCTGGACCGTGATCCGGATCACCTCGCTGAACGCGATCGTCGCGATCGCCAGGTAGTCGGCGCGCAGGCGCACGGCCGGCAGCCCGATCAGGAAGCCGACGAGCATCGTGATCGCCATCGAGAGCGGCAACGCGAGGAAGAAGGGAATGCCGACGTCGACCACGAGCACCACTGCCGAGTAGGCGCCGATCGCCATGAAACCGGCCTGGCCGAAGTTGAAGATCCCGGTGAAGCCGACGTTGAGCTGCAGGCCGAGGGTGAAGATCCCGTAGATCCCCGCCAGGATCCCGACTCCGATCCAGAAGTTCCAGGCGGTGAGGAAGTCGGTGGAGATGCCGAGCAGCAGCGAGTCGACCATGTCTACAGCGTCCTCTCCTTGCCGAAGATCCCCTGCGGGCGGAAGATCAGAACGGCGACCAGCACCAAGAAGCTGACCGCGGTCTTCCACTGCGGCTCGATCGGGAGCGTCGACCACTCCTGAGTGAGACCGATCACGAGGCCGCCGGCGAGCGCCCCGAAGGCATTGCCGATGCCGCCGAGCACGACCGCCGCGAACAGCGGCAGCAGCAGCGTGAAGCCGGTGTTCGGGTTGAGCGAGCCGATCGAGCCGACGACCATCACCCCGGCGAGGCCGGCGAGGCCGGCGGAGAGGATCCAGGTGTAGATCACGACCCGCTCGGTGTTGATCCCGGTCGTCTCGGCGAGATCGAAGTTGTCGGCGAGCGCCCGCATCTGGCGGCCGAGCGAGGTGTAGCGCAGCATCAGGGCGACGCCCACCAGGACGATGAAGGCGATGATCACGACGATCAGCTGGAAGCGGCCGATCGACAGTCCGATGAAGTCGATCGTCTCGGTGGTGTTGACGTCGAGTCGCTTCTGGCCGGCGCCGGCGATCATCTGGATCACGTTGCGGATCACGAAGGCGAGGCCGATCGTCATCAGCACCAGCTGCAGGATGCCGGCCTTGCGGCGGCGCATCGGACGCCACATCACGAGCTCGGTGAAGACGCCGAAGGCCGCGGTGAGCAGGGTCGCCGCGGCGACCGCGACCGCGAACGGGACCCCGACCGTGACGTTGAACAGCAGCGCGATGTAGGCGCCAAGCGTGAGCATGTCGCCGTGGGCGAAGTTGGTCAGGCGGAGGATCCCGTAGACCAGGGTCAGGCCGATCGCGCCGAGCGCGAGGTAGGAGCCGGTCACGACCCCGTTGACGGTGCGCTGGCCGAAGTCGTGCAGCCCGTACTTGATTACCAACCAGGCCGCGAAGATCCCCATCACAGCGAGGAAGACGCGCGCCGGGTATGCCCCGGCATACGCCCGGAACCGGTCCAGCACAGACCGCTGCGACATCTCGACTGCTGCTGAGGAGGCCTCCACCCGCGGCCATCCTATGCGTTTGTCAGGCGCCGGCGGCGGCTGGTGCTGGGAGTACCACTCAGTCGCTCCGGCCGCCGCGTTCTTGCAGCTTCTGCCGCGCCCTGCGGGCGACGTCCTCGCAGACCTCCGTCGTCGTCGCCTGACCGCCGAGATCGGGCGTGCGAACACCCGCCGCCGCCCCCTCGAGGGTCGCCCGGTAGATCGCCCGCGAGGCCGGCTCCGCTCCCTCGGCGCCGCGCTCGCCGGCGTAGTGAAGAACCGCCGCGCAGGCGAGCACCATCGCCATCGGATTCGCGATGTCCTTGCCGAACAGCGCCGGCGCCGTCCCATGCGGCGCCTCGGCCATTGCGGCGGCGACGTCGAGTTGGTCGTCGAGGCTGAGCAGGACCGACTCGGCGCCCGCGATCGAGCCGAACATCGGCATCACGAGGTCGCTGAGCAGATCGCCGTCCCGGTTCAGGGTCGGGATCACCAGCGGCTCCGAGGCCGCGCCGCTGACCAGTCCGGCGTAGGTGGCGTCGATCAGCACCGGCTCATAGGGGATCTCGGGGTGCCGCTCGGCGGCGGCGTCCATCTCCTCCTTCAACATCCCCTCGTAGACGGGGCTCACGGTCCACTTCGGGCCCCCGTAGACCTTGGCGCCGAGCCCGGCGGCGGTCAGGAAGGCGTGCTCGGCGACCGCCCGGCAGACGCGACGGCTGATCCGCTCGGTCCGCGAGGCGACCTCGTCGCCGCCGTCGAGCGGCTCGCGCCACTCCTCGGCGCCATACGCATCGCCGACCGCCATCCGGCAGACCGAGATCGGGTGGAAGATGCCGGCGATCGGCGTCACCCCCGGTATCCGCCGCCCGGTGCGGACGATCACGGTCCCGTCGATTCCCTCCCGGATCAGCCGGTTTGGGGAACCGACGTCATCGGCGCCCTCGGGGGTGATCGTCGCGGCCTTCAGGCCGAGCCCGGCATCGGCGATCGCCGCGGCGGCCTCGCCGCAGACCCGGTTGTCGGTCTCCCGGCGGTTCTCCAGCGAGAGGTCGAAGTGCTCGAGGTCGAGGTCGAAGCCGACGACTTCGGGCGTGAGGACGCGAAGGGCGGCATCGAGTAGCTCCTGGCCGGTCTGATCGCCGTCGAGCACGGCTATTCGCAGCGGGCCCGGCATCGGCCGCAATCTACTTGGCGCCGGAGTTGCGACCCCGGCCGGCGCCCTGTCCGCTCTTGCCGTTCGACCCGCCGCGCCCCCGACCCGCCTCGCCGCCGCTCCCCGCCGCCCCTCCCGTCCCGGCCTCCAGCGCCGCCGGGCCGGGGGCCGCTCCGCCGAAGCGGAGCAGGATCTCGGCTGTGTCGCTGGGTGCCTCGAGATTCGCCGAGTGCCCGACCCCGTCGAGCACCTGGACGGTTGCCCCCGGGACGGCCTCGAACGACTCGGCGGCCGCGGGGGTATCGACGATCTGGTCCTCGCTGCCGAGGATCGCCAGGAACGGCACACCAGTCGCCGTGATCCGAGCTGCGATCGTCCCGTCGTCGGTGAACCGATCCGCCTCGGCGGCGGCGCGGTCGAACGACGTGTAGGTCATCGCCCGATTGTCCTCGATCACCTGGTCGGGGTCGGCGAAGGCCGCCTCGAAATCGAAGCCCGGCGCGAACGCCGACTCATAGCCGTTCCGGATCAGGCCGTCCGGCCGGATCCGCCAGACGGCCTCGCCGATCACGGGCGCGTAGATGAGGCGCCCGAGCAGGGGCAGCTGCGCCTGCTCGTGGGTCGAGGGGGTGCCGATCACGGCGACTCGGCTGACCAGCTCGCTCGCCCCCTCGGCGATCGCGGTGGCGACCTCGCCGCCCATCGAGTGCCCGACGAGCACCGCGCCGCGCACCCCGAGGCCGTTCAGCGCCTCGCTCACGGCCCGGGCCTGCTCGGGGATCGAGTAGCCGCTCTTCGGCTTCTCGGAGCCGCCAAAGCCGATCAGGTCGACGGTGATCACCCGGTGGTTGGAGTTGAGTAGGGGCAGCACTTGATCCCACCAATGAAGCGAGCACGCGTAGCAGTGCAGCAGCACGAGCGGGGCGCCCTCCGAGGCGGGCGACGCGTCGGTCGCCGGGTGATCGACGATCTGCAGGTCGACCGACGAGAGCTCCACTATCCGCGCCCCGTCGGCGGTGACGCCGGCCGGCTTCGTCTCGCTGTCGATCACCACCGTGTTGATCGCCAGCAGGACGCCGAGCGCGACGAGCGCGACGATCAGCACCTGCCAGCGCCGCTTCACTCCCTAGTCCGCCTGCCGGGCGGTCAGGCCGAGCGCCTCCGCCTCGGCCTCGAGCGCGTCGATAACGCGCTGGATGTGCTCGGTCTCGTCCACACCCAGCTCCTCGATCGCGCGACGGATCTGGTCGCGGTCGACCTTGGCCGCGAACGACGGCTGCTTGAGCTTCTTGCGCACCGACTTCACCTTCATGCCCTCGATGCCGGTGGGACGAACCAGGGCGCAGGCGGAGACGAAGCCGCTGAGCTCGTCGACGGCGAACAGGGTCTTCGCCATCCGGCTCTCGCGCGGGACGCCGAGGAACTCGGCGTGGCCGGCAACGGCATCGATCACGTCCGCCGGGTAGCCCAGCTTCTCGAGCTCGGCCAGCGCGAACCGCGGGTGGCCGGTGTCGAGGTCCGGGTACCGCTCGTAATCGAGATCGTGGACCAGCCCGGTGACCGCGTAGCGCTCCTCGTCCTCGCCCCAGATCCGCGCGTATGAACGCATGCAGGCCTCGACCGCCAGCGCATGCTTGCGCAGCGAGTCGGACTCGGTCCACTCGCAGAGCAGCTGGTAGGCCTGCTCTCGGGTCGGCTCGCTGGTCTCGCTCACGAGTGGCTACTCTAGCCCGGCCTTGGAGAAGTTCGTCATTCAGGGCGGCGTACCACTCTCTGGCGAGATCGTCGCCGCCGGAAACAAGAACGCGGCTCTGCCGCTGCTCGCTGCCTGCCTGCTCACCGAGGAGGACGTGGTCCTGCGCAACATCCCCCGGATCCGCGACGTCGAGGCGCAGATCGGGCTGCTGGAGACGATGGGCGTGGAGATCGAGTGGCTTGGCCCGGGGGACCTCAGGCTGCGTGCGGCGACCCTCGGTGATCACTTCGTCGACGAGAACCTCGCCGCGCGGATCCGCGCCTCGTTCCTGCTCGCGGGGCCGCTGCTCGCGAGGTTCGGCGAGGTTCGGATGCCGCCGCCGGGGGGCGACACGATCGGCCGCCGCCGGCTCGACCCCCATCTCGACGCGTTCATCGATCTCGGGGCCCGGGTGAGCGGCGAGCGAATGATCGAGATCTCCTCACCGAACGGGCTCTCGCCGTGCTCGATCTTCATGGACGAGCCGTCGGTGATGGGCACCGAGAACGCGTTGATGGCCGCCGCCCTGACCGAGGGCCCGACGACGATCGCCAACGCCGCCTCCGAGCCGCACGTCCAGGACCTCGCCCGGCTCTTGACGAAGATGGGCGCGCAGGTCGATGGAATTGGCTCGAACGTGATGACCGTCCACGGCCGCGACAAGCTCGGCGGCGCCGAGCACCGGATCTGCCCCGACCACATCGAGGTCGGCAGCTTCATGGCTCTCGCGGCCGCGACCGGGGGTGATCTCCGGATCCGCGACGCGGGGCCCGACGACCTCTACATGATTCGCCGCCAGTTCGGCCGCCTCGGGCTGAAGACCGTGGTCGAGGGGGAGGACGTCCTCGTCCCGCCCGACCAGACGCTGGCCGTGCGCGACGACCTCGGCGATGCGATTCCCAAGATCGACGATGGACCGTGGCCCGCCTTTCCGGCCGACCTGACCTCGATCGCGCTGGCGCTGGCCACCCAGGTCGAGGGCACGATCCTGATCTTCGAGAAGATGTTCGAGAACCGGCTCTTCTTCACCGACAAGCTGGTCGCGATGGGCGCCCGGATCACCCTCTGCGATCCCCATCGAGCGATCGTCAGCGGCCCGAGCCGTCTCCACGGAGAGCGCCTCGAGAGCCCCGACATCCGCGCCGGCATGGCGATGCTGATCGCTGCGCTGGCGGCCGACGGGCCGTCGGAGATCGGCAACATCCTGCAGATCGACCGGGGCTACGAACGGATCGACGAGCGCCTGCGGGCGCTGGGCGCCCGCATCGAGCGTGTCGCGGTCGAGCCGGTCATCACCCCGGTCTAGGGTCTGTCTCTAGCCTTCCCGCGAGGGCCGGCGCCACAGCGGCGCGCCGGACCGCCGGAGATGCCATGACACATCCGATCCCCCAAGGCACACGAGACATCCTTCCCGACGAGATGCGCGAGCTGCGGCGCATCGAGGCTGTCTTGCGCTCGCTGTTCGAGTCGCGTGGCTACGGTGAGGTCTCGACGCCGGCGATCGAGTTCAACGACGTGCTGGCCCTCGGCGACGAGCGGTCGATGGACTCGGCCTACCGGTTCTTCGATCACTCGGGAGGGCTACTCGCACTCCGAGGCGACATGACGATCCCGATCGCCCGGCTCGCGGCTGATCGGCTGGGCGAGGCGAGCCTGCCCTACCGTCTGCACTACGCCGGGGACGGCTTCCGCGCGGTCAGCCCGCAGCGCGGGCAGCTTCGCGAGTTCCGCCAGGTTGGGGTCGAGCTGATCGGGGCCGATGCGCCGGGCGGCACGGTCGAGGTCGTTGAACTGCTCGTCGCTGCGCTGGACGCCGTCGGCCTCAACCGGGCCGTCGTCGGCCTCGGCGACGCCGACCTATTCCGTCAGCTGCTCGAAGAGCTCGCGGTCGAGGGGGCGGCCCGCAATCGGATCCTCGACCGCCTGGCGGCTCATGATCTGGTCGCAATCGAAGCGGAGGCGGGGGACCTCGCCGGCCTCGGCGACACCGAGCGCGAGCTGATCGTCCGGCTCTCCAGCCTCCGGGGCGGCGCCGACGTGCTCGAGGAGGCACACCGGATCGGCGGGGCTGCCCTCGAACGGGCCACGAGCCGCCTGGCGGAGACCTACTCGAAGCTCTCAGAGAGCGGGATCGCCGACCGCGTCCAGCTCGACTTCGGGCTTCTGCGCGACCTCGGCTACTACACCGGCGCGATCCTCGAGGTCTATGACCCCGCCGTCGGCCAGATCATCGGCGGGGGCGGCCGCTACGACGGCTTGATGAGTCGCTTCGGCAGGCAACTTCCCGCCGCCGGGTTCGCTCTCTACCTGGAGCGCGTGCATATCGCCCAGGCCGAGGAGGAGCGCATCGCCCGCGAGGGGGGCGCCGGATGAGCCCCGCCGGGGTCGAGATCGCCCACCGGCGCGCCCGGGACGGGCGCATGCGGCTGGCGCTACCCCGCGGCGCGTTGTTCGAGGGCAGCCTCTCGATGCTCGATCGGGCCGGCTTCGACACCTCCGGGCCGCGCGGCGGCTCGCGATCGCTGATCTTCGACCTCGACGGCTTGACGATCGTCACCATGCGGCCCTCCGATGTCCCCACCTACGTCGAGGCGGGCGCCGCCGACCTCGGCGTCACCGGCAAGGACGTCCTCGACGAGCAGAGCGACCGGGCCGTCTACGAGCTGGCCGACCTCGGTTTCGGCCGCTGCAGGATGGTGCTTGCGGCGATCGCGGACGACGACAGCCTCGAGCGATCGGCGAAACGCCTCGGCTTCATGCGGATCGCGACCAAGTACCGGGGGATCGCCGAGCGCTACTTCGAGCGCACCGGTCGCCAGGCGGAGGTGATCGAGGTCAAGGGCTCGGTCGAGCTGGCGCCGCTGGTCGGCCTCGCCGATGGGATAGTCGACCTGGTCGACACCGGCCGAACGATGCGCGAGAACGGCCTCGAGGAGCGGGAGCAGATCTCGATCTCCACCGCACGACTGATCGCCAACCGGGTCGCCCACAAGCTCCGCGTCGACGAGATCGACGCGATGGTCGAGCGACTCCGCCAGGCGGCACCGTGAGAACGGAACGGCTCGACTGGGACGGGGCCGACGCCGACGCCCTCGCCGCGAAACTCCGCGCCGACGCCGCGACCCCGCCGGAGATCGCCGCCGGAGCGGCCGCGATCGTCGCCGATGTGCGCACCGGGGGTGACGCCCGACTGCTCGAGCTCTGCGAGCAGCTCGACGGCGCCCGCCCGCAGCAGCTCGAGCTCTCCGCCGAGCGGCGTGCCGCTCTTGCCGCGGGAGTCCCGACTCCCCTCCGGGAAGCACTCGAGAGCGCCGCGGCGAACATCCGCGCCGTCGCCGAGGCGCAGCTGCCGCACGGGGCAACGGTCGTCAACCCCGGCCAGGGCCAGAGCATCACGATCGCCCGGGTCCCGATCCGCTCCGCGGCGGTCTATGTCCCAGGCGGCCGAGCCGCCTACCCCTCGACGGTCCTGATGGGCGTGATCCCCGCCCGGGCGGCGGGCGTGAAGCGGGTCGTGGTCGCCTCGCCGGCGGGAGCCGACGGCGCGCCCGCCGCTGAGGTCGTCGCGGCCTGCGAGATCGCCGGAGTCGACTCCGTCTACGCGATCGGCGGGGCCCAGGCGGTCGGCGCCCTCGCCTACGGAACCGAGAGCGTTCCCGCCGTGGACCTGATCGCCGGCCCCGGCGGCCCCTGGGTCCAGGAGGCGAAGCTCGCCGTCGCCAGGGTGGTCGGTATCGACGGGTACGCCGGCCCGTCGGAGATCGTCGTGGTCACCGACGGCACGGCCGACGAGCGCTGGCTCGCGCTCGATATCTGCGCTCAGGCCGAGCACGGCGATGACGGCCTCTTCGTCGCGATCGGCATCGGGCCGGCTGCGCTCGAATCGCTGCCGGCTGCGCTCGAGCGTGTCGCAAGTCAGTCCGCAGGTGTCGCCGACGCGCGCGTCGCGGCGGTCTCCGCCCCCACCCGGGAGGCTGCGGTCGAGCTCGCGGACGCGCTCGCCCCCGAGCACCTGCAGCTCGCCTGCGAGGATCCGGATGCGCTGGTCGGCCGCGTCGAGCGCGCGGGCTGCGTTCTGATCGGCGCCGATAGCGCCACCGCCTTTGGTGACTACGCCGCCGGCTCGAACCACATACTCCCGACCGGTGGCGCCGGCCGCTTCACGGGGCCGCTCGGCCCGGATACCTTTCTGCGCACGATCAGCACCGTGCGAATGACTTCCGAGGCCGCCGTCGAACTGGGGCCCGTGGTCGACGAGATCGCCCGCGCAGAGGGCTATGCCGTGCATGCAGCGTCAGCCCTGGCCCGGGCCGGCGGCAAGCGAGGCTGAGGAGGAGACGGTGGCGAGGCGGAGTCGAATCGAGCGCAGGACGAAGGAGACCGAGGTCAGCCTCGCCCTCGACCTCGATGGAGGTGAGCTGCGGGTCGAGACCGGTGTCGGCTTCTTCGACCACATGCTGGAGCTGCTCGGACGCCACGGTCACCTTGGCCTCGAGGCGCGCGCCGAAGGCGACCTCGAGACCGGCGCTCACCACACGGTCGAGGACGTCGGGATCGCACTCGGCCAGGCGCTCGACGAGGCGCTCGGCGATCGGGCCGGCATCCGCCGCTACGCGCACACCGAGGTGCCGATGGACGAGGCGCTGGCCCGCTGCTCGCTGGATATCTCCGGTCGGCCCTTCTTCCTCTTCGAGTCGAACCTGCCGTCGCTCTCGATCGCCGGCTTCGACACCGAGCTCTGCGAGGAGTTCTTCCGAGCCGTGGCTACCAACGCGAGGCTGACGCTGCACCTCACCAACCCTTACGGATCGAATGCGCACCACATGATCGAGGCCTGCTTCAAGGCCTTCGCAAGGGCCCTTCGCCATGCGGTCTCGATCGACCCGGATGAGACGGGCGTCCCCTCGACGAAGGGCACGCTGACCGACTGACCGCAACGATCGGCTGCGGTCCGGTTTAGCTTGTGGGAATGCCTCTCGTACCCTCGCCAAGGATGCTCCCGCCGACCGGGCGCCGTCGCGTGCTCGGCCTCGCCGGCGCACTCGCTCTGGTGCTGATCGGCCTCACCGCCTTCACGGCGGCGGCTGAGGCGGCCGTGCCGCGGTCGTTCTTCGGGCTCAGCGCGGTGCGGCCCACGGCATCGGACTTCGAGCGCATGGGGGAGAGCGGCGCGGGCAGCTTTCGGATCGAGATCTCCTGGCCTGCGGTCGCTGCCAAGAAGAACCAGCCGCTGAACTGGGCCGGGACCGACGGTCGCTTCCTCAACGCCGCAGCAGCCGGCCTCGAGCCGGTTCCGATCGTCTTCGGGACCCCGAAGTTCATCAGCGGAGACGGCCGACACATCCGCGGCCCGGTCCGGGGCCGCGGGCAGCGGCAGGCCTGGGAGCAGTTCATCGAGGCGGCGGTGCAGCGCTACGGACCGAACGGCGACTTCTGGGTCGAGCATCCGACTCTCGACGCGGGATTGGCGCCGGGTCGATGGATCATCTGGAACGAGCAGAACGCCCGCACCTTCTGGTACCCGGCCGCGGATCCGGCTGCCTACGCGAAGCTGCTGCGCGCAACTCGGCGGGGTGTGGACCGCGTCGACCCCTCGGTCGAGCTGATCGTCGGGGGCATGTACGGCTTCCCGCGCAGCTCGAAGTCGATGACCGCGAAGTCGTTCCTCAGGCGGCTCTATCGGGAACCCAACGCCAAGCAGCTGATCGACGGCGTCTCGGTTCATCCCTACGCGAGCGGCATCGGGGGCGTCGAGCGGCAGGTCAGGGATCTGCGGCGGGTGATGGACCAAGCCGGCGACCGTCGCGCCCATCTCTACATCGGGGAGACCGGATGGGCCTCCGGGGGGCCGAAACGGAGCTTCCTCGTCAAGAACCGGGCGAAGCAGGCGAAGCTACTGAAGCGCTCGTACAGGCTGTTCCTCGAGCGCCGTCGGAGCTGGAACGTGGAGGTGGTCTTCTGGTTCACGTGGCGGGACTACCCGGAGGACCCGATCTGCAATTGGTGTCCGCAGGCCGGCCTGCTCACAAAGCGCGGCAAGCCGAAGCCGTCCAGCGAGGCATTCGAGACCCTGATCGACCGGAAGGTCCGCTAGCGACCCGCCCGCAAATGCCGCCCCAGGGCTGGCCTAAGATCACCCGGGTGAGAACTCGAATCGGCATCGTCAACTACGGAATGGGGAACCTGCGCTCGGTCGAGAAGGCGCTCGAGCGAGTCGGGGCCGAGCCGCTGATCAGCGCCGAGCCGTCGCAGCTCGACCGTGCGTCGGGGTTGCTGCTGCCCGGCGTCGGCGCCTTCCCCCGGGCAATGGGGAGAATCCGTGAGCAGGGGCTCGACACCTACCTGCGGGATCGGGCGCGGGCGGAGACCCCGATCCTCGGCGTCTGCCTCGGCATGCAGCTGCTGTTCGAGTCCTCGGACGAGCACGGCGGCGGCACCGGGCTCGGCCTGCTGCCGGGGCCGGTGAGCCGGCTTCAGGCGCCGGGGCTGAAGCTGCCCCACATCGGTTGGTCGCCGGTGCGGGTCGAGGGCGAGGCCCCCCTGCTCAGCGGCCTCGCCGACGGCGAGCCGTTCTACTTCGTGCACAGCTACGCGCCCCAGCCGGAGCCGGCCGAGCTGCTCGCCACCGCCGACTATGGGGAGCGCTTCGCAGCCGTGGTCGGCCGCCACCCCGTCTACGGGGCCCAATTCCACCCTGAGAAGTCGAGCTCCGCGGGACTGCGGCTGCTTGCCGGCTTTGCCTCGATCAGCGCACCGGTGGCGATCGGCTCCGGGGCCCGGGGGCGCGATGTCTGAGCCGGCGGGCGAGATCGCGGATCGCACGGCCGGCGGCAGGACGCTGACCCTGTACCCGGCCGTCGACATCCGTGGTGGCAGGGCGGTGCGGCTGCTGCGGGGCGACTACGGGCGCGAGACGACCTACGACGCCGATCCCCTCGACGCCGCGCAGCGCTGGCAGGACGGCGGTGCGGCGATGCTCCACGTCGTCGACCTCGACGGTGCCCGCTCGGGTCGGCCGCAGAACCTCGACCTGATCGAGCGGCTCGCCGGGGGGCTGCGGATCCCGGTCCAGGTCGGCGGCGGGTTGCGCGATGCCGCTGCCGTCGATGCGGTGCTTGCCGCCGGTGCGGCGAGGGCCGTGCTCGGCACCCGCGCACAGCGCGATCCCGGTTTCGTCGGCGAGCTTGCCGCCACGCACGGTCCCGAGCGGATCGTCGCCTCGGTCGACGCGCGGGCCGGCCGGGTCGCGATCGAGGGCTGGGCCGAGGCGACCGACGCCAGGGCGCCAGAGCTGATCGGCGTGCTTTCGGGGCTCGGGGTGGAGCGCTTCGTCTACACGCCGGTCGAGGTCGACGGTACGCTCGCCGGACCCGGGATCACCGGCCTCGCCGAGGTCGCCGCCGCCTGCGCGGACGCGGAGGCCGAGCTGATCTACTCGGGCGGCGTCGGCTCCCTGGACGATCTGCGATCGCTGGCGGCGTTGCGGATGCCGGCAATCGGGGGCGTGATCGTCGGCCGGGCGCTCTACGAGCAGCGCTTCACCGTGCCCGAGGCCGTCGCCGCGCTGGGCTCGGAGGCAGGCCGATGAGCCTGCTCGGAGCGGCGGCGCGATCGGGGATGCGATGGACCGTCTGGGCCAGGGTGCTGATCCTCGCCGAGATCGCGCTGGCGGTCAAGCGGCACCTGGATCGGCTCGACGATCCCGAGCGCCGGGACCTACAGCGCATCGTCCGCAAGTCGAAGGGACGGCCGTCGAACCTCAGCGGCCGCGAGCGGGAGCGGCTCGCCGAGATCGTCTCGAAGCTCGAGCCATCGGTCCTCGCCCGTGAGGTGTCGAGCGCCGCGTCCCCCTGGCGGCGCCGGCCGTGACCGTCCTGCGTCGGGTGATCCCCTGCCTGGACGTCGACGCCGGCCGGGTCGTCAAGGGCACCAACTTCGTCGGCCTCCGGGATGCCGGCGACCCGGTCGAGCTCGCTGCGCGCTACGACGCCGAGGGGGCCGATGAGCTCGTCTTCCTCGACATCACCGCGACCCATGAGAAGCGAGACACGATCGTCGAGCTCGCCCGGCGGACAGCCGACGACGTCTTCATCCCTTTCACGATCGGCGGCGGCATCGGCTCGGTGGCGGACGCACAGGCCGTGCTCGACGCCGGAGCGGACAAGGTCTCGATCAACTCATCGGCGCTGGCGCGACCGGACCTGATCGGCGAGCTGGCCGCCGTGTTCGGATCGCAGTGCGTGGTCGTCGCGATCGACGCCAAGCGCCGCCACAACGTGGCGCCCGCTGAATCGAAGCCCGGGTGGGATGTCTACGTTGCCGGCGGACGCACGCGGGTCGAGGACCGCGAGGCGGTCGCCTGGGCCGTCGAGGCGGCCGAGCGTGGGGCGGGGGAGATCCTCCTGACGAGCATGGATCGCGACGGCACCGCCGAAGGCTACGACCTGGAGTTGACCCGGGCCGTGGCGGACGCGGTGCCGATTCCGGTGATCGCGTCCGGGGGCGCCGGGACCCTTCAGCACCTCGCCGAGGTTGCGACCGAGGGCGGTGCAGACGCAGTGCTGTGCGCCTCGATCTTCCACTACGGCCGGCACTCGATCGCCGAGGCGAAGCGGGTGATGAGCGCCGCCGGCATCCCGGTCCGCCTGACCGGCTGAGGGCCGGCCTCCGACGAGGCGCAGGAGCTCCATGGTGGTCAGCGCTGTGACCGCTCTGGGCACCTCAGAAAAGGGGGCCGTAGGCTACGCGGGACAATGCGTAGGTTCATCGGCGGCGTCGCCCTCCTCGTCTGCATCTTCCTCCTGTTCGCCAGCTACGAGGCGCTCCGCAACCTCTGGGCCGACTACCAGGACAGCCCGGACTCCCTCTACATCACCGTCGGCGCCATAGAGGTCGCGCTTGCCGCGATGTTCGGCGGTCTCTGCGTGTATCTCTGGCGATCGCATTCCTAAGCGTTCTGGCCCCGGCTACTCGCCGGACTTGTCGGGGGTCGCCATCGGGGGCTTCCTAGCGGTCGCGATCGGCCGCTACTTGCTGTTGCCGCCCGACCCCTGCCTCGCCGCGTCCTGCTTGCCGGCGCCGGGCTTGGACTTGCTTTGCGCCCGCCGGAGCTCGGCGGGGGGCACGATCCCCTTCGTCCCCGCCGTCGGCTTGTACTTCTCGATCTTGACCGGCCTGTAGGCCAGCACCTCCGAGCCGCCGACCAGGAACAGGCGCTCGCCGTCGGAGACCACCGGCCCGTACTCGCCGGCGTCGAACTTGAACACCCGCCGGCCGGTGCCGAGATCGAAGCCGACGGTGGCATTGCCGCTGAATGTCGACATGTAGACGACGTCGCCGATCACGGTTGCCGGACCGCTCACCTGCCCCCCAGGGGATGCCTCCCAGATCAGCTTGCCGCTCTTCGCGTCAAGCGCATAGGCGGTCCGGTCGTGCGATCCGAAGTAGACCGCCGGCTTGGTCCGTGGTCCGTCCGCCGCGGCCACCCCGGAGTAGACGAAATCGCCGGCCGAGAAGGTCCACGCGATAGCGCCGGTCTGCCGGTCGAAGCTGTAGACGCGGCCGTCGACGTTGCCGACATAGACGCGTCCGAAGGCGACCGCCGGGGTCGAGTAGAAGCGGCCCGTGCGGCCCAGCCCGGCGCCGAGATCGGACGTCTGCCAGCGGATCGCGCCGTCGGATGCCCGCAGCGAGTACATCTTGCCGGCGTAGTCACCGACGTAGATCGAGCCGTCCGAGTAAGCGGGCGCCGCCTTCACCGATCCGGCGAGCTTCGTCTGCCAGACCGGCTTCCCGGTCCGGGCGTCGAGCGCGAAGAAGTCGCCCGACTCGCTGCCGAAGTACATGCGCCGCCCGACCACCAGGGGTGAGGATTCGGCCCGCGCGGGCAGGTCGCGCTTCCACAGCACCTTGCCGTCCTTCGCGCGCACCGCCAGCGCCTGCGGCGGCTCGAGATTGACGGCGAGCAGGGTGCCCCGCCAGAAGGCCGGCGAGGAGGCGTTCAGATTGCCGAGGTCCTTCTTCCAGACGACCTTGCCGGTGTCGTCGTCGAGCGCGATGAAGATGCCGTCGTTGTCGATCATGTACATCCGCTCGCCGACGATGATCGGTGCGAACTCGATCAGCTGGTCCTGGTCGTACTTCCAGAGCTTGCGGAAGGGGGGGCGGACCCGCTGGGCGTTGAGGAACTTCGTCCGCTGCAGGTCGTAGCCGTACCGGGGCCAGTCGACGCTGCGGTCCTCGCGCGGCTTGCTCTTCGAGGCCAGGTCGCCGGTCCTGAAGGCCACATCTGGATTCGAGATGTCGGCGGGGCGCTTGACGAACGCCACGGCCGCGAAGGCGCAGGTGGCGACCACGCCGCCCGCGGCCAGCAACAGCAAGAGCCGCTCGGCGCGGTCCGACGCCCGCCAGATGCCTGCAATCCGCTTCATCTGCTGAGGTCTCATGCTACGGCCGGCACCTCATGGAACCCTCAAGTCGACAGCCCTCGCTGCAGCGCGCCCGAACCGAGATCGTGCCGGCGGCACTGCTCGAGGCGCTCGCCGGCACGCCCGCCTATCTCGTCGGAGGAGCGGTCCGCGATCTGCTGATCGGCCTGCCGGTCGACGACCTCGACATCGCCGTCGAGGGCGAGATCGAGCCGGTGCTCGATCGCCTCGGCGCCGAGGCGGACAGCCACGAGCGCTTCGGAACGGCTTCCCTGCAGCTCGGCGACCGGCGGGTGGATCTCGCCCGGACCCGTCGTGAGCGCTACCCACGGCCGGGCGCCCTCCCGGAGGTCGCGCCGGCGCCGATCCGCACCGACCTGGCCCGCCGCGACTTCACGATCAACGCGATGGCCGTGCCGCTGAGCGGCGATGCTGCACTGCTCGACCCCTACGACGGGCTCGGGGATCTGCGGGGTCGTGTGCTGCGGGTGATCCACGCGGACTCGTTCGCGGATGACCCGACCCGCGCGCTGCGCGCTGCGCGCTACGCGGCGCGGCTCGCGATGGCTCTCGAGCCGGAGACCGGGCGCCTGCTTCGCGCCACCGACCTCAGCACCGTCAGCGATGATCGGGCCGCGGCTGAGCTCCGCCGACTCGCCGAGGAGCCCGAGGCGGTGACCGGCTTCCGGCTGCTCGACGAGTGGGGCCTGGTCGAGATCGGCGCCGAGCGACTCGCGCTCCTGCCGAAGGTGGCCGAGCTCTGCGACAGGCACCCGTGGACCGCCTCGGGCGATCGGGCCGGGGCGCTGCTCGATGCCGCGACCTGCCCGTCGGCGCGACTGAAGGAGGCGGCCGGGCTCGCCGCCCTCGACCCGACCGCGCCCGCGTCGGCCCTCTTCCGCGAGGCGACCCGTCACGACGACGGGCTGCTGCTGCTCGCGCGAGCGCACGGAGCGGCGTGGCTCGACGAGCACGTGAACCGCTGGCGACGGGTGCGGCTGACGATCGACGGCGACGACCTGCTCGCCGCGGGGGTCGGCCAGGGGCCCGCCGTGGGCATCGGCCTGCAGGCGGCACTCGCCGCGAGAATCGACGAGGCGATCGAGGCCGACCGGGGGGCGGAGCTCGAGATCGCCCTGGCAGCGATCCGCGACGCGGATCGGATCTGACATCTTCTCCCGGTGGTCTGGCGGCGAAGCGGCGAGGTGAGATGGCTCGAGGCAGAGCTGCCGGGCGCCGCCGCGGCGTTCAGCGCCCGCACCGGCGGCGTCAGCGCCGCCCCCTGGGACGAGCTCAACCTCGGCCTGCTGACCGGCGATCGACCGGCGGCGGTCCGCGAGAATCGGAGCAGGCTAGCCGCGGGCCTCGGCCTCGATCCCGGCCGGGTGGTGATCGGCCGCCAGGTCCACGGCGCCGAGCTCGCCGCGCACGAGCACCCACAGTCGCCGGCGCCGTTCGCGGCTCGCGGGGCCCACGGATCCGAGGCGCCGGAGGTCGATGGTCACCACACTGCCGAGCCGGACCTGGGCCTGCTGGTGTTCGTCGCCGACTGCCTGCCGATCGCGATCGCCGGGGCCGAGCGCGTAGCGATCCTCCACGGTGGCTGGCGCGGCCTGGCGGCAGGGCTGCTCGAGCGGGGCGCGGCGGCCGTCGACGGAACCGCCGCTGCGGTCGGGCCGGGCATCGGCCCCTGCTGCTTCGAGGTGGGCGACGAGGTTCTCGCGGCCTTCGGCTCGCTCGGCGACGGGATCGCGGTCGGCCGGATGCTCGACCTGCGCGAGGTCGCGCGGCGGCTACTCGTTCGATCGGGCGTCGAGCGGATCGAGATCAGCGATCTCTGCACGCGCTGCAACCCGGACCTGTTCTTCTCGCACCGAGGTCAGGGCCCCGAGACGGGCAGGCAGGCAGGCCTGGTATGGAAGCGGGCATGAGATGCCCGGCATGATCAGAGGCCTCGAGCCGGGGCGGATCCGCGCCAACCTCAGCCGAATCCGCGAACGCGCGGGGGAGGGGGTCGAGATCCTGGCCGCGAGCAAGTACGTCCCGGCCGAGGAGATGGGGGCTCTGGCCGAGGCGGGGATCACGCTGGTCGGCGAGAACCGTCTTCAGGATCTCGAGGCGAAGCGGGAGCGCTGGGCGGACGCGTTCACCTGGGACTTCATCGGCAATCTGCAGAGTCGCAAGGTCCGGCGCCTGATCCCCCAGGTCCGCCTGCTGCACTCGGTCTGCACCGACAGCGTGCTCGAGCAGCTCGCGAGCCACGCCGGCCCCGAGACCGAGATCCTGGTCCAGGTCAACGTCGCCGAGGAGGAGGGCAAGGGCGGGGTCGCCGTCGAGTCGTTGAGCGGCTTCATCGAGCGCTGCCCAGTTCGGGTCACCGGCCTCTCGACGATGCCGCCGTTCACCACCGATCCGGAGGCGTCGCGGCCGTACTTCGCCCGCCTCGCGGAGCTCGCCCGCGAACGCGGCCTCGAGCGGCTCTCGATGGGGACCACCCAGGACTGGCCGATCGCCGTCGAGGAGGGCGCCACGATCATCAGGGTTGGGACGGCGCTCTACGCCTGACCGCAGTCCGCCGCCGGCTCGCAAGCGACCGGCCAGATCGACGGCAACGACCTGCAGCGGCCCGATCAGCGCAATAATCCACAAGGAGAACCCCTATCCGCGACGAAAAAGGCGCGAAGAATGGCCCTTAGGGACACATGGCATCGCGCGCTCGTCTACTTCGGGCTTGCCGAGGACCCCGAGCAGCGATACGACGACTACGACGACTACGAGCCTGACACGGTCAGCGAGGAGTCGGTGCCCGCCCCGGCGCCGCGACGCCGGCGTAGCTCGAACGTCAGGCGCCTGCAGCGCGACGACGCCGGCGAGATCGACGACATCTTCGCCGATGACTCGGTTGCCCCCCGACGTGCCCTGCGGCCCGTCTCCAACGGCGGCGACAACGTGCAGGTCCACTTCGTCACCCCGCGCAACTTCAACGACGCGCAGGAGATCGCCGACAAGTTCAAGCGCGGCGTCCCGGTGATCCTCAACCTGCAGTCGGCTTCGACCGATCTCTCGAAGCGCCTGATCGACTTCGGCTCGGGACTCACCTACGCGCTCGACGGCGGTATGCAGAGGATCGCCGACAAGACCTTTCTGCTGACCCCGGCGAACGTCGAGGTCTCCGCCGAGGAGAAGGCGCGGCTGGTCGAGAAGGGCTTCTTCAACCAGAGCTGAGCGTCGCGACGCCGCGCGGCCTTCAGGGCCGCCGGGTTCGCCGGGGGTTCACTAGGGTTGGCGCCGATGAGGGTCGGATTCGCCGGAGCAGGGAACATGGCCGCGGCGATGGCCCGCGGCTTCCGGCTGCGGGGCGGACCGGAGGCGATGCTGTTCAGCGACGCGGGCTCCGGCCGCGCCGCGGCGCTCGCGTCGGAGCTCGACGGAGCGGCGACCGCCTCGCTGGCCGAGCTCGCCGGCTCCAGTGACGTGATCGTGCTCGCGGTCAAGCCCACGGCTCTCGATCAGGCCGCGCAGGCCCTCGGCCCCTTTCCCGGGCCACTCGTCTCGGTGCTCGGCGCGACGCCGGCCGCGCGGGTCCAATCGGCCTTCCCGGCGGCGAGCGTGCTGCGGACGATGCCGAACCTGGCCGTCGAGGTCGGGCGGGGGGTGATCTGCCACGCGCCGCCCGCCGACCCCGGTGCGCTGGTGCCCGTGCTGGAGCTCCTCGGGAGGATCGCGACGCTGATCGAGCTGCCCGAGGAGCAGCTCGACGCAGCCACCGCGCTGATGGGGTGCACGCCGGCGTATCTGGCACTCGCCTGCGAGGCCCTGAGCGATGCGGGCGTGTCCGCGGGCCTCGACCCCGAGCTGGCCGGCAGGCTGATCGGACTGACGGCCGCGGGGGCGGGCGAGCTGCTGGTCACCCACGACCCCGCGGACCTGCAACGCGCAGTCGCCTCTCCCGGCGGCAGCACCGAGGCCGGCCTCGAGGCGCTCGGCGAGCACCGGGTCAGGGAGGCCTTCGCGGCGGCCGTCAGCGCCTCACTGGAGCGGATGGAGGGCAGGCGGTGAGCTCACTGCTGACCGCCCTGACGCGGAACGACATCGCCCAGTACGTCGACTCGCTGTTCCTCGTCTACATCATCCTGATCTTCGCCCGGATCGTGCTCTCCTGGGTGATCGCCTTCCGCGGGTCGCTTCCGTACAACCGAGCGCTGCGCGCCGTGACCGACTTCATCGAGAGCGTCGTCGACCCCTACCTGAACCTGTTCCGGCGCGTCCTACCTCCGGTCGGCGGATCACGGATGGCGCTCGACCTGAGCCCGATCGTCGGTGTGATCGTCCTGGTCATCCTGCAGGGAATCGTGGTCGGGCTGATCAACGAGTGAGCGGCGATCGTCAGGCGCTGACGCGGGCTGCGCTCGTGGCCCTCGTCGCAGCGGGGCTCGACCAAATCTCGAAGGCGATCGTCCGGGCAGAGGTCAGCCCCGGCGAGCAGATCGACCTGCTCGCCGGCGTCAGCCTCGTCCGGGTCCAGAACGAGGGGATCGCCTTCGGCCTCTTCGACGGGGCCGGCGTCGCGGTGCTGGTCCTCGCGGCCGCGGCCTTCACGCTGCTGCTGGCCTACTTCCTGACGAGCAGCGGCCGCGAGGGGCTCTGGCTGCCGATCGGCCTGCTCGCCGGCGGCGCGCTCGGCAACCTGATCGATCGCATCGCCGAGGGCGCTGTGACCGATTTCATCGACCCCCCGAACTGGCCCGCCTTCAATCTCGCCGACATCGAGATCACGGTCGGCGTGGCCCTGCTCCTGCTGCTCTACATGCGCGAGCCCGAGCCCGAGGTTGCCGCGGCCGGAGATCCGGCCGTCGACAGCGCCGGCGAGCCGGACGGCAGCGGCGAATGAGCGTCGACGAACCGCGAATCGTCTACCGCGACGATTGGCTGGCCGTGGTCGACAAGCCGGCCGGGCTGCTCGTGCATCCGGCCCCCGGCCAGGACGCGCCGACGCTCGTCGACGCCCTGTCGGGCCTGCTCGGCGGCGGCGCCGATCCAACCCGCCCCGGCATCGTCCACCGGCTCGACCGCGACACCTCGGGACTGCTGGTCGTGGCGCGCTCCGAAGCGGCGCATGCCGCCCTCTCGAAAGCGATCGCGAACCGCGAGGTGAGCCGTGAGTACGAGGCCCTGGTCGAGGGCTGCCCGTCGTCCCGGGCCGGGACGATCGACGCCCCGCTCGGCCGCGACCATCGAGCTCGGGAGCGGGTCGTGGTCGGCGGTCGGCGGCCGCGGGACGCGGTCACGCACTTCGAGGTGCGCGAGAGGATCGGGCGCGATGCCGTGCTCGACGTTCGGCTCGAGACCGGTCGCACGCATCAGATCCGCGCCCACCTGGCGGCGATCGGCCACCCGATCTGCGGCGACCCGGTCTACGGACGGGCTGGAATGCATGGCCTCGGACGGCAGTTCCTTCATGCGCGCCGGCTCAGCTTCGCGCACCCCGACGACGGTCGCCCGCTGAGCTTCGAGAGCCCGCTCCCCGCCGACCTCGCTGCGGCGCTCGGGCGGGCGCGCTCGGGCGCCGCCCCCTAATATCCGGCGTGACCAGTTCGGTCAGCGCTGTGAAGCGGGCCCTGCCCGGCCTCCGCCGGGTCCCCGCCGGGCGGCGCTCGGCCGCTATCTATTCAAACCAGTAAGGGATTCAATGGCTGATGTAGGCATCAAGGAGCTGCTCGAAGCGGGAGTTCACTTCGGGCACCAGACGCGGCGCTGGGACCCCAGCATGCGCCGCTACATCCACGGTGAGCGGGACGGGATCCACGTGATCGACCTGCTGCAGACGGAAGCGTTGCTCGCGGAGGCAACCGAGTTCGCCTCCGAGCTCGCCGGCCGGGGGGAAAGATCCTCTTCGTCGGCACCAAGAAGCAGGCGCGCGACGCGATCGAGGACTGGGCGACGAAGTGCGGCATGCCATACGTCTCACGGCGCTGGCTCGGTGGCCTGCTTACCAACTTCCAGACGATCAGCAAGCGGATCACCCGACTTCACGAGCTGACCGAGCTCGAGAGCGAAGGGAAGCTGGCGCTGCTGCCGACCAAGGAGCGGATGACGATGGAGGCCGAGCTGGCGAAGCTCGAGTTCAACCTCGGCGGCGTCCGCGACATGCAACGGGTACCGGACGCGGTCGTCGTCGTCGACCTGATCAGCGAGGAGATCGCGGTCGCGGAGGCGACCCGGCTCGGGATCCCGATCATCGCCCTCGTCGACACGAACTGCGATCCGCGACCGGTCGACCACGTGATCCCCGGCAACGACGACGCGATCCGTTCCTGCGGGCTGATCATCGGCGCCCTCGGCAGCTCGATCCTGGAATCCGCCTCGGCCTGGCAGCGGGCCGAGGAGGCTCGCCGCAAGCGCGAGGAGGAGGAGCGGAAGCGGCGCGAGGAGGAGGAGCGGAAGCGGCGCGAGGAGGAGGCCGCGCGCAAGGCCGAGGCCGAGGAGAAAGCGAAGGCCGAAGCGGCGGCGCGGGCCCAGGCCGAGGGCGGCGGCGAGCAGCCGGCGAAGGCGAAGCCCCCGGCGAAGAAGCCGGCCGGCAAGCCGGTCCCGGTCGCGCAGCAGACCCGCTCGGCCCCGGCCGAGAAGCCGGCGGCGACCCCCGCCCCCGCGGAGAGCGAGGAGAAGGGCAAGTGAGCGAGATCAAGGCGGCGGACGTCAAGGCGCTCCGCGAGCGAACCGGAGCGGCGATGATGGACTGCAAGGGGGCGCTGACGGAGGCCGGCGGCGACATGGACAAGGCGGTGGATATCCTCCGCGTCAAGGGCCAGGCGTCGGCGGCAAAGCGGGCGGGACGCTCGACGACCGAGGGCACCGTCGCCTCCTACGTTCACGCCAACGGCAAGATCGGCGTGCTGGTCGAGGTCCAGTGCGAGACGGACTTCGTGGCGCGCAACGAGGAGTTCCAGGAGCTCGCGCGGGAGATCGCGTTGCACGTCGCCGCCGCAGCCCCACAGTACGTCTCGGCCGACGAGATCCCCGAGGACGTCGAAGCCTCCGAACGGGCCGTCTTCGAGCAGAGGGCGGAGGAGGAGGGCAAGCCCGAGGACGTTCGCGAGAGGATCGTCGACGGGCAGCTGGCCAAGTGGCGCAAGGAGATCGCGCTTCTCGACCAGGTGCATGTCAACAGCGACAAGCACGAGGGCAAGACGATCGAGGAGCTGCGGGCGGCGGCGGCGGCCGGAACCGGTGAGAACATCGTGATCGCGCGCTTCGCGCGCTTCGCGGTCGGCGAAGGGGCCTGAGCCCCGGCGCCCGGCACCGGGGTCTCCGTAGGAGCGCAATGGCCGCCGAGCGCGCGTTCGACCGGATCCTCCTGAAGCTCTCGGGCGAGGCCCTGATGGGCTCCCTCGATTACGGAACCGACGCTGATCGCGTCGAGCGGATCGCCCGGCAGATAGCCGGGGTCCGCGACTCGGGCCTGGAGATCGCGATCGTGGTTGGCGCCGGCAACATCTATCGGGGCCTGACCGGGGTGGCCGCCGGCATGGACCGCGCCACGGCCGACTACATGGGAATGCTGGCGACGGTGCTGAACGCGCTGACGCTTCAGGACGCGCTCGAGAAGCAGGGCGCACAGACGCGGGTGCTGTCGGCGATCGACGTGACCGAGGTCGCCGAGCCCTATATCCGACGGCGCGCCATGCGACATCTCGAGAAGGGACGGATCGTGATCTTCGCGGCCGGGACCGGCAATCCGTTCTTCACCACCGACACCGCCGCAGCCCTGCGCGCCCTCGAGATCCACGCCGAGGCGATCCTGATGGCCAAGCACGGAGTCGAGGGCGTCTACGACGCGGACCCGGCTGAGGTGCCCGAGGCGACCTTCCTGCCGGAGATCACGCACCGGGAGGCGATCGAGAGGGGCCTGCGGGTGATGGACTCGACGGCGCTCTCGCTCTGCATGGACAACGGCCTGCCGATCTACGTCTTCAACATGGCGGATGAGTCGAACATAGATAGGATCGTTCACGGAGAGCGGGTCGGGACGCTGGTCGACGGAGAGGTAGAGAACGGATGATCGAAGAGTTGCTCGCCGACGCCGAGGAGCGGATGAACAAGTCCGTCGAGTCGATCAAGGGCGAGATGTCCACGGTGCGGACCGGGCGTGCATCACCGCACCTGCTCGACCGGATCACGGTCGACTACTACGGGGCGGAGAGCCCCCTCAACCAGCTCGCGAACATCGCGACGACCGACGCTCGGCTGCTGACCCTGACCCCGTACGACAAGACCGCGATCCCGGCGATCGAGAAGTCGATCATCGAAGCCGACATCGGCATGATGCCGACCAACGACGGGAACGTGGTCCGCCTCCAGGTCCCGGAGCTGACCGAGGAACGGCGCAAGGAGATGGTCCGCATCCTCCACAACGTCGCCGAGGAGGGGCGGGTGGCGGTGCGCAACATACGGCGCGATGTGATGGGCGACCTCCGCGAGCTGAAGGGCGAGGGCGAGGTCGGCGAGGACGAGGAGCGCCGAGCGGAGGAGCGGCTGCAGAAGGTCACCGACTCGGCGGTGGGCGAGATCGACGCCCTGATGAAGGGCAAGGAAGAAGAGATCCTCACGGTTTGAGCGCCGATCGCCCGGTCGCCAGGTACGTGGCGATCATCATGGACGGCAATGCCCGCTGGGCCGATCAGCGGGAGCTGCCGATCCTCGAGGGCCACCGCCGGGGCGCGCAGACGCTGAAGCAGACCGTCAAGGATGCCGTCTCGCTCGGGCTGGCCGAGCTCTCGGTCTACGCCTTCTCGACCGAGAACTGGTCGCGGCCCGAGGCGGAGGTGCGGGGATTGATGGCGCTGTTCGCGGAGCTGATCGAGTCCGAGACGCCGGAGCTGGACGAGCAGGGGGTGCGCATGAGGTTCATCGGCCGCCGCGGGGAGGTGACCGAGACGCTGCGGGCCCGGATGGACTGGGCGGAGGAGACCACGGCCGAGAACGACCGAATGACCCTGTTCGTGGCCTTCAACTACGGCGGGCGGGCGGAGATCCTCGACGCGGCCGAACGCTACGAGGGGGGCGGCGAGGCCGCCTTCGCAGACCTCCTGTACGCGCCGGAGATGCACGAGCCCGACCTGGTGATACGCACCAGCGGCGAGCAGCGCCTCTCGAACTTCCTGCTCTGGCAGAGCGCCTACTCCGAGTTGGTGTTCAGCGACGTGCTCTGGCCTGACTTCAGCATCGAGGACCTACAAACGGCCGTGCAGGAGTTCGCGTCCCGCAGGCGCCGGTTCGGCGCCCGGGGCTAGATTCAGGCGATGGATTTCCCCGAGCGACCGAGGCCGACCCGGCCGGGGTCACAGCCGGCGGGCCGCCGCATGCGCGGGGGCAGGCGCGAGCCGCGCGCAACCGCAGGACCAGCCCTCGAGCCGAGATCTGCCGCGGAGACCGGGCCGAGACTGCGCACCGAGTCGGCGGAGCCTGCGGCGCCGAGGCGGTCGGAGACTCTGGCCCGGGTGCTGTGGGCGATACCGCTGATCGCGCTGGCGGTGGCCGTCGTCGTCGCCGGGGGCGAGATCTTCATGGCGGCGATGATCGTCTTCGCCGTGATCGGCATCGCCGAGTTCCTGCAGATGACCGAACGGGCCAGGCCGTTCCCGCTGGTCGCCTTCGCCGTCGCCGCGGCGATCATCGCCGCGGCGCACTTCGGCGACAGCTTCCAGGTGCTGCTCGCGGCGGTCGCCGGCTTCCCGCTGATGCTCGGCTTCGTGATCGCCCGGCACGACCTCCGAAACGTCACCTACTCGATGGCCGTGACCGTCTTCGCGATCGCCTGGATCGGGCTCCCGTTCGCGCACGCAGTGCTGCTCCGGGACCTTCCCGATCACGGGGCGGCGCTGCTCGTCGACGTGCTCGTCGCCACCTTCCTGGCCGACACCTGCGCCTATCTCGGCGGCCGCATGTTCGGCAGCCGGCCGCTCGCCCCGGTGATCTCACCGAACAAGACGATCGAGGGCCTGCTGTTCGGTGTCGTCGGCGGCACGCTCGCCTTCTGGGTCGCCGGCCTCTACCAGGACTGGCTCTCCGGCACCGACGCCCTGCTGATGGGGGCCTGCATCGCGGTCCTGGCGCCGCTCGGGGACCTGTTCGAGTCGGCGATCAAGCGCGACCTCGACGTCAAGGACTCGGGCCGGGTGTTCGGCCCGCACGGAGGCCTGCTCGACCGCCTCGATGCGGTGCTGTTCACCGTCGTCGCCGGCTACTACCTGAGCCTCGCGATCGTCTACTGAGAAGCGTCTCGTGGTCGCGCGCGGGCTCGGCCAATACGCTGGGGGTTGCGATGGCCGACCGCGACGACCTCGAGTTCACCTACTCACTGATCGACCGGGTCTTCAGGCTCAGCCTCGGTGAGCTCGCGGACTTCAGCGGCGCCAAGTTCGACGGTCAGTGGTCGCTGTCCCTGGAGCAGGCGCAGCGGCGCAAGCACGACTACGTCGCCGAGCAGATTGGGATCTCCGCCGGCCGCCGGATTCTCGACCTCGGCTGCGGCTGGGGGCCACTGCTCGCCTACGCGCGCGAGCGGGGCGCGAACGGCGTCGGCGTCACCCTCTCCGGAGCGCAGGCCCGGGCCTGCCGACGGCACGGGCTCGACGTCCAGATCCGCGATGCCACGACGCTCGAGCCGGAAGACCTCGGCAGCTTCGACGCGATCGCCAGCCTCGGGGCCTTCGAGCACTTCTGCTCGCCGGAGGACTACGCCGCCGGTCGTCAGGAGGAGCGCTACCGCGGCATCTTCGAGAGGCTGGCCCGGCTGCTGCCCGAGGGTGGCCGTCTGTACCTGCAGACGATGGTCTTCGGACCCAACATGATCCCGGTCGAGGAAGTCGACATCGACGCGCCGCGGCACTCCGATGCCTGGTACCTCGCCCTGATGGGCAAGCAGTTCCCGGGCTCCTGGCTGCCGTTCGGGGAACGGCAGGTGATCGAGTGCGCCGAGCCACAGTTCCGTCTCGTCTCGAGCGTCAGCGGCCGCCTCGACTATCTCGAGACGATTCGCCGCTGGCGCGAGCGCTTCGGCGCCCCCGGGGTGCGCAAGACCCTGTTCAAGCTGCGCCTGATCCCGCACTGGCTCACCAATCCCGACTTCCGGCTCGCATTCACCTCCGGCGTCAGCGCCAACAGCGTCTGCTTCGAGCGCAAGCTGCTCGAGCACCACCGGATCGTGCTCGAGCGGCGCTGAGCGCCGGCCCGTGGGCGCCGCTACCTACACTTCGTCGGCGTGAAGAGGATCCTGATACTCGGCTCCACCGGCTCGATCGGTGGGCAGGCGCTGGACGTGATCGAGCGGGGCCAGGGGCTACGCGTGGTCGGGCTCAGCGCCGACACGGATGCAGGGCTGCTGATCGGGCAGGCCGGCCGCCACGATCTGCCGTTGATCGCGCTCGCCGATCCGGGCGCAGCCGACGAGGCCCGCTCCGCCTGGAGCGGGGAGGTGCTCGGCGGCCCCGAGGGCGTGCGCGCCCTGATCGAGCGCACAGAGCCCGACCTGGTCCTGAACGCGATCGTCGGTTCCGCCGGGCTCGGCCCGACGATCGCGACGCTCAGCGCCGGGATCGACCTGGCGCTGGCCAACAAGGAGAGCCTCGTGGTCGGCGGCGAGCTCGTCACCGCCCTGGCCGAGGCGACCGGTGCGCGGATCATCCCGGTCGACTCCGAGCACTCGGCCCTCTACCAGCTGATCGGCTCAGAGCAACCGGGAACCGTCACGCGCCTCGTACTAACCGCCTCCGGCGGGCCCTTCCGCGGCCGCACCGACCTCACCTCCGTCACCCGCGAGCAGGCGCTGGAGCACCCGACCTGGGAGATGGGCGGCAAGATCACGATCGATTCGGCAACGCTGATGAACAAGGGCCTCGAGCTGATCGAGGCCCACCATCTGTTCGGCATCGACTATGGCCGGATCGACGTGGTCGTCCACCCGCAGTCCCTGGTCCACTCGCTGATCCACCTCAACGACGGGGCGACGCTGGCCCACCTCGGCTACCCCGACATGCGGGTGCCGATCTCCTATGCGCTTCACCACCCCGAGCGCGCGGACGTGCCGGTGCCGACGCTCGACCTGGTCGAGGCCGGCGAGCTGACCTTCGAGGAGCCCGATGCCGAGACCTTTCGCTGCCTCGCGCTGGCCCGCTCCGCGGGGGTGGCCGGTGGAACGGCGCCGTGCACCCTCAACGCCGCGAACGAGGAGGCGGTCGCGGCCTTCCTCGCGGGGCGGCTGCCGTTCGCCGCGATCGCCGCGGTGGTCGAGCGGGCGCTCGAGGCCATTCCGGCGGAGCGGCCGACGCGCTTCGAGGACCTGTTCGAGGCCGACGCCCGCGCCCGCGAGGTTGCGGCTGACGCCGCCGAGGAGCTCGGCGGGACGCTCAGCGGCGCCTCGCCGAACGGGGGGGAGCGGCACCGATGAGCGCCTGGGTCCTGGCGATCGGCGGCTTCGCGGCGCTGGTCATCCTGCACGAGGCGGGGCACTTCTTCGCCGCGAAGGCGGTCGGGATGAGGGTCGAGCGCTTCTTCCTCTTCTTCCCGCCGAAGCTGTTCAGCGTCAGGCGCGGGGAGACCGAGTACGGAGTCGGCGCGATCCCGCTCGGAGGCTTCGTGAAGATCACCGGGATGAACCCGGAGGAGGAGATCCCGGAGGAGGTCGCCGACCGCGCCTACTATCGGCAGCCGGTCTGGAAGCGGATCCTCGTGATCGCCGCGGGACCGTTCGTCAACATCATCCTGGCGCTCGTCATCTTCTTCCTGATCGCCAGCGGCTTCGGCCTCGATGGTGAGACCACCAACCAGATCGGTCGGGTCTCGGAGGACCTACCCGCCGGCACAGCGCTGGAGCGCGGCGACGCTCTCGTCGCGGTCGACGGCACCGACGTGTCGCAGCTCAGCGGCGAACGGCTGACGAACAGGGTCAGCGCCCTGATCGGAACCCACAGATGCGCGGGGAAGCCGACCGAGGGCTGCGAGGCCACGACGCCGGTCAAGCTGACCATCCTCCGGGACGGCGAGAAACAGACCGTCGAGCTGACGCCGGTCTTCGACGTGCCCAGCGACGCCGAGCGGGAGGCCGGCCTCGAGCCCGCGATGCGGCTCGGCTTCGGCTACTCGGGGGAGCGGGAGACCCAGCCGATCGGCGATGCGGCCGAGTACTCGGTCGACACGGCGTGGTTCATCACCAGCCGGACCGCCGAGACCTTCTCACGGATCTTCGACGCCGAGCAGCGCAAGGAGATCACCGGGGTCGTCGGTGCGACCGAGGTGACGCGGCAGAGCTTCGAGTTCGACACCAGGCAGGCGCTGTTCGTGCTCGGTGTCATCAGCCTCTCGCTGGGGCTGATCAACCTCCTGCCCTTCCTGCCGCTCGACGGCGGGCACATCTTCTGGAGCCTGTACGAGAAGGCCCGTGGTCGCAGGCCTTCGCTGGCGACGATGGAGCGGGCGAGCTTCGTCGGCTTCGCGCTGGTGCTGGCCCTGTTCGTGATCGGCCTCAACAACGACATCGGCCGAATTACCGGGGAAGGCTTCAACGTTCGGTAGCAGTCCGCTACGTTTCATCCTGGATCTTGAACCGAACACCGAGGAGAGGATCGGCATGGAAGTGACGACGTCGGACCGGTTTGCCAGCGGCGGGCCGGGCGCGGACATGGTCGCCCCGAATCTGGCCAAGGCCTTCCAGTCGACCGCCGAGCGGCTCGGCGACGAGGTCGCCGTGATCGCGGGCGAGAGCACGATCACGTGGAACGAGCTTCGCGACCGCGCCCGAGCGGCGGCCGGTGGGCTTGCCAGCCTCGGCGTCGGCAAGGGGGACACCGTCGCGATCATGCTCAACAATCGCGAGGAGTTCATGGGCCTCGACCTCGGTGCCGTGACGCTCGGCGCCGTCCCCTTCTCGATCTACCAGACCTCGTCTCCCGAGCAGATCGCCTACGTCTGCTCGGACGCCGGGGCAAAGGTGGCGATCGTCGAGAGCATGTTCCTCGAGACCTTCATGAAGGCGAAGGCCGAGCTGCCGGACCTCGAGCACGTGATCACGCTCGACGGGGGGGGCGGCACGATGACCTACGAGGAGCTGATGGCGATCGATCCGGACTTCGACGACTCGGTCGCCGATGCCGTCGGCGCCGACGACCTGCTGACGCTGATCTACACGTCGGGCACGACCGGGCCTCCGAAGGGCGTGCAGCTCACGCACCGGAACCTGATGAGCCTGGTCTCCTCGGTCGAGGACATGATCCCGTTCCCCGAGGATCAGCAGAATCGGGTGATCTCCTGGCTGCCCGCCGCGCACATTGCCGAGCGCGGCGCTCACTACTACCTGCCGGTCGTGATGGGCGTCTCGGTGACGGTCTGCGCAGACCCCCGCAAGATCATCGAGACGCTGCCGCAGGTGCGCCCGACCTGGTTCTTCGCGGTGCCGCGGATCTGGGAGAAGCTGAAGGCGGGCCTCGAGACGATGCTGTCGAATCTCCCCGAGGAGCAGCGCGAGGGTGCCCAGCAGGGGCTGCAGGCCGCGATCGCGAAGGTCCGGGCCGAGCAGGCCGGCCAGGAGGTGCCGGAGGCGGTCGCGAAGGGAGCCGCGGCGGCGGAGGAGGGCATGTTCAAGGGACTGCGCCATAACCTGGGCCTCGATCAGGCGGTCGCGGTCAACGTCGGCGCAGCGCCGACGCCGCTCGAGGTCCTGGAGTTCTTCCACGCGATCGGGATTCCGATCGGCGAGCTCTGGGGGATGTCCGAGACCTGTGGCGTCGCGACCCTGAACCCGCCCGGAAAGGTGAAGCTGGGCACCGTCGGCCCGCCGACGCCGGGCATCGAGATCAAGCTCGAGGCCGACGGCGAGGTGATGGTCCGCGGCGACTCGATCATGGCCGGCTACAGGAACATGCCGGACAAGACCGCCGAGACGATCAACTCGGAGGGTTGGCTGGCGACCGGCGACATCGGTGAGCTCGACGCCGACGGATACCTGAAGATCGTCGATCGCAAGAAGGAGCTGATCATCAATGCGGCCGGCAAGAACATGTCGCCCGCGGGGATCGAGGCCCATCTGAAGAGCGCGAGCCCGCTGATCGGGCAGGCTGTCGCGATTGGCGATCAGCGGCCGTTCAACGTCGCGCTGATCACCCTCGACCCCGAGTACGCGCCCGTCTGGGCCGAGCAGCAGGGGATCGAGGACGCCTCACTCGAGGCGCTCGCCGACAACCCGCAGGTGATCGCCGCGGTCGAAGGAGCGATCGAGGCGGCTAACGCGAAGATGTCGCGGGTCGAGCAGATCAAGAAGTTCCGGATCCTGCCGAGCGACTGGGAGCCGGGCGGCGACGAGCTGACCCCGACGATGAAGCTGAAGCGCAAGCCGATCAGCGAAAAGTACAGCGAGGAGATCGAGGCTCTGTACGCCCGCTGAGCCGGGTGGCCCGAGCGACCCTCAGGCCGCCGCTCCGGGGGCGAAACGCCTCTCTGCGCGAGCCCGGCGCTTGGCCGCTTCCTGCTCGCGGTTCTTCGCCGGAGCCGCGGTGGTCAACTCGCCGAGCAGCCGCGATGACGCCTCCGCGACGGCATCGATCGCCGCGTCGAATGCCTCCTGGTTGGCGCGTGAGGGCTTCGAAAAGCCACTGATCTTGCGCACGTACTGCGTCGCGGCGGCATGGACCTCCTCCTCGGTCGCGGGCGGGTCGAAGTTGTAGAGCGTCTTGATGTTTCTGCACATGGGGCGCAGACTACGCCTCGAGCGCGGTCCAAGCGGCATAATCGACACGATGGTCAAGCTCCGAGCACCCCTGCTGACGGCGCTGACGCTGCTTGCCGCGGCCGTGGCCGCTGCCCCCGCGGCCGCCGCTGCGCCGTGTGCGAATCCCGCCCAGGTCAGGGTCCTCAGCTCCGGCCACGGCGTCCTCGAGTCGATCGCCATCGACAGCCGCGGACGCCTCTTCTTCACCGACTCGACGGCCGGCGAGCTACTGATGCTGCGGCGACCTGGCGGCAGGCCGAAGCTGATCCTCGACGGGATCGACGGGCCCGGCGGGATCGTCTTTCAGCGCCACAGCGGCAACGTGCTGGTCGGCTTTGGCGACACGATCGCCCAGGCCGCCGACGGGCCGCTGAACCCCGAGGCCGGGCTCCTGCGGGTGAATCCGACGACCGGCGCCTCCGAGATCCACACCGAGGGCCTACAGATGGCGAATGGCGTGGCCCGCGGTCCGGGGCGAAGGATCTACGCCTCGATCGACATCGGCGGCGGCATCGACCGGATCCGCAAGCGCCGGGTGCGTATCAACTGGGCGGACGTGCCGAGCGCGAACGGGATGATCGCCGACAGGGCCAAGCGGAGCCTGTTCGTCAATCAGACGTTCACCGCCGCCGCGATCCAGCGGGTGCCGTTCGACGACCCCTCCGCCGCCGAGACCTACTTCGCGGCCGGCCCTGCCGATGCCGCGGCCGGCCTCGACGGGCTCACCCGCGACGGCAACGACACCCTCTATGCCGCCGCCAACGGGGCCGGCGAGATCTGGCGCATCGACGGCCCGGGCAAGTACTGCACGCTGGCCGAGCTCGACCCCTTCCCGAGCGGCCCCAGCGACCTCGACTTCGGAAACAGGCGGGGCAACTTCTCGGCCCGCAACCTCTACGTGACGACCTTCGGCGGCGAGCTGCTGGAGCTGGTCGACGCCCGCCGCTAGCGGGCCGCGCCGCCAACCCCGGCCGCCGGCCCGTACGGTGGGGCCGGAGCCGGTGATCTAGCCTGTGGGCATGGCCTCGAAGCGACAGATCTTCGTTGGCGGCGTCCCGATCGGGGGTGGCGCCCCCGTCGTCGTGCAGACGATGACCAAGACCGAGACCGCCAACCTCGAGGCAACGATGGAGCAGATCGAGAAGGTCGCCGAGGCGGGCGCCGATCTCGTTCGCGTCGCCGTGCCCCGCGACAAGGACATCGAGGCGCTGAAGACGATCGTCAAACGGTCGCCGATCCCGGTGATCGCCGACATCCACTTCAACCATACGCTGGCACTGAAGGCGATCGACGCCGGAGCCCACTGCATCAGGCTCAACCCCGGCAACATCGGCGGCAGGGACAAGGTGGCCGAGGTTGCCGCGCGGGCTACGAACGCCGGGACCCCGATGCGGATCGGCGTCAACTCGGGCTCGCTTCCCAAGCACCTCCACGAGCTCGAGCGCGAGGCGCCGGTCGAGGCGCTGGTGACGGCCGCGGTCGAGTTCGTCGAGCTGATGGAATCGCTCGACTTCGAGAACTTCAAGGTCTCGATCAAGTCGACCAACGTCCCGAACACGATCGCCGCCAACCGGCTGCTCGCGGAGCGGATCCCCTACCCGCTGCACCTCGGCATCACCGAGGCGGGCACGAAGTGGTCGGGGTCGCTGAAGTCCGCCGTCGGGCTGGGCACGCTGCTCGCCGACGGCGTCGGGGACACGATCCGAATCAGCCTCTCGACCTTTCACGCCGAGGAAGAGGTCAAGGTCGCCTGGGAGATCCTCAAGGCACTGCAGCTTCGCGAGCGCGGGCCGGTGCTGATCGCCTGCCCGACGTGCGGTCGGCTGCAGTTCGACATGGACACGGTGGTCGCCGAGATCGAGCAGAGGCTCGAGGCCTACGTCGATCCGATCGAGGTCGCGGTGCTCGGCTGCGCCGTGAACGGGATCGGCGAGGCGTCACACGCGGACTTCGGGATCACCGGCGCCAAGAACGAGGGCCTGATCTTCGCCCACGGCAAGCCGCTCCGCAAGGTCCCGCAGGAGACGCTCGTCGATGCTCTGTTCGAGGAGATCGACAAGTCGGTCGGCAGCGAGGGCAGGGTCGAGTTCGACGAGGGCCAGTCAGCCGAGGGAGCGAAGTGGCTGCAGCGGATCGAGGAGGAGAACGCGGGCGATCTCACCCCGGAGAGAATCGCCCAGCTCGAAGCGGCTGCGGCTCAGGAGGGGGATGACATCACCGCGCCCGGAGACGGGGAGGCGACCGGTCCGGCGCCCGACAAGGTCGAGCTCGACGAGCGGGCGTCGCCGACGTCGGGGCGACGCTTCACCCGCGCCTGAGGCAGCCGTCCCGGGCCGGCGGCAGGGGCGGCGGGCAGGCCGCCGCGGAACTCGGTACCCTGTGAGCCTTCTATGAGGGTGCAGTGATCGTTCGGTAAGTGAGCTGCGCCAACCGATATGAGCACGAAGCCTCGTCCGCGCATATTCCTCGCCGCCGCGCTGATCGCGCTGCTGGTCTCCGGCTCCGCCTTCGCCGCCAAGCAGACGCTGCGGCCGAATCCGGCCGACGACCCGGCGCTGGTCGGCAAGCGACTCGACCCGAACCGCTACGACGGCGCCGACGGCTGCGTCCGTCGCGAGCCGAAGGGGATGCGGCAGCTGGTTCGCTGGATGAAGCGCAACACCAAGCGCAACGCGATCTACGGCACGATCCGCTGCGACGGCGGGGTCCACGGCACCGGCCGCGCGCTCGACTGGATGCTGGACGCGCGCAAGAAGGGCCAGAAGCGGAAGGCGATGCGGGTGATCAACACCTGGCTCGCCAAGGACCGGCGGGGTCGCCCCAACGCCCTCGCCCGGCGAATGGGCATCCAGCTGATCATCTACAACTGCCGCTGGTGGCAGGCCGGCGACCGCGGCTGGCAGCGCTACAGCGCCTGCGGAGGCGGCAAGCGGAACGCCGACCCGACCCAGGGCCACATCGACCACATCCACGTCGAGCTGACCAGACCGGCCTCGAAGCTGCGGACCAGCTTCTGGAGAACGGATCTCGTCGTCGGCGGCGGGGCCGGTGACGGGGGTGGGGGTGGCGTCAGCCCGAGGCGGGTAGCGACCGAGCATCCACCCCTGCATCCGCCCGAGCCCGAGCTCGAAGCGCTCGTCGCCGGCGGCTGACGAAACCCGAAGCCCGTGCCGCTCACTCCTCGCGCGGCGTGATCCGGAAGATCGAGACGACCTCGGCCTGCTTCGCCTCGGGGTGGACCACGTAGGCCGACGGCCCGCCGCCGAACCACCCGGCCGACTCGTTGTCGCCGACGTAGATGCCCGGGTGGTGCCGGCCGTCCCCGTCCTCCACCCAGACCGGCTGGCCTTCCTTGAATCCATGCGGCTGGTCGCTCATCGCCGATGATTATCCAGCCTTCGGCCCGGATCCGCCCTCCGCGGCGAGGCGATCCGCAGATCCGCCAGGGCAGCCGTAGGATTCGGTTTCGATGAGGGACGAGGCCGAGGTCACGATCGAGCGGGTCGGCGAGGTCGACATGTCGGAGCTGCTGGCGTTGATGCGGGCCTATTGCGACTTCTACGAGACCAGCCCGCGGGACGACCGGCTGGTCGCGCTCAGCAAGGCGCTGCTCGGTGACCCGGGCGAGGGCGTCCAGTTCATCGCCCGCGAGCCGGGTGGGGTCGCGCTCGGGTTCGCGACGGTGTACTGGTCCTGGGACACGACCAACGCGGTCCGGACGGGCATCATGCACGACCTCTTCGTCAAATCAGAGGCGCGCGGCCACGGCATCGGCCGGAAGCTGATCGAGGCCTGTCGCGGCGCCTGCCGGACCCGCGGTGCAGGCAAGCTCGTCTGGCAGACCGCGCCTGACAACGAGACGGCTCAGCGGCTCTATGACTCCACCGGGGCTGAGTCGTCGCTGTGGAGGGTCTACGAGGTCGACGCCTGGTGATCAGCTGAAGTCGAGGTCCGCGGCCGCAAAGCGGCTCAGCTCGCCCGTCCCGAGCGCGATCGCCGGGGTCAGCACGCCGGCGACGTCCGGCGTCTGCGCACCGGTATCGGCGAGCATCAGGCCGGCCTCCGCCGTCATCCGGCTGGTCGCCAGGTAGCCCGGATGGCCCGTCGCCTCTACTCGCGCCCTCGAGAGCGCCCCCTGTGCACCTCTCGCCTCGCACTCGATGCTCCAGGTCCAGGCCGCGAGCCGATCCTCGGCCGGGCCGCCGGCGGGAGCGAACGCCTTCATCGCGCTGGTCCCGGCACGGCGGACGCCGGACGGGGCCCTCGCCAACAGCGACAGGCCGCCGTTGATCCCCGCGACCGTCGCCGCCGCGAACGCCTGCAGCGGCAGCGTCGGGACCAGCGAGGAGACGGCCACTCCCTCCCGATAGCGGACCGGAGGGAGTCCGGCGAGCGCCAGCGAACGCTGGATCACCGGTGGGTTGATGACCGGTGAGGGGATCATCGGGGCGAGCGGACCGACGCCCTCCTTCCATCGGGGCCGGTTGCTGATCGGGCTGACCGAGCGCACCAGGGTCGCCGGAGCGAGATCGCCGATCAGCGCCGCGGGATCGCCGAGCACCGAGGCGTCCTCCCGTGCCATCGCCTCCCGCAGGGACTCGAAGGTCCCGTTGGAGACCATGTCCGAGGGCCGCGGCAGACCCGGTGGACCGGCGCCCGCGAACACGGAGTCGATCGCGGTCGGCTGCTGGGAGTGATCGCGGTCGAGGCGCTCGACGGCAGCGGCCGCTACGAGGTCGAACGGCAGCGCTTCGAAGCCGCAGACCTGCACGATCCGCGCGCCGGTCTCACTCGCCCGGTGGTGCCAGCGATCGACCATCTCGGCCGCGAAGTCGATCTCCCCGGTCACGTCGACGTAGGCGATCCCCGCCTCGACGGCGGCCGCGATCACGGTCGGCGCCATCCGCGCGAACGGCCCGGCGAAGTTGACGATCGCGTCTGTCCGCTCGACCGCTGCGGCGACCGTCTCCGGCGATGCCGTATCGACGGCGAAGAGCTCCGGGCGCTCCTCCTCGGGCCATCCCGCGACGAGCGCCCGGAGCCGATCGGGCGAGCGGCCGGCGATCCCCCAGGCGAAACCGAGGTCCCGGGCGCGCTCCCGAACGTAGGGAACCGCCTGACGGCCGGTTACGCCGGTCGCACCGAGGATGATGATCGCCAGGCGGCGCTGCGGGCGCTCTGAAGCCATCGCTTGATCCTAGTTGCCCCCGGAGGCGATCGCGGAGCGCGACGGGGGAGACCCGGCTCGACAGATATCCTCGCCGTCCGATGACGCGCCTCTCCGAGTACCTGCTGCCCACCCTCAAGGATCCCCCGGCCGATGCCGAGGCGATCAGCCACAGGCTGATGGTCAGGGCCGGTCTGATCCGCCAGGTCGGCGCCGGGATGTGGTCCTACCTGCCGGCTGGGCTCCGGATACTGCGCCGAGCCGAGGCGATCATTCGCGAGGAGATGGATGCGATCGGGGCGCTCGAGGTGCAGCTGCCGGTCCTGCAGCCCGCCGAGCTGTGGAGGCGCACCGGCCGCTTCGAGATTGACGAGCTGTTCAAGCTCAGTGACCGCAAGGGCACCGAGATGGTGCTGGCGATGACCCACGAGGAGAACCTGACCTTCCACATCGCCAACGAGATCCGCTCCTATCGCGAGCTTCCCCTGATCCTCTACCAGCTTCAGACGAAGGAGCGAGACGAGCCACGGCCGCGCGCCGGCGTGCTGCGCACGCGGGAATTCGTGATGAAGGACTCCTACTCCTTCGATCGCGACGAGGCGGGGCTGGACCAGAGCTACGCCAAGCACCGGGCCGCCTACGGCCGGATCTTCGACCGCTGCGGGCTGCGCTGGCACGAGGTCGCCTCGGATGTCGGGATGATGGGGGGCTCCGCCGCCCACGAGTACATGGCCCCCTGCGCGGCGGGCGAGAACGAGGTCGCCCTGGCGCCCGGCTACGCGGCGAACGTCGAGGTCGCGAGCGCCGCGCCCCAGCCGGTGGATCTGCCGCCGGCGCTCGATGCCCCGCGCGAGGCACCGACCCCCGCCGCGACCACCGTCGAGGACGTCTCCTCGGCGCTCGGCGTCCCGCCCGGCGCCCTGATCAAGGCGATGCCGGTCATCACCGAGGGCCGAGGCCTGGTGCTGACCCTCGTTCGCGGCGACCACCGCCTGAACGAGATCAAGCTCCGCAATCATCTCGGCACCGGGTTCCGACCGGCGCACGAGGACGAGATCGAGCAGGCCCTCGGGCCGGTCGGATTCATCGGCCCTGTCGGCGCCGGGGTCCCGGTGATCAAGGACGCGGCGATCACCGGTACAGGCCTAGTCTGCGGTGCCAACAGCCCCGACGCCCACCTGATCGGGGTCGAGCCGGGCCGCGACTTCGACTTCGAGGAGGCGGACATCCGCAGCGTCGAGGCCGGTGACGCCAGCGACGGCGGTGAGACGATCGCGATCGAGCCCGCGATCGAGGTCGGCAACATCTTCAAGCTCGGGACCCGCTACTCGGAGCCGCTCGGGGCGACGTACCTCGACCCCGACGGCGAGGAGCGGTTGATCGTGATGGGCAGCTACGGAATCGGGCCCGCGCGGATTCTCGCCGCAGCGATCGAGCAGCGGGCCGACGAGCGCGGGATCGTCTGGCCCCCGTCACTGGCGCCGTGGCAGGTGCACCTCGTCGGGCTCGGCAAGCCCGGCGACGAGGTCACCGCAGCGGCCGACGAGCTCTACGCGACGCTGATCGGGGCCGGCATCGAGACCGTCTACGACGATCGCCCCGCGGCCGGCGCCGGCGAGAAGCTGACGGACGCCGAGCTGCTCGGCTGCCCGCTCCGGCTGGTGGTCGGAAAGCGAGGGCTTGCCGAAGGGGTTGCGGAGGCCCAGGTTCGAGCCGACGGTCGCGAGGAGCGCCTGCCGCTGGGTAAGGCGGCGGCGGGTGCCGCCGCGATGCTCGCGGAGCTGGAATAGGGTGCCCGCTCCGACGGCTCCGCGCAGACGGCTGAGCCGAAAGCGGCTGCTCGGCATCGACCGCTCCGGACCCGAGCCCGTCCAGACGCGGGCCGGCCAGCCGCTGCGACCGTTCACCCTCCCGAACCTGATCGGGTACATCAGGCTCGCCGCGATCCCCGTCTACCTCGTGATCGCCTTCGGGTCGGGCGACGGCCGCGACCCGCTCGCGGCGGCGATCTTCGTCGCGATCGCGCTCGGTGACCTGCTCGACGGCTTCGTCGCCCGCGCCACCGGCCAGTACAGCCGGATGGGCGCGTTGCTCGACCCGCTCGTCGACCGGCTGACGATCCTCGCCGGGGCCGCGGTCTGCTGGCACTTCGAGCTGCTGCCGCGCTGGGCGATCGCCGCGCTTGCCGCCCGCGAGGTGGCGACCCTGATCCTCGCCGAGATCGGGCTGCGCCGCGGCGTCGACATCGAGATCAACTGGATCGGCAGGATCGCCGTCTTCCTGATCATGGGCGGGATCTTCTGGGCGCAGGTGGTCGACTGGCTCGTAATCGACATCGGCTTCGCGGTCGGGGTCCTGATCTCGATCCTCGCGACCGTGCTCTACGCGCGCGCGGCGCGCGCCGCCGCAACCACCGGCTAGACGCCGGGTCGCGAGTGCACCACCGCTCCCAACCTTCAACCTCGGATTGAAGCTTTTCCGGCGGCGCCTATACTGCCCGCAGACGACCCGGCAACCGTAACTGGGGAGAGAGCAGGAAGAGATGGACGACACGTTTCCCGACATCGGGGCGATGACCGACAAGGAGCTCAAGGAGCTGATCGATCAGCTGACCAGCGAGGAGCGCGAGGTCTCGTACAGGCGCCGTCTGCTGCATGGGAAGATCGACATCCTCAGAGCCGAGCTGGTCAACCGGCTCCGCGCGAGTCGCGAGTCGGGCGACACCATGATCAGCGGCGCCGACGTCGAGCAGCTGACCAACATCCTCGCCGGGCGGGTCAGGGGCGGGGAGGACCCGGCCGCCTGAGGCGGTCGGCGACGGCTGGGGATGGCACTTCACTGCCACGAGTGCGGGTTCGTGAACCCGGAGGGCGCCAACTACTGCCAGAAGTGCGGCGCCTACCTCGCCCGACCCGAGGGCAAGGACGAGCCGACGACGCTCACCTACAAGATCGACGACACCGGTGATTTCGAGCGGGTCGACCTGGAGGAGATGGTCGAGTCGGAGGGGGCCGCCCTCGTGATCCGAGCCGGCGGCGGGCGCAGCGGTGAGAGCTTCTCGATCGACCAGGAGCGGATGAGCATCGGCAGGACCCCGGATGCGCCGATCTTCCTCGATGACGTGACGGTGTCCCGAAACCATGCGCTGCTCGTCAGGCGGCGTGAGGGGCTCTACATCGATGACCTCGGCTCGCTGAACGGGACCTACGTGAACCGCAAGCGCATCGAGTCTCACCTGCTTGCCGACGGCGACGAGATCCAGATCGGCAAGTTCCGACTCAGCTACCTGGAGCGTTGAGGGGTGGCGGTCCGAACCAACGCGACCAGCGCCGCCCCGACCGGGCCGTCGAGCCGCGACGTCGCGGACTCGGCCTCGAGGCCGCGCAAGGCGCTGACGATCGGCGCCGTCTGCAAGATTCTCCGCCAGGAGTTCGAGGACATCTCGATCTCGAAGATCCGCTACCTCGAGGACCAGAAGCTGCTCTCCCCGCGGCGCACCCGCGGCGGCTACAGGCTCTACAGCCAGGCCGACGTCGAGCAGCTACGCGCGATCCTCCGCATGCAGCGGGACGAGTTCCTCCCGCTCAAGGTGATTCGCCAGGAGCTCGCCGCCGGCAAGATCGGCGGGGCTCGCCAGGACCAGATCCAGGGGGCCAGCCAGCGCCGGGCGCTGGCGCTCGAGGATCCGGCTGCGACTGTCAGCAGCGAAGAGCTGCTCGAGCAGACGGGGGCGACGGCCGAGCTGGTCCGCGAGCTCGAGGAGTACGGGGTCGTTCAGCCGAAGCGGGAGGGGGGCGACCTGCTCTTCGATGAGACCGACCTCGAGATCGTTCGCGCCGCGACCGAGCTTTCCCGATTCGGAGTCCACGGCCGCAACCTGCGCGTGTTCCGGACCGCCGCCGACCGGGAGGCGGCGCTGATCGAGCAGATCCTCGGGCCCGCGCTGCGGTCGCGAAGCCAGGCGCGGCGCGAGGAGGCAGCCGAGAGCCTCGAGGGACTCGCGGCCACCTGCACCCAGCTCAAGCATCTCCTGCTCGTGCGCGACCTGCGCCGGCTCCGCTCCTAACCGCCTGGATCGAAGGGCCGATGCCGACGGTCGCGCGCTCCCGATCGATCGAGGTCGAGCCACAGCGCGCCTGGGAGTTGGTCGCCGACCCACACAACCTCCCGCGATGGTGGCCCGACACGGTGCGGGTCGAGTCGGTCGACGGCAGCCCCGGCGCGCGCCGCAGTCGCTTCACGCAGGTCCTGCAGACGCGCGACGGGACCTCGGTCCGCGCCGACTATCGCTGCGTCGAGTCAACCGGCGGCGCGCGCCTGCTGTGGGAGCAACAGATCGAGGGTACGCCGTTCGAGAAGTTCCTCCGCAGCGCCGAGCTCGAGCTTCGCATCGAGGGCGAGGGCTCCGGCACCGAGGTCACCCTGGTCGGCCGACGCGCCCTACGCGGCCTCTCGCGGCTCGGTGCCCCGATGATGAGCCGGGCCACTCGCCGGTCGCTGGACCACGCGCTGGACGGAATCGAGCGGGCTCTGCTGGGTCCCGGCACGGGGGAGGACGGATGAGCGTCGACGAGCTGCGGCGCGACACCGTCTGGTGGGGCTGGGGGCGGAGCGACGGCCGTCCCGAGCTGAGCGCGAGCGCCAGGCGTCTGCTGGCCGAGCAGCTCGGCGAGCTCGTCCCAGCGGGCCGGGCCGGGCTCGAAGACGTCGAGCTCGCCGAGGCCCGGCCGCTGCCCGGCGGGGTGATCGCCGCCGCCGGCGGCGAGCGCGCGGCCAGCAGCGCCGCCGAGGACCGGATCCGCCACGCCGCCGGCAAGGGCTACCAGGACCTGATCAGGCTCCGGGCCGGCGGGCCGATCGGGGCACCCGACGCCGTTATCGCGCCGGCAGATCCTGCGTCGGTCGCCGCCGTGCTGTCGGAGTGCAGCCGCGAGCACGTCGCCGTGGTTCCGTTCGGTGGCGGGACCAGCGTCGTCGGCGGGGTCGAAGCGGACAGCGGCGACCTCGATCGCCTCGTCTCGCTCGATCTCAGCGCCCTGCGCAGGATCCGGATCGACTCCCGCTCGCAGACGGCGCGCCTCGGTCCCGGCCTTCGGGGGCCAGAGGCCGAGGCGGCGCTGAACGCGCGCGGCTTCACGCTCGGCCACTTCCCCCAGTCGTTCCCCTACGCGACGATCGGCGGCTTCGCCGCAACGCGATCGGCCGGCCAGGCCTCAACGGGCTACGGCCGCTTCGACGAGCTCGTGACCTCGGTCGAGATGCAGACGCCCGCGGGGCCGATCTCAACGCTGGAGACGCCACATACAGCCGCCGGCCCGGCGCTGCGCGAGGTGATCGTCGGTTCCGAGGGGGCGCTGGGGGTGATCTCCGACGTCACCGTGCGGCTTCGCCCGCTACCGACCGTGAGGCGCTATGAGGGGTGGTTTGCGCCCGGATTCGAGGACGGCATCGAGATCGCGCGCCGGCTCGCTCAGGGCGGGGTCGAGCCGGACGTCTTCCGCCTCTCCGATCGCGACGAGACCCGGATCTCGCTGGCGATGTCGGGCATCGAGGGTCTCCGCAGGCAGGCCCTGGACGGCTATCTCCGTCTGCGTCGGCGCAGCGAGGGCTGCATGCTGATCGTCGGCTGGGAGGGCGACGCAGAGCAGGTGGCCCGTCGGCGGGAGCTGTCCGCTTCCGTCCTGCGCGGCGGCGGCGCCGTGCCGCTCGGCCGCAGCCCCGGCAGCGCCTGGGAGCACGGCCGCTACGAGGGGCCCTATCTGCGCGACCTGCTCCTCGACGAGGGGGTGATGGTGGAGACGCTGGAGACCGCGCATACGTACTCGCGGATCTCCGACCTCTACCGGGCCGTTCGCCGGAGCCTGCATGACTCGATGGCGGCCGAGGGGGCGCCCGGCATCGTCATGTGCCACGTCTCGCACGTCTATCGGGACGGCGCCTCGCTCTACTTCACCTTCCTCTCGGCCCGGCGGGTCGGCGCCGAGATCGACCAGTGGCGGGCGGTCAAGTCGGCGGCGTCCGAGGCGATCGTCGCCGCCGGCGGGACGATCACCCATCATCACGCCGTCGGCCGCGACCACCTGTCGTACATGGAGCCGGAGATCGGCGGCCTCGGGATCGAAGCTCTCCGGGCGGTCAAGGAGCGCCTCGATCCCGCCGGGATCATGAACCCCGGCAAGCTCCTGCCGGGCTAGAGGCCCGGGGCCTCTAGCCGCCTCCTCCGCCTCCGTCCCCGCCGCGATCGGCGAGCGGGATCTGCCCCTGCGCCAGGGCGTCGCCGCTGAAGGGAACGAGCGCGGCGCCACCGCTGACCGCCTGCTCGATGTCGTTCGTAAGCTCCCTCTGCGTGCTGGCGCTGATCTGGACCGAGCGCGCAGCGCCGGCGATCGCGAGCGCCGCCGGCGGGATCTGATATCGCTGCTCGACGCCTCCGTTCTCGCTTGGGATGACGATCGAGACCGGGTAGCCGTCGCGATCGTTGAGCATCATCCAGAGGACGTAGACCTGCTTGCCGTCCGGGGTCGGATCGAGCCCGTCTAGCGTCAGATCGATATAGAGCTGATCGCTTCCGACCCCGAAATCGGCGGTCCCCGCGACCCCGGAGCCACCTCGGGGCGAGAGCTCGACCGGCGTGATCACGCTCGCTCCCGCATCGTCGGCGGCGCCGTCCGAGGCCTGCGGCGAATCATCGCCGGAGAAGGCGCCGAAGACGGCGAGAACCGCGAAGACCGCGATCACGCCCGCCGCCGCGAGGCCTGCGATCAGCGTGCTCCGGCGGGACGACGGCTGCCGCGGGCCGGCGGGCTCGACCGTCGCCTGGCCCTCGGTGGGATCCGCGGCGGCCGCGACCCGGCGGCCGCCCCTAGGCGCGGGGAGCTTTGGGAGCCGAGCACCGGGCACGATCGCCGCGAGCTTGGTCAGGATCGTCTCAGCGAGATCGTGGGCCGCTGCGTCCTGTTGCAGGTAGCGAACCGCATCGGCCCGCCCGATCGGGTCGGCCTGGCCCAGTAGGAAGTCGGTGAGATCTACGTCCGCGTCCGGGTCGGCGCCGCCGAGCTCCGCCAAAGTTGCGCGGGCTCGCTCCCGGACCTGCTGCTCAGATACCCCGAGCAGCTCGGCAAGATCGGCGTAGGTCTGACCCCGCTCGCAAACCAGTTGCAGCAGCGCTCGCTGGTCCTGTTTGAGTGCCATTCGCCGAAAACTCTAGGGACTTGCGGATGCCTGCCGCGCTCCTGGGTATGTTGCGGGCGCGTGGCCAGTCGAATCGCAGCAATCTCCGCCCGCTCCCCGCGAGGCGTTCTCGCGGCGCTGGCGGTGATCGCGGTCTGCTGCCTCGGATACGCAGCGGGCACCCCCGACCGGCTTGCGCTCGGGGGCTGGTTGACGGAGGGCAGCCAGAGCGAGCGGGGGACGGCGATCCTTTCCGCGCAGGCCGGCTTCGATGCCGAGCCCGCCTACCTGGTGGCGCTGATCGGCACCGAGCCGATCACCGCCCCGAGCAGCGAGGTCGCGGTGGCCGCGGTCTCGGCGCAGATCGAGGCGATCGACGGCGTCGCTGCGGTTGTCGAGCGCGCCCCCTCGGCCGACGGCCTGGCGACGGCACTTGCGGTTCACACCGTGCCCGGCCTCGATCCGGAACGCACGGCTGAGATCGGAGGGGAGCTCCGGGCGGGACTGGATCCCGGCTCGCTTGGGTTCGTCGTCGGCGGCTCGATCGCCACGCAGGACGGCGCGCGCGCGGCCGCGCTCGATGAGATGCCGCGGCTCCTGCTGCTCGCGTTGCCGCTGCTGCTGCTGCTGCTGGTCGGCTCGGTTGGGATCAAGCCGGCGCTCGCCGCCCTGCTCGGCGCACTGCTCGCCGGGGGTGCCACCGTGAGCGCGGTCGGGCTGCTCGGCGAGCTGACCAGGATCGAGGCGATCGGGGTGGTTGGGGCCGCCCTGCTCAGCGCCGTGCTTGCGGTCGAGGCCGGCGTCGGGCTGTTGTTCCGCTACCGCGAGGAGTCAGCAACCCTGGGCGCAAGCCGTGAGGCGCTCGAGTACACGCTGCAGAGCCTCCTGCGAGCCGCCGCGATCGGCATGTTCTCGGCAGCTCTGGTCGGCGTCTCGCTGCTGATCGTGCCGATCGACTCGGTCCGCTCGATCGGGGTGGGGGTCATCGTCGCATCGCTGCTCGCGCCGCCGCTCGGAACGCTGCCGATGGCCGCGCTGCTGTCGGCGATCGGCGGTGCGCAGATCGGGGAGACCCTGCCGCTCGTTCCCGACGACGCGCGCAGCGACGCCGGGCCGCTGGCCTTCCGGGCCTTCCTGGCCCTCGGCCGGGGCCGCCGGAGGGGCATGGTCGCGGCGCTGCCGGTCTTGATCGCAGCGGCGCTGGCTCTGCCCGTGCTCGACTCGAAGGCGATCGGCCTCGACCCGGCCGAGCTACCCGACACGGAGCCGGCGGCGACGGCCGGCGTCGAGATCGCCGCCGCATTCGGCGCCGGCGCCAACGGGCCGCTCACGGTCCTCAGCGACGCTTCCGGAGACACGCCCGCCGCGGCCCTCTACCGCGCGACGATCGCCCGGCTCGAGGGGATCGAGTCGGTCAGCCGCCCGAGGGCGGCTGGTGAGCTCAGCGCCTTCGACGCCGTGCCGGCTTCGCGGCCCCAGTCGCTGGCGGCTCAGGCGGCCGCGGTCGAGGCCCGGACCGTTCCCGCCCCCACCCGGCGGCTGGTATCCGGCCCGGCCGCCGGGCTGGACGACTCCGCCCAACGACTGGCCGAAGACCTGCCGCTGATCGCGCTCGTGGCCCTGCTCGGCACCGCAGCGCTGTGGAGCGCGTTGTTCCGGTCGGCGTTCGGCCCGCTGCTGGCCCTCTCCGCGGTGATCGCCCCGCTCGCCGGCGTCGCCGCAGTGCTCGCCGTCTTCGCACACGGCCGACTCACTGGGCTCTTGGACTACACGGACTCCGGCGCACCGCATCTGCAGGCGTTCGTGATCGTCGGCAGCGTGCTGCTCGCACTCGGGCTCGCCAGGGGGGCGGCGTTCGCCACGGCGTTGAGAGAGGAGCGACTGCTCGGGGGCGGCGCCGCCGGCTCCCTGGCCCGCTCCGGGCTCTTGACGCTGATGCCGTTCGCGGTCGCCACGCTCGCCGGCCTGGTGCTCGCCGGCCTCTGGATCGGCTCCGAGCTGCTCCCCGCGAAGGAGCTCGCGGTCGGGATCGCCGCCGGGCTCGCCGCCGACCTGCTGATCGCGCGACTCGTCCTGGCGCCGGCGCTCGCCCGCCTCGCGCTGCAGTCGAATAGCGTGCCGGCATGAGCGACGTCGATCGATCTCAGCGGCCCGCCGTCGAGGGGTCTCCGGAGACGATGGGGAGCACCCTCGAGATCGGCGGCTTCGAGACCGTCGACGAGGGCTCTGCCCGGGCGCGGCTGCCGGTCTCGGCTCGCGTTCTGCAGCCGTACGGGATCGTCCACGGTGGCGCCTACGCGACGCTCGCCGAGAGCGTCGCCTCATGGGCAACCTGGCAGGTCGTCGGACCCGAGCTCGGGGCCTTCGGGCAGAGCAACGACACTTCGTTCCTGAGGCCGGTATCGCGGGGGACGATCCGCGCGGAGGCGCGGGCCCGGCACCGTGGCCGCACGACCTGGGTCTGGGACGTCGAGATGCTCGACGACGAGGGGCGCCTCTGCGCGCTCTCGAGAGTCACCGTCGCGGTGCGGCCGCTGCGGCGGGACTGAAGCGGCTCAACCGCCAAACCGATTCGTGATCGGCAGGCGCCGGTCGCGGCCGAAGGCCTTCGGGGTGATCTTCACGCCGGGCGGCGCCTGGCGCCGCTTGTACTCAGCGCGGTCGACCATGCCGACCACCCGTTCCGCGACCTGGCGCTCGATACCGAGGCTCACCATGCTCTCGACGCCACCGTCGCGCTCGACGTACTCCTCGAGCGCGAGATCGAGGATCTCGTACGGGGGCAGCGCGTCGCTGTCGAGTTGGTCGGGCCGGAGCTCCGCGGATGGGGGCCGGACGAGCACCGACTCCGGGACCAGCTCCCTTCCCGCGATCCGGTTCCGGTGCCGCACGAGCTCGTAGACGAGCGTCTTCGGGACGTCCTTGATCACCGCGAAGCCCCCGGCCATGTCCCCGTACAGGGTCGCGTACCCGACCGACATCTCCGACTTGTTGCCGGTCGTCAGCGCCAGCCATCCGAACTTGTTCGAGAGCGCCATCACCAGATTGCCGCGAATCCGGGCCTGAACGTTCTCCTCGGCCACGCCGGGCGCGGTTCCCTCGAACGGGGCCTCCAGGGCGCGAGCGTAGGAATCCATCATCGGCTCGATGTCGATCTCGATCGATCTGCAGCCCAGGTTGGCCGCGACGCCGTGGGCATCCTGCTGGGTCTCATCGCTCGAGTAGGGCGACGGCATGACCACGCAGACAACGCTCTCGGGTCCGAGCGCATCGACGGCGAGCATCGCGACCAGGGCGGAGTCGATGCCACCCGAGAGCCCGAGGACGACCTGCGTGAAGCCGTTCTTGACGATGTAGTCGCCGAGGCCAAGCTCGAGCGCGGCATAGACCTCGGCGGCATCGTCGAGCAGCGGCACGACCACCGGCTCGGCCGCTCCCGCCTGCGGCGGCGCGCCGCTCGTCAGGCCGGCCACCAGCCGGGCGGGCGCCGGCTCGACGCTCGGCCTCGACCGCGGCAGCTCGAGATCGGCGATCAGGAGCTCCTCGGCAAACTGCGCCGCCCGGGCGAGGGTCGAGCCGTCGCCACCGACGACGACGCTGTGGCCGTCGAAGACGAGCTCGTCCTGGCCGCCGACGAGGTTGCAGAGCGCCATCGCGACCTCGTTCTCCCGGGCCCGCTCGACGACCATCTGCTCGCGGGCGGTCCCCTTGCCCCGGTGGTACGGCGAGGCCGACGCGTTGACGATCAACGACGCGCCCGCAAGCGCCGCCGAGGAGGCCGGCGGGCCCGGGAACCAGACGTCCTCACAGATCGTCAGCCCGATCCGCAGGCCGTCGACCTCGATCAACTCGGCCCCCTCTCCGGGCTCGAAGTAGCGACGCTCGTCGAAGACCCCGTAGTTGGGGAGCAGCACCTTGGCGTAGCGCGCTGCGATCGCCCCATCGGCGAGCACGTGCAGCCCGTTGTGAAGGCCGGGGTCCCGGTAGGGAGCACCGACGAGGGCAACGATGCCCTCGGTCGCAGCGGCAACCTCGGCAACGGCCCGATCGGCCGCATCGAGGAAGTGCGACTTCAGCAACAGGTCCTCCGGCGGATACCCGGTTATCGCAAGCTCGGGCAGCACGACGAGCGCCGCCTCCGACTCGCGGGCGCGGGCGATCCAGGCGATGCAGGCGGAGGCGTTGGCCTCGACTGCGCCGACGGTCGGGTTGAACTGGGCCAGGGCGATGCGCAGGCTCGCCGTCTCGGAGCTCATCCCCCGATTATCGCGGGCGGAGCCGCGCATCGATTCAGGGTGCGCAGGTTTATCGTCTGTAGCCCACTTTCCTCTGCTCGCAGGGAGCAACCTTGAAACGCCCTCTCAACCTACTCGTCCCGCTGCTCGCCGCGCTGCTGCTCGCACCAGCGACGACGGCGGCGGCCCCGCCGGCGGCGCGGGCCGATCGCGCGCTCGAGGCCGCCGAGCAACTGCTCTCACCGTCGGTGACGGCGGCATCCACCGCGACCTCGGGCAGGGAGGCGACCCTCGTCCTGCGGGAGCTGGCCCGGGCGCTCCCGCAGCTGGGCCGCAGCGATCGCAGACGCGCCCGCGAGATCCTCGCCCGCCCGGTCGACAAGGACGACCCCGAGGGCGACTACTTCGGCCGGGAGGCCGCGGCCTCGCCGATCTGCGACAGCCACTTCTGCGTCCACTGGAGCAAGAAGCCGCGCCATGCGCCCGCCACGGCCGACGGCGACTCGAGCGGGGTACCCGATTTCCCGGAGGCCGTCCTGGCGGCGGCGGCCACGTCCTACGCGATCGAGAACACCGCCCTCGGCTGGCGCGACGCGAAGTCCGACGGCAACCGCGGAGCCCGCAACGGCAGGGGCGGGGAGGGCCAGGTCGACATCTATCTGCTCGACCTCGGGCGACAGCTGTTCGGCTACGCGACCACCGACACGCGACGCCCGAGGCGCACCGAGCCCGGCTACCTCGTGATCGACAACGACTACAGGGGATTCGGCGGCAACCCGCTGGAGTTGATGCAGGCGACGATGGCGCACGAGTACAACCACGTACTCCAGTTCAACTACGACGTCTACCTCGACGACTGGATGTTCGAGTCGACGGCCACCTGGACAGAGGAGAAGGTCTTTCCCGAGATCAACGACTACCTGCGCTTCACCAAGGCCTTCAGCCGCTTCCCCTGGTTCCCGATGGCGGAGCCCCGATCGGCCGGGGTCAAGCTCTACGGCTCGGCGCTGTGGAACCACTGGCTCGACGGCAGGCTCGGCCCGGCGACGATCCGCAAGGCATGGGAGGCCGGAGCGGCGGTGAAGCCCCGCGATTTCGCCGTCGCCGCTTACGAGCGGGCAATCGGCGAGATGGGCGGCGGGTCCTTCAGCCGCCAGTTCGCCGCCTTCGCCGCCGCCACGGCCGAGATCAACTCCGACCCGATCTTCCCGGACGCGGGCCTCTACGAGAAGGTCCGACGGTCCGGGCAGCTTGGGCAGAAGCCGAGGAAGCTGAAGCTGAACCACACCGCCTATCGGCTCTACAGGGTGCGGGCTGCCGGCACAGCGAAGTTGATCGTCAAGGTCAGGCGCGGTACACGCTCTGCGGTCGCGCTGGTCGGACGCCGTGGCGCCGCAACCGGCGGCGAGATCGAGATCGCCTCCAAGTACCTGGCAAGGGGAGGCCGCGCGGCGGTCGAGCTCGCCGATGCCGGGAGCTACGACAAGGTCACCGCGGTGCTGATCAACGCCGACGGCAGGGTCCGCGGATCGAGCCGCACCTACACCCGGGATCGGCGCACGTTCAGGGCGCGGATCGGCTGATCCCCGCCGGGGGCCTCAGGCGGGAGCCACCTCGACCGGGATCCCGTTGAGGACGGCGTTGCCCGACAGCGGATCGACCACGGTCTCGTCGGCGAGCAGGTTCGAGTTGACGCCGCTGTGCTCAGCGGCCACCCTGAGCCGATTCCCCTCCGCGTCGTGGCCCCAGCCGTGCGGGATCGAGATCACCCCGTCCATGATCGCGTCGGTGACCTCGACCGGGATCTCCACCGCGCCGGCTCGCGAGGCGACCCGCGCCCGCGCGCCGTCGTCGAGGCCGAGCCGCGCGGCGTCGGCGGGGCTGACGTGCATCGTGCAGCGATCCGCGCCCCGGACCAGATGCGGGAGGTTGTGCAGCCACGAGTTGTTCGATCGCAGGTGACGGCGACCGATCAGGACCATGTCCCCATTCGTGCAGCCGAGCGAGGCCTGCAGCCGCTCCAGGTCCGCGGTGATCGGCTCCGGGCAGAGCTCGATCTTGCCGCTTGGCGTGCGCAGCATCTCCGGCAGTCGCGGCTGCAGCGGCCCGAGGTCGATCCCATGGGGGGCCCGCTCGAGCGCGCCCAGCGAGAGGGCGACCTCGTCGCCACCCCGACGACCGCCGTTCAGCCCGGCCCCGTAGGGCCCGCAGCGCAGCAACAGATCGAGGACCCGCTCGGGGCCTCGCCGATCGCCGAGCTTCGCGAGCACCGCCTCCGGCTCCATACCCGTGGCCGGAGATCCCGCGGTAACCGTCTCCCGCCGCGCCGCCTCGAGCGCGATCAGGTCATCGATCGCATCGGTATCTGCATCCGGCCCCTGGCCGGTGACGACGCCGAGCAGGCGGAGCATCGTCCGCCACTCCTCGACCATGCCCTCTCGAAGCGGCAGCGCCGGGGGCGAGAAGTTCGCGACGTTGCGCACCGACAGCTGGTAGAAGGCGAGGTCGTAGTGACTTCGCTCCAGCGGCGAGGGAACCGGCAGGATCACATCGGCGAGGCTGGTCGTCTCGTTGACGTAGCAGTCGATCGAGACCATGAACTCGAGCGAGGAGAGCGCGGCCCGCATCCTCGCCGCGTTCGGGGTCGAGACGACCGGGTTGCCGGCCACCGTCAGCAGCGCCCGAATCCGGCCCTCGCCGGGAGTCTCGATCTCCTCGGCCAGGCAGGCGACCGGGAGCTCGCCGAACGACTCAGCCAAACCCCGTACCCGACTGCTCCAGCGGCCGAGCCTGACGCCGCGGCCGCGGCCGGGCTCGCCGGCGGCGTTCGACTGTCCCGCGGCGGCGAGCGGGAACATCGCGCCGCCGGGCCGGTCGAGGTTGCCGGTGATCACGTTGAGGACATCGACCAGCCAGCTCGCCAGAGTCCCGAACTCCTGGGTCGTGGTCCCGATCCGGGCGTATACGGCGGCCCGCGGAGCGGCGGCGAGCTCGCGCGCCATCCGGCGGATCTCCGGGGCGCCGATCCCGCAGTCGGGGGCGACGGCCTCGGGCGAGAACGGGGCGAGCAACTCGGCGATCGTGTCGAGCCCGTTGCTGAGCCCGGCGAGCCGGCCGGGATCGGCGAGGCCCTCGGTCAGCACGGTGTGGCCGATCGCAGCGAGCAGGTGAGCGTCACGGGCGGGGCGGATGAAGTGGTGCTCGTCGGCGAGCTCGGCGGTGCGGGAGCGCCGCGGATCGACGACGACGAGCCTGCCTCCCCGCTCGCGAAGACGGCGGAGGCGGCCGCGCAGGTCGGGCGCGGTCAGCAGCGACCCGTTCGACGCCAGCGGATTGGCGCCGAGCACGAGCAGGTGCTCGGTCCGATCGACGTCGGGAATCGGCACGGCCAGGCCCGCCCCGAACATCAGCCCGACGGCGATCTGCTTCGGTAGCTGGTCGACGGACGAGGCGCTGTAGACGTTGCGTGAGCCGAGGCCCTTGAGCAGCGCTCGGAGGTGGATCGCACCGTCGAGGGTGTGTGCGTTGGGGTTGCCGAGGTAGGCGCCGACGGCGCTGCGATCGCCGTCAGCGAGGATCGGCGCCAGTCCGGCCTCGATCACCTCGAAGGCCTCGTCCCATCCGGCCTCGACCAGCTCCCCCGCACGGCGAACGAGTGGGGTCGCGAGCCGGTCGGGATCGGCGTGCAGCTCGGCGAGGCTGGCTCCCTTCGGACAGATGAAGCCGCGGCTGAAGACGTCGTCGGGATCGCCCCGCACGCCCCTCACCTCGCGGCCCTCGAGCTCGACCCGCAGCCCGCAGGTCGCCTCGCAGAGCGGGCAGGTCCGGAAGTCGACGGCGGCGCTCATCTCCTCTCGGCGATTCTCGCAGACGGACCGCGCGCCCGGCCGCGCTCACGACCTGGAGTCAGTCGGGGCCGAACCACCCGACTCGGTGTCCGCCTCCTCCGCCAGGTGGCCGAGGACGGGGCCGGAGGGCCTGGCTCTGCCGAGGTTGGAGACCAGCAGGGCGACCACCGTGACGAGGTAGACCTGGCCGGCAACGGCCTCGGTCACCGCGATCGTCCGACCGAACTCCGTGGCCGCGGTGAAGTCGCCGTAGCCCGTCGTGCTCAGCGTGACCAGGCTGAAGTAGAGGAAGTCGTTCGGGTCGCCCTCGACCCCGCCCGCGAAGAACGGGTCCCCGCCGATGTCCTGGACCAGGCTGAACGCGAACGCGTAGGCGAGCCCCGCCAACAGGTAGATGCAGAGCCCACCGTAGACGGTCTGCAGGCTCACCCGCTGGTCCTCGATCACGCCCCGCCGGATCCCGATCACGATGCCCGCTGGAGCGATCAGCACCAGCAACAGGCTGATCAGGCGGGGCCCACCACCACCGACCGAGGCACCGAACACGGTGGCGGTCGAGAGCACGAGCAGCACGGCGACTCCGATGCTTACGCCGCGCACGATCCGTTGTCGCGCGCCGCCCGCGATGAGGGCTGCGATCAAGACCGCGCCCTGGAGCGCGATCGCCACCAGACGGGACCAGTCGGCGTCGGGGGCCGCCATCTGAAAGACGAGCGCGGCGACGATCAGCAGGAGGACGCCCTGGAAGTTGTGGAGTGGGTCGGTGAAGGCGCTTGGCCTCTTCATCGGCGCGATCGTGGCAAGAGCGCCGGACGGTCCAGACGGCCCCCAGGGATACCGGCGACGACAATGTCGGAGATGCCGAAGCTGCTGATCACCGCCGACGACTACGGCTACGCCGACCGCTATGACGCCGGCATCCTCGAGGCGGCCCGGGCGGGCGCGATCGACGCAGTCAGCGCCTTCGCGACCCGCGCCGCGGTGGGAGCCGAGGGCCTGCTCGCGACCGGCATCGAGGTCGGCCTGCACCTGGATCTCGGCTGGGCCTGCGAGGCGGCCAGAGCGACCGACGCCGAGCGCAGCGAGGCCGCCCGTCGGTTCGCAGAGCAGATCGCCGGCTTCACGCAGCAGTTCGGCCGCCCGCCCGCCTACCTCGACGGCCATCACCACTGCCACGCCCGCCCGGGCCTCGGGACCGTGGTCGCGGATCTGGCCCTGGGCCACGGGCTGCCGGTGCGCTCGATCTCGCCGCGCCATCGGCGCCTGCTGCGCTGCCGCGGAGTCGCCACGCCCGACCTGCTCGTCGGTCGGCTGGAGCAGACGGCGGCTCCGCTCCCCGATGAGCTGACCGCGGGCGGCGTGGCGCGGATGCGGGACGACCTCGTAGTCGAGTGGATGGTGCACCCCGGCCACCCTGACCCGACCTCAGGCTCCGCTTACGACAGCGGCCGCGCCGAGGACCTCGAGTTGCTGCTCCGCTGGCAGCCGCCGGCCGGGATCGAGCGGAGCGACCACTCGGCCGCCCGCTGATCGTCTGCCACGCCTGTCCGGCCCCGGGTGCGAGCCCGGAGCCTAGGGCCGGCTGAGCTCGTCGCTGCGCTCGGCGGTCCGCCTGCGCGCGGCGCCCGGAACGGTGGCTCTCAGCTCCGCGAGCGCGTCCTGGAGGTCGGCTGCGAACGAGTCGAGGCCCCCGAACGCGCCATAGTCGCCGATCAACCCGAAGTTGATCGATCCGTCGTAGCTCATGATCCCGACGCAGAGCGCCTGGCGCCGAGCCAGCGGCACCATCGGAAAGATGTCGAGCAGTCGGCGGCCCATCATGTAGAGGGGGAACTGGGGCCCGGGGACATTGGTGACCACCAGGTTGAAGAGCCGCTGCTGCGGCTGCAGTCGGGCAGCCTGCGAGACGATCGTCGGCGGCGCGAAGTCGCTGAGCTCGCTCAACAGCTCGGCTCCGACCGCCTGCTTCGACTGCTTGAGATCGGCCAGCGACTCGCTGACGATGCCGAGCCGCTCGAGCGGATCGATGACCCCGACGGGCAGCGGCGCCATGATCGCCGCGACGCGGTTGCCGAGCGCACCGCGCTCACCCGCCGCGCGGACGCTGACCGGAACCAGGGCCCGCAGCTCCTGGCCGGCGGTGCTGTGCCCTCGGGCGCGCAGGTAGCGCCCGAGGGCACCGCTGACGACGGCCAGCACGACGTCGTTGACCGTGCCGCCGTGGGCGTCCTTGATCCGCCTGAGATCGTCGAGGTCGGCGCGGACCCAGGCGAAGCGCCGGTGGGATCCGATCGGCACATTGAGGGGGGAGGGGGGAGCGGCAAGCCCGACGCCGGTCAGCGCCCCGATTGCCTCGGCACCGTCGCGCAGCGCCCCGAGGACGCGGCGCGGCTGTCTCACGAGTGCCCGCAGGCCGCGGACGATCTCGGCCGGATCGACGACCCGCTCGGTCAGGGCGCCGGCCAGCAGCTCCGTATCGCTGGGCTCGGGTCCGGGCTCCCACCGGGGCGGCTCGGGAGCGGGGTCCTGCTCGGGCGTCGTGGCGAAGAGCACGGTGCTGACATCGACGCCGGAGACGCCGTCGACCAGACAGTGGTGGCTCTTGCCGATGATCGCGAAGCGGCCGCCCTCGAGCCCGTCGACGAGCCACATCTCCCAGAGCGGCTTCGAGCGGTCGAGCCGCTGCGAGAAGACCCGGGCGGCCAGCGTACGGAGCTGCTCCTCGCTGCCGGGGGCGGGCAGAGCCGTGTAGCGGAGGTGGTAGTCGAGGTTGAGACGCGGGTCGTCGACCCAGACCGGCCGACCCTGCCCGAAGGGCACGAAGCGCAGCCGCTGGCGAAAGCGGGGGACCAGGTGGAGTCGCGCCGCAAGCTGCTCGCGCACCTCCTCATAGCGGGGCGTCGGCCCCTCGAAGATCATCGTCGAGGCGACGTGCATGTGAGCCCCGCCTCGCTCCAGATGCAGAAACGATGCGTCGAGGCCGCTGAGCCGGTCGCCGCTCATGGGCGGAGTATTTCAATAGTGTTAGCAATGTGACAGCAGTCACACATATACATGCCCTTGGCCCGTACGCTTCTCCGCGTCAAACAGATCGAAAACGCAACTCTAAGTCCGCTCAATCAAGACCGTAGCTGAATAGCTCGGCGGAGCGGGGGAACCATCTGCCACCCAGCGGTGGCACGGGGCGAATCGGACCGTGATCGGCCGTAGCCAAGACGCCGGAGGAACCGGCGCGGCGAGCCCGACAGCTAACCCCGTCGGCGGCGAAAGCGAGGATCAACAATGCAACGCTTCCGCAGGTGGCGGAGGCGGAGGGCAGCGCTCGCGCTGCTTCCCGTCGCCGCCCTGTTCAGCATCACCATCGGCACCAGCCCGGCCTCCGGCGCAAGCGCCGAGCAGGCCAGCTTCGACGCGAACAAGGGCAGGGTGAAACCCGGAGCAAAGGTCAAGGTCAGCGGGGCGTTCCCCGCCCGCGTCGACGCGCTCGCGGACCGCGAGGGCGAGGCGGCCCCGACCGGCCGCCGGGTTCGGATCGAGTTCAAGGCTGCCGGCAAGGATCACTTCCATCCGGCGAAGAGCACCATCAGCGACACCAAGGGCCGATACCGCGAGACGGTCAGGGTCCATCGCAGCGGCTTCTTCCGGGCCGTCGCCGCCGACGGCCGGATCAGCGGCACCGACCGGGTCCGGGTCAAGTCCCGCGTGCGCGCCAGGGTCGCCGACAAGAACGTCAACCTCGGCGACCGGGTCGCGATCAAGGGCAGGGTGAAGCCCGCAATCGGCAGCCGCCGCGTGGTCGTCGCGATCGGCGGCGAGAAGCTGGCGACGCGAACCGGCAAGCACGGCAAGTTCAAGCTGCGGTGGAAGGCCGCCAGGACCGGCACCTTCGCCGCCAGAGTCAAGGCGAAGGGCGACCGGATCGCGGCGGGCAGCAAGGACAAGGCCGGGCGGACGACCGTCTACAGGCCTGCCCACGCGTCCTACTACGGCCCCGGTCTCTACGGCAATCCGGTTGCCTGCGGCGGCAGCACGCTGACGACCTCGACGATCGGCGTCGCTCACAAGACGCTGCCCTGCGGCACGAAGCTGACGCTCCGCTATCGCGGTCGCAGCGTCAAGGTCAGAGTGATCGATCGCGGCCCGTACATCGCCGGCCGGGAGTTCGACCTGACCTACGCGACGAAGCAGAAGCTCGGCTTCGGCAGCACCGGCACCGTCTGGTCCTCGAAGTAGGGCGCGGCGCTCAGTCGAGCGCCAGCTGCACGGGCCCCGCTCCCTCCGCCTCGGCCCCGGCCGCGGGGGAGGGGGTCGGGCCCGCGCTCTGTTCGGGGTGCAGCAGGCCCGAGACCCCAACGCCGAGCAGACGCACGGGCGCGTCCCGCTCGAAGTCCTCGAACAGGGCGAGCGCCGTAGCGGCCACGAGGTGCGGATCGTTTGTCGGGTCGGCCAGCGTCCGTGAGCGGGTGAAGGTCCGGAACGGCGCGAGGCGGATCTTCAGGGTCACGGTGCGGCCGCGAATCCGCTGCTCGCCGAGGTGCGAGGCGACCGACTGCGCCATCCGCTCGATCGCCTCGGTCATCGCCGCAACGTCGGTCTCGTCGACCGAGAAGGTGCGCTCGCGGCTCTCCGACTTCCGGACCCGGCCGAGCGCGATCTCCGCGCTGCCGAAGCCTCGTGCGCGGCGCCGCAGCCCGGCCCCGTGACGCGGGCCGAGCGCCGCCTCGAGCAGCCCAGGGTCCGCCCCTGCCAACTCGCTGACGGTCCGGACCCCGTCGCGCTGGAGCCGCTCCTCGGTCTTCGGACCGACGCCCGGGATGATTCGTGCCGGGCGATCCCCGACCACCTCGAGGAAGCGCTCCCGGGGCAGCACACAGAGCCCGTCCGGCTTGTCGAGATCCGAGGCGATCTTCGCGATCAGCCGATTTGGGCCGATCCCGATCGAGCAGCTGAGCCGGGTGCGCTCGCGGACCCGCAGCTTCAGCTGGCGCGCCCGGGTCTTCGGCGCCGGCGACTCGCTGAGGTCGACGTAGGCCTCATCCATGCCCACCACCTCGACCTTGTCGCTGAACTCGCCGAGCACCGACATCACCGCCCGCGAGCCGCGGCTGTAGAGCGAGCGATCGACGCCAACCACGATCAGCTGCGGACAACGCCGCCGGGCGATGGAGATCGGCAGCGCGGAGTGGACCCCGTAGCGTCGCGCCTCGTAGGAGGCCGCGGTCACGACCCCGCGATTTCCGCTTGGCCCCACCGCCACCGGCTTTCCGCGCAGCTCGGGCCGGCGGAGAAGCTCGCAGGAGACGAAGAAGGCGTCCATGTCGACGTGTGCGATCGCCCGATCCCAGCGCGAAGGGTCACCGTACAGACGTTCGCTTCCCATCCGTGCGAATCCTACGCCGGGCCCCGGACACGGGCCGGGTCGAAGGGCCACCCGCGGGCGCCGATCGACGCTGATACGTTGCCCTCGTGGGCGCCGCCGATGCGAAGAACCTCGAGGCGATCTCGAAGGCGATCGACCAGCACAATCGCAACTGCCCGTTTCCGGCTTCGGAGGTGCGGATGAACCCGTTCGAGATCGAGCGGCTCGGCTGGGATGAGATCCGCGGGCTGCCTCTGGTCGGCGACCCGCAGCTGAGCACGGGCCGGTTCAGGATCGTCTGCGGCGGCGAGACCGACGACGAGGAGATCGAGGAAGTCGAGGCGATCGGCACCCCGGTCGAGGTCGAGGCACCGGCCGGCGCCCCGGAGAGGCTCAGGTCAGCGCCAGCGCCAACCGGCGCCGATGGTCGCGGGCGAGGTCGCTCTCGGGCCCGAGCTCGGTGAAGATCGCAACCATCACCCGACGCAGCTGATCCCTGCGCTCCTGTTCGGCGGCAGCCGAAACGGACCCCTGCAGGGCCTCGAGCGCCTCGGCGTGCTCGCCGGCGTCCCAGGCGGCGAACGCGGCTGCCAGCGCGGGGTCGACGGCCTCCTCCACCTCCAGCGCAGCGCGCGCGCCGAGGCCGGCGGCGACGAAGTCGCCTTCGAACGGATGCAGCAGCTCCGCAGCAGCGGCGCCGTCACCGCGCGCCAGCAGGATCCTGGCGAGCCCCGTCGCGGCCTTGACGTTGCGCGGGTCGAGCTCCAAGGCGCGGCGCAGGTCCCCCTCATCGGTGGATGACGCAAGCAGGTCGGCCTCGGATGGCACCAGGGCATCGAAGAACGCGGCGACCTGGGCCGGCGGGATCGCGCCGGTGAACTCGCTGACGATCTTGCCGTCCTTGAACGCCTTCACGGCGGGGATCCCCTGTACGCCGAAGCTCTGCGACAGCGCCTGGTTGGCGTCGACGTCAACCTTGGCGAGGTCGACGTCGTCACCGCGCTTGCCGGCCTCGGCCTCGAGCGCGGGGCTGAGCTGCCGACACGGGCCGCACCATTCGGCCCAGAAGTCGACGACCACCGGGACCTGGTGGCTACGCTCGACCACCGCGGCCTGGAACTGATCTTCCCCGACGTCGTGAATCATCGGCCGCAAGCTTAGAGGCCGGCCGGCGCCGGTTCGTCGCCCGCGGTCCACTAGCCTGGGGGGAGGGTGGAGTCTCTCCGCGGACAGCTGCTGATCGCCTCGCCCCAGCTCGGCGATCCGAACTTCGAGCGCTCGGTGATCCTGATCACCGAGCACGATGAGAGCGGGGCGATGGGGATCGTCCTCAACCGGCCCTCGGAGTCAGAGGTGACGGCCGTGATCCCAGACCTGACGCCGATTGCCGGCGAGGAGCCGATCTTCGTCGGGGGACCGGTTCAGCCGGAGGCTCTCGTCGTGCTCGGCGAGTTCGCCGACCCCGACAAGGCGGCATGGATAGTCGTGGCCGACGTCGGGCTCGTCTCCGCGCAGACGGAGCTGGAAGAGCTGCCCGCGGCGGTTCGACGCGGCCGGGTCTACGCCGGCTTCTCCGGCTGGGGCCCGGGCCAGCTCGAGCAGGAGATCGAAGCCGAGGCATGGATCATCGAGTCGCCGCTGCCGACGGAGCTCTTCCCCGACGACCCCGAGGCCCTGTGGCACGACGTGCTCGATCGCAAGGGCGGCGAGTACGCCCTGGTCGCCCGGATGCCCGACGATCCGAGCATGAACTAGCCGCAGGCAGCCGGTTCCGGGCAGCTGCGGCCTGAAGCTGGGGCCAGGGGGCCCGCGGTTATGTCAACCAGACGGCTACAGCGCCGACCACTCCTGATGCGGCGACGACGCTGCGGCGGCGGGCTCGGTCGCTGCCAGCGGCGAGCGCCTGAGAGCCGCGAAGGCGATCTCGACCGCGGGGCCGATCCCGAAAGCGAAGGCGAGCGTGCCGATCCCGACCGTGCCGCCGAGCGCGAAGCCGAGCAGCGTGACGGACGACTCGATCGCGGCGCGGACGACGCTCAGTCGGAGGCCGATCCGCGACGCCGACACCAGCATCAACGAGTCGCGCGGTCCGGCTCCCATCGCGGCGCCGATGTAGAGCGCCGAGCCGATGGCCACCGTTGCGATCCCGCCGAGCATCGCCAGCCCCCGCAGCAGCAGGGAGGAGTCGGCGATCGCGTCGGCGATCCCGAGCGAGATCTGCAGATCGACGAACAGCCCGATCCCGATCGCGTTGGCGACGGTCCCCGGCCCGACGCTCGAGCCAAGGCCGACGGCGAGCGCGACCACGAGCAGCGCGACGGCGATGTTGGCGTTGCCGAACGAGAGCGGGGTCTGCTTCTCGATGCCCTGGTTGAGCACGTCCCACGGGGAGAGCCCGAGCTCGGAGCCGAGCAGCATCACGATCCCGAGCGCAAACAGGAACAGACCGACGATCAGCGAGAGGCTGCGCCAGCCGGCGCCGCCGCGGACGCGCGGCGCAAGCTCATGATGCAAGGGGCCTCACGAGTCCCGCCGGGCCCGCGCGACGATCGCGTCGGCGAGCCGCTCGGCCGCTTCCGGGGCCTGGCCGAAGTAGAGGTTCGGCTCGATCGCCTCGAGCTCGAGCAGGATCGGCTCACCGGCGTCGTCGCGGAGCATGTCGACGCGGGCGACGAGCGGGGTCGTGTCGAAGCGGTCGACGAGCATCGCCAGCGTGCTCCGGGCGAGCCCGATCTCGTCCTCCTCGGCGCTTCCGCGGGTGACGAGACCGGGGTCGTACATGGACTCCGCGACGCCGAGCTCGTCCGCGCGGGTCGGAGCTACCTCGTCGGCGCGCAGAACCGGGCGCTTGCGCAGCACGTGGCTGACCTCACCGGCGATCATCACCACCGCGGTCTCGCCGGCGGTCTCAACGCTGGAGAGGAAGGGCTGGATCATCGCCGTCCCGCCGCGGCCGGTGATTCGCGCGAGCAGGGCACGACCCTCGTCGGCGGACTGGGGCCCGAAACGGCCCGTGTCGCGCGCTCCGGCCGAGATCGTCGGCTTGACGACGAGCTCGCGCTCGAACGGAGCCGGGACGTCGCCCGGGCCGACGTAGGCGGTCTCGACGACCGGAATTCCGGCGGCGGCGAGATCGGCGAGATAGCGCTTGTCGCTGTTCCACTCGATCAGCGCCGGATCGTTCTCGAGCCGGGCCTCGACGCCGCGGATCCACGCAACGAACTCCGCGTGGCGCTGCGAGTAGTCCCAGGGTGAGCGTGCGTAGACCAGGTCCGGGGAGCTCCAGTCCGCCGCCGGATCCGACCAGGGAACGTAGGTGACCGCGACGCCACGGTCGCGCAGCTTGCGCAGCAGCAGCTGGTCGTCGGCGCCGAACTCGGGCGGCATCCCCTCGAAGGTCGCGATCGTGATCCGCACCGGGCCATTGAAGTCGATGGGCGGCCTCGACGCCGTCAGACAGCCCAACCTGACCTGTGCGCGAGCGCCAGGTTCACATAACGTTGATTATCGTGCGTTGGCTGTGCGGCCGCTTCGGCGCCGACCCCTAGGATCGGCCCCGTGTCCCCCGACTCCGGAACCCCTGGAACACCCACCGCCGCTGCCTACGACGGGTTCGCGATCGACCTCGACGGCGTCGTCTGGCTCAGTCACGAGCCGATCGCGGGGTCGGTCGAGGCGATCGAGCGGCTGCGCGGCGGCGATCGACCGCTCGTCTTCGTCACCAACGATCCCCGCAGCACCCGGGCCGAGCTTGCCCAGCGACTGACCGCGGCCGGCGCCCCGACCGAGGCTGGGCAGATCCTCACCTCGGCCACGGCAACGGCGGAATCGCTGGCCGTCGCCGCACCCGGGGCCTGCGTGCTCGCCGTCGGCACCGAGTCCCTGCGACGCGAGCTGGCCGAGCAGGGCCTCGAGCCGCTGGGCCCCGAGCAGGCGGAGGCTGTCGACGCCGTGGTCGTCGGCGGTGGCGGCCGGTTCGACTACGAGGTGCTCAGCGTCGCCAGTGCAGCGGTGCGCCGCGGCGCTCGTCTCTGGGCGACCAACAAGGACCCCACCTACCCGACGGCGGACGGCCTGGTTCCCGGCACCGGGGCACTGGTCGCCGCGATCGAGACCGCCTCCGGCGTCGAGGCGCTCACGGTCGGCAAGCCGCAGCCGGCGATGTTCGAGGCCGCGATGCGACGCCTCGACTGCCGGCATCCGATCATGGTCGGCGACAGCCTGCACTCCGACGTGGCCGGAGCCGCCGCGGCCGGGATGGCGACGGCGCTCGTTCTCACCGGCCGCGACTCGCGCGAGGACGTCGGCGGCGCCCCCCACCCCCCGGACCTGATCTTCGCGAGCCTCGAGGAGCTCGCTCTGACGCTCGCCTGAGCCGCGGGCGGCAGGTCGTCGACTCCGGCAACGGATCGAGCGTAGCCCCGCCCAGGGACCGGTTCAGGAGACCGCTAGATTGCGCACATGGCGCAACCTCGGGCCCTGATCATCGGCGCCGGCTTCGGCGGGATCGCGGCGGCGATCGAGCTGCAGTCGCACGGCTTCGATCGGATCACGATCCTCGAGCGATCTCCCGAGCTGGGCGGCACCTGGTACCTGAACAGCTACCCGGGGTCCGCCTGCGACGTTCCAAGCCACCTCTACTCGTTCTCGTTCGCCCAGCGCCGCGATTGGTCGCGGCTCTGCTCGCCCCAGCAGGAGATCCTCGAGTACCTGCGCGAGGTCGCCCACGACTACGGCGTCGACCGCCGGATCGTCGTCAACGCCGAGGTGACCGAGTGCCTCTGGGACGACGAGCGCTGCTCCTGGACCGCCACCGCGGCCGACGGCCGTACCTTCTCTGCCGAGGCGCTGATCATCGCGACGGGGCAACTGCACCGCGAGGCCTACCCGCGGATCGAGGGGCTCGAGCGCTTCGAGGGGCACAGCTTCCACTCCGCCTCCTGGGATCACGACTACGACCTGACCGGCAAGCGGGTCGCCGTGGTCGGCACCGGCGCGAGCTCGGTCCAGTTCGTTCCCGAGATCGCCGAGCAGGTGGCGGAGCTGGCGATCTTTCAGCGCAGCGGGAACTGGTTCATGCCGCGCCGCAATCGCGCCTACCCGGCCCCGATTGCGGCGGCGATCAGGCTGATCCCGGGCGTCCAGGCCTTTCGGCGGCGCTTCATGTTCAACTACGGCGAGTCGCTGACGATGTTGATCCGGCATCCGCGGACGATCGGGATGCTCGGCAGGCTGCGCTCGGCCGCGTTCATGCGCTGGCAGCTTCGCGACCCCGAGGTGCGGCGCAAGGCCTGGCCCGACTACACCTTCGGCTGCAAGCGGATCCTGTTCAGCTCCCGTTACCTGCCGACCCTGCAGCGGCCCAACGTCGAGCTGATCACCGATCCGATCGCCGGGGTCACCGCCGCCGGCCTCCGTACCGGGGACGGAACCGAGCGCGCCTTCGACTGCATCATCTGGGCGACCGGCTTTCGCACGAACGACTTCATGTTCCCGATGGAGATCGTCGGGTCCGGCGGCGAGCGACTCTCGGAGGCCTGGGCCGACGGCGCTCATGCGCACCTCGGGATGACGGTGCCCGGCTTCCCTTCGATGTTCGTGATGTACGGGCCGAACACCAACACCTCGGGCGGCTCGATCATCTTCTACCTCGAGCGGCAGGCCGCATATATCCGCCAGGCGTTGCAGCGGGTCCGCGACGCGGGGGCCGCGGCGATCGCGGTCCGGGCCGAGGTCGAGGCCGCCAGCGACCGGGAGACGCAGGCCCGCTTCGCCGGCACCGCCTGGACCGAGTGCGACTCCTGGTACCGGGACGACCGCGGCCGGATCGTCGCCAACTGGCCCGGCTACATGCGCGAGTACGCGAGACGCACCGAGCGCCTCGACCCCGACGAGTTCGAGCTGATCGCAGCGGCCGCGACCCCGGCGGGCGAGCGGCTCGGCGCCGCAAGCCGCTGACCGAGGCCCGGTTTACATAACCCCGCCGGCCCCCACCGCGGCCCGCCGGTCGCCTTCCGGACCCAGATCCGCTCCGGCCGCGTCAGCTGCCAGCAGCCGCGCGAAGCGCTTGATCGCGGGCGGTAGCTCGACCGTGCCGGCGGTCGAACCGAGCCTCAGACCGGCGGAGGCCGCCACCGTGTCCGCGTCCCCGGGACTCGTGAACCGCATCACGCCCACGGCGGGCTCGAGCCTGCAACCGAGCGCGGCCTCGAGTGTGCCCCGCGAGTCGAGGCGGTCGAGCGGCGGCCGGGACTGCGCCGCCCTCACCCCGTTGACGAACTCCATCAGGTACACAGTGCTGACATCGGTAGCGGCGGAGGCCGGCTTGATCCTCGGTGCGGTTCCTGGACAGCGGGGCTACGGCCGGGCCCGCCGGGTCGGACCACTAGCCTTCTGCGAATGTCAGGGATGCGGCCCGTGAGGGTCATCTGTGGCGCCGCTGCTGTGCTCGGCGCGCTGCTCGTCTGGATGCCGCCGGCGGCTGCCGAGGCGGCGCGCCAGCCGAACGTGATCGTGGTCACCACCGACGACCAGACCCTCGGCCAGATGAACCCGCGGACGATGCCGTTCACGAGCTCGTTCTTCGCCGGCCAGGGGACCGAGTTCAGCAACGCGATCGTCGTCTCGCCCTCCTGCTGCCCGTCGCGCGCCGCCTTCCTCAGCGGCGAGTATCCCCACAACAACGGCGTCTTCGGCAACAACCCGGGCTACTCGTCGCTGAAGCGCAAGGGCAACACGCTGCCGGTCTGGATGAAGCGAGCCGGCTACCGGACGGCCCACGTCGGCAAGTACCTGAACCGCTACGGCGACGTCGACGGCTGGGATTCGCCGGCTCCGGGCTGGAAGAAGTGGTACACGCTGGTCAGCTACCACTACTACGACTACCGGCTCGCCGCCGGCGAGCGGATCAAGCGTTTCGGGACCGACCCGAGCGACTACCTGACGCGCCGCCTGAACTCGAAGGCCGTTCGGTTCGTCCGCGGTAGCGCCGACCGCAGCGCTCCGTTCTACCTCCAGCTCGACCACTTTGCGCCGCACTCGGAGGTTGGCTCGACGCCCGGGCGCTGCTCGGAGGCGGCCCAGCCCGACCCGCTCGACCTCGGGCTGTTCACGGACGAGCCGCTGCCGCAGGCCGCGCTCGATCCTGCCGAGCGGTCGTTCAACGAGGAGGACACCTCGGACAAGTCCTCAGCGCTCTCCCTCCGGGGCCCGCTGAGCGACTTCGTGATCTCCAACATCGAGAAGCGCTACCGCTGCCAGATGGCCGCGTTGCGAGCCGTCGATCGCGGCTTCCAGGGGCTCTACAGGGAGCTGGTCTCGACCAACCAGCTGCGCCGCACGGCGATCTTCTTCACCTCCGACAACGGCTTCTTCCATGGCGAACACCGACTCCCCAACAACAAGGGCTTCCCCTACGAGGAGGGCATTCGCGTGCCGCTTCTGGCCCGCCTGCCGCCACGCTACGGCACCTCGCCGCCGGCGAAGATCGCGAAGCCGGTCGGCAACATCGACATCACCGCCTCGGTTGCGGAGCTTGGCGGGGCCGAGCCGTGCAATCCGCGCGGCGGCTGCCGGCGGCTCGACGGACGCTCCCTGATCGGCCTGCTGACCGGCGACGACGGCGACTGGCCGCAGGAGCGCGGGCTGCTGGTCGAGCAGGGTCGGGTCCAGTTCTTCTGCGGCGCCTATGCGGCGCTATGGACCGTCAGCAGCCTCTACGCGGAGTACCCGACGCAGCTCGAGCCGACCGACCCCTGCGCCGTCGAGACCGAGCACTACCGGATGGAGAGCGACCCGCTACAGCTCGAGAACCTCTACCCGGCGCCGAACGGGAGCGGGAACCAGACGAGGCAGGCGGAGTTGAAGCGCCGACTCGACCGCCTGCGGGAGTGCTCCGGCATCAAGGGCCGGGACAAGCGCCTTCCAGGCCGGCCGCTCTGCGAGTGAACCGAACCGGCGACGGCGACACCCGGCTACGCTGAAGCTGATGAAGGATGCAACTGATCCACTCGTCGACGCCCATGGGCGCGTGATCTCCGACCTCAGGGTCTCGGTCACCGACCGCTGCAACTTCCGCTGCCAGTACTGCATGCCGGCGGAGGGCCTACCGTGGCTCGAGCGGGAGGAGCTGCTCAGCTTCGAGGAGATCGAGCGGCTCGTCACCGTCTTCGCCGGGCTCGGGATCCGTGACCTGCGGTTGACCGGCGGCGAGCCGCTGGTCCGGCGCAGCTTCCCGAAGCTGGTCAGCATGCTCTCCGCGGTACCCGGGATCGCCGATCTCTCGCTGACCACCAACGGCTATCTGCTCGAGCGCGACGCCGAGGCCCTCGTCGCCGCCGGCATCGGCCGGGTCAACGTCTCGATCGACTCTCTCGCCCGGGACCGCTTCTTCCAGATCACCCGTCGCGACGCGCTACCGCAGGTGATGCGGGGCCTCGAGGCGATCGCCGCCTACCCGGCGGTCCGCCCGATCAAGGTCAACGCCGTCGCGATCCGCGACTTCACCGAGGACGAGGTGCTCGGCTTCGCCGAGCTCGCCCGGACCACCGGCTACCAGGTGCGGTTCATCGAGTTCATGCCGCTCGACGCCGACCGTGCCTGGACGCCTGAGCGGGTGCTCACCGGAGCCGAGGTCCGGGAGCTGATCGAGGCCCAGCACCCCCTGGTCGAGATCGAGCGCGAGCCGTCGGCCACGGCACGCAGCTTCCGTTTCGCCGACGGTGCCGGTGAGATCGGCTTCATCAACCCCGTCTCGGAGCCGTTCTGCGCCGACTGCAACAGACTGCGGCTGACGGCTGAGGGCAAGCTGCGCACCTGCCTGTTCTCGATCCACGAGACCGACCTGCGCGGGCCGCTGCGCTCGGGCGCGAGCGACGCCGAGCTCGGCGAGCGGATTCGCGACGCCGTCTGGCGCAAGGAGCTCAAGCACCACGTCGGGGAGCCGGGCTTTCGCCCTCCCCCCGCTCGATGAGCGCGATCGGCGGCTGAGCCCGAACCGCTAGCGGATCTTCGGCGGCGTGTCGCGGATCCGCCGCAGCTTGGCGGCGAGCACGGTCGCCTTGCGGTCCCACTTCCGCCTGCCCGTCGAGATCAGGTTGAACAGCTCGTCCGGGTCCCGGCGCAGGTTGTAGAGCTCCTGCTCCCCGACCTTGTCGTAGCTCACGTACTTCCACCGCTTGGTCCGCAGGCCGGAGAAGATCCGGTTCTTCTGGCCCTGGGCCCGATGCAGGTAGATGCCCTTGTGGAGGCGCTTGCGCGCCTGCTCCAGGACCGGGCGCAGGCTGCGGCCGTCGACCGGCTCACCGGTCTCGATCCCCGCGTAGTCGGCGATCGTCGGGGCGAAGTCGATGTTGCCGACCAGGGCCCGCTCCCTGCGGCCGTCGATACCGGGGACCCGGACCAGCAGCGGCACCCGCGAGCAGATCTCGTACCCGCAGGTCTTCTGGGCGTAACGGTGCTCGCCCATGCTGATCCCGTGATCGGAGGTGTACAGAACGATCGTGTTCTCGAGCTCGCCCTTCGCCTCGAGCGCCGCGAACACGGCCTCGATCGCGTCGTCCACCGCCAGCAGCGCCCGCTGGTGACGAGTCCGGTTCTCTCGCATCTTCGCGGCGTCGGGCTCGGGCATCCGTCGGATCCAGCGCGGCTTGTCGGAGACGTCCTCCTCGAGAAAGGCCGGCGTCTCGCGGATCTTCTTCACCTTCGCATCGGCGTACCGGGTCGGCGGCGTCCAGGGCGAGTGCGGGCCGAAGAAGCTGATCAGCGAGAAGAACGGCCGGCCCGGGGTCGTGGAGTCGATGAACTCGACGGCCTTCTCGGCGAAGACGTCGGTGGAGTAGCTCTTGAGACCGTTCTCGTCGACGACCAGGCCGTTGTCGTTGAGCCGGTAGTCGTAGTAGCCCTGCTTGCCGGCGTAGGAGGCCCAGTAGTCCCAGCCGTGAGGGACGTAGTCGTCCGGCTCGCCCCATGGGAACTTGTTGAAGTACTTGCCGATGAACCCGGTCTCGTAGCCGGCGTCGCTGAGCCAGTCGGCGATCGTCGGTTGGTCCTTGAACAGGCTCGTCTCCGAATTGCTCTCGATCCCCGTGTGGTCCGAGGTCAGGCCGGTCAGCAGCGTCGCCCGGGAGGGGCAGCAGAGGGCCGTGTTGACGATCGTGTTGTCGAATCGGACCCAGTCGTCGCGTGAGCGGGTGTAGGGCATCGCGTTGAGCGTCGTCGTGAACTGGTCGTCGGCCATGATCACGACCACGTTCGGGCGGTCCTGCTTTGCGGCAGTGACCTCGTCGGTGCCCCCGACGAAGACGCCGAACGACGCGATCACGAGTGTCGCCAGCACGGCGGCGCCGAGCAGCTTTCCTTCGCGGGTGGAGTTGATCAATTTGGTCATCTGCAAGCAGGCTCCGTTGCGACTTCTCCCATCGGACCGGTCCGGCGCGGGCGGTCAGGGCGCCGCCGGTGAGAACGCCGAGCGGGGAATGCTAGCCAGTGGCCCCCCCGCGTCCGATCATGCCGCTGTTCGGGTGCCTGAACACGGCCCGGCTAGGCTTGTTGCGATGGCCCGCACCGAGTTCGACCCAGGCCGGATGTCCGCGCGTGACTTCTACAAGCTGATGACCTGCTCGATCGTGCCCCGCCCGATCGCCTGGGTCTCGACCCGCTCGGCAGACGGCGACGACAACCTCGCCCCGCACTCGTTCTTCACGGTGTCCTGCGTCGAGCCGCCGGTTCTGCAGTTCACCTCCGTCGGCCGCAAGGACTCCCAGCGCAACATCGAGCAGACCGGGGAGTTCGTCGTCAACTTCGCGCCCGAGAACCTGTTCGAGCAGATCAACGCGACCGCCACCGACTTCCCGCCGGAGGTGAGCGAGTTCGAAGCGGTCGGGATCGCGGCCGAGGCCAGCACGTACGTCGCCCCGCTCCGGGTCGCCGAGTCCCCGATTGCCTTCGAGTGCCGGCTGGCGGAGACGATCAGCTTCGGCGACTCGACGGTGATCTTCGGTCGCGTCGTCGCCGCAAGCGTCGATCGGGACGTGCTCGAGGACGGGCTGCCGGAGATCGGGCGGCTGCGGCCGGTGGCGCGACTCGGGAGGATCGAGTGGATGGGACCCGGGCCGATCCGCCGGACGACGAGGATTCCGGCCGCCGAGTGGCCCGGCCACTACGGTGGCACCGACGCTGAGCGGCCGTAACGGAAGCGCCCGGCGGGCGTCTATAGGGTCGGCGACAGCCGATCCGATCGAGAGCCAGAAAGGCAGCCCAGCGAGATGAACGAAGTCCTCAACGAGCGCCAGCGACAGCTGTGCGACGACGCCCCCGCCGACTACTCGGACCTCCGTGCCCTGTTCATCAACTGCACCTTGAAGCGGAGCCCGGAGATGTCCCACACCCAGGGCCTGATGGACATCTCGATCGAGATCATGCGCCGCAACGGCGTCGAGGTCGAGAACCTGCGGGCGATCGATCATCCAATCGCGATCGGCGTCCAGCCGGACATGACCGAGCACGGCTGGGACGAGGACGCCTGGCCCGAGATCTTCGAGAAGGTGATGGCGGCCGACATCCTGGTGCTCGGCATGGCGATCTGGCTGGGCGAGAAGACCTCGGTCGCCACACACGTGATCGAGCGGCTCTACGGCAACTCGCACCTGCTCAACGACGCGGGCCAGTACGCCTACTACGGCCGGGTCGGCGGCTGCCTGGTCACCGGCAACGAGGACGGCGCCAAGCACTGCGCGATGAACACGCTCTACTCGCTGCAGCACCTCGGCTACGTGATCCCGCCGCAGGCCGATTCCGGCTGGCTCGGCGAGGCCGGCCCCGGCCCCTCTTACCTCGACCCGGGCTCAGGTGGGCCCGAGAACGACTTCACCAACCGCAACACGACGTTCATGACCTGGAACCTGCTGCACCTGGCGCGGATCCTCAAGGACGCCGGCGGCATCCCCGTGCACGGCAACCAGCGCTCCGAGTGGGATGCCGGCTGCCGTTTCGACTTCCCGAACCCCGAGCATCGGTAGGCGCCGCGGCCGCCGAGCCGGCTAGTGCCGCTTCCAGCCGCGGCCGAAGAGGCGGCTGAAGCGGCCGGCCCCGGGATTCGCGCGGAAGACGCCGGGTCCGTCGCTGGGCGGATCGAGTCGCGCGACCTGTGCGGCATCGATCGAGAGGAAGACCGCGCGCTCGAAGGTCCTCGTGACCTCCGGCCCGTCGACGAAGCGCGGCTCGCCGTCTGAGTCGATGATCACGATGCCGTCGAGGATGTGCTCGCGGTAGTTGTCGACCACCTGGCTGACCGCCCCGACCTCGACCTCCTCGGAGTCGTAGACGGGCGTCCCCTCGGCTACGGCCGTGTAGTGGATAGCGTGTCCCGGATCTGGCTTTCTATCGCTCACAGCACAAGGATACGATCACGCGATGATGGGCACCGCCGGGTACTCGGGAACGCCACTGCCGAAGAAGCTCGGGATCGGCGAGGGCGATACCGTCGCCTTCCCCGCCGCGCCCCCCGAGTTCGCGACCGCGCTCGGCGCACTCCCCGAGGGCGTGGTGGTCAGGCGCACCGTACGGGGGCCGCTCGACGTGGTCGTCCTCTTCGTCCGCCGCCGAAGCGAGCTGCGGCGGCGGATCGACGCGCTCGCGAGGGCCGTCTACCCCGCCGGCGGGCTCTGGATCGCGTGGCCGAAGCGCGCCTCAGGCGTCCGCACCGACATGACCGAGGACGTGGTCCGCGAGCTGGCACTCCCCCGCGGCCTGGTCGACAACAAGGTCTGCGCGATCGATTCGACCTGGTCCGGCTTGAGGCTGGTCTGGCGGCGCGAGAACCGCTGAGCGACTAGGCCTTGCGGCGAGCCCGGACCACGTCCGTCTCGAGGAAGCGCCCGATCTCGCGGCTGAGCTTGCCGCCCTGCCAGGCGAGCGGGCTCTCCCCCGGGCCCTCGCTGATGAGTCGCGACTCGGGGAGTCGGCCGGCGATCGTCTCCGCGGTCGCATACGGGTGGCCCGGGTCGGCGGCGTCGTGGCTGGCGACGACCAGCGCCGGCAACTCGAGCCGCTCCAGCGGCTCGAGGCCGTCGTATGGAACCGAACGCGGAACCTCCCGGAGCGCCTCGGCCAACGCCTCCGGGTGGCGATGACGCTCCATCCGCGCCCGGGCGATCCGCAGCAGGGTCTCGCGCCAGCGGGGATCGAGCCCGGCCGCCTCGTAGGCTGCCAGCCAACCCTCGACGCCGCCCTGAGCGAGCCCGTCGGCCAGCGCGTCCCAGTAGGCGAGGGTCGCCGCGTCGGGCGCAGAGCCGAGGCTGACCGGGCCGACCAAGACCAGGCCGGCGTAGCGCTCCGGATCGCGGAGCGCGGCAACTAGCGCGGTATGGGCGCCCATCGAGTGCCCGACGAGCACCGGGCGGACGGCGCCACCGCTCTCGGCCACTGACTCGAGATCACTCGCAAGCGTCTCGTATCCGTAGCTCCCGGTGGCCCCGGGGTCGCTGTCACCGTGGCCACGGGCGTCGTAGGAGAGCAGCTGATAGCCGGCCCGCGGCAGATACGAGGAGCCGTGCAGCACGAGATCCCGGTGAGCGGTGATCCCGTGCGCGAGGACGATTGCCGGTCCCTCGCCCCAGCTCCAGCCGCGCAGGGTGACCCCGTCGGCGCCGACTGCGTCGAGCGGCTGCCGGTCGGCGTCGGCCACCGGCGGCCGTCAGGCCGGACCAACGGCGGTGCGGGCTGCTGCCAGCGCCTCCGCGATCCCGTCGCTGTCGGTGAAGCTGAGCCCGAGCCGCTTGACGTCGCGGTGCGCGATCCTGCCCTCAGGATCGACGATGAAGATCGCCCGGCGCAGGCGCGGGCCGGCCATGATCCCGTAGGAGCGCGCGATCTCCGCCCCCTTGTCGGCGACGAGCGGGATGTTGAGGCCATGATTGGCGACGAAGCTCTCGTGCGAGTCGACGCCCTGCGGAGAGATGCCGACGATCTCCGCGTCGAGCCGTTCGAGGCTCTCGGCGTTGTCGCGGTACTCGCACAGCTGCCGGGTGCAGATCATCGACTCGTCACCCGGATAGAAAGCCAGGACGACCCAGTTGCCGCGCCGGCTGGAGAGCCTGAAGTCGCCCTCCCCCGTCCACGGCCTCTCGAAGTCCGGCGCGGCGTCACCGACGCTCAGCTTCGCCATCTCACCCCTCCAGCGTCGCGCTGCGGACGACCACCGGCTCGCTCGGCGGCCCATCCGAGCCGGGCCCGCCGCCGAGTGCCTCGATCGCGAGCACCGTGTCGAGTCCCTCGGTGACCTCGCCGGCCAGCGCGAAATCGGGCGGCAGGCCGGCGTCGGCCTCGGCCGTGACGATGAAGAACTGGCTACCCGACGTGCCGGGCGGCTCGGCGCTGGTCTTCGCCATCGCGACCAGTCCGCGCGTGTAGGAGAGGCCGGCTGGTGGCCGCTCCCGGACCGAGTAGCCCGGACCACCGGTCCCGTCGCCGTTGGGATCACCTCCCTGGACCACAAAGCCCGGGGCGACGCGATGGAAGGTCGTGTCGTCGAAGGCTCCCTCCGCCGCGAGGTACTCGAAGGAGGCGGCGGTCTTCGGCGCCCGCTCCGCATCGAGGGTCACGGTGAAGCTGCCGCACGTCGTGTCGAAGACAACCCTCGCCGCGCTCGGCGCCTTAGCCTCCGGGCCCGGGAGATCGACCGTCTTCGGCCCCGGAGCGTCGACCGTCTCGCACTCGCTCCCGCTCGCGGTCGTGCTGTCCTGCTCGTCGCCGCCTCCGAGCAGGACGACCGCGACGACGACGATCACGGCGACCATCCCCACCGCGAAGGCGATCGCGCCGCGGCGCGGGCTACTCGCTTGGGGCTCTTGGGGTTGCTCGGCCATCGCAGGGGTCGGGATACCGGGGGCCCGCTCAGCGCGGGAGCCTAACGGGTTGCCAACATGGGGCCCGTGAGCGGACCCGACGACGACTCCCCGATCGCCGAGCCGGCGCCGCGCAGCGGGCCCCCAACCCGGGTTCGCTTGATCGGCAGGGCCCTGACCACGGTCGTCACCCGCGCGCCCTGGCTATGGCCGCTGCTGAGGCGCCCGATGGCCTCCTACTTCGATGACCGGGCCATCGGCTGGGACGAGCGCACCGGCGCGCCTGGAGCCTCACATCTGGCGCCGCTGGCCGTCGGCGTGACCAAGATCGATCGCCGGCCCGAGCGGGCCCTCGATCTGGGCACCGGAACAGGCGTCGCGGCGCTGTTTCTGGCGCGTGAGTTCCCGCATGCTTCGATCCGCGGGGTCGACATCTCCGAGGAGATGATCCACCAGGCTCAGGCGAAGGTCGGGCTCGACCCCGAGGGCCGGATCGCCTTCCGGGCGGCGGATGCCTCGGAGCTGCCCTGGCCCGAGGACCACTTCGATCTCGTCACTCAGCTCAACATGCCGCCGTTCTTCGCCGAGACGGCACGGGTGCTGCGCCACGGGGGCCACGTCGTGGTCGCCGCCAGCTCCGGCGACCGCACGCCCTTCTACACGCCCGACTCGGTGCTCGAGCGCGGATTCGGCAGGCGCGGCTTCGTCAAGGTCACCTCGGGGCGGATCGGCAGCGGCTCCTATTTCGTCGCCCGCAAGGGCGAGTAATAGATTGCTGCCGATGCAGGAGGAGTCGCCCAGCCCCTCGCAGCCCCGATACGCGCTGCTGATCAACCCCGAGGCCGGCGGCGGCCGAGCCCGCAAGCAACTTCCCGCGGTCGAGGCGGCGCTGCGCAAGGCGAACGCACGCTACGAGCTGACCACCACCCGCAGCCTGACCCACGGCTGCGAGGCTGCCGCGAGCGCCGCGGCTGCGGGCGCGATCCCGGTCGTGATCAGCGGCGACGGCCTGATCGGCAAGATCGGCGGCCTGTTGAGCGGCGGCGATGTTCCCCTCGGCCTGATTCCCGGCGGTCGCGGCAACGACTTCGCCCGCGTGATCGGCGTCCCGACCGACCCCGAGGAGGCCGTCGCGGTCCTGCTCGCGGGATTCAGGCGCCGGATCGACGTCGGCGAGGTCAACGGCGAGCGCTTTCTCGGGATCGCGAGCTGCGGCTTCGACTCCGACGCCAACCGGATAGCGAACGAGGCCCGGCTGATCCGCGGCCCACTCGTCTATGCCTACGCCGCGATCCGGGCCTTGATCCAGTGGAAGCCGGCGCGCTTCGAGATCGTCGAGGACGGCAGCCCACGTCGCTTCAGCGGCTATTCGGTCGCGGTCGCCAACTCGAAGGCCTACGGGGGCGGTATGTTCATCGCCCCCGACGCCGAGCTGGATGACGGGCTGCTCGACGTGATCACGACCTCGGAGGTCTCGAAGCTGACTTTCCTCCGGGGCCTGCCGGACATCTTCAAGGGTGCTCACGTCGAGCGTCCGGAGGTCAGCGTGTCCCGCGCCTCGCGGGTGCGAATCGCGGCGGATCGACCGTTCGCCGTCTACGCCGACGGCGAGCACCTGACCGACCTTCCCGCAACCGTCGAGCTCAGGGCCTCGTCGCTGAGCGTGATCGCGCCCGCCGAGGCGCCCTGAGCCCCGCCCCGCCCCGTGACGTTCATCATCTGGGGCCCGTGAGCTCCCCCGAACCGAAGCGATCGCGGACCTTCGGCCCGCAGCGCCTGCTGGCCCGCGCGGTCGGCCGCCTCAGCCGCCTCAGCGGCCGAGGCGGGGGCACCACCCTGCCCGGCAGGATCCTGCTGCGCGGCGAGCCGGATGCGATCTCCCGCCTCGGGGCGCAGCTCACCGATGGGTCGGCGCTGGTCAGCGCTACGAACGGCAAGACGACCACCGCGGCGATGATCGCGGCGGCACTCTCGGCCGAGGGGCGCAGCCCGGTCCACAACCGGGCCGGCTCGAACATGGCTTGGGGCGTGGCGACCGCGCTGCTGGAGCAGCGCGGTACCGAGGGGCTGTTCGAGGTCGACGAGGCCTGGCTGCCGGCGGTGAGCGCCGAGCTTCATCCGCGGGTGGTCGTCCTCGCCAACCTCTTCCGGGACCAGCTCGACCGCTACGGGGAACTGGAGCGTCTCGCCGACGAGTGGGCCGGCGTCGTCGCATCGCTCGAGGCGGAGGGCGCCGAGATCGTGCTCAATGCCGACGATCCCCTGGTCGCGGACCTCGGTCGCGACTCGGAGCTGCGGCGACGGGCCGGCGTCACCTACTTCGGCATCGAGGATTCGAGCCAGGCCCTGCCCGAGCTTCAGCACGCCCACGACGCCAAGCACTGCCGTCGCTGTGGCGCTCCCTATCGATACGAGCGGGCGTTCGTCGGCCATCTCGGCCACTACGACTGCCCCAGCTGCGGGGCCGGCCGGCCGGCCCCGGACGTGACCGCCGGCTCGATCGAGCTGCTCGGCATGAGCGGGTCGAGATTCGTCGTCGCGACTCGTGATCGGCGGGCGGTCGTCGAGTTGCCGCTCCCGGGCCTCTACAACGTCTACAACGCACTGGCGGCGCTCGCCGCGGCCGTCAGCCTCGGCATCGACCTCGAGCGGGCCGCCGCAGCGCTATCCGGGATCGAGGCGGTCTTCGGTCGGGTCGAGACGATCGAGGTCGGCGGAACCGCGCTCTCGATCCTGCTGATCAAGAACCCTGTCGGGGCGAACGAGGTGCTGCGCACGCTGCGTCAGGAGTCGCAGGCCAGCGGCCGGCCTTTGGACGTCTGGCTCGCGCTCAACGACCAGATCGCCGACGGCCGCGACGTCTCATGGATATGGGATGCGGACTTCGAGCTGCTCGCAGGGCACGCGGCGCGGGTCACCTGCGCGGGCACCCGCGCCCACGAGCTCGCCCTGCGCCTGAAGTACGCCGGCTGGCCCAGCGAGGGCGTTGAGGTGATCCCGGAGATCGGCCGCTCGATCGACGTCGCGCTGGACGGTGCCGCCGGGCGACTGTTCGCGCTGCCGACCTACACGGCGCTGATCGAGCTGCGGACCCTGCTGACGCGACGGGGGCACGCGAAGGAGTACTGGCAGTGAACGAGCTCTCGCCCGCGCTGTCGCCGATCGGCTCCCGCGTCGCCTGGCACGATGCGGAGTGCGGTGCCTACGGGGCCGACCTCCCGGTCTGGGAGCGGGCGGCGGAGCGCTGCGGCGGCCCGATCCTCGACCTCGGCGCGGGCAGCGGGCGGGTCGCCCTGCACCTCGCCCGCCGCGGTCATCGGGTCGTGGCTGTGGACAGCGATCCCGAGCTGATCGAGGCCCTGGGGGCGCGGGCGGCGGCGCAGGGCCTGCCGGTGACGGCCGTCAATGCGGACGTGCGCAGCTTCGAGCGGATCGCGAGCTTCGGCCTGATCATCGCCCCGATGCAGCTCGTTCACCTGCTCGGGGGGCCCGCCGGCCGGCGGCGGATGCTGCGCGCCGTCGCCGCCTCGCTGCGAGGAGACGGCGAGTTCTATGCCGCGCTGCTCGATGATCCCCTGCCGCCGCTCGGATCCCCGGCGCCCGATGCCCCGGCTCCCCTTCCCGACGTCCGCGAGATCGACGGCTGGATTCATTCGAGCCTGCCGGTGGAGATCCGCGTCGACGACGAGGCGATCGCGATCGAGCGCCTGCGCCAGCTCGTCTCGCCCGAGGGCCGACTGACCGAGCAGGCCGACGTCGTCGTGCTCGATCGCCTGACGCCCGATGCGCTGGAGTCCGAGGCTCGGGCCTGCGGGCTGGAGCCGATGCCCCGCCTGCCGATCGTCGAGACCGACAGCCACGTCGGCTCGGTCATCGCGCGCATGCGGAGGCTGCGATGAGCGAGCTCGAGCTGCGGATGATCGCGCTCTACCCAGAGCAGATGAACATCTATGCCGACCGCGGCAACGTGATCTTCCTCAGGCGTCGCTGCGAGTGGCGTGGGATCCGCTTCAGCTACGCCGCTGTCGGCCCGGGCGAGAGCTTCGACCCGGGGGCGCACGACCTGCTCTACATCGGGGGTGGCCAGGACCGTGATCAGCGTGCGGTGGCCGGCGACATGCTGGCGACCAAGCGGGACTCGATCGCGGCCGCAATCGAAAGCGATGCGGCCGTGCTGGCCGTCTGCGGCGGCTACCAACTGCTCGGGCGCAGTTACGAGCTCGAGGACGAGCGCATCGAGGGACTCGGGATCGCGGAGATGACGACGGTCCGCGAGCCCGGTGAGCGACTGATCGGCAACGTGTCGATCGAGGTCGACCTCGGCGGCGGCCCGCGCGTGCTCGCCGGATTCGAGAACCACGGTGGCCGCACCTACCTCGACCCCGACGCGCAGCCACTGGGCCGGGTCCTGGCCGGGAACGGCAACAACGGACGGGACGGGCTCGAGGGAGTGCGGGTCCGAAACGCGATCGGAACCTACCTGCACGGCCCCCTGCTGCCGAAGAACGCCTGGCTCGCCGATCACCTGATCGAGCTGGCGATCGCCCGGGGAACCGGCTCCGCTGTGGAGCTGGCGCCGCTCGACGATCACCTCGAGCTCGCCGCCCACCGCTCCGCCCGGATGGCCGCGGAGGGTCGATCGGCGCGCTAGGCGCCGCTCGACCCGAAGCCCCCAGTGCCCCTCTCGCTCGACCCGAGGCCTGGAGACTCGACCGGCGTCGCCTCGGCGAACGGCGTGATCACGAGCTGCGCTATCCGGTCGCCGGTCTCGACGATGAACGGGGACTCGCGGTCGGTATTGAGCAGCAACACGCGCAACTCCCCCCGGTAGCCGGCGTCGATCAGCCCCGGCGCGTTGACGAGCGCGATCCCGTGCCGGGCGGCGTTCCCGCTTCGCGGCAGCACCAGCCCGGCATGGCCCGGTGGTATCTCGATCGCGATCCCGGTCCCGATGCGGGCCCTCTCCCCCGGCCCGATCCGCCCCGCCTCGGCCGCATAGAGGTCGAGGCCCGCGTCGCCCGGATGAGCGCGGGTCGGCAGGCGGCCCTCCGGCCGAAGGATCGTGACCGGGAGCTGCATGCCGCCTAGGCCGGGCCTGGGCTCCGACCGTGGCCGTTGTCCCCCTCCGGCTCCCCGTTCAGCTCGAAGGGCTGGAAGCGGTGCGCGATCGCCGCCGGGATCCGGGCGCGGACCCTGACCCCCTCTGCGCCGTCCTCGCGCAGGAGCGGCCCGGCGACGGAGTGCAGCTCGCTGAGCGTGGCGCCCTCGTCGTACGGGATCAGCAGCTCCATCGGGCGCAGCGTCTCGTTGAACGCCAGCTCGATCGCGTCGAGCAGCTCCGGGATCCCCTCGCCGCTCTCTGCCGAGACCCCGAGCGCCTCGCGCTCGCCGACCAGCAGGCGTGAGCGCTCGTCTTCGTCGAGCAGGTCGAGCTTGTTGTAGACGAGCAGCCTGGGCGCCCGGTCGGCGCCGATCTCCTCGAGCACGCTGTCGGCGGCGGCCATCGCCGCCGCACGCTCCTCCGGCGGGTCGGAGGCATCGACGACGTGAACCACGAGGTCAGCCAGTACGGTCTCCTCGAGCGTCGCCTTGAAGGCGTCGACCAGCTGGTGGGGGAGCTTGCGGATGAAGCCGACCGTGTCGGTCAGCAGGTAGCGGCGCCCGTGGTGCTCGTAGGCCCGGGTGGTGGGATCGAGCGTATGGAAGAGGCGGCCCCCAACCCCCACCTCGGCCCCGGTGATCGCGTTCAGCAGCGTCGACTTGCCCGCATTCGTATAGCCGGCGAGCGCCACCGTGGGAAGTGCCGAGCGCTCCCGCGCCGCGCGCATCGTGCTCCGGTTGCGCTCGAGGTGATCGAGCCGCCGCCGGAGCGCGCTGATCCTGTCTCTCGCCAGCCGGCGATCGGTCTCGATCTGTGACTCGCCCGGGCCGCGGGTGCCGATCCCCCCGCCGAGGCGCTCGAGGTGGGTCCACAGGCCGCGCATCCGTGCGAGGTTGTACTCGAGCTGGGCGAGCTCGACCTGGAGCTTGCCCTCGGCGCTGTGGGCGTGGTCGGCGAATATGTCGAGGATCACGGCCGTCCTGTCGACAACCGGGACGCCGAGCTGCTGCTCGAGGTTCCGCTCCTGACGAGGCGCGAGCTCGTCGTCGCAGGCGACCAGGTTGGCGTCGGCCCGCTTGATCTCCTGCGCGAGCTCGGCGAGCTTGCCGCGACCGAGATAGCGATCGGGGTCGGGCTCGGAGCGCCGCTGGACCATCTCACCCGCGGTCGCGACCCCCGCGGTCCGCAGCAGCTCCTTGAGCTCGGCGAGCGGGTCGCCGTCGGGGGCAGCATCGCTGACCCCGATCGCGAGCGCCCGCTGGCGAGCCCGGGGGTTGCGGACCCCCGCCGGCAGGGTGCCGTTCGCTGCCCGCCCTTCGTGCTCGCCGGCCTCGGATCCCATCCCAACCAGTGTAGGAGAGGCCCCCGCCGTCGCCCGGCAATGGGCCCGGACCTCACCCGATCGCCGCAGCCGTCAGGCTGTGGGGCGGTGCAGACCGACTGATGGGCAGCTTCTCCGAGCAGACGATCATCGACGCCCCGAGGGAGCGGGTCTGGGAGGTCCTGGCCGAGATCGGGGCGATCGAGCGTTGGAACCCCGGCGTCAAGCGCTCCTACGCGACCTCGCCCGAGCCGGGTGGCGAGGGGGCGACGCGCCACTGCGACCTGCAGCGGGCCAACGGCAAGCCCGCCGGACACCTCGAGGAGCGGGCTTTCGACTGGCGCGAGCTGGAGGGCTTCCGGATCGAGATCACCGAGAGCAGCCTTCCGTTCCGATCAGCGGTCGTCTCGTTCTCGCTGGCCGACGCGGAACGCGGGACCCGCGTCACGGTGAGCCCCGATTACTCGCTGCGGTACGGGCCGCTCGGCAGCCTGCTCGACATCGTCGCCGTGCGCCGCCAGTACGCCAAGGGCATGCGGGCGCTGCTCGACGGCTTGAAGAGCTACGTCGAGACCGGCGAGCGCTCCTGACCGACGGCCGGCTAGCCGCAACGAGGTGGATCGGCCGGGGTCCGGCGCAACTCGATGTCGCTGACGTATGGGAGCGCACCGGCCGCGCAGGCATTGGCGATCGCGCGGCGAGCCGCCTTCCCGCGGGCCCTGCGGGTGTAGTCGGTTGCTGTGACCAGCAGCCCGTGGCCGGCGACCCGGCGCAGCTCGCGCATCGCCGCGCGCGTGCGGCGGGCGCCGTTGACGCGGTAGCGGCCCCGATCGAAGTCGTAGCTTCCGGTCACGTCCTCGCGATTCCAGCCGTCGAGATAGGGGATCAGCGGGTCGATGATCCGGTAGCCGTTCTGCGCGAACAGCAGCTCTCCCTCCGCCCCGACGAGGGCGGACAGCCGCGCGACCAGCTCTCGCATCCCCCGGGCCTGGCGACGGTGGCTCTCGATCATGTCGACGTTGTCGAGAAACAGGCCGTCGAAGCCCTTGGCGAGGAGCCGCGGCGCGATTCGAGCGACGATCTCCCGCCGGTAGCCGCGCCTGCGAACCCTGGCGAAGAACTCCCCCTTCCAGTCCTTCCACGCCTCGAGCCGATAGGGCTTCAGGCGCCGGTACCACGGTCGGTAGCGCTCGATCGTCCCCACCGACAGGTATCCGAGCACGACCCTGCCTCCGGCCCGAAGCTCGCCGACGTCACGACGGCGAGCCTCCTGACCGTCGACCACGAGCAGGTCGTAGTCCGCGTAGCGACGGCTCAGGTCCCCCCTCAGCGTCCCGTTGCCGATCGCAAAGCCCCAGGTCTCCACCGCCCCCAACTCCGCCGCGTCGGGCGCCGCCGCGGCCGACGGCGGGGCCAGCGCCAGGAGGATCGCCAGCGCCGCGGTCGAGATCGTCGCGCGCAGCCACATCGCGATCATTATCCAGCCCGCGAAGCCGGCGCGCGAGCGACTAGGCTCCGGGCCGTGAAGGTGTTCATGACCGGGGCGACCGGCTTCATCGGCGGTCACGTGGCGCGGAAGCTGCGTGAGCGGGGTGATCAGGTCGTGGCGCTGGTCAGATCGCCCGACAAGGCCGGGGCCCTCGATCAGCTCGGCTGTGAGCTGGTCGCCGGCACCCTGTCCGACCACGACGCGGTCAGGGCCGGCATGAGCGGCTGCGACGCCGTGATCCACGCCGCTGCCGTCTACGAGGTCGGGATTCCGAAATCGGAGCGGGAGCCGATGTACGAGGCGAACGTGCTCGGCACCGAGAGGGTGCTGCGCGCCGCCCTGGAGGCGGAGATCGCCAAGGTCGTCTACGTCTCGACGATCGCCGCGTTCGGCAACACCCGCGGCGAGGTCGTTGACGAGACCTACACCCACCCGGGCACCGACTTCACCTCCTACTACGAGGAGACCAAGTACGAGGCCCACCAGATCGCCAAGCGGCTGATCGAGGAGGAGGACCTGCCCTGCGTGATCATCCAGCCGGGCGGCGTCTACGGACCCGACGATCACTCGCAGCTCGGCAACCTGATCGGCCAGTACGTCGGCGGCAAGCTGCCACTGATCCCGTTCCCCGACCTCGGCATCAACATCGTCCACGTCGAGGATGTCGCGGACGGGATCATCCTCGGTCTCGACCGGGGGCGGGTCGGCGAGGCCTACGTGATCGGGGGCGCAATCACGACGAACCGCGAGATGCTTCAGGTCGCCGCCGGGGTCGCAGGCAAGCAGCGCGGCACCAGGGCGATGCCGACCGCAGTGCTGAAGGCGATCGCCCCGCTCGGCCCCCTCGTCGGCCCGATCGCCGGCTTTCCGCCGAACATGCGGGAGCTGGTCGACTCCTCCGACGGGGTCACCTTCTGGGCCAAGCACGACAAGGCGATCACCGAGCTCGGCTACTCGCCACGCGGTCTCGAGGCGACGATCCGCGACACGATGCTCGCCGAGGGCCGGATTCCCGACTAGCCGGCCGCGCCGAGGTCCTCGACCGTCAGCGGCCCAGGTGCTCGCGCATCCGCTCGACCGCCTCGGTCAGCCGCTCGTCCGGGGTCGTCAGCGAGATCCGGAAGAAGCCCTCGCCGCTGGGGCCGTACATCGAGCCCGGCGAGACGACGACCGCCGCCTCCTCGAGCACCGCCTCGGCGAAGGTGGTCGAGGTGTGGCCCTCGGGCACCGGCGCCCAGACGTAGATCGTCCCCCTCGGCGGGTCGACATCGACGCCGATCTCACCGAGCGCGTCGACGACCAGGTCACGACGGCGGGCATAGATCGCGTTCATCTCCTCGATCGGCACCCGGGGGCCGGCGAGCGCCGCCGCGCCGGCGAGCTGCACCGCTTCGAACAGACCGCTGTCGACGTTCGTCTTCAGTCGCCAGTAGGTCGCGATCGCGTCGGCGTTCCCGAGGATCGCTGCGCAACGCCAGCCGGTCATGTTGAAGCCCTTCGAGAGGCTGAACACCTCGACCCCGACCTCCTTGGCGCCGGGGGTCGCGAGGAAGCTCGGCGCCACGTAGCCGTCGTAGGTGGTCTCCGAGTAGGCGTTGTCGTGGACGACGAGGAAGTCGTGCCGGCGGGCGAGCTCGACGACCCGCTCGAAGAAGCCGTCGCTGACCACGGCTCCGGTCGGGTTGTTCGGGTAGTTGAGGAACATCAGCCGGGCCTTCGACAGCGCCATCGGGTCGATCGCATCGAGGTCGGGCGCGAAGTCGAGCTCCGGAAGCAGCGGCACCAGCTCGACGTCGGCCCCGGCGAGGATCGGCCCCCCCGTGTAGACCGGGTAGCCGGGATCGGCCGACAGCGAGACATCGCCCTCGTCGAGGAATGCGAAGCAGAGGTTGTAGATGCACTCCTTGGCGCCGATCGCGGGGATCACCTCGCTCTCGGGGTCGATCTCGACCCCGAAGCGGCGCTGGTAGAAGTCCGCCAGCGCGCGACGGAACTCCTCGCGACCGCGGTTCGACGGGTACCGGTGGTTGGCCGGGTCGGCGACGGCCTCCTGCATCGCCTCGACGATGAACGGGAAGGTCGGGCGATCGGGGTCGCCGATCCCGAGGCTGATCACGTCGATGCCGGCCGCGCGCTTCTCCGCGACCCGCCGCTCGAGCTCGGCGAACATGTAGGGGGGCATCGCCTCGAGACGCTTCGACGGGTCTGTGCGGGACATCGGTTCCTTCCTGATCAGGCGCTGGTTCGGCCGGGGGCGCGGCTGGCAGGCTACAAGGGAGGTAGCCGTTAGGCTGAACCGATGGCCGAGCGGTGGACGGCGGACCAGATCGGGGACCTCAGCGGTCGAAGCGCGCTTGTCACCGGCGCCAACAGCGGCATCGGGCTCCGCGCGGCCGAGGCGCTGGCCGGGGCGGGAGCGAAGGTCCTGATGGGCTGCAGGGACCCCTCGAAAGCTGCGCGGGCCTTGAGCGGGCTGCTCGACGCCCACCCCGGCGCCGACGCCAAGGTCATTCAGCTCGACCTCGCCGACCTCGGTGCGATCGCGCGGACGGCGACGGAGGTCTCCGAGATGTCCGGTCCCCTCGATCTATTGATCAACAACGCGGGCGTCATGGCCCCACCGCGAATGGAGACCGCGGACGGCTTCGAGCTTCAGCTCGGGACCAACCACCTCGGCCACTTCGCGCTCACGGGGCGACTGCTGCCGAAGCTGTTGGCTGCCGATGCCGCTCGGATCGTCAACGTCTCGAGCACCGCCCATCGCCAGGGAAAGATGGACTTCGAGGACCTCAACTGGGAGCAGAGCTACTCGCGCTGGCCCGCCTACGGGCGCTCGAAGCTGGCGAACCTCCTGTTCACCTTCGAGCTCGACCGGCGCCTGCGCGCCGCCGATCAGCGCGCGATCGCCGTTGCCTGCCACCCCGGGTACTCGGCGACCAACCTGCAGTCTGCCGGCCCGGGCGAGGGGACGCTCGGCCTCGTGCTGAAGCCGGTGATGAAGCTGACCAACGTCTTCCTGGCCCAGAGCGACGAGATGGGCGCGCTGCCGACGCTCTATGCGGCCACCGCCGCCGACGTCGAGGGCGGCGACTACATCGGCCCCGACGGCATCGCGGAGGCCCGCGGGCATCCGACCAAGGTCGGCTGCAGCTCCCGAGCCCGCGCCGTCGAGGACGCCGATCGCCTCTGGGACGCCTCGGTCGAGCTGACCGGCGTCGACTACGCCGCGCTCGACTGAGCGCTCGGCCGGAGCGCGGGCGGCATCCGGTTGCCTAGAGCGCCTCGAGCGCCGCGACGAACTCCGGGCTGAGCTCACCGGCGAACACCGGGCTCGCGGTGCCGGTCAATCGCACGTCGAGCGCCTCGCCGATCTCGACCTCGAGCTCACCGCCGTCGAGGCGGACCGTGATCGGACTCGGCGTCCCCCGCAGGAAGGCGGCGATCGAGGCGCCGATCGCACCGGTTCCCGACGAGAGCGTCTCCCCCACCCCGCGCTCGAAGATGCGCGCGCGGATCCGGCGCTCCCCCGTCTCCTCGAGTCGCCAGAAGCTGACGTTGGTGCGGTTCGGGAACAGCTCCGAGACCTCGATCGCGGGGCCGACGGCGTCCAGATCGAGCTCCTCGAGCCCCTCCGTGAGCTCGATCGCGCACTGCGGGTTGCCGATCGAGACGTGCTGAAAGGCCCGCTGGGAGCCGCCGACGTCGATTATGCCGCGGCCGTCGGGGTCGCCGGTCGGGAAGTCGGCGGAGGTGGTCGAGGCGCGACCCATCGCGATCGAGGCCGAGCCCGGGCCGGTCAGCGTCGGCGTGATCTCACCAGCGGCCGTCTCGATCGTGAACTGGTCCTCGCCGGTCCAGCCCGCACGCCGCAGGTACAGCACCGCCTCGCGGACCCCGTTGCCCGACAGCTCGGCCTCCGAGCCGTCAGGGTTGAAGATCCGCAGCTCGGCGACGTGGGCGGCGTCGCCGCCGGGGCCGAGCAGGAGAATCCCGTCCGCGCCACAGCCGAAGTGGGGGGCGCAGATCGCCCGGACCCGCGGCGGCGTCAGCTCGAAATCGAGCACGTCCCGCTCGACGATCATGTAGTCGTTGCCCAGCGCCTGCCACTTCTCGAATCGCATTCTGCCGGGAGTATCGCGAGTCGATCGCGGCCGCGGCTAGAGGTGGGCGGCAAGCAGCCCGGCGAGCTCGCGATCGCCGCGTCCATCGCGATCGATCAGGATCGCCTCCGGCGTCTTGCGGAGCCAGGTCAGCTGCCGCCGTGCGTACCGCCGGTGGGCCGTCTTCACCGCTTCGACGTCCCCGGCGAGGAAGGCGTCGAACCCGAGCGCCGCGCGCGCGGTCCGCGAGAGGCCGGCGCGCTCGGCCGCACGGGCCTCCTCGGCGGCGCCGGCCGCGGCCATGTCCTCGACCCGGCGATCGATGCGTTCCCTCAGAGCTCGACTCTCGCAGACGATCCCGGCCACCAGGCTCGGCCGCCTCAGCGGAGCGGTCCACAGGCCGCCGAGCCGCTCCGGCGGGTCGAGCCCGCTGCGCTGCAGCTCGAGGGCTCGCGCGACTCGCTTGCGGTCGTTCGGATGGACCCGAGCCGCGACGTCGGCGGCGAGCGTCGCGTGCAGCGCGGCGCTGCCGCTGCGGCCGATCTCGCGCTCGACCTGCGCCCGCACCTCGGGGTCGACCGCCGGCTGCAGTTCGATCTCCGTCAACGCCGCCCGCATGTAGAGGCCCGTGCCTCCGACCAGGATCGGCCTTCGCCCCGCCGCCAGCAGGCCGGCGATCTCGGCCTCGGCCAGCTCCGCGAAGCGGCCGGCGCTGAACTCCTCGGAGAGCTCGGCGATCCCGACCAGTCGATGCTCGAGCGCCGCCCGCTGGGCCGCCGTCGGCGCGCCGCTGATCAGCTCGAGCCCCCGGTAGAGCTGGATCGCGTCGCACGAGACAGCCACCGGGTCCTCGCCGCGCTCACGCAGCGTCTCCGCCAGCGCGATCGCGACCGAGGTCTTGCCAACCGCGGTCGGGCCGCATATCGCGACCAGCTCGACGGCCCCGGACACGCCGCTCAGCCGACCCGGCTCAGCAGCCTCTCGGTCCCGCTGAGCGTGGTCGAGGTCGCGGCCTCGACGACGACGCTGACGAGCTCGCCGGGCCGGCCGGTGCCGTCGAAGTTGACGGTCTTGTTGTGGCGGCTGCGCCCGCGCAGGCGGCTGGGGTCGGTCCGGCTCGGGCCCTCGACCAGAACCTCGAGACTGCGGCCGACGAATCGCTGCGCCCGCTCGCGCGCACGGCGCTGCACGACCTCGACGAGACGCTCCATCCGCTCGACCTTGACCGGGTGCAGGACCATCCCCTCCATCTCGGCCGCCTCGGTGCCGCGGCGCGGGCTGAAGACGAAGGTGAAGGCGCCGTCGTAGCCAACCTGCTCCGCGACCTCCAGAGTCTGCTCGAAGTCGTCATCGGTCTCGCCCGGAAAGCCGACGATGATGTCGGTCGTGATCGCCGCGTCGGGAAGGCGCTCGCGAATCAGCGCAACTCGGTCGAGATACCGCTCCCGGTTGTAGGTGCGGCGCATCGCCTTCAGGATTCGGCTCGACCCCGACTGCAGCGGCAGGTGGATGTGCTCGCAGACGGCCTCGCACTCGGCGTGGGCGGCGATCACGTCCTCGCGCATGTCCTTCGGATGCGGGCTCGTGTAGCGGACGCGGGCGATGCCGTCGACCGAGTCGATCGCGCGCAGCAGCTCGGCGAAGCTGATCCGCCGATCGCCGCTCAGGTCGCGGCCGTAGCTGTTGACGTTCTGGCCGAGCAGCGTCACCTCCCGAACGCCCTCCGCCGCCAGCCCCTCGACCTCGGCGATCAGCTCCGCCGGCGGGCGACTCGCCTCCCGCCCGCGGGTCGAGGGCACGATGCAGTAAGAGCAGGCGCAGTTGCAGCCCTGCGAGATCTGCAGCCAGGCCTGGAACGGGCGCGAGCGTCGGGCCGGAAGGTGGCCCGCGAACTCCTCGAACTCGAAGAACCCCTGGGCGCTGAGCGAGTCGGAGGTGAGGAACTCGGCCAGCTTGTGGATCTGCCCGGGCCCGAACGCGACATCGACGAACGGGAACCGCTCGAAGACCTCGTTCTTGACCGATTGAGCCCAGCAGCCACCGACCCCGACGACCCGCTCGGGACGCTCGGACTTGAGCCGCTTCGCCTCGCCGAGGTGGGCGATGAAGCGGCTGTCCGCCGACTCGCGGATCGAGCAGGTGTTGAACAGGATCAGGTCGGCGCCCGAGCGCTCGGCCGCCTCCGAGTAGCCGAGCCCAGCCAGCATCCCCCTCATCCGCTCGGAGTCGTGCTCGTTCATCTGGCAGCCGAAGGTCGTGACGTGGAAGCTCTTGCCGCTCACGCCGGAGAGGGTAGCGGCGCCGATCGGGCGCCGATCGGAAGCGCAGCTACTTGTTGCCGGCGACGTCGCCCAGGTAGGCGACGAGTGCGTCGAGCTCGGCGTCGGTGAGCTGGTCGCCGTAGACCGCCGGCATCACGCCGTCGGGGAAGCCACCCTCGACGGAGGCGCCGGGATCGACGATCGAGGTCTGGATCATCTCCGCATCCTGGCCTGCGAGCACCTCGTCGAGCGCCGGTCCGATCTGCCCGCTGCTGCCGGCGTCCGCCAGCGTGTGGCAGTCGCCACAGCCGGAGTCGACGAACAGCGCCTTGCCGTCGACGCTCGTCTCCTCGGGGCTCGACGCCTCGCCCGTGGCGGTGCCGGGCTCGGCGGCCTCGCCCTCGGTCAGCGGCGCCAACTCCTCCTCGTCGGCAGCGGTCTCGGCGGCGGCCTCCTTGGCGGCCTCCTCGTTCTCCGCCCGCCGCTCCGCCTGCTCGTAGCGGGCGCTGAGCACCGCGCCAACGGCCGTGCACCCGACGAGCACGACCGTGATCCCGGCAACCACCCGCAGTTGCGACGATGAGGGGAAGTCCGGGTTCCGCATTCCGAGGAACGCGAACGCCAGGGCCGCCACCACCAGCGCTCCCCCGGAGATGTAGAGGAAGGTGGCGTCGAAGAAGCCCTTGTCGCCGGCTGAGGCGAGATGAAGGATGCCGTCCATTGCGGGCGCGAGCTTATCGCTCCGCGGTGCCGGAACGTCAGTCGGCGTAGGAGGTGCTGCGGGTCTCGCGAATCACCGTGATCCGGATCCGGCCCGGGAAGTCGAGCTCCTTCGCCACCGCCTGAGCCGTCTTCTCGGCGATCACCGCAGCCTCCTCGTCGCTCACCTGGCCGGGGTCAACCATCACCCGGACCTCGCGCCCGGCCCGCAGGGCGAAGACACGCTCGACTCCGTGGTGGCGGCCCGCGATCTCCTCCAGGTCCTCGAGCCTGCTCACGTACTGCTCCAGTGCCTCGCCACGGGCTCCCGGGCGGGCCCCCGACAGGGCATCGACGATCTGCACGATTACGGCCTCGACCGTGCGCGGCTCGACCTCGTTGTGATGGGCCTCGATCGCGTGGGCCACGGCCTGCGTCTCGCCGTGACGCCGGGCCATCGTCGCGCCGACCGCCGCATGGGAGCCCTCGACCTCGTGGCTGACCGCCTTGCCGATGTCGTGCAACAGGGCGGCACGCTTCGCGGTCTCGACCGAGGCGCCGAGCTCGGCGGCGATCGCGCCGGCCAGGTTCGAGGACTCGATCAAGTGGTCGAGCACGTTCTGTCCGTAGCTCGTCCGGAACCGCAGCCGGCCGAGCACCTCGAGCAGCTCCCGATCGACTCCATGCACGCCCGCCTCGAGCCCGGCCCGCTCGCCCTCCTCAGCGACGCGGGCCTCGATCTCCGCCTTCGCCTTGGCGTAGACCTCCTCGATCGTCGCCGGCTGGATCCGGCCGTCGGCGACGAGCTTCTCGATCGTCAGCCGGGCCACCTCCCGCCTGACGCCGTCGAAGGTCGAGACGACGACCGCGTTCGGCGTCTCGTCGATGATCACGTCGACGCCGGTCAGCGCCTCCAGCGCGCGGATGTTGCGGCCCTCGCGACCGATGATCCGGCCCTTCATCTCCTCCCCCGGAAGCTCGATCATCCTCGTCGTCGTCTCCGACGCATGGCTGCCCGCCACCCGCGACATCGCGATCGCGAGGATGTTGCGGGCCTTGCTCTCGGCATCGCGCTTGGCCTCCGCCTCGATCTCCAGCAGCGCCCTGCCGGCTCGATGGCGCGCCTCGTGCTCGACGTCGGCGATCAGCATCTGCTTGGCCTGCGCCGCTGTCAGGCCGGAGAGCCTCTCGAGCTCCTTGCGCTGCACCTGCTTCTGCCGCTTCAGCTCCTCGGCCTGCTGCTCGAGGTTGCGCTCGCGATCGACGAGGGCCTGCTCTCGCTTCTCGATGCTGGCGCGCTTCAGGCGCAGAGCCTCCTGCTCGTGCAGGGCCCGCTCCTCCATGCGCGCGATCTCCTCGCGCCGCGCCGAGAGCTCCTCGCTGGGGGCCGCGGCCGCGGCCTTCTGGACCGCGGGATCCTGGAGGTCGGTCACCTGCTCGCTCCGGTGCAGTCCCGCCTCGCCCGCCCTGCCGCCCCGGATCCGCCTGCCCCTTCGCTCCAACTGAACCACCTACTCCGTCGCCTGAACCACGGACGCGGCGGGCGTCCGAACCGGCGGGTGCGGCCATCGGCAATCGCTATCCGAGCGCGGCGGCGAGGCCGCCGGCGAGTCTTGGCTCCGGTTCCTAGGCTGCTCCTTCCCAGGGAGCCACGCTTGGGGGATGGGGTTTCAACAAAGTCTCGTTCTCGTATCTCGGTTAGCGAGGGCCGCCGAGGCGCGCACGTCGCTGGATCCGATGGTAGCCCCGTCCCCGTTCCAACTCAAGCACGGGCCGCAGGTTGCGCCTGCGGTGCCCGGCGCCGGCCGCCTAGGCGCCCCGGGCGACGGCGGCGGCCGAACCCTCGATCAGCGACTGGAGCTCGATCAGGCTGCGGATCGCCGGCACGCCGGGGGCGCTGTGCGGAGGGTGGCCGTCACGATTCAGCCAGATGCCGAGCATCCCGGCATCGCGGGCGCCGCCCGCATCGGTCCGGGGGCGATCGCCGACGTAGGCGATCCGCTCGACCGGCAACGACAGCAGCCGGGCGGCGATCCGGAAGATCTCCGGATCGGGCTTTGCGACGCCCACGGCCGAGGAGGCGACGAAGACCGGCAGGCGGTGGCCGAGCCCCAGCGCTGCCAGCTTGCGCCGCTGCTGCGCGGCATCGGCGTTCGTGATCGCGCCGAGACGGAGCCCGGCTCGTTCGAGCGCGGCGATCGCCGGCTCGACATCGTCGAACAGCGACCAGTGCCGCCGATAGCCCTCGAGGAACGCGGCGAACCAGGCGTCGAGCTCGGCCGCCGGTCGCAGCGGCGAGCCGAGCCAGCGCAGCACCCCGTCTGCGCGCCGGCGCCGCTGCTCGGCGAGGTCGATCTCACCCCGCAGGTAGCAGCCGTAGTGGTGCTCCTCCAGCCGCCTCCACTCGAGCGTGGCGGCGTGCCGCTCGGCGACCCCGATCCCGGGTCGCTCACGCTCGAGCGCCGCATGCAGAGACGCCAGGCTGGCGCGCTCGTGATCGAGCAGCGTCCCATCGATGTCGAACAGCACCGCTTCGATCATCGGCCGGAGCCTAGTGCGCGGGACGGGCGGGCCGGAGACGATGATCAGGCGGCGGCCCGCTCAGCGCTCCGTATCGCGTCATAGGCGACCTCGTACTCGTAGCCGCGGCGTGTGAGGAAGCCCAGAGCTCGCTCACGGTCGCGGTCGTCGGCCACGGCCGTCCGGCGATCGATCAGCAGCTTGGCGGCGCGCTCGACCTGGTCGCTGCGATCCTCGGCGCAGGCACGCTCGATCAGCTCCGGATCGATGCCGCGCTCCCTGAGAGCGGCCGCGACCCGCTCGGACCCCCAGCCGGAGATCTCGCGCTTGTCCTCGGCAAACGCCCGAGCGAAGCGCTCGTCGTCGAGGGCTCCGGCCTCGATCAGGCGGTTGACGGCATCCTCGACCGCCGTCCGTTGATGCCCGCGCTCGGCCAGCCAGGCGACAACTTCGGCGACCGAGCGCTCGCGCCGCTGGATCGTCGCCAGCGCCAGCGTGAACGCGTCGCCCTCGGTCCGGCCGGCCGCGGCGCTCATGCGCTGCAAGGACTCAACCCCGGTCTCTCGGTCGAGTCCCGCTATGCGGCGGCCTTGCCCTCGTCTCCATCGGAGGCGGCCTCGGTGGCCCCGCCGACCTCGGCATCGTCCCGACCGGTGAACGGCACCGGCTTCGGGCCCTTGACCCGCTCGACCCCCAGGGCTGCGTAGATCTTGTCCTCGATCTCGTCGGCGATCTCGAGGTTCTCGGCGAGGAACGCCTTGCAGTTGTGCTTGCCCTGGCCGAGGCGAGTATCGCCGTAGGAGAAGAACGAGCCGGACTTGGTGACGATGTCGTGCTCGACCCCGAGGTCGAGCAGGCAGCTCTCGTTCGAGATACCGACGCCGTACTCGACGTCGAACTCCGCCTGGCGGAAGGGTGCCGCGACCTTGTTCTTGACCACCTTGACCCGCACCCTGTTACCGACCGCCTCGGTCCCCTCCTTGAGGGTCTCGATGCGGCGCAGGTCGAGGCGCTGGGAAGCGTAGAACTTCATCGCCCGGCCGCCCGGCTGGGTCTCCGGACTGCCGAAGCTGACCCCGATCTTCTCCCGAATCTGGTTGGTGAAAAGGCAGGCGGTCTGCGCGCGGTTCAGGTTCCCGGCGAGCTTGCGCAGCGCCTGCGACATGAGGCGCGCCTGCAGGCCGACCTGGGTCTCCCCCATCTGGCCCTCGAGCTCGACCCTGGGGGTGAGCGCCGCGACGGAGTCGACCGCGACCACGTCGACCGCTCCCGAGCGGACGAGCACATCGACGATCTCGAGCGCCTGCTCGCCGTAGTCGGGCTGGGAGACGAGCAGCTCGTCGGTGTCGACGCCGATCCGGCGCGCGTAGACCGGATCCATCGAGTGCTCGGCATCGACGAAGGCGCAGACCCCGCCGCGGGCCTGGGCCTGGGCGATGATGTGGTAGATCAGCGTCGTCTTTCCGGAGGACTCGGGACCGAAGATCTCGACGATCCGGCCGCGGGGCACGCCGCCGACACCGAGCGCAAGATCGAGCGAGAGCGCCCCGGTCGGGATCGCCTCGACGTTGACCGCGGCATCGCTGCCGAGCTTCATCACCGAGCCGGCGCCGAACTCGCGCTCGATCTGGGTGACCGCCGCCTTCAGTGCGGCGTCCTTGGCCTTCGCATCCTTCGAGCCGGCCTCGATCGGGGTGGGCTTGCTTGCTGCCATCTCTTCAATCACCTCTTCTGTCGTCCGCCTGGTTGCGGCAACTCGTTGGCGGCCAACCGGGAGTACGAGGCCCCCTCAGGCCGGAGATCTGAACGGTAGAGAGCGACCCGGACGAAACCGAACGCATGTCCGCCCTCGACCGCGATCGGCTCGACGCGCGGGATCGCCGTCCGCGGCCCGCGAGGGCGCTGCCGGCTCCCGACGCGGAACGCGGTCAGGTGCGGCCAGAACCGGCGCTCCTCGGGCCGGTGCAGGCCGAGCTCGGTCAGGCGCCGCGAAAGCTCGGTCTCCAGACGCACCGCACCGGGGCTCTCCACTCCGAACGCCAGCAGCCGAGGGTGGCGGCGCGGAACCGGGATCGGCTCCGGGAGCAGCGTCGCCTCGACCGGCCCGGCGCTGAGCCCCGCGAGGGCCTCGGCCACCGCGTCGATCGCGGTAAGCGGGCGGTCGCCGAGGAAGACCAACGTTACGTGCAGGGACTCGGGAGCAACAGCCCTCAGGCGGCCCTCGCCACCCACCGTACCCTCCGCGCGGACCGCCTGGGCCTCCTGCCAGGAGCCGATCGCGCCGAGGATCCGCTGCGGCGGATCGAGGGCCACGAACAGCCTCGCACGCCGGGCATCGACGGCCTCATTGGACGCGGCATCGCTCATCGCCCGAACCTAGTCGCACCAGCGGCGCGAATGCCTACCGGCGTGTCAAGAACGGGAGGCGGACGAGAGCCCGATTGCGCGACGAACGACTCTCGGGGGCCGGATCAGCGGACACGCCGGCCGCTAGCTGCAGTCGGCGCCGGGGGCCGACAGCCCGGCGGCGAAGCCGAGCAGGTCCGCCGCGAGCAGATCCGGCTCCTCGAACGCTCCGAAGTGGCCTCCGCGCGGCATCGGGGTCCAACGGCGCAGGTCTCCCAGTAGCCGCTCGACCCACTCGCGGGGAGGGCGGGCGATGTCGGCTGGGAAGTCGGCGACCGCGACCGGTGGGATGATCCGCTCTCCCGGCCTTAGGCGCCAGCGGTCGGCGGCCGAGGCGGCGTAGAGCCGCAGGGCGCTCGCTGCGCTTCCCGTCGCCCAGTAGAAGGTCAGGAAGTCGCATAGGTCCCGGTTCGTGAAGCGGCGCTCGAGCTCCCCTCCGCAGTCGGTCAGCAGGCGGTAGCGGGGCACGAGCCAGGCCGCCAGCGCCGCCGGAGAGTCATCGAGGCCGACGCCGAGCGTGTCGGGCGCCTGGCCCTGGATCAGCATGTGCACCCCCGCGGGCCCCTGGCGCAGGCGTCGAGCGCCGCGCGCGAACTCGGCCTCGGCCGCGCTCAGCTCGCGTTCGCCAAGGTCGGGCGGCAGCGGCAGGACGCCGGGGGTGCTGCAGTGGTAGCCGGCAACCCGATCAGGATGGGAGAAGGCCAGCCGGGCGCCGATGAACGCGCCCCAGTCGCCCCCCTGCACGACGTAGCGCCGGTACCCCAGCGTCGCCATCAGCTCTGCGAGGAGCTCGGCCACGACGATCGCAGAGGGCGGCACCTCCGGGGTCAAGGAGAAGCCGTACCCGGGCAGGGTCGGCACGACGACGTCATGGCCCGCCGCGCTCAATGGGGCGATCAGATCGCGGAACTCGAGCGGTGCGCCGGGCCAGCCGTGGAGCAGGAGAACGGGGAGGCCGCCTCCGTCGGAGCGGACGTGGTGCAGGTGGACCCCGCGCCACCGATACGAGGGCCAGGCTCCGAGCCGCTCGAGCAGCCCGTCCGGGTCGTACTCCTCGGCCCACCAAGCGCAGAGCCTGGTCAGGTACTCGACGTCCACCCCCCACTCCCAGCCGCCGGGGGCGGGCCGCGGCCAGCGCGTCGCCCGCAGGCGGGCTCGCAGCTGATCCAGCACCCCGGCCCCGAACCTCGGTTCGAACGGCTCGGGGGCACCGCTCACAGCGGCAGCTCCTCCCCGCGCAGGAGCCTGCGCAGCATGTGCAGGGCGACGCTGACCGAGCGGTCGCGCACGTCGCCGCGGCCACCGGGCAGTTTCGGGTCGCGGGCGAGCACCCGGCCGTCGGCGGTCTTCACGCAGATGCAGACGTAGCCGACCGGCTTCTCCTCGGTGCCGCCGTCAGGCCCGGCGACCCCGGTCACGCCGACCGCCGTATCGGCCTCGAATCGCTCCAGCGCCCCATCCGCCATCGCCAGTGCGACCTCCGGCGACACTGCTCCCCGCGACTCGATCAGCCCCCGATCGACGCCGAGCAGTTGCTCCTTTGCCTGGTTCGAGTAGGCGACGACGCCGCCCGCGAAGTAGGCGGAGGACCCGGGACGATCGGTGATCCTCGCGGCAAGCAGCCCCGCCGTACACGACTCCGCCACCGCGAGACGCCGGCCCGACAGCGCCGCGGCGACGAGGTCGTCGATCGACTCGCCGCGCTCGGTGTAGATGAAGCGCTCGTGCCGGGCGCGCAAGCCGCTGAACAGGCCCTGGAGCAGCCCGTGGTCGTCGGCCAGGTAGCGAACGTCGATCTCGAGCTCGGCGCCGCGGCGCAGGCAGGTAGTGATCTCGAGCCGCTCGATCGGCAGCTCGGCGCCGATCTCCCGCAGGCTCTTGGCGAGGGTCGACTCGGGCACGCCGAACATCTTCATCGACGCCGTCTCGAGCGCCGGGGCGCGGTCGATCCGCGCCGCAACCTCCGCCGTGGCGATCGCCCGGTCCCACATTCCCTGCAGCTCCCGCGGCGGTCCTGGGAGCACGATCACGACCGTATCGCCGGCCGGAACGACCAGACCCGGAGCCGTGCCGACCGGATCGAGAGCGGTCGCACCCTCGGGCACCATCGCCTGCTTCTCCGTTCCCGCCCTGACCCCCTCGGGGTCGAACCTCATCCGCCGCGCGAACTCCTCGATGATCGCCGTGATCTTCGCCGCCATCGCCTCGTCGAGACGCAGCGGGCGCCCCGCGAACCGGGCGACCGTCTCCGCGGTCAGGTCATCGGCGGTCGGGCCGAGGCCCCCGGTCGTCACGATCAGATCCATTCCCTGGTCCGAGAGGAACCTGAGCGCCGCCTCGAGATCCTCCTGGCGATCTCCGACGACGGTGATCTGCGCGACCTCTACGCCCAGCTCGCCGAGGCGCTCGGAGACCCAGGGGCCGTTGCGGTCGCTGGTCCTGCCGGTCAGGACCTCCGTCCCGGTGACGACAATGCCGGCCCGCACCGAGGTCCCGGGCGCGCTCATGGGCAACCGGGGCCGCGGTACTCGATGTCGCGAATCCCCTTCGAGTCCGCTTCGAAGCTTGCATCCTCGGTCACCTCGAGCCGCTTCTCGTTCTCACCGACGACCAGCTTGACGCTGCCGGGGCCGAGCGTCAGCCGGTAGCGCTTCTCGCCGCTGAACTCCTCCTTGGTACCCGGCTGCAGCAGCAGGTTGTCGATCAGCGCCCTGTCGCCGCCGGCCACCAGGCACACCTCGACCGCGGTCAGCGCCCGCAGTGAGAGGTCCTCGGGCTTCAGCCCGCCTCCCTGCTTCTCCTTGGATTGCTTCTCGAGCCGCTTCTCCGCCTTGCTCGCCCGCCCCGCGCCGGCGTTCTGCGGGCCACCCCTGCCGTTCCCCTCACCGCCGTCGTCGGAGCCGCTGAGGAGTCCCAGCAGGACCAGCAGCACGACGATCCCGACGAGCGCGGCGATGATCACCACCGTCCGGGGGAAGCGCCGTGCTCCGGAGGGCTGCCGCCCGCTCAGCGGCGACTCCGACGGCGGTGAGCCCGCCGCGGCCTCCGCGTCGCCGTAGCGACGCCGGTACTCGTCGACCAACATCTCCCCGTCGAGGCCGAGCATCTGCCCGTAGGTGCGCAGGAAGCCGCGCACATAGGCCGGCGCCGGCAGCGTCTCCCAGTCCTCGTTCTCGAGCGCACGGATGTACTTGGCCCGGATCTTGGTCCGCTCCTCGACCTCGCGAACCTCCATGCCGTAGCGGCGGCGCGCGTCGCGGAGCGCCGCCCCGATCTCAATGCGACCGTCTTCGCGGCTCATCGACGCTCAGTATTGCGGGGGCGGCCGCGCGGCGGCGCCCTCAGTGCGAGACCGGTTCGGGCTCGACCTCACCGGTTGGCGGCCCGTCGCCGTCGTCGGCGTGGCTCCCACCGGCGAGGATTCGCGGGACGTCGGCGTGTGTGATCAGCACCTGCCGGGGCTTCGAGCCCTCGTAGCCGCTGATCACCCCACGGCGCTCGAGCATGTCGATCAGCCGGCCGGCGCGCGTGTAGCCGACACGCAGCCGTCGCTGGATCATCGAGACCGAGGCCGTGTCCGTCTCGACGCAGATCCGGACCGCATCCTCGAGCAGATCGTCCTCGTCCGGGCTGAACTCGCCGCCGTTGGGATCGGGGTCGGGCTCCGGCGGCGCCTCGAGCAGATCGACGTCGAAGTTCGGCTCGCCCTGGCGGCTCCAGCACGAGACGACCCTGGCGATCTCCTCCTCGGTGATGAACGCGCCCTGCACGCGCTGTAGCTTCGAGGAGCCAACCGGCCTGAACAGCATGTCTCCCTGGCCGAGCAGCGACTCCGCGCCGCCCTGGTCGAGGATCACCCTGGAGTCGATCTGGGAGGCGACCGCGAAGGCGATCCGAGCGGGGATGTTGACCTTGATCGTGCCGGTGATGATGTCCGTCGAGGGCCGCTGGGTCGCGAGAATCAGATGGATGCCGACCGCCCGCGACTTCTGCGCGAGGCGGATGATCGCGTCCTCGACCTCCGCCGGAGCGACCATCATCAGATCCGCCAGCTCGTCGATCACGCAGAGAATGTGCGGCAGGGCGGCCTCGCCCTTGGCCGCCCGTGCCTTGTTCAGCTCGTCGAGGTTGCGCGCCCGGGCAGCACCCATCACCGAGTAGCGGGATTCCATCTCGCCGATCAGGTTCTCGAGCACGTTCGCCGCGACTCGCGGTGAGGTCACCACCGGGGTCAGCAGGTGCGGAATCGAGTCGTAGTGGTTGAGCTCGACCTGCTTGGGATCGACCAACACCAGGCGCAGCTCGTTCGGGGAGCTGTGCAGGAGCATCGAGCTGAGGATCGTGTTGACGCATCCCGACTTGCCCGAGCCGGTCGTGCCGGCGATCAGGATGTGCGGCATCTTCGCGAGGTCGGTCCAGATCGCCTGCCCCGAGATGTCCTTGCCGAGCCAGCAGGCGAGCGGGCTGGAGTCCTTCGGCCGGCCCTGATAGATGTCGCCGAGCCGAACCAGCTTGCGCTTGCTGTTCGGGACCTCGACGCCGACCGCCCGCTTACCCGGAATCGGCGCCAGGATCCGGATGTCGGTCGAGGCGAGGGCGTAGGCGAGGTCGTCCTTGAGCTGGGCGATCTTGCCGACCTTGGTCCCGGGGGCGAGCTGCAGCTCGAAGCGACTGACGTGCGGCCCGGTCACGGTGCCGACGAGCTGCGCCTCGATCCCGAAGTGCCCGAGCGCCTCGAGCAGCGCCCGCGCGGTGACCTCCATGTCCCGCTTGTCCGGGCCGTGGTCCTTGCCGCCACGGCGCAGGACCTTGGTCGGCGGCAACTTGTAGTCGATCTCATCCGACTCGGTGATTCCGCCCGGGGTGCGCCTGGCGCCCATCGGCGTCCGCGCGATCTCGATCGCGCCCTCCGCCGCCGGCTCCTCCGGCACGACCGCGGCTGCTTCAGGATCTCCGGCCACCTCGACCGCCTCGATCGGCGTCCCGCTCTCGGCTTCGCCGTAGTCCGCCTCGGCTCGCTCAGCCTCGGGGACCGCCGCGGCCGCGACCCCGTCGATCCCGAGCTCGTCCTCCTCGAGATCGATCGTCTCGCCCGGCTCCTCGAAGATCGTCTCCACGTGGACCTGCTCGGTGCCGGTCGGGTAGCTGAGCTCCGAACCCGCCGACCGACCGCCCCGGACCTGCCTGGCGGTCCGCGCGAGCTCGCCCGTCGCCTGCCGCGCCGTCCGCCCGGCGGCGACTCCCGAGCGCAGCAGGCCGGCGATCGGCCGACCGCTGAGCAGCAGCAGGCCGCTGAGCACCATCAAGACCGCGATGATGTGGGCGCCGACCGCCTGAAACAGCGTCGCCGCCGCCCAGTACAGGACCTCGCCGACGGCGCCGCCGTGCTCGGTGAAGTAGTCGGGGTCGAAGTACTCGTTGTCACGGACGGGGAGATCGGGTCCGAGCCCAGCGGTTTCGGCCGCGAAGCCGAGCAGGAGCCCGGCGACGAGCAGCACGGCGCCCGCGTTGAGCGCACCCGGATAGCGGACGAAGGGCCGCATCACCAACGCGGCGCCGATTCCGGCGAGCAGCATCGGCAGCGCGTACGCCGCCGCTCCCGCGAGCCAGGTCAACGCCGCCTCGAGCCCCTCCCCGACCTTGCCCCCGTCCCAGCCTCCGTAGAGGACGAACCCGAGGTAGAGCGCGGCGGCGAGGCAGCCGAGGCCGATCAGGTCCAGGTGCCGCTGCTCGATCTCCCGCGGCGCGCTGCGGGGCGATCGCTTCGTCGGGGTCGCCCGCGGCTTTCTCGCAGGCTTGCGCGCGCCGGAGCGCCCCCCACGCCTGGAGCCTGCTCCGCCGCGCTTGCCTGAACGCAGGGACGGGATCAATGACATCTCTGGGCACCCCTTCGACGCCGGGCCGCTGTCCCCTGCGCAAGCGCACGGTCGGGCCTCTACAGGCCTTAGACAGCGTGAAGGTTGATCTTTAAGATCAGTCCGGTGAACGAAGCTGACTCAATGGTCGGTCGAGTGCTCGTGGTCGAGGACGACGACGAGATCGCCGACGTGCTGCGACGCTCTCTGCGCCAGGAGGGCCACGAGGTGCGAACCGCGCTCGACGGCGAGGAGGCGCTCGAGACCGCTCGCGACTTCGCCCCCGACCTGGTCGTCCTCGATCTCGGCCTGCCGAAGCTGGACGGGGTCGAGGTATGCCGTCGGCTGCGGGAGGAGAGCGACGTCCCGATCCTGATCCTTACCGCCCGGTCCGGCACCGACGACCGCGTCAGCGGCCTCGACGCCGGGGCCGACGACTACCTGGTCAAGCCCTTCGAGCGGGCTGAGCTGCTCGCCCGCCTGCGGGCGCTGATGCGGCGCCGGCCGCCCCGCGGGAGCGCCTCGCTGCGGGTCGGAGACCTGAGCCTCAACCCCGACACCCAGGAGGTGATGCGCGGCGAGCGCGCCCTCGAGCTGACCGCCCGGGAGTTCGAGCTGCTCGAGTTCCTGATGCGCAACCAGCGGCTGGTGATCTCCCGCGAGCGGCTGCTCGAGGAGGTCTGGGGCTATGACCCGACGTCGATGACCAACACGATCGACGTCTTCATCAGCAACCTGCGGCGCAAGCTCGAGGAGGGAGGCGAGCCCCGGGTCCTCCATACGAAGCGCGGAGCCGGGTACGTGGTGCGGCCGTGAGCCCGGTGCGCTCGACGATGGCCAGCCTGCGGCGCCAACCGGTCCGGATCAGGCTGGCGATCTTCTCGGGTGCGCTGACCGCGGTGATCCTGATCGCCTTCGCGATCGTCGTCGGCCGTCTGGTCAGCGATCGGATCGAGGCCGACTTCCGTGACGAGCTGCAGGGAACGGCGGTCGGGCTCGCCGTGGCGCTCCGCAACGGCAGCGGTCCGTCCGGGGTCAGCCGCGACGACCTGAAGCAGATCGCGATGGCCAATCACGCCGAGATCCGGATCGTCGACCAGAACAGCAACGTCCGCTTCCAGACTCCCAACGCCTCCGATCTCGGCCCCCCCGATACGACCGGCATCCGCCAGGCCGGAGCCTCGGTCAGGGTCTCCTCGCAGCTGATCGGCGTCAACGACCTCGCCGGTCCACTCTACGTCCAGTATGCCCAGTCGCGTGCCAGCGTCGAGGCGACGACGAGTCGCCTCTGGCTGTTCCTCGGCGGCGGGGTACTGGTCGGCACGCTGCTCGCGGTCGCCGCCGGAATGACCGTCGCCAACCGGGCGATGCAGCCGATCGCGGCGTTGACGGGAACCGCCCGGCGGATCGCGGGCACGCGCGACCCGTCGATGCGGATCCCCCAGCCGGAGAGCGACGACGAGGTGGCGGAGCTCGCCAGGACCCTCGACGAGATGCTCCGCGAGCTCGACGCGGCGCGGACCGAGGCCGAGACCACCGTCAAGCGGCAGCGGGAGTTCGTCGCCGACGCCTCGCACGAGCTGCGCACGCCGCTGACCAGCATCCTCGCCAACCTCGAGTTGCTCGAGAGCGCGCTGACCGAGGCCGGTGAGGACGAGCGGGCCGCCGCCCGCTCGGCCCTGCGCAGCTCGAAGCGCATGAGCCGGCTCGTCGGTGATCTGCTGATCCTCGCTCGGGCGGACGCGGGACGGCGCGACGAGCCGGTCGAATGCGACCTCTCCGTGATCGCCGGCGAGGCCCTGGACGAGGTTCGCCCGGTCGCCGAGGATCATCGGCTCAGCGCCGAGATCGAGCCCGGCGCCGAGATCCAGGGCAATCCCGACGAGTTGCACCGCCTGCTTCTCAACCTGCTCGAGAACGCGGTCCGCCACACGCCGGCGGGGACGCGGGTCGAGATGCGGCTCAGCCGCCACAACGGCAGCGCCCTGATCGAGGTGTCCGACGACGGACCCGGGCTGCAGGAGGGCATGGAGCGGCAGGTGTTCGAGCGGTTCGTGCGCGGCGCGGGGCCCGCTGACCGACAGTCGGCGAACGGCGACGGCACCGGGCTCGGGCTGTCGATAGTGCGCGCCGTAGCCGTCGCTCACGGGGGCGAGGTCAGGGCCGGGCGGTCGGGGAGCGGCGGTGCCAGCTTCACGGTGTCGTTGCCCCTGGCCGGAGATTGAGCCAAGACTTCGGCACGCTTAAGCCCCGGTTTAGCGGCGGCGTCGACCATGTGCGCAGGACGAGACAAGCCCGCGGCGACCACACCCCAAGACATCCGGCCGCTGCGGGCACAGATTGGCCCAGCCTGAGCCAATTCGGCCCGTCGGACCCCCCTCCCTGGTCCGGCGGGCCAACTTCTTTGCGCTCAGACCTCGACGATCACCGGCAGCACCATCGGCCGCCGCTTGAGCCTGTCGTAGACGAACCCGGCGATGTCGTCGTGGAGGTCCTCCTGAATCAGCGTCACCTCGCGACCGGCGTCCGCGGCCCGTTCGAGCGACTCGTCGACGACATCCTGGAGGTCCTCGATCAGGTCGGCGACCTCGCTGTCGGCGAGGAACGGGACGCCGCGGATGATCACCTCGGGATCGGCGACGGACTCACCGGACTCCCCCGACACGGTCGCGACGACGATGAACAGGCCGTCGGCCGAGAGGGCGCGGCGATCGCGCAGCGCAACGTCGTCGGGGTCACCGATGTCGACGCCGTCGACGAAGATCACCCCGGCCCCGATGTCCTTGCCGAGCCGCGCGCCCTTCGCGGTGATCTCCAGTGGGATGCCGTTCTTGGTCTTGAAGATCCGCTCGGCCGGGATCCCGACCGACTCCGCGAGCTGCGCGTGCAGGCGCAGCCGCTTGTGGTCGCCGTGGACCGGCATCACGTACTTCGGTCTGGTCAGGTTGAGCATCAGCTTCATCTCCTCCTGCCAGCCGTGGCCTGAGGCGTGGATCGGCGCGTCCCTGGCGGTGATCACTCGCGCCCCGATCTCGAAGATGCGATCGATCGTCTCGTTGACCGAGCGCTCGTTGCCGGGGATCGGCGTGGCGCTGAAGACGACCGTGTCACCCGAGTGCAGCTCGACGTCACGGTGCTCGCCCGCCGCCATTCGCCGCAGCGCCGACAGCGGCTCGCCCTGGGAGCCGGTCGAGATCGCGATCACGTCCTCGTCCGGGTAGTCCTCGATCTCGCGCGGCTGGATCAAGAGGCCTTTGGGGGCGTGGGTTATCCCGAGGTTGCGGGCGATGTTGAAGTTCTTCCGCATCGAACGGCCGACGAGCGCGACCTTGCGATCGAGCTGCTCCGCCGCGTCGACGACCTGCTGGACCCGGTGCAGGTTCGAGGCGAAGCAGGTGACGATGATCCGCCCATCGCAGCGAGAGAACGTCTCGAGCAGCGCCGGGCCGATGCTCGACTCCGACGGGGCGACGCCGGGCCGATCGGCGTTGGTCGAGTCGGCGCACAGACAGAGCAGCCCCTCCGCCCCGAGCGCCGCCAGCCGCGAGACGTCGGCGGGCCGCCCATCGACCGGGGTCTGATCGAACTTGTAGTCGCCGGTGATCAGGACCGTTCCGAGCTCGGTGTGCAGGGCGACCGCACGCGAGTCCGGGATCGAGTGGGACATGTGCACGGTCTCGATCTCGAACGGCCCGGCCTCGCGCCGCTCGCCGGCCTCGATCTCCTCGATCGGGACGTCCTTGAGCTTGTGCTCCTCGAGCTTGCTGCGGACGAGGCCGACCGTCAGCCGGCCGCCGTAGATCGCCGGTGGGACCCCGATCTCCTTGAGCACGTAGGGAAGCGCGCCGACGTGATCCTCATGCCCGTGCGTGAGGACGATCGCCTCGATGTCGTCGAGCCGGCCGCGAAGATAGGAGAAGTCGGGCAGGACGAGGTCGATGCCGAGCATCTCCGCGGTCGGGAACATCAGGCCGGTGTCGACGATCACGATCCGCCCGTCGAGCTCGACGACCATCATGTTCTTGCCGATCTCACCGAGCCCCCCGAGGGGGAGCAGCCGCAGCGTCGGCTCGCTCATGCGGCCGCCGGCAGGTTCTGCCGCTCGAGGGCCTCGCGGATCGTGGCCCGCTCGGCGTCGTTTGCGGGAACCATCGGCAGTCGCATCCGCTCCGAGCAGATGCCCATCATCGCCAGCGCAGCCTTGATCGGGATCGGGTTCGTGGTCACGGCGAGCGCCGCGTAGAGGGGCTGCAGCTCCGCGTCGACGGCTCGCGCCCGATCGCTGTCGCCGGCGGCAGCCGCGTCGCAGATCTCGCGCATCCGTGGGCCGACGATGTGACTGGCGACGAGGATTCCCCCGGCACCGCCGCTCTCGAGGCAGCGGAGCAGGGCGTTGTCATTGCCGGCGAGCAGATCGAGGCCCTCGATCGGCGCGAGCTCGGCGTCGTTGGCCTGCTTGACGGCCACCACGTTGTCGATCGTCGCCAGTGCGGCGAGGTCGTCCGGGGGGATGTTGACCACGCAGCGGGAGGGGATGTTGTAGACGATAACCGGCAGCTCGGTGGCCCCCGCACACGCCTCGAAGTGAGCCCAGACCCCGGCCCGGTTCGGCTTGTTGTAGTAGGGCGTGACGATCAGGACGCCGTCGGCGCCGGCCGCGGTTGCCGCCCGCGTCAGCTCAACCGAGTGCCTCGTGTCGTTGGAGCCGGTCCCGACCACCAGCGGGACGCTCGGCCCGAGCTCGTCGCGAACGGCGCCGAGGATCGCGAGCTTCTCGCTGTCGTCGAGCGTCGGCGACTCCCCCGTGGTGCCGGCGAGCACGAGCCCATCGGAGCCGTTCTCGATCAGGTGGCGCGCCAGCTCGCGAGTGGCACGCAGATCAACCTCCCCATCCTCCTCGAACGGGGTGACCATCGCGGTAATCACGCCGGCAAACGGGGCCATCGCGCCAAGCCTAGCGCTGGATACGAAGGCACGTGGCCGCCGAGCCGGTCCCGGGGGCGGACGCGGCCGATCAGCCGGCGAAGACGGGCGGCACCCGCTCCGCCCATGGCTGTGCGCGCTCGAGCTGGGCTGCGACGCGGATCAGCAGGTCCTCGCGGCCGAAGGGCGCGACCAGCTGCACACCGACCGGAACGCCCTCGTCGGTCCAGTGCAGCGGCAGCGAGATCGCCGGCTGGCCGGTGACGTTGAACAGGGCCGTGAAGGCGCCCGATGGAAACGAGCGATGGAAGGCGTCCATCGGGTTGTCGGTCAGGGTGTCGTTGATCTCCCCGAGCTTCGGTGCGACCTCGGCCATCGTCGGAGTCAAGAGCAGGTCGTGACCGCCCTCGTACCAGCCGGCGATCATCCGACTGATCCCCTGGTGCAGGGCGACGTCGCGCAGGTAGCGCCCGCTGTCCCGCTCGTGCCCGATCCCGGCCAGCGCCCAGGTCAGCGGCTCGACGTCCTCGGCGGTCAGCTCCCGGCCGAGCAGCATGCCTACCTGCTCGAGCGTCGCGGCCTGCCCCGCGGCCCAGCGGGTCAGGAAGCTGTCCTGGATCTGCATGCCGGCATCGGTCTCGGAACCGCCGAACACATCGATCAGCGAGCCCCCGGTCAGGTGGTGACCGAGGGACTCGAGCAGCTTCGCAGCGTCCTCGACCGCGGCGACGCAGTCGGGGTCGACGTCCGACTCAACGGCGGGCGTTGTCATGATCCCGATTCGCAGGCCGGCCTCCTCGTCGTCGAGCTCCTCGACGTAGGGACGGATCGGCTCGGGGGCCACGTAGGGATCGCCGGGGGCCGGTCCCTGCACCGCGTCGAGAAGGCGGGCGGTGTCGCGGACCGACCTCGAGACCGCGAGCTCGACGGTGAGGCCCGAGACGTTGTCGCCGATCAACGGCCCCTCGCTGATCCGCTGCCTGGTCGGCTTCAGCCCGACGAGTCCGTTGTTCGAGGCCGGGATCCGAATCGAGCCGCCACCGTCGTTTGCGTGCGCCATCGGCACCATGCCACCGGCGACCGCCGCGCCCGAGCCGCCCGAGGAGCCGCCCGGGCTGCGGCTCGTATCCCAGGGGTTGCTCGTCGCTCCGTAGGCGACCGGCTCCGTGGTCGGCAGGATGCCGAGCTCGGGCGTGTTCGTCTTGCCGATCGTGATCAGGCCGGCGTCGCGGAAGCGCTGCGCCAGGTAGGTGTCCATCGGCGCGGCGAAGTTGGCCTCCTTGAGCACCCGCATTCCCAAGTGCAGCGGCTGGCCGGCGAACGCGGCCCCGAGGTCCTTGAGCAGGAACGGGACGCCCTTGAAGGGACCGTCGGGCAGCTCGCCGGAGGCCGCCTCGCGGGCCTGGTCGAAGAGCGGGTGGATGACGGCGTTGAGCTCCCCATTGACCTGCTCGACGCGGTCGATCGCGGCGTCGACGAGCTCCAGTGGACTCGTCTCGCCGGAGCTGACCAGCTCAGCCATCGCGGTCGCGTCCATTCTCGAAAGCTCGTCGCTCATCTTCATCTCCGTCGGCGTAGGTGTGGGTCAGGGGGTCGGTCGTCGGCCCGGGACGCTAGCGGGGTTTCCCCGCCACCGGCCCGAGCGCCCGCAGCAGCGAGCCGACCACCAGTCCCGCGACCGCGACGATCACTGCCGAGGAGAGCAGATATGCCGCGTGGAAGCGGTTCCAGTCCACCTCGGGCCCGTAGCGGAGCGAGGCGAAGACCAGCGCGCCGACGAACAGCCCGATCGCGACGAGGGCTCCAGCGGTCTCGATTCGCCGGGCGATCGTCGCCGAGCGGCCCGGCGGTACGGCGGGCAGCTCCGACGTCGCGACGCCGGGCGCCCGCGAGTAGAGCAGCGCCAGCAGAGCCGCGGTCACCGCCAGCGTCAGCAGATAGGAGCCGATCGCGTCGCTGGGGCGATGCCAGTCGGCGGTCACCGTGAACACTCCCGCGGCCGCCGCGAGGCCCAGCGCCAGCAGGCCGGCCCAGGAACGCAGCCGCGGCGGCGCGACGACGACGAAGGCGAGGCCGATGCTCGCGAAGACGGTCGCGTGACCGCTCGGGTAGCTGTTCTCCGCGATCCGCGAGTCGATCACCAGGTCGGGGCGCTCGAACAGCCAGAGCTTGAAGACCTCGGTCGCCACCAGGCTGACACCGATGATCGCCGCGGGGAGCAGGAGCAGCGCCGGCCGGCGCCGGAGCAGGGCGATGCCGGTGAGCACGCCGGTGGCGATCAGCAGCGAGCCGATCGAGACCGTGCGCAGCAGCCTGCTCGCCGCGTCCTGGGCGCGCTCGGGCACCTGGTCGACCCCCGCCAGGGCGGCCTCGTCCCCGCGCTGGCCGAGCTCGGTCTGGACCGCGAACAGGTAGACGCCGAAGAACGCCACCAGCGCGAGCGCCGAGAGCACCGTGAGGCGGACGACGCGCGGCGTCAGCGCGACTTCCGCGCCTGGATCGAGGAGCCTGGGCATGGGCGGTCAGGTTAGGAAAGCGTGGCCAAACGGCACCTAAAGGGCCGACCGGCCGCGCCGCGGGGTCAGTCCAGCAACGCCTCGAGCCCGACCGTGAGCGGATCGGGCAGCGAGCCGACCCGGCGGCAGGCGAGCACCACCCCGGGCATGAACGAATGCCGGTCGGTCGAGTCGTGGCGGATCGAGAGCGTCTGGCCCTCGCCGCCGAAGATCACCTCCTGGTGGGCGACCAGGCCGGGGAGGCGGACCGAGTGGATCGGCTCGTGGACGTTGCCGCCGGCGGCCTCGATCAGCTCCGCGGTTCGCGCCGCCGTGCCCGACGGCCTGTCGAGCTTGCGGTCGTGATGGAGCTCGACGATCTCCGCTTCGGGCATGTGCGGAGCGATCAACTCGGCGGCCCGCATCATCAGCACCGCGCCGATCGCGAAGTTGGCGGCGACGAAGGCGCGGCCCCCCTCCCCCCGTCCCAGTGGTCGGCGGCGCAGCGGCCGAGCTTCTCGAGGTCGAAGCCGGTGGTGCCGATCACGACGCTGGTGCCCGAGTGCAGGCACTTGTGGGCATTCGGGAGCGCCTGGTCGGGGACCGTGAAGTCAACGACCACGTCGGCTTCGTCGAGCACCTCGCCGAGCTCGACCCCGAGCTCCGGATCGGCGCGGCCGGTCAGCTCGAGTCCCTCGGCAGCCGCGACCGCCTCGCAGACCGTCGCACCCATCCGCCCCGCGGCCCCCGCGACCGCAACTCTGATCGGGTCAGTCATACCCGGCAGCTTACGCGGGCGGTCGGGCGCGGGCTAGAGTCGCGAACTCGGACCACCCGTTCGAGCGACCTGAGAAGATCGCCGGCGTGGAGGTTGTCTACGAACGCCTGCAGCGCTGGTATTGGAGCCAGTGCGACGGTGAGTGGGAGCACCGCTACGGAGTCCAGATCCAGACCCTCGACAACCCCGGCTGGATGCTGGACGTGGATCTGGTCGGGACCGGCCTCGAGGACCGGCCGTTCGCGCCTGAGCCGCTCGCGCGGCGCTCCGAGACCGACTGGATTCACTGCCGGATCGAGAACCGGCAGTTCCGCGCGGCCGGCGGACCGACCAATCTGACCGAGATGATCGAGCGCTTCCTCGCCTGGGCCGAGGCCTGAGCTGCGCGCAAGTCGCCTCAGCCGTTCGCTGCACTCGCGGCGCAGCCGGCGGGCTGGGCTCCCGAGCCACCCTTGGCCTTGCGGTCGCGGGCTGCCCGGCCTAGAGCGCGCTTCGGGACCTGTGAGCAGAGGCTTCCCCGCCAGCGCCCGCTGCTGCGGTCGAGGAAGATCCCGCCGACCGAGCCGACCGGCTGCTCGATCCGGCATCGGGATGATGATCTGGTCGATCGCTGTCCCCTTGCCGCCCGTGAAGCGGACGTCTCCGACGCGCCCGGGATGCGCCGAGGTTGACATCGACACCTATATCCGGGGTCAAGTTCAACCTCGATCGTCAGGCGGGTTCCGTGTGTCTTTCGACTAGGAGCACAACCGGCGGCCGGGGCCGCTGTGAGAGGGGCGCTCAGGCGGCCAGGGCGGCGCTGACCGGCTCGACCGCGCTGCGGAAGCGGTCCTCCTCGGCGCCGATGCAGGCGGCGGAGAGGCGGTCGGGGGCGTAGAGCTCGCGGGCGAGCTCGACAACGTCGTCGGTGCTCACCGCGTCGACCTTCTCGATGATCTCGTCGATCGTCAGGAACGGCAGCCCGAAGAGCGCCGCGCGGGCGTTGCGGCTCATCCTTCCCGGGGTCGACTCGAGCGCCAGCACCGTGCGGCCCTTGACGTGCTCCTTGGCACGGGCGAGCTCGTCGGCTTCGACCCCCTCGCTGCGCAGCAGGTCGAGCTCGCGGCCGACGATCTCGCAGGCCTCGCCGACGTTCTCGGCCCTGGTGCCGACGTACATCGCGACCATGCCCCGGTCGATGTACTGGTCGGCGTAGCTGCCGACGGCGTAGGCGAGACCGCGCTTCTCGCGGATCTCGCGGAACAGCCGCGACGAGGTCGAGCCGCCGAAGATCGTGTCGAGCACCCCCAGGGTCCAGCGGCGCTCGTCGTCGCGGGCGATGCCGGGGGCGCCGAAGCAGATGTGGTACTGCTCGGTCTCCTTCGGGTAGAACAGCAGTCGCGGGCCGCCTTCGGGGTCTGAGGTGTCGGGCGGGGCCGGATCGCCGGTGCCCGGCGCCATGAACCGGCCGGCAAGCTCGACGATCCGCTCGTGCTCGAGGCTGCCCGCAGCCGAGACGACCAGATTCGGGGCCACGTAGCGGGCCCGGTGGTAGGCGGAGATCTCGGGGATCGGCACGCCGGCGATCACCTCGGCCCGGCCGAGCACCCGGCGGCCGAGCGGATGGTCGCCGAAGATCGCCCCGGCGAGCACGTCGTGGACCCGGTCGGACGGCTCGTCCTCGTACATCGCGATCTCCTCGATCACGACCTCTCGCTCGGAGTCGATCTCGGGGAAGGTCGGCCGCAGGAACATCTCCGCCAGCACGTCGAACGCAGCCTCGGTGTGCTCGTCGACGAAGCGCGAGTACAGGTGCGTCGTCTCCTTGCTGGTCGCAGCATTGGTCGCCGCGCCGAGGCCGTCGAAGTACTCCGAGATCTCGATCGCCGAGTGGCGCTCGGTCCCCTTGAACAGCAGGTGCTCGAGGAAGTGCGAGACCCCGGCCTGCGCCGGGGCCTCGTCCCTCGAGCCCGTCCGCACCCAGAGGCCGAGCGTCACCGAGCGGACCGAGGGCACGACCTCGGTGACGACCTGCAGGCCGCCGTCCAGCTCGCTCAGCTCGATGCCGTCCGGGAGAACGCTCAACTCTCTGCTGCCTTCGATTCGTCGAGGCTAGTCGCGGCGGCGGCGTTCGCGGTCGCCGCCGCGGCCTCCGCGGCCACGGTCCCGGTCACGGCCTCCGCGGCCACGGTCCCGGTCACGGCCACCGCGGCCGCCGCCGCCGAAGGCGGGATCGCCGGTCCCGACCGCAATCAGGTCCTCGGCCGACTTGCCGGCCACGGACGGATCGTCGGAGAGGCGCAGGCCGATCCGACCGCGCTCGCGGTCGACCTCGACCACCGTCACATCGATCTCATCGCCCTGGCTGAATACGGCGTCGACCGTCTCGACCCGCTCACCGGGCTTGACGTTGCTGATGTGCAGCAGGCCGTCGGTGCCCTTGACGAGCTCGACGAAGGCGCCGAAGGTGGTCGTCTTCACCACCTTGCCGGTGAACTTGTCGCCCACCTCGGCCTCGCGGGTCATCATCTCGATCTCGGCAATGCATGCCTCGACCAGCTCGCCGTTGGCGGCGTAGACACGAACCGTGCCGTCGTCCTCGACGTCGATCTCGGCCTCGTAGGTCTCGCAGAGGTTGCGGATCGTCTCGCCGCCCTTGCCGATCACGGCCCCGATCTTCTCGGGGTCGATCTTGATCGACTCGATCCGGGGTGCGGTCGGGCTCAGCTGCTCGCGCGGCCCGTCGATCGACTCCGCCATCTTTCCGAGGATGAACTGCCGGCCGGCATTCGCCTGCTCGAGCGCGTCCTTGAGGATCTCGAACGTGACGCCCGTGATCTTGATGTCCATCTGCAGGGCGGTGATCCCCTCCTTGGTGCCGGCGACCTTGAAGTCCATGTCGCCGAGGTGGTCCTCGACGCCGGCGATGTCGGTGAGGACGATGTAGTCGTCACCCTCCTTGATCAGCCCCATGGCGACGCCCGCGACCGCCGCGGTGACCGGCACGCCGGCGGCCTCCAGGGCCATCGACGAGGCACAGACCGAGCCCATCGACGAGGAGCCGTTCGACTCCAGCGTCTCGGAGACCACCCGCACGACGTACGGGAAGTCCTCCTGGGACGGGATCGTCGGCTCCAGGGCCCGCTCGGCGAGCGCGCCGTGACCGATGTCGCGGCGCTTTGGACCGCGCATGAACCCGGCCTCCCCGACCGAGAACGGCGGGAAGTTGTAGTGGTGGAAGAAGGTCTTCGTCTCCTTCAGGCCGAGGTTGTCGAGCCGCATGTCCATCCGCGTCGTGCCGAGCGCGACGTTGGAGAGGATCTGCGTCTCACCCCGGGTGAAAAGCGCCGAGCCGTGCACTCGCGGGGCGAGGTCGACCTCGGTCTCGATCGGCCGGATCTCATCCTGGGCCCGGCCGTCGGGACGCTTCTTGTCGACCGCGATCCGCTTCCGGATCATGTCCTTCTCGACGATCCCGAAGTGCCGTTTGACCTCGACGCGGCGCGCCGCGTCGGCCTCCTCATCCCCGGTCTCCGGGGCGAACGCCTCGACGACCTCGTCCGCGACCGCCGCGATCGCATCCTGGCGCTCGAGCTTCTCGGGCACCTGGGTGGCCTGCTCGAGCTGCGAGCCGAACCTGTCGGCGATCTCCCCGAGCAGCTTCTCGTCGATCACCGGTGCCTCGACCTCGACCTTCTCCTTGCCGGCCTTCGCCGCCAGCTCCTCCATCGCGCCGACCAGCTTCTTGATCTCGTCGTGGGCGATGTCGAGGGCGTCGAGCACCTCGGCCTCGGTGACGCCGTCGGCGCCGCACTCGACCATCAGGATCGCGTCCTTGGAGCCGGAGACGATCAGGTCCATCTCGAGCTCATCGTGCCTGTCCTCGGGCGGGTTGACGACGAAGTCACCGTCGAGCTTGCCGATCCGGACCGCGCCGACGTACTCGGCAACAGGGATCGGCGAGACCGCCAGGGCGGCCGAGGCGCCGTTCATCGCGAGGATGTCGTAAGGGTGGACATGGTCCACCGACATCGGCTGCGAGACCAGCTGCGTCTCATAGTGCCAGCCCTTCGGGAACAGGGGCCGTATCGGGCGATCGATCATCCGGGCCGTCAGCGTCGCCTTCTCGCCGGCGCGGGCCTCGCGCCGGAAGTAGGAGCCGGGGATCTTGCCGACCGCGTAGTGCCGCTCCTCGACGTCAACCGTCAGCGGCAGAAAGTCCACATCGCGCAGGTTGCCCATCGTCGCTGTGCCAAGGACCATCGTGTCCCCGCTGCGCACGACAACCGCACCGCCCGCCTGCCTGGCGAGCTTGCCGGTCTCGAACGAGATTTCCTCGCCGCCGACCTCGACGGAGACTCGACTCACGTCAAACATACTCATCTATTCGTATTTTCCTTCCGTTGGGGCCCGTCGCGCCTGGCAACGGGAAACGGTTTCCCGGCCGATGAGGGGCCCCATTTGCATTTCAGATTTCTCTGCTTCGCCGCGAAGCTTACAGATCGACCCGGCGGGCCAACCGCTAGCCCCCCGAGGCCGCGAGCTCTTGCAGCGCCGCGACCGCCTCCTCACCGAGCAGGCAACCGCCGACGAGCGCCGCCGGGGTGCCGGCGACGCCGGCGCGGATGCCGCTACGGAAGTCCCGCCGGACGCGCTCGGAGGCCGCCTCCGAGCGGCGCTCGGCATCGAAGCGCGCCAGGTCGAGGCCGAGCCGCTCGGCCCGGGCCCAGAGGTGCGGGTCGTCCTGATGCCCCTGGTCCTCCATCAGCGAATCCCACATCGCCCAGAACGCGGGCTCGCCGCCGAGCGCCGCGGCCGCCTCGACCGCCGCATGCAGAGCCGGCGCCCGCGGCCGCCGGCTCTCGACCGGGAAGTGCCTTACGCAGAGCCGCAGGGGAAGGTCGCGGACCTCGAGCCACATCGCTGCGCAGTGCGGGCAGGCAAGGTCCAGATAGAGAGTCGCCGCCGGCCCGGTCCCCCGAACGTGGTCGTCGTCGCCCGCTCCCGGCGCCGGCGCACTGCTGAGCTCGGCCACGACTCGCCCGCGGTCGGCGCTAGGCGGCGGCGAGCCCGTCGAAGATCAGGTTGGCGCCGGGGATCTCGGGATAGGGGGCCGTGTACGAGAAGGCGACGACGCCGGCCGGATCGATCACGACGAGCGTTCGGCTGCAGTGGCCACGCTTCTCGAGGTAGGCGCCGTAGCTGGTCGCGACCGCCCCCTTCGGGTGGTAGTCCGACAGCAGCGGAAACTCGAGGCCGGCGTGGGCACGGAAGGCGGCGTGGCAGGGCGGCCCGTCGACGCTGATCCCGACCAGCTCCGCCCCACGGGCGCGGATCTCGCCGAGGACCTCCTGGTAGATCGAGAGCTGGTCGCTGCAGACCGGGCTGAAGTCGGCGGGATAGAACGCCAGCACGAGCTTGCTGCCGGCGAAGTCGGCGAGCGAGACCTCGGTCAGGTCCTGATCGAGCAGCGAGAAGCTCGGCGCCCTGGCGCCGACCTCGATCACTTGCGCAGACCGAGCTCGGCAACGAGTCCGCGGTAGCGCTCCAGATCGGTGCGCTCGAGATAGCGGAGCAGGCGCCGCCGGCGACCGACGAGCATCAGGAGCCCGCGCCGGCTGTGATGGTCCTTGGGATGCTCGCGAAGGTGCTCGGTGAGCTCGTTGATCCGCTCCGTGAGCAGCGCAACCTGGACCTCGGTCGAGCCGGTGTCGCTCTCGCCACGGCCGTACTTGCCGGCGAGCTCTGCCTTCCTGTCCTTGGTTAGGGCCATCTGCGTGAGAAGAATAGGGCTCCCCACCCGGTCGCTGTCAGCGGGGGCGCGAGAAGCTAGCACAGACCTGCCGCGCCTCCGCTACGTCGCGCTCCATTTGAGCGACCAGCTCCCCGGCCCCCGAGAACCGGCGCTCGCCGCGAAGACGGCGGGCGAACGCGACCCGCAGGGCCGCCCCGTAGAGGTTCTCGTCGTGGTCGATGATGTGGGTCTCGATCAGAAGGCCCCGACCCGTCTCGAAGGTTGGCCTCACCCCGACGTTGACCGCCGCCGGGCGACCGTTGGCGAACGCCGCGTAGACGCCGTGGCCGGGGCAGATCAGGCCATCCCCGGGGATCAGGTTCGCGGTCGGGAACCCGAGCTCCCGGCCGCGCCTGTCGCCGCCGGCGACCTCCCCCTCGACCATGAACGGGGCGCCCAGACAGCGCGCCGCGTCCTCGACCTCGCCGGCCGAGACGAGCGCCCTGATCCGAGTGGAGGAGACCGTTTCGCCGTCGACCTCGACCAGCGGCACGACCCGGGTCTCGAACTCCGGGCGCGAGGCGAGCAGCTCAGGGGTGCCCTCTGCGCGGGCGCCGAAGCGGAAGTTCTCGCCGACCGAGACGTGGGCTGCGCCGAGCTTGTCGATCAGGATCTCCTCGCAGAACGCGACCGGGTCGATCGAGGCGAACTCGCGGTCGAAGCCGATCACGACCAGCTCCTCGACGCCGATGCCCTCGATCACGTCCCGCTTGATCGGGAACGGCATGATCAGCTTCGGGGCGGCCTCGGGGCGGATCACCCGCAGCGGATGCGGCTCGAAGGTGAGGACCGTGTCCGCCTCCCCGATCACCGCCCGGTGGCCGACGTGGACCCCGTCGAAGGTGCCGATCGCGACCCGGCGCTCGCGCGGCTCGACATCGGTGAGGCTGGTGACGCGGATGCTCATCTGCGGGATCGGGATCGCTGGCGCTTGCTGCTGCACTCTGTCACGCCAACACCACCTGGGTTCTGAGCTCGCCCTCGCAAGCCGTGGCGATCGCCAGCAGCCGACCGTCGGCCGTCAGCGAGATCGGCCCCTCGCCGACCGCATCGTCGGGGGCGGCGAGCCGGATCCCGTGCACGACCTTCCTGGCCTCCGCGGCGCTCAGCGCCCGCTTCGGTAGGTGTGAGACCAGATCCTCCACCGGCCGGAGCCGATCTCCCGCATCGGCAAGCTTCAGGTGGCCAACGGCGGTGCGCCTCAGCGCGACGCAGTAGGCGTCATCCAGCTCCTCGACCAGCGTCCGGATATAGGTGCCGGCGGACGCCTCGATCTCGAAGCGCGCAAGGCCCCGCTCGGGATCCTGATCGAGCAACTCGGCGCGGTAGATCTCGACCTCGCGGCGGGGACGCTCGGGGCCCTCCTCGCCACGGTGGGCACTGCGGTAGAGCCGCTCGCCGCCGACCCGCACGGCCGAGGTCAGCGGCACCCGTTGCACGATCCTGCCCGACGGCAGCGCGACCCGGGCCGGGATGCGGCCGGTCTCGGTCAGCACGCCCTCCGGATCGCCGGTGCTCGAGCGCCAGCCCAGCCGTGCAGTCGCCACGTACGTCTTCGGGAGGTTGAGCACGTACCGCTGTAGGCGGGTCGCCTGGCCGAGCAGCACCACCAGCAAGCCGGTGGCGAAGGGATCGAGGGTGCCGGCGTGTCCGGCTCTCAGTCCGTGCTCGGCACGGGCCGCGGCGACCACCTGATGCGAGGTGCGGCCCGCCGGCTTGTCGACCAACAGGAACCCGGCAGCCGGTGCCCGCCGACGCTCAGCCAAGCTGGGCGATGGTCTCCGCCTGCAGCAACTCGACCAGCTCCTCGTAGCCGAGCTCGGTTGAGAAGCCCGCCGCGCGACGGTGGCCGCCGCCGCCCATCTTCCGGGCGATCTCGGAGACGTCAACGGCACCGTCTGTCGAGCGCAGGCTGACCTTGCGTGCGGCGCCGTCGTCGCCCGGCCGGTCACGGACCACGGCCGCCACGGCCGTGCCCTCGAGCGCCCTGATGAAGTCGATGATCCCCTCGGTCAGCACCTCGTCGGCGCCGGTCACCTCGTAGTCCTCGGCCGAGATGTAGGTGGTCGAGAGCGCGCCGTCGAGCCTGCGCTCGACCCGATCCAGCGACCGGGCGAGAAGTCGCAGCTTCTCGGTCGGCACCCGCTCGTACAGGCGGCGGTAGATCTCGTTCACGGCCACCCCGGCGTCGATCAGCGCGGCCGCCACGTAGTGGCTGCGCGCGTCGGTGTTCTCGTACATGAACATGCCGGTGTCGGTGATCAGGCCGACGTAGAGGGCGGTGGCGATCTCAGGCGTGATCTCGGCGCCGAGATCGGCGGCGATGTCGAAGATGATCTCGGCGGTGCAGGCCGCGGAGTCGTCGACCAGGTTGATCGACCCGAAGCGGGTGTTGTCGTGGTGGTGGTCGATGTTGAGGATCTCGACGCCGTTCTTGAGCCAGTCGACGGGCATGCGCTCGATCTTCCCGCAGTCGAGGAAGACCACGGTTCGGTCGCTGAGATCGGCGGGCGGCTCGTGGAAGACCTCCTGCAGCGGCATGAACCGGTACTCGACCGGCAGCGGGAACTCCTTCTCGGCCAGGAACATGACCGAGTCCTTGCCGAGTTGGGTGAGGATGCCGTGCAGCCCGAGCAGCGAGCCGAGGGCGTCCCCGTCCGGGCCCTCGTGGGTGGTCAGCAGGAAGCGCTCCTGCGAGCGCAGGCGCGAGACAACCTCAGCACGTGCCGCCTCGATCTCCGCCGTGCTGCTCACCGCCACGCCGCTCATTCTGCCTCCTCCCGCTCAGGCAGGTCGAGCATCCGCGTGATCCGGTCGGCCCGCTCGACGCTCTCGTCGTACTCGAAGCTCAGTGCGGGCGTCCGCTTCAGGCGCAGCTGGGCGTTGACGACGCTCTGCAGCAGGCCGTGGGCCGAGCGCAGCGCGGCGAGCGTCTGCTCCCGTTCGCGCTCGTCCCCGAGCACGCTGACATGGACACGAGCGTGCCTCAGGTCGGGGCTGGTGTCTACTGCTGTGACGGTCACGAACCCGATGCGGGGATCCTGCAGCTCAGAGCTGATCGCTGTACCCAGGACCTCCCTCATGACCTCGTTGACGCGGCGCATCCGCGAGGTGGTCATCGCCGGGCAGTCTAGAGGCCCCGCGCCCAGCGGGGCGAGGGCGGCGGACGCGACGACGCTCAGGCCCGAAGGTCCTCGAGGCTGCGCAGGTGGCGCTCGAAGCTCGATCCGTCAGGGCAGCGGGCGGCGATGAATCGCTCGACGGCCTGCGCCCGCTCCGCCACCTCCGGGCCGCCCGCGAGCGCGACCAGCAGCGTCGACCGCTGCCAGGCGTCATGTCCGGCGACCTCGGCCACCGAGACGCCGAATCGCTTGCGGAGCGCGTCCTTGAGCGAGCGGATCACCTTGCGCTTCGACTTCAGGCTGCCCGAGTCCTCGACCAGTAGATGGGCCTCGATCACGCAGACGAAGGCGGCTGGATCCGGCATCGCCCAAGCCTAGGCGCACGCGGCCGCGGCGCGACTAGCCGAGCGTCTTCTCGACCCTCTTGATCGTGAAGACCTCGAGGACGTCCCCGACCTTGACGTCAGCGAACCCGTCGAGGGTGACGCCGCACTCCTGGCCGGCCTCGACCTCTTTGACATCGTCCTTGAAGCGTCTCAGCGATCGAACCTTGCCGGTCCAGATGACGGTGCCGTCGCGTACGACGCGGACGTCGGCGTCGCGGGCGATCTTGCCCTCGTTGACCCGCGAGCCGGCGATCGTGCCGACCTTCGAGGCCTTGAACAGCTCGAGCACCTCGAGCTCGCCGACCGACTCCTCGACCTCCTCCGGCTCGAGCATGCCCTCCATCGCGGCGCGAAGGTCCTCGGTGATCTTGTAGATCACCGAGTAGGTACGGATCTCGACGCCCTCCGCCTCCGCCGCCCTGCGGGCGTCGGCGAGCGGACGGACGTTGAAGCCGATGATCACCGCGTCGGAGGCCGCGGCGAGCATCACATCGGACTCGTTGATGCCGCCGGGTGCCGCCCGAATCACGTCGACGGCGACCTCGTCCTGGGGCAGCTTCGCGATCTCGTCCTGCAGCGCGCCCAGGGAGCCCGACACATCGGCCTTCAGCAGCAGGTTGAGCTGCTTGATCTCCCCCTGCTTGGCCTTCGCGAAGACCTCCTCCAGCGTCACCCTGCGGGCCTGGCGACGGGCGAGCGCCTCGGTCTTGAGGCGGTTCGCCCGCTCTCCGGCCAACTGCCGGGCGCGCCGGTCGTTCTCGACCGCCTGGGCTCGCTCACCGGCCTCGCAGACGCCGTCGAAGCCGAGCACCTCGACCGGATCACCGGGACCGGCGCTGTCGATGCGGCTCCCCGTGAAGTCATGCATCGCACGGACGCGCCCCCACTGGGAGCCGGCCGTCATCGCGTCGCCGACCCTGAGGGTGCCGCGCTGAACAAGCACCGTGACCACCGGGCCGCGGCCCGGGTCGAGATGCGACTCGATCACGATCCCGGAGGCCTCAGCATCGGGATTTGCCTTCAGCTCCTCGAGCTCAGTCACGAGCAGCACCATGTGCAGCAGGTTGTCGAGGCCCTCCTTGGTCTTCGCCGAGACCTCGCAGTAGACGGTCTCGCCGCCCCACTCCTCCGACGCGAGATCGAGCTGCGCGAGCTCACCCCGAACCTTGTCGGGCTGGGCGCCCTCCTTGTCGATCTTGTTGATCGCGATCATCACCGGAACGCCGGCCGCCTTGGCATGGTCGATTGCCTCGACGGTCTGCGGCATCACGCCGTCGTCGGCCGCGACGACGATGATCGCGACATCGGTGACCTTGGCGCCGCGGGCGCGCATCGCGGTGAACGCCTGGTGGCCGGGGGTATCGAGAAAGCTGATCGTCCTGCCGTCGTGGTGGACCTGGTAGGCACCGATGTGCTGGGTGATGCCACCGGCCTCGCCCTCCGCGACCTCGGTCTCACGGATCGCATCCAACAGCGACGTCTTGCCGTGATCGACGTGGCCCATCACCGTCACGACGGGCGGCCGGTCGACGAGATCCTCAGCCGAGTCGTCGAAGACCGGCTCCTCCTCGACCTCCTCGTCGGCGTGCACGATGTCGACCGCGCGGTCGAGCTTCTCGGCCAGCACGACCACCGTCTCGTCCGGCAGCGTCTGAGTCAGGGTCGCCATCTCACCGAGCTGCATCAGCGTCTTGATCACCTCGGCCGAGCTCACCCCAAAGGTCTCGGCGACCTCGCGCACGGTTGCGCCCGAGTTGATCCTCAGCGACTGGATCTCCTCGGGCTCGAGGCTCTCCTTGCGCTCCACCGGCTCCTCGAACACCGGGCGGCGACGGCGGCCGCGGCGGCGCGGCGGCCGCTGGGGCGGCGGACCTCCCATCTGGTCGCGGCGCGCTGCCTGCGAGTCGATCACCACGCGTCGCCGCTTTCTCGATCCGGTGCCGGCGGAGCCCCCATCGCTCGCCGGCCCGGCCGCCTTCTCGGCGACTGGGCGCGTCTGCGACCTGCCGGCCGGCGCCGCTGCCCGCGACCTGCCGGCCGCTGCCGGCTTCTGCGCCGCTCCGCCGCCGGCAGCCGCCTCGGCGCCGCCGCTCTTCTTCGGCAGGGCGCCGGCATCGGCGAGCGCCTTCAGGGCCGTCTGCTGATCCACCGACGACGAGGCGGTCTTGACCTCGACCCCCGACTGATTCAGAGCGGCGAGGACCTGCTTGCTCTCGAGGCCGAGGGTCTTCGCGATCTCATGGACACGCTGCTTCGCCATCTCGCCGCCTAAGCCTCCGCCTGCTCAGTCTCGGGATCAGCCGCGTCGAGTTGCTCGGCTGCGACCTCCTCCTCGACTTCCTCGGCAGCCTCCTCCTCGACTGCCTCGGCAGCCTCCTCCTCGGCGGCCTGCTCGACCTCCGCCTCTACTGCCGCGGCGGCGAATGCGGCCTCGGCGCGGCCGACGATCTCGCTGATCGCCTCGTCGGATGCATCTGGGTCGGCGAGGACCGCCACCTCGTCCTCGGCGAGGGAGCCGAGCACGGTGACCTGGTTGGTCCCGAAGCGGACCAGCGCCTGATGCTGGGGCAGGCCGCAGAACCGCGACCCTTCGAGGGCGGCATTGGGGCAGCGGCGGCCCGCCGAGAGGACCGCGGCGCAGCGGCCGTCCGCGACCTCCTCGCCCTCCTCCTGGACATCGCTGTCGTCGCCCTTCTCCGCGAACTCGGACTCGCCGACGATGTCGACGCGCCAGCCGGTCAGCTTCGCCGCCAGCCGGGCGTTCTGGCCCTCGCGGCCGATCGCCAGCGAGAGTTGGTCGTCGGGAACGATCACGGTCGCCTGGCGCTCGGCATCGTCGACCAGCACCTCCCGGACACGGGCGGGGCTGAGCGCCTTGGCGACGAACCGGGCGGGCTCCTCGTTGTAGGGGATGATGTCGATCTTCTCGCCGCGCAGCTCGCTGACGACCATCCGCACGCGCGAGCCCCGCGGCCCGACGCAGGCGCCGACCGGATCGACCCCATCGGCGTGCGAGACGACAGCGATCTTCGATCGGAAGCCGGGCTCGCGGGCGACGCCGACGACCTCGACCAGCTCGTCGGCGATCTCCGGGACCTCGAGGGCGAACAGCTTCTTGATCAGCTCCGGGCTCTTGCGGGAGACGACGACGCTCGGGCCCTTGCCCTCGGCCGATACGTCGGTGATCACCGCCTTGATCCGGGCGCCGTGGTCGTAGCGCTCACTGTAGATCTGCTCCGAGCGCGGCAGCAGCGCCTCGACTCGGTCGCGCAGCTGGACGAGCGTGTAGCGGTTGTCGGACTGCTGGATGATCCCGGTGATCAGCTCGCCGACGCGATCCTGGAACTCCTCGTACATCATCATCCGCTCCGCCTCGCGGATCCGCTGCAGCACGACCTGCTTCGCGGTCTGCGCCGCGATCCGGCCGAAGTCGTCCGGGGTGACGTCGTGAACCTCGATCTGATCCTCGTACGGAGCGATCATCTCCGGGTCGAGCTCGGGATCCTCGGGCTCCTCGAGCTCGCCGGTCTCGGGGTTGACCTGGGGCTCCTGGTCCTCGACCGCCTGAGCCAGCAGCTTCTCCTCGAGCTCGGCCGGCAGGATCAGCTCGAAGACGCGGAAGTCCGCGGTCTCGCGATCGAGGTCGACCCGTGCGTACTTGGCCGCCCCGGGGGTCTTCTTGTAGGCCGAGAGCAGCGCATCCTCGAGCGCCGTCATCAGGGTCTCGGAATCGAGGCCCTTCTCCTGCTCGAGGACCTTGATCGCGTCGACGATCTCACGACTCACTGGCTTACCTCCGAGAACTCGGGAACGAGGTTGGATCGGTGCACCGCCGCGAGCGGGATCGCATGCGAACCGCGCTCGTCGGAGACGCTCAGGGTGTGTTCGTCGGCAGCCTCGAGCCGACCCGTGAAGCTCTTTCGCCCGTCGATCCTCTCGGTCGTGCGGACCCGCACCTTCGAACCGATGAATCGCCGATAGTGGGCGGGCTTGGTCAGCGGCCGGTCGAGCCCCGGCGAGGAGACCTCGAGCGCCCAATCCCCGCTCAGCGGGCGCAGCGCGTGCGTGACCCGCTCGCAGACTTCGAGGTCGACCCCGTCGGGATGATCGACGTAGAGGCGAAGCGCCTCGGGGCCGGTCTTCTCGAGCATGATCAACTCGAGCCGGGGGTCGAGTCCGGCGGTCAGTTCCGCGATCTGTCGCTGTAGCGCTTCCACTGTCGGTATCACCCCCTGCCGGTCGGAGGCGATAAAAAAGGCGGGCCGGCGGCCCACCTCTCGCGACAGATCGGCTGCAAAGGTGAGACCGCAGTATAGCCGCGCACGACCGTCGATCAACGGCCGGGCTCGACCTCCAGCATCAGGGTCAGCGGCCCGTCGTTGACGAGCTCGACCTCCATCCGCGCTCCAAAAGCCCCCCGCTCCGCTCCGAGCGCCTCGCAGACCGCCTCGTACAGCGGCTCCGCCCGCTCCGGCCGAGCCGCCGCGACGAAGCTCGGGCGGTTGCCCCTGCCGGTGTCAGCGTAGAGCGTGAACTGGCTCACGCAGAGCGTTTGGCGGTCGCCGAGCGGCTCACCCATCCGGCCCTCCGAGTCCTCGAAGATCCGCAGCTTCGCGAGCTTGGCCGCCATTCGCTCGGCCTCGGCCTCGGTGTCGTCGGCACCGACGCCGAGCAGCACCAGCATGCCGGGGCCGATCGACGCCAGCGCCCGCCCCTCAACCCGGACGGACGCCGAGCTGACCCGCTGGACCAGGGCCCTCATCGGCCGGGCGCCCCCTCAGGAGCCCGCCAAACGCTCCCGGTAGGCGCGGTAGTCGCGGCGGTCGGGGCGAAGGTTCGCCGCAAGCGCCAGGTGCCGGCGGGCACGGTCGGAGCGCCCGCTCAGCGCAAGCGCACGGCCGAGGCAGAAGTGAGCGAAGTCATTGACCGGATAGCGCTCGACGACCGCCTCGAACTCGCTCACGGCCTCGCGATAGCGGCGGGCGCGGAAGTAGGCGCGGCCGAGGGCTTCGCGCACGGACGACTTCTCCGGCTCCCTGGCGGCCGCTTTCGCGAGCGGCACAGCGGCCGCGTCGTAGTCGCCGCGCTCGAGCAGGCTCATGCCCCGGCGGTAGAGGTCGTAGGTCGCTTCCCCCCGACGGGGTCGGGCTGCGGCTCAGGCGGCGATTCGCTCATTCATCAAGCCTAGCCGGACGACCAACGCTGCTGGATCAGCCCGCGGAGGCGGACGCCGATGCCGAACGGCGAAGCTCGCCGATCCGATCGAGAATCCGCTCGGCGACCTCGTCCTTGTCGCCGCGCGGCACCGCGTGCACCGCGTCGGGCTCGACCACCGTCACCTCGTTCTCGAAGCTCTCGAAGCCGATCGTGGCGTCGGATACGTCGTTGACGACGATCGCGTCGAGGCCCTTGCGCTCGAGCTTGCCACGCGCCCGCGCGATCACGTCGCCACCGTGCTCGGCGGCGAAGCCGACCAGCGTCTGGCCCTGACGACGACGGCCGGCGAGGCCGGCGAGCACGTCCTCGGTCGCCTCCAGCTCGAGGCTCAATCGCTCGCTGTCGTCGCGGACCAGCTTCGCCTGCTCGGGTGCGAGGGGGCGGAAGTCGGCTACCGCCGCAGCCATCAGCAGCAGATGGCATCCCTCGAAGGCGCGGCCGGTCGCCTCCGCGAGCTCCGCCGCGCTGGTCACGTCGATGCGGGCGATGCCCGGCGGCGTGGCGAGCGACACGTTCGCGGCGATCAGGGTCACCGACGCCCCCCGGCGTGCGGCTGCGCCGGCCAGCGCGACGCCCATCCTGCCGCTCGAGCGGTTGCCGATGAAGCGAACCGGGTCGATCGCCTCGCGCGTGCCGCCGGCGGTGACCACGACCTCGAGCCCGTCCCAAGGTCCGGAGGCCGCCGGCAGCGTCGCCTCGATCTCGGCCAGGAGCCGCGCGGCGGCGGGGAGCCTGCCGGTCCCGTACTCCCCCCTCGAGGCCAACGGCCCGGTCTCGGGCTCGATCACCCGTACCCCGCGGGCACGGAGCGTCTGCAGGTTCGCCTTCGTCGCCTCCGCCTCGTACATGCGCTCGTTCATCGCCGGCGCCAGCAGGCGCGGTCCCGTGTAGGCGAGAAAGGACGTGGTCAGCATCGAGTCGCAGACGCCCGCCGCGAGCTTGGCGATCGTATTCGCCGAGGCGGGAGCGACCAGCATCGCATCAGCGCGGTCGACGAGCGCCAGGTGCGAGATCGGGTCGTGCGTAACCGGGGGATCGCCCGGAAAGGCGCCGCGAGCCGGGTCCCGGTCGAACTCGTCGATCAGGACCGGCGCGCCCACGATCCCCTCGAAGGTCGCCGATCCGACGAACCTGGTGGCGGCCTCGGTCATCAGGACGCGGACGCCGTGGCCGGCGCGCGTCGCCAGCCGGGCGACCTCGATCGCCTTGTAGGCGGCGATGCCGCCGCTGACTCCCAACAGTATCCGCGCCATCCAACCTCACCCCGTCGGGGCCGGGCCCGTTACCGGCTAGTGCCGGTACTCGTACTTGATCTTGCCTTGAGCGAGCTCCTCGAGGGAGATGGTCAGGTAGTTGGAGGTGTCGCTCTCGACCATCGGCGGCGTGTGCTCCTCGTAGGTGCCCTCGCCGAGCGCCCGGTAGTAGCTGTTGAGCTGGCGCGCCCGCTTGGCCGCGACCACGACCGCCGCGTAGTGCGAGTCGGTTCGCGCCATCAGTCTGTCTACTCGGGGCTTGACCATCGGCGCGGTAGCTTAGGGCAACGGACCGACGGCCGCTAGGGATCCAGCGCCGAGCGCACGATTCCGGCCAACTCGTTCGCGGCCCGCTCGACGTCGTCGTTGACGACGCGATGGCTGAACTCGTCCTTGGCCCGCAGCTCCTTGCCGGCCTCCTCGAGCCGCCGCTCGATCGTCTCGAGATCGTCGGTGCTGCGGCCGACGAGCCGGCGGCGCAGGTCCTCGGGGGTCGGCGGCTCGACGAAGATCCGCTCCGCGGTCGGCATCGTCTCCCGCACCTGGCGGGCACCCTGGACCTCGATCTCCAGTACGACGGGGACCCCGCGCTCGGTTCGTCGCCGGACCTCGGACCGCAGCGTCCCGTAGCGGTTGCCGCTGTACTCAGCCCATTCGAGGAAGTCCCCCTCGGCGACGCGGCGGTCGAACTCCTCGCGGTCGAGGAAGTGGTAGTCGACGCCGTCTCGCTCCCCTCGCCGGGGCTCGCGCGTGGTTGCCGAGATCGACAGCTCGAGCTCGGGGACCCGGCTGCGCAGCTCCCGAATCAGCGTCCCCTTGCCGACCCCGGAGGGCCCGGTGATCACGAAGACCAGCGACACGGCTCCGATTCTGGCGTCAGGGTCGGATAGCGAACCCGGCCCGGACGGCTTCGTCGCCGACGACCTAACGACGACGGAGCAGGGCGACCAGCTCGGCGCGCTGGCGCTCGGAGAGGCCGCCGATCGTCTTCGACGGCGAGATCCGGCACTGGTTCAGAATCCGGTTCACCTTGACGCGGCCGTACTTCGGCACCGCGAGGATGATGTCGAAGACCTTGGCCGAGTCGAGCCACTCCGGCGGATCGAGCAACAGGGCATCGATCTTCACCTTGCCCGCCTTCAGGTCCCGCTTCAGCTGGGCGCGCTTGGTCCGGATCTCGTTGGCCATCTCCAGCGCCCTCATTCTCTGGTCCTGGCTGCGCGCGGGGACACGGACTGTGGACGGAGACGGGGGCGCCATTAGCGCGGCGATGATACATCCGCAGAGCCTCCGTGTTGCGACCTTTGCGGCCGTTTCGCGGAATTCGCCTCGACCTTAGGTGGAGGTCTAGTGCGCGATCCGGACAAACTCGGGCTGACATCGCGGATTTTGCGGTAGCCCGGCGAGCGCGACTCGACTCAGTGTCGAACGCCGTCCCCCCGCTCGAGCTCTGACCTGACCCTCTCGGCGGCCAGCGGATCCCGGAAGCTGGCGGTTCCAACTGCCACCAGCGAGGCCCCGGCCGTGAGCAGATCGCGGGCGTCGGAGCCCGACTCGACCCCGCCCATCCCGATGATCGGGATCTCGACCGCGTCGGCGACGTCGGCGACCTGGCGCAGGGCGACGGTCCTCACGGCGGGCCCGGAGAGGCCGCCGCCGCCGGCGCCGAGCCAGCGCTCCCCGCTGCGGGGATCGAGCGCCGCCGCCTTGATCGTGTTGATCAGCGAGACGGCGTCGGCACCGCCCGCCTCGGCCGCCCGCGCGATCACGCTCGGATCGGCGACGTTCGGCGTCAGCTTCACGACCAGGGGCTTGCCGGTCAACGGGCGGACGGCGGCGAGCAGGGCGAGGGTCTCGTCCGGCTCCTCGCCGACGATCAGGCCGGAGTGGACATTGGGGCAGGAGATGTTCAGCTCGAGCGCCGCGACCTCGCGGCGGCCGGCGACGCCCTCGACCAGTGCCGCGAACTCCTCCGCGCTGGTGCCCATCACCGAGACGATCAGCGGCACCCCGAGCGCCGCGAGCTCCGGCAGGTCCCGCTCGATGAAGCCATCAAGTCCCCGGTTCGGCAGGCCGATCGAGTTGATCATGCCGGCGCCCTCCTCCCAGAGCCGGGGCGGCGGATTGCCGGCCCGCGGCGCCAGGGTGATCGTCTTCGAGACGAAGGCGCTGAACGGGAACCTCGAGATCAACTCCTCGCCAAAGACGCGCCGCGCCGCGATCGCGTCGAACGTCCCCGAGGCGTTGATGATCGGATGCGCGAGCTCGATTCCGCAGAACTCGGTCGCTGACCCGCTGATCCCGATCCGCGCGCGGCTCATCGGTGGCCTGCGCCCGCCACCAGGGCGGTCTCGAGTCGATCCCCGCGGACCACGGGGCCGTCGACGCAGAGCCGTATGTAGCCCCCGGCTGCAAGCGGCACCGCGCAGCCGAAGCAGGCGCCGAAGCCACAGGCCATCGGCGACTCCATCGCCAGCTCGCAGGCGATCCCCCGCGCCGCGCAGAGCCCGCGGACGGCTTCGAGCATCGCCGGCGGGCCGCACGAGTAGACGACCGCGGTGCCCGCCTGATCCCCCTCGAGGACCTGCGCGAGCAGATCGGTCACGTAGCCCCGGTGCCCGACGTGGCCGTCCTCGGACGCGAGCCCGACCTCGGAGCAACGGAAGAGCTCGATCCCGCCGGTGTGGGCCTCGTCGCGAAAGCCGAGCAGGGTCCTGGTCGGGACCCCCGCCGCCGCGAGTGCGTCCCGCAGCACGGCCAGCGGCGCGATCCCGATCCCGCCGCCGATCAGGATCGCACCGGCCGCCTCGGGGTCGACCTCGCGCGGAGTCGAGAACGGACTCCCCAGCGGCCCGGTCAGCAGCAGGCGCTCGCCCGGCTCCAGCCTCGCCAGTCGCCCCGTGCCCGGCCCGACGTCCTCGAGCAGGAAGTCGAGCCGGACGCCCTCTGCGCCCCCCGCCCCACGCTCGGCTCCAGCGACCGAGAAGGCGCGCGGCAGGTAGGGCCGGGCCGCACCCTCCCCCCAGCCGCGTTCGCTGGCGAGCATGTAGAACTGCCCGGCCTGCGGGTCGGGGCCGAGCCGGTCGAGGCCGGAGACGATCCGATAGCCGCCGGAGGCCTGGTTGGCGACCACCTCCGCCGGCCGCCGCCCGAGCGGCGCCTGGGTGCGGCCGCCGTCGGGCTTCGATCGATCGCTCAAGGCGCGGTCGCCCCGCCCCGGGCGATCTCGTCCCCGTGCAGCTCCTGCAGGCTGAGGACGTCGGAGCCGGCGCTCTGATGAGCCGAGATGGCGCGCGCAGCCGCCGAGGCACCGGTCATCGTCGTGATGCAGGGAATGCCCTTCCGCGTCGCCGCGTTGCGGATCTCGTAGCCGTCCGAGCGGGCGCCGAAGCCGGTCGGTGTGTTGATCACCAGATCGACCTCGCCGCGCTCGACGTAGTCGACGACGTGAGGGGAGCCGTCGGCGAGCTTGTTGATCGTCTCGACGGGAATCCCCATCCGGGAGATCGCCTGAGCGGTGCCACCGGTGGCGATGATCTCGAAACCGAGACCGTGCAGCAGGGTCGCGAGGCCGGTCGCCGCCGGCTTGTCGACATCGGTGACCGTGATGAAGACCGTCCCGGACGTCGGCAGCTCGACCCCGGCGGCGGCCTGCGCCTTGCCGAACGCCTCCGGGAAGTCCTTGGCGACGCCCATCACCTCGCCGGTGCTCTTCATCTCGGGGCCGAGGACGGTGTCGGCACCGGCGAATCTCGAGAACGGCAGGACCGCCTCCTTGACCGAGACGTGTCCGCTCGGCATCGCCGGCAACTCCTGGTCGGCGAGCCGCTCGCCGAGCATCAGGCGGCAGGCGATCTTCGCCAGCGGCGCGCCGATCGCCTTCGAGACGAACGGCACCGTCCGCGAGGCGCGCGGATTCGCCTCGATCACGTACAGCTCGCCTCCGTAGACGGCGTACTGGATGTTGATCAGCCCGACCACGCCGAGCTCGAGCGCGATCTGCCGCGTCGTCGAGTCGATCCGCTCCAGCATCTCCGCACCGAGGCTCATCGGCGGCAGCACGCAGGCCGAGTCGCCGGAGTGGACGCCGGCTTCCTCGACGTGCTGCATGACGCCCGCGAGGCGGCAGTCGACGCCATCGCAGAGGGCGTCGACGTCGACCTCGATCGCGTCCTCGAGGAACCGGTCGAGCAGCAGCGGGTGCTCGGGGCTGGCCTTGACGTGCTTGCCGAGGTAGGCGGCGAGCCCCTCGTTCGAGTAGCAGATCTCCATCGCCCTGCCGCCGAGCACGTAGGAGGGCCGGACTAGCAGCGGGAAGCCCACCTGCTCGGCGATCACCTGCGCCTCCTCGGCGCTGAGCGCGGTCCCGTACGGCGGGTGGGCGACGCCGAGCCTGCGCAGCAACGCCCCGAACCGGCCCCGATCCTCCGCCAGGTCGATCGCATCGACCGGCGTGCCGAGCAACGTGACCCCCTCCTCCTCGAGCCGCTTGGCCAGCCGCAGCGGCGTCTGGCCACCGAACTGCACGATCACGCCCTCCGGCTGCTCCTGCTCGATCACAGCGAGCACGTCGTCGCCCGTCAGCGGCTCGAAGTAGAGGCGGTCGGAGGTGTCGTAGTCGGTGGAGACCGTCTCGGGGTTGCAGTTGATCATCACCGCATCGCGGCCCGACTCACGCACCGTCATCGCTGCGTGCACGCAGCAGTAGTCGAACTCGATCCCCTGGCCGATCCGGTTCGGTCCGGAGCCGAGGATCACGACGCTCGGACGCTCGCCGCGCCGGACCTCGCTGTGCGAGATGCCGGAGCGGCCGCCTCCCTCGCCGTCGCGGGGGTCGGTCGCGGGCGCCCGCTCGGCCGCCGAGTAGTAGTACGGCGTCAGCGCCTCGAACTCGGCGGCGCAGGTGTCGACGGCCTTGTAGGTGCGGACCAGCCCGCCGGTGCCGTCGCCCTCGCGGGCCAGCAGCTCGAACTCGCGCAGGAACCAGACGTCGATCCCGGTCCGCTGGTTCATCTCCTCGACGCCCACCCCGCGCTCGAACGCCGCGAGCAGCAGGTCGAAGCGATCGGGTGACGGCGTCTCGAGCCGCTCGAGCAGCTCGGCCGTCTCCGCCGGCACATCTGCCGGCGCATCGAGCTCGCGGGAGCGCATCGCCTTCGCGAACGACTCGCGGAAGGTGCGCCCGATCGCCATCGCCTCGCCGACCGACTTCATGTGCGTGGTCAGCTCCCCCTCGGTCCCCGGGAACTTCTCGAACGCGAAGCGGGGCACCTTCGTCACCACGTAGTCGATCGTCGGCTCGAACGCCGCCGGAGTCGCCCGGGTGATGTCGTTCGGGATCTCGTCGAGCGTGTAGCCGACGGCGAGCCGGGCGGCGATCTTCGCGATCGGGAAGCCCGTCGCCTTCGAGGCCAGCGCCGAGGAGCGTGAGACGCGCGGGTTCATCTCGATCACGACGATCTCGCCGCTCTCGGGATGGACCGCGAACTGCACGTTCGAGCCTCCCGTCTCGACCCCGACCGCCCGGATCACCCGCAGCCCCTGGTCACGCAGCTCCTGGTAGAGCGGGTCGCTGAGCGTTTGGGCCGGCGCGACCGTGACCGAGTCGCCCGTGTGGACACCCATCGGATCGATGTTCTCGATCGCGCAGACGACGACCACATTGTCGTTCGCGTCCCGCATCAGCTCGAGCTCGAACTCACCCCAGCCGATCAGCGACTGGTCGATCAGCACCTGGCCGATCGGGCTCGCCGCGAGGCCCGCGGCGACGACCTCGCGCAGCTCGGCGGTGCTGCGGGCGACGCCGCCCCCCTGACCGCCCATCGTGAACGCCGGCCGGACGATCGCCGGCAGGGTCAGCTCGCCCGCGGCCAGATGCGCCTCCGCCGCCTCGACGGACTCGACGATCTGGTTCAGGGGCATGCGCAGGCCCGCGTCGAGCATCGTCCGGCGGAATGCCTCCCGGTCCTCCGCCCGGTGGATCGCCTCGTAGTCGGCGCCGATCAGCTCGACGCCGAGACGCTCCAGGGTGCCGTCGTCGTGCAGCGCCTTCGCCAGGTTGAGCGCCGTCTGGCCGCCGAGCGTCGGCAGCAGCGCATCGGGCCGCTCCTTCTCGATGATCCGGGCGACGACGTCGGGGCGAAGCGGCTCCACGTAGGTGGCGTCGGCGAACTCCGGGTCGGTCATGATCGTCGCCGGGTTCGAGTTGACCAGCACCACCTGGTAGCCCTCCTCGCGCAGGACCTTGCAGGCCTGGGTGCCGGAGTAGTCGAACTCTGCCGCCTGGCCGATCACGATCGGGCCCGAGCCGATCAGGAGAATCCTGCTGATGTCGTCTCGGCGGGGCATCGTCGGCGTCGGCCGCTAGGCGGCGAGCTCCATGAAGTGGTCGAACAGGTAGCGGGCGTCGTGGGGGCCCGGCCCGGCCTCGGGGTGGTACTGGACCGTGCCGCCCGCGACGTCGATCAGCCGCAGCCCCTCGACGGTGCGGTCGTAGAGGTTGAGATGGGAGAGCTCGGCCGCACCGAAGTCCGTCTCCCAGCGGACCGGCTGATCGCCCTCGATCCGCTCGCCTCCGTCCGGCCCGCAGACGGCGAATCCGTGGTTCTGGGAGGTGATGTCGATCTTGCCGGTCTCGAGGTCCTTGACCGGGTGGTTGACGCCGCGATGGCCGAACGGGAGCTTGAAGGTCTCCAGGCCGACCGCCCTGCAGAGCAGCTGATGGCCCATGCAGATCCCGAAGATCGGCCGCTTTCCGATCAACCGGCGGACCGTGTCGGCGATGTAGTCGCAGGCCGAGGGATCGCCTGGGCCGTTCGCCAGGAAGACGAGATCGGGGTCGTGCTCCAGCACCTGAGCGGCGCTGCTCGTGCAGGGCAGCAACGTCAGCCTGCAGTCGCGCTCGCGGAACTGGCGGACGATCGAGAGCTTGATCCCCGTGTCGATCGCGACGATGTGGGGACCGGACCCCTCGATCACGATCGGCTCGGGTGGCGAGACGGTGCGGGCGAGGTCGGCCCCCTCCATCGGCGGCTCGGCGGCGAGCAGCGCCCGCGACTCAGACTCCGGCAGCTCCGAGGGGAAGATCCCGCCCCGCATCGCGCCGCGATCGCGAATGTGGCGGACCAGCGCCCGGGTGTCGACGCCGGTGATCGCCGCCACACCGCAGTTCTCGAGCCAGTCGAGCCAGCCGCCCTCGGCGGTCGCGCAGTCCTCGCCGTTGTGGGCGTCGCGCATGATCACTCCGCGGGCGTGTGCGGCGTCCGACTCCATCGCCGCAGCGCTGACCCCGTAGTTGCCGATCAGCGGGTAGGTGAAGGTGATGATCTGCCCCGCGTAGGAGGGATCGGTGACGGACTCCTGATAGCCGGTCATGGCGGTGTTGAAGACGACCTCGCCGCGAACGCCCTCGACGTCGTCGACGGCGCCGCAGAGCTCCCCCTCCAGCCGCGTGCCATCCTCGAGCAAGACGTAGCCGGGTTGCGCCGCGCGGCTCACGGCGCAAGCTCCAGGACGAGGCCCTGCACGGCCTTGAACTCCTCGCTCCCGGCCTCGCCCAGCAGCTCGAACAGCGCCGTCTCGACGCTCGTCTGCCAGGCGCCCGCACGCTCGGCCTTCGTCAGCCCGAGCTCCCGGTTCTCGACGGTGCGCGAAGCGACGGCATCGCGGACGACATGCACCTCGACTCCCGCGGCCAGCAGGTCGAGCACCGTCTGGTTGACGCAGACGTGAGCCTCGATCCCGCAGACGATCGCCTGGTCGCGACCGCGCAGGTCGAAGCCGTCGGCGGCGGCGGCCGAGAAGATCGTCTTCGGGATCGGCTCGACGCCGTCCGGCAGGTGCTCGGCCACCTCTGGAACCGTCGGCCCGAGGCCGCGCGGATACTGCTCGGTGACGAGGACCGGAACCCCGAGGACGACCGCGCCGCGCAGCAGCGTCGCGGTCGCCGCCGCGACCCGGTCGAATCCCTCGATCGCCTTGCGGAAGCCCTCCTGGACGTCGACGATGACGAGCGTCGCGCGCTCGGGGTCGAGCTTCGGGGAGCTCACGCGACGGCGCCCATCCGGAACGCCCGCTGGCGATAGGCGACGGAGCCGGCGACGATCGTCGCCGCCGGCCGCGAGCGCAGCTTCCAGCCCGTGAAGCAGGAGTTGCTCGAGCGGCTCTCCCAGCCGTCGGCTCCCGCCTCCCATTCCGCTTCGAGGTCGATCAGCGTGATGTTGGCCTCCGCATCCAGCGCGATCGTCGGGATCTCGAGGTCGAACAGGGCGGCTCCGGCGGTCATCCGCTCGATGATCGTCTCGAGCTCGACGATCCCCGGCTCGACCAGCGCCGTGTAGAGCACCGGGAACGCCGTCTCGAGCCCGATCACCCCCATCAGGGCCTGCTCGAACGGCACCTCCTTCTGATGCGTCGCGTGCGGGGCGTGGTCGGTACCGATGCAGTCGACGGTCCCGGAGCGCAGCGCCTCGATCAGCGCCTGCCGATCGTCCTCGCTGCGCAGTGGCGGATTCATCTTGAAGCGCGCATCCAGGCTGCGCACCTCCTCGTCGGTAAGCACCAGGTGGTGCGGGGTCAGCTCGGCCGTGATCGCCGCCCCCCGCTGCTTGGCAACCTCGATCGCCTCGACCGACCGCCGTGCCGAGAGGTGCTGGACGTGCGCCCGCGCATTCTCGTGCAGGCAGAGCGCCGCGTCGCGGGCGATCATCGTCGATTCCGAGACGTCGGGAACGCCGGCGAGCCCGAGCGCCGCCGAGACGACCCCCTCCCCCATCACGCCGTCTCCGCTGAGCTCGGGGTCCTCCTCGTGGAGCAGGATGTTGCCCCCGACCAGGTGCTGGTACTGCAGCGCCCGCCGCATCACCCGGGCCGAGGTGATCGGCAGGCCGTCATCGGAGAAGCCCAGAGCCCCGGCGGCGCGCATCGCAGCCATCTCGGTCAGCTCCTCGCCGCGCATGCCGACGGTGACGGTGCCGACGAAGCCGGTCGGCACCGAGGCCTCGCGGTCGGCCTGCTCGCGCATCGCCGCGACCGTCTCGGGCTCGTCGGTGACCGGGTCGGTGTTCGCCATCGCGACGACGCCGCAGAAGCCGCCCGCGGCCGCGGCCCGGGTACCGGTCTCGAGGTCCTCCTTGTACTCCTCGCCGATCTGACGGAGATGGACGTGGGGGTCGAAGAAGGCGGGCATCGCGACCAGGCCCGCGGCCTCGATCAGCTCGGCGCCCTCGGGCAGCTCGGCTTCCCCGGGGGCCGCCAGCTCGGCGATCCGGCCTTCTTTGACGACGAGGTCGCGCGACTCGTCGAGACCCCTGCGGGGATCGAGGACCCGCGCCCCGCGGATCAGCAGCGAGCCCGAGTCACCCCGCCAGTTGAGATCCGCGACCGCGCGGCTCATGCCGGCTCTCCGATCGTCGGGGCGCCCTCGGGATCGATCCGCTCGATCGCGTCGTCGACGCCACGCACCGGCCGCGGCCGCTCGGACCCGGCGAGGATCTCGTAGAGGATCGCCATTCGCACGAGCAGCCCGTTGCGAACCTGGGCCGTGATCAGCGACGAGGGCCCGTCGATCACCTCTGGGGCGAGCTCGATCCCCCGGTTGATCGGCCCGGGGTGCATCAGCAGCTGCCGGGCCCCGAGCCGCCGGGCGTCGATCTGGTAGGCGACCGCGTACTCGCGCAGGGTCGGGACGAAGCTCTCCGCCATCCGCTCACGCTGCATGCGCAGCGCATAGATCACGTCGGCCGAGCCGAGGGCGTCGAGGTCGTAGCTCACATCGCAGCCGAAGGCCTCGCCGAAGCCGGGCGGGATCAGGGTCGGGGGTCCGGCCACGGTCACCTCGGCGCCCAGCAGGCGGAAGGCGCGGACCGTGGATCGGGCGACGCGGCTGTGAGCGATGTCGCCGACCACCCAGACCCGTTTGCCGTCGAGCGATCCGAGCCGTTCGAGGGCCGTGTAGACGTCGAGCAGCGCCTGGCTGGGGTGCTCGTGCTTGCCGTCGCCGGCGTTGACGACGGCTGCGTCGGTCCATCCGGCGACCAGCTGCGCCGCGCCCGCGAGCGGCGAGCGGATCACGATCGCCTCGGGGTCGTAGGCGCTCAGCGTCGCGATCGTGTCCTTCAGCGACTCGCCCTTGTCGACCGAGGAGCCCTGCGCCTTGATCGAGACAACGTCGGCGGAGAGGCGCTTGGCGGCGAGCTCGAACGAGGCGCTCGTGCGCGTGCTCGACTCGTAGAAGAGGCTGACGATGGTCCGGCCGCGCAGCGTCGGCACCTTCTTGATCTCGCGCCTGCCAACCTCGGCGAAGCTCGCGGCTCGCTCGCAGATCCGCTCGATGTCCTCACGGCTGAGGTCCTCGATCGAGAGCAGGTCCCTCATCTCTCCCCTCCTCCCAGCGGCGCCGCGGCGCGCGCCTCACCGATCGTCATCTCGTCGACTCCGTCGACCTCCTCGAGCTGCACGTTGACCCGCTCGTCGAGCGCGGTCGGGAGGTTCTTGCCGACGTAGTCGGGGCGAATCGGCAGATCCCGATGGCCCCGGTCGGCGAGCACCGCGAGCTGCACGCGCCGCGGCCGGCCGTAGTCGAAGAGGACGTCGATCGCAGCGCGCACCGTACGGCCGGTGAAGAGCACGTCGTCGGTGAGGATGATCGTCCGCCCGGTCGGGTCGAAGTCGAGGTGAGATGCGTTGACGACCGGCGCCTCGCGTGGGTCGCGGAGATCGACGTCGTCGCGGTAGAAGGAGATGTCGACGTCGCCGAGCGGGATCTCGGCGCCCGAGAGCTCGCAGACGAGCTCGTGCAGCCGTCGGCCGATGATCGCACCGCGCGAATGGATGCCGACGATAGCCAGCGCCTCCGCATCGGGGTTCTTCTCGATTATCTCGTGCGCTATGCGCACCAGCGTGCGGCGTAGGTCGTCTCGGTCGAGAACGATCCTGTCGCTCATACGCGCTCCTTCCCGGCCTCGCTGGACCGTGCTTAAAGGAACCGACGCAGTCAAGGTAGCACCCGCGGAGGCGAATGCAAACCAGGCCCTCCGGTGAACCGTCCCGAGGCCCCTGGGGACCCGAACCGCTCACTCGGCGGGGAGCCGCTCGGCGGCCAGGCCGGCGGGTAGTGTTCGTTCCGTGCCGGCCGCCGTCGATCAGCTGATCGCCGAACACGAGAGCGCCGGGCGCCGCTTCCGCGCCGGCGGCGTCGAGAGCTTCGTCCGCGAGGCAGGCGATGGCGTCCCGGTCGTCTGCCTGCACGGCGTCCCGAGCAGCAGCTTCCTCTATCGCAAGGTCAACGACGAGCTGGCCGCGCGCGGGCTGCGCGGCATCGCCTTCGACTTCCCCGGCCTCGGCCTCGCGGAGCGACCCGAGGACTTCGACTATTCGTGGTCGGGCCTGGCGCGCTGGAGCGGGCGGGCGATCGACGAGCTCGGGATCGATCGCTGCCACCTCGTGATCCACGACATCGGCGGACCGGTCGGGGCCGAGTGGGCTGTCCGCAACCCCGACCGCGTGCTGTCGCTGACCGTGCTCAACACGCCCCTCAACGTCGCCACCTTCCACCGGCCCTGGTCGATGCACCCGTTCTCGATTGCCCGCGTCGGCGAGCTCTACCTGCGCTCGATGTCGCGCTTCGCGCTGGTCCAGCTCTTCTACCTGCAGGGGATCGGCGACCGGACCGCGGTCAGCAGGGACGAGATCGGCGTCTACTACGACCTGCTCAAGCGTGAGGACGGCGGCAGGGCCTTCCTGAAGATCATGCGCGGCTTCGAGCTGACCGAGGAGAAGCAGGATCTGCTCTGGAGCGGGCTCGCCGAGCGCCCCTACCCCGCCGCCGTCGTCTGGGGCAGGGACGACCCGGCGCTGGGAATCGACCTCTGCCAGATCGCCTGCGACGTGCTCGACGTCGATGAGCCGACCCTCGTCCCCGCCAAGCACTTCCTCCAGGAGGACCAGGCGCCGGCGATCGCCGACGCCGTCGCCGCGATCGCCTGAGCCGGGCGCCCGGGTCCCCGGCTCGCCACTCAGGTCTCGTTCGGCCCCTCTTTCAGCGCCCCCTCCTTGACGAGGTGCGGCCTGCCCCTCTCGGGGAACGGGATCTCGACCAGATCGAAGTCACGCGGAGCGACGGCGTCGGGGAACTCCTCGCGCGCCTCGGCCAGCAGCTCGGGGACGAAGTGGCGGGCCGAGATGTGAACCAGAGCGAGCAACTCGACCCCCGCCTCGGCCGCGAGCCGGCCGGCCTGCCGCGCGGTCGAGTGGCCCGTCTCCGCCGCCCGCTCGCTCTCGTCGTCGGCGAAGCTGGCGTCGTGCACTAGCAACTGCGCGTCGCGAGCCGCCTCGCGGGTGGCCTCACAGGGCTCGGTGTCACCGGTGATCACGAGCCTGCGGCCGGGCCGCTCGTCCCCCATCACCTGCTCGGGGAGGACCGCGCCGTCGGCGCCGTCGACAGCCTCGCCGCTTTGCAGGCGCCCGAAGTCGGGCCCCTCGGCGACGCCGAGCCCGCGGGCGAGCTCCGGGTCGAAGCGACCGGGGCGCGGCTCCTCCCAGAGCAGGTACCCGTAGGCGGCGATCCGGTGCTCGACCGGAAACGGCTCGACCGTGTAGCCGTCGAAGTTGACCCGATCGCCGGCATCGAGCTCGTCGATCTCGATCCCGTAGCCGACGCGGCCGATGATCCGCGACATCCCTGCGATCAGCTCCCGAAGCCCGGGCGGGCCGTAGACGACGAGCGGCTCGCTGCGATCCTGCATGTCCCACGTCTTGATCAGCCCGGGCAGGCCGAGATAGTGGTCCGCATGCAGGTGGGTGATGAAGATGTCGGTCACCTGGACGAGCCCGGTCGCCCGCTGCATCTGCCTCTGGGTGCCCTCGCCGCAGTCGAACAGCAGTCGATCGCCGCCCCGGCGGACCAGCACCGATGCCGTATTGCGCCGGGCGGAGGGCACCGAGCCACCGGTCCCGAGGAAGATCACGTCGAGGTCCATCGCGGCGAAGCGTAGTGGGGCCCGGTGCAGTCCCCCGCGCACCGCCGTCGCCCAGTCGCCGATCGCCTAAGCTCCCGGATCGCGAGCGCCCGTAGCTCAGCTGGATAGAGCGCCGCCCTCCGGAGGCGGAGGTCGCAGGTTCGAATCCTGCCGGGCGTGCTCTCGATGCCCGGGGCGACCGACCATCAAGCGCGCGACGACGGAGCGGGCAACGCCGGCCGGCCGGCCGCCGACAGCCGCACCTACTGGGAGCAGCGGATCGCGCGCGGCGAGGGTCTGGTCGGGGTCGGGGTCACCGCGCTCGGGCCCGGCTTCAACCGCTGGGCGTATCGGGCCCGGGCGGCCCGATTCCGAGCAGCAGCGACGCCGCTGCTCGAGGCCGGCCCAAGGGGCCCGGTCGCCGACATCGGCGCCGGCAGCGGCTTCTATCTGGATCAGTGGCGGCAACTGGGCGCCGGGCCGATCGCCGCCACAGACCTGACGGCGATAGCCGTGCAACGGCTCCGCGAGCGCTTTCCCGAGGTCGACGTTGCGCGGATGGACATCAGCGATCCCGAAGCGCTGCCGAAGTCGGGGCTTGCGCCGGGCGGCTACGCGCTCGTCTCGGCGATGGACCTGCTGTTCCACATCCTCGACGAGGACGGCTACAGGGCCGCGTTCGAGAACCTCTCGGCGCTGCTCGCCCCCGGCGGCCACCTGGTCCTGACCGAGGACATGATCCGCGGCAGGCGCGCCCGGCGGCGGCAGGTCAAGGTCACGCGCCCGGCTCGCCGGGTGCGGAGGACCTGGCGTGCGGCCGGCCTCGAGGAGGTCTCGGTCGAGCCGCTGTTCGCGCTGATGAACTTCCCCTCGGCCGGCGGCCCGGGCTGGCGCCGATGGTGGTCGGCCCTGCATCGGCTGCTGGCGCCGCGCCCCTGGCTGGGAGGCCCGGTCGGTGCGCTGCTGTACCCGCTGGAACGGATCATGGTCCTCCGGGTCAGGCCGGGCCCCTCGACGAAGCTGATCGTGCTCCGCAAGCGGGACTCCGGCTGATGGTGAGGCCGCGGGTCCCGCCTCCGCCCGGAAGGCTGCGGCTGCTCTCGGTCGGCCCGATCCCGCCCGAGTGGGGCGGGCGGCTGCGTGGCGGCGTGACCCGCTTTCACGCCACGCTGCTCGACGAGCTCCGCACCCGCCCATGGCGCCACCGGATCGAGCCGATCGGCGTCCTGATCCCGCCCCCGCAACGGGTCAAGCGCTGGCGGGCCGACCGCCGCGCCCCACTGCCCATCTACATGCAGCCGGAGGGCGGCAGGCCGCGCCGGTTCACCGGCATCCTGCTCGCCAGGCTCGAGCCCGACGTCGTCCTGATCAACAACCTCGCGGCGTTCAACGGCGCCCGCTTCGCCCGGATCCAGGCCGAGCTCGCACCGACGCTGCCGACGGCCGCGGTGATCCACGAGTGGACCGCGATCCGCAACAAGCGCGGCACCGAGCGAGGGGCGCGATACCTCGAGGCCACGCGGAGCGGACTTGCCGCCGTCGATGCCGTCGTCTTCCCCTCGGACCACACCCGCCGAGTCGGCCGGGAGGAGTTTGGCCTCGACTACCCCAGCGTCGCCGAGGTGATCCCGAACCCACTGCAACCGGCGTTCGCGGATCAGGACGTCCGCACCGACCGCGACCGCCGCGGGGTCGCCTTCGTCGGCAGCTTCAACCCGCGCAAGAACCCGGGGGCGGTGCTCGAGGCCGCCGCAGAGATCCCGGGGCTGGAGGTCGTCATGCAGGGGCGCGGGCCGCTCGAGGAGGACCTGCGCGAGCGGGTGCGGGCGCTCGGCATCGAGCGTCGTGTCGTCTTCCCCCCTTACGTGGCCCCGCCGGACCACGTTGCGGCGGTGATCGGGATCATGGAGCGGGCCGAGCTCGTCTGCCTTCCGAGCCGCAGCGAGTCCTTTGGCCTGGTCATGATCGAGGCGCTCGCGGCGGGCGCGCCGGTGGTCGGATACGGGCCGACCCTGCGCGAGATCCGCGAGCGCGTCGGCATCGACGTCGGCGAGCCGATCGACGATCCCGAGCCCACGGCCCTCGCCGCCGCGATCGAGGCCGTGCGCAGCCGCGAATGGGACCGCGCCCGCCTCCGACGGGCGGCGCTCGGCGAGTTCTCGGTTCGCTCGGTGGCGCAGCGCTACTCGCGCCTGCTGCGCAGGGTCTCCTGAGCGGGGCTGCCCGTTCGGCCGCGGCCCGGACCCGGCGCTACGCGGACGCGTCGAGCTGTCGCCGGATCCGGTGCTCGCCGTAGAGGCTGCCGGGCGGGCCGAGGGTCAGCACGACGATCGCCGGGAACCACCAGCCCCAGCGACCCTCACCCACGCCCTTGACGCAGAGAAAGCCGAGGATCAAGAAGCCGACGCCGTGAATCGGGCCGAGAATCCCGACCAGGCTGTCGTTGTCCGTGAGGCTGGCGTAGACGAGCGGGACCAGGAAGAGGAAGTCGACGATCGCGACAAACCGGATCCAGTTCAGCTGCTTGATCGTCGCCGCCGATTCGGCGCTCATGGTCGCACCTCCGGGTGATCGCGATACCAGTCGATAGTACGGGCGATGCCGTCCTCGAGCGGGACCTCGGGAACCCATCCGCAGAGCTCGCGCAGCTTCGTCGCATCGACGTACTGGCTGTCGATCTCGCCGTCGGGGTTGCCGCTGCCGCGGATCTCGGGCTCGACCCCGGTGCCGGCGAGGCGGCCGATCGTCTCGACGATCTCGAGCACGCTGTAGGGGCGCTCGCCGCCGGCGTTGAAGGCCTCGCCGCGGACCTCGTCCCTGTCCAGGCTCTCGGCGATCGCCAGGTAGGCGGCGGCCGCGTCCTCGACGTAGAGCAGGTCGCGGATCGGGCTGCCGTCGGAGCGCAGCACCGGCGAGCGACCGTCGATCGCGGCGCAGACGCCCTCCGGAACCAGCCTCGAGAAGTTCAGGTCGCCGCCGCCGTAGATGTTGGCGAAGCGGGTGACCGCGACCGGCAGCCCGTAGCTCGGCCACCAGGCGCGGGCGATCAGATCGGCGGCGGCCTTCGAGGCCTCGTAGGGGGCGCTCGGCTGCAACGGGTAGTCCTCCTTGTAGGGCAGCGCCTGATGGGCGCCGTAGGCCTTGTCGGAGGAGGCAAAGACGAAGCGCTCCACGCCGGTGTCCTGAGCGGCCGCCAAGAGGGTCCAGGTACCGCGCACGTTGGTGTCAAGGGCGGAGACGGGGTTGTCTCGGACGGTGCCGACGATCGTCTCGGCACCGAGGTGAAAGACGGAGTCGATCCGGCGCTCGTCGATCAGCGAACCGAGCAGGTCGCCGTCGACGAGGTCGCCGACCTGCTCGTCGACGGCCTCCTCGATGTCGAGCATCGCCAGCGTCGAGGGCTTCTCCCGCTTGCTGCGCCGGTCGAAGCTCGTGACCTCGACGCCCCGGTCGAGCAGGGCCCTGCAGAGCCAGGCGCCGACGAAGCCGCGGCCACCGGTGACCAGTGCGCGCCTCACGATGGCTCCGGGTCCCAGAGCCGCCACGGGGGGTTCGGCCCCGCCCAGAGGTCGTTGAGCAGCACGGCGTCCTTGTAGGTGTCCATGCAGTCCCAGAAGCCCTCGTGGCGGAACCCCTCGAGCTCGCCGTCGGCTGCCAAACGCTCCAGCGGCTCACGCTCGAGCACCGAGTCGGTGCCGATGTAGTCGAGAGCGAGCGGCTCCGCGAAAAAGAAGCCGCCGTTGATCCACTGCTCGACCCGCGGCTTCTCGGCAAAGCCGGTGATCCTGTCCCCGTCGAGGACGGCAACCCCCCACTGGCTGTGCGGGCGGACGAGGGTGACCGTCGCTGCGGCCCCTCGGGAGCGGTGGAACTCGAGCGCCGCGCCAAGATCGACATCGGCGACTCCGTCGGCGTAGGTCAGAGCGAACGTGCCCCCGCGGAGGCGGTCCACCGCGCGAGCCACCCGGCCGCCGGTCGGCGTCTCGACGCCAGTGTCGATGCACTCGACACTGACGCCCTCGGGCCAGCGCTCGGCGGCCGCGAACCGCTCGATCATCTCCCCCTTGTAGCCGGTCAGCAGCAGAAAGCGGCGAAACCCGTGCGCCGCGTAGATCCTGATCACGTGCCAGACGATCGGCCGCCCGCCGATCTCGACCAGCGGCTTCGGGATCGCGTGGGTCCTCTCCTGAAGGCGAGTGCCCCGGCCACCGCAGAGGATCGCAACCGGCTCGGGCCGCGGCAAAGGCTCTCCCTCCCGCCGCGCGCTGCTCAGCCGCCGCCGGCGACGGCCGGCAGGATCGTCACCTCGGCGCCGTCGTCGACGGCGGTCGCGAGGCCGTCCGCGAAGCGGATGTCCTCACCGGAGACGTACACATTGACGAAGCGACGCAGGTCGCCGTTCTCGGTTATCCGGTCCCGGAGCGACCCGTGCGCCGCGAAGACCGCGTCCAGCGCCTCTCCGACGGTCGAGCCCTCGACCTCGATCTCTCCCTCGCCGCCGGTCGCGGGTCGGAGCTGAGCGGGGATCTTGACGGTTACTGCCATCGGCCTTTCCTCGGAAGCGGTGCGTTGCGGAGGGGGAAGTTACAGCCCAGGGCGCCCCGACCCACCTCAGGCCGCCACCGGGTCGGGGGCGCCGACGGTGGCGGCAAAGGACTCGAGCGTCGGCTCGATCGCGTGCATCGAGAACCCGTCGCGAACGGCGTCCAGGGTCTTCAGGCCCTCGCCCGTTATGTAGACGACGACGCTGTCGCTGGAACCGACCTCGCCCGTCTCGGCGAGCTTCGCCAGGGTCGCCGTCGTCACGCCGCCGGCGGTCTCGGTGAAGACGCCGGTGGTCTCCGCCAGCAGCCGGATCCCGGCCCGGATCTCCTCGTCGTCGACCGCCGCGATCGTGCCCCCGGTCCTGCGGGCGAGATCGAGCGCGTACGGTCCATCCGCCGGCGTCCCGATCGCCAGGCTCTTGGCGATCGTGTCCGGCCTTACCGGGCGACAGACGTCGTCGCCGTCGGCGAACGCCCGCGCTACCGGCCCGCAGCCGGCCGCCTGAGCCCCGTGGAAGGTCGGCAGCTCACCCTCGAGCAGACCGAGGTCGAGCCACTCCTGGAATCCACGACCGATCTTCGTGAACAGCGAGCCCGAGGCGATCGGCGAGACGACCGCATCGGGCAGTCGCCAGCCGAGCTGCTCGGCGGTCTCGTAGGCGAGCGTCTTCGAGCCCTCGGCGTAGTAGGGGCGGATGTTGACGTTGACGAACGCCCAGCTCCGCTCCTGGGCCAGCTCCGTGCAGAGCCGGTTGACGTCGTCGTAGCTGCCCTCGACGCCGACGAGCTCGGTCCCATAGACGCCGGTCGCCAGCAGCTTCTGCTCCTCGAGGTCGATCGGAACGAACACGTAGGAATCGAGGCCCGCGGCCGCGGCGTGGGCCGCAACCGCATTCGCGAGGTTGCCGGTCGAGGCACAGGCGACGGTCTCGAAGCCGAGCTCGATCGCCTTCGCAAGCGCGACCGCGACGACACGGTCCTTGAAGCTGTGCGTCGGGTTTGCCGCGTCGTTCTTGATCCAGACCTCACCGATCCCGAGGCGCTCCGCCAGCAGGTCGGCGCGCAGCAGCGGCGTCCGCCCCGGCTGCAGCGCGTCGGCGGGCCGGGCATCGAAGGGCAGGAAGTCGGCGTACCGCCAGATGCTGTCCGGCCCAGCCTGGATCTTTCGCTTCGCCTCGGCCGCGTTGATCCCGCTGAAGTCATACGAAACCTCGAGCGGGCCGAAGCACCGCTCGCAGACGAACAGCGCCTGCAACGGGTAACCGGCTCCACATTCCTTGCAATTCAGCCCGGTGGCTGGCATTTGATCGCTCTCCTCCGTCTTTCGCCCTATGAAAAAGACCTCTGCCTGTGTGAGCAAAGGTCCCGAAAGAGAGTCCTAGCTCACATCTTTCAGGTCATCCACCTGATGGATTTGGCACCTTTCCTGCGGACTGCTCCGGAGGATGGTTGCCGGGGTTTCTAAGGGCCATTTCCCTCCACCCCTCGCGATGTGGCGGTCTTATGTGCGCGCGCAATATACCAGCCGGACGCCCGGTGTGGGGCATTCTCGGCTGTCCGGTGCCGTAGTCTTGGGCACGCCTATGGAAGCGAGAGACGGAACGAGCAGCCCCGATGCCGAACCTTCCGAAGCCGAGACTACGCCGCTCGGATCGCTCCCGCGGGCTCTCTCCGGCCCCCGCTGAGCAGACGCCGGCGAAGCCCAACGTCGAGATCATCGACGGCGCCGGCCTGCGCTGGGTGAACATCGAGCGACCGACGCCGCGCGAGTGGTCCTGGCTGCAGGAGAACTTCGACTTCCACGCGCTCGACCTCGAGGACGTGCTCAGCCGCAACCAGCGGCCGAAGATCGACGAGTACCCCGACTACCTGTTCATCGTCCTTCACCTGCCCGCCTACGACCCCAGCGTCGGTCGCCTCAACGTCGGTGAGCTCGACATGTTCGTCGGGCCCGATTTCGTCGTCACGATCCCGAACCGGCCGCTGCAGCCGGTCGAGTACCTGTTCGAGCGCTGCCGCCAGGAGGAGGAGCTGCGCGAGAAGCTGTTCGCCCGGGGCTCCGGCTACCTGCTCTACCGGATCGTCGACGACAGCTTCGACTACTGCTTCCCGATGCTCCGCAAGATCGGCAACAAGCTCGACGCGATCGAGGACGACATCTTCGTCGAGGGGCGCTCCCACGAGGTCGTCCGCGATCTCTCCGAGGTCAAGCAGGAGATCATCAACTTCCGCAAGGTGATCCGCCCGCAGCGGCCGGTGCTGCGCGACCTCGAGAACGTCAAGCAGCGATTCCTCGCCCCCGACCTCGACCTCGAGATCTACTTCGACGACATCGTCGACGCTCACGAGCGGATCTGGGACATGCTCGAGAACTACAAGGAGATGGTCGAGGCGCTCGAGGACACGAACGAGTCGGTGCTCAACCACCGCGTCAACGAGATCCTCCGCGTGCTCACCGCGATCAGCGTGATCGTCCTGCCGCTGACCCTGATCGCCAGCATCTGGGGCATGAACGTCGGCGTCCCCGGACAGGGGGACTCGGAGGACTTCTACGTCGTGATCGGGGTGATGGTCCTGATCCTCGTCGGGATGCTGTCCTACTTCCGAAAGCGCGACTGGCTCTGAGGACGGCGAGCGACGAGTGCCGGGTTCCCCCTGATCGTCAGGGTCAAGTCGACGCTCGCGTGAGGTCTCCCGGCCCGAGCACGAGGTGACGATGGCCCTGATCAGCCGCGCGGTGCTCGGCGAGCGGGCGCTCGCGCCGGTGCTGCTCGAGGCCGAGGCGCTCTCGTCCGGCTGGCGCGAGTGGGCTGAGCAGCGCGCCCCTTGAGCCGCACCGCTCGTGAACCGTCGAGGGGGTCGGCATCCCGCTGATGGTTCACGCGACGGGGGTCGGCTCACTCAGCCGCGGGCCACGTCCGTCGCGGTCTCGGCCGTGTCCGGGGCCGAGCGGTGCTCGCCCTTGACGATCGAGGAGGGCCACCAGATCCCCGGCCCGATGTCGAATGTCAGGGCCGGCACCAGGACCGAGCGCACCAGGAACGTGTCGAGCAGGACCCCGAAGGCGACCGTGAACCCGATCTGCGTCAGGAAGACGAGCGGCAGCACGGCCAGCACCGAGAAGGTGCCCGCGAGGACGATCCCGGCCGAGGTGATGACGCCGCCGGTGACCGCGAGACCGCGCAGCATCCCCTCCCTGGTCCCGTGCTTGATCGTCTCCTCCCGCACCCGGGCCATCAGGAAGATGTTGTAGTCGATTCCGAGAGCGACCAGGAAGACGAACGCGAACAGCGGCAGTCCTGGATCGACACCCGGAAAGTCGAAGATCAACTTGGACGCGAGCATCCCAACGCCGATCGCGGCGAAGAAGCTGAGCACGACCGTGCCGATCAGCAGCAGCGGCGCCGCCAGCGCCCGGAGCAGCAGCACGAGGATCACCGAGACGACGAGCAGCACGAGCGGCACGATCAACTTCAGATCGCGCTCGGTGGCGGTCCGGATGTCCCGCTCGACGGCGCTCGCACCGCCGACGAGCACCCCCGGTCCCCCGGCCTCCCGGGCGGCCGAGCGGATCTCCGGGATCAGGTCGAAGGCCTCGGTCGAGTAGGGGTCGGGCTCGAGGGTCGCGTTGATCAGGACCTCTCCGTCGCCGCGCGCGGCGGGCTCCGCAAAGGCGACGCCGTCGACGCTGCCAACGGCGGCGACCACCCCGCGGACGCGGGCCGGATCGTCGACGATGATCTCGGTCGGCGCGTTGGCTCCGCCCGGGAACGACTGGGCGATCAGCTCCTGGCCCTGGACCGCCTCGACGTCGTCGCGGAATCCATTCGAGGAGGTGAGTCCATCGTCGTAGGCGAGTGTCCCCGCCGCCATCGCCAACAGGACGAGGACGGCGCCGACCCAGACCCGGCGCGGCCGCACCGCAATCCGCTCGCCGAGGCGGCGCCAGGGACCGTGCGTAGCGTCGGTGCCCGGGTCGCCGACGTGCGGTACCCGGGGCCAGAAGACGAACCGCGGCGCGATCACGAGCATCGCCGGCAGCAGGGTCAGCATCGCGAGCATCGCCGTGGCGATCCCGATCGCACCGATCGGCCCGAGGCTGGCGGTCGAGTTGAGATCGGCCAGGCTGAGGCAGAGCAGCGCCGCGATCACGGTGCCGCCGGAGGCGAGGATCGCCGGGCCGGCGGTGCGCAGCGCGACCTTCATCGAGGCCTCCCGGTTCTCCTGGCGACGGAGCTCCTCCCGATACCTGGCGATCAGCAGCAGCGCGTAGTCGGTTCCGGCGCCAAGCACGAGCACCGAGAGAATCGACGAGGCCTGGCCGTTGACCGTAACGCCGGCCTCCGTCAAGCCGAAGCCGATCGCCCTGGTCGCGATCTCGGCGAAGCCGACCGCCAGCAGCGGGATCCAGAGCAGGATCGGCGAGCGGTAGATCAGGATCAACAGGACGAAGACGAGGCCGAAGGCGGCCAGAAACAGGGTCCCGTTGATCGACTCGAAGACCTCGATGGCGTCGGCCGAGTAGCCGGCGGGGCCGCTGACCGCGACCTGCAGCTCGCCCTGCTCGTCGTAGTTGTCGGTGCTGACCGCATCGCGGATCGCGGTCACCGGGTCGAGCAGGTCGTCGGCCTCGCCGGTCGCTGTGATGCTCGAGAGGACAAGCGCTCCGGAGCCGTCCTCGGAGGTGGCGCCGATCCGGAACGGCTCCGAGACGCCGCTGATGTCGGCGTTGAGCATCTCGACGTCGGCTTCGATCTGGCGACGGTCGGCCCCGGTCAGGCCGCCGTCGCGGCGGTAGACGACGACGATCCCCGCCTGCTCGCCGTCGGTGAGCTGCTCGGTCCTCTCCAGCGCCAGGGTCGACTCGGCGTCGCCGGGCAGATAGGAGCTCGACTCGTTGTTCTCGGCGTCGGCGAACTTGCCGGGCAGGTTCGCTCCGAGGATCGCGAAGATCGCCACGAACCAGACCGCGACGATCACGTAGCGGGCCCTTCTCCCCGCGGCAAGAGTGAGCAGACGGCTCATCGCGTGGCACGCTAGCATATCTCTCGATAGATGAGAGACTTAGTCAGTAAGGTTGTGTGACGATGGTCACGAAACGGACCCCAGGGGACCAGGACGAGCCGCGGCGCGGCGAGGAAGGCGGGCCCCGCGACGAGGTCGCCCAGGCGCTGCGCGCCTTCGGGATGGAGCGGGATCGGTTCGAGGACGCGGTCGCGCGCAACCACGGCATCACCCACACCGACCTGCAGGCCCTCGACAACCTCAGCCTCCACGGTGCTCTCACGCCCGGACAGCTCGGCGAGCGGATGCTGCTCACCTCGGGCGCGATCACAGCGCTCGCCGACCGGCTCGAGCGGCTCGGCTGGGTGACCCGCGAGAGCCACCCCACCGACCGGCGCTCCACCGTGCTGACGCTGACCGACGGCGCCGCCCGGGCCGCCGAGGAGATCTTCGGCCCGTATGCGGCGGAGATGGCCGACGCCGCCTCGGCGCTATCGAAGGCCGAGCGCGAAGGCTGCCGGAAGTTCCTCGCCCAGGCGACCGAGATCTCCGAGCGCCACGCGCGTCGACAGGTCTCCGGCGATCGCGAGAGGCGCTGAGTCATCGCTCAATAGGATGGGGGCGGATGGCCAAGCACCGGATCTGGGCGCCATGGCGCCTTCGCTACGTGAAGGACGCACGAGACAGCGACGAGTGCATCTTCTGCACGAAGCCCGCACAGGGGGATGATCGCGCGGCGCTGATCATCCACCGCGGCAGTCACTGCTACGTGATCCTCAACCTCTTCCCCTACACGAACGGACACCTGATGGTCGCCCCATACGAGCACGTCGGGCGGGTCCAGGAGATCGCGCCCGAGGTGACGGCGGAGATGATCGGCCTCGCCCAGCAGGCGATGACGGCGCTCGAGCGGGCCTACGAGCCCGAGGGCTTCAACATGGGGATCAACCAGGGCCGTGTAGCTGGTGCCGGGGTCGAGGGCCACATCCATCTCCACGTCGTGCCGCGCTGGGCCGGCGACAACAACTACATGCCGGTGGTCGCGGACACGAGGGTGATGCCGCAGTCGCTGGAGGAAAGCTACGACGCCCTGTTGGGAGGCTTCGCCGATGAGTGAGCAGCACGAGGGTGGGCCGGGTTCGGTCCCCGAGGAGATCTTCAAGGCCTACGACGTCCGCGGCATCTACGGCAGCCAGATGGATGCGGCCACCAACCGGCTGATCGGTCGCGCCTTCGCGCGGGTCCTCGCCGACCTCCGCGGCAAGCGGCCGGCGGAGCTGACCGTCGGGATCGGCCGCGACATGCGCCTGCAGGCGCCGGAGATGGCAGCGGCCGTCCGCGACGGGCTCGTCGCCGAGGGGGCCTCGGTCGTCGATGTCGGGATGGTCGGGACCGAGATGCTCTACTTCGCCGTCGGCGCGCACGACATGGACGGTGGCGCGATGGTCACCGCCTCGCACAATCCAAAGGCCTACACCGGCGTGAAGCTCGTCCGCGAGGGCGCGCTGGCGCTCTCCGGCGACACCGGCATCACGGCGATCCGCGACATGATCCTGGCCGGCCTCGACGACCCCCCCGGGGGCGGGCACGTCAGCGAGCTCGACATCTACCCCGAGTTCTCGAAGCGGGCGATGGGGTTCGTCGACGCCGCCTCGATCAAGCCGCTCAAGGTGGTCGTCGACGGCGGCAACGGGATGGCCGGCATGATGATCGGGCCGCTGCTCGCCCAGCTGCCGATCTCGCTGATTCCGCTCTACTGGGAGCCGGACGGGAACTTCCCCGACCACGAGCCGAACCCGCTGCTGCCCGAGAACCGCGAGCTGATCATCGATCGCGTGATCGCCGAGCGCGCGGACATCGGCATCGCCTGGGACGGCGATGCCGACCGCTGCTTCTTCATCGACGATCGGGGCGAGTTCGTCGACGGCGACTTCCTCACGGCGATGCTCGCCGAGCTGGTCCTCAGCAAGGAGCCCGGCGCCGAGATCCTCTACGACGTTCGCGCCTCGAGGGCCGTCCCCGACACGGTCGCCGCCCACGGCGGCAGCGCCCACGTCAACCGGGTGGGTCACGCCTTCATGAAGCGCGCGATGCGCGAGTTCGACGCCGCGTTCGCCGGCGAGGTCTCCGGCCATTACTACTTCCGCGAGTTCTACAACGCCGATAGCGGCACGATCCCGGCGCTGCTGGTGCTCGAGCTCCTCAGCCGCGAGCGGCGGCCGCTCTCGGCGCTGGTCGGGGACCTGCGCGCCGAGTACTTCATCAGCGGCGAGATCAACTCCGAGGTCGCCGAGCCCGAGGCGAAGATGGACGAGATCGCGGCCGCCTACCCCGATGCGGAGATCACCTGGCTCGACGGGGTGTCGGTCGACTACGAGGACTGGCACTTCAACGTCCGGCCGTCGAACACCGAGCCGCTGCTCCGGCTCAACCTCGAGTCGCTCGTCTCGGAGGCCGACATGGCTGCGAAGCGCGACCAGGTGCTGGAGCTGATCCGCTCCTAGCGGCGGGCCCGGAATGGAGGCCGGAGGCCCCAGCGAAGCAGCCGGATCCACCGGCCACGGCATCGCCGGCACCGGGGAGGAGGGCTCAGCGCTCGACCCGGCCGAGGTCTGGCGACGGGTGACCGAGGCGGGCATCCGCCTGCTGCGCATCCCCACGCCGTTCGCGGTCGGGAGGGTCAACACCTACCTGATCGAGGACGATCCGCTGACCCTGATCGACTCGGGGCCCAACTCGGGCAAGGCGCTGGACGAGCTCGGCCGGCAGCTGCACGCGCTCGGACGGAGGATCGAGGAGCTCGAGCTGATCATCGTCAGCCATCAGCACATCGACCACATGGGCCTCGTCGACATCATCGCCAAGCGCTCCGGCGCCGAGGTGGCGGCGATCGGCATTCTCGCGCCGTTTCTCTCCAACTACGCCGAGGAGGCCGAGCTCGACGACCGCTTCGCGGCGGAACTGATGCGCGAGCACGGGATCCCCGACGACGTGGTCACCGCGCTTCGCTCTGTCTCCGGCACCTTCCGCGGCTGGGGCAGCCGGGCCGAGGTCACGCGCGCGCTCCGCGACGGCGAGACGATCGAGTCTCAGGGACCGTCGGCTCGAGGTGCAGCTGCGGCCCGGTCACAGCCCCTCCGACACCCTGTTCTGGGACGCCGAGCGCCGGATCCTGTTCGGCGCCGACCACCTGCTCGGCAACATCTCCTCCAACCCACTGCTCTCGCGCCCCCTCGACGGCTCGACCGAGCGCCCGAAGGCACTGCTCAACTACCTGGCGAGCCTGCGGCGAACCCGCGAGTTGCCCGCGGAGATCGTCCTTCCGGGCCACGGCGAGCCGGTCACCGACCACGTCAAGCTGATCGATTCGCGACTGGCGATGCACGAGCGCCGGGCCGAGCGGCTGCTCGAGCTGATCTCGCGGGAGCCGATGACCGCCTACCAACTCGCGCAGAGGCTCTGGGGCAACGTCGCGGTCACTCAGGCGTTCCTCACCCTGAGCGAGGTGATCGGCCACATGGACCTGCTGATCCAGCGTGGCCTGGCCACCGAGAGCCGCCACGAGGGCACGATCAGCTTCAGCGCCACGGCCGGAGCGGGTAACCCCGCTCGACCCGGGGGTTAGGATCGATCGATGACCCCGAGCGCGCCAGCCGAGACTATCGGCCGCCCGCGGGCCGCGGCGGACGGCGAGCGGGCGCCCGAGCGCCCCGCCAAGAAGCGGATGCTGATCATCGTCAACCCGTACGCGACCACCGTCTCCGATCGGCTCAAGAACCTGGTCGTCTACGCGCTTCAGGCCCGATACGAGGTCGAGGCCGTCGCGACCGAGGCCCAGAATCACGCGACCGAGATCGGCCGTGAGGCGATCGACGGCGGCTACGACATCGTCGTCGCCTTCGGCGGCGACGGAACCCTGAACGAGGTCGCAAACGGCCTCGCCGGGACCGACATCCCGGTCTCGGTCCTCCCCGGAGGCTCGACCAACGTCGTCTGCCGCTCGCTCGGGATTCCCAATGACGTCGTCGATGCGACCGAGCACCTGCTCGCGGTCGCCGACCGCTTCGAGCCGCGCAGCATCGACCTCGGGATTGCGAACGGCCGCCACTTCGTCTTCAGCTGCGGCGCCGGGCTCGATGCGACGGCCGCGGCGCGCGTCGACTCCCGCCCGCAGCTGAAGGGGCGGATCGGCCCCTACTTCTACACCTACGCGGCGATTCGCGGCTTCTATGCCAACTACCTCCGCGACCCGATCCAGATGCGGATCGAGACGTCGGCCGGGAGCTGCGAGGGCGTCACCGCGATCTGCCAGAACTCCGACCCCTTCACCTACTTCCGCGACACAGAGATCAGGGTCTGCGAGGACGTCGAGTTCGACTCCGGAACCCTCTCGCTCGCCGTCCTGCGACGGGCCAAGCAGCGGGATGCGCCGGGGATTGCCGCCCGAGTCCTGAACCCAGCCTGGAGCGTCACCCGGCACCGCCAGGTCGAGCATTTCGCAGGAATCGCCGCGGCCCGGATCGAGTCGCTGTCCCGCGATCAAGAGGGCGCCTGGCGACGCTTCCCGGTCCAGGTCGACGGCGACTACATCGGCGAGCACGGCGAGCTCGAGCTGCAGGTCGATCCGGACGCGCTCGCGATCGTGGCCTGAGCCCGACCCGCCAGAGCAGGTGACCGGCGACTGCATCTTCTGTGCGATCGCCTCGGGCGAGGCCGAGGCGGAGATCGTCCACGCGGACGACGACTCGGTCGCGTTCCTCGACTTCCGGCCGCTGTTCCACGGTCACACCCTGCTGATTCCCCGTGCCCATCACGAGACGCTCGCCGATCTGCCGGAGGAGCATGTCGGGTGCCTCTTCCTGCTCGCCCGCCGGCTCTCGGTCGCGGTCCGCGACGCGGTCGGCGCCGAGGGCAGCTTCGTGGCGATCAACAACCGCGTCAGCCAGAGCGTCCCGCACCTCCACGTTCACATCGTGCCCCGCGTCAAGGGCGACGGGCTGCGCGGGTTCTTCTGGCCCCGGCAGAAGTACTCCGGCGCGGAGCTCTCCGAGACCGGGGAGCTGATCCGCGCTCAGCTGCGGCGATGACCGCTACCGACCCAGGAACGCGGGGTTAACCGGGATGATGCGCTGCGCACCGATCCGATTGATCGCCGCGACGGCCGCGGTCCTGGCTTCGGCGGCAGCAGGAGCCGATGCCGTCCGCGGGGCCGAGCCGTTCGATCTCGACGCCGACGTCTCCTACGACCTCGGCTCGCCCCCGGCCGATCCGGACGCCAACCGGCTCGATATCTACACCCCCAGCGTGGCCGGGGGCGACCCGGTCCCGGTCGTCGTCTACGTCCACGGCGGCTCCTGGCGGACCGGCGACAAGCGCAACAAGATCCTCGACAAGGCGCGGCTGTTCACCGCGAACGGCATGCTCCTGGTCAGCGTCAACTACCGGCTGTCCCCGAACCCGCCGCGATCGTCGCAACCGGGCCGGATCCGCTATCCCGCCCATCCGAACGATCTCGGCGAGGCGATCGGCTGGCTGCGGCGCAACATCGCCGCCTACGGTGGCGATCCGGGTCGGCTGATCCTGATCGGCCACTCAGCCGGAGCGCATCTGGTCTCGCTGGCCGCCACTCAACCCGCCTTCATCCGCGCTCACGGCACCCGGTCGTCTGCGATCCGTGGCGTTGTCGCGCTCGACACCGCGAGCTTCAACATCGCCGAGCGCGCGGATCCGAGCACCTCTCCGCTCGGCCGCGCCGGCCTCGAGGGCCTGTGGAACGCGTTTGGCACCGGGGCCGAGAACGCGGCCGACGGCGCCTGGCAGGCGGCCTCCCCCCTTCATCACGCCGACCGGCGCGACGCGCCGCATCTACTCGTGACCCAGGCGAGGAGCCCCGCCCGGATCAACGCCAACGCCGAGATGGCGACAGAGCTCGGCCACTCGCCAGCGGGCGCCGTGGTCGCGGTCGATGCCGATCACGCCGGCATCAACGAGGCCCTCGGCGACCCGGCGGACGACAGCGGCGAGACCGAGGCCGTACTCACCTTCGTTCGCACCGCGCTCGCGCTCGACGGGGCGCCGCGGACGAGCTTGACCCGGAGGCCGAAGAAACGGGTCGAGTTGGGTCCCGGGCGGAGGCTGGCCAGGGTCCGATTCGGCTTCTCCGCGCGCGACGAGCGGGCCCGTTTCGAGTGCCGCATCGACGGCCGACGCTGGCGGCGCTGCGTGACTCCGCGACGCTATCGGCTCAGGGCCGGCCGTCATCGCTTCCGGGTCCGCTCGAAGACGCGGGACGGGAAGGGCCCGATCCGCAGCTTCAGGTTCCGCGTAGCCGTCCGCTGAGCGGCTGGGCGCTGGGCGCTCAGCGCTTCTCGCGGGTACCGCCGCCCGGACTGAGGAACCGCTTCCAGTGCGTCCGCTCACGCTTCATCACGCGTCGTCGCTGGCTGTCTGAGGCGCCTCCCAGTCCCGACTGGGCGATCGCCGCGAATACCTGTTTCATCTCTTCCTCCTAGCGTTTCTGACTGTCGGCCGCGAGCGTAGGCTCGGCGGAGCCGAAAAGCACCGGGTGATCACCTAGTTTCAGCGGGTTGCGCGTGCCGCTGGAAGGCGTAGCCTGGGCTCATGCTCCTCGGACGGGGCCCAGAACTCGAACGCGTCGGCGGCCTGATTGCTGCTGCCCGGCAGGGCCGGGGCGGCGCACTGCAGATCGTCGGCGAACCGGGGATCGGGAAGACGTCGCTGCTCGAGGAGGCGATCGCGGCCGCTGACGATCTGCTGGTGATCAGGGCCGCGGGCATCGAGGCGGAGGCCAACCTCCCCTACGCCTCCCTCGGAGAGACGGTCGCACCGCTGCTCGAAGGCCTCGGGACGCTCCCCGAGGCGCAGGCGCAGGCGATCAGGGCGGCGCTGGCGCTGGGACCGTCGCCGGGTGCGGCGAGCGATCGCTTTGCCACCTGCGCGGCTTTTCTCAACCTGCTCACTGACGCCGCTGAGCGCGAGCCGCTGCTTATCGTGATCGACGACGCGCAGTGGCTCGACTCACCCTCCGCCGAATGCCTCGGATACGCGGCGCGACGCCTGGGAGACACCCGCGTCGGCCTGCTGCTCGCGGCCCGGCCGAACGGCGAGGGGCCGCTGCTTGCCTCGGGTCTGGAGCTGAATCGAACTCTCAGGCCTGGGAGAAGCCGACGCCCGCGCGCTCCTCGAGGCCTCGGCGCCGGAGGCCGTATCGAACGTAGTTGCGGCGTTGCTCGAGGTCGCGGCCGGGAACCCACTGGCCCTACGCGAGCTCTCGGCTCGGCTCAGCGATCGGCAGCGCCTCGGGCTCTCGCCGATCGACGTCGTCCCGACGAGTGGCGTCGCGCTGCTGGACGCGTTCGAGGCGCGGCTCGCGGCACTAGACGCCGAGGACCGGACGGCGGTCGTCGTCGCATCCGCCGCGCTGGATCGCGAGCTGGCCCCGGTGCTCGCGGCATGCCGCGACCTCGGCGTCGCTGCCGGTGCCCTCGAGCGAGCCGAGGCGGCCGGAGCCCTGACGCTCGACGGAGAGCGGTTCAGCTTCGCCCATCCTCTGATCAAGGCGGCCGCCTATGAGCGCACGACGCCGACCGAACGGCGGCGCGCCCACGCGGCCCTCGCCCCGCACTGCGAAGCCGACGCCCGCGCCTGGCACCTCGCCGCGGCGACCGTCGGCCCCGACGATGCTGTCGCCGGCCTGCTCGAGCAGGCCGCCCGCCGTGCGACGGCACGGGGCGCTCACAGCGCTGCAGCCGATGCGCTCCAGCGGGCTGGCCGCCTGAGCGAGAACGGGGACTCGCGCTCGCATCGGCTCTACGGAGCCGCCCTCTCATCCGCGCTGGGTGGTGCCTACGATCGCTGCGCGGCGCTGCTCGAGCCGCTGACCGAGACCGACGACCCTTCGCTGCGGGCGCATATCCGCCACACGCTCGCGGTCGTCTCGATGACGGCCGGAATCCGTCCCCCTGCCGATACGCATCTCCGGCTTCGCGAGGACGCTGATCTGATCCTCCCGGTCGACCCGGCATCCGCCGCCGCGATGCTTACCGATGCCGCGCTGCTGGCCGGCGTCTCGGGGCAGTTCGTAGCGGGCCTGCCCACTGCGAGGCGCGCCGCGGAGGTCCTTCCCGACGATGCCTCGCCGATGATCCGCTGCCGCGTCCACGCCATGCTGGGAATGGGTGCGATGCTGACCGGCGACGCCGCCGACGCCCGGGAGGATCTCGAGCGGGCGGGGCTTCTACTGGCCGGCATCGATTCGCTCTCGCCGGGAACGGAGTCAGCGGTGCTCGGCCTCCACGCCCAGGTTTCCACCGGACAGGAGCGAGAGCTGCAAGCGCAGGTGGCACGCCTGATCGAGATGGCCCGCGAGACCGACAGCTTTGGCATGCTTCCTTTTCTCTTGGGGGTCTCGGCCGACGCCGAGTATCGCCTCGGGGACTGGGAGGCGGCGGCCCGCGACTCGTGCGCCGTAGCCCTCGCCGAGGAGTACGGCCAGAACGGCATCCTTCCGTTCTGCTCGATCATCAGCGGCCGACTCCGCGCCGCGCGGGGGGAGGAATCGCTGGCCCGAGCCGAGCTCGAGCGCGGCACCGCCCTGGCCGAGGAGGTCGGCTCGCTGATCGTGGCCAACCGGGGGCACGCCGCGCTCGGGTTCCTCGAGCTGGGACTCGGGCGGCCCGAGGAGGCGATCGCCGAGCTGATCGAGGTCGAGGCCTTCGCCGAGACCTCCGGCCTCGCCGACCCGCTGTTCGTGCCCTGGGCGCCCGACCTTGTCGAGGCGTACGTCCGGGCCGGTCGCGTTGACGAGGCCGAGGCTGCGTGCACCGCCCTGGAGGGGCGCGCCGAGCGCTCGGGAATCGACCTCGCCCTCGCCCTCGGGGCACGCTGTCGTGGGCTGGTCGAGGCTGAGGGATTCGCGGGCCACTTCGACCGGGCGCTCACCCACCACGAGCAAGCTGGTGTCCCGTTTGAGACGGCCCGAACCCTGCTCGCCTACGGCTCGCGCCTGCACCGGGGCCGCCGCCGCGTGGCCGGCCGCGAGCGGCTCCGGGCGGCGCTCGAGATCTTCGAGCGGCTCGGAGCGGCTCCGTGGATCGAGCAGGCCGAAGCGGAGCTGCGCGCCGCGGGGGCGATCCACCGCGATCCGATCGGCGACCCCGATCAACTCAGCCCGCAGGAGGTCAGGGTCGCGATAGCGGTCGCCGCCGGCGCCACGAACAAGCAGGTCGCGTCGAGCATGTTCCTGAGCCCGAAGACGATCGAGTTCCACCTCGGCCGCGTCTACCGCAAGCTCGGCATCCACTCCCGCACGGAGCTGGCCGCCCTGGTCGCGAGGGGCGAGATCGGGTCGCCCTCCTAGGCGCCGGGGGTGACCCGGTAGGCGTCGAAGACGCCGTCGACCTGCCGCAGGCGGTTGATCGCCTGCTTCAGCTGCGTCGTGTCGCCAACCTCGACCACGAACCGGTTCTGGACCATCGGGTGCTTGGTCGCGCAGCGGGCCTCGAGGATGTTCAAGCCCGCTTCGCTGAACGTCTTCGAGAGGTCCTCGAGCAGCCGGACCCGATCCCAGGCGTCGATCTCGATCTCGACGCGGTAGGAGGTGCGGTTGTCACCGTCCCAGCTCACCTCCGTGAAGCGGTCCGGGGACTTCTTCAGGGCGGCCACGTTCTTGCAGTCCTCGCGGTGGATCGTGATGCCGCGCCCGAGCGAGACGTAGCCGACGATCTCGTCGCCTGGCACCGGTCGGCAGCACTTCGCGAGCCTGACCATGACGTCGTCGATGCCCTTGACCGCGATCCCGTAGCCGCTCGCCTGCTGGGTGCGACGCTCGCGCTCATCGCGGCCCTCGAGCACGCCCTCCAGTCGGGACTCCGTCTCGCCCCCAGCGACGGCGTCGCCGGCCTTGAGCCGCTGCAGAAGCTTGTTGACGACGGTCCCGGTCGAGATCTTGCCCTGGCCGAGGGCGATGTAGAAGTCGTCCGCCTTGCGGAACCCCATCTCGCGGATCACGTCGACCAGAAGCGGCGACCCCGAGATCCGCTGCGGCGGCAGGCCGCGCTTGCGAAGCACCTCGGCAAGGCGCTCGCGCCCGTCCTTCTCGGCGTCCTCGCGCCGCTCGCGCTTGAGGAAGGCCCGGATCTTGTTGCGGGCGCGGGTCGTCTTCACGAGGCTCAGCCAGTCGCGTGAGGGCCCGCGCTCGCGCTTCGCGGTCAGCACCTCGACGATGTCACCGCTCTTCAGCTCGTAGTGCAGGGGCACGAGCTTGTTGTTCACCTTGGCGCCGACGCAGCGGTGGCCGACATCGGTGTGGACCGCGTAGGCGAAATCGAGCGGCGTCGAGCCCGCAGCGAGGTTCTTGATCTCGCCCTTCGGCGTGAACACGAAGACCTCGTCCTCGAACAGATCGACCTTGAGCGCCGCCAGGAAGTCGGTTGGATTGGCGTCGGGGTCCTCATCGAGGAGATGCCGGAGCCAGGTCATCTTCGACTTCTCGATCTCCTCCGGCTTGCTTTGCTTGCCGTTTGCGCCCTCCTTGTAGACGACGTGGGCGGCGACCCCGAACTCGGCGAGCTCATGCATCTCCGCGGTCCGGATCTGAATCTCGAGCGGCTGGCCCTCGGGTCCGATCACCGTCGTGTGCAGGGCCTGGTAGAGGTTCAGCCTCGGTGTCGCGATGAAGTCCTTGAAGCGGCCGGGGAGCGGCTTCCAGATCGCGTGGATGACGCCGATCGCCCCGTAGCAGTCCTTGAGCGAGCCGACGATCACGCGCATCGCCGTCAGGTCGTAGATCTCGTTGAACTCGCGGCCCTTCTTCGTCATCTTCGTGTAGATCGAGTAGAAGTGCTTGGCACGACCGGAGATCGCCGCGTGCTCGATCCCAACCTTCGCGAGCTCGGTCGCGAGGATCCTGCCCGCGTCGGCGACGTACTGCTCGCGCTCCGCCCGCTGCTGGCTGACGAGCTTCTTGATCTCCTCGTACTTGCGCGGGTGCAGGATCTGGAACGCCAGGTCCTCGAGCTCCCACTTGATCGCGTGAATGCCGAGCCGGTGCGCGAGCGGCGCGTAGATCTCTAGCGTCTCCCGGGCCTTGTTCAGCTGCTTCTGCTTCGGTAGCGCTCCCAGGGTCCGCATGTTGTGCAGCCGATCGGCGAGCTTGATCAGGATCACCCGCACGTCCTCGGCCATCGCCACCATCATCTTCCGGTAGTTCTCAGCCTGGCTCTCGTCCCGGCTCTCGAACGTGATCCCGGTCAACTTCGTGACGCCGTCGACGAGGTGGGCGACCGGCTCTCCGAACTCCTCCCCCACCTCCTCGATCGAGGCGCTGGTGTCCTCGACGGTGTCGTGCAACAGCGCCGCGCAGAGCGTCTCGGTATCGAGCCTCAGCCCGGCGCAGATCTTTGCGACCTCCACCGGGTGGTTGACGAAGTCCTCGCCCGAGCGTCGCTTCTGGTCGGCGTGACGCTCGCAGGCGAAGGCGAAGGCACGCTCGACCGTCCTGCGGTCGATCTGTGGCCCGGCCTCGGTCGCGTGCTCGCCGGCGACAGCGAACAGATCGCCGAGCAGCGCTCGCTCGTCATCGCTGAGGTCCTTGGTGATCTCGTCCAGCGGTGCCGCGGGCGCGTCGCCGGCGTGCTCGACGCCGACCCGGGTGTGGCCGGCCGCCTCGAGGGCGTCCGGATCCAGGCGCCCACCGTCCTCGAGCTCGCGCTCGTCGGCCGCTAGTTCGCTGTCTGGCTCTGGAGGTATCTGAGGCCTTCCTGGTGTCGTGCGGCAAAGGCCCGCCAGGCCTCCGACCGCTCGAGTTCCGTCCTCTCCGAGGATACGATGCCGAGCTTCCGGCCCGCGCCCTCACCGCTGATCTCGGCAATCCCCAGCTCGCGCAGGACGCGCACGCAGCGCGCCGCGATCTCGGGCGGGCGCCGGGCGCCGCCGGATCCGCCGAGCAGCTCTTCGAGCCCCTCGCCGGAGCGTGGCCCGTCGACCAGTCCGCGGTAGATCTCGACCAGCGCCGCCCGCGGCTGCCAGCGCTCCTCCCAGCCGAGCACCGGCAGCTCGCCGGCCCCGGACCATGCCCGGTGGGCGAAGCCCGGGCCGCCGGCCCGCAGCCCGGCCTCCGGACCGGCGCCGGGTGCCGGGTCGACCGCAACGACGTGGTCGAAGCCGGTCGCGAGCTGCTCGCGCTCGGCCAGCGCCTCCCAGTCGGTCAGCAGGAGCCGGGCGCCCCGCTCGGGATCGCAGGCCGCCTCGAACGCCGTCGCGGGGCAGCTTGCGCAGAGGATCGCGTGGCCGCCGCCGAATCGTGCCGGTGTCGCCGCGAGCGCCGCCAACTCGGCCCGGCGCCGCGCATCGGCGCTGACCACCAGCACGCGGGCGCCGCTGGAGAGCAGCTCCCCGATCAGCGCCACGGGTGAGCGATCGGGGTGGGAGATCACCTCCCGCCGCGGCCCGGCCTCGGGCGGCGACGGCTGATCGCCGACCGGCGGGTCGCGCTCGAGCTCGCGCTCGAACCGGGCCCACCAGGACTCGTCGAGCTCGCGCGGGCAGGCGCAGCTTGCGGCCGCGGCCGCACCACCCGCCCAGGTCCCGTCGAGGACGGCACGCGGCTCGGTGGCCCCGTTCCAGTGGTTGAGCTCGAGCCTGACCGTGAGATCGCGCGGCGCTCCCGCGGCGGCTGCGAGCTCCGCGGCTGCGTTGAAACCCACGCCGCTCGCCTTGCCCCGCCCGCTGCTGAGGCTGAACCGGGCGTGCCTGCCGTCTGCGCCCATCGGTCGCACGTCGCCGACCCGAGCCCACGGCACGAGCAGGCGGACCGCGGGGTTGCCCTGGCCGAACGGGCCCAGCGTCAGCAGCTGCTCGGCCACCCGAGCATCAAGCGACTCGGCTCCAACCACCGCGTCGATTCGCTCCGCAGCGGGAGCGGGGCCGTCCGGAAGCTGCTTCGCGGAGGCCCGGGCGAACGCCCGGCGGAACGCATCTATCCGCTCGGCCGGCAACTCGACGCCGGCGGCGGCGCGATGCCCGCCAAAGCGCTCGAGGTGCTCGGAGCACTCGCTCAGCGCGGCGAGCAGGTCGAAGCCGGGGACGCTCCGCCCGGACCCCCGGGCGCGCCCGTCGGCGCCGATCGAGAGCAGGATCGCGGGACGGTCGTGGCGCTCGACGATCCGGGCGGCGGCGATCCCGACGACGCCCAGGTGCCAGCCCTCCCCCGCGAGCACGATCCCCGGGGCCTCGCGCAGCTGCTCGGGCAGTTCGCGCAGCGAGGCCGTCGCCGCGCTGCTGACCTGGCGCTCCACCTCGCGTCGCTCGCGGTTCGCCGCCTCGAGCTCCGCGGCGACCTCGGCGGCGCGGGCGGCGTCGTCGGTCAGCATCAGCTCGACCCCCGCGTCGGCGCGGTAGAGCCGACCGGCGGCGTTGATCCGGGGGGCCAACCGAAAGGCGATGTCGCCCTCGTCGAGATGCTCGGGCTCGATCCCGGCCGCCGCGATCAGCGCCCGCAGCCCGGGGCGCCTGGCGCGCCGCAGCTCCGCGATCCCGCGGCGCGCGAGCGTCCGGTTCTCGCCGACCAGCGGAACCATGTCGGCAACCGTCGCGAGCGCCACCAGATCGAGATCGCGGGGGCCGGCGGCGGGCGCGCCCAGTTCGCGCTCGAGCGCCTCGACCAGCTTGTGGGCGACGGCGGCGCCGCAGAGGCCTTCGAACGGGTAGGCGCCGACCTCGGGGTGGACGATCGGGCAGTCGGGGAGCACCGGCCCCGGCCGGTGGTGGTCGGTGACGACCGCCGCGATCCCGGACCGCGCCGCCAGGGCGATCTCGTCCGCGCTCGCGATCCCACAGTCGGCGGTGATCAAGAGCTCGGTCCCCCGCTCGAGGAGGCGCTCGACGGTGGCGCACGACAGGCCGTAGCCATCCTCGGCCCGGTCGGGGATCAGCCAGTCGCAGGAGCCGCCCAGCCGCCGCAGGGCTGCGACCAGAATCGAGGTCGCCGAGATCCCGTCGACGTCGTAGTCGCCGTGCACCGTGATCCGCTGCCCCGCCTCGATCGCGGCGCCGATCACGGCGACGGCCTCGGCGATTCCCTCGAATGCCGAGGGGTCGTGCACGTCGGCGGCCGCGATGAACGAGCGTGCCTGCTCGACCGTGCGGTGCCCACGCCGGACCAGCGTGATCGCGACCGGCTCGGCGAGCTCGAGCGAGTCCATCAGCGCACGGGCGTCGCCGTAGTCGTAGGGGTCCGCTGCATAGAGCGGCGCCGGAGGCTGATCAGGGGCGGCGCTGCCGGCGCTGGAGGGGGAATCTCTCACCCGCGCAAGGCTGGCAGCGCGGTGGGACGGAATCGCCGGGTCGATTGTGCGCCAGATGCGGCAATCGGCGCCGCGCGCCGACCCCCAGCGGTGGGCCGGGCCCGGGCTCAGACGACCGGTGGGTGAGCCTCCTCGTCGCGGACGCCCCACAGGTAGACGATCGCGAGGCCGGCGACGCAGCCGGGAATCGCCGCCAGCATCGTGACGATGTCGGTCGTCCCGATCGAGTCGCCCTGGGCGATCTGCCAGATCGCGCCGGAGATCAGCGCCCCGAGCAAGGCTCCGGCGAAGGCACCGACGATTCCGCCGCGGAAGCGGTCGGGCACGAACACGGTGAAGTGCCAGATCGCGATGCCGAGGGTTGTCCAGACGAGCACTGCCATGATCAGCGGGGCCTCCCATGCTTGCGCTTGCGGGCCGCCCGACGCTCCTTGCGGCGCTCACGGATCTCCCGCTTGCGCTCGCGCTCGGCCAGCTCCTCTTCGCTCAGCTCCTCGTCGGCGACAGCCACGGACTCCTCGAGCTCGAGCTCGGAGCCGCCGTCGCCGGAGAAATCGGTATCGACGGCGACCGCGTCGGGCCCGTCCCGACCGCCGTCTTCGGGGCGCTCCGGGCCGGCGTCCGACCCGTCGTCGACGCGGGCGACGACGTTGTCCTCAGGAAAGGCCGGGATCACGCCCATCGCCTCGCGAATCCGCGCGCCGCGGGCCCGGTAGCCCGGCTCGCGCCGCTTCCAGGCGATCAGCACCGGGGTCGCGATGAAGATCGAGGAGTAGGTTCCCGAGAGGACGCCGACCATCATCGCGAAGGCGAAGTCGCCGAGCGTCTCGCCGCCGAAGATCAGGATCACGGTGATCAGGAAGACGGTCGACAGGCCGGTGATCAGCGATCGCGTCAGGACCTCGCTGAGCGAGCGGTTGGCGATCTGCGCGAAGGTCGCGCGGGGGAATCGAGGAACGTTCTCCCTGATCCGGTCGAAGACGATCACGGTGTCGTAGAGCGAATAGCCGAGGATCGTCAGGAAGGCGGCCACGGTGGCGCTCGAGACCTCCCGGCCCGAGAGCGAATAGACGCCGGCGGTGATCAGGATGTCGTGGATCACCGCGATCATCACCGGAATCGCGTACTTGCCCTCGAACCGGAAGGCCATGTAGGCGCTGATCAGGATCAGCGAGAAGACGATCGCGTAGGCAGCGCTGCGGGCGACCTGCTCGCCGAACGTCGGCCCCACCGACTCGCTGTCGAAGCCGCCCGACCCCGCAGCGTCCTCGGTCCCCACCTGCAGGCCGAAGTCCGACTCGAGCTGATCGCGGACCGCGCCGACCTCCTCAGGCGGGATCTTGCCCTGGATCTGGAAGACGTTGCCGGCCGGGAAGGCCTCCTCGGTCACCTCCTGGATCTTCGCCGCATCGGGCTCCTCGACCCCCGCCTGAGCGAGCGCGTCGCGGACCTCGCCGACGGTGGCCGGCTGATCCAGCGCGGCCTTGATCCGGGTCCCGGACTCGAAGTCGATGCCGAAGTTCAGCTGCGCGGTCGCGAACGAGATCGCGCTGACCGCCAGGATCGCGCCGGAGATCGAGAAGAACCACTTGCTCGCCCCGGCGAAGTCGAAATGCCAGCGCACCCGTTGCTCGCCGGCGCCGAGGAGGCGCGGATTGCTGAGCAGCTTGGTCCGGCCGAGGGTGCCGAGCACCGCCCTGGTGAAGACGACCGCGGTGAACAGCGAGACGAGCACGCCGACGCCGAGCGTGAAGGCGAACCCCTTGACGCCGCCGGTGGCGAGCCCGAACAGGACGAACGCGGTCAGCAGCGTGATCACGTTCGCGTCGATGATCGTGGCGATGCCCTTGCGGTAGCCGGTGGTGATCGCGCTGATCATCGAGTGCCCGCGCCTCGCCTCCTCCTTGATCCGCTCGAAGATGACGATGTTCGAGTCCGCGGCGACGCCGATCGTCAGGATCAGGCCGGCGATCCCCGGCAGCGTCAGCGTGATCGGGATCAGCTTCATCAGCGCGAAGAAGAAGGCCGCGTAGACCAGCAGCCCGAGCGCCGCGATCAGGCCGAGGAACCGGTAGTAGGCGATCAGGAAGAGGACCACCAGGATCAGGCCGACGATCCCCGCCTTGAGGCCCTGGTCGAGGGCCTGCTGGCCGAGCGTCGCCGAGACCGTCGACTGCGAGGTCAGCTTCAGCTCGACCGGCAGGGCGCCGATCCGCAGGAACTCAGCCAGGTCCTGGGCCTCGGTTATGTCGAAGCCGCCCGAGATCTGAGCGCCGGTGCGGCCGTCGATTCCGTCCGGGTTCTCCTCAGGGTCGATCACCGGCCGGGAGACGATCTCCTCGTCGAGCACGATCGCGAACGACTCCGGCTGCGGCGGGAAGTTGAGCAGCCCGCGCTCGGCGATGCCACGCGTCACCTCCTGGAAGATCCGGCGCCCCTTGTCGGTGAAGTCGAAGGTGACGTTCGGCTGGTTGGTCACCGGGTCGAAGTTCTGCTCCGGGTTGCGGAGGTCCTCGCCGCTCAGCGCCGGGCGGTCGCGGAGCACGAAGTAGCGGTCGACCTGCGGGGCGTCGCTGTCGCCGGAGCGGCCGCCGCTGCTGGTCAGCGCGTCCCTGACGACGATCGTCCCCTGCTTGACCTCGATCACCTCGCGCTCGCCCTTCGGCAGCGCCTCGGCCTCGGGCAGCGCGAAGAGGTCGGCGCGGTCCTGCTCGGGCCCGGCGACCAGCTCCTCGGTCTCGGCATCGAAGAGGTAGTAGCGGGAGCCGCTGGCCGTGCACTCCATGCACTCCTGCGGCTGCTCGGAGGCCAGCGTCACCGCGTCGTAGAGGCTCGGAGTGCTCTGCTGGTCGAGGTTCGCGGCCGTGACCGTATCGGTGCCCTGATCGAGCGGGATCACGTTCGGCTCGAGGTCGTAGAAGTAGAGCTGGGCCGTATCGCCGACCTGGTCGACGGCCCGCTGGGTGTCCTGGACGTCCGGCAGGCCGACCTGGATCGAGCTCTCCCCGAGGCGGGAGATCTCGGGCTCGGCGACGCCGAGCGAATCGACGCGGTCGCGGATGATCTCGATCGCGCGATCGATGTCCTCGCCCTCGACCGTCGGATTCGCGGGGGTCGGCTGCGCCTCGTAGACGAGCTGGGTGCCACCGCGCAGGTCGATCCCAAGCACGGTTCGCTTGCCGGCGATGATCACTCCGGAGCCGATCAGCAGACCGACCACGAACAGGATCACGAAGAGATTGAGACGGCGGGAGCCCATGGGCGAGCGGCGCTGCCCGGCTTATTCCGGGGTCAGAACTAGCAGCATGCCGCCGTCGTCGTCATAGGCCGGGAAGACGTCGGCGACAGCCTTGGCCGGCAGATCGCCTTCCGCGTGAACCGCAACCCTCTTGCCCAGCGATCGAACCCCCCACTCGAGCGTGGTCTCGATCGGATCGGTCTCGCCGTCGCCATCGGTGTCGGCCACCTCACCGCCGTCGCCGGCGTCAACCCACTCGAGTCCGAGCACGTCCTTGATCGGTCGGCCGATCACGTCCTCGTCGGTGAGGCCGGTGAGCTCGAAGCCGCCACGGCCGACGTCGAGGACCCGGCCACTCTGATCGCAGGTGAAGAACGCCGCGTCCGGCGCCGGATAGTAGTCATCGAGCAGCTCGAAGACGAAACCGAAGCCGCATTTCGAGCAGCCCTTGGGGCGGGTCGTCAAGCCGGCGGTCCGCTCGGAGCTCGCCTCTCGATTGCCGCAGTTCGGACAGATAAAGAAGGGCACGGACGAAAGGCTATTGAATCCCCGGCGTGGCCTCGGGCGCAGTGATTCGGGCGCGACGCTCAGAACAGGCTCACCGCATCCTCGGGAGCCGCCAGACCGAGATGCGAGAAGCCCCGCTCGGTGATCACCCGGCCCCTGGGCGTCCGCTTGATCAACCCCTGCTGCAGCAGATACGGCTCGTAGACGTCCTCGATCGTGTCCTGCTCCTCGTCGACGGCGGCGGCGAGCGTCGAGAGCCCGACGGGACCGCCGCCGAACTTCTCCGCGATCACCGTCAGGATCGCCCGGTCGGCCCGGTCGAGGCCGGCCTCGTCGACCTCGAGCATCCGCAGCGCCTCGCTCGCGATCGGCTCGCTGATCACGCCGCTGCCGCGGACCTGGGCGAAGTCCCGGACCCGCTTCAGCAAGCGGTTGGCAACTCGCGGGGTGCCGCGTGAGCGGGCCGCGATCGCGCTCGTGCCGGCGGTCTCGATCTCGATCCCAAGGATGCCGGCCGAGCGCTCGACGATCAGCGCAAGATCGGCCGGGTCGTAGTGCTCGAGGCGGTGGCTGACGCCGAACCGGTCCCGCAGCGGCGTCGTCAACAGGCCCGCCCGCGTCGTCGCTCCGACCAGCGTGAAGTCCGGCAGGTCGAGGGTCACCGTCCGGGCGCCCGCGCCCTGGCCGAGGACGACCGGAAGCCGCCGGTCCTCCATCGCCGGGTAGAGCGTCTCCTCGATCGCCCGGTTCAGGCGGTGGATCTCATCGATGAAGAACACGGACCCCGGCTCGAGCGTCGTCAGGAAGCTGGCGACGTCCGCCTTCCGCTCGAGCGCCGGGCCGGCGGTCTGGACGAAGGGCACACCGAGCTCGGCGGCGATGATGTTCGCGAGCGAGGTCTTGCCGAGCCCCGGCGGGCCGGCCAGCAGGACGTGATCGAGCGGCTCGCCACGCCTGCTGGCTGCCTCGATGAAGATCGCGAGCTGGTCGGTCACCTGCCGCTGGCTGACGAAGTCCGCGAGCCGGGCAGGACGCAGGCTCCGATCGAGCTCCTCCTCCCCACGCTCGATCCGCGCGTCGGCGACCCGCGGCTCGCGATCGGCCTCGCCGGCGGCCTGGTCCAAGGGAATCCGCTTGACCGACATGGCGCGAGCTTAGGCCGCTAGGCGGCGGCGCCGGCCCGCAGCGCTGCGCCGATCAGGTCCTCCGCCGTATCTCCTTCGGCGGCGTCGAGCAGGCGCTCGACCTCGTCCGGCGCGTAGCCGAGCCCGAGCAGGCCCTCGCGCGCCTCCTGGCGGGCGCCGCGTGGACCGCCGGCCGGCGCCGCTGCATCGCCGTTGGCGAGCTCGCCGGCAACCCGCTCGCGAAGCTCGACGATGATCCGCTCCGCGGTTCGCTTGCCGATCCCGGGCACCGCCTGAAAGCGCTTCGCGTCGCCCGTCGCGATCGCCCGCAGCAGTTCGCGAACGGCCCCGCCGGAGAGCGCAGCCAGACCCACCTTGGGGCCGATCCCGGAGACCGAGATCAGCAGGAGGAAGAGGTCGCGCTCCTCCTCCGCAGCGAAGCCGTAGAGGGCGATCCCGTCGTCGCGCGAGATCAGGTGGGCGTGCAGGCCGACCTCGTTGCCGATCGCCGGGATCGCCCGCAGCGTCTCGGCCGAGATCGCCAGCCGGTAGCCGACGCCGGCGGTCTCGACGACGACGTAGTCCGGTCGCCTGACCGTGACCGTGCCGGTGACCGAGGCGATCAACGGACGGCCTCCCGGGGTTCGGCCTGGGTCCGCGAGACGCGGATCATCTCGGGCGACTGCGAGGCATGGCAGATCGCGACCGCCAGCGCGTCCGCGGCGTGCTCGGACGGGGGCACGGTGGGCAGCCCGAGCAGCGCCGCGACCATCTCCTTGACCTGCTCCTTCGCCGCGGCTCCAGACCCGCAGACCGACATCTTCACTGCCTGTGGCGTGTAGTCGAAGCAGGGAATCCCGCGCTGGGCCGCGGCCAGCATCACCACCCCTCGCGCCTGGCCGACCCCCATCGCCGAGCGCACGTTCTTGCCGAAATAGAGGTCCTCGAGGGCCACGGCCTCGGGCTCGTGCCAGTCGAGCAACTCACCGACCGAGCCGTGGATGCGCTCCAGCCGCCGCTCGAGCGCCGGCCCCTTCGGCGCCTCGATCACCCCGCCGTCGAGCGCCGAGGTCTTCGAGCCCGCCGCCTGGACGACTCCAAATCCCGTGTTGGCAAGCCCGGGATCGATCCCCATAACGATTCTCACACCACATGATTCTGCGCCCGCGCCCGGATGCCTTTTCGCGGGCGGCTTCGGCGCTGTCTATCGTCCCCGCGGATGGACGGGTCGATCAGGACGCGGGCAGTTCGCAAGGCGATGCAGCTGCGCGCCAGGTACGGCTCGATGAGCCGGCCCGCCGGCCCGCCCCCGGCGCTCGAGCGCGACCTCGATGAGCCGCTGGCCCGCTACTGGCGGCGGCGCATCGACCAGCATCACGCCGACAGTTGGGCCGGTGTTCCGCTGGCCAAGCTCCCCGAGGACCTGCGCACCTACCAGCACCTGCTCTGGGAGTCTCGCGCCGACACGGTGATCGAGGCCGGCACCAAGTGGGGCGGCAGCATGCTCTGGTTCCGCGACCAGCTCCGCAGCTTCGCCGCCTACGGCCGACTCGGCCGCGAGCCGCAGGTGATCGGCGTCGACCTATTCACCGACCATGCGGTGACGCTGCTCGACCGCGCCGATCCGGATTGGCGCCGGCAGATCACCCTGATCGAGGGCGATCTTCGCGACCCGGCCACCGTCGCGCGGGTCGATGCCGCGGTCGATCCGCTTGCCCGCTGCCTGGTCGTCGAGGACGCAGCCCACACCGGCGAGGTGACCAGGGCCGCGCTCGACGCGCTCGCCCACCTGGTTCCAAAGGGTGGCTACTACGTGGTCGAGGACGGCCACGTCGACATCGAGCGGCTGCATCCCGACGGCCCGCCGGAGATCCGCCAACTGGGGGTCCGCTCGGGTGGGGTTGCGGCGGCGATCGCCGACTGGCTCGAGACGCCCGAGGGGCGTGAGTTCGAGCTCCGTCCCGATCTCGAGCTCTACGGCGTCACAAGCAATCCCGGCGGCTACCTGAGGCGCCGCGAGGAGTAGACAGGGGCGGCGGCGTTCCCTAGGCCGCGACCCGCTCGAGGACGTCGGCGGGGATGTCGAAGTTCGCGTGCACCTCATCGACGTCATCGTGGTCGTCGAGGGCCTCGATCAGGCGGACCAGCTTCCGCGCCTCGTCCTCGTCGACCTCGACGGTGGTCTTCGGCTCCATCGTCACCTCGGAGGAGGTGACCTCGATGCCCGCGGCCTCGAGGGCCTCGCGAACCACGGCGAGCTCGGTGGGCGCAGTGATCACCCGCAGATCCCCTTCATCCGCGACGACATCCTCGGCGCCCGCATCGATCGCGATGATCAGGTCGTCCTCGGTGTGCCCGGCCCCGTCGACGGTGATCACGCCCCGCTTCTCGAACATCCAGGCGACCGAGTTGGGCTCCCCGAGGCTGCCGCCGTGGCGGTCGAACGCGTGCCGGACCTCTGCGCCGGTGCGGTTGCGGTTGTCCGAGAGCGCCTCGACCAGGATCGCCGCTCCCCCGGGCCCGTAGCCCTCGTAGACGATCCGCTCGATCGCCGCGGCATCGGCGCCCTCGCCGGTGCCGCGGTCGATCGCGCGCTGGATGTTGTCCTTGGGCATCGAGTAGCTCTTCGCCTTCTCGATCGCCGTCGCCAGCGCCGGGTTGCCGTCGGGGTCGCCGCCGCCCTCGCGCGCCGCCACCGTGATCGCCCGGGCGAGCTTCGTGAACAGCTTGCCGCGCTTCGCGTCGGTGGCTGCCTTCTTGTGCTTGATCGAAGCCCACTTCGAATGTCCGGCCATCGTCGCATCTTAGGGCGCTTGATCGAGCGCGAAACGACGAGGGCCGGGCCCCGTCGAAGAAGTAACGGGACCCGGCCGCATCGCGTCTTCGCATCCCTCCTGGAATGCCGTCCCGCCGGCACTCCACAGGCGAGGACGTCTGGCTGATCAGTCAGTCCTCCTGAAACCCCGGCGGCGATCGTTAGTTGCGGCGCACCCCGCCCGCTCCACTCCCCACGGACTCAGACGACGAACCTGCCGTCCTCCTGCAGCGTCTCGCCGTCGACCGTGATCCTGCCTCCGCGACGGAGGTCGCAGATCATGTCCCAGTGAATCGCCGAGTCGTTGACGCCGCCGGTGTCCGGATAGCTCTTGCCGACCGCGAGGTGGACGGTGCCGCCGATCTTCTCGTCCAGCAGGATCTCACCCGTCCCGCGGGCGATGCCGTAGTTGGTGCCGATTCCCAGCTCGCCGAGCCGGCGGGCACCCGGATCGGTGTCGAGCATCTCCAGCAGGAACCTCTCGCCGCGCTCCGCGGAGGCGTCGACCACCGCCCCGCCCTCGAACCGGAACCGGACTCCCGCCACCTCGCGCCCCGCGTAGGTGGCCGGCAGGTGGTAGGTGATCTCGCCCTCGGCCGAGTCCTCGACCGGGCCGGTGAAGAACTCGCCGTCGGGCATGTTGTGGGTGCCGTCGGCAGCGATGAAGCGGCGGCCCGCCACGCTCAGCTTGAGATCGGTTCCGGGGCCCTCGATGTGGACCTCCTCCCGGCCCTCGATCCACTCGGCGAGCCGGTGAGTCTCCTGCGAGGCGGCCGCCCACGCCGCGATCGGGTCGTCGGCGTCGGCGAGGCAGGCCCGGAAGTAGAAGTCCTCATAGTCGTCGAGGCTCATTCCGGCCCCCGACGCGTAGGCGTTGGTCGGAAAGATCGTCAGCGCCCAGCGATGCTCGCCGCTCGCCGCCCGCTGCATCATCGACGCCATCAGCGGCGCCATCGCCTTCTGCCGCAGCGTCTGCCTGGAGGCGTCGACACCGGACAGCTCGCGGGTGTTCTGCGACGCCATCAGGCGAATCCGGACGTCCGCCTGCTCGGCGACCCAGCGGCTGGTCGGCGAGACCCACTGAACCTGCTCGTCGCTGGCGTGCTCGAAGAAGGTCGCCGCCACGCCGTCGGGCTCCATGCTGATGATCGGGTTGCCCCCCGCCTTCAGCACCCGCTCGTAGACCGCGCGCACCAGCGGCTCGGCGGCGGCCGGGCCCTCGATCACGCAGACGTCGCCCTCGGCGACCGCGGTCGAGTGCTCGACCAGGATCCGTGCCAGGCCGTCGACTCTCGGGTCCCTCATCTCCGGGCACCCCGCTCGTCGCCGTCGGCGAGCCGCTCGCGGACGCCGGTCGCCAGCGCCATCAGCAGGGCGTGTAGGCGCGAGTCGTCGGTCAACTCCGGATGAAAGCTGCACGCCAGCACGTTGTCCTCGCGGATCGCGACCGGGTGACCCTGCCACTCGGCGAGGACCTCAACGCGGGCCCCGTGCTCCTCGATCCAGGGGGCGCGGATGAACACCGCCCGCAGCGGCTCCGGCCCGATCCCCTCGACCGCGAGGTCGGCCTCGAAGCTCTGCAACTGGCGCCCGAACGCGTTTCGGCGCGCCCGCGCATCGATCAGCCCGAGGTGGTCGCGATCGCAGATGATCATGCCCGCGCAGGTGCCGAGCAGCGGCCTGCCCGAGCGGGCAAGCGAGCGGATCGGCTCGACCAGCCCGTCGCGCTCGATCGCCTTGCCGATCGTCGTGCTCTCGCCGCCGGGGATGATCAGTCCGTCGAGGCCGGCGAAAGTCGGCCGGCGTCCTGACCTCGATCGGCGCCGCGTCGAGTGAGGCGAGCATCAGCGAGTGGGCGGCGAAGTCGCCCTGGCTGGCGAGGACCCCGATCCGCAGGGCGGCGGTCGCGTCCGCCACTACCAGCCGCGCTGCTGGAGCAGCTCTCCCTCGGCCGCGAGCTGGGCGATGTCGTCGCCCCGCATCGGCTCGCCGAGGTCGGTCGAGGCGGCGAGGACGCGGTCGGGGTCGTTGAAGTGCGTGGTCGCCTCGACGATCGCCTTCGCGCGGCGCTGCGGATCCTCGGACTTGAAGATGCCGGAGCCGACGAAGTTGCCCTGAGCGCCGAGCTGCATCGTCAGCGCTGCGTCCGCGGGGGTCGCGATCCCGCCGGCGCAGAACAGCGGCACCGGCAGCCAACCCCGCGCGGCGACGTCGCGAACCACCTCGAGCGGTGCCCGCAGCTCCTTCGCCTCGGCCGCCATCTCCTCCGGGCCGAGCTGGGACAGCCTGCGAATCCCGCCGACGATCGAGCGCAGATGGCGGACGGCCTCGACGATGTTGCCGGTCCCGGCCTCGCCCTTGGAGCGGATCATTGCCGCGCCCTCGGCGATCCGCCGCAGCGCCTCACCGAGGTCCGTCGCGCCGCAGACGAACGGCGCCTCGAAGGCCCATTTGTCGATGTGGTTCGCCTCGTCGGCAGGGGTCAGCACCTCCGACTCGTCGATGTAGTCGACCTCGAGCGCCTGCAGGACCTGGGCCTCGGCGAAGTGGCCGATCCGCGCCTTCGCCATCACCGGGATGCTGACCGCGGCCTTGATCTCCTCGATCATGCCGGGGTTCGACATCCGCGCCACGCCACCCTCCGCGCGGATGTCCGCCGGGACGCGCTCGAGCGCCATCACGGCGCAGGCTCCCGACTCCTCCGCGACGCGCGCCTGCTCGGCGTCGACGACGTCCATGATCACGCCGCCCTTGAGCATCTCTGCGAGCCCGGACTTGACGCGGAAGGTTGCGCGTTCTGACATGCGCCAAATATAGAGGGGCGGCATCGCTGCCGCCCCTCGGACCGTTCCGTCTCTGGATCGGCTGGGTGGGGAAAGTCGGTCGCCCGCTACTTCAGTTTGAAGGCGCGGATCCGGTCCTTGAAGGCGGCCTTGTCCCGGGCGTAGACGCCGTATGAGAGCGCCTGCACCAGCGCCAGCAGAGCCGCGGTGGAGCGGGTGTAGGAGGGGGAGTCGGAGGACCAGTAGAGGGTGTGCTCAGCGTGCTCGCCGACCTCGGAGAGGGTCGCGTCGCTGATCGCGATCGTGCGCGCGCCCCGATGCCGGGCGAGCTTCATCGCCCTGACCACCAAGCGGGTGGGCGCGACCGGCCGAGAAGCAGACGACGAGCGTGTTCTCGTCGGTGTTGCCGAGCCGGGTGATCGACTCCTGGCGTGGCTGGGTCACGGTCTCGGCGCGGATGTCGAGCAGCGCCAGCATGTGCCGCAGGTACGAGGCAAAGAACGCCATCTGGTCCATCGCGACGATCACGACCCGCTGGGCGGTCGCGAGCTCGCCGACGCAGGCATCGACCTCCTCGCGAGCGAGGCCGCGCACGGTGCTCTCGATGTTGGCGTGATCGGCCGCCAGCGCGGACTCGAACTCGGTGTGGTCGAAGTCGAACAGGGAGCCGCCCGAGGAGGTCGAGGCGCCACTGCTGCCGACGCCGGCTCGGTACTCCTCGATCGCCGCCTGCTGCAGCTCCGGGTAGCCCTCGAATCCGAGGGCTTGGGAGAAGCGGACCACGGTCGAGGACGATGTGCTGGCGCGGCGCGCCAGCTCCTCGGCGGTCTGGAAGGCCGCTTCCTCGAGGTGGTCGACTATGTAGCGGGCGACATCCTTCTGCGAGCGGCTGAACTCGTCGAAGCGCTCGGTGATGTAGCTCGAGAGGGTCTTTCCGTTCCTGGCGTCCGTTCCGTTGGCGGTGGAGCTGGTCCGGCGGGCACGGGTCTTTGTCGCAGTCTTGCTCATCGGTGTGGACATTTCGCCCCACCGTGGCTTTTCCCTTCCGGCGGCCCCCGGCAACTTCGCCGCCGCCCCAGCGGGACCGGGGCCGCGGCGCCGCTATCGCTAGCTTGGCGGGTGATGGAAACCGAGATGGAGACCACCTGGGACCTCACGGACCTGATCGATCTCGAGGCTGCGGGCCTCGACGGCGCAGGCGCCGGGCTCGAGCCCGAGGCGGCCGTGTCCGCCCTTCTCGACGAGGCCGAGCGGCGCGCCGAGGCGTTCGCCGAGCGCTACGAGGGCTCGGTCGGGGATCTCGACGGTCCCGGCCTGCGGGCGGCGATGACGAGCCTGGCCGAGATCGGCGAGCTGGTCGGCCGCGCTCTCAACTACGCCCACCTGAGCTTTGCCGCCGACACCGCCGACCCGAAGATCGGAGCGCTGCTGCAGTCGTGCTCGGAGCGGGCGACGCGGCTCAACACCCAGCTGCTCTTCTTCGAGCTCGAGTGGGTCGCGATCGAGGACGAGCGGGCTGAGGTACTGCTGGAAACCGAGGGGCTCGACTTCTGCCGGCACCATCTGCGCCTCGAGCGGCGCTACCGGCCGCACCTGCTGACAGCGCCCGAGGAGCGGATCATCTCCGAGCTGTCGGTCACCGGCGCCGGCGCCTGGAGCCGGCTGTTCGATGAGCTCACCTCCGCGATCACGGTCGAGCTGCCCGGCGCCGACGCCCCGACGACGCTCGACGAGGCGCTGTCGCGCCTGTTCGACCCCGACCGCGAGGTCCGCAGGGGCACCGCCGGGGCGGTGACGGCCGCGCTCGAGCCGGGGCTGAGGACGCGCGGCTACGTCTTCAACACGCTGCTGCAGGAGAAGTCGATCAAGGACCGGCTGCGCAGCTATCCGCACTGGCTGGCGACGCGAAACCTCTCGAACGAGGCCTCCGACGAGTCGGTGCAGGCGTTGATCGACGCTGTCAGGGCCCGCTACGAGCTACCGCGCCGTTGGTATCGGACCAAGGCGAAGCTGCTCGGGCTCGAGCGGCTCGCCGACTACGACCGGATGGCGGTCGTCGGTGCCGACGACGCCGAGATCAGCTGGGAGGACGGCCGCGAGATCGTGCTCGAGACCTTCGGCTCGGTCTCCGCAGAGATGCGGGAGGTGGCGAACCGGTTCCTGACCGAGAGCTGGATCGACGCCCCCCCTCGCGAGTCGAAGCGGGGCGGCGCCTTCAGCGCCTCTACCGTACCCAGCGTCCACCCCTACGTGATGCTCAACTGGACGAACCGCCGGCGCGACGTCACCACCCTCGCCCACGAGCTCGGACACGGGATTCACCAGTACCTGGCCCGCGATCAGGGGGTCTTCCACCAGTCGACGCCGCTGACCGTCGCGGAGACCGCGTCGGTCTTCGCCGAGGAGCTCGTCTTCGGCCGCCTGTTGGAGGACGCGACCGATCCGCGCTCGCGTCTCGGCCTGCTGGCGGAGGCGATCGAGGGCCAGATCGCGACGGTCTTCCGGCAGGTCGCGATGAACCAGTTCGAGGATCGCGTCCACCGCTCGCGCCGCGAGCAGGGGGAGCTCTCGACCGACCGCTTCGGCGAGCTCTGGATCGAGACCCAGACCGAGCTGCTCGGCGACTCGGTCGAGCTCACCGACGGCTACCGATCGTGGTGGAGCTACGTGCCCCACTTCATCGGCTCGCCCGGCTACGTCTACGCCTATGCCTACGGCCAGCTGCTCGCGCTAAGCATCTACCGCCTCTACGCCGAACGCGGGGAGGAGATCGTCCCCGGCTACCTGGAGATGCTCAGCGCCGGCGGCTCGCGCTCGCCGGAGCAGCTCGGCGAGCTGGTCGGGGTCGACCTCACCGATCCCGGCTTCTGGGACCGGGGCCTGGATCTCGTCGCCGAGCAGCTCGACGCCGCCGAGTCCGCGGCCGACGCGGTGCTCGCCGCGCGCGGCTGAGCCTCAGTCCTCGGCCAGGTAGTCGATGTAGATCGGTCGCAGCAGCTCGGCCGTCTCACCGCGCCCGGCGTCGGTGATGTCATCGACGTGGGCCATCGTGCTCTGCAGGTCGGCGTTCGCCTTGTCGTACTCCCCCGCCCCCGCCTCGGCGATCGGCAGGGCCTCGAGCAGGCCCCAGAAGAACTTCAGGTCGACGTGCTTGAAGGCGCGGCGCACCGCGAGGTCATGCAGCTGCTCGCCGCTCAGCTTGTCGAGCTCGGCCCGAGTCATCGGCGCAAGCCTACTGCTAGTCGTCGGGGTCGCGGCTCACACCGCTGCGAACTGGCCGTGAAAGCCGAACGGGATGTGGTGCGGAGCCTCTGCCCGCGCGAGCTCGCTCAGGTCGCGGGCGTCCAGCACCAGCAGGAAGGAGCGCTCGGATCGGGAGTCGAGGACGACCGAGAGCAGCACGCCCTCGTCCTCCTCCGCGGCCCCGGGCCGGGCGACGAACACCGGCTCACCCGGGTAGCAGCCGGCCTCGCTCCAGGCGCTCGTGCTGCGCTGCTCGAGGTCACCGCGGACGATCCGCTCGAGCCATCCCGACTCGCCGACGCCCACCCCCCAGACGTAGCGGTAGGGCCGCTCGTTGCAGCGCCCGTAGTTGATCCGGGCGAGCTCGAGATCGTCATCGAGCATCGTCTCCCACTCGATCGCCTGCTCGGCCGGCCGGATCCGCACCCGTCGCAGGCTCGCCCGCTGCACGCCGTGTCCCGAGCGCAGTCGATCGAGGTAGAGGTCGTCGATCAGCGACGCGTCCGGGTAGACGGACATGTCGATCACGAGCTCGCCCCGCTCGGGATCGTCGTAGGCGTTGACGTGGTGGAAGCTGAAGAACGGGTCGGTGATGAACGGGCCGATCGCATCGCCCGTCTCCCGCTCGATCAGCGTGATCCGCGTCCCCCGCTCGGGCCGCCAGCGGTAGTTTTGGATGTAGGGGCGGCGGGCGCTGGCGAGCCGCAGCGGATTGACCGTGAACGGGAACTCGGCCAACACGATGTAGCGCTCGCTGAGGCCGAACGAGTGCATGTAGGCGGGCTGATCGGCGCCCACCGATGCGACCACTCGCGGCCGCTCGGCGCCGGGCTCGAGCAGGAAGAACCGGTACTGGTTGCGGGGGCCGAGCTTCGCCGCGTAGTTGAGCATTCCGCCGCTCTGCCGATCGAGGTGCGGATGGGCGGTGGTCAGCATCCCCGGCACGTCGTAGGCGACGCCCGCTGAAGCCAGCGTGGCCGCGTCGAACTCGACCGGCAGCGGCGTCTCGGTCATCGCGATGAACCGCTCGCCGAGCTGCGCGAGGTTGACGTTGCAGTTGTCGGAGAGCTGCGGGTTGAAGATCGCCATCGCGCGACCGAACAATGTCCGGCAGGGGTCGGTCGCGAACTCCGAGTAGCTGATCTCGCCGCGCTCGGTCGCCGCGAAGGCCTTGGTCCGCAGAAAGCGGCTCGCATACGAGACGGCCCCACCGGCGAAGCCGAAACGATGCAGCATCGCCTGCCCGTCGAACCAGTGCCGGAAGGGTTGCTCGCCGGCCTCGAAGCGGGCCGGCCCGGTGCGGATCAGCGAGCCCTCGAGCCAATCCGGGAGGCTGCCGCGAAGCGGTAGCCGCTCGACCCGGACCTCGTGCTCGAGCCCGAGCGAGTCGAACCCCTTCGCGTAGTCGGCGTCGCTGCGTCCGGGGAGCGATTGCCGCTCCGCAACTGACCTCTCCATGGGTGGAGGGTACTCCGATCGTCGCGGACCCGGGCCCGGGTCAGAGGTTGCCGAGACCCGTCGCCGCGCTGAGCAGGGCGATCGCCGTGATCGCGACCACCACCGCTCGCTCGAAGGTCTCGCGGGCGATCCGCTCGAGCACCCTGCCGCCGACGGCGTAGCCGATCGGAACTCCGACCAGGGCGCCGGCGAGGGCCCGCCCCCACTCTCCCGAGATCCGCGGCGAATCGAGGGCGACGACCACGACGATCGTCAACAGGTTCATTGCCACGAAGACGACCGCGAGCGTGTGCCGCATCTGGTTCGGGCCGGCGCCGACCGAGCGCAGCCAGATCGCGACCGGCGGGCCACCGGTGGCGACGGCGCCGTTCAGAGCGCCGGCCGAGAACCCCGCGGGAATCGCCGAGATCCGGAAGCCGAGCTCGCGCCGCGGATCCGCCGGGCGCCGGCCGGCCCGCTCCTGGGCGGCGACGAAGCCGAGCACGACGACCCCGACCGCGATCTGGAGATAGGCCTTGTTGACCAGGCCGAGCAACACCGCGCCGACCAACACGCCGGGCACCATCGGCACGAGCAGGCCGAGCGACGCCCGCCGGTCCAGCGCGAGGCGATCGCGCTCGCCGACGAGCACGAGGACGCTGAGGGCAGTCGCCGCTGTCAGCGTGCAGAGCACCGCCTCGTCCGGCTCGAGCAGCAGGAACATCACCGGGGAGAGAAACAGCGCGATGCCGAACCCGATCGTGGTCTGCGCGACGCTGCCCAGCAGCGAGGCGAGCAGCGTGATCAAGATCGCGGTCATCGGGCGCGCCCGGCCGGGCGCAGAGCCGGCGCTAGTCCCCGCCCCGGCGGACCCGCGGCACGAGCCAGCCGAACAGCGCGCCAAGCAGGCCGGCGAGCAGCAGGGCGAAGATCAGCGGGACCGTCGCCGTCGCGACCAGGAAGTCGACTTCGACCTCCTGCGTATTCAGCAGCACGAAGAGCAGCAACAGCGCCAGGGCGATCCCCGCCGCCCACTGCTTCGCCGAGCGGCCTTCCTTGCCCTGTGTCGTGCGATCGGCCACGGACCCAACCTAGCCCAAATCAATCGCCGAGGTCGATGTCGACCTCGAGCTTCGTGATCCGGGCGCCGTCGACCTCGACGACCCGGACCGAGGCGCCGCCGTCGACCTCGACCCGGTCGCCCTCCTTGGCCGCACGCCCCAAGGACTCGAAGACGAGGCCGGCGAGCGTGCGCGGGCCGTCCTGCGGGAGCCCGGTGCCCATCTCCTCGTTGAAGTCGTCGATCGTGATCGATCCCGAGACGACGACCCGGCCCGGGGAGATGTGGCCGATCCTCGCGTCGGGCAGCTCGTACTCGCTCTCGATGTCCCCGACGATCTCCTCGAGCACGTCCTCGATCGTGATCACCCCGACGGTGCTGCCGTACTCGCTGACGACGATCGCGAGCTGCTCGCGGAGCTCGCGCATCTCGCGCAGCAACGCGCCGAGGTCCTTGAGCATCGGGATCACGTAGGCCGGTCGCGCGACCGAGCCGATCGCCTCGGTGCCTCCATCGCGGACCGCGGCCGCGATCTCACGGGCGTGAACCACCCCGACGAGGCGATCGAGCGATCCCTCGCCGACCGGGAATCGGGTGTGGACGCTGTCGATCACCGCATCGAGAGCCTCCTCCGGGGAGGCGCTCGCATCGATCCAGACGACCTCCGCAGCCGGCACCATCACGTCGGCCGCCTCGCGGGAGGCGAAGTCGAAGACGTTGTGGAGGAGCTCCTCCTGGGCGCGGGGAATGAACCCCGACTCCTCGGCCTCGTCGACCATCGCACGGAGGTCCGCTTCGCTCTGCACCGAGCGGCCGGCGACCACCGCGTCGATCCCGAACAGCCGCAGAACGGCTCGGGCCGAGCCGCCGAGCACCCAGACGAACGGCCACAGAATACGCCCGAGCAGCTCGACCGGCCGGGCGATCACGACCGCTACCGACTCCGAGCGATCGAGCGAGACGGCCTTCGGCACGAGCTCACCGAAGACCACGGTCAGGTAGGTGACCAGCCCGAAGGCGATCAGGAAGCCGACCGCCGTCGGAAGCCCCCCGCCGAGCAGCTCGCGGATCAGCGGCTCGCCGATCGCGCCGGTGAGGATGCTGATCGCCGTGATCGCCACCTGAACCGTCGAGATCACCCGGACCGGCTCGTCCATCAGCCGCAGCGCGGCCCGGGCGCGGCGGCTCCCCGCCTCGGCCCGCTCGGCCAGAACGCCGCGCCGCGCCGTGACGATCGCGTACTCGGCCGCAACGAAGAACGCGTTGGCGGCCACCAGGCCGAAGACGACGAGGAGTCGGGCGAGCTCGCTCACCGCTCAATCATCGCGCCTCGCGGGGCGAGCCGCGGCGCCGCCCGTCCGCCAGGGCTCGACGCCGCGAGGCGACGGCTAGAGCTCGGCGACCGGGATCGTGCCCGCGTCACGGAGCGCCTTCTCGCCCGCTCCGAGCTCACTCAGCGGCCGATAGGCGAGCCCGTCCGGGTCGATCTCGAGCTCGGCGGCATCCTCGGGTGCCAACCGCTCGATCAGTGGCTTGGAGCCGAGGATCGCGCCGCCGGCGGCGACGCCCTCGATCCGTGCCCCCTCGTTCATCTCATCGCCGAGCGCCGTGACCTCGAGGCGGCCCGCGGCCGAGACCTGACCGACCATCAGCGTCGCCCCCCAGTGCAGGCCGATGTTGATCCGGATCGCGGCCTCGCCCTCCCCGATCAGCCCGCCCGCGCCCGCGCGAATCGCCCGGGCGGCGGCGATCGCGCCGCGGGCGGCCTCCGATTCGTCCCCCTCTTCGGCGACGAACAGCGCCGAGGCGCCGTCGCCGGCATGCTTGCCGGTGATCCCTCCCTGGGCGTTCACCGAGCCGTCGATCAGGTCGGTCAGGGAACGGATCAGGCCGAAGTAGGCTCGGGATGAGAGCCGCCGCGAGAGGTCTCCGGACGCCTCGAGATCGGCGAACAGGATCGCGGCCGGGCGCCGCTCGGGCTCGCTGAGCCGGCCCATCCGCTCGAAGGTCGCGACGTTGCCGCGGGCCAGGCGCGCGGCCAGGGTCGCGGGCAGCGCCGGCCTGGTGATGTTGAGGACGCCGACCAGCGAGCCGTCGGATTCATGGACGCGCACATAGAGGAACTCGACGTCCCCGAGCCAGTTGTCGTGCATCCGGGCGAGCCCCGGGAAGCTCTGCTTGATCGGGATCGCCAGCGGCGGAGCCGGGCTCGGCTCGAGCTCGGCCGCGGCTCCGGCCAGTCGACCGAACACCGCCTCGAAGTCCGGGTCCGCGGGCGGAACGTCATGGAGAATCGTCGGCCCGACGGTGTCCCACCAGCGGACTCCGCCCTCCGTGTCGGTGCCCCACACGTCGGCGTGCTCGCGATTGCGGACGATCGGCGAGATGCCGTAGAAGCGGCCCGCCTCCTCGGGCGGGAACCCGAGCATCCGACAGAGCTCGCTGGTGATGAAGGCGATCCGCCACTTGTCGTCCATCAGCTCGCCGATCGCGCCGTTCGCCTCGATCGCCTCGGCGATCGATCGCAGGCGCGGATCCTCGGGCAGCGGAGGCGCGGCGTCCATGCCCGGCAGCCTACCCGCGTCGATGGCGCTCCACGACCCTGCAGCGGGGCCGGCCTCGCGGTGGGCCCCGCGGCCCGGGCCGCCCATCGATCTCGCCTACGAACGGCGGTAGCCGCCCGGCCGGGCGCTAGCCCGGATTGGTGGCGGAGACGATCCAGACGGACCCGCGACCGACCACGGAGCCGTCGGGCCGCTCCCAGGCCGCGTAGTGGTCGGCGAGCGCCTCGGCTATCTCGGGCCGGCGGCTCTCGCCGTAGTCCCCGTTGAGCCGGATCAGCTCAGCGCCGGGTCCGATCGCGAGCAGGGCGTCGATCGCCTCCTCCATGTCCCGGCCCATGTAGTAGTCGAAGTCGCGCTGGTGTAGCTCGATCTCGGCGAACCCCGCCGCCTCGAGAATGCCGCGGGTGGTCTCGGGATTCCCCAGGGAGAAGGGCCCGGGCCCGCAGGTGTCGGCCTCGTACTCGTCGGGGCGCGAGAGGAACCGCTGAACCACCTGCTCGGTCTCCGCCCAGAACGGGCTCTCGGCCTTGCGGCGCCAGCAGACCTTGCTTAGCCGGCCGCCGGGCTTGAGCGCACCGCGGATCGCCCGCATCGCCGGAACCGGCAACGCAAAGAACTGCGTCCCCATCCGCGAGAAGGCGTAGTCGAAGCTCGCCTCCCACTGCGCCGTCTGCGCGTCGGCAAGCTCGAACTCGACGTTCTCGACGCCCGCCTCTGCCGCCTCGCGGCGGGCATCCTCGATGAACTGCGGGGAGGAATCGTTGCCGAGCGCGAAGCCCTCAGGCCCAACGAGCTCAGCGAGTCGCTGCGTCGTGTCGCCGAAGCCGCAGCCGATGTCGATGCAACGCCCGCCCTTCGGTGGAGGAAAGCGCTCGAAGACCTCCTCGGTCATCTCCTCCAGCGCACCGACGAAGACCTTGCGATTCTTCTTCCAGCGCTCGTAGAGGACCGTGTCCCAGGCCCGCACGGCCTCCTCGTTGACCGGCGCCACAGTACCCGCGGAGTCGACTTGAGCCATCCCGCACAAAATACCACCCACCCGGCTGAGGGGGAGCACGGCGTCGCCGCGGGCGATCGGCTGTTCAAGCTAAGCGTTCACGCATAGCCGCGACGCCGCTCCCACCACGCCCAGGCAGCCATCACTCCGGCGGCGTAGGACCAGCCCAACAGCACGTCGAAGAGGTAGTGCTCGCCGGTCGCGATCAGGGTCAACGCCATCGCCAGCGGATACAGCGCCAGCAGCGGTCGCAGCCCCGGGCGGACCCTGCCCCAGAGGAACATCGCCACCAGGGCGGTGAAGCCGGCGTGCAACGAGGGCACAGCTGCAACCAGGTTGACGCTCTCCTGACCCTTGGAGAAGAGGCCGACCGTGGCCACGCCGAGCCCACTGAAGCCGTTCGAGGTGGTCCGGTGCACCCCTTCGAGCAGACCCTGCTCCCCGGCCATCCAGGGCGGGGCCGCCGGGAAGGCGATGTAGGTCGCCAGACCGGCGAGCGCGAGCGTCACCAGACGCCTGCTGAACCGCAGAAAGGCAACCCGGCTCCTGGCCCAGAGAAGGCCCGCGACCGCGAAGGGGACGATGAAGTACGACGTGTAGACGGCCGAGAAGGCGACGTCCCACCAGTTGACGACACCGGGCTCGTAGAGACGGGCCTGAAGCCATTCGGTCGGCGTCTGGCCGAAAAAGACGAGCCGATCGAAGTCGATCATCGTCTCCCGGTGAACGTCGATTCCGAGCGAGTCGACGGCACCGCGTGTGAGGTCGTAGGCGGCGAGCACGAGCACGATCGGCAGCCAGTCGCGGGCGATCTGGAGGACCTGCCGCGGGTGTCGGCCGAGCGAGAAGCAGGCGAGCGCGCCGCAGGTCCAGGCGATCACCAGCTCGCGCTGGACCGAGATCCCGTAGCGCAGGCTCCACAGGGCCAGGACGACGAAGTAGAGGCCGAGGGCAGAGCGACGTACCACGACCCAGTACGCGAAGCGAAGGTCGGCCGGCCGCTCGACCTCGACTCGTGCGTACTCGGTCGCGCTCACCTCGACACCGTATAGGTGCACGAGGATCGAGCTCAGGGTCCAGATGCTCCCAGGCACCGGGCGACACCGGATCAGCACGCTGCTGGTCGCGGGCCACGAGACGACCGCGACCCCGATCTGATCGTGGTTCCTGCGATGCTCTCCCGAACCCGCGACGGTCCAGGAGAGCACCATCAAAGCGATCGCCCAACACAGGTACGGCTCCCCCGATGACGTCCTCGAGCTCGAGGAGGTCGACAGGCCGGTGGCCAAGGAGGATCAGGTGCTGGTTCGCGTTCACGCAGCGGCCGTCAACATCGGTGACTGGCACCTGGTGACCGGCACGCCCTACATCGTTCGCGCGGCCGGGTACGGGCTGCTGAAGCCGAAGAACGGCTTTCCGGGGACCGATGTCGCCGGCGAGGTCGAAGCAACCGGCGAGAACGTGGAGTCGCTGCAGCCGGGCGACGAGGTGTTCGGCTGGTGCCAGGGGGCCTTCGCAGAGTACGCGTGTGCCCCAGAGGGCCACTTCCTGCGGCGGCCGGCCGGCCTCACCATCGAGCAGGCCGCGGCCCTGGGTGACTCCGCGTTCACGGCCCTTCAGGCGCTTCGCGATCACGGGAAGGCCGAGCCGGGGCAAGAGGTCTTGATCAACGGGGCGTCGGGCGGCGTCGGCACGTTCGCCGTGCAGATCGCGAAGTCGCTCGGAGCGAACGTGACCGCCGTCTGCAGCACCAGGAACGCGCAGATGGTCCGCTCGATCGGGGCGGACCGGGTGATCGACTACACCGAGGAGGACTTCACCCGCAGCGCTCAGCGTTGGAATCTGATCATCGATCTGATCGGAAGTCGTTCGTTGTCGGCGTGCAGGCGGGCGCTGACCCCCAAAGGGACCTACGTGCTGGTCGGAGTCTCGAACCCCGGTCGCTGGTTCGGCCTCGCCCGTCAGCTGCGGCTGCTCCTCCTGTCACCGTTCGTGCGCCAGAGCCTGCGCACATTCATCGCCAAGCAGAACAAGGCTGATCTGGCCTCGCTGAGAGAACTGGCTGAAGCAGGCGAGCTGACCCCCGTGATCGATCGACGCTACGAGCTCAGCGAAGCCCCTGAGGCGCTCCGCTATCAGGGGGAGGGACACGCCCGGGGAAAGATCGTCGTCACCGTCTGAGGTCCCCGCGGGAGGCCGGCGGCGGCTGACCGAGCCGATCGCGGAGGCGTGCGCTCAGCAGGTCGGCCTGCCGCCGGACCCGGTGAAGGACTCGCTGAAGGCGCCGTCCAGATAGACGTCGACCCGCAGCTCGACCGGCGTGCAGGCACGCTCGATCGGGACCCCACCGGCCTGCTCGCCGCTGCCGCCGGCGGTGCGGAACAGTGCAAGCTCACGGGGCTGCACCCAGCCGCTGTCGGGCGCCGGTCGCTCGAATCCGATCAGCGTCAGCGCGGTGCCGGGAGGGAGGTCTTCCCACCGGACGCCAAGCTTGAAACGCCCACCCTCGTAGCGCAGGCCGTTGACTGCGACCGAGCCGCGATCGGGGGCCCGACCCGCGACCTCCCGATCCAGCGTGAACGCGGTCTCGATCCCGATGATCCGCTCCTCGAACCGGCTCACGAGCTCGGCCCGCTCGGGCGTGCGATCGACCACCTGTTCGAGGTAGGTCAGGTACTCGGCCGCGAGTCCCCGCGTGCGCTCCGAGGGGTCGCTGCCCGAGAGCAGGTCGAGGGCGCCGTCGAGCGAGCCGGTCGCAGCTTCTTCGTCGCCGAGGCCAACCTCGGCGGCGCTCTTCGCGAAGCGGAAGTCGGGGATCTGGGGGTTGATCGCGGTCGCCTCGCTGGCGAACTGGATCGACCTCTCGTACTCACCCGCGTAGAGGCCGATGATCGCCCCGAAGGCGAGCGCAAGCAGGTCCCGGTCGCCGCTCAGCTCGAAGCCTCGGCGCGCGTCCGCTGCCGCCTCCTCCAGGGTCGCCATGCCCCCGGTCAGCGCGCCGGTCTCACGCAGGTCGGGGTTGTCCGCAAGCACCCGCGCCACCGCGCGACGCGAATAGGGCTCGCTGTAGTCGCCGTCGATCTCGATCGCGTCGCTGAGTTGCGCTACGGCGCGGCTCTGGTTGCCCTGGTCGGAGGCGACGGCGCCCCGGGCGGTCGCGGCGATCGCCTCATCCGGCGTCTCGGGGATCGGCAACAGGCGGATGTATGCGGTCGCACCGATCGTCACCAGCGCGACCACGACCCCCAGCGCGTAGAACACGACCCGCCGCCTGCCCCCGAGGACCAGCGAGAAGCCGACGAGGAACAGCGCGACCGCAAGGACCGCGATCGCCGTCGTGTACTGCGTGCTGCGGTCGTTCCACGTGACCCTGGTCTCGGCCAGGGCCGACTGGCGGAGGGCGAGCCTCTCGCTCTCGAACGAGAGCTCGCGCAGCGCCTCGCGCGTGCGGGCGCCGGGCAGATCGCCCCCCTTCGGAACGAAGGCTCGGAGCTCCTCGGGCGTCAGCGGCTCGGCGGCATCCCCCGCCTGGCGCGCCACGAGAGCCTGCTCGCGGAGCAGGGCGCCTGACTCGGCGTCGATGTCCTCCTCCAGAAGCTGCCCGGCAGTCTCGACGACGCTGGCCCGCAGGGCGCCGACCGCGGTCCGCGTGGTCTCCCGTGCCGTGTTCGACTCCTTGACGCTCGCGTCGGTCTGAAGGACCCCGATCCCGGCACCAACGACCGCGATCGCTGCCAGCGAGACGCCGATCCAGCGGCCCAGAGTGCCCTTGCTCGACTCCCCCCCATTCGGCTCCTCCTCAACTGCGCCCGCCCTGTCATTTGCTTCGCTCATGCGAAGAAGTCGGTCGTCAGCCCGCCCACACCCGCGACAAGCAGAACCACCGCGCCGAGAGCCATCGCGGTGTAGAAGACGGGGCGCCGCGCCGAGTTCGCCTCCCCGATCGTGAACAGAAGCACCGCCACGAGCGCGATCAGCGCCCACACGGCGAGCCCGTTGATGCGGTCGCGGATGCCCTCCGCGTCCTGCGCCCAGCCGTCCGGGTCCAGCTGCCCGGGCGAGTCGATCTCGGTCGCCGCCTCCACCGTGCGGGCCTCGACCCGATCCTCGAGGCTGAAGCTGCGGGGCATCGGGCTCGGCTGCTCCAGGTCGCCCGCGATGCTGTAGCGGCCGAAGATCCCCGCATCGGCCGCCAGCTCAGTGGCGGCCCGGCGCCGGAGTTGAGCGTTCCGGCGTGCATCTGATGCCGCCGCATCGCTGCCCTCATCCTCGAGCCCCTCCGCCTGGTTGTCCAGCTCGGCGGCTACCGCGTAGCCGGCAAGGTAGTCCGTGTAGTCGCGGGTGTCGTCGGCCGCGCCGAGGCCCACGTCGATCGTCTGCCGTTCGGAGGCGAGCGTCTCCGAGATCGACTGGCGGTCGTCGAACGCCGCCGTGCTCCCGATCGCTGCGGCGCGCCAGCCGAAGGCGGCCGCGCACACGCTCGCAGTTCCGATAAGGAAGGCCACGACCCACTGCTGCGCGGTCAACTCGAGGCCGCGGCCCCGCCTTTTCCGGCGGCCTGTCTCGTCCTTTTCAGACTGCCCGAACATCCGGGTCGGCGACTCTACCGGTCGCGCCACGCGCCGCCATGATCGACGAGCTGATCGGATCGCTATGCCGTCGCCTGACCGACCGGAGGCGGTCATGAGTGGCGGACGGGGCGGCGTCCTCGAATCGGGGCGACTGGATCTGAACCACTCCGATCGCGGACGCGCGCCGACTAAGCCGCAACCGCGAAGACGCGCCAATCGTCCGGCACGCCCTTCAGCGCATGAGTGCCGCGGTCCACGAAGGTGAGCTCGGACCCCACGACCAGATCCTTCACGGTCGACGAGGCGAGGACCTCGCCGGGCTCCGCCAGGGACCCGATCCGCGCACCGATCGCCACCGCGATCCCGGTGACGGCGTCACCCTCGTAGCGAACCTCGCCCGTATGGAGCCCGACCCGGACCTCCAGTCCCAACTGCGCCATGGAAGCGGCGATCCGGGAGCCGCATCGCGCCGCACGGGCCGGGCCGTCAAAGACGGCAAAGAACCCGTCGCCGGCCGTGTCGACCTCGCGTCCCCGGTACCGGGCGAGCTGCGCGCGGATCAGGTTGTCGTGCTGTGAGCGGACCTCGCGCCAGCGACGGTCCCCCATCTCGGCAGACCGCGCGGTCGAATCGACCACATCCGTGAACAGGACCGTCGCGAGCACACGATCGAACTCCTCCTCGTGTTCCCGTTGGACCTGGTCGATGAACTGCCTGACCTCGGCTACGAGCGCTTCCTGGTCGCCGGCCCAGGGGAAATGATCTGCTCCGCCCAGCTCCACGAACTCCGCCCCTGCGATCTGGTCCGCGATGTAGCGGCCGGCTCCGACCGGCTCGATCTGATCGTCGGTCCGGTGGAGTACGAGCGCGGGAACGCTTATCGCCGGCAGCAGGTGGCGGATGTCCATCTCACGGAAGACCTTCTCCTGCGCGTAGATGGCGCTCGGACTCGCCGACAGCCGCTGGTAGCGCTCCCACCATCTCTCCATCTGCCGGTCGCCGGCAAGCGACGGATTGAACAGAGCGAGCGTCTCCTTCGCGTACTCCCGTGTACCCCACCCGTTCCTCACTTCGCGCAGGTAGTCGCGCCACTGCTCCTCCGACCACTGCCAGGGGTATTCGGCTACCTGCGTGCCCCGCGCGGCGGTCGCGTGGAGAACCAGCGCCGCGACCCGATCCGGGCGCGTGGAGGCAAACATCGCACAGAGCGCCCCCGCGTCCGAGAAGCCGAACAGCGTTGCGCGATCCGAGCCCACCGCATCGAGCACCGCGGCGAGGTCATCGACGAGGTCCTCGAGCAACGGCAGGTCATCCGGCGAGTAACGGTCGGAGACGCCGGTGCCGCGCCGGTCGATGACGATGACCCGCGCGAACGTTGCCAGCGAGCGTAGAAAAGCCGCATAGAGCGGGCTCTCCCACATGATGTCCAGATTGTTGAACGGCGAGAGGTAGGCAAGATCGGCGGGTCCGTCACCGAGCACGCAGTAGCCGATCGCAATCTCACCATTCCGCGCATAGCGGATCTCAGGTTTCAGCATGAGACTCCGATCGCTCGCGAGCGGGGCCCGGGTCGCGCGGGAGCCGATGCTCGATCACGCCGTCGGCCGCCTGCGAGGAACGGCCATGCCCGGCAACCGCATCGATGAAGTGGTCGGCATCCAGCGCCAGCAGCCTAGTTGGCTCGGTGGTCCGAACCGTGGCGGTTCGCGGCTCGCCGCGGAGCAGCGCGATCTCGCCGAACGACTCGCCGGTGGTCTGAAAGCGCCGGTGGACCTGATTCTCGAACACCTCCACCCGGCCCGCCTCGATCAGATAGAAGCGGTCGCCGACGCCGCCCTGCGTGATCACCTCCTGACCGGCGTCGGCCCTGAGCTCGATCAGATCGTGGGTGAGACGCTCGAGCGTCGCGAGTGGAAGCGGGGCGAAGATCGGGTCTGCGCGAAGCAGGGAGAAGTGGCGCTCCTCCACTGGCGCCCCGACCTCGAAAGACCGCAAGCGGCCCCAGCGGAGAAGGGCGAAGAACGGCAGGATCGAGGCGATGACCAGTACAGCGGCGCGGATCCCCAGCAGCTCGACCAGGACCGTGACCGCGATCGCACCAAGCGCCATCGCCGCCAGCCGCACCGTTTCCAGCGAACCGCGGACGCGCCCCAGGACCTCGTCGTCGCCAAGTCGCTGCAGCAGCGTGTTGGCGGCTACTTCAACCAACGTGTAGCCGACTCCGACTCCGACCCAGGCAGCGTAGGCGACAACAACGACCGGGCTGACCCCCGGCAGCGCGAGCATTGCACCGGTGAGCAGGCTGCCCACCACCAGACCCTCGACCAGCCTGCCGCGGTCGATCAGCACGGCCAGCCCGGCGCCGGCCAGCAGTGCTCCGACCCCCCAAGCAGCGTTCATGTAGCCGACGCTCGAGTTGCCGAGCTCGAGCAGATCGAGCGCGATGATCACGATCAGCACATCCGCCGCTCCCTCGACGAAGACGAGAAGGGTCAGGCTGGTTCCGAGGAGGCGGAGGGCAGGGTCCGCGACCATTGCCCGAAGCCCGGCGGTGGCCTGCCGGGCCAAGCTGCGGGCAGCCACGTCGTCCACGTACCGGGGGCGGCTGTCGGCCCGTGTGAGCAGGATCGCGATACAGCTTGCCGCCGCAGCAAGCGCAGCGAGCGCAAACACACCCTGCACGGAGCTCACCGCGAGCAGGACGCCGGCTAGGATCGAGCCCCCGAGGAAGCCGAGGTTGTCCATCACGCTGTGGGTCACGTTCGCCGCCGAGAGCTCCTGCGGAGTACGGGCAAGCTGAGGCATCAAGGCAGCCTCGGCCGGGACGTAGGGCGAAGCTGCGACGGTGAACAGCCCGGCGAGCGCAAAGACCGACCACGTCGGTGCTCCGGCGGCGACGGCAAGCGAAGCGCCTCCCAGGACACCGGCCATCGTCGCGGCGCTCCAGACGAGCACGACTCTCCGCGAGTACCGATCTCCGAGCAGACCGGAGAACGGCGACGCAAGGGCGCCGGGGAGCAACCTCACCAGCCCGGCGATGCCGACGGCGGCCGCGCCGGCGGCATCGAAGGCATAGACGCCGAGCGTGATGACGAAGGTCCAGGTGGCGAAGGAGACACCGGCCCAGGCAAGTTGAAGTCGGCCCAGATCGGGATTGCGAAAGACCTCGCCGAGCGCCCGAACCGAGGCAGGCAAACGACTCAACGCTCAGGATCGGACGGCATCGGGTCCGAGGCTATCCGATTCGAGAATCGGAGAAGCAGAAGGGCGGCCCCGTCGGTAACACATTGGTTCCCAGATGCCGCGAGCGATGCGGGTGTAGGGCGGCCTCCGATCCCCCGGGCAGCGGATAGGCTGAGGCCATGGAGGACGGCGCCCGATACGTCCCACAACTTCCCGCACATCCGGAGTTGCGAGACATCGCGCTGGCGATCGAAAGCGCGGGGATGATGGGCGAGATCCTGGACGCCAAGTTCCGCTGCGTGTTCATCTCGACCGAGACGGCCCGAGCCATCGGCGTGTCCGCGGGCGAAGCGGACAGCATGATCGGCATCTCAACGATCGCGCGGTCCTTTGACGAGCGCGCCGAGGGGATTGTCAGAGTCACGGAGGAGAGCGGCGCCGCGTGGTTCGAGCACAACGCACCGATCATGCGCCGATACCTGGAACCGGGCGACCCCGAGTTCGGGGAGGTGTTCGGCCCCACAGCGAAGCTGGCGGAGCAGACGGACCCGATCGAAACGGCGCCCCGAGCCTGGCACGACACCGTCTCGTTCCCGCCCAACCTTCGGTTCCGCAGAACGATGCTAGGCGACCAGAACCAGGTTCACATGCGGATCAACGACGACGCCGGGCGCTTGATCGGCGTCCTGTACCTGTATCGGGGCATGGTCCCGGAGAGCCTGCTCAACCGCCTGGGCCGCGGAGACCCAGAGCTGTTTGAGCGGATGGACCGGGTCAGCGAGCCGGGTCGGCGGGCCGCGGCGATCCTGTTCGCCGACCTGGAGGCCTCCGGCGCTCTGTCGCGACGCCTCTCCTCGCGCGGCTACTTCGACCTGATCAGGGGCCTGACGGACCTGATCGACTCATCGGTGGTCGCCCACGACGGCATCGTCGGCAAGCACGCGGGGGACGGTGGCTCGGCGCTGTTCTTGGCGGCTGACTTCGACGGCTCGGAGTCCGCAGCCGCCCGCGCCGCGGTCGAGGCAGCGAGGGCGATCCGGGACGGCGCCGAGCAGCTCACCGAAGACGATCCCGCGGTGAAGCTGAATGTCGGCCTGCACTGGGGCTCGACCCTGATCGTCGGCCAGATCGCTACCAGCGGGCGCCTCGAGGTCACTGCGCTGGGCGACCAGATGAACGAGGGCGCACGAATCGAGGCGGCTGCCAAGGACGGCGCGATCCTTGCATCCAAGGACCTGATCGAGCGCCTCACCGACTACGACGGGCGGGCGACCGGCCTCGACCCCGACACGATTGCGTACACACCGCTGGGCGAGCTCGACGGCGTCGGCGAGAAGGAGATCCGCGACGCGGGGGCGATCCCTGTCGCCGCGATCTAACGATCACGCGCGGCGGCGCGCAATCGAGGTCAGCTATCGGGGCGACTGGATTTGAACCAGCGACCTTTCGACCCCCAGTCGATGACGGGGGTGTCGATGCGTCCCGGAGCGTCCCATGCGTCCCATGCGTCCCATGCAAGAGACGATTTGGACGTATCGGACGTTGTGGGTGGTACCAAGGCGGTACCGCCGACCTCCCCGGGTCAGAGCAGGGATCCGATTCGTTTCTCGCTACGACGCACGAATCGTCCAGCGGATCCCGCGCGCGGCCTGACTGACCGGCTGCTGGCCGGGCCTTGCCTACCCCGGTCCGATGTACGCCGAAGGGGTAGACAGTCCTGCCGTGGCGGCCGAAGCACTTCGCTGCATACTCTCACCTGGCCAAATTCGGCGAAGCGCATGCTCGAAGGTCAATCAACCACTCACCCACCCGAGTTGATCGGCCGGAAGGCTGCGCTGGCCACGATTGAGGGCTTTCTGGATCGCCTCGTGCGAGAGCCTCGTGTCCTTACGCTCTCCGGCGAGCCGGGGATCGGCAAGACGGTCCTCTGGCAGAAAGGCGTCGAGCGGGCCCGTGAGCAATTGCCCCACGTATTGACGCACCGGGCTGTCGAGGCCGAGGCCGGCCTCTCCTTCGCGGCCCTCTCCGACTTGTTCAGCGGCGTCATCGACGCGGTCCTTCCCTCCCTTGCCCCTCCAAGGCGGCGGGCACTCGAGGTGGCGCTACTGCTACGGGCCCCCGGCGGTGAGGCTTACGACCCGCGTGCGATCGGGCTTGCAGTGCTGGACAGCCTCCGAACGCTGTGCCGGTCAGGCGGCGTGCTCGTCGCAGTTGACGACCTCCAGTGGCTGGATGAACCCTCGGCGAGAACGCTCGAGTTCGCGCTTCGCCGTCTGTCAGCCGGGGGCGTCGGATTCCTCTTTGCGGTGCGGCACGTATCCGGTGATGATGCTCACACCGCCGTTCCTGCCCTGCCTCCCGGGGGGCTGGTCGAGGAGCTCGAGGTTTCGCCGCTCACCCTCAGCGAGCTCTTCCAGTTCGTGCGGGCCCGGCTCCAGGTCGAACTCTCGCGACCTCAGCTCGTGAGGCTGCGCGAGATCACGGGCGGAAACCCGCTCTTCGCCCTCGAGCTCGCCGCCGAGTTTGCGAACTCAGGACCCGCTCCGGGCCGCCCAGTCCCGATCCCCACGACGCTCAGGCAACTCATAGGCGAGCGGCTCGCCCGACTACCCGAAGACGCGCGCGAGGTGCTCGTCACCGCCGCCGCCCTCGCCCGGCCGACCTTCGGGGGGCTTGCCGGGGCGCATGGTGACGAGCAACTCGTCGCGAACGTGCTCGAGCAGGCGATGCGAGCTGGGGTGATCGACGTGGACGGCGAGCGAGTTCGGTTCGCCCACCCGCTCATGGCGTCGGCCTGCTACGGGGCGGCGCCGCCCTGGAGACGCCGCGCCGCACACCGACTGCTCGCCGAATCCGTCGGGGACGAAGAGGAGCGCGCACGCCACCTAGCCCTCGCCGCCCAACGACCTGACGCGGACGTCGCATCCGCCCTCGATGCTGCAGCGGGCGCCGCAACTCTGCGCGGTGCGCCCGCCGCCGCCGGGGAACTGTCGGAGCTCGCAGCCGAGCTGACTCCGGGCGACGAGCCCGCCGGGCGGCGCTCGCGGCTCTTGGCGGCTGCGGAAGCCCATCGCCTGGCCGGTGATCGCGCACGAGCCGCTGCGATCCTTGATCGGCTCCTGCCGGATGCCCTCCCAGGGCCCGAGCGCGCCGACGTTCTCTTCGCCCTCGCACGTGGACGTCGCGCGAACCTCCCCACGCTCGCCGGCTGGTGCACCGAGGCTCTGCGGGAGGCGGGCGACGACCACGCCCGTGCTGCCGAGATCCTGGTCTTTCTCAGCTGGACCCGACTGCTCGAGGGCCGTGTTCGTGATGCACTCGCCCACGCCCGGGACGCCCTCGAGCACGCGGAGCAGGTGGGCGACCCGGAGCTGCGCTCGCGCGCGATTGCGAGGGTCGCGATGGCCGAGACCTGGACCTTGGAGGTCACGCCGGGCCTGCTCGAGCGCGGCGTTCGGCTCGAGGAGGGGCTCGAGCGGCCGCTCGAGTTTCACGAGAGCCCGCGGGTGACACTGGCACGACGGCTCATGTGCCGGTCCGACTTCGACCGGGCGCGCCCGACCCTTGAGACCGTTTCTGCCGAAGCGCTCGCGCGTGGCGATGAGGGGACATACGGGCACGTGCTCTTCCATCTCTTTCAGGTCGAGTGGTTCACGGGTCAGTGGGCGGTCGCAGATGGTCACGTCCGCGCGGTGATCGAGCTCGCCGACCAGCTCAGCGATCAGCAGTACCGCGGCATCGCCCTCTACGCGCGCTCGCTGCTGGACGCACATCGCGGGCGGATCGCGGACGCTCGTGCCGAGGCCCAGGAAGCGGTTGAGATCTCAGAGGCGATCTCGGACTCACTCTTCGGCATCCAGAGCCGGACGGTGCTCGGCTTCATCGAGCTCTCTGCCGGCGACCCGGAGGCCGCCGATCGTCACCTGCGTCCGCTGCCTGCGTGGCTCGTCTCCCATGGTTGGGAGGAGCCGACCGACTTCGCCTGGACGAATGCGATCGAGGCGCTGCTCGGTATCGGCGAGCTCGGGATCGCACGCTCGTACGTCGAGGACTACGTAGACCGGGCGGAGCGCTCGGCGAGCCCGTGGGCGCTCGCCACCGCAGCGCGGGGACGCGGGCTCCTCGCCGCCGCGGAAGGAGATCTCGCCGCCGCCCGTGCTGCGCTCGACGGTGCATTGGTCGAGCACGCCCAGATGCGCTGCCCGTTCGAGCTTGGGCGGACCCTGCTCGCGCTGGGCATGGTCCGACGGCGGGCGCGAGAGAGGCGAGCAGCCCGGGACGCGTGTGAGACCGCCCTCGGCGTTTTCGATGAGCTTGGGGCAAGCCTTTGGGCCGACCGGGCACGAGATGAGCTGCGGCGGATCAGCGGCCGGCGACCCGGCTCGGGCCAGCTCACCGAGATGGAGGAGCGGGTCGCCTCGCTGGCGGCCCAGGGACTTTCGAACAAGGAGATCGCCTCGGCCCTCTACATCAGCGTTCACACGGTCGAGGCGCACCTAACCCGGACCTACCGGAAGTTGGGCATCCGCTCGCGTGCCGCGCTGGCCGGGCGGCTACCGCCCTCGGGGGTGCGGACGGCCAGGGAATAGACGCCAAAGTGTGGGGTTTTCCAGGATTTACTTCCGTGAAAGGCTGGCGTACGGTGAGGCCAGCATGACGGCGGTCGACACGGTCAGCCAGCTGCGGGAGACCTTCTCCGGCCAGATCCTCGCCCCCGGCGAGCTGGGCTACGACGAAACCCGCCGAATCCACAACGGCCTAATCGACAAACGACCGGCACTCATCGCCCGCTGCCTGCACACGGTGGACGTGGTGGACGCGGTCAACCTGGGCCGCGAGGATGGGCTCGAGATCTCCGTCCGCGGGGGCGGGCACAACATCGCCGGCAAGGCGGTGACCGAGGGCGGTCTGATGATCGATCTCTCCCGCATGAAGGGCATCCACGTCGATCCGGTGCGGCGCACGGTCCGGGTCCAAGGAGGCGTGACGGTCGGCGAACTGGACCGCGCCACCGCCGTCTTCGGGCTCGCGACACCGAGCGGCATCGTTTCGAGCACGGGAATCGGCGGGCTAACGCTCGGCGGCGGACTAGCCTGGCTGATGGGCAAGTACGGGATGGTCATCGACAACCTGCTCTCCGCCGAGGTCGTTCTCGCCTCCGGGGAGGTGGCGACCGCGAGTGCCGACAGCGACGCAGACCTGTTCTGGGCGATCCGCGGGGGAGGCGGCAACTTCGGCGTCGTGACGTCGTTCGAGTTCCAGGCCCACCCGATGGCAACCGTTCTCAAGGGCCCCGTCTTGCACCCGCTCGACTCGGCGGTCGAGGTCCTCTCGTTCTACCGCGACTTCAGTGCCGGTGCTCCCGACGACCTCGGAGCCCAGGCCGCTTTCCTGCACGCGCCCGACGGCTCGGGAGCCAAGATGTGCGCGATTGTGGTGTGCCACTGCGGCGCGGACGACGAACGGGCGCAGGCGGACGTCGCGCCAGTACGGACGCTCGGCGCACCCGCCGCCGACATGATCGAGCGAATCCCCTACCCGCTCGCGAACATGAGCGCCGACGCGCTGTTCCCGCCCGGGGTCCTGGGCTACTGGAAGTCCGCCTTCTTCTCGGAGCTCTCCGAGGCAGCGATCACCGTCCTCGTCGATGCGTTCGAGCGCGCGCCCACCGATCAATGCACGCTGGTCATCGAGGCGTTCCAGGGCCAGGCGACGCGCATCGAGCCGACCGCGACCGCGTACCCGCACCGGCAGGCGGGGCACAACCTCTTGCTCATCTCCCAGTGGACCGATCCGGCCGACAGCGACGCCGGCATCGCCTGGGCGCGCACGACGTTCGAGGCGCTCGCTCCTCACATGGCCGACCGGTCATACACGAACTATCTCCCGGCAGACGACCACGACCGCGTCCGGCACGCCTACGGCGTCAACTACGACCGACTGGTCGAGCTCAAGCGCCGCTACGACCCGCACAACCTGTTCCACCTCAATCAGAACATCGATCCGTCCTGACCCTCTGGAGGGGGCACGTCTCAGCGCGAGCGGCCCTGGCTGAAATCGGGGCGACTGGTGCAAACGGCGCGTCATGCCGCGCCTCCAGCGGCATCGCGGGAGGAGTGGTGGTGCGAACGTGGTGCGCTCGCCCATGCGTCGGCGACTGCCCGGCGTCGCAGTGCGGCATCGGGGTGGCCGTAGAGGTCCTCGATTAGCCGGCCGCCGTCCGTGTGTCCGAGCTGCTGCGCGACCACCGCTGCTGACAGGCCCATGACGACGTAGAGACGCCATGCGCAGTGGTGACGCAACTCAACGAACGCGGTATCGCGAAGGCCAGCGGCGGCGCGCAGAGCCCGCCACCAGTAGCCGTGATTGTTCTTCGTGAGCGACATTCCCTTCGGCGTGACAAACAGTCGATCTCTTCCTGCATAGGTGGCTTCTAGCGCCTCGCAGGCCGGTGGCGGAAGCGTTACCACCCGCTCCCGTCCGTTCTTCGGGTAGGGCTTGCGCTCGCCTGTAGCCTCAACGGTCCCGCCGATGCGGAGGGTCCCACGGGCAACGTCGGCGTCCATAGGGCGTAGGGCATACAGCTCACCCGGGCGCGTACCGGAAAGCGCGGCAGTCAAGACCTGGGCACGCAGGTGCGGCCCGTAGCTCGGGCCGGCCACCTGCTCCGACAGATCCGACAGAAGGTCCACATCCCCGACGCTCGGAGGCTGGCGGAACTTGCGGCCTCGAGATTGCGGAAGCCTAAAGTTGGAGAACGGATTCATCGCGACGAGGTCGACCTCGATTGCGTCGCGATACATGACGCGCACCGCGGAGCGGTAGGACGGATGCTCGAGTGCCCAGGCCCGGGCTTGTTGGCGCGTCACGTCGGCGAGCCGAGCACCAGCGAAGGCGCGCCCAGCGGCTTTGGCTGCGACCTCGTACGTGCGACGGGTCGAGCGCTCGGCCGGCGGGAATTCACCGAGCCAGCGACTCGCCCACTCATCGACAGTAAGCGCGCTGTCCTGCCTTCGCCTGGTCCCCGCGACGGCCTCCGAGTGGGCTCGGGTTGCCTCGCGACGGGTCTCGAATGACCCGAGCCACGTCCGCTCCCCGCGGTCGTACAGGATCGCCGCCCACCGGCGGCCGCGGCGCTCAACGCCCATTCTGTGCCTCCTTCAGCCAAGCCTCGACTTCGGATATCCGGTAGCGAATTGGTGCCCGGCCGTCGCGGCGCCTTGACCAAAGACGCTCGACCGGAAGCCCTTCATGCCGCCACCGTTCAATCGCACGCTCGGATACGTCGAAATGCTGCGCAACTTGTGGCTTCCGAACGAGAGACTCCCGAGCGAACTGGTACCGCCACCATCTGGCACGCGTTCAATCAGTCCATCGACGAACTCTCGGTCGCAAGCCGCGCGGCTATTCGATGCCGCCGACTGCTGTCGGAATCTGATGGTGGCTTGAAGACGCATTGGCCCAGTCCGGAACATTACGGCGCGTCTCGGACATCATGGTGCGAAATGCTGCCCCTCGAGAATCGGATGGGACCTGTTGGGACTAGATGCGCCGGAGGCTGCACTCGGCCCGGCGAAGGCGGTCTTCGAGGCAGCGGTAGGGGCCGACCGTGGAGACTGGGAACATCGCCCCACTGGCAGTCGATTCGGACAAGCTCGCGTCCAACTCCGTCGGCAGCTCCCAGCTCAAGGGCATCACCACGGCGTCCAGCACCAGCGCAAGCATTGCCAACGGCTCCAGTACTGGCGTAACCGCGACCTGTCCCTCGGGTCAGGTGATTGCCGGTGGATTCGAAACGGAAAGCACCGGCGCGGACGTCTGGACAGTCAAGCGACTCCTCCAGGTCGGAAACGGGTGGCGGGTGTTCGGGAGAAACGACTCGGGCGGCAACTCGACGATCACCGCTTTCGCCGGCTTTCCGTCTCGATGGCCGAGGCCTATCAGGGCGTCGCGCAGCTTCTTCGCCTCGTCCTCAAGCTCGCTGAGGCGCTCCTCGATCATGCGTCGGGCCTTGTCAATCGTCTCCGACATGGTGTGCCTCCAGTCGATTCGGATCAGGTGACTGGATCACCATTGCACGTGAGCCATGCAGCGGCGGCCAGCCGATGAGTCACTCGAGCAGCCGGGCCGGTCTCCGTCAGCACAGCCCGCCGGCCCTCGCGCCGTTCTGAGGGGCCTGGGGAGGACGCTTACGAGGCGTGCGCCGCTCTTCGTCTCTGGTGGCTAGCAGAGGGCGGAGAGAGATGGACCTCAGCTGACCGGTTTACAGCCGTGCCGAAGGGGAGGAGGCGGGCGCTCTCCGGCTGTACTCCATCCAAAAGACCCGGCTCGAGCCGATCCATATGGATGGCTCGGAGCCTATGTGCTAACCCAGCGAGACCACCAGGCCAGTACTCGGGTATGGGCTCGATCAGCACGACTGCACTTCGTGCGGCACTGAGCATCTTGTCCAGCGCGGGACGGGGCCGCGGAATCTGTTCTAGGGCATGGACTGAGTAGACGACGTCGGCTTGCTCGGGCACCCAATCCGCGGCCATGATGTCTGATTGCACAAAACGACAGTCGAGGTCGTAGCGCGCCGCAGCGGTTCTGCCGGCAGCTACGCCGCCTTCAGTTAATTCGTAGCCGACTCCTCGCGCATTCTCCAGCTTGTCGAGCAGCCAGATCAAGTTTCGGCCAGTGCCTGAACCTACCTCCACCAGAGTCGCCGGTTGATGCTTGCCGACGGCCTTGAGGAGAGTCTCAAGCACGCAGCGCCGGATCTCGGCCAAATCATGGGTTGCACGGTTGTCGATAACTCCTGTGGACCCCGTACCTGGAGGCCTGGCCTCGCTCATCGCGTATTGCTCCAAGGACGAGGGCCTCTCCATCACTTCTTGGGCAAATCTCAACCGGTCCGATTCGTAGCTGGCGAGCACCACCTCGGGCGTCGACCTCCTGCGCTTGCCTCGCACGGTATCGACGCCCAGCCATCTAATTCGCCGGGCGATCTCTGCTGCGTATACGGAGGCTAAGCGCACTGCGCGAAAGTAGCAATCAACATGGGTTAGCGTCCCGCGCGGTGTGGATCTGCACCCAGCGTCCGCGAGTCCCCTCCCGCTGGCGAAAGCTCTCGCGCGCGTTTGGCGCCGTAGACGTGCGGCGGTTGGCAGGCAAGCTGCGCCTAGCCGCGCGCGTTCTCTCGCGTCCCTCCCCAGTTCGTCCAACGCCTCCTTCCACTCCCGGGCTGTACTGACCTCCGGTCGCCGAGTCGATCGACCGATAGAGGTCACTCAGGACATCGACATATCTGCGCAGCAGGCCCCCACTACGGTCCAGCTGCGCAAGGCGAATCCTCAGGTCCAGGGTCCGGGCCCATTCGTGGCGCGGCGGAATGACGTCCTGCTGAAGCCGCCGCTGGTATGCCGGCGGATGCCCGGCGAAGCCACGATCGGGATCCAGGACCTCGCCCCACAGCGGGCACTCCTGCAGCGAGTTACCACACGTGCAAATCGGGCCAGCTTAATCGAGCCTCCAAAGGCTGTGCACGTCGCCGATCCACACGCATCCCTCGAGGCCCCCTAGCAAGCGCGCGATAAGCGTCGTACCGCTACGCGGGTGACCGCAGATGTAGATGATCCTCGTGCGCTCGTAAGAGCCAGCCGTATCCACGACAGTGCCCAGCGACATCCAGAGCCTCAAGGCTTGATGGCGATCCGCGCCGATGAGTCGATGCGGGCGAGAAACGGGGGCGACGGTAAGCCGGCGAAGTACTCGTCCGTGGCTTCCCTCGCGCCTTCCCAGCATCCATAGTCATCCAGGATCAAGACACCACCGGAGCTGAGGACAGGATAGAGACACTCTAGCTCGTGCTTCGTCGACTCGTACCAATCGGTATCGAGCCGCAGAATCGATACCTCCCCGGGCATGGTTGCGGGGAGGCTCTCCTCGACCTTTCCGACCACGTAGTTGAGCAGGTGCTCTGGGTAGCCGGTCGAAGCCATGTTGCTCCGCACCTCATTGAGACTCGCTTTGCACCAGTCGGCCCGGCTCTCTTTGCGTCCAAGGTCCGCCCACACCGCCCTGGCGTCCATGCCCAGGTTGGTCCGATCCCTCGCCGACGGCTCCGCCATCCCCGAGAACGTGTCGTACAGGTAGAGCGGGCGATCGTCCTGGCCCTCGTCCTGTAGCACCAGGGCTCCGAGCATCGAGCTTCCGCCCCTCCAGACGCCGCACTCCACTACGCCTCCCGGAACTCTACGGCTGCACACATAACGAACAGCACCGTACATGGCATACATTCGCTCGAATGAGGTCATAGTGAACTCGCGACATCGCTCGAAGTGGGAATGGAACCGCTCCTCGACATCGCTTCGCGACTCGGCGATCCTCGTGACCTCAAAGCCCCACGAGTTAAGAACGCGCTTTGCACTGCGGATCACACGGGGAGTTTGGAGATGCTCAGCGTCGCTCATGAGGTGAGAGTCACGACGCTCTCAAGATTGCCGCCCGATCGATCACACGCTCGTACTCTCGCACAATGCCCTCCGTCCCGAAGCGCGCCGCCGCCACAGCCTGGATTCTCGTGGCATCGAAGGAGCCCAGGCACCGCCATATGTAGATAGGCACGCCCCACGAGATCGACCTCCCCTCCGCCCCCCTGGAGTGGGTGTGCAGTGCTCGGTCTCCGCCCTGAGGGCCTTCGGTGCCCCAGCTCATCCACGCTGCCGGTCGAGGTGGGTGATTGCTCTGACCGGGGGGATTCGTCTCTGGCAGGCCGTATAGCTGCCCTTCCCCTGTGCTACGGTGGCCCGCAAAGAGGGGGCGCGCTGCGCAAACAGCCGCCCCCGTGGCACAGGAGGGAAAGCTCCCATGCAGGTCATAGGTTACGTGCGAGTCTCAAGTGAGGAACAGGGGAAGAGCGGCGCCGGCCTTGCCGCGCAGCGTCAGGCAATCGCAGCAGAGTGCGCGCGGCGCGGTTGGGAGATTGTCGACACGATCGAGGACCGCGGCTACTCAGCCCGCGACCTCAAGCGCCCCGGCATCCAGGTCGCGCTCGAGGCGCTCAGAAGCGGCGAGGCGAGGGCCCTGGTGGTGGCGAAGCTGGATCGCCTGTCGCGATCGATGCTGGATTTCACCGCGCTGATGGATCGGGCGCAGCGACAGGGGTGGGCCTTGATCGCGCTCGACTCCGCAGTCGATACGACCACGCCGGCCGGCGAGGCGATGGCGAACGTACTCGCGACGTTCGCGCAGTTCGAGCGGCGGCTGATCGGCCAGCGGACTCGTGAGGCGATGGCGGCCAAGAAGGCCGAGGGGACAGTGTTCGGTCCTCGAACCTGGAAGAGCCGCAGGGGGGTGACGCCCGATGCGGTCGCGGAGCGGATCCGGCGCGAGCGCGAGGGGGGCGCCACCCTGAAGGCAATCGCCGACGGGCTGAACGCCGATGGGGTCCCGACCGCCCAGGGCGGAGCGCAGTGGTGGCCAGCCACGGTGAGGCAGGTGCTCACCTAGTCCTCGCCTCCGAGGAGCGCTCGACAGGATTCGAACCTGTGACCTTCGGTTTCGTAGACCGATGCTCCGGTCCGCGCCGGGTGCCCTCGCGCGCGTTTAGAGCTGTGGATGTGCGGTGCTTGGCCCTACTCCACCCGAACCCAGACCACCGAAAGTCACGTCGAGCGGCTGTCTAGACACCGAGCGTGAGCCGTGCCTGACGTTGCGGGGACGTCCCTGGCCTTCCAGCGCCTCGTGCATCGGGGGCTTCGAGTATCTCTGCGGCTGTGGCGGCTCACTCCCAAACCATCTCCTCAGCTCTCATGTAGCGGATGTGCACACTCGAATCGGTGCCGGCGCCGCCGTCTAGCCAGGCCTGCGAGGGCCGGGCCTTCATCCCGAGGCGCTCGATGCACACCGCACAGACGTAGGAGTGATCGCTCGCTCGGTAGGCGACCGACTGCTCTGAGCCGCAACCGCGACCGCAGCTATGGCGCCAGGCCTTCGGGGTGAGCCAGTATCGGCCGTAGGTCCGGCTCGATGCCTTGGTCTGCTTGGAGTTCTCGCGGCCTTTGTTCTTCTTACGCCTTGAGGGGGGGTTGTTGTTGCGTCTACTCATCGTGCTGCCTTTCTGACTGCCGGAGGGTTCGGGCAGGGAGGGATGGGGCTGTTGCTTGGGAACAACAGCCACCGAACTGCCGTCTGGGACGGGAGGTCGGGGTTTGGGCACGAGTCGTCCGCTAGCCGCTACGTCCGTTCCCGCCTAGCGCGAGTACAAGCTCCGGCGTCGACTCGATAAGTTGCCGCTCTCTCGCCTGTGGGAGAGCGCCGTAGTGGGCCCGACGTCAGCACATAGGGGCTGAGGGGCCGACCCTGGTGTTGAGCTGGTTGGGCTCCGCGGGCTCACGCGGTTCATCCCGGCTACGGGGCGTGGGCGGGCTAGGACATGCGCCCTCCCGTGGTGCGACTACTGGACCCAGAGTGGTGCGCACAGTGGTGCGGATTCGTAGGAGCAGCAGCGCCAGCTGTCGGGCCGAGTCGGCTCTTGTCGCATGCCGAGCGGCCGGAACCGTACTGGTCATGAGCGATCCCGGCCGTTTCTGCCTTGGCTGGCGCCCTCAGTCGGGCCAAGGGAGACAGTCGGGGCGACTGGA
>CAWBNH010000009.1:0-51760 GCA_963790085.1 uncultured Solirubrobacterales bacterium
CTGACCCGCCCGATCGGCCGGATTCACGGCGCCGGAGGAGCCCGGCTCCGCCGCGAGCTCGGTCTCGAACAGCTCCGACCAGCGCCCGGCGGGATCGGGACGGCGGCGCAGGCGCACGGGGACGGCGGCTTCCCCCGATCCCCCGCCCGCGACATCCGGCGCCGGCGCGCCCGGCCGGGCCGACTCGAGCACCGCGCGCGGCTCGACCGCGCCGTTCCATCGGTTGAGCTCCAGGCGCACGGTGAGATCGCTCGGCGCCTGCTGCGCCCTGCCGAGGGCGCCGTTGGCGTTGAAGGCCACGCCCGAGGCCTTGGCCGGACCGCCGCCGACGAAGTGCGCCGGTGCCGCCCGCCCTCGCCCATCGGCCGCACGTCGCCGACCCGGTCAGGGCACGAGCAGGCGCACGCCGGGGTTGCCCTGGCCGAAGGGCGCGAGTCCGTCGAGCTGCTCGGCGAGCTCGTGGTCGAGCGCCTCGGCGCCGACGACGGCGTCGATCCGCTCGGTCCGCTTCCCCGGCCCCTCCGGCATCCGCGGCCGCGGCCCGGGCGAACGCCTCGCGGAACTCGTCGACTGCGGCGTCGAGCTCGACGCCGGCGGCTGCGCGGTGTCCGCCGAAGCGGTCGAGGCACTCCAGATCCTCGAGCGCGGCGAGAAGGTCGAAGCCGGGGATGCTCCGCCCCGAGCCCGAAGCCCTGCCCTCGCCGTCGATCGAGAGCAGCACGGCCGGCCGGCCGCAGCGCTCGACGATCCGCGAGGCGGCGATCCCGACGACGCCGGGGTGCGAGCCCTCGCCCGCGAGCACCAGTCCCGCGCCTCCCGCAGCTCCTCGGGCAGGTCGCGGAGGGCGGCGGCCGCCGCGCGAGAGACCTCACGCTCGACCTCGCGGCGCTCGCCGTTGGCGGCGTTGAGCTCGGCGGCGATCTCGGCAGCGCGCCCGGGTCATCGGTGGTCATCAGCTCGACCCCGGCGTCGGCGCGGTAGAGCCGGCCGGCCGCGTTGATCCGCGGCGCGATCCGGAAGGCGATGTCGCCCTCGTCGACATTCTCTTCGGGGGAAGGTGGGAACCCGGCCCATCTCCTCCATCAACCGCGCCTCGCGGGCGCGATAGGTGGGCTCGCGTTGCTTCCAGGCGGTCAGCACCGGCGAGGCGATGAAGATCGACGAGTAGGCGCCGGAGAGAACCCGACCATCATCGCGAAGGCGAAGTCCTGCAGGCGTCGCTCCGCCGAAGAGCAGGATCACGGTGACCAAGAACACGGTCGAGAGGCCGGTGATCAGCGACCGGGTCAGGACCTCGCTCAGCGAGCGGTTGGCGATCTGCGAGAAGGTCGCCCGCGGCAGTCGCGGCACGTTCTCCCTGATCCGGTCGAAGACGATCACGGTGTCGTAGAGCGAGTAGCCGAGGATCGTCAGGAAGGCGGCCACCGTGGCGCTCGAGACCTCCCGGCCGGAGAGCGAGTAGACGCCGGCGGTGATCAGGATGTCGTGAATCATCGCGATCAACACCGGGATCGCGTACTTGGCCTCGAAGCGGAAGGCCACGTAGGCGCTGATCAGGATCAGCGAGAAGATGATCGCGTAGGCGGCGCTGCGGGCGACCTGCTCGCCGAAGGTCGGCCCGACCGCTTGCTGTCGAACCCCGACCCGGCCGTGTTCTCCGTCCCGTCGCAGCCCGAAGTCGGACTCGAGCTTGGTCGCGGACCGCGCCGACCTGATCCGGGTCGATCTTGCCCTGGATCTGGAAGACGTTGCCGGGCCGAGGCGGGCATCCTCGGTGACCTCCTGGATCTTCGCCGCGTCGGGCTCGGCGACGCCGGCCTGAGAGAGCGCATCGCGGACCTCGTCGACGCTCGCCGGCTCGACAGCGCCGCCTTGATCCGGGTCCCGGACTCGAAGTCGATGCCGAAGTTGAGCTGCGCGGTCGCGAACGAGATCGCGCTGATCGCCAGGATCACGCCCGAGATCGAGAAGAACCACCTGCTGGCCCCGGCGAAGTCGAAGTGCCAGCGGACGCGCTGCTCGCCCGCACCGAGGAGGCGGGGGTTGCTGAGCAGCCTGGTCCGGCCCAGGGTGCCGAGCACCGCCCGGGTGAAGACGACCGCGGTGAACAGCGAGACCAGCACGCCGACGCCGAGCGTGAACGCGAAGCCCTTGACGCCGCCGGTCGCGAGACCGAAGAGGACGAACGCGGTCAGCAGGGTGATCACGTTGGCGTCGATGATCGTCGCGATCCCCTTGCGGTAGCCGGTGGTGATCGCGCTGATCATCGAGTGCCCGCGCCTCGCCTCCTCCTTGATCCGCTCGAAGATGACGATGTTCGAGTCGGCGGCGACCCCGATCGTCAGGATCAGGCCGGCGATGCCCGGCAGCGTAAGGGTGATCGGGATCAGCTTCATCAGCGCGAAGAAGAAGGCCGCGTAGACGAGCAGCCCCAGCGCGGCGATCAGAGCCGAGGAACCGGTAGTAGGCGATCAGGAAGAGGATCACCAGGATCAAGCCGACGATCCCGGCCTTCAGGCCCTGGTCGAGGGCCTGCTGGCCGAGCGTCGCCGAGACCGTCGACTGCGAGGTCAGCTTCAGCTCGACCGGCAGGGCACCGATCCGCAGGAACTCCGCCAGGTCCTGGGCCTCGGTGATGTCGAAGCCGCCAGAGATCTGGGCGCCGGTGCGCCCGTCGATCCCGTCCGGGTTTTCCTCGGGGTCGATCACCGGGCGCGAGACGATCTCGTCGTCGAGCACGATCGCGAACGACTCCGGCTGTGGCGGGAAGTTGAGCAGGCCGCGCTCAGCGATCGCCCGCGTCACCTCCTGGAAGATTCGGCGCCCGTTGTCGGTGAAGTCGAAGGTGACGTTCGGCTGGTTGGTGACCGGATCGAAGTTCTGCTCGGGGTTGCGGATGTCGTCGCCGCTGAGCGCCGGGCGATCGCGGAGCACGAAGTAGCGGTCGACCTCGGGCGCCTCGGAGTCGCTGGAGCGCCCGCCGCTGCTGGTCAGCGAGTCCCTGACCACGATCGTCCCCTGCTTGACCACGATGATCTTGCGCTGGCCCTTCGGCAGCGCCTCCGCCTCGGGCAGCGAGAAGAGGTCGGCGCGATCCTGCTCGGGGCCGGCGACCAGCTCGTCGCTGTCCTTGTCGAACAGGTAGTAGCGGGGGCCGCTGGTGGTGCAGTCCATGCACTCGCGCGGCTGCTCGGAGGCGAGGGTCACCGCGTCGAACAGGCTCGGGGTGCTCTGCTGGTCGAGATTCGCGGCGGTGACGCTGTCGGTGCCCGAGTCGAGCGGGATCACGTTCGGCTCGAGGTCGTAGAAGTAGAGCTGGGCCGTGTCGCCGACCTGATCGACCGCCCGCTGGGTGTCCTGGACGTCGGGCAGGCCGACCTGGATCGAGCTCTGTCCGAGACGCGAGATCTCGGGCTCGGCGACGCCGAGCGAGTCGACCCGGTCGCGGATGATCTCGATCGCGCGATCGATGTCTTCGCCCTCGACGGTCGGGTTCGCGGGAGTCGGCTGCGCCTCGTAGACGAGCTGGGTGCCGCCGCGCAGGTCGATCCCGAGCACTGTCCGCTTGCTCGCGATGATCAGCCCGGAGCCGATCAGCAGCCCGGCCACGAAGAGGATCACGAAGAGATTGAGACGGCGCGAGCCCATGGGCTGAGCGGAGCTTCCCGGCTTATTCCGGGGTCAGCACGAGCAGCATGCCGCCGTCATCGTCATAAGCCGGAAACACGTCGGCGACTGCCTTCGCCGGCAGATCGCCCTCCGCGTGCACCGCAACCCGCTTGCCGAGCGAACGAACCCCCCACTCGAGGGTGGTCTCGATCGGATCGGTCTCGCCGTCGCCGTCGCTGTCGGCGGTCTCACCGCCATCGCCGGCGTCGACCCACTCGAGCCCGAGCACGTCCTTGATCGGCCGGCCGATCACGTCCTCGTCGGTCAGCCCGGTGAGCTCGAACCCGCCCCGGCCGACGTCGAGGACGCGCCCACTCTGATCACAGGTGAAGAACGCGGCGTCGGGGGCCGGGTAGTAATCGTCGAGCAACTCGAAGACGAAGCCGAAGCCGCATTTCGAGCAGCCCTTGGGCCGGGTCGTCAGACCCGCCTTTCGCTCCGAGCTCGACTCCCGGTTACCGCAGTTAGGACAGATGAAAAACGGCACGGACCGAAGGCTATTGAATCCCCGGCGCCGCCTCACAGGCGTTGATTGGGCGGTCGGGCTCAGAACAGGCTCACCGCATCCTCGGGAGCCTCGAGGCCGAGGTGCGAGAAGCCACGCTCGGTGATCACCCGGCCCCTCGGAGTCCGCTTGATCAGGCCCTGTTGCAGCAGATACGGCTCGTAGACGTCCTCGATCGTGTCCTGCTCCTCGTCGACGGCCGCGGCGAGCGTCGAGAGCCCGACCGGGCCGCCGCCGAACTTCTCCGCGATCATCGTCAGGATCGCGCGGTCGGCCCGATCGAGTCCCGCCTCGTCGACCTCCAGCATCCGCAGCGCCTCGCTCGCGACCGGCTCGGTGATCACACCGCTGCCGCGAACCTGGGCGAAGTCGCGAACCCGCTTCAGCAGCCGGTTGGCGACCCGCGGGGTGCCGCGCGAGCGGCGCGGCGATCGCGGCCGTGCCCGCCGTCTCGATCTCGATCTCGAGGATCCCGGCCGAGCGCTCGACGATCAGCGCCAGGTCCGCGGGGTCGTAGTGCTCGAGCCGGTGGCTGACGCCGAAGCGGTCCCGCAGCGGCGTCGTCAGCAACCCGGCCCGCGTCGTCGCGCCGACCAGCGTGAAGTCGGGCAGATCGAGGGTCACGGTCCGCGCCCCGGGCCCTGGCCGAGGACCACCGGGAGCCGGCGATCCTCCATCGCCGGGTAGAGCGTCTCCTCGATCGCCCGGTTCAGACGATGGATCTCGTCGATGAAGAACACCGATCCGGGCTCCAGGGTGGTGAGGAAGCTGGCGACGTCCGCCTTCCGCTCGAGCGCCGGGCCCGCGGTCTGCACGAACGGCACCCCAAGCTCGGCGGCGATGATGTTGGCGAGCGAGGTCTTGCCGAGCCCCGGTGGGCCGGCGAGCAGGACGTGGTCGAGCGGCTCGCCGCGCCGGCTCGCCGCCTCGATGAAGATCGCGAGCTGGTCGGTCACCTGGCGTTGGCTGACGAAATCGGCGAGCCGGGAGGGTCGGAGGCTGCGGTCGAGCTCCTCCTCCCCGCGCTCGATCCGGGCGTCGGCGACCCGTGGCTCGGCATCTGCCTCAGAGGCCGCTTGGTCCAGGGGAATTCGCTTCACCGACATGGCGCGAGCTTAGGCCGCTAGGCGGCGGCGCCGGCCCGTAGCGCCGCCCCGATCAGATCCTCCGCCGTCTCGCCCTCGGCGGCATCGAGCAGGCGCTCGACCTCCTCCGGCGCGTAGCCGAGCCCGAGCAGGCCGCTGCGCGCCTCCTGCCGGGCGCCGCCCCGGCCGTCGGCCGCCGCGGCGGCGTCACCCTCGGTGAGCTCGCCGGCGACCTTCTCCCGAAGCTCGACGATGATCCGCTCCGCGGTTCGCTTGCCGATCCCGGGCACCGCCTGAAAGCGCTTCGCGTCGCCCGTCGCGATCGCCCGCAGCAGTTCGCGAACGGCCCCGCCGGAGAGCGCGGCCAGACCCACCTTGGGGCCGATCCCGGAGACCGAGATCAGCATCAGGAACAGGTCCCGCTCCTCCTCGGCGGCAAAGCCGTAGAGCGAGATCCCGTCGTCGCGCGAGATCAGATGGGCGTGCAGGCCAACCTCGTTGCCGATCGCCGGAATCGCCCTCAGGGTCTCGGTCGAGATCGCGAGCCGGTAGCCGACGCCGGCGGCCTCGACCACGACGTGGTCGGGGCGCCTGACGGTCACGGTTCCGGTAACCGAGGCGATCAACGCAACGCCTCCGAGGAGCTCTGTGCCGAGGTCCGCGAGATGCGGATCATCTCGGGCGACTGCGAGGCATGGCAGATCGCGACCGCGAGCGCGTCCGCCGCGTGCTCGGAGGGGGGCACGGTCGGCAGCCCGAGCAGCGCCGCGACCATCTCCTTGACCTGTTCCTTGGCCGCGGCCCCGGACCCGCAGACCGACATCTTCACCGCCTGCGGCGTGTAGTCGAAGCAGGGAATCTCGCGCTGCGCCGCGGCCAGCATGACGACGCCCCGCGCCTGGCCAACGGCCATCGCCGATCGCACGTTCTTGCCGAAGTAGAGATCCTCGAGGGCCAGGGCCTCGGGCTCGTGCCAGTCGAGCAACTCGCCGACGGAGCCGTGGATCAGCTCGAGGCGGCGTTCGAGCGCCTGCCCCGCCGGTGCCTCGATCACCCCGCCGTCGACCGCCGAGGTCTTCGAGCCCGCCGCCTGGACGACTCCAAATCCCGTGTTCGCAAGCCCGGGATCGATCCCCATCACGATTCTCACACCTGATGATTCTGCGCCCGCGCCCGGATGCCTTTCTCGCGGGCGCTTGTGGTGCTGTCTATGGTCCCCGCCGGATGGGCGCGTCGATCAGATCGAAGGCGGTTCGCAAGGCGATGCGGCTGCGCGCCCGGTACGGGGCGATGAGCCGGCCGGCCGGCCTCCCGCCGGCGCTCGAGCGGGACCTCGACGAGCCCGTCGCCGGCTACTGGCGGCGACGCATCGACCAGCATCACGAGGACAGCTGGGCCGGCGTGCCGCTCGCCAAGTTCCCCGAGGATCTGCGCACCTACCAGCACCTGCTCTGGGAGTCGCGGGCCGACACGGTGATCGAGGTCGGCACCAAGTGGGGCGGCAGCATGCTCTGGTTCCGCGACCAGCTCCGGAGCTTCGCGGCCTACGGTCGCCTTGGCCGCGAGCCCCACGTGATCGGGGTCGACCTGCTCACCGACCACGCGGTGACGCTGCTCGATCGCGCCGACCCCGACTGGCGGCGGCAGGTCACCCTGATCGAGGGTGACCTCCGCGACGAGGCCACGGTCGCGCGGATCGATGCCGCCGTCGACCCGCTCGCCCGCTGTCTGGTCGTCGAGGACGCGGCCCACACCGGCGAGGTGACCCGGGCGGCGCTCGAGGCGCTCGCCCATCTGGTCCCGAAGGGGGGCTTCTATGTCGTCGAGGACGGCCACGTCGACATCGATGCACTGCATCCCGACGGCCCCCCGGAGATCCGCCAGCTCGGGGTCCGCTCGGGCGGCGTGGCGGCGGCGATCGCCGACTGGCTCGAGACCCCGGAGGGGCGCGAGTTCGAGCTCCGGCCGGACCTCGAGCTCTACGGCGTCACCAGCAATCCCGGCGGCTACCTGCGCCGCCGCGAGCAGTGAGCCCCCGTGGCGTCCCCCGCTAGGCCGCGACCTTCTCCAGCACCTCGGCCGGAATGTCGAAGTTGGCGTGCACGTCGTCGACGTCGTCATGGTCGTCGAGCGCCTCGATCAGCCGCACCAGCTTCCGCGCCTCCGCCTCATCGACCTCGACCGTGTTCTTCGGCTCCATCGTCACCTCCGAGGAGCTGATCTCGATCCCCTCGGCCTCGAGCGCCTCGCGAACCACCGTCAGGTCGGTCGGTGCGGTGATCACGCGCAGATCGCCTTCGTCGGCAACGACGTCCTCCGCCCCGGCGTCGATCGCGATGATCAGGTCGTCCTCACTGTGCCCGGCCCCGTCGACGATGATCACGCCGCGCTTGTCGAAGATCCAGGCGACCGAGTTCGGCTCCCCGAGGCTGCCCCCATGGCGGTCGAACGCGTGGCGGATCTCCGAGCCGGTGCGGTTGCGATTGTCGGACAGCGCCTCGACCAGGATCGCGGCGCCGCCGGGCCCGTATCCCTCGTAGAGGATCCGCTCGATCGCCGCGGCATCGGCGCCCTCGCCGGTGCCGCGGTCGATCGCCCGCTGAATGTTGTCCTTCGGCATCGAGTAGCTCTTCGCCTTCTCGATCGCCGTCGCCAGCGACGGGTTGCCCTCCGGGTCACCGCCGCCCTCGCGCGCGGCCACCGTGATCGCCCGGGCGAGCTTCGTGAACAGCTTGCCGCGCTTCGCGTCGGTCGCGGCCTTCTTGTGCTTGATCGACGCCCACTTCGAATGTCCGGCCATCGGCGCATCTTAGGGCGCCGATTGCGCCTGAAACGACGAGGGCCGGGCCCCGTTGAGAAGGAACGGGGCCCGGCCACATCGCGTCATCGCATCCCTCCCGGAATGCCGTCCCGCCGGCATTCCACGGGCGAGGACGTCTGGCTGACCAAGTCGGCCCCCCTGAAACCCGGCGGGCGCCCGATAGTTGCGGGGCAGATCAGCAAACCTGACGCAGCCAGCGGGCCCGGCCCGGTGCCCTCAGACGACGAACTTGCCGTCCTCCTGCAGGGTCTCGCCGTCGACCGTGATCCTGCCCCCGCGGCGCAGGTCGCAGATCATGTCCCAGTGGATCGCCGAGTCGTTGACGCCGCCGGTGTCCGGGTAGCTCTTGCCGACCGCGAGGTGGACGGTGCCGCCGATCTTCTCGTCGAGCAGGATCTCGCCGGTGCCCCGGGAGATCCCGTAGTTGGTGCCGATCCCGAGCTCGCCCAGCCGGCGCGCGCCCTGGTCGGTGTCGAGCATCTCCAGCAGGAACTCCTCACCGCGCTCAGCCGAGGCGTCCACCACCTCGCCGCCGGCGAACCGGAAGCGCACCCCCGCGACCTCGCGTCCCGCGTAGGTGGCCGGCAGGTGGTAGGTGATCTCGCCCTCGGCCGAATCCTCGACCGGGCCGGTGAAGAACTCACCGTCGGGCATGTTGTGGGTGCCGTCGGCGGCGATGAACCGCCGGCCGGCGACGTTCAGCTTGAGGTCGGTTCCCGGACCTTCGATGTGGACCTCCTCCCGGCCCTCGATCCACTCGGCGAGCCGGTGGGTCTCGCGCGATGCAGCCGTCCACGCCGCGATCGGATCCTCAGCGTCCGCGAGACAGGCTCGGAAGTAGAAGCCCTCGTAGTCGTCGAGGCTCATCCCGGCCCCCGACGCGTAGGCGTTGGTCGGGAAGATCGTCAGCGCCCAGCGATGCTCGCCGCTCGCCGCTCGCTCCATCATCGATGCCATCAGCGGCGCCATCGCCTTCTGTCGCAGCGTCTGCCTCGAGGCCTCGACGCCCGACATCTCGCGCGTGTTCTGCGACGCCATCAGGCGGATCCGGACGTCGGCCTGCTCGGCGATCCAGCGGCTGGGCGGGGAGACCCACTGGATCTGCTCGTCGCTGGCGTGCTCGAAGAAGATCGCCGCCGCACCATCGGGCTCCATGTTGATGATCGGGTGTCCCCCAGCCTTCAGCACCCGCTCGTAGACCGCGCGGACCAGCGGCTCGGCCGCCGCCGGCCCCTCGATCACGCAGACGTCCCCCGCCGCGACCGCGGTCGAGTGCTCGACGAGGATCCGGGCGAGGCCCTCGACCCTGGGGTCCCTCACCGGCCGGCCCCCTGCTCCTCGCCGCGGGCGAGCCGCTCGCGGACCCCGGTCGCCAGCGCCATCAGCAGCGCGTGCAGGCGCGAGTCCTCGGTCAGCTCGGGGTGGAAGCTGCATGCCAGCACGTTCTCCTCCCGGATCGCCACCGGGTGAGCCTGCCACTCGGAGAGGACCTCGACCCCCGGCCCGCGGTCCTCGATCCACGGAGCGCGAATGAACACCGCTCGCAGCGGCTCGGGGCCGATGCCCTCGACCGCGAGATCGGTCTCGAAGCTCTGCAGCTGACGCCCGAACGCGTTGCGGCGGGCGCGTGCGTCGATCAGCCCGAGGTGATCGCGGTCGCAGATGATCATCCCGGCGCAGGTGCCGAGCACCGGCCTACCGCGAGGCGGCGAGCGCGCGGATCGGCTCGGCCAGCCGGTCACGCTCGATCGCCCTCTCGATCGTCGTGCTCTCGCCCCCGGGGATGATCAGCCCGTCGAGCCCGGCGAAGTCGGCCGGCGTGCGGACCTCGACCGGATCGGCGTCGAGCGACGCGAGCATCAGCGAATGCGCGGCGAAGTCGCCCTGGCTGGCGAGGACCCCGATCCGCAGGGCGGCGGCTCCGCCCGCCACTACCAGCCGCGCTGCTGCAGCAGCTCTCCCTCGGCCGCGAGCTGGGCGATGTCGTCGCCCCGCATCGGCTCGCCGAGGTCGGTCGAAGCGGCGAGGACCCGCTCGGGGTCGTTGAAGTGCGTGGTCGCCTCGACGATCGCCTTCGCGCGGCGCTCGGGCTGCTCGGACTTGAAGATTCCGGAGCCGACGAAGTTCCCCTGGGCGCCGAGCTGGATCGTCAGCGCGGCGTCAGCAGGAGTCGCGATTCCACCCGCGCAGAACAGCGGCACCGGCAACCAGCCCCGCGCGGCGACGTCGCGAACCACCTCGAGCGGCGCCCTGAGCTGCTTCGCCTCGCCGGCGAGCTCCTCCGGGCCGAGCTGGGAGAGCCTGCGGATTCCGCCGACGATCCCGCGCAGGTGGCGGACGGCCTCGACGATGTTGCCGGTCCCGGCCTCGCCCTTCGAGCGGATCATCGCGGCGCCCTCGGCGATCCGGCGCAGCGCCTCGCCGAGATCGGTCGCCCCGCAGACAAACGGGACCTCGAACGCCCACTTGTCGATGTGGTGCGCCTCGTCGGCCGGTGTCAGCACCTCCGACTCGTCGATGTAGTCGACCTCGAGCGCCTGCAGAACCTGCGCCTCGGCGAAGTGCCCGATCCGCGCCTTGGCCATCACCGGAATGCTGACCGCGGCCTTGATCTGCTCGATCATCCCGGGGTTCGACATCCGCGCGACGCCGCCCTCGGCGCGGATGTCGGCCGGGACCCGCTCGAGCGCCATCACCGCGCAGGCGCCCGATTCCTCCGCCACCCGCGCCTGCTCGGCGTCGACGACGTCCATGATCACGCCACCCTTGAGCATCTCTGCAAGCCCGGACTTGACGCGGAAGGTCGCGTGTTCTGCCATGGGCAAAATATAGAGGGGGGAGTCGGCGCGGACCCGCAGCCGCGAGCCGGCGGGGTCCGCCAACGGCGAGGGGCGGCATCGCTGCCGCCCCTCGAACCGGTCCGTTTGCGGGTTGGTTGGGTGGTGAAGTCGGTGGCCGCTACTTCAGCTTGAAGGCGCGGATCCGGTCCTTGAAGGCCGCCTTGTCCCGCGCGTAGACGCCGTAGGACAGCGCCTGCACGAGCGCCAGCAGCGCCGCTGTCGAGCGGGTGTAGGAGGGCGAATCGGAGGACCAGTAGAGCGTGTGCTCAGCGTGCTCGCCAACCTCGGACAGGGTCGCGTCGCTGATCGCGATCGTGCGCGCGCCGCGGTGCCGGGCGAGCTTCATCGCCCTGACCACCAACGGGTGGGCACGGCCGGCCGAGAAGCAGACGACGAGCGTGCTCTCGTCGGTGTTGCCGAGCCGGGTGATCGACTCCTGACGTGGCTGGGTCACGGTCTCGGCCCGGATGTCGAGCAGGGCGAGCATGTGCCGCAGATACGAGGCGAAGAAGGCCATCTGGTCCATCGCGACGATCACCACGCGCTGAGCGGTCGCGAGCTCACCGACGCAGGCGTCGACCTCCTCACGGGCGAGGCCGCGCACGGTGCTCTCGATGTTCGCGTGATCGGCCGCCAGCGCGGACTCGAACTCGGTGTGGTCGAAGTCGAACAGGGAGCCACCCGAGGAGGTCGCAGCGCCGGTGCTGCCGACGCCGTGCCGGTACTCCTCGATCGCCGCCTGCTGGAGCTCCGGGTAGCCCTCGAAGCCGAGCGCCTGGGAGAAGCGGACCACGGTCGAGGACGACGTGCTGGCGCGGCGGGCCAGCTCCTCGGCGGTCTGGAATGCCGCCTCCTCGAGGTGGTCGACTATGTAGCGGGCGACATCCTTCTGCGAGCGGCTGAACTCGTCGAAGCGCTCGGTGATGTAGCTCGAGAGGGTCTTTCCATTCCTGGCGTCCGTTCCGTTGGCGGTGGAGCTGGTCCGGCGGGCACGGGTCTTTGTAGCGGTCTTGCTCATCGGTGAGCACATTTCGCCCCACCGGCGCTTTTCCCTTCCGGCCGGCCCCGGCAACTTCGCTCTCGGCCCGTTAGCTTGGCGGGTGATGGCAACCGAAACCGAGACAGCCTGGGACCTCACGCACCTGATCGACCTCGAGGCCGCGGGCCTAGACGGCGAAGCCGCCGACGGCGAGCCCGAGGCCGCGGTCACTGCCCTGCTCGACGAGGCCGACCGCCGCGCCGAGGCGTTCGCCGATCGCTACGAGGGCTCGGTCGGCGACCTCGACGGCCCCGGTCTGGGTGCCGCGATGAGCAGCCTGGCCGAGATCAGCGACCTCGTCGGCCGCGCGCTCAACTTCGCCCACCTCAGCTTTGCCGCCGACACCGCCGACCCGAAGATCGGCGCGCTGCTGCAGGCCTGCTCCGAGCGGGCGACCCGGATCAGCACCAGGCTGCTGTTCTTCGAGCTCGAGTGGGTGGCGATCGAGGACGAGCGCGCCGAGCAGCTGCTCGAGACCGAGGGGCTCGGCTTCTGCCGGCACCACCTGCGCCTCGAGCGGCGCTACCGCCCACACCTGCTCAGCGCGCCGGAGGAGCGGATCATCTCCGAGCTGTCGGTCACCGGCGCCGGCGCCTGGGGCCGCCTGTTCGACGAGCTCACCTCGTCGATCACGGTCGAGCTGCCCGGCGCCGAGGCTGCGACGACGCTCGACGAGGCGCTGTCGAACCTGTTCAACCCCGAGCGCGAGGTCCGTAGGGGGACGGCGGAGGCGGTCACCAGCGCGCTCGAGCCGGGGCTGAGAACGCGGGGCTACGTCTTCAACACGCTGCTGCAGGACAAGTCGATCAAGGATCGGCTGCGCAGCTATCCGCATTGGCTGGCGACGCGCAACCTTTCGAACGAGGCATCCGACGAATCCGTGCAGGCGCTGATCGACGCGGTCAAGGCCCGCTACGAGCTGCCGCGGCGCTGGTACCGGACCAAGGCGAGGCTGCTCGGTCTGGAGCGACTCGCGGACTACGATCGGATGGCGGCGGTCGGCGCCGACGACGCCGAGATCGGCTGGGAGGACGGGCGGGAGATCGTGCTCGACACGTTCGGCTCGGTCTCCGAGTCGATGCAGCAGGTCGCAAACCGGTTCCTGACCGAGGGTTGGATCGACGCCCCGCCCCGGGAGTCGAAGCGGGGCGGCGCCTTCAGCGCCTCCACCGTCCCCAGCGTGCACCCCTACGTGATGCTCAACTGGACGAACCGGCGACGGGACGTGACCACCCTCGCCCACGAGCTCGGACACGGCATCCACCAGTACCTGGCCCGTGAGCAGGGGGTCTTTCACCAGTCGACGCCGTTGACGGTGGCCGAGACCGCGTCGGTGTTCGCCGAGGAGCTGGTCTTCGGACGCCTGCTCGAGACGACCACCGAGCCGGGGGCGCGGCTCGGCCTGCTGGCCGAGGCGATCGAGGGTCAGATCGCGACCGTCTTCCGGCAGGTGGCGATGAACCAGTTCGAGGATCGCGTCCACAGCTCGCGCCGCGAGCAGGGGGAGCTCTCGGTCGACCGCTTCGGCGAGCTCTGGATCGAGACGCAGACGGAGCTGCTCGGCGACTCGGTCGAGCTCACCGACGGCTACCGATCGTGGTGGAGCTACGTGCCGCACTTCATCGGCTCGCCCGGGTACGTCTACGCGTACGCCTACGGCCAGCTGCTGGCGCTCAGCGTCTATCGGCTCTACACCGAGCGCGGCGAGGAGATCGTCCCCGGGTACCTGGAGATGCTCAGCGCCGGCGGCTCGCGCTCCCCCGAGGAGCTCGGCGAGCTGGTCGGCGTCGACCTCCGCGACCCCGGCTTCTGGGACCGGGGCCTGGACCTGGTCTCCGAGCAGCTCGATGCCGCCGAGGCGGCCGCCGACGCAGTGCTCGCCGCGCGCGGCTGAGCTTTCAGTCCTCGGCCAGGTAGTCGATGTAGAGCGGCCGCAGCAGCTCGGCCGTCTCGCCGCGCCCAGCGTCGGTGATGTCGTCGACGTGAGCCATCGTGCTCTGCAGGTCGGCGTTCGCCTTGTCGTACTCCCCCGCCCCCGCCTCGGCGATCGGCAGGGCCTCGAGCAGGCCCCAGAAGAACTTCACATCGAGGTGCTTGACGGCGCGACGCACCGCGAGGTCATGAAGATGCTCGCCGCTCATCTTGTCGAGCTCGGCCCGGTTCATCGGCGCAAGCCTACCGATCGCCGCCGCTGCGGCCGGGCGGTCGAGCCGCGGGCCGGCTCACGCCGACGCGAACTGTCCGTGAAAGCCGAACGGAATGTGATGCGGAGCTTCAGCCCGGGCGATCTCGCTCAGGTCCGCAGCGTCGAGCACGAGCAGGAAGGACCGTCCGGAGCGGGAGTCGAGCACGACCGAGAGCAGCGCGCCCGCGTCCTCCTCGCCGGCGCCGGGGCGGGCGACGAATACCGGCTCGCCCGGGTAGCAGCCGGCCTCGCTCCAGGCGCTGGTCGTCCGCTGCTCGAGATCGCCGCGGACGATCCGCTCGAGCCAACCCGACTCGCCGACGCCGACCCCCCACACGTACCGGTACGGGCGCTCGTTGCAGCGGCCGTAGTTGATCCTGGCGAGCTCGAGGTCGTCGTCGAGCATCGTCTCCCACTCGATCGCCCGCTCGGCGGGGCGGATCCTGACCCGGCGCAGCGTCGCCCGCTGGACGCCTCGGCCCGAGCGCAGCCGATCGAGGTAGAGGTCCTCGATCAACGAGGGGTCCGGGTAGACGGTCATGTCGATCACCAGCTCGTCCCGCTGCGGATCGTCGTAGGCGTTGACGTGGTGGAAGGCGAAGAACGGATCGGTGATGAACGGCCCGATCGGATCGCCGCTCTCGCGATCGATCAGCGTGATCCGCGTGCCCCGCTCCGGCCGCCATCGGTAGTTTTCGATGTAGGGCCGCCGGGCGCTCGCGAGGCGCAACGGATTGACGGTGAACGGGAACTCGGCCAGCACGATGTAGCGCTCGCTGAGCCCGAAGGAGTGCATGTAGGCCGGCTGCTCAGCACGGATCGAGGCGACTACGCGGGGCTGGTCGGCATCCGGCTCGAGCAGGTAGAAGCGGTACTGGTTGCGGGGCCCGAGCCGCGCCGCGTAGTTGAGCATCCCACCGGTCTCCCGATCGAGGTGCGGGTGCGCGGTGGTCAGCATCCCCGGCACCTCGTAGGCGACTCCGGCGGACTGCAGCGTCTCGGCGTCGAACTCGACCGGCAGCGGCGTCTCGGTCATCGCGATGAACCGCTCCCCGAGCTGGGCGAGGTTGATGTTGCAGTTGTCCGAGAGCTTCGGGCTGAAGATCGCCATCGCCCGGCCGAACAACGTCCGGCAGGGGTCGGTCGCGAACTCCGAGTAGCCGATTTCACCGCGCTCGGTGGCCGCGAACGCCTTCGTCCGAAGGAAGCGGCTCGCATACGACACGGCCCCGTCGCCGAAGCCGAAGCGATGCAGCATCGCCTGCCCGTCGAACCAGTGCCGGAACGACCGATCGCCCGCCTCGAAGCGCGCCGGGCCGGTGCGGACCAGCGAGCCCACCAGCCACCCGGGGAGGCTGCCGCGCAGCGGCAGCTCGCCGACGCGGACCTCGTGCTCGCGCCCCAGCGACTCAAACCCCTTCGCGTAGCCGGCCCCGACCTGACCGGCGGTCGCTTGCGGCTCGGCGACGGACCTCTCCATTCGCCGAGGGTACTCCGATCGGGCCCGCCGGCTCCGCGTCAGAGCCCGCTGAGCCCGTTCGCCGCGCTGAGCAGCGCGATCGCGGTGATCGCGATCGCGACGAATCGCTCGAAGGTCTCGCGATCGATCCGATCGAGCACCCTTCCCCCGATGACGTAGCCCAGTGGAACGCCGAGAATCGCGCCCCCCAGCGCCCTTCCCCACTGGCCCGAGATCTGCGGCGAATCGAGCGCCACGACGACGGCGATCGTCAGCAGGTTCATCGCCACGAAGACCACGGCCAGCGTGTGTCGCATCTGGTTCGGGCTCGCACCGACCGATCGCAGCCAGATCGCCACCGGCGGGCCCCCGGTGGAGACGGAGGCGTTGAGGGCGCCGGCCAGAAAGCCGGATGGGACCGCGGCGGGCCGAAAGCCGAACTCCCGCTCGTCGCGGCTCGGCCCTTGCCGGCCCCGCTCCTGGGCGGCGACGAAGGCGAGCACGACGACCCCGACCGCGATCTGCAGGTAGGCCTTGTCGAGCAGGCCGAGCAGCACCGCGCCCAGCAGCACCCCCGGAACCATCGACAGGAGCAGGCCGAGCGACGCCCGCCGGTCGAGCGCGAGGTGGCCGCGCTCGCCGAGCAACATCAGGACGCTGAGCGTCGTTGCCGCGGTCAGCGTGCAGAGCACCGCCTGCTCGGGTTCGAGCAGCAGGAACATCACCGGCGAGAGGAACAGCGCGATGCCGAAGCCGACGGTGGTCTGGGCGACGCTCCCGAGCAGCGAGGCGGCGAGGGTGACGACGATCGCGGTCATCGGCGCGCCCACGCCGCGCGCGGACGGCGGACGCTAGTCGTCGCCGCGGCGGCGGACCCGCGGCAGCAGCCAGCCGACCAGAGCGCCGAGCAGGCCGGCGATCACGAGCGCGAAGACCAGCGGGACGTTCGCCGTCGCGACGATGAAGTCGACCTCGACCTCCTGGGTGTTGAGCAGCACGAACAGCAACAGCAGTCCCAGGGCGACGGCGGCTGCCCACTGCTTCGCTGTGAAGCCCTGCTGACGCTTCTCCGCACGATCGGCCACGCGCTCAAACTAGCCGAAATCGACGCCGCCCACCACGGCGAACGGCGGACGGCGCTCAGTCGCTCAGCTCTACGTCGACCTCGAGCTTCGTGATCCGGGCACCGTCGACCTCGACGACCCGCACCGAGGCCCCCTCGACCTCGACCCTGTCGCCCTCCTTGGCCGCGCGGCCCAACGACTCGAAGACGAGGCCGGCGAGCGTACGCGGTCCGTCCTGGGGGAGCCCGGTGCCCATCTCCTCGTTGAAGTCGTCGATCGTGATCGAGCCCGAGACGACCACACGGCCCGGTGAGATGTGGCCGATCCGCGCGTCTGGTAGCTCGTACTCGCTCTCGATGTCCCCGACGATCTCCTCGAGCACGTCCTCGATCGTGATGATCCCCACGGTGCTGCCGTACTCGCTGACGACGATCGCCAGCTGCTCACGAAGCTCGCGCATCTCGCGCAGCAGCGCGCCCAGGTCCTTGAGCATCGGGATCACGTACGCCGGCCTGGCAACGGAGCCGATCGTCTCGACGCCGCCGTCGCGGATCGCGGACGCGATCTCGCGCGCGTGCACGACCCCGACCAGTCGATCGAGCGACCCCTCGCCGACCGGGAACCGGGTGTGGACGCTGTCGATCACTGCGTCGAGCGCCTGCTCCGGTGAGGCGCTCGCGTCGATCCAGGCCACGTCCTGCGCCGGCACCATCACGTCAGCCGCCTCGCGGGAGGCGAAGTCGAAGACGTTGTGCAGGAGCTCCTCCTGGGCGCGGGGGATGAAGCCCGACTCCTCCGCCTCATCGACCATCGCCCGCAGGTCGGCGGCGCTCTGAACGGAGCGCCCCGCGACCACCGCCTCGATCCCGAACAGCCGCAGGACCAACCCGGCCGAGCCGCCCAGCGCCCAGACGAACGGCCAGAGAAGGCGCCCGAGCAGCTCGACCGGCCGGGCAACCGCGACCGCCACCGACTCCGCGCGATCGAGCGAGATCGCCTTCGGCACCAGCTCACCGAAGACCACGGTCAGATAGGTGACCACCCCGAAGGCGACCAGGAACGCGACCGCGGTCGGCAGGCCGCCGCCGAGCAGCTCGCGGACCAGCGGCTCGCCGATCGCGCCGGTGAGAATGCTGATCGCGGTGATCGCCACCTGGACCGTCGAGATCACCCGCACCGGCTCGTCCATCAACCTCAGCGCCGCCCTGGCGCCGCGGCTCCCGGCTTCCGCGCGCTCGGCCAACGCCCCCCGCCGCGCGGTGACGATCGCGTACTCGGCCGCGACGAAGAACGCGTTCGCCGCCACCAGGCCGAAGACCACCAGGATTCGCGCGAGCTCGCTCACGGCTCCATTCTCGCGCCTCGCCGGGATCGGCTGCGCGGCTGCCGAGGCGGTTTGCCAAATCTTTACCCGTTGCTGGGCGTTGGCTTGCCGGCCGTCCCGGAGAATCGCCTCGATCGAGGTCAACGACCTGAGAGGCAGCGACGATGCGCGACCGACCGAGCCCCGACAGCAAGGGAAGAACCACCCCGGCCAACGTGGTCATCGTCGGCGGCGGCCTCGCCGGTCAGCGCTGCGCGGAGGCCCTGCGGCGGCGCGGCTTCGACGGTCCAGTGACGGTCGTGTGCGGAGAGACGGAGCTCCCCTATGACCGCCCGCCGCTCTCGAAGGGCGTCCTCCATGAGAGCAGCGAGGAGGGCGCCGTCCATTTCCGCGAGCCCGGCTGGTACGCGGAGAACGAGGTCCGCCTCCTGCTCGGAGAGCGGGCGACGGCGCTGGATCCGCGCGAGCGTCGGGTCGAGCTCGCCTCCGGCCGCCGGCTCGACTACGGCGCGCTGCTGATCGCCACCGGGTCCCTCCCACGCTCGCTGCCGGCGCTTGAAGGCTTCAGCAACGTGCACGCGCTGCGGACGCTCGAGGACGCCCGCCGGCTGCGACCCGAGCTCAGGCCGGGGGCGCGGATCGCGATCGTCGGCGCCGGATTCATCGGCCAGGAGGTCGCGGCCGCCGCCGTGGCGCTCGGCGCCGAGACGACCCTGATCGAGGCCCTGCCGCTGCCGCTCGCCGGGCTGCTCGGCGAGGGCGTCGGACGCTGGCTCTGCGAGCTGCACGCCGCCGAGGGCGTCGAGGTGCTGCTCGCGGCCACGGTCGCGACGGCGCGGGGCAACGGTTGCGTCGAGGAGCTCGTCCTTGCCGGCGGCCGAGAGATCGACTGCGACGCCGTCGTCGTCGGCGTCGGCGTCTCCCCGGCTGCCGGATGGCTCGCGGGCACGGGACTCGACCCGGCCGGGGTGCTGACCGACGGCGCGGGACGAACCGCGATCCCGCACGTCTACGCCGCTGGAGACGTCTGCCGCGCGCTCGACCCGTTCCGGGATGTGCACTCGCGCAGCGAGCACTGGGACGCGGCCGCCCGGCAGGGCACCGCCGCCGCCCTGGCCATGCTCGGAGACGAGCCGGCAGCGCCGGCGCTGCCGAGCTTCTGGAGCGACCAGCACGGGATCCGGATCCAGTACGTGGGCCACACCGAGGATGCCGACAACATCAGCACCGACGGCGACCCCGGCGGCCGCGACTTCTCGGTTCTCTACCGACGCGGTGAGCGGCCGGTGGCCGCCTTCACCGTCGGCCGTCCGCGGGAGCTCGTCCGGCTCCGCAGGCGGATCGAGGCAGCCCACGACAGCAATCAAGGCGAAACGAAGGAGATGGTCAGATGAGCTACGAGGCCCGAATCGACGATGGGCTCTGCAGCGGCCACGGCGACTGCGTGGCGGTCGCGCCGCAGATATTCGCGCTCGACGAGGTGGCGGTCGTGATCGGCGACGGTCCCGACGAGCTGCTGCTCGCCGCGGCCGAGTCCTGCCCGGCGCTGGCGATCAGCGTGATCGACGCCGAGACCGGCGAGTCCGTGTTTCCGTAGGGCGGCGCGGCGAGCGGCGCGTGTTTCGGCGGGCGTTCCCTAGGTCCCGGCCCGCTCGAGCTTGACCGCGGCGCGATCCATCAGCGCCGCGCTGATCCCGGCCCATCCACCTCCCGCACCGTCGGCCTCGGCCGAGCTGAGCTCCTCCGGTCTGATCGAGCTGGCCTCGCCCTCGGCTCGCCCGCGGCGATCAAGAGGCTGCACGATCAGACGCCGCTCGGTGGCCGCCAGCGCCACCGCCCCGCCCGAGAACATGCCCCGCTGCTGAGACGCTGCGCAGACTCCGAGCAGCGATTCCCCCGGCTCCAGCAGCGAGCGCAGGTGCTGATCGTGATGCTGTTCAAAGCTTGACTTACCCATGAGAGGCACCTGGGGCGCGGCTGCTCACCGGTGCGCGAGGTCGTCGGCGCGCTCAAGGATCTCTGTCGCCACCGTATCACCGCCGCTCGCGCTAAACCGGCGCTGAGGGCAGCGAGAGAGCCGGCTTGCCTTGGGCTCATCGCCGGCTCATTCGGCGCCGATACCCTCGCTAGGGATGCCTACGGTCCGCGGTAGCAGTCTGTACGTCCGCACCGCGGGCCTGCTCGTCGCATGCGCTGGGGTGGCGGCCGCCGGCGCGTTCGCGATCGCGGCGCGCAGCGACCCGAGCACCCGGGCTCCAACGGAGTCGACAGGCAAGCATCCAAACGTCCTCGTCGTCTTCACCGACGACCAGGACGCGCCGTCGGTTGAGGTGATGGGCACGGTCCAGAGCAGGCTCGCTGCCAAGGGCAGCACCTTCAGCAACGCCTTCGCGACGCTGCCGCAGTGTTGCCCGTCACGCGCGACGCTGCTCACCGGGCAGTACGCCCACAACCACGGTGTCCACGACAACGACCCGCCGCACGGCGGCTTTGCCGCCTTCGACGGCTCCAACACGCTGCCGGTCTGGCTGCAGGGAGCCGGCTACCGGACCGGCTGGATCGGCAAGTACCTAAACGGCTACGGAAACACAAACCTGGGCAACGACCCGTTGGAGATCCCCCCGGGGTGGAACGACTGGGTGGCCCCGGTCAACCACACCGAGTATCGGATGTACGGCTACACCCTGAACCGCAACGGCGAGCTGCGCGACTACGGAGCCGGGCCCCGCAGCTACCAGACCGACGTGCTCGCTCGCGAGGCCGCCGGCTTCATCCGCGCGAGCGAGGGCGACGGCAGCCCCTTCTTTCTGACCGTCTCCCCGCTGGCGCCACACAAGGAGGGCGGCCGGCTCGACGATCGCCCAGGTGCGCCCCGCAACCCGCGGCCGGCGGCCCGCGACCTCGGCCGCTTCGAGCGATCGCCGCTGCCCCGCCCGCCTTCCTTCAACGAGATCCACGACGAGGACAAGACCTGGGTGGTCACCGGTGAGCCGCACCTCAAGCACACCCAGATCGACCGGCTGACCAAGCTCTATCGCTCCCGGCTCGAGAGCCTGCTGGCGGTCGACGACATGGTCGGCCGGCTGCTGCGCACCCTGAGGCAGACCGGGCAGCTTCGCAACACGCTCGTCATCTTCACCTCCGATCAGGGCTTTCTGCTCGGCGAGCACCACCTGACCGGCAAGAACCGCCTCTACGAGGAGGCGCTCAGGGTTCCGCTGATCGTCCGGGGCCCCGGTTTCGAGGCCGGCGCCAAACGGGACGAACTCGTCGGCAACGTCGACCTGGCGCCGACGATCGCCGCGGCGGCGGGCGTGACGCCCGGGGCAAGTGTCGATGGTCGGTCGCTGGTTACGGACAGCGGGCCGCCGAGCCGAGCCGACCGGCGGGACCTGCTTCTCGAGCAGTTCCACGGCGGGCGCTTTGCCGGGGTCCGCGGCTACCGCTACGTCTACCTCGACTTCGGCAACCGCGGGATCGAGCTCTACGACCTGCGCCGAGACCCCTTCCAGCTCCGCAACGTCGCCTCGGAGTCGACCTACGCCCCGGTACTCGACCGCTACGCACGCCGGCTCGATCAGCTGCGAGGCTGTTCGGCGGCCGAGTGCCCCTGAGCAGCCCGTGAATCACACGCGCCCGCAGACGCGGCTGGCGCTCTTCTCCGGCGATTGACAAAGACAGCTTTTCCCTGAAACGAGTAGCCTGTGTCGATCATCCCCGTTCTAGATTTCCGCTCAGTCCGCTCGCGATGACTCGTGCGGCGCCGAACGGGATCGGCAGAGGCGCGCTGCTCGCCGCGGCAGTCGCCGTCGCTCTGACGGCCATGCCGGGAACTGCGGACGCGGTCCTCTCCGGCACGAACGGGAGGATCCTCTTCTCGAGCGGACGCGACGGCTCCGATGCCGCCGCGAAGCTCTACATGCGCCCGACGATCGGCAGCGTCGGCGCCGGAACGGCCGAGCCGATCCCCACGGCAACCGGCGACGGGCAACATCGCCACCCCACATGGTCGCCGGATCGAACGAAGATCGTCTACGCCCGTGGCGACAACGCGACCGCCAACTACGACATCTTCGTACTCGACCTGACGCAGCCAGGGGCAACGCCCGAGAACATCACCAACTCGAACGCCGTGACCGACGATCGCCCCGCCTGGTCTCCGGACGGCACGCAGATCGCGTTCGAGAGCGAGAACGCCGACGCGAGCGGCCAGCTCAACATCAAGATCTACGACGTCGGGACCGGCCAGACGGCCAATCTCACACCGATCACCGCCGGCACCTACGAGCACAAGCCGGCCTGGACCCCCGACTCGCAGACCCTCTACTACACGACCGGGGATCCGAACGGCACGGACACGATGAACATCGTCAAGCAGCCCGCGGCCGGGGGGGCTGCGTCGAACGTGCTGGCGGATCCGACCGCAAACGAGTTCCAGCCCTCGATCTCGCCCGACGGGACGCAAATGTGCTTCACGCGTGGCACCGGAGCCGGCTTCAACTCGACTGCCCGTGTCAGGGTTGCGCTGGCGAACGGGGGTGGACAGATGGAGCTGCCGGGGAACTCCGGCGTCGCCGGCTACAACTGCACCTGGTCGCCGGACGGCACCAAGGTCGCATACGTGCAGGGGACCTTCTCCTCCGGCGACCTCTACATGGAGAACAGCGATCTGAGCATCGGCCTGCTGTCGCTGGAGACGACCTCGATGCGCTTCGATGGGAATCCGGACTGGGCGCCGGACGGGCGCCCCGCCTGCGAGGACAAAACCATCGAGACCCGCGTCGACCGACCCGTATCAGTCCCCCTGGACTGTGAGGACACCGGACCGGCCTACGAGCGCACAGACGTCCGGGCGTCGGTGCTCTCAGGCGCCGGCCCGACGAATGGAAGCGTGTCTACGACCGACCCCCAGCTGCTCCCGGCAAGCGTCACCTATACCCCGAACGCCGGCTTCACCGGTACCGACTCGTTCCAGGTGAGGAGCTTCGACGAGGTCGCGTTCGGCGACCGGGACGGCACGATCAGCATCGAGGTCAAGCCGCGCAATGGCTTCAGCTTCGGAAAGGTGAAGCGAAACAAGCGCAAGGGCACCGCGAGGTTGCCGGTCAAGGTTCCCGGCGCCGGCGATCTCAGGCTCGCCAAGTCGAAGACGGTGAGCGGCGACCGGAAGCGGGTCTCCTCAGAGGGCAGCGTCAAGCTCAAGGTGAGACCCAGGGGCAGGACGAAGAAGAAGCTGGCGCGCAAGGGTGCGGCCAAGGTCGAGGTCAAGGTCACCTTTGCCCCCGAGGGCGGCGACCCCAAGACGAAGCGCAAGCGAATCAAGCTGAGGCGCCGGTGATCCGCCGGCAGTGACTCGGCGATCAGGGAGGCCGGACCGATCGCGGTCCGCTAGAGCTCGGCGACGGCGATCGTGCCGGCGTCGCGGAGTGCCTTCTCGCTCAGCCCGAGCTCGCTGAGCGGCCGGTAGGCAAGCCCGTCCGGGTCGATCCCGAGCTTTGCCGCCGCCCCGGATCCGAGTCGCTCGATAAGCGGTTTCGAACCGAGGATCGCACCAGCCGATGCGACCCCCTCGATCCGCGCCGCCTCGTTCATCTCGTCGCCGAGCGCGGTTACCTCGAGGCGGCCCGCGGCCGAGACCTGGCCGACCATCAACGTCGCCCCCCAGTGCAGGCCGATGTTGATTCGGATCTCGACCTCGCCCTTCTCGACCAGCCCGCCCGCGCCGGCGCGCATCGCCCGGGCGGCGGCGATCGCGCCGCGGGCAGCCTCCGACTCGTCCCCCTCCTCGGCCACGAACAGCGCCGAGGCACCGTCGCCGGCATGCTTGCCGGTGATCCCACCGTGGGCGGTCACCGAGCGGTCGATCAGGTCGGTCAGGGAGCGGATCAGGCCGAAGTAGGCTCGGGATGAGAGCCGCCGCGAGAGGTCTCCGGACGCCTCGAGATCGGCGAACAGGATCGCGGCCGGGCGCCGCTCGGGCTCGCTGAGCCGGCCCATCCGCTCGAAGGTCGCGACGTTGCCGCGGGCCAGGCGCGCGGCCAGGGTCGCGGGCACCGCCGGCCTGGTGATGTTGAGGACGCCGACCAGCGAGCCGTCGGATCCATGGACGCGCACATAGAGGAACTCGACGTCCCCGAGCCAGTTGTCGTGCATCAGGGCGAGCCCCGGGAAGCTCTGCTTGATCGGAATCGCCAGCGGCGGAGCCGGGCTCGGCTCAAGCTCGGCCGCGGCTCCGGCCAGTCGACCGAACACCGCCTCGAAGTCCGGGTCCTCGGGCGGAACGTCATGGAGAATCGTCGGCCCGACGGTGTCCCACCAGCGGACTCCGCTCTCCCTGTCGGTGCCCCACACGTCGGCGTGCTCGCCATTGCGGACGATCGGCGAGATGCCGTAGAAGCGGCTCGCCTCCTCGGGCGGGAACCCGAGCATCCGACAGAGCTCGCTGGTGATGAAGACGATCCGCCACTTGTCGTCCATCAGCTCGCCGATCGCGCCGTTTGCCTCGATCGCCTCGGCGATCGATCGCAGGCGCGGATCCTCGGGAAGCGGCGCAACGGCGGCCATTCCCGCCACCCTACTTCCGGATCGATGGCGATGGGTCGGTGCCGACCTGCGCCGCCGTCGAAGCGCGGCTCGGCTACCGTTCGACCCGCAGGAAACCGGCAGCTTGATGCCGGTGGGCCACGGGAACGCGGAGGCTACGGTCGGCAGAGCACTGGTCATAGGGCTTGCTGCCGCCGCGGCTGCAACGGTCTTCGCCAGCTCGGCGCTCCCGGCCGAAGCCGGCGTTCGAATCGGCTCGAAGCGCGTCGTCGTCAAGACGAAGGCGGGCGAGGCTGTCGTCCAGCGGGGCCCGTTTCGGATCACCTTCAAGGACGCCCGCGGCAACGTCCTGCTGCGCGAGCGAGACCGACGCCCGAGCAAGCCGAAGCGGCTTCCCGAGACCAGCGACCCGGAGCCGCTCGGTGGCGAGCTGAGGCCGGACCGCGCCACCTACGCGCCGCTCTCTTTCGAGGTCGGCACCCACAAGCTCGAGCAGTGGAACGCGCTGCTGTGGACCGGAAACGTGCTGTTCTCGAGGCGGAAGGGCACCGTGCACTTCCCGAGGCGCGTCGTCTCCGCGCGCCCTCTCAGAAGCAGCGCCGCACGTCGCGGCGCCGGCAACGACGGGACCGCGCGCGGGGTGCGGCTCCGGGTCGCAACGACAGACCGGAAACGCGATCTGATCGTCAGCATCGCCCCCGACGGCAGGCGGGCGCTGCGCGTCGTCGCGAAGCTCACGAACGGCGATCGGGTGATCACGATCGGCGACTCGTTCGACGCCGGCCGACGCGAGGGCTTCTACGGCTTCGGCGGACGTCACGGAAGCGTCAACAAGCGCGGGGAGAAGCTCTTCAACTACACCGAGCAATCGAACTTCGGTGGTCCCGAGACGCTGCAGGCGATCGACCTGCTCGAGCCGCTGGTCGAGCTCGGCAGCGACTACACGCTCGCCGACTTCGGCAACCCGCCAACCGGCGAGGCTGACCTCCCCGGCGGCTACGAGCGCTATCTGGTGCCGAACGGGATGAACGCGACCTACTACCCGCAGGCCCAGTTCCTCTCCTCCCGCGGGTACGGGTTCCTGCTCAATCGAAACCAGTTCGCGCGCTGGCGGATGGCGAACGACCGCGGCGATGCCTGGCAGGTTCAAACGGCAGCCCGCAAGCTCGACTACTCGGTCGCGCTCGGGCCCGACGTCTCCAGCTCGATGACCGCGCTGACCGCGATCACCGGGCGGCACCTGATGCCCCCGAGGTGGGCCCAGGGCCCGACGCTCTGGAGAGCGATCCAGGTCCCGGCGGCGCCGGGAGCGCCCGCGGTCGAGACGCCGGAGGACTACAAGGCGAAGGTCGAACAGGACCTCGCCGACATCGAGGCCTATGACATCGACGTAAGCGCCTACGCATTCGAGGGCTGGGCGATCTTCGACGACCTCGACTACGTGCGCGACGTGATCGATCGCCTGCACGCGATGGGGATCCGGGCGATCCTCTATCACCGCGCCTACGTCGCCAACGACTCGCTCAGCTCGCAACCAAAGGGCGACTACGAGGAGACCCTCGCCAAGGGACTGGTGGCGAAGACCGCCGCCGGCGACCCCTACATCTTCGGCGCCAACGGCGGCGGCGACTCGACCCTGCTCGACTTCACCAACCCGGATACCAAGGCCTGGTGGCGGGAGCGGCTCGAGCTGACGCTCGAGCTCGGCATGGACGGCTTCATGCAGGACTTCGGCGAGCAGGTCCAGGACGACATGCACTTCGCCAACGGCAAGAGCGGACGCAACGATGCACAACCGCTATCCCGTGATCTACCATCGGCTCAGCCGCGAGATCCTCGACCAGTGGCAGACGGCGAACCCCGACCGCGGCAAGATCTGGTTCTTCACGCGCTCGGGCTACAGCGGCCGGCCCGGAAGCGCCGCCTACGAGATGGGGACCTTCCCGGGCGACGAGACAACCGAGTGGAGCGGCGGCTCGGGACTGCGATCGCTGGCCCCAGACATGCTCAACCGCGGCCTCGGCGGCGCCTTCGGCTTCAACACCGACATCGGTGGCTACGCGGACTTCATCGCCGCGCCGCCGAGACGCGGAGCTGTTCACGCGCTGGAGCGAGTGGGCAGCGCTGACTCCCTACTTTCGGGTCCACAACTCGGCCTCGACCGGCACGCGGATGCCCTGGTTCTACGGCGAGCCGACGCTCTCGCGATGGAAGGCCCTCGCGAGACTGCACCAGGCCGCCCTCCCCTACATCCGCGATCTCTGGCGCGAAGGCAGGCGCGACGGCACGCCGATCGCGCGGCCGATGTGGCTGGCGGGACCGACCGCCCCCGGCGCTCGCTCCGATTCCGAGCAGTGGATGCTCGGCCCGGACGTGCTGGTGGCGCCGGTCCTCTACGAGGGCACGACCGAGCGCGAGCGTCAACTTCCCGGAGGGGTGCTGGGTGCATCAGGCTCCGGGCGGCGCCACATACGAGGGGCCGACCACCGCGACGGTTCCGGCCCCGCTCGGCCAGCTTCCCTTCTTCTTCCGCTGCGAGAAGACGCCGTTCTCGAGCTGATGCGACTCCGCCGACGCCCCCGCGGGCGCTGCTACGATCGTCGCGTCCGGAGGTCACGTCTGGGAGGGCGAATGCCGAGCAGCCGAGCACGTCGCAAGGTCCTTCTTCTGTTGGGGGCGCTGGCGCTGCTGGCGCTTGTCGCGGCAGGCTGCGAGCCGCTCGTCAACGCGCCGCCAGGCGGCGGGCAGACCGTGACCAAGACCTTCCGCTACGGCCCGTTCACGCTCGGTCCCGGCGATGAGGCGCAGGGCTCGCCGTCGTCGGGGATGCCGCGACCGGCCGGCTCGTTCGGGCTGAAGAGCGCCAGATTCGACGTCGTCGACGAGGACGGGAACTCGGTCAGCCCCCACGACATCCACCTCCACCACGTCGTGATGACGACCTCGGCCCGCAACGACGAGATCTGCACCGGCAGGCGCGAGCGCTTCATGGGCTCGGGCAGCGAGCGAACCCCGCTGACGCTCTGGGGCCCCTACACCTACCTGGTCGGTGCCAACGACCGCTGGGGCTCGCTCTACCACGTGATGAACGAGACCCCGGCTGGGACTCCGCCGAAGACCGTCTACATCGAATACACGCTCGGCTACCAGCCCGGCGCGAACGCATCGAACTCACGTCCGGTGACGCCCTACTTCCTCGACGTCACCGGCTGCGGCAACTCGACCTATGACGTGCCCGGCAACGGCGGCGCCGGCAGCATCCACGAGAAGTCACGCACCTGGCGGGCACCCGACGACGGGATCGCCGTCTTCGCCGGCGGCCACCTCCACAAGGGCGCAATCGACATCGCCCTCAAGGAGGACGACCCGAACGCCCTCGAGTGCCGGAGCGTGCCGAAGTACCACATGGGACACCTGGCCTCGATCCCCCCCTGCATCCTGCACCAGAAGGTCCTCGCCGGCCACGACTACAAGCTGACCGCCCGCTACGACAACTCGCAGCCCTGGCAGGACGTGATGGGCATCGCGCTCACCTACGTCTGGTGGGGAACGCAGTAGCTGCCGGGCCGGGTGCCGGCGCCGCTGCGGATTGAACCCGCGAGCTCCGGGTCATCAGCCCCGCGTCCTACGCGACCTTCGTCGCCCGCACCACGAACCCGCCATATGGGTGCGTAAGAGCCCGGACCTTCCCGTTGCGCCTGATCGACCCCCGCAGCTTCTTGTTGAGCTTGACCGTGGCGACCAGCTCGCTGGGACCCCCGGCCTCGGGCGAGTGCCAGCCGAAGTCGAACTTGGCCTGCTTGCGGGCCTTGGCGCCGATCGCCTTGAGGGTGGCCCTGCCCGCGCAGCGGCTGTCGAAGTTGTCCTTGCGAGTGAGCGTGACCGCGGCCTTCTTTCGGCCGATCCGCTCGACGTCGTTGACCTTGACCTCGCATGCGATCGAGACGTTCTTGGCGCAGTGCTTTCCCGGTGAGTTCTTCGGAAGGGGCGGGCGGGGCTCGTTCCGCTCGCACATGTTCTTCTCGAGGCGCATCGGCTCGGCGGACATGATCCCGTCGACGCCGTAGCCCCAGAGCTCGTTCATCGTCTGCTCGTCGTTGATCGTCCAGACGTGGACGGCGTAGCCATCGCCGTGGGCACCGTCGACGAAGTCCTGAGTCACCACGGGGATCCCCTGGAAGGAGGTCGGGACCTGAAAGACCTCGTAGCCGGGCGGCAGCGGCACGCCGCCGAGCACGTAGCCGGCAACCGCGCCAGTGGCCGGTGCGAGATCGATCTTCGGCGCGAGCTGGTGGAAGCTGGTGAGCGCGGCGTCGTTGAACGAGGCGACCACGATCCCCTTCGTGCGGCCGTAGTCGTTGAGGAACTCGGCCAGCACCTCGGCGACGTGAAGGTAGGAGGCATCGTCCTCGGCAACCCCACCCTTGATCTCGATGTTGATCGGCATGCCGGGATATCGATCCATCAGCTCGGCGAGCTCGAGTGGCCGGAAGTCGCCCCGACCGTAGGCGGGCGGCGGCTTCTCCTTCCCGATGCGGACGCCGCGGAAGACGTACTGGTCCTTGGGCGCGTCGTCCGTGGTGCCCTCGAGCGGCGCGAACCATTGGGCGGCGTCGAGCTTCTTGAGCTCGGCCATCATGTAGTCGGCGACAGGGCCCGTTCCATTCGTCGTCCGGTCGACCTCACCGTCGTGGATGATCGCGAGCCTGTCGTCCTTGGTCGTGTTGACGTCGACCTCGAGCATGTCGGAGCCGAGCTTCATCGAGCGCTCGAACGCATACATTGTCGCCGAGGGCGCCTCGTCCTCCCCACCCTGGTGAGTGATGTTGAGGGCACGAAGCTTGGTCCAGTCGGTCGGGCCGGCGCCGGCGCCGGCCGGGAACAGGAGCGCGACAGCGCCGAGCAGCGCGGCCGCTCCGATTACGTGTCTGAAGCTGGCTCTCAGAAGCGATTCCGCCTCTCGTGGTAATGGAAGGGTGATGCCGCCGATTGCGATGTGATCAGCCGAGCGAGCCACGCTATCAGGAGAACCGCGGCCAGCAGGCCCTATTCGGAGGGGCGTTCGAGGCAGTCGGCTCACCGCTGAGGCCAAAGGGCTCGCGATTGGGGCGACCGGATTCTCAGGCAGCCGGGATCTCGGAACGAACGGCTTTCATCCACGCTTCGCGCGGGACCAGTCGTTCCGTGGACTCAGGCGGCGCCCAAGCGCTGGACGGTGCCTTGCGACTACATTTCATCGATGCCTCAGCCGATGGCGTCAGGTGGCGCCTATGACCACCACAGCGACTACCAGATGCACGGGGCGATGTCCGAAGCGGGTCGGTAGCGCCGCGCTTGCGGCGCTGCTCGCCGTGGTGGCTGCGCGGCTGCTACCCAGACCTGCCCGAGGCTGAAGACGTTGGGAGGACGCGGTGGTCCGCGCCGCTCCCGAGCACAGGCCAGAAGGCGGGGCGATCCGGACTTGCAGCAGCGAACTTGCGACCCCCAAGTCGGCGGGTTGGGGTGTCGACGTGTCCTGGGGCGTCGCACACCCCCACGCGCTCCGGCACTGGACTCCCCTGACAGGTGGGACGTATCGGTCGGTATCACAGCGGTACCAACAGCCCGCGCCCTAGGCGCGGGACAGCGTCGTCCGTGAGAGGCTCGGATAGGTGGCGCGATAGCCGAGAAGCTTTGCGATCGGGGCCAGCGCGGTGAAGACCACGCGCTGGATTTCCCGTGGCGGCTTGCGAAGCACGAACACGTCCGAGAACTCCTGCGCGGTCAGCGCGAGCTGCAATGGATGGGGCATCCCGTTTCCGTTGACGTGCCCCTCGCGAGCGAGCCCGAACAGCGTCTCGATCATGTGCACGAAGCGCGTCGCCGGGGCGACCTCGACCCGGACAAGCGCGTCGACTCGGGATTCGTTCCACCAGTCGTGCCACACGCCGGGGGCGATCTCAGCGCTCTCACCGGCGCTCAGAGTGGATTTCTGGCCATCGCGCACGACCGTCAACTCGCCCTCGAGGACGCTGAAACGCTCACGGAGGGCCGGATGCAGGTGCTCCCCCACAACGCGCGCACCCGCGAGTGCCGTCAGCTCGACTACCGCGCGATCGTCGGCGTTCTGCCACGGAACGTCGATAATCCGGGCCCGCTCGCGCGTGACGGGGTTCTCCCAGATCTCCCCGGGCTCAATCGGCCGCCGGTCAGGCGGAGCGGCACGGTCGGGATGGGACACGGCCGGGGAGGCTACCAACCGCCGGCTGAGCCAGCACCCCAACTCACGCCCGTCTTGGCCCGTTCGCAAGCACACACTCGGCACGATCGACGCCATGACCTCGCAATCTGGACCCGTGCCAAGCGATCGGGGCGACTGGATTTGAACCAGCGACCTTTCGACCCCCAGTCGATGGGTTGGGGGGGTCGATGCGTCCCGCGGCGTCCGATGCGTCCATTTGTCTCCGGCGCCGTGTATTCCTCGGACGCATTGGACACATCGGTCGGTACCACGGTGGTACCGCCGCAGTCCCCGATCCCCAGCGCCGGCTATCCCGCGACCGCGAACACTCGCCAATCGTCCGGCACACCCTTCAATGAATGGGTGCCGCGGTCAACGAAAGTGAGCTCGGACCCTACGACCAGGTCCTTCACCGTCGACGAGGCGAGCACCTCGCCGGGCTCCGCCAGGGACCCGATCCGAGCGCCGATCGCCACCGCGATACCGGTGACGGCGTCTTCCTCATAGCGAACCTCGCCCGTATGGAGGCCGACGCGGACCTCCAGTCCCAACTGCGCCATGGAGGCGGCGATCCGGAAGCCGCATCGCGCCGCGCGGGCCGGGCCGTCGAAGACGGCGAAGAACCCGTCGCCGGCGGTGTCGACCTCGCGGCCGCGGTAGCGCGCGAGCTGGGCGCGAATCAGGTTGTCATGTTGTGCGCGGACCTCGCGCCAGCGACCGTCCCCCATCTCGGCCGACCGGGCGGTCGAATCCACCACATCTGTGAAGAGGACCGTTGCGAGCACACGATCGAACTCGTCCTCGTGTTCCCGTTGGACCTGGTCGATGAACTGCTTGACCTCGGCCACGAGCGCTTCCTGGTTGCCGGCCCAGGGGAAATGATCTGCTCCGCCCAACTCGACGAACTCCGCCCCTGCGATCTGGTCCGCGATATAGCGACCGGCTCCGACCGGCTCGATCTGATCGTCGGTCCGGTGGAGCACGAGCGAGGGGACGCTGATCGCCGGCAGCAAGTGGCGAATGTCCATCTCACGGAAGACCTTCTCCTGCGCATAGATGGCGCTCGGACTCGCCGACAGCCGCTGGTACCGCTCCCACCATCTCTCCATCTGCGCGTCGCCGGCAAGCGAGGGATTGAACAGAGCGAGCGTCTCCTTCGCGTACTCTCGCGTACCCCACCCGTTCCTCACTCGGCTCAGGTAGTCCCGCCACTCTTCCTCCGACCACTGCCAGGGGTAGTCAGCTGCCTGCGTGCCCCGGGCGGCAGTCGCGTGGAGCACCAGCCCCGCGACCCGATCCGGGCGAGTGGACGCGAACATTGCGCAGAGTGCTCCCGCGTCCGAGAAGCCAAACAGCGTTGCGCGATCAGAGCCCACCGCATCGAGCACCGCGGCGAGGTCATCGACGAGGTCCTCGAGCAACGGTAGGTCATCCGGCGAGTAGCGGTCGGAAACGCCGGTGCCGCGCCGGTCGATGACGATGACCCGCGCGAATGCTGCCAGCGACCGCAGGAAAGCCGCGTAGATCGGGTTCTCCCACATGACGTCCAGGTTGTTGAACGGCGAGAGGTAGGCGAGGTCGGCGGGTCCGTCGCCGAGGACGCAGTAGCCGATCGCAATCTCAGCATTCCGCGCATAACGAATCTCAGGTTTCAGCATGAGACTCCGATCGTTCGCGAGCGGAGCCCGGATCGCGCGGGAGCCGATGCTCGATCACGCTGTCGGCCGCCTGCGAGGAACGGCCATGCCCGGCAACTGCATCGATGAAATGCTCGGCATCCAGCGCCAGCAGCCTAGTCGGCTCGGTGGTCCGAACCGTGGCGGTCCGCGGCTCGCCGCGGAGGAGCGCGATCTCGCCAAACGATTCCCCGGCGGCCTGAAAGCGCCGGTGGACCGTATTCTGGAACACCTCTACCCGGCCCGCCTCGATCAGATAGAAGCGATCGCCGACGTCGCCTTGCGTGATGACATCCTGACCGGTGTCGGCGCTGAGCTGGATCAGATCGTGGGTGAGGCGCTCGAGCGTCGCGAGTGGAAGCGGGGTGAAGATCGGGTCGGCACGAAGCAGGGAGAAGTGGCGCTCCTCCACTGGCGCCCCGACCTCGAAGGATCGCAAGCGACCCCACCGGAGGAGGGCGAAGCACGGCAGGATCGAGGCGACAACGAGCACAGCGGCGCGGGTCCCCAGCAGCTCGACCAGAACTGTCACCGCGATCGCACCAAGCGCCATCGCCGCCAGTCGCACCGTCTCCAGCGAACCGCGGACGCGCCCCAGGACCTCGTCATCGCCCAGTCGCTGCAGCAGCGTGTTGGCGGCGACTTCGACCAAGGTGTAGCCGATTCCGACCCCGAACCAGGCGGCGTAGACGACGACAACGACCGGGCTGACCCCCGGCAGCGCGAGCATCGCACCGGTGATCAGGCTGCCGACCACCAGGCCTTCGACCAGCCTGCCGCGGTTGATCAGCACCGCCAGGGCGGCGCCGGCCAGCAGCGCTCCGACTCCCCAAGCCGCGTTCATGTAACCGACGCTCGAGTTGCCGAGTTCGAGCAGATCGAGCGCGATGATCACGATCAGCACGTCCGCCGCTCCCTCAACGAAGACGAGAAGGGTCAGGCTGGCGCCGAGGAGGCGCAGTGGGGGGTCGGCGATCATTGCCCGAAGCCCGGCGGTGGCCTGCCGGGCCAGGCCGCGGGCAGCCACCTCGTCCGCGTACCGAGGACGGCTGTCGGGCCGTATGAGCAGGATCGCGATACAGCTTGCCGCCGCAGCCAGCGCCGCGAGCGCAAACACGGCCTGCACGGAGCTCACCGCGAGCAGGACGCCGGCTAGGATCGAGCCCCCGAGAAAGCCGAGGTTGTCCATCGCGCTGTGGGTCACGTTCGCGGCCGAGAGTTCCTGCGGAGTGCGGGCGAGTTGAGGCATCAAGGCACCTTCAGCTGGGATGTAGGGCGAAGCTGCGACGGTGAACAGGCCGGCGAGCGCAAAGACCAACCATGTCGGTGCTCCGGCGGTGACGGCAAGCGAGGCGCCTCCCAGTACACCGGCCATCGTCGCGGCGCTCCAGACGAGCACGACTCTCCGCGAGTACCGGTCTCCGAGCAGACCGGAGAAGGGCGACGCAAGGGCGCCGGGGAGCAACCTCACCAGCCCGGCGACGCCGACGGCGGCCGCGCCGGCGGCATCAAAGGCAAAGACCCCGAGCGTGATGACGAAGGTCCAGGTGGCGAAGGAGACACCGGCCCAGGCAAGTTGAAGTCGGCCGAGATCGGGATTGCGAAAGACCTCGCCGAGCGCCCGAACCGAGGCCGGCAAACGACTCAATGCTCAGGATCGGACGGCATCTGGTCCGAGGCTATCTGATTCGAGAATCCGAGAAGGAGAAGCGCCCCGTCGGTACCACGTTGGTCCCCAGGCGCCGCTAGCGATGCGGGCGCAGGGCGGCCTCCGGTCCTCCGGGTAGCGGATAGGCTGAGACAATGGAGGACGGCGCCCGATACGTCCCACAACTCCCCGCACATCCGGAGTTGCGAGACATTGCGCTGGCAATCGAAAGCGCGGGGATGATGGGCGAGATCCTGGACGCCAAGTTCCGGTGCGTGTTCATCTCGACCGAGACGGCCCGAGCCATCGGCGTGTCGGCAGGCGAAGCGGACAGCATGATCGGCATCTCAACGATCGCGCTGTCCTTTGACGAGCGCGCCGAGGGAATTGTAAGAGTCACAGAGGAGAGCGGCGCCGCGTGGTTCGAGCACAACGCACCGATCATGCGCCGATACCTGGAACCGGGCGACCCCGAGTTCGAGGAGGTGTTCGGCCCCGCAGCGAAGCTGGCGGAGCAAACGGACCCGATCGAAACGGCGCCCCGAGCCTGGCACGACACCGTACCCGGTCGGCGGCGGCCGCCGGGCGCGCGAACCCGAGCGCGAGCAGGCCGACGGTGAGAGCGAGGACGAGCGTGAGGCTGAGCCAAGCTCGGGGCACGGATGACACCCTATACCGCGGCCCTGCGTGAGCTCGAATCCCTACCGAGGCGACATCGGGGCGACTGGATTCGAACCAGCGACCTTTCGACCCCCAGTCGGGGCTGAACCAGTCGGGATGCGTCCTCAAGCGTCCCCCGCGTTCCCCTGCGTCCGCGGGCGAGAACCATTTGGACAGATCGGACGGAGCAGTTGGTACTAGAGCGGTACCGCGCTCAGTCCCGCCAGGGAAGAGATCCAAGGTCTTGCTCGGACGGCCCTAGCGAGGGCCCGCTTCGTCTCTCGTGGTGACGCTCCGAGGATCGTTCACACTACCGATCCGGGTTTCCGTAGAAGCGGCGCGCGTGATAGGTTCGTTGCCGTGACGACGATCGGCCACGCGACGCCGTTGGCGGAGGGCTTCTCCGGAGAGATCCTCCATCCCGACGACGCCGGCTACGACGCCGCCCGCGCGATCCACAACGGCCTAATCGACAAACGACCGGCACTCATCGCCCGCTGCCTGAACACGGCAGACGTGGTAGACGCGGTAAACGCCGCGAGGGATACGGAGCTCGAGGTCTCGGTCCGCGGGGGCGGGCACAACATCGCCGGCAAGGCGGTGACCGAGGGCGGCCTGATGATCGATCTCTCCCGCATGAAGGGCATCCACGTCGATCCGGTGCGGCGCACGGTCCGGGTCCAAGGAGGCGTGACGGTCGGCGAACTGGACCGCGCCACCGCCGTCTTCGGGCTCGCGACACCGAGCGGCATCGTCTCGAGCACGGGAATCGGCGGGCTCACGCTCGGCGGCGGGCTGGCCTGGTTGATGGGTCGGTACGGGATGGTCATCGACAACCTGCTCTCCGCCGAGGTCGTTCTCGCCTCCGGGGAGGTGGTGACCGCGAGTGCCGACACCGACGCAGACCTGTTCTGGGCGATCCGCGGGGGAGGCGGCAACTTCGGCGTGGCGACGTCATTCGAGTTCCAGGCCCACCCGGTGGCAACCGTTCTCAAGGGCCCCGTCCTGCACCCGCTCGACTCGGCGGCCGAGATCCTCTCGTTCTACCGCGACTTCAGTGCCGGTGCTCCCGACGACCTCGGAGCCCAGGCCGCTTTCCTGCACGCACCCGACGGCTCGGGAGCCAAGATGTGCGCGATTGTGGTGTGCCACTGCGGCTCGGACGACGAACGGGCGCAGGCGGACGTCGCGCCAGTACGGACGCTCGGCGCACCCGCCGCCGACATGATCGAGCGAATCCCCTACCCGCTCGCGAACACGAGCGCCGACGCGCTGTTCGCGCCCGGGGTCCTGGGCTACTGGAAGTCGGCCTTCTTCTCGGAGCTCTCCGAGGCGGCGATCGCCGTCCTCGTCGATGCATTCGAGCGCGCCCCGACCGACCTGTGCACGCTGGTCATTGAGGCATTCCAGGGCCAGGCGACGCGCATCGAGCCGACCGCAACCGCGTACCCGCACCGGCAGGCGGGGCACAACCTCTTGCTCATCTCCCAGTGGACCGATCCGGCCGACAGCGATGCCGGCATCGCCTGGGCGCGCACGACGTTCGACGCGCTCGCTCCGCACATGGCCGACCGGTCATACACGAACTATCTCCCGGCAGAAGACCACGACCGCGTCCGGCACGCCTACGGCGTCAACTACGACCGGCTGGTCGAGCTCAAGCGCCGCTACGACCCGCACAACCTGTTCCACCTCAATCAGAACATCGATCCGTCCTGACGCTCTAGAGGGGCGGCCGGAGGGGACCGGCGAGGGGGCATCCGAACGACGAAACGCTTGCAATAAACCGTCTAGTGCCCTGTGCGAGCGCGCTGCCGACCGTCGATAGGCAGACTGCGGGCATCGTGGCTACACCCACCGACCTCACCTACGAGATCTGGAGCGACGGCGCCTGCGCTCAAAACACCACAGGCGCCGGTGGGTACGCGGCAGTACTGGTCGCCCGCCGTTCCGATGGCAGCACAGCCAAGCAGTGGGAGGTCTTCGGCGGCGACCTCGAAACCACGAACAACCGAATGGAGCTAAAGGCCGTGATCACCGGCTTGCGCGCCCTGCCCGCGCCCGCGCGCGTGTGCATCTTCATCGACTCCACCTACGTCATGAAGAACTTCAGGGACTGGCTTGAGCGTTGGCAAGGCAACGGCTGGCGGACGGCGGACCGGAAGCAGGTGAAGAATCGCGCCCTGTGGGAGGCGCTATCCGCCGAGGTTGCCTGTCGCAATGTGAAATGGGTGCAGGTCCCCGGTCACGCTGGGGTTCCGTTGAACGAGCGCGCGGACCAACTCGCCTCCGCCCAACGGGACGCGTACGCCGAGCAGAGCCGTCCGCGCCCCGCGGAGTAGCTCCTCCCCGACTGGCACGGTAGACCGGCTCCCCCTTCGGACGAGAAGCGAGACGTTTGGGGGACGCAGGGGACGCGTCGTCTTCATCGGGGCGACTGGATTTGAACCAGCGACCTTTCGACCCCCAGTCGAATGCGCTACCAAACTGCGCCACGCCCCGTGACGCGGCGAGTCTAGGGGATGCACGGGGGGTGGTCAGAGCGGGCGACGGGACTCGAACCCGCTTCCTTCAGCTTGGAAGGCTGACGTGCAACCAGTTACACCTCGCCCGCAGCCGGCCCGAGTATAGGAAGCCGTCCTGCAGGCACTCGCCTCAACTCAGCTTGCGGCCGAGGACGACCAGGTACTCGGCCTCGAATCCGAGGCCCTTCTCGGTCGGCTCCGATTCCTCGATGAACATCTCCAGCAGGTCCTCCCGCAACGGCTCCCAGCGCCCCTCGGGCTCGAGCGCGGCCTTCGCCATCACGACCGGGCCGAACTTGGTCGCGTAGAGATCGACGGCCTCCTCCGCGTCGGTGAAGTCCATCGTCGTCGTCGCGTGCTCGAACTCGAGCTCGACGCCGTTGCCGTCGAACATCGCCGCGCAGTGATCAACCGTGCCCCACATCGGCGGCGGCACCGCGACCCCCGGTGGCGGGCCGGTGTGCTTGCCGATCGTCGCGAAGAACGTGCCGACCTTGCCGTCGGGCTTCCAGCAGCAGAGGCCGAAGCGTCCGCCCTCGCGGGTCACGCGGGCGATCTCGGCGGCGGCAACCTCGTGGCGCGGGGCGAACATGTGGCCGAAGGTCGAGACGACGACGTCGAAGGAGGCGTCGTCGAACGGAAGCGCCTCTGCATCGGCCTCGACCCACTCCAGCTCCACTCCCGCCGCATCGGCGCGGCGGCGGCCCGCCACGAACAGCTCGGGGGTCAGGTCCGAGGCGACGACGTCGGCCCCGGCGACCGCCGCGGGAATCGCTGCGTTGCCGGTGCCGGCGGCCACGTCGAGGACCCTCTCCCCCGGTCCGATGCCGAGCCGCTCGACGATCCGCTCGCCGACGTCGAGGATCAGGTCCGCGACGACATCGAAGTCGCCGGCGGCCCAGGTCGCCCGGCTCCGCTCCTTGACCTCGGTCAGCTCGTCAGCCTGCAACTCGGAATCGGCCATCTCCAGCTCCTTGTCCGCTGAACTCCGCGACGCACCCTACTCCTCAGGGCGCGCTAGCCGCCGCCTTCGGCAGCTCCGGCATCGACTCGGCCCGATGCCACCGAGCCACGCTCGGCGCGAGAACATGATCGCGGCCACGGCGACGATCAGCGCCGCCGCCAGGAAGTAGGTCAGATCGGCGCCCGAAGCCTGCAGCACGAGCCCCGCGGCGATCGGTCCCAGCGCGTAGCCGGTCGAGTAGGTCAGGTTCAGGAAGCCGTACCCGAAGCCCTTGTCCAGGTGGCCGAATGCATCGTCGAGCCAGGGGACCGCGGAGGCGAACATCGTGCTCGACCCGATCCCGAAGATCGAGAGGCCGATCACAAAGCCGGCGACCCCCGGCAGCAGCGCGAGCAGCACCAGCGACGCGGCGAGCAGGATCAGCCCGAGCAGCGAGATCGGTACGCGGCCGGTCCGATCGCTGGCCCGTCCGGCAACCGGCGCCGCGACGGCGTCGAGCGCGATCGTCGCCGCAAAGACGACACCGATCGCCGCCGCGCTGAGGCCCAGCCGCTCGTCGGCATCAAGCGGCGCCGCCACCTCGACCACGCCGAGCGCGGTGGCGCCGGCGATCACGCTGATCGTCGCCGGCATCACCGGGCGCGAGAACGCGAGCCGGAGCAGGTCGCGAACCCCCGTCTTGCGGGGTCCCTGCCGCTCGGGCGCGCCGCGCGGCAGCACGAGACTGCCGGCCAGCGCCAGGGCGAGTCCGAGGCCGGCGACGAACAGGAACGGGAACTCGAAGCTGATCGCGTCCCCGGTGATCCCGCCGAGCGCCGGTCCGCCGATCGCGCCGACGCTGTTCGCCGCCAGCGCGAAGCCGATCGACTCACCCTTGCGGCCTGGCGGCGCGAGATCGGAAACCACCGCCAGCGCCGCGATCCAGCTCGCCGCTGAGCCGATCCCCTGGATCGCGCGGCCGGCGATCAGCGGCGGCAGCGACTCGGGCAAGGCGATCAAGACCGACCCGGCCGCGGTCAGCAGCAGGCCCCCGAGCAGCAACGGTCGGCGACCGACGATGTCGGCTGCGCGGCCAAGCGGCAGCGAGACGACCAGGATCGGCAGCGCATAGGCGCCGAGCGCGAGCCCGAGCTGGGCCTCTGAGGCGCCGGTACGGCTTTCGATCTCGGGCAGCAGGGGAGCGATCAGCCCAAGCAGCGCCGTGTCGAGGGCGATCGCTCCTATCGCGATCGCGAGGATCCCGCGGCGGCGCCGGCGGCTCAGTGACCCAACCCCCTCACGGACGCGACCCGCGATCCAGCTGGTGACTGCGATCGGTGCCTGTGCCGAACATCGCGCCGCAGCCTAGACCCCCTTCAGCGCCCGCGATTCGCAGGCGCCGCCGGCTCAGCGCTTGACGCCGAAGTTGGCCGTGTAGGTCGCCGAGGAACGACTGCTCGCGTAGGGCGTCCCGCGGCGGAAGCCGACCCCGATGTGGCGGAACTTCGGGTCGAGCATCGCTTGCCTATGGGGCGGGCTGTGCATCCAGCCACGGACGATCGACTTCGGCGAGGCGGCGTGACCGGAGCCGATCGCCAGCGTCTCGCCGGCGCTCCAGCTGCACTTGCAGGGCAGATACCGCGCCTTGTTCAGCCGGCCGGTGAGGTCACGCTCACCTCGGCAGGTGTGGGAGAAGCAGCGTTTACGAACCATCGTCCCGCTGTGCCGGGAGGCGGCCTTGCGGACACTTGGAACCCACTTCAGACGCCGAAGGCCCCGGTTGGCCCGCTTACGGTTGACGACGCAGGCGACCAGGCGCTCGGCCTTGCCCTGGCTGAGCTTCGCGGGCGCGGTGTCGGCGCCACGGCACTTCGACCGCGCCTCGGCGCGATCGGCGTGGACGGCGGCGAACATCACCAGCGCGGCGAGGGCGAGGAAGGCGACCCGGACGATCGGCACGAGCGCGGCCGGGAGCCCGGAGCGGATTGCGGTTGGCGGAGTGCTTTCGAACAAGGATCTAGAGCTTTGTTCGCCGTCTCGACTGTGGGCTATGCGACCCAGTACCCCGTGGGGCCACTCCGGCCCAGCCCCGGAGCGTTCCATAGTATTAGTACACTTGGCCGGCGGATTCCTGCGGCCGCCAATATTGTTAGCGCATTGGGCGGCGGATTGCACTGAACGCTCAAAGTTCGTTAACGCTCCGAGCGTCCGCGGCGAGGGCGGCGGCGGGCTGTCAGGGGCTCTCGACGCGGTTGCGCCCGAACAGGCGCCCAACGATCTCGCGGACCCGCTCGCCGAAGCTCTTCTCCTCGCCGTCGTCCTCGGGGTCGTACTCGCCGGCCCGCACGCCCGGCCAGATCGCCGCCATCTCGGCGCCGATCAGGAACACGACCGAGGCCAGGTAGACGAAGAACATGAACGCGATCACGGCGCCGAGCGAGCCGTAGACGGCGCTGTAGTCGGCGAAGTTGTCGAGGTAGATCGAGAAGCCACGCTTGAGCAGCTCGTAGCCGAACGACGCGAAGACCACCCCCGGCCAGATCTGCCTCCAGCCCGGGCGCCCGGTCGGCAGCACGTGGTAGAGGACCGCGAAGACGACGGCCGTGAGGATCAGGGAGAGCAGCGGCCCGCTGGCGCTGATCGCGCTCTCGATCGCATCGCCGACCGCACCGCCGAGAACGATGTTGAGTTGCCCGATCAGGGTCACCGCGAACGAGAGCGAGAACAGGAACCCGAGGCCGATGACGAGCAGGATGTCGAGGGCCTTGCCGCGCAGCGCACCCCGTCGCAGCTCGTCGCCGAAGATCAGGTTGACCGAGTTCCGCGCGGCGCTGACCAGCGCGCTCGTGCTGATCAAGAGGGCAGCCAGTCCGATCAGACCGAGCGTGCGCGAGTTCGAGGTGACGCCGTCGACCGCGGTCTCGATGTCCGATCGGCCCTGATCGGAGGCCGGCAGCTCGTCGAGCAGGAAGCTGACCGCGTCCTCGCGGGCGGACGGGTCGTCGAGGATCAGCCCGGCGACGGCCGCGACGACGATCGCGGCCGGGAAGACCGAGAACAGCGCGTAGTAGGACATGCCAGCCGCAAGATGAGTGCCCCGGTGCCGGGAGAGCCCGGACAGGGCGTTCGTCAGCAGCCGCCAGGCCTGCTCAGCCCCCCGCTTCAGCTGCCCCCGCAGCGCCTGCCAACGTCGTCCCCCGCTAGGCGTCGGATCCATTCCGCGCAACGTACAGGTCGGCAGCGATCGACAGCGCCGGCAGCGGGCCGGAACGGGGCAGCCAGGACTCGAACCTGGAATCTCCGGTTTTGGAGACCGGAGCCTGTCCAGTTGGGCCACTGCCCCACGCCGCCCGATCGTAGCGCCCTTGTGAGAGCGCGGATCGCCTGACCGGGCGGCCTGGCCCGGGTGGACCACGCCGCCGCCACGGGACGAGCGGCGATGCGGACGAGAGGACTCGAACCTCCACGGGCAATGCCCACCAGGACCTAAACCTGGCGCGTCTTCCAGTTCCGCCACGTCCGCCGGCGCGGACAACCGTAGCGCTCGACCGCAGAAGAATCTATATTCCCCGTTGATGGTTGAGGTTGGAGTCGCCCGCCCCGGCTACGAGCTGTGGCGGCCGAACAGGGAGAAGGCGCAGTCGAAGACCGCGAAGGCGGTCGTCGCGTTCGTTCTGATCGTCTCCGCAGTCCTGCTGGTGATCGTCACGATCGGCGGCTGGGAGCGGCTCGCGAGCTCGACGATGGGAGCCCTGACGATCGTCTGGGCAGGCCTCTACGTGCTGTTCGCGCTGCTGGTCTTCAACTGGAACCGTGGCGTGCTGCCGGTTGCCTCGGCGCTGGCAGTGCTGATGACGATCTTCGCCGCGGTGGCGGCCCCCGGCTGGTTCGATCGCGCCAAGGAAGGGCTCAACTCCCCACTGCTGCCGGAGGAGCTGCTCGGGCTGCTGACGGTGGTGGTGATCCCGGTCCAGCTGCTGCTGGTCGCGGTCGCGATGCTCGCCTTCAACCAGGAGTGGCAGGTCGAGGAGGAGCGCCCGGTCGGCGGCGGCGCCCTCGACCAGAGCGCCCCGATCGACGAGCAGGGCGCTCCCTACGACCTCGAGACTCAGCAGGACGAGCCGATCACCGACGCGGCAGCGGAGCCCCCGGCGGACCCCGCCGATCCATCCGCCGACCCGCGCCCGCCCGGCTAGAACAGCTTCAGCGGCGGGTCGAGCAGCTCGGGGCCGTCCGCGCGCACGTCGTTGACTGCGTCGCCCACCTCGCGCAGGCCGAGCAGCTGCTCCGCAGCCGGACGCAGCAGCGCCTCGAGCTCGGAAACCTCCAGCTCGGGGTCGAGCCAGGCCGGCTCGGCGTCGGCGGGCAGGATCACCGGCATCCGATCGTGGATCGGCCGCAGCAACCGGTTGGGCTCGCAGGTCACGATCGAGCAGCTGTGGATCGGCTCCTCTCCCTCCCGGTCGAGGCTCGCCCAGATGCCGGCGAAGGCGAACAGCTCACCGTCGGGCCTGCTGATCCAGATCGGGCGCTTGCCGGTCTCCTCCCGCTTCCACTCGTAGAAGCCGTTCGCGGGGATCAGGCAACGGCGTCGCTCGAACGACTCCGCGAAGGCCGGCTGGGTGGCGACCGTCTCGGCCCGTGCGTTGATCAGCGGTCGACCGGGCTTCAGCGCCCAGCGGCCCGGCTGCAGCCCCCAGCGCAGATAGCCGAACTGGCGAACTCGACGATCGTCCTCGCGAACCGCGAGGACCGAGTCGGTCGGCGCGATGTTGAACCGCGGGCGCTCGTCGAACTCGAACGGTCCGTCGACTCCAAAGCGCAGCCGGAGGCGCTTGGGGTCAGGGTTGGAGAGCGTGTAGCGGCCGCACACTTAGCGATGCCTCGATCTAAGGTCTGCCATCTCAGTACCGGAGGTGGGACTCGAACCCACAAGCCCGTGAGGGCAACCGATTTTGAATCGATCGCGTATGCCAATTCCGCCACTCCGGCCGGACCCACACCTTAGTTCCGCCGGCGCGAAGACCTGCTCTCGCCGGTGCCGCTGCAGTCGTCTCAGCAGGCACCGGAGGGGTGCCGCAGTCGGGAGGATCGGACGGTGCATGAACCGAACGACCGTTCGAACGATCCGTTGGCTGCACTCGAGCTAGCGCCCGCGCGGAGCAGGGCGGGACAATCGGGAGGATGGCTGAACGCAAGACGGACCAGCTCTGGGGCGAGCAGAACCGCCACCCCGGTGACCGGGAGGCGTTGTTCGCGGCTGCCAAGGAGCAGCTAACCCCGAGCCGGGTGCTCTATCCGGGATCCTTCGTCGACATCGCCGCCTCGTTCGTATTCCAAGAGGTGACCTATGTCGATTCGGACGTGCGCGCCAAGCGCTTCTTCGCCGATCGCGCTGGCGTCGAGCGGATCGTAAATGCCGGCAAGCGGTATCAAGAACCCGCCCGCTTCGACTTCGTTCATGCCGACTACGCCTCCGAGCTTCCAGTAGACGAGGGAGGCTTCGAACTCCTGGTCTCGCTCTACGCGGGCTTCGTCTCGCGAGCTTGCAAGCGATACCTCCAGACCGGGGCCCTGCTCCTGGCGAACAACAGCCACGGCGATGCCAGCATGGCGTCGATCGATCCTGAGTTCGAGCTGACCGGCGTGATCGACAAGCGAGGCCAGGCGTATCGATCCTCGACTCGCGATCTCGACACGTACCTGATCCCCAAGGGCGACAAGAAGGTGACGCGCGAGCTGCTTGAGCGAACCAACCGGGGCATTGGCTACACGCGATCCCCCTCCGCATATCTCTTCCGTAAGGTCAGCGGTCGACCCCTGGATAGGCGCGAGGGGCCATAGCTAGCCGGCCTCGCCCTGCCTGATGGCTTGAACAAGCGAGCTTGCCCACTTGCGAGGCGCAACTCGCAAACCCCTGCTGCTGCGGAAAGAACCGGCGATTCTGATCCTCTTAGTCGGGGCGACTGGATTCGAACCAGCGACCCCCTGCTCCCAAAGCAGGTGCGCTACCAGGCTGCGCCACGCCCCGTGACCGTGGGCGAGTCTAGCCCCCGGTCGGGCGGCCGGTCGCGGCCGGTCGCCCCAGGTGATCTAGGCTCCCCCGCCGATGGCCAAGGTCCGACCGATGCACGCCGTTCACTACGACCCCGCACGGGTGACGATCGGCGATGTCGTCGCGCCGCCCTACGACGTGATCGACGACTCCCAGCGAGCGGCTCTCATCGACCGCTCCGCCCACAACGTCGTCGAGCTCGACCTGCCAAAGGCGCCGGCGGGCAGCGACATCTACGAACACGCGGCCGAGACCATGGCGGCATGGGAGGCGGAGGGAGTTCTCGTCCGCGACGACGAGCCCACGATCTGGGCCTACGAGCAGGACTACACCGGGCCCGACGGGACCGCCCGGACCCGACGGGGGTTTCTCGCCCGGATCCGGGTCACCGACTACGGACCCGGCCTGGTGCGACCCCACGAGCGCACCCAACCTGGGCCGAAGGAAGACCGTCTCCGGCTGACCCGGGCGACCGCCCACAGCATGTCGCCGATCTTCATCCTCCACGAGGGCAACGCCTGGCCCCACCTCGAGCCGGCCACCGCCGCCGAGCCGTGGGCTGAGCTCGCCGACGCAGACGGCACCGTGCACCGCGTCTGGCCGATCGCTGACCCGGCGATCCACGGCGCGGTCGCCGCCGAGCTCGACCGCTCGGAGCTGCTGATCGCCGACGGGCACCACCGCTATGAGACGGCGCGCAGCTACGCGGAGGAGGTCGGGGGTGAGGGCCCGCACCGCTACACGCTCGCCTGCCTCGTATCGCTGGAGGATCCGGGGCTCAGCGTCTTCGCCACCCACCGGCTCCTGCACGACCTCGACCGGGCCAAGCAGGAGGCGATCCGCGAGACGCTGAGCTCGATGTTCGAGATCCGGGAGGCGGCCGGCAGCTCGGCCGAGCAGCTGGTGCCCACGAGTGAGGCGGGCCGGATCGCGTTCGGCTACATGGACTCCCACCACCGCAAGCCCTACCAGCTGACGCTCACCGACCCGGGTCCGCTCGATCGTGCCCTCGACGGCTTCAGCGAGCCCTACCGGCAGCTCGACGCCGCGGCGCTCGAGGCGCTGATCCTCCGCCAGGCGCTGGGCATGAGCGGCGACGACATCGCGGCCAAGCGCGGCCTCTCCTACTGCTCCGACACTGAAGAGGCGGTCAGGCGGATCGCCGAGGGCGAGGCGGACGCCGGCTTTCTGCTGCGCCCAACTCCGGTCCGGCAGGTGCGCGAGGTGGCCGCCGCCGGTGAGACGATGCCGCCGAAGTCGACCTACTTCTTCCCGAAGCTGTTGACCGGGCTCGTCTTCAATCCCCTGAGCTGAGCGAGCTCGGCGATCCGCTGCGGGCCGGGCCCATAGCATTGGCCGGGTGAAGATCTACACGCGCAAGGGCGACGACGGGACGACCGGACTCTGGTACGGGGGGCGTCGCTCGAAATCGGATGTCAGGATCGAGGCCTACGGCGCCGTCGACGAGGCGGGCTCGGCGCTCGGGGTCGCCCGCTCCCTCTGCGAGCCGGCCGACGCCGAGGTCGCCGCCGACCTGCTGCGCCTGCAGACCGAGCTGTTCGTTGCCGGGGCCGAGCTGGCCGCCGCCCCGGAGTCGGCCGACAGGCTCGAGGACGGGGTCAGCCGGATCACCACCGAGATGGTCGGCTGGATCGAGGAGGCGATCGATCGCTACATGGAACGGGTCGATCTGCCACCGAAGTTCGTGATCCCCGGGGGCACCCGGCTCTCCGCCGCGCTCGACCTCGCCCGCGCGACGCTGCGCCGAGCGGAGCGGCGGGTTGCCGCGCTCGCCGACGCCGGCGAGCCCGCCGCCGAGCCGCTGACCAGCCACCTGAACCGGGCCGCCGATCTGATCTACGCGCTGGCGCGGTTCACCGACCGGCCCGACCCGGAGCTGTTCGAGGGACGCGGCTGATGGCGATCAGGGCGACCCGCCGCCGGGGCTACACCCACGACGTGGTGATCGGCGAGCACTCGCTCGTCGCCGACGAGCCCCCCTCCCGCGGCGGCGACGACCTCGGTCCCTCGCCGACGATGTTGCTCGCCGGCTCGCTCGCCGCCTGTACCGCGATCACGGTCGAGATGTACGCGGACCGCAAGGGCTGGGAGCTGCGGGAGCTCGAGGTCTCGATCGAGGTCGAGGGCAGCCTGATCAGCGGCGATGCCGTCTTCGAGGTGATCCTGCACCTGCCCGGCGGGCTGACCGAGGAGCAGACGCAGCGGATCACGACGATCGCTGGCAAGTGCCCGGTACACAAGGCGATCGCTCGCGAGACCTCGATCACGATCTCGAATCGGGTCGGGGCCTGAGCGTGGACCTCGGCCTCAGTGGCCGCGGCTGCGTGGTCACGGGAGCAAGCCGCGGTATCGGCCGGGCTACGGCGCGGATGCTGAGCGAGGCCGGGGCCTCGGTGCTGCTCGTCGCCCGCGACGAGCAGCTACTCGCGGAGGCGGTCGCCGAGGCCGACGGCGCCGGCGGCAGCGCCGCGGGCCTCGCCGTCGACGTGACCGCTGCGGACGCCGCCGGGCGAATCCAGGCGGCGTTCGGGGCCGCCGAGATCGACGTGCTGGTCAACAACGCCGGCACCGCAGCCTGGCGCGACCTCGACGACGTCCCCGACGAGGACTGGCGGGCCGCCTTCGAGCTCAACGTGATCGCGCCGAAACGGCTGATGAGCGCACTGATCCCGCCGATGGCCGAGCGCGGCTGGGGCCGGGTGGTCAACGTCTCCTCGACCGCCGGCAAGCGTCCCTCGGCGATGATGGCCGAGTACTCGGTCGCGAAGGCGGCGCAGCTCTCGCTCTCGCGCCTCTACGCCGACCGCCACGCAGCCGCGGGGGTGCTGGTGAACGCGATCTGTCCGGGTCCGGTCCGGAGCGGAATGTGGATGGACCCCGGCGGCCTGCTCGATCAGTCCCGCGAGCTCGCCGACCTGGGATCGCGCGACGAGGCGCTCGAGCTGGCGGGCTCGAAGCGGCCGATCGGCCGGCTCGCGGAGGTCGATGAGATCGCCGCTGCGATCGCCTTCCTCTGCTCCGAGCGCGCCTCCTACGTCTCGGGCGCAGCCTGGAGCGTCGACGGCGGCACCGTGCAGGTGATCATCTGAGCGAGGCCGGCGACCTCGGCTCCCGCCTCCTCGACCTGGCCGAGGCGGAGGCCCTGGAAGCGCACGGACGAAAGAACGCGGCGGTGCTGGTCCCGCTCTACGGCTGGCCGCACTCGCCGGGCCTGATCTTCACCGAACGGCGGCACGACCTGCGCCGGCACGCCGGTGAGATCTCGTTCCCGGGCGGCACGCCCGAGGCCGGTGAGGCACCGGTGACGACGGCGCTCCGCGAGGCGAGCGAGGAGATCGGCCTCGACCCCGCCACGGTCGAGGTCGTCGGCGCGCTGCAGCCGATCTCGACCGTGGTCACCAGCTACAGGGTCCTGCCGGTGGTCGGCCTCGTCCCGGTCGGGCTCGAGCACGCGCCGCAGCCGACCGAGGTCGAGCAGGTTCTCGAGTTCGGCCTCGACGAGCTCCGGGAGGGCTTCGCGATGCGCCGCCTGATCCGCCGCGGCGTTCCCTTCCGGACGCCGACCTACGCCGTCGACGATCACTTGATCTGGGGCGCCACCGCCCGCATGCTGCAGCTGTTCTTCGAGCGGATCGACCGCTGAGCGGTCGTCGATCTCGGGTCGGCGGCTAGACCCTGCCCGCCTTGCCGACGAGCAGCGACTGGCCCGAGGCGGGCGTGATCTTCACCTCGGCCCTGATCTTGATCCTGCCCTTCCGCTTGACCGCCCTGCGGCCCTTCTTGCTGAGCTTGATCCGCGGGTGCGCGGCGCCGCCGGACTCGACCTCGCCGCCAGACGATGGCCGCCTGGGAGTCGCAGGGGATTCTCGTCCGTGACCGCGAGCCGACGATCTGGGCCTACGAGCAGGACTACACCGGGCCCGACGGGACCGCCCGGACCCGGCGTGGCTTTCTCGCCCGGATCCGGGTCACCGACTACGGGCCCGGCCTGGTCCGGCCCCACGAGCGCACCCAGCCCGGTCCGAAGGAGGACCGCCTTCGCCTGACCCGGGCGACCGCTCACAGCATGTCGCCGATCTTCATCCTGCACGAGGGCAACGCCTGGCCCCACCTCGAGCCCGCGACGGACGCGGCCGACCCCTGGGCCGAGGTCAGCGACGCAGACGGCACCGTGCACCGGGTCTGGCCGATCGCCGATCCGGCGATCCACGACGCGGTCGCCGCCGAGCTCGAGCCCTCGGAGCTGCTGATCGCCGACGGCCACCATCGCTACGAGACGGCCCGCAGCTACGCGGAGGAGGTCGGGGGCGAGGGACCGCACCGTTACACGCTGGCCTGCCTGGTCTCGCTCGAGGATCCGGGGCTCAGCGTCTTCGCCACTCACCGACTGCTGCACGACCTCGACCGGGCCAAGCAGGAGGCGATCCGCGAGACGCTGAGCTCGATGTTCGAGATCAGCGAAGCGGCCGGCAGCGAGGCCGAGCAGCTGGTGCCAACCCGCGAGGCGGGCCGGATCGCATTCGGATACATGGACTCCCATCACCGCAAGCCCTACCACCTGACGCTCACCGACTCGGGCCCGCTCGAGCGTGCCCTCGACGGCTTCAGCGAGCCCTACCGGCAGCTCGACGCCGCGGCGCTCGAGGCGCTGATCCTCCGCCAAGCGCTGGGCATGAGCAGCGACGACATCGCGGCCAAGCGCGGCATCTCCTACTGCTCGGACACCGAAGAGGCGGTCAGGAGGATCGCCGACGGCGAGGCGGACGCCGGCTTTCTGCTGCGACCAACCCCGGTCCGGCAGGTGCGCGAGGTGGCCGCCGCCGGTGAGACGATGCCGCCGAAGTCGACCTACTTCTTCCCGAAGCTGCTGACCGGGCTCGTCTTCAATCCCTTGAGCTGAGCGAGCTCGGCGATCCGGTCCGGGCCGGGCCCATAGCATTGGCCGGGTGAAGATCTACACGCGCAAGGGTGACGACGGTACGACCGGCCTCTGGTACGGGGGGCGGCGCTCGAAATCGGATGTCAGGATCGAGGCCTACGGCGCGGTCGACGAGGCGGGCTCGGCGCTCGGGGTCGCCCGCTCCCTGTGCCAGCCCGCCGACGCCGAGGTCGCCGCCGACCTGCTGCGCCTGCAGACCGAGCTGTTCGTTGCCGGCGCCGAGCTGGCCGCCGCCCCGGAGTCGGCCGACAGGCTCGAGGACGGGGTCAGCCGGATCACCACCGAGATGGTCGGCTGGATCGAGGAGGCGATCGATCGCTACATGGAACGGGTCGATCTCCCACCGAAGTTCGTGATCCCCGGGGGTACGCGGCTCTCCGCCGCGCTCGACCTCGCCCGCGCGACCCTGCGCCGGGCCGAGCGTCGCGTCGCCGCGCTCGCCGACGCCGGCGAGCCGGCCGCCGAGCCCCTGACCAGTCATCTGAACCGGGCCGCCGATCTGATCTACGCGCTGGCGCGATTCACCGACCGGCCCGACCCGGAGCTGTTCGAGGGGCGCGGCTGATGGCGATCAGGGCGACCCGCCGCCAGGGGTACACGCACGACGTGGTGATCGGCGAGCACTCGCTGGTCGCCGACGAGCCCCCCTCGCGCGGCGGCGACGACCTCGGTCCCTCGCCGACGATGTTGCTCGCCGGCTCGCTCGCCGCCTGCACCGCGATCACGGTCGAGATGTACGCGGACCGCAAGGGCTGGGAGCTGGGCGAGCTTGAGGTCTCGATCGAGGTCGAGGGAAGCCTGATCACCGGCGATGCGGTGTTTGAGGTGATCCTGCACCTGCCCGGCGGGCTGAGCGAGGAGCAGACGCAGCGGATCACCGCGATCGCCGGCAAGTGCCCGGTGCACAAGGCGATCGCCCGCGAGACCCCGATCACGATCACGAATCGGGTCGGGGCCTGAGCGTGGACCTCGGCCTCAGCGGCCGCGGCTGCGTGGTCACCGGAGCGAGCCGCGGCATCGGCCGGGCGACGGCGCGGATGCTGAGCGAGGCCGGGGCCTCGGTGCTGCTCGTCGCCCGCGACGAGCAGCGACTCGCGGAGGCGGTGGCCGAGGCCGACGGCGCCGGCGGCAGCGCCACGGGCCTCGCCGTCGACGTGACCGCTGCGGACGCCGCCGAGCGGGTCCAGGCGGCGTTCGGGGCCGCCGAGATCGACGTGCTCGTCAACAACGCCGGCACCGCAGCCTGGCGCGACCTCGACGACGTCCCCGACGAGGACTGGCGGGCGGCGTTCGAGCTCAACGTGATCGCGCCGAAACGGCTGATGAGCGCACTGATCCCGCCGATGGCCGAGCGCGGCTGGGGCCGGGTGGTCAACGTCTCCTCGACCGCCGGCAAGCGTCCGTCGGCGATGATGGCCGAGTACTCGGTCGCGAAGGCGGCGCAGCTCTCGCTCTCGCGCCTCTACGCCGACCGCCACGCGGCCGCGGGGGTGCTGGTCAACGCGATCTGTCCGGGTCCGGTGCGGAGCGGCATGTGGATGGACCCCGGCGGCCTGCTCGATCAGTCCCGCGAGCTCGCCGATCTGGGATCGCGAGAGGAGGCGCTCGAACTGGCCGGCTCAAAGCGGCCGATCGGCCGGCTCGCGGAGGTTGATGAGATCGCCGGCGCGATCGCCTTCCTCTGCTCCGAGCGCGCCTCCTACGTCTCGGGCGCGGCCTGGAGCGTCGACGGCGGCACGGTGCAGGTGATCATCTGAGCGAGGGCGGCGACCTCGGCTCCCGCCTCCTCGACCTCGCCGAGGCGGAGGCCCTCCAGGCACATGGGCGCAAGGACGCGGCGGTGCTGGTGCCGGTCTACGGCTGGCCGCGTTCGCCGGGCCTGATCTTCACCGAACGCCGGCACGACCTGCGCCGGCACCCCGGTGAGATCTCGTTTCCGGGCGGCACGCCCGAGGCCGGTGAGGCGCCCGTCACGACGGCGCTCCGCGAGGCGAGCGAGGAGATCGGGCTCGACCCCGCCTCGGTCGAGGTCGTCGGCGCGCTGCAGCCGATCTCGACCGTGGTCACCAGCTACAGGGTCCTGCCGGTGGTCGGCCTCGTCCCGGTCGGACTCGAGCATGCGCCGCAGCCGACCGAGGTCGAGCAGGTCCTCGAGTTCAGCCTCGACGAGCTGCGCGAGGGTTTCGCGATGCGCCGCCTGATCCGCCGTGGCGTTCCCTTCCGGACGCCGACCTACGCCGTCGACGATCACTTCATCTGGGGCGCCACCGCCCGCATGCTGCAGCTCTTCTTCGAGCGGATCGACGGCTGAGCGGCCGCCGACCCCGGGCCGGCGGCTAGATCTTGCCGCCGTTGCCGACGAGCAGCGACTTGCCCGAGGCGGGCGTGATCGTCACCTCGGCCTTGATCTTGATCCTGCCCTTTCGCTTGACCGCCTTGCGACCCTTCTTGCTGAGCTTGATCTTCGGGCGAGCGGCGCCACCGGCGTCAACCTCACCGCTCAGCTTGCCGAGCACAGCCGGCACCCCCTTCTGCTTCT
>CAWBNH010000010.1:0-47197 GCA_963790085.1 uncultured Solirubrobacterales bacterium
CCAGGCGGCGATCGCCTCGAAGTCGCGCCGGTCGCGCTTCTCCTCCGGCGTGTCCCTGAGGATCGACCGCTCCATGAAGTTGCCGGGCTCGGGCGGGACGCGACCGCCGAAGACGACCTGATCGCGGGCGCCGAGCGACTCACCCGCCTTGCGGACCTTGGTCGGGAGATGCCAGCGGTTGGAGGGATCCGGCTCGTCATCTCCGGTCGGGCCGCTGGAGAAGAGCCACAGCGCGCGCTCGCCCGATCCGGCGCGCAGGCGGCGCAGCAGGCCGCGTGCGTCGCGCCGCCAGCGACCGCCGTAGACGGCGCTGCCGAGCACCACGGCATCGTAGGGCTCGATCTCGCCCACGGCGCCGGCGGACTCGACCTCGACCTGATGGCCGCCGGCCCGGAGCGCGTCGCCGATCCGCTCGGCGATCTCCGCCGTCGACCCGTGCTTGGAGCCGTAGGCAACCAGGACTCTGCTCATGGAGCGAGCCTAGTGCAGGATCTCGCGCGCGTCGAGGTGGTTGCCGACCTTGCGCTTGACGCGCTGCAGGGCGTTATCGACCGTCTTCGTGTCGCAGGCGAGCCGCTCGGCGATCTCCTCGTAGGGACGCCCGTCGAGGTAGCAGCGGAGCACCTCGGCCTCGAGCTCGGAGAGGACGCTGGTCAGGCACTCGACGAGGCTCGCGAGCTCCTCGGTCGAGATCACCATGCTCGCGGGGTCGTCGACGTCGGGCCCGGGGAGGATCTCCTCCAGGCTCGACTCGCCCTCGCCACTCGCGGCGGGCGAGGTCGCGAACGAGATCGACTGGTTCAGCGGCGCGTGCTTGTTGCGGCTGGCCGTCTTCACGGCGGTGATCATCTGCCGCGTGATGCAGAGCTCGGCGAAGTTGCGAAAGCTCGACTCGCGGTCGGTGCGGAAGTCACGCACGGCCTTGTAGAGGCCGACGAGACCCTCCTGGATCAGGTCGTCGGACTCGCCGCCGAGCAGGAAGTACGACGAGGCCTTGAGCCTGACGAAGCTCCTGTAGCGACGGACGATGCGATCGTAGGCGACGCTGTCGCCACGCTTGGCACGCGCCACCAGATAGGCGTCGGCGAGCTCTCCCGGCGGCTCCTTGCCGCGCTTGCCGGCGGCGGGTCGTGCGGATACCTGAGCGAATTCCTGGGTTGGTACAGCCACTGGATCTCCTCCATACGAGACGGATGCAGTGGCGCCTTCCTCCCCGACGCCTCTCCTGATTTTCGGTGGTCAGCGATGCGCCGAGGTTCAACCATGAACCTGAGGTTCAGCGTTAACAACCGGGTGGGACTATACGCACTCGCGGAGTTCTGTCAACTCCCACTCCCGCGGAGGTGCAAGTTGCGTTGCAGGATCGGGGTTCTGTCCGGGCGCTGGGCTAGCCAGGTGCGCTCAGCCGGTGCGGTTCGCCGCGAACGCCAGCACGGCCGCCGCGACCGAGACGTTGAGCGAGCCGACGGTGCCGGTGGTCGGGATCGAGACCAGCCCGTCGCAGCTCTCCGCCACGCGCGGGCGCAGGCCGGAGCCCTCGCCGCCGAGCACCAGGATAACCCTCCCGCTGAGGTCAAGGGTTCGAAACGATGTCTCCGCCTGCGCGTCGGCGCCGTAGCTCCAGGCGCCCTGCTCGCGCGCCCGGATCAGCCAGTCGGCGAGGTTCCCGACCCGGGCCAGCGCCAGGTGCTCGACCGCGCCCGCGCTGGCCTTGCAGACGGCCGGCGTCACCTGCGCCGCACGTCGTTCGCAGATCACGACGCCGGCGACGCCGGCAGCCTCCGCAGTCCTGCAGATCGCCCCGAGGTTGCGCGGGTCCTGGACCTGATCGAGGGCCAGCACCAGCGCATCCTCGGCGGCGAGCAGCTGGTTGGGGTCGGCGTAGGGGTACGGATCGACCTCGGCGACGATTCCCTGGTGATCGGGCGAGCCGCAGAGCCGTTCGAGCCGCTCGGCACCGACCTCCTCCGCGGTCCACTCCCGCAGCACCCGCCGGCGACCGCGGCGTGCCTCGGCCACGGGATTGCGGCCGTAGACGAGATCGCGACGGGACTCCACGTCAGTCGCGGCGCACGAGTTGGGCGCCGTCGGCGCCGTCGCGGACCTCCCAGCCGAGCTCGGTCAGCTCGGCGCGGATCGCGTCGGCGCGCTCGTAGTCGCGCTCGGCGCGCGCCAGCTCCCGCTCCGCGAGCAGGGTCTCGGCCCGGGGATCGGCGTCCCCCTCCCCCGGCTCGGCCAGCGAGCCCAGACCGAGGATGTCGAGCAGCTCGATCAGGACGCGGTGAGCGCCGGGCAGCGGGCGCCGGTGGCCCTCGGCGATCAGCTCGTACGCGGCCGCCATCGCCCGCGGCGTGTTGAAATCGTCGGCCAGCGCCGCGAGGAACTCCTCGCGTCGGGCCAGCACGAACTCGTCGGGCTCGGCGTCGCGCCGCTCGGCGGAGCGGAAGAAGTCGCGGACGCGCTCGTTTCGGGCCCGGGCCTGCTCCAGCGCGGCGGCGCTGAACTGCAGCGGCTGCCGGTAGTGGCCCGAGATCAGGAAGGCGACCACCACCTCCGCCCCGAAGGCGTCGAGGGCCTCGCCGAGCAGGAAGATGTTGCCGACCGACTTCGCCATCTTCGCGTCGGGACCGGTCTCGACCATCCCGTTGTGCATCCACAGCCGCGCCAGCGGGCGACCCCGTGCCGCCTCCGTCTGCGCCGCCTCGTTCTCGTGGTGTGGAAAGACGAGGTCGGAGCCGCCGCCGTGGATCGCGAACTCGAGCCCGAGCAGCTCCTCGGCCATCGCCGAGCACTCGATGTGCCAACCGGGGCGGCCGTCGCCCCAGGGGCTCGGCCAGGACGTGTCCTCCCCCTCCTTGTGGCCCTTCCACAGGGCGAAGTCGAGCGCGTCCTCCTTCAGCTCGAGCGCCCCGGCCTCCTCGCCCTGGTCCATCTCGTCGGGGTCCCGGTTCGAGAGCGAGCCGTAGGCGGGATAGCTGCGCACCCGGAAGTAGACGTCGCCGCCCGACTCGTAGGCGTGGCCCGACTCGATCAGGGCCGAGATCAGCTCGATGATCGCGGCCATCGTCTCGGTCGCCTTCGGCTCGTGGTCGGGGCGGCCGAGGCCGAGCCGGCCGGTCTCGGCAACGTAGGCGGCGATCATCTCCTCCGCGTGCCGGGATGAGCCGATCCCGCGCTCCCGGGCGGCCTCGTAGATCTTGTCGTTGACGTCGGTCAGGTTGATCACCAGGGTCGGCGAGTAGCCCTCGTGGGCGAGGAAGCGACGCAGCAGGGAGAAGACGACGTACGGCCGCGCATTGCCGATGTGGATCGGCCCGTAGGTCGTCGGGCCGCAGGCGTAGATCCCGACCTCCCCCGCGGGCCCGGCGACGAGCTCGCGGAGCTCGCCCGAGAGCGTGTCCTTGATCCTCACCTCACGCACGGCGCCGATGCTAGTCGCCTGCCGCCCGACCGGGGGCCGCCCCGGCTCGGGTCCGGCTCGCAGCCGCCGCCGCTCAGGCCAGCTCGCGCTTCAGCACCTTGCCGGTCGGGTTCCGCGGCAGCTGCGAGAGGAACTCCACCTCCCGCGGCACCTTGTAGCGCGCGAGGTTCGCCTTCACGTGCTCCCGCACCTGCTCCGCGGAGAGCTGCTCGCCGGCGCTGACGACCACGAATGCCTTCAACCGCTGCCCGAACTCCTCGTCGTCGACGCCGATCACCGCCGCTTCGTCGATCGCCTGGTGATCGCTGAGCAGGTCCTCGACCTCCCGCGGGAACACGTTCTCGCCCCCGGAGACGATCATCTCGTCGTCGCGGCCGTCGATGAACAGCCGGCCCTCGGGGTCGAGGTGGCCGACATCGCCCGAGCTCAGCAGCCCGCCGACGCTCTCCTTGCCGCCGCCGCCGGTATAGCCCTCGAAGGCCATCTCGTTGCCGACGAAGATCCGCCCCGTCTGGCCGGCGGCGACCTGCTCCCCGGCCTCGTCGACGATCCGCACGACGGTGCCCCGCGGCGGCCTGCCGGCGGTCCCGGGTGCCGCCCGCATGTCCTCGGGAACGGCGATCGACGCCCATGCCACCTCGGTCGAGCCGTAGAGGTTGTAGAGGTTGTCCCCGAAGGCGTCCATCCAGCGAATCGCCAGCTCACCGGGCAGCGCCGAGCCGCTCACGGCGGTGACCCGAAGCGAGCTCAGGTCGTAGCGGGCGCGCGTCTCGGCCGGCAGCTCCATGATCCGCTGCAGCATCACCGGCACGACCGCGAGCGCGTCGGCCCGGTGCTCGCTGACGGCCGCAAGGGCGCCCTCGGGCGTGAACCGACGGCGCAGGACGTAGGTGCTGCCGAGCGCCAGGCCGAGCAGGAAGTGAGTGAACCCCCACGAGTGGAACATCGGTGCGGCGACGTGAATCGGCCGCTCGCTGCGGAGCGGCATCTTCGAGAGCAGCGCCGCGAGCGGCCCGAGCGAGTCCGGTGAGCTTCGCTGCGCTCCCTTCGGCGTCCCGGTGGTACCGGAGGTGAGGATCACGAAGCGGCTCGGCTCGTCCGGCGGGTCGAGCGGCTCCGCCCCGCTCGAGGCGATCAGCTCGGCGGTCGTCGGCTGCGCCGCGCTCTCGCCGTCATCGACCCAGGCGACCGCGCGCACGAGGCCGGCCCCGGCCCGCTCGAGCAGCTCGCTGAACTCGGAGTCGTAGATCAGCGCCTTCGGCCGCTCCCGCTCGACGACGCCCTGCAGCTGCGGGCCGGCGAAATCCGTGTTCATCAGCAGGACCGTGGCTCCGAGCTTCGCGCAGGCGAACACCGCCTCGATGAAGCCCCGGTGGTTGCGACACATGATCGCGACCCCGTCGCCGGCCCCGACTCCCTCCCGGCGCAGCGCCCGAGCGAGGGCGTTCGAGCTGGAATCGAGCTCGGCGAAGGTGGCGCTGCCGCGCTCGTCGATCACCGCGACGTCGTCGGGCCGGCGGATCGCGGCGGAGCTGATCCCCGCGGCCGGTGAGGCACCCCAGCGGCGCAGGGCGCCGCCCACCGCGAGCAGGTGGTCGGGCCGCATCGGGCCGATCACTCCCGCCTCGGTCAGGACCCTGAGGTTGAACGGCAGGTCCGCGAGCGGGCCCAGCTGTCCGAGCTTGACCCCGCGCGCAGCCCGCAGCAAACCGTCGAATGCCATCCGGGAGAGCATATTCACCCACCGGCCCGGCGGCGCATCGAGAACCGGCAGGGGCCTCAGGGAACGTCGACCAGAGCTACGGCGATCGCCGCGACGCCCTCGCCGCGGCCGATCCAGCCCATCCCCTCGTTCGTCGTCGCCTTGACCGAGACCGGGGCACCGAGAACGCCGCCGAGCCGGGTCTCGATCGCGGCCCGGTGCTGACCGAGCCGCGGCTCCTCGCAGATCAGGGTCAGGTCGGCGTTGGCGGGCTCCCCGGGCAGCTCGGCGAGCACCGTCTCGAGCAGCGCGATCGAGTCGGCGCCCGACCAGCGCGAGTCGCTGGGCGGGAAGCGGCCGCCGATGTCCCCCTGGCCGCAGGCCCCGAGCAGCGCGTCGATCAGCGCGTGCACCAGCACGTCAGCATCGGAGTGGCCCGCGAGCCCGCGGTGATGGGGGACCTCGACGCCGCCGAGGATCAGCGGCCGGTCGGGGTCGAACCGGTGGCTGTCGTAGCCGATGCCGACGCGAAGGCTCATCCGAGCGGCTCCATCCTGCGCACGCGGCCCTCGAAGACCGCGATCTCCCCCACCCCGATGCCCCTGAGAAACGCCACGGCACGATCGTACGCGTAGCCGATCTCCTCCGGGATATGCGCGTCGGAGGAGAGCGAGAACGGCACCCCCGCATCGGCGAGCATCCGGGCGAAGGCCTCGGACGGATAGAGCTCGGCGACGGGCTTCCGCAGCCCGGCGGTCGAGAGCTCCGCCGCGACGCCGGCCTCGGCGATCGCCGCGACCGCGGGCTCGTAGTAGTGGCGGGGATCGCGATCGGGCCCGGGACGGCCGGCGCCCCAGACCTTGACCAGGTCGGGGTGGGCCATGACGTCGAAGAGCCCGGTGGCCGCGGCCGCGGCAAGCTGCTCGAAGTAGCGCTGCCAGACGCGGTCCGGATCGCCCTGCTCGGCCTCCCACAGGTCCCAGCGATCCTGATCGACGGCCGCCTCGCCGACGAAGTGGACCGAGCCGATCACGTAGTCGAAGCGCCGGGCGCCGAGCACCGCCTCGATCCGGTCCTCGGCCCCGGCGACGTAGTCGGCCTCGATCCCGAGCCGCAGACCCGAGCCCGAGACGAACTCGCAGTAGCTGTCGAGATCATCGCTCGCCTGCTCGACCCAGAACGGGTGTCGCCAGATCTCGAGCGCGGCGCTGAACCGGTGGATGTGCTCGGAGACGCCGAGCTCGGGGATACCGGCGGCGGCCGCCGCCCGCCGATAGCGCTCGACGTTCTCCGGCGTGAAGTAGCTCTCCGCCGGCGTGGCGGCATCGTCGGGCCGGAGGTGGGTGTGGTAGTCGGTCAGCATCGGGACTTCGAACGGCCGGTGCACTAGCGTAGAGGCATCGGCATGGCCCTCAACGTCGCACTCCCCCTGGCGGTCTTCGCGATCACCGCTGCCCTGGCCGAGCTCGCCGGCGCCGCGAATCTCGGGGTCGCCCTGGGCATCGGCCAGGTGGCCTTCGCGATCACCGCTACCTACGTGCTGCTCAGCCGCTGAGCGAGGCCACGGGCCCGGCCGGCCCGCTCAGCACTTGCCGCGGCGCAGCCGCTTGGCCGAGCACTTGCGCTCGCGCTTGAACTCGTACCGGGCCGCCGTCGGATCGACGTTGCCGCCGACGTCGATCGCGCGCACGGCGAACCGGTGGCGCCCGACGATGACCTTCTGCCGCTTCGGGCTCTTGCAGTTGCGCCAGTCCTCGCCGTCGTAGCGACACTGGAAGCGGGCCCCGACCTCGTCGGCGATGAACTCGAACCTCGGGCGCTTGCGCCTCGTCTTCCGCTTCGGCTTGCCGACGATCGTCGTCTCGGGGGGGTCCTGATCGAGGATGCCCCAGCCGGCCATCGGCGCCGACCCCGGGTCCATCAGGTTCCCCGCGAGATCGGTGCCGCGGGCGGCGAAGGTATGGGCTCCGTTCACGAGCGGGCCGACCGTCTGCGGCGAGACGCACTTCGCGAAGCTCGAGCCGTCGACGCTGCACTCGATCCGCGGCGCGGCGGTGGAGAACCGGAAGCTCGAGATCGGGCTCGCGACCGTCCCGATCGGCGCCGCATCGATCGTCGTCGGGACCGCGGGGCTGAGCGCGTAGAGGTCGGGGTCCCGGGACTGCTGCGCCCGGTTGTCGGTCCAGGCCGCCCGCAGCACGCCTTCGGCCGAGGCCAGCCCCTGGCGATCGCCGAAGTCGATCCCGTCACTGAGCGGCCCGGCGAACCGCGACTCGGCATCGCTGAGCGCGGTCGGTGCCGAGTAGGTCTGGCCGGAGTCGCTCGAGGAGACCAGGACCCGGTTGACCCGCTGACCGCCGGGGTCCCCGGCGGTCGAGTAGTAGGTCGCCTCGACCTCCCCGGTCGACGGATCGACGCTCACGGCGGGCAGGAAGTGATCGTTGAGATCGAGGGCGCCGTCGGCGCTGAGCCGCACCCCGCTGCCGGGGGCGGGCAGGGCGCCCGGCGCAGCGCCGGCGGCGATCAGCGAGTCGAAGGTGCTGTCGCTGCCGGAGGCGGTGCAGCGGGTCGGCCCGAGCGGGTCGGCGTTGTCGCGGAGATCGCTGTAGGCGACGTACACGCGCCCGTCGGCTCCGACCGCGACCGAGGGCGAGGGATTGACCAGCCCTCCGGGCGCCGCGATGATCGGGCAGCGGATCGGCAGCGGGTCCTCGCCGCCGACGCCGTCATCGTCGAAGCTGTCGAGCTCGGCGATCAGCGCCTCCTCGTTCCAGCTCGCGCCCAGCGCGCAGCTCTCGCTGTCGCGGCAGCGATCGATCTCGATCGCGTTGTCGGCCCCGGCGTCCCACCAGGTCACGTAGGCATCGCCGGACGGGCCGAGGGCGAGCGCGGGCATCGCGTACAGCCCGGGGGTCGCGGTCACCGGCGCCGGTGCGCTCCAGTTCGACGGGTCGTCGCAGGCGGCGACGTCGGCGCCGAGGTCACACTCGCTGTAGACGACGTTCTGAGCCCCGCCCAGGGTCTCGACCCAGGCCGCCGCCAGCGTCGCATCCGGCAGCACGGCCAGCGCCGGCTTCTCCTGCGCGCTCGATCCCGGGCGGGACGGGAGCGCCGCGGTCAGGCCTGCGAAGCTCGTGCTCCCCGCCGCGATCCGGTTCAGCGCGATCGGCCCGGATCCGGCGTTGGTCGCGGCCGCCATCCAGAGGTTGCCGCTGCGATCCGCGGCAACGGCGGGATCGCAGCAGATCGACAGATTCGTCTGGCCGCCGGCCGCCGTCACCGCCGCGCTCGGCATCACCCGGCGGCCGACGCTGCCGGCGGCGAGCCCCCTGTTGGACACGAATGCCAGCGGCGGCGAGCCCGCGTCGTTGGTCGCGGCGATCACCCGGTCGGGGTCGTCGCCCTGCACGGCGATCGCGCTCGAGGCCTGCGACCCCTCCTCGAAGTTGAGGTCATGGTTGACGTGCCCGACGGGGGCTCCCGCAGCGTCCGCCCTGGCCGCCGGGTTCGAGAGCGGCTGCGGCGCCCCGCGGGCCGAGCCCTCGGATGCGCGTCGCGGCTGACCGGGGCCGGCCTCCACCGGCGGCACCGCGATCAGCGCCAGCGCGGCGACGAGCGCCGCGCCGACGCACGCCGTGAATGCCCCCGCCCGGGGGTTTCCCTGGACCCGCTGCATGCGATGAGGTTAAACCCGCCCGCCGCCGCCGAGTAGCGCCTCGGCCATTCGGAGATCGTCGGCGTCGGTGATCTTCAGGTTCGACGCCGGCGAGCGCTCGAGCAACACGATTCCGCCGGCGGCCTCGATCAGGCCGGCCTCATCGGTGGCGGTGGCGAGCGCGCCGACCGCCGCCGCCCGGCCCTGGGCGGCGCGCAGGCTCTCGACGCGGAAGCCCTGCGGCGTCTGCGCCAACCACAGCTGCCCACGAGGCACGGTGGCGGCGACCGTGCCGTCCGGGGCGTCGTCGTGTGGCTCGACCGAGCGCTTGACCGTGTCGGTGACGGGCGCTGCCGCGACCACCGCGTCGGCTCGATCATCGGCCACGAGCCGGGCGACGATCGCGTCGAACAGCTCCGGCGGGGCCAGCGGGCGGGCCGCATCGTGAACGAGCACCAGGTCGGTGCCGACCCCGGCCAGGGCACGGCTCACCGACTCGGCCCGCGTCTCCCCTCCTTCGACCACCTCCCCGGACAGGCTCGGATGACCCGCGAGTAGCTCACGGGCCCGGTCCCGATCGCCCGCCGGAGCGGCGATCACCACCCCGGTGATCGCCGCGGAGGCCGCCACCGCGGCCAGCGAGTGGTCCAGCAGCGGCCTTCCGGCGAGCTCGACGAAGGCCTTCGGGCCGCCGGCCCCGAGCCTCTGGCCGGAGCCGGCGGCCGCGATCAGGGCCGTTGCGCTGGGCAGCGTGCTGCTCCCGGGCCGGGCGCTGCCGCTAGGCCGGCGCTCCGGCCCCGAAGCGCTCGGTCAGGAGCTCGTCGAGGTACTCCTCGGCTCCCTCCTCGTCCTTGTCGAGCGCGTACATGAACTCGGACGCGAGGATCTTCTTCGCCCGCGTGTACATCTGCTTCTCACCGGTCGAGAGGCCCTTCTGGATCTCCCTGATCGCGAGATTGCGAACCACCTCGGCGAGCTCGAACACGTTCCCGGTCTTGATCTTCTCCCGGTTGTGCTTGAAGCGCCGGTTCCAGTTCTTCGGCATGTCGGAGACGTCATCGGTCAGTACCCCGACCACCTTCTTGACGTCGTTCTCACCGATCACGCGACGCAGTCCCGCCTGGCCGGCGTTATCGCATGGGACCTGGACGGTCATCTCGTTGTGCAGGATCTTGATCGTCAGGTATTCGCGGGACTCACCGAGCAGCGCCTTCTTCTCCTTCGTCATCACGACGCCCGCGCCGTGGTGCGGATAGACGACGTTGTCACCGACCTCGAAGTTACACCCGAGATCCTCGAGCTCGAGGCCGGTACCGGTCTCCCCGTCAGCTTCACCTACTTCTGGAATCGTCTTCCTCCTTGGCTCGGATCGACGCCGTTCCGGCGGCGATCACATCTGCGGATATCGTTCGAAGACGTCGACCTCACGAATGCGGTCGAGGCCCTCCCGGATATCGGTGGCGCGGGCCTGCCCGACGCCCTCGATATCGGTCAACTCTGACTCGCTGGCCGCGAGGATCGCCTCGAGGCTGCCGAGCTCCTGGACGACCTTCTCGCCGACCAGCCGCGGGAGTCGCGGAATCCGGCCCAGCGCGCGGTAGCCGCGGGCCGAGACCGGGAGATCGTGCGGATTGGCCTTACGGTCGTGACCGAGCACCTCGGCCAGCCGACCCAGGTCCAGAAGCTCTTGCTGCGGCATGTGGGAGAGGGCCGCGAGGGTGTCGTCGAGGGCGGCTTCGGATGGATCGACGCCGTAGTCGCGAATCAAGGCGGCGCGGTCGGGAAGCACGCCGACCACCGTCTCCTCGAGCTGCATCTCGATCAGCCGGCCCTCGACCCCGAGCTCGATGATGTATCGCTCGACCTCGTAGCTGGTTCGGAGCAACAGCTCGGCGCGCTGCAGCACGGCGAGCACGTCGTACAGCGTCGCGCTGCCGGTCAGCTCCAGCGCCGTCAGCCGGCCGGCGACCGAGTCGAGGCGAGCCCGGTACTTCTCGAGCGTGGCGAGGCCCTGGTTGGCCTTGCTGAGCACGGTCGGGATGTCCTGAAGGATGTACTTGATCCCCTCCTTGTAGAGCGAGACGACGCCACGGCGGGCGGAGATCGCGATCACCAGCGCGTTGGTCTGCCGCGAGACGCGTTCAGCGGTCCGGTGCCGGGTGCCGGTCTCCGACGAGTGGATGGTCGGATCCGGCATCAGCTGCAGGTTGGCCCACGAGATCCGCTTCGCCTCGGGGTCGAGCACGATCGCGCCGTCCATCTTCGCGACCTGGTACAGGAGTTGGGGGGTGTACTCGACGTCGAGCTTCAGACCTCCGCTGAACATGAAGCTGAGCTCCTCGGGATCGCCGATCACGATCAGGCCTCCGGTAGAGGCATTGATCACGTTGTCAACGCCTTCGCGGAGCTCCGTCCCGGGCGCGACCATGTCGAGCGCCTTGAGCATCCGGGGATCCTGACGCGCTTGAGGGTCTGTCTGTTCGTCCCAGGAAGCAGGCGTCATCAGGGCCATTCACTATGGCAGACGGCGAGTGGACCGCGCCGCCCGCCGATACCCGAGTGGAAGGGTCGGATTGGCTCCTGTCAAGCCCGATGCCGCACGATCACGCGGCCTCGGCGAACGGCTCGGCCGCCGCGCCGCCGCGCCGGCCGCGGGCCAGCGCGCCCCGGGTCGCGGCACGAAGCGTGTCGACCGCGCTCAGGCCCCCGAGCCGCTCGCTCGTCCGTGGCCCGATCACCGGCTCGAGCCCGAACTTGCGCGCCTCGGCGACGCGGCGCTCCGGGTGGCCGACGTGGCGGAGCTCGCCGGTGAGCCCGACCTCCCCGAAGCAGGCGAGTGGCCGGCCCTCGGGATCGGACAGGGCCTGCCCGGCGCGGGCCGATGCGATCGCGAGCGCGACTGCGAGATCGGCCCCGGGCTCGTCGACGCGCACGCCGCCGGCGACGTTGACGAAGACGTCGGCCGATCCGACCTGGACGCCGGCGTGGCGCGAGAGCACCGCGAGCACCATCGCGAGCCGGTTGCGGTCGATCCCGTTCGCGACTCGACGCGGAGGTACCACCTCCGTCGGGGCGACGAGCGCCTGCACCTCGACCAGCAGTGGGCGGGTGCCCTCCATCGCGACCAGCACGACCGAGCCCGGCGCACCGGTCGCCTCAGCGACGAATCGAGCCGACGGATCCTCGACCTCGACCAGGCCGCCGGAGCGCATCTCGAAGACGCCGACCTCGCTGGTCGCACCGAAGCGGTTCTTCAGGGCTCTCAGGGTCCGGTAGCTGCGCTCCCGCTCGCCCTCGAAGACGAGCACGCAATCGACCAGGTGCTCGAGCACCCTGGGCCCGGCCACCGATCCCTCCTTGGTCACGTGACCGACGATGATCAGCGCCGTGCCCGTTCGCTTGCCGACCTCCATCAGCGCCCCCGTCACCTGCCGCACCTGGGCGACCGACCCCGGCGCGCTGGTCAACTCCGCGGAGTGCATCGTCTGCACCGAGTCGACGACACAGACCTCCGGTGCCTCGGACTCGATCGTCGCGACGACGGCGCCGATGTCGGTCTCGGCCAGCACCGGGACGTCGAGCGCCCCCTCGCCGAGCCGCTCGGCCCGCATCCGCACCTGCGCCGCGGACTCCTCGCCGGTGACATAGAGGGTCCGCCGGCCCGAGCCGGAGAGGTTGCCGAGCGCCATCGCCGTGATCGTGCTCTTGCCGATCCCCGGCGCCCCTCCGAGCAGCACGGCCGAACCGGGGACCAGGCCGCCGCCGAGCACCCTGTCGACCTCGCCGATCCCGGTCAGCAGGCGCCGCTCGGCGGGGGGCACGACGTCGCGCAGCCGCGTCGAGCGAGCGGCGCGACGGGCGCCGGATCCGCGGCCGGCCGCCGCCGCGCGCGGGCGGCCCGATTCGGCGGCGGTCTCCAGCAGCGTGTTCCAGGCGCCGCAGCCGGCACACTGCCCCGACCAGGCGAGGGCCTCGTGCCCGCACTCGCTGCAGACGTGCTTGGTTCTCGCTCGAGCCATCGCCCCGATCCTTGCAACCCCTCCCGACGGCTTCGCGCCCCCGGGCCGGCGCCGTGGCCCGGCCGGCTCAGGAGGCCAGGTGGCGGCCGATCACGACCCGCTGAATCTCGTTCGTGCCCTCGTAGATCTGGGTGATCTTCGCGTCCCGCATCATCCGCTCGACCGGGTACTCGCTGACGTAGCCGTAGCCGCCGAGCACCTGCACGGCGTCGACCGTGACCTCCATCGCCGCGTCGGAGGCGAACAGCTTCGCCATCGACGAGTAGATCGAGAGCTGGGGATCATTGCGGTCGGCGAGCGCGCAGGCCTTGTAGAGCAGCTCGCGGGCGGCGGCGGTCTTCGTCTGCATGTCCGCGAGCTTGAACTGCAGTCCCTGGAGCTCGATGATCGGCTTGCCGAACGCAACACGCTCCTGCGCGTAGGAGACGGCGTAGTCGGTCGCGCCCTGGGCGATGCCGACCGCCTGGGCGGCGGCCCCGAGCCGGGTCCGCTCGAGCGTGCCGAGCGCGACGCTCATTCCGCGCCCGACCTCGCCGATCACGTTCGCGGCCGGCACCCGCACGTCCTCGAGCACCGGCTGCCCGGTGGGCGAGCCGTGGATGCCGAGCTTGTGCTCGAACTTCGGGACCGAGAATCCGTCGCGGTCCTTCTCGACTACGAACGCGGTGACCCGCCGGGCCTCGGTGTCGGTGACCGCGAAGACCACGTAGTAGTCGGCGATGCCGGCGTTGGTGATCCAGTTCTTGGTGCCGTTGATCACCCACTCGTCGCCGTCGGCGACCGCCGTGGTCCGCATCGCCGCGGCGTCGGAGCCGGCATCCGGCTCGCTCAGGCAGAAGGCCGGCGAGATCCTGCCGGCGGCGAGGTCGGGAAGCAGGCGCTGCTTCAGCTCCTCGGAGCCGAACAGCTGAATCGGGAGCGAGCCGAGCTCCTGGATCATCAGGATCAGGGCGCAGGCGGCGGAGGCCTTGGCGATCTCCTCGACCCCGATCTGGAGCATCAGCGTGCCGGTGCCGGTGCCGCCGTACTCCTCGCTGAACGGCAGGCCGAGGATGTCCTGGGATGCAAGCAGCTCGCGGATGTCCCAGGGATACTCGTCCTGCGCATCGATCTCGGCGGCGCGCGGGGCGATCTTCTCCGCGGTCAGAGCCGCGATCATCTCGCGGAAGTCCTTGAACTCCTGCGGCAGGTCGTAGAGGTCGGGGGCGGTGGCTGTGGTCAATGCTGCTCCTTTGAGGTCGGGCCCCGCCGCCGGTCGGAGGGGCGCCTGCTCGTTACGGCTATCGTCGCAGAGTGGCCGCTGAGCAGGATCGGACGCGGGAGCATCCGCCGCGCGGAGGAGTAGCCCTCGGTGAGGCGGTCGGCGGCCCGCTCGGCATCGCCGAGGCGACGCTGCCGTTCATCGCCTTCACGATCGCCTGGACGGCGGCCGATCGCGACGTCGTCTTCGGTGCGATCGTCGCCGTCGCGATCAGCGCCAGCCTGGCGGCGGCGCGCCTGATCAGGGGCGAGTCGACGCAGTTCGCGATCTCCGGCCTGGTCGGCGTCGCGCTCGGCGCGTTCGTCGCCGCGAGGACCGGCGACGCCAGCACCTTCTTCCTGCCCGGGATCCTCACCAACGCCGCCTGGCTCGCGGCGTATCTGATCTCGATCGCGATTCGCCGCCCGCTGCTCGGCTTCTTCGTCTCGAGGCTGACCGAGGAGGGCGACGCCTGGCACACCGACCGCGAGCGGCTGCGCGCCTACTCGCTGGCGAGCTGGATCTGGGTCGCGCTGTTCGGCCTGCGGCTCTCGATCCAGGTGCCGCTCTATCTCACCGACGCGGTCACGCCGCTCGCCGTCGCCCGCGTGATCACCGGCCTGCCGCTGTTCGCGCTCGGCCTCTGGCTCTCCTACCTGCTGCTGCGACCGATCATCGAGGAGTCCGGCGGCCTGCGCATCAGGATCCCGGGCGGCGGCGGCTGAGCGACGTTGCTCAGCGCTTCGGCGCGTAGATGTCGGTCGCGATCCCCTCGGCAACCTCGGCCGCCAGCTTGACCGTCTCCGAGAGCGTCGGATGCGGGTGGACCGTGAGCGCGAGGTCGGTCGCATCGGCGCCCATCTCGATCGCCAGCGCTGCCTCTGCGATCAGCTCGCCGGCGTTGACGCCGACCGCTCCGGCGCCGATCACGCGCCGGCTGTCGGGATCGAGCAGGACCTTGGTCAGGCCCTCGGCGCGCTCGACCGCCAGCGCCCGGCCGCTCGCCTGCCAGGGGAAGCTGCCCTGCTCGAAGGGGCGCCCGTCGCGCTTGGCCTCGGCCTCGGTCAGGCCGGTCCAGGCGACCTCGGGATCGGTGTAGGCAACCGAGGGAACCGAGCGCGGGTCGTAGACGACGTCCTCACCGGCAGCGGCCTCGGCCGCGACCACCCCCTCCCGCATCCCCTTGTGGGCCAGCATCGGCTCGCCGGCGACGTCACCGACCGCGAAGATGTGGGCGACGTTGGTGCGGCGGCTCTGATCGACGGCGATCACTCCATCGTCGCCGACCTCGATCCCGGCCGCAGCCGCGTCGAGCAGGTCTCCGTTCGCGCGCCTGCCGACGGCCACGAGCACCCGGTCGTAGAGCTCCGGCCCGGGCGCGTCCTCGCCCTCGAAGCTGACCTCCAGCCCCGCGGAGCGCGGCTCGATGCCGGCGACCGCGGTGTCGAGCAGGATCGCCTCGTAGCGCTCGGCGACCCGCCGCTGAAGCGGCCTGACGAGGTCGCGGTCGCAGCCGGGCATCAGCTGATCGGTGAGCTCGACGACGCTCACCCGGCTGCCGAGCGCGTCGTAGATGCAGGCCATCTCGAGGCCGATGATGCCGCCGCCGACGACCAGCAGCCGCTCGGGGAGCCGGTCGAGCTTCAGCGCCCCGGTCGAGTCGATGATTCGCGGGTCCTCAGGGAGCCCGGGCAGCCGGATCGGTCGCGAGCCGACGGCGACGATGCAGTGGTCGAAGCTGATCGAGGTGCCGCCGACATCGATCGAGCGCGGCGACGTGAACCGGGCGACCCCGGTGATCACCGTCACCTTGCGCCGCTTCGCCAGGCCGGCGAGGCCGCCGGTCAGCTTCCCGACCACCTCGTCCTTCCAGCGGGAGAGCCGTCCGAGGTCGATCTCCGGCTTGCCGAAGGCGACGCCGAACTCCGCCGCCTCCTCGGCCTCGGCGATCACCCGTGCCGCGTGCAACAGCGCCTTCGAGGGGATGCAGCCGACGTTCAGGCAGACCCCGCCGAGCGCCTCGAAGCTCTCGACCAGGATCACCTCGAGGCCGAGGTCGGCGGCGCGGAACGCGGCCGTGTAGCCGGCGGGCCCGGAGCCGATCACGACCAGCCGCGCCGGGCCGGGCCCAGCCGCCGGCGCCGCGGTATCGGCAGGCACGCGCTCGGGCTCGGGCTCGGCGGTCGCCGCGGCAGGCTCGGCGCCCTCGTCGGCCGCGGCGCCCTCGCCCTCCCCGCCCGAGAGCCTGACGATCGGCGTGCCCTCGCTGACCGTGTCGCCGACCTCGACCAGGATCTCCTCGACCGTCCCCGCTTCCGGCGCCGGCACGTCCATCGTCGCCTTGTCGGACTCGAGCGTCAGCAGCGGGTCCTCGACGCCGACCTGATCGCCGACCGCGACCAGCAGCTCGATCACCGGAACGTCGGTGAAGTCGCCGATGTCGGGGACCCTGACGGTGCTCACAGCGCCGCCCGGCGGAAGTCCTCGAGGACCTCGACCAGCGAGACGCAGAACCGCGCTGCGGCGGCGCCGTCGACGACCCGATGGTCGTAGGAGAGCGAGAGCGGCACGACCAGCCGCGGCACGAACTCCTCGCCGTCCCAGACCGGCTTCATCGCCGCCCGGGTGACGCCGAGAATCGCGACCTGCGGGGCGTTGACGATCGGCGTGAAGCCGGTGCCGCCGATGCCGCCGAGCGAGGAGATCGTGAACGTCGCCCCCGCCATCTCGGCGGGGCCGAGCGTGCCCTCGCGCGCCTTGGCCGATAGCTCGATCAGCTCCTCGGCAACCTCCAGCAGGCCCTTGCGGTCGACATCGCGGATCACCGGGACGAGCAGGCCCTGCGGCGTATCGGCGGCGAAGCCGAGGTTGTAGTACCGCTTGAGGACGAGGTGGTCGCCGTCGAGCGAGGCGTTGAACTCCGGATACTTCTGGAGCACCGGCACGCAGGCCTTGAACAGCAGCGCCACCATCGTCACCTTGACGTCCTGCTCGGAGTTGAGCTGCTTGCGGAAGGCCTCGAGATCGGTGATGTCGGCCTCGTCGTGATGGGTGACGTGGGGGATGTAGACCCAGTTCCGCGCGAGGTTCGGTCCGCTGATCCGCTTCACCCGGGAGAGCTCGACCCGCTCGATCTCCCCGTACTTCGCGTGATCGACCTGCGGCCACGGAGCCAGCTCGAGGCCCTCGATCGCGCCGGCTGCTCCGGCAGCCGGTTCGCCGCCGTCGCCGGCGGCGAAGCCCTCCACGTCCTCGACCGTGATCCGCCCCTTGCGGCCGGTGCCGGCGACGCGGCCGAGATCGACGCCCTCGATGCGCGCGAGTCGCCGCACCGACGGGCTTGCGTAGACCTGTCCCTGAGTCTCCTCGCGCTCGACCCCCGCCGCCCCCGCGAGCCGCTGCAGCGGCGATGGGAATCTCGGTCGGCTTTCCGCCGGCGCCGCGGTATCGGCAGGCACGCGCTCGGGCTCGGGCTCGGCGGTCGCCGCGGCAGGCTCGGCGCCCTCGTCGGCCGCGGCGCCCTCGCCCTCCCCGCCCGAGAGCCTGACGATCGGCGTGCCCTCGCTGACCGTGTCGCCGACCTCGACCAGGATCTCCTCGACCGTCCCCGCTTCCGGCGCCGGCACGTCCATCGTCGCCTTGTCGGACTCGAGCGTCAGCAGCGGGTCCTCGACGCCGACCTGATCGCCGACCGCGACCAGCAGCTCGATCACCGGAACGTCGGTGAAGTCGCCGATGTCGGGGACCCTGACCTCAATCATCGCCGATCACGCAGCCCTAGCTCACCGCTGGATTCGGCGCGTCGGCGTCGATCCCGTAGCGCTCGATCGCTCCCTTGACCGCCGAGCGCGGACCCTGCCCGGACTCGGCGAGCGCGTGAAGGGCGGCGACCGCGACGTGGCGGCTGTCGACCTCGAAGAAGTCCCGCAGATGGCGCCGGAAGTCGCTGCGTCCGAAGCCGTCCGTGCCCAGCACCTCGTAGTGGCCGGGCACCCAGGCCCGGATCCCGTCCGCCAGGGCCTTCATGTAGTCGCTCGCCGCGACTGTCGGCAGCTCGGGCCGACCCGCCAGGCACTGGGTGACCCAGGGCGCCGGCCTGTCCTCGCCCGCCGAGAGCATCGCCCTGCGGTCGGCGGCGAGCCCCTCCCGCTGCAGCTCGGTGAAGCTGGTCACGCTCCAGACCTCGCAGGGGACGTCGTAGTCCTCGGCGAGCAGCGCCGCGGCGGCCAGCACCTCGCGCAGGATCGCCCCGGAGCCGAGCAGCCGCACCCGGGGCTCGCCCCCGGGGGCGGCCTGAACCCGATGCATGCCGCGCAGGATCCCCTCCTCCGCACCCTCGGGCATCGCCGGCTGGCGGTAGTTCTCGTTCTCGACGGTCAGGTAGTAGAAGACGTCCTCCTGCTCGCCGATCATGCGCCGCAGGCCGTCCTGGATGATCACCGCGATCTCGTAGCCGTAGGCGGGGTCGTAGGCGATGCAGTTCGGGATCACCTGTGCGAACAGGTGGCTGTGGCCGTCCTCGTGCTGAAGGCCCTCTCCGTTCAGCGTCGTCCGGCCGGCGGTGCCGCCGAGCAGGAATCCGCGCGCCCTGGAATCGCCCGCCGCCCAGGCCAGGTCCCCGATCCGCTGGAAGCCGAACATCGAGTAGAAGATGTAGAACGGGATCATCTGGGCGTCGTGGTTCGAGTAGGACGTCGCCGCGGCGATCCAGGCGGACATCGCGCCGGCCTCGTTGATCCCCTCCTGGAGGATCTGCCCCTCGCGGTCCTCCTTGTAGAACATCATCGAGCCGGCGTCCTCGGGCTCGTAGAGCTGGCCGACGTGCGAGTAGATGCCGAGCTGCCGGAACATCCCCTCCATCCCGAAGGTCCGGGACTCGTCCGGGACGATCGGAACGACCCGGTCGCCGATCTGCTTGTCGCGAATCAGGGCCGCGAGCACCCGCACGAAGACCATCGTCGTCGAGATCTCGCGCTCGCCGGAGCCCTCTAGCTGGTTGCTGAACAGCTCCAGCGGGGGCACCGGCAGCGGCTCGTCGACCCGCAGGCGGCGCTGGGGCAGGCTGCCGCCGAGCGCCGCACGCCGCTCCTTCATGTAGCGGATCTCGGGCGAGTCCTCGGGCGGGCGGTAGAAGGCGACGCGCTCGACGTCCTGATCGCTGATCTCGAGATCGAAGCGGTCGCGAAACGTCTTCAGCGCCTCGACGTTCATCTTCTTCTGCTGGTGGGTGATGTTCTGACCCTCGCCCGCCTCGCCCATGCCGTAGCCCTTGATCGTCTTCGCGAGGATCACCGTCGGCTGTCCCCGGTGCTCGGAGGCGGCCTTGTAGGCGGCGTAGACCTTCGCCGCATCGTGCCCGCCGCGGTTCAGGTTCCAGATCTCCTCGTCGCTCATCCCCTCGACCCGCGCCAGCAGCTCCGGATAGGCGCCGAAGAAGTGCTCGCGGACGAAGCCTCCGTCGCGCGACTTGTAGGTCTGATACTCGCCGTCGACGACCTCCTCCATGCGCCGCCGCAGGAGGCCGTCGTGGTCTTCGGCAAGGAGCGGATCCCAGCGATGGCCCCAGATCACCTTGATCACGTTCCATCCCGCGCCGCGGAAGATGGTCTCGAGCTCCTGGATGATCTTGCCGTTCCCGTGCACGGGACCGTCGAGACGCTGCAGGTTGCAGTTGACCACGAAGACCAGGTTGTCGAGACCCTCGCGGCCGGCCAGCGCGATCTCGCCGAGGGTCTCGGGCTCGTCGGTCTCGCCGTCGCCGAGGAACGCCCAGACCTTGCGCGAGTCGGCGTCCGCGATTCCGCGATCCTCGAGGTAGCGCATGAAGTAGGCCTGGTGGATCGCCATCAGCGGGCCGAGGCCCATCGAGACCGTCGGGAACTGCCAGTAGTCCGGCATCAGCCAGGGGTGCGGATAGGAGCTCAATCCCTCCTTCGAGACCTCTTGGCGGAAGGCCAGCATGCGCTCCTCGGTCAGCCTTCCCTCGAGGAACGAGCGGGCGTAGATCCCCGGCGAGGAGTGGCCCTGGATGTAGACGAGATCACCGCCGTGCCCGTCTGACGGCGCCCGCCAGAAGTGGTTGAAGCCGATCTCGTAGAGCACCGCCGCCGACTGATAGGAGGCGATGTGGCCACCGAGCTCGGAGGACTCGGCATTGGCGCGCAGGATCATCGCGATCGCGTTCCAGCGAACCAGCGAGCGCACCCTCCGTTCGAGCGCGGGGTCGTCGGGGAGGTCGGGCTCGTCCTCGGGCTCGATCGTGTTCACGTACGGCGTCGGGCCGCTGGTCTGGATTGCGGCGCCGCGACGATGGGCCTCGCCGACCGCGCGGCTCAGCAGCTGCTCAGCGCGCTCCGGCCCGTCGGCGGCGATCACCGCGTCGACGGCCTCGACCCACTCACGCGTCTCCGCCGGATCGACGTCCGCCTGAGGCGAGCTGCCGATGCCGTCGCCCGAGCCCTCAGCCATGATCACCTGCAGCCATCCGGCCCCAGCCTATGACACCGGCGCACCGAGCGGCAAAGCGCGCGCCGGCGGTCGCGCTCAGCTCAATAGCGCAGCACCGCGGCCGCGGCGCCGAGCGCGGCGAGACGATCGGCGGCCTCGCCCTCGACCGTGGTCACCGCGGCGTCGGTCTGCAGGGCGCGCTCGATCAGCATCTCGCCGGTAGCGATCGAGCCGGGCGTCACGCCGGAGGCGAGCGCAGCGCTGACCTCCTCGCCCGGATCATCGGGGAGCTCCGACGCCGCGATCAACAGATGCTCGACCCGGCCCTCGGCGAGCGCCAGCGCGGTGTCGTCCAGGCCGAGCGATCCGCGCCCGCCCTCGCGGGCCGCCTGCTCGGCCCTGTCGATCAGCTCCATCTCCCGCTGGCGGTTGAGCTTCGGAGCGATCGTCTCGAGCCGCTCGTGGATCGCGTGCTCGGGCTCCGGGATCAGGTTCTTGTCCTCGGCGAAGGCGATCCGCTCGCGTCCGAGGTGGGACTCGAACTCGTGCAGGTACTTCGGCCCGGCGAAGCAGATGATCTCCTTCCAGCCGCGGCGATCGGCGACCGTGGCGGCGTCGGTCGCGATCCCGTCGACGAATCGCCGGCGGTGGTCGTCGAGCCGCTGCTCGTGCTGGTCGCGCCCGGAGGAGGTCGTCGCCTGCCCGTGGGGGACATCGACGTTGCGGGGCCCCTTGCGCTCCCGCCAATCGCCGGTCATCAGGATCTCTCGCGCGTCGAGCTCGTTCAGCTCGCCCTGCTCCCACTCCATCAGGCGGGCGCGCTCACCGCTGACGGCAACCACGCCGCGCCGCCGGTGGTCGTCGAGCATCTCGACCAGCGGCTGCAGGTAGGGACGCCGGCCGGCTACGGCGACGGCATCTAGGCGGGGGTGGGCGGGCGAGGCCCACCACTGCTCGGCGCCCGGCTCGGGGCTGACCTCGACGAAGCCGACCTGGCCTCTGCCCTCCGGGGGCTCGCCGTTGCCCTTGAACCGATCCTGTACACGCTCGGCCGTCGCCCGCAGGGCGCGCTCGCGATCCTGATCGTCGCCCGCGTCCGTGATCGCCTCGCGCAGGGCGTCGCGAAGCGCGATTCGCCAGCCGGCCCGGCGGTCGGCGGGATCGATGTGGAGGTAGACGGACAGCACCCCAAGCGGCGGCTCGAGTGCCAGCAGGCCCCGAAGCTGGTCGGGCTGAGGGAGGCTCATCGAGCCGCTGGCTCCGTCATCCGCGCGGGCACGAGCCGGGCGCCGGCTCAGTCGGCCTCGGTCGCGGTGCCGTCGCCGGCGGCAGGCTGATCCGGGCTCGGGGGCTTCGGGTCGGTGTCGCCCTCGGACTTCGCCCCGACGGCGACGGGCTCCTTCTCCTCGTCCCCCTTCTTCGCGCGCGCCTTCGGCTTCGTCGGCTTGATCAGCGTCAGGCTCAAGGGCTGGTCGTCCTCATCGCCCTTCTCATCGCGCTCCACGAGCACCGTGGTCCCGGGGTCGATCGAGTCGGGGCCGGCCTTCAGCACCTCGTCGGCCAGCGGGTCCTCGATGTAGCGCTGGATCGCACGGCGCAGCGGCCGCGCCCCCATCGAGGGATCCCACCCCTTGTCGACCAGCAGGTCCTTCGACTCCTCGGTCAGGTCGAGCTGCAGCTCACGCTCGGAGACCTGCGCCTTGACCCGCCCGACGAGCAGGTCGACGATCTCCTTGATCTCGTCCCGGCTCAGCTTGTGGAAGACGATCACCTCGTCGATCCGGTTCAGGAACTCCGGCCGGAAGACCTTCTTCAGATCGCCCATGATCTTCTTCTTCATCTCCTCGTAGGTCGTGCCCAGCTCATCGCTGACCGCGAACCCGAGCGGGGTGTTGCGGGCGATGTCCTGCGCGCCGACGTTCGAGGTCATGATCACGATCGCGTTGCGGAAGTCGACGGTGCGTCCCTGGCTGTCGGTGAGGCGCCCGTCCTCGAGGATCTGAAGCAGGATGTTGAAGACATCCGGATGCGCTTTCTCGATCTCGTCGAGAAGCAGCACGCAGTAGGGCTTGCGCCGCACGGCCTCGGTCAGCTGACCGCCCTCGTCGTAGCCGACGTAGCCCGGAGGCGAGCCGACCAGCCGCGAGACCGCGTGCTTCTCCATGTACTCGGACATGTCGATGCGGATCATCGCGTCCTCATCGCTGAACAGGAACTCGGCCAGCGTCCGCGCCAGCTCGGTCTTGCCGACCCCGGACGGGCCGAGGAAGATGAATGAGCCCGCCGGCCGCTTCGGGTCCTTGATCCCCGCCCGCGAGCGGCGAATCGCCTTGCTCACGGCGGTGATCGCCACGTCCTGGCCGATCACCCGCTTGTGCAGCTCGGACTCCATCTCGACCAGCTTCTTGGTCTCGGCCTCGGTCAGCTTGAAGACGGGAATGCCGGTCCACATCGAGACGATGTCGGCGATCTCCTCGTCGCCGACCTCGGGACGGGTGCCCTCCTCACCAGAGCTCCACTCGTCCTCGAGCTCGCGCTTCTTCGAGGTCAGCTGGCGCTCCTGGTCGCGCAGGTTGGCTGCCTTCTCGAACTCCTGAGCCTCGATCGCAGCCTCCTTCGAGCGCCGCGTGTCCTCGATCTCCTCCTCGAGCTCGCGATAGACCGGCGGCTGCGACATCGACTTGATCCGCAGCCGGGACGCCGCCTCGTCGATCAGATCGATCGCCTTGTCGGGCAGGAAGCGCTCGGTGATGTAGCGGTCGGCGAGGTCCGCCGCGGCGGCCAGCGCGTCGTCGCTGATCTTCACCCGGTGATGCTGCTCGTAGCGCTCGCGCAGGCCCTCGAGGATCTGCACGGTCTGCTCGATCGAGGGCTGGTCGACCTTGACCTGCTGGAAGCGCCGCTCCAGGGCCGAGTCGCGCTCGAGGTACTTGCGGTACTCGTCGAGCGTCGTCGCCCCGATCGTCTGCAGCTCACCGCGGGCGAGCGCCGGCTTCAGGATCGAGGCGGCGTCGATCGCGCCCTCGGCGGCGCCGGCGCCGACCAGGTTGTGGAGCTCGTCGATGAAGAGGATGATGTCGCCGCGCTGGGTGATCTCCTTCATCACCTTCTTCAGGCGCTCCTCGAACTCGCCGCGGTACTTCGAGCCCGCGACCAGCGCGGCGAGATCGAGCGTGTAGATCTGCTTGTTGCGCAGCAGCTCGGGGATCTCACCGGCGACGATCCTCGAGGCGAGGCCCTCGACGACGGCGGTCTTGCCGACCCCGGGCTCACCGAGCAGCACCGGGTTGTTCTTCTGCCGCCGAGCGAGGATCTGCATGATCCGCTCGATCTCGATCTCGCGACCGATCACCGGGTCGAGCTTGCCGTCCTCGGCGAGCTTGGTCAGGTTGCGCCCGAACTGATCGAGCAGCTTCGACGACTTCTTGCCCTCGGCGGAGCCGGAGGACGAGCCGGAGCCGGACCCCTGGCGGCGCCCGCCGGGACCCGAGAGCATGCGGATCACCTCGTTGCGGATCTTCTCGGAGTCGGCGTCGAAGTCGAGCAGGATGCGGGCGGCGACACCCTCGTTCTCTCGCACCAGGCCCAGCAGGATGTGCTCGGTCCCGATGTAGTTGTGGCCGAGCGACAGCGCCTCGCGAAGCGCCAGCTCGAGCACCTTCTTCGCGCGGGGCGTGAACGGGATCTGCCCGGAGGTGACCTCCTCGCCGGAGCCAACGATCCGCACGACCTGGGCGCGAACGCGCTCGACGGTGATGTCCAGGGACTCGAGCACCCGGGCCGCGAGGCCCTCCTCCTCGCGCAGCAGACCGAGCAGGATGTGCTCGGTCCCGATGTAGTTGTGCTTGAGGGTCCGCGCCTCCTCCTGGGCCAGGACGACGACCTGGCGGGCTCTCTCTGTGAATCGCTCAAACATCTAGTCGGGTCCTGTCTCCGTCTCGTTACCTGGCGGGGGTTGGGAAGTATGTGGGTCGCGGTGGTCGGACTTCGCGGCGGCTAGGGGATGCCGCAGCGCCGGGGCCTTGATCTCTTATTCGGCGATTTCGTGCCGAGGGATTAGACCTCCGGTTTGTCGGTTGCGCGAAGGCCGCAGTATATCGGGGGGCATTCCCCGGCCTTCGCGGGCGAGCGTCGCCCACCCCCCGTTTTTCGCTCTTTGCGCTGGTCGTCCTTCAAGGCGCCGGCCTGACGGGAACGGCCGGGCGTCACCGCCCACCGGCCGCCCCGAGGATCCCCGCAGAGCGGAGATCCGGCGGCGGGTGGTCGGCTCAGCCCCGCATCGCCGGGAACAGCACGACCTCGCGCAAGCTCCTGGCGCCGGTCAGCATCATCACCAGACGGTCGATTCCGAGGCCGACGCCGCCGGTCGGGGGCATGCCGTGCTCGAGCGCCCGCAGGAAGTCCTCGTCATGCGGCTGAGCCTCATCGTCGCCGCGGGCCAGCTCCTCGGCCTGCTGCGCGAAGCGCCGCCGCTGCTCGTCGGGATCGTTGAGCTCGGTGAACGAGTTGGCGATCTCGACCCCGCCGACGAATGCCTCCCAACGCTCGACGAGCCCCTCGCTTTCGCGGTGGTCCTTGGCGAACGGCGACAGCTCGACCGGGTAGTCGAGCACGAAGGTCGGCTCGATCAGCTCCGGCTCGACCCGCTTCGAGAACAGGCGATCGACGAGCTTGGCCCAGCTCTGGTCGGCCTCCTCGGGGGCACCGAGCGCCGCGGCCAGCTGCTCGCGGCTGGGCCGGGCGGCGAGGTCGACACCGGTGTGCTCGGCCAGCACCTCGGTCAGCGTCACCCGGCGCCAGGGCGGGTCGAAGTCGATCTCCGCCCCGTCACGCTCGATCCTGGTCCCGCCCAGCACCCGCTCGGCGACCTGCGAGACGAGCTGCTCGAGGCGCTCGGCGTTGACCTCGTAGTCGGCGTAGGCCTCGTACCACTCGAGCATCGTGAACTCGGGGTTGTGCTTCGGCGAGATCCCCTCGTTGCGGAAGTCCTTGCCGAGCTCGTAGACGCGGTCGATACCGCCGACGACGCAGCGCTTCAGATAGAGCTCGGTGGCGATCCGCAGGTACAGGTCACGGTCGAGCGCGTTGTGATGAGTGGTGAACGGCCGCGCGAGGGCGCCGCCGTAGATCGGCTGCAGGACCGGGGTCTCGACCTCGATGAAGTCGTGGGCGTCGAGCCAGCTTCTGATCTCGGCGATCGCGCGGGCGCGGAGCATGAACATCCGCTTCACCTCCGGGTTCGCGATCAGATCGAGCTCGCGGTGCCGGTAGCGGATCTCGACGTCCTCGAGCCCGTGGTACTTGTCGGGCAGTGGCCGCAGGCTCTTCGCGAGCGGCACCCAGGAGTCCACCCGCAGGGTGAGCTCCCCGCGCCGGCTCTTGAAGGCCGTGCCGTCGACCCCGATGTGGTCGCCGAGGTCCATTCCGACGAGCAGCTCGTGCGACTCCGGATCGAGAACGTCGGCCCGCGACTGCAGCTGGATCTTGCCGCTGCCGTCGAGCAGGTCGAGGAACGCGGCCTTGCCCATGCCCCGGCGGGCGACGATCCGGCCCGCGACCCGGTACTCGCGGACGGTCTCCTCGCCGTCGGCCAGGTCCTCGTTGGCCTCGCGCACCGCGGCAATCGGGATCCGCCCCGGGAATGAGGGTGGATAGGGGTCGTGCCCCGCCTCGCGCAGCCGGTCGATCTTCGCCCGGCGCTCGTCGACCAGCGTGCTCTCGCCCGCTTCGTCGCTCTCGGTGCGCTCGGTGTCGTCGCTGTCGCTCATCGGTGGGACGGGCCAGCGTATCTCTATCTACGCTGTACAGGCGATGGGCAATGGGCGATGAGCGGGTTCTGGTCCGGGACGCGGAGATCGCGGACCTCGGCGCCGTCTTCGAGATCTACAACCACGAGGTCGTGCACAGCGTCTCGACCTTCGACACGGAGTTGCGCGACCCGGCGACCGACGAGGCATGGCTGACCGGCCGTGAGGCTCGCTATCCGGTGCTCGTCGCAGTCCGGCGCGACGAGCTGCTCGGCTGGGGGGCGCTCTCCCAGTGGTCGCCCCGCGGGGCGTATGCGAGGACGGCGGAGGTCTCCGTCTACGTCGATCACCGGCACCGGAGGGAGGGGGTCGGCCGGCTGTTGCTGGGGGCGTTGATCGAGCGCGCGCCCGCCGGCGGGATCGCGGTGCTGCTCGCGAGGGTTACCGGCGAGAACCCCGCCAGCGTCGCCCTGCACGAGGGGCTCGGCTTCAACCCGATCGGTACCCAGCGCCGCAGTGGCGAGAAGTTCGGCCAGGTGCTCGACGTCGCGCTGCTCGACCTCCATCTCGACGAGCCCTGAGCCGCCGCACGACCCGGAGCCGCGTCAGGCCCTAGGGGCCTATGGAGTGTCGATCTTGGTGATCTTCAGCTTGCGCTTCGGGCCGCGGGGAACCTCGACCTCGACGATCTCGTTCCGCTTGTGGCCGAGCAGCGCACGACCGATCGGCGACTCATGGGAGAGCCGGCCGGCAGCGAGGTCGGATTCGGCCGAGCCGACGATCTGGAACTTCTTCGAGCTGCCGGTCTTCTCGTCCTTGACGTGCACCTGTGCCCCGACCGAGACCGCGGTCGTGTCGATCTGCTTGCTGTCGATCACGGTCGCGCGGCGGACCCGCTCCTCGAGCTGAGCGATCTTCTGCTCGAGCATCGCCTGCTCGTTCTTGGCGTCGTCGTACTCGGAGTTCTCGGCGATGTCGCCGAACTCGCGCGCCTCCTTGATCCGCTCGGCCACCTCGCGGCGTCGATCGGTCTGGAGCACTGCGAGCTCCTCCTTCAGTTTCTCTAGGCCCTCCGGGGTGATTAGCAACTCACGAGCCATCTCAGGGAACCTCGCCTTTCTTGCCGGAGCGGAGCCCTGCGAACGCCGCCGCCCAAGGTGCGAAAAGGCCCAATTGTGACCCGTTTCCGGGGCACTTCTCGGGCTTGGGAGCGGGCAACTATAGCAACGGCGATAGCTGGGCCCGAAGGGCTGCAGCAACCCTCTCAGGAGCCTCGATCTGGGGGTAGTGACCGAGGTCGGCGAGCTCGGTCACGGCCGCCTGCGGCCGCATCGCGCGCAGCGCCTCGAGGACCTCGGTCGTCGCCACCGGATCCCGCATCCCCCAGAGGAACCCGAGCCGGCCGGGCCAGGAGCGGATCGCCCCATGCCAGCGATCGGCGAAGGCGACGCGCTCGCCGAGGTAGTAGATCAGTCGATCCCCGAGGCGACTGCCGCCGGCGGCGCTGATCAGCTCCCACTGATCGGCCGCCTCCTGCTCGCTGAGCGGGTGGCCGGGAGAGAACAGGGCGCCGAATTGCCGCCGGAACAGCCGCTCGGAGCCAAGCTGCGCCGCCAGCGGTCCGACCGGCGAGCGCAGCAGCCGCTGAACCCAGGTGAGGCTCGCCCGCTCGAGCACGATCGAGCCGTTGAACAGCAGCACCGCGGCCGGCTCGAACGAGAGCCGGCCGGCGAGGTCACGGGCGAGGATCTCGGTGGCCACCGAGGTGCCCATGTCGTGGGCGGCGATCAGCACCCGGCGGTCGCGACCGTGGCGGCCGACCATCTCCTCGACGAGGTCCGCCTGCCAGAGCAGCGAGTAGACGTGGTCGGCCGGCTTCTCCGAGAGGCCGAAGCCGAGGAAGTCGAAGGTCAGGGCGTCGAGGTCAGCGAGGCGATCGAGCAGCGGCGCGAAGTCGAAGGAGCTCGAGGGAAACCCGTGCAGGAGCAGGAGCAGCGGCCGCGGGCCTTCGGTCTCTTCCCGATTCCGACCCGGGCGCAGGTGGACGTGGATCCGCCGGCCGCGGAAGCTCTCGTCGATGCCCGACCGGCGCCAGGCCGCCACCCGGCCGCTGGGACCGTCCACGCTCAGACCCCGGCCGGGACCGGGCCGTCGGCGAGCTCGCCGATCAGCTCTCGCACCTCGTCGAGGTCCTCGATCCGCTGCAGCGTGTCGAGCCGGCGGCGCCCGGCCCCGATCCGATCGAGATACCAGGGGTAGAACTTGCGCAGGTAGTGGCAGGCGCGAGGGCCGAAATGCCGCTCCGCCGCGTCGATCACCCAGAGCAGCTCGGTGACGATCTCGGCCTCGGTCGGCGGCTGCTCCCGCCCGCCGAGCAGCTGCTCGAAGATCCAGGGGTTGCCGAGTGAGCCGCGGGCGATCATCACCGCGTCGGCTCCGGACGCGTCGTGGGCGAAGCGGGCAGCCTCGGCCGTCCGCAGGCCTCCGGAGACGATCACCGGAACCTCGACTCGATCGACCAGCTCGCGCACGAGCCCGTAGTCGGGCTCGCCCTTGTGCTGGACCGTCGCCGGACGGGGATGGAACGCGACCGCGCTGATCGCTGCCTCGGTCACGAGGCGCTCGGCCAAGAGCAGGCCCGACCGTTCGCCGGGCTCCAGCCCCGACCGCAGCTTGACGGTGACCGGCAGGCCGGAGCCCTCGATCGCCGCCCGGGCGACGGCGACCGCCTGCCGTGGATCGGAGATCATCGCCGCGCCGGCGCCGGTCTTGCAGACCTTCTTGACCGGACATCCCATGTTCAGGTCGATCAGGTCGGCGCCGGCGTCGGCGACGATCGCCGCCGCCTCCCGCATCACGGCCGGGTCCGAGCCGAAGAGCTGGATCGAGACCGGATGCTCGTCGGGGTGCACGACCAGGAGCTCGCGCAGCGTGCGCTCGTTGCGATAGCTGAGGGCATGGCTGGAGATCATCTCCGAGACCGTCATCCCGGCGCCGTAGCGGCGGGCCTGCAGGCGCACGAACCAGTTCCCGATCCCGGCCAGCGGGGCGAGCAGAACCCGGTTGGCGGACACGACCCCGCCGATCGCCAACGGGTCGCTGAGCTGCGCCCCGCTCATCGGTTGCGCTGATGGATCAGCAGCAGGCCCTTCAGCGTCAGCAGCTCGTCGAGCTCGTCGATCGACTCGCAGAACGGCACGATCTCGGCCGCGCCGCCGCCGGTCGCGACCACACTGGCACCCCCGCCGAGCGCCGCGACGATCCGCCGCACGATGCCGTCGACCTGGCCGGCGAACCCGTAGACGATCCCCGCCTGGATCGACTGCTGGGTGCTGCGGCCGATCGCCGTCGCCGGGGCGGATAGATCGACCTTCGGCAGCTTCGCCGTCCGGCTCGCGAGCGCCTCGATCGAGATCTCGATGCCGGGCGCGATCGCGCCGCCCATGTACTCGCCCGCGGCCGAGACCGCGTCGTAGGTGATCGCGGTGCCGAAGTCGACCACCACGCATGGCCCGGCGAAGCGCTGATGGGCCGCGACGGCATTGACGATCCGGTCGGCGCCGAGCTCATGCGGGCTCTCGGTCAGGATCGGCATCGCCGTGCGGATCAGGGGCCCGACCGTCAGGGCCTCGACGTTCAGGTACCTCTGGCACATGAGTGCGTACTGGGAGGCGAGGCGGGGGACCACCGAGGAGACGATCGCCTCGTCGATTCCGTCGAACTCCATCGAGCTCAGCCGGCCGAGGCCGGAGACCATCAGCGCGAGCTCGTCTGCCGTCGCCGCCGGCTCCGTCGCCATGCGCCAGCTCTCGCGGAGCTCCGACCCGGAGAAGCACCCGATCTGGGTATGGGTGTTCCCGACGTCGACCGCAAGCAGCATCGAGCACAGAATAGGGGTCCGCCCCAGCACCGATATGATCGCCTCCGTGAGGGCGACCCTGTTCGTGATACCCGGATCGCATCCGGCGATGGCCGCCCGCCTGATGCTCGAGCGCAAGGGCATCGACTACCGCCGGATCGACCTGGTGCCGGTGATCTCGAAGGGGATCCTCCGCGTCGCCGGCTTCCCGGGAGTGACGGTCCCTGCGATGAGACTGGACGGCGCGCGGATTCAGGGCACCGGCGCGATCGCCCGCGCCCTCGACCGCGCCGTGCCGGAGCCGCCGCTGCTCCCCGACGACCCCGAGCGGCGGCGCGAGGTCGAGGCGGCGGAGCGCTGGGCCGACGAGACCCTGCAGCCGCTCGCTCGACGCCTGATCTGGAACATCCTCGCCCGCGATCCGCGCGGTCGTCGCAGCTACCTCGAGGGCGCGCGGCTCGGCCTGCCGGTGGCGTTGGCGGCGAAGACAGCGCCGCCGCTCGTATACCTCTCGAAACGCTTCAACGAGGCCGATGACGACCAGGTCCGCCGCGACCTCGAGGCGCTCCCCGCTCTGCTCGACCGGGTCGACGAGCTGCTGGCCTCGGGCGTGATCGGCGGCGACGATCTCAACGTCGCCGACTTCCAGATCGCGACCAGCCTGCGCCTGTTGATGACCCTCGACGACGCCCGCCCCGCCTTCGCGGGCCGCCCCTGCGGCGACTACGCGCTGTCGCTGGTCCCCGAGTATCCGGGATACGCGCCGGCGGCCCTGCCGGACGAGTGGAAGAGCGCCCTGATCGAGGCCGCACCCGCCGCCGGGCGCGAGGGGAGCTAGGCCGCCCCGAGCCGGCCGACCCGCTCGACGCGCTCGGCCTCCAGGCCGGCCAGCACGTCGGCCAGCTCGGTCCCGTCCGGCAGCAGCGCCGCCGGGTCGAGCTCGAGCAGCGGCTCGAGCACGAAACGCCGCTCGGTGATCGCCGCGTGCGGGATCGTCAGCCGCGGGAGCTCGACGGTGATCTCGCCGAGCAGCAGGATGTCGACGTCCAACGGCCGCGGGCCATGCCGGGGGCCGCCGGCGAGGCGACCGCGCTCGCGCTCGATCCGCTTGCAGAGGTCGAGCAGCCGTTCGGGCTCGAGGTCGGTCCTGATCGCGACCACCGCGTTGAGGAAGTCGGGCTGGCTCTGCTCGTACTCACCGACCGGCGCCGTCTCGTACAGCGAGGAGACCGCGTCGACGAGCACCCCGGCCCGGCGGAGCTCGGCGATCGCCGCCCGCAGGTGGGCGGGTCGATCACCCAGGTTCGAGCCCAGTCCGAGGTAGCCCCGTCGCTCGACCGCGCTCAACCGGCGCTCCGGGCGACCCTGACGGCGACGTGGCCGACCTGCTGCGGCATCGGCGGCTCCGGCTTCGCCACGCGCACACCGACCTCGGCGCACTCGCCGGCGGCGAGGATCTGCTCGGCAATGCTCGCCGCGAGCCGCTCCAGCGTCCGGTGTGGCCCGGCCGTCGCGATCCGCTCCGCCAGCGCGGCGATCTCCGCGTAGTCGACCGTGTCGTCGATCGCGTCGGTCTCGGTCGCGGCCGCGTCGCCGGGAATCAGGTCGATGTCGATCAACAGCGGCCGGTCGACCTCCAGCTCGGCATCGGTGACGCCGATCCGGGCAAGCACGCGGAGGGCCCGCAGCTCGATCCAGACATCGTCGGCCATGCGGCGATTATCCCGCCCGCCGCCACGGGCGCCCCGCGATCGCGGCCGCGATCGTGACCGCATCCCGCGTCGCGGCCACCTCGTGCACGCGAAGCACATCGGCTCCGGAGAGCAGGCCGAGCACGTTCGAGGCGATCGTCCCGCCGAGGCGCTGATCGACGTCGCGGCCGGTGAGCCTGCCGATGAAGCTCTTGCGCGAGGTGCCCAGCACGATCGGGCGCCCGAGCTCGCGCAGCTCAGCGAGGCGCCGGATCAGCTCGAGGTTGTGCTCGACCGTCTTCCCGAAGCCGATTCCGGGATCGACCCAGATCCGCCGTTCATCGATCCCCGCCTCGATCGCGCGCTCGAGCCGCTCCGCGAGAAAGCCCCGAACGTCGTCGACTACGTCACCGTAGGTTGGGCGCTCCTGCATCGTTCGCGGCGAGCCCTGCATGTGCATCAGCACGACCCCGCAGCCCCTGTCCGCGAGCAGCGGGGCCATCTCGTCGTCGGCGAGCGCCGTGACATCGTTGACGATCTCGGCCCCGGCATCGAGAGCCCGGGCCGCGACCAGCGGCTTCGACGTGTCGATCGAGACCGTGGCGCCCGCTGCCGCCAGACCCTCGACCACGCGGATCACCCGCCGCGACTCCTCCTCGGCGTCAACCGCTGCGGCGCCCGGGCGCGTCGATTCGCCACCGACGTCGACGATCTCGGCGCCCTGCTCCAGCATCGAGCGCCCGTGGTCGATCGCCCGCTCGGCGTCGAGGAACTCGCCACCGTCCGAGAACGAGTCCGGCGTGACGTTGACGATCCCCATGATCCGGGGCGCGGGGGCAGCCATCTCGGAGATTGAACCAGCCCGGGGGTCGGGCGCCCGTCGTGAGGGGAACGTTTCCCACGTCATCTGTGGGAAACGGTGCGCTCGTCAGTCGGAGCGCATCTCGGCGGCGCCACCGGCGAACCCGGGACGCGGCCGCGGGCTCGGGCGCACGCCCTCGCGGCCGCTCCCCTTCTCCACCTCGGCCTCAGGCTCCTCCGCGACGCTGCCCGGCTCCTCGGCCTCGTCGGCGCCGAACACGTCCTCCTCGCTGACCCCGTCGAGCAGGGCCGCGAACTCCTTGGCGCCGATCGTCTCGCGCTCGAGCAGGATCTTCGAGATCCGCTCGAGCCCCTCGCGATGCTCGGAGAGGATGTCCTTCGCGGTCTGGTGGGCCTCCTCGACGACCCGGCGGATCTCGGTGTCGATCTCGCGCGCGATCTCGTCGGAGTAGTCGGGCTCCGAGGACATGTCGCGGCCGAGGAAGGGCTGGCTCTGATCGTGGCCGAAGACCCGGGGCCCGAGCCGTTCGGACATCCCGTAGCGCATCACCATCTGCTTGGCGGTGGCGGTGACCTTCTCGAGATCGTTCGAGGCGCCGGTGGTGATCTCGCTGAAGACGATCTCCTCCGCGGCGCGACCGCCGAGCGTCATCGCCATCGTGTCGGCCAGCTCGGCGCGGGTCGTCAGGAACTTGTCCTCGGTCGGCAGGCTGATCGTGTAGCCGAGCGCCTGTCCGCGGCTGATGATCGAGACCTTGTGAACGGGATCGCAGTTCGGCAGCACGTGGCCGACGATCGCGTGGCCCATCTCGTGGTAGGCGGTGATCAGTCGCTCCTTCTCGCTCATCACGCGGGTCTTCTTCTCGGGCCCGGCGATCACGCGCATGATCCCCTCCTCGAGCTCCTCCATCGTGATCTCGCGGTTCCCCTTGCGCGCGGTCAGCAGCGCCGCCTCGTTGATCAGGTTGGCGAGGTCGGCGCCGGTGAAGCCCGGGGTCTGGCCGGCAAGCACGTCGAGGTCGAGCTCGGAGGCGAGCGGCTTGCCGCGCGTGTGGACCTCGAGGATCTTCTTGCGACCCTTGCGGTCGGGCCGATCGACGACGACCTGGCGGTCGAAGCGGCCCGGCCGCAGCAGCGCCGGGTCGAGGATGTCGGGCCGGTTGGTCGCGGCGATCAGGATGATGTTGTCCTTCATCTCGAAGCCGTCCATCTCGACGAGCAGCTGGTTCAGCGTCTGCTCGCGCTCGTCGTGACCGCCACCCATGCCGGCGCCGCGGTGGCGACCGACGGCGTCGATCTCGTCCATGAAGATGATGCAGGGGGAGTTCTGCTTCGCCTGCTCGAAGAGGTCGCGGACGCGGCTCGCACCGACGCCGACGAACATCTCGACGAAGTCGGAGCCGGAGATCGAGAAGAACGGCACCCCCGCCTCCCCCGCGACCGCGCGGGCGAGCAGCGTCTTGCCGGTGCCGGGCGGGCCGTAGAGCAGGACGCCCTTCGGAATCCTCGCGCCGAGGGCCTGGAACTTCTTCGGGTTCTCGAGGAACTCCTTGATCTCATGCAGTTCCTGGACGGCCTCGTCGACCCCGGCGACGTCGCGGAAGGTGATCTTCGGAGCGTCGACGGACATCCGCTTGGCGCGCGACTTGCCGAAGTTCATCACCCTTGAGCCGCCGCCCTGCATCTGGTTCATCAGGAAGATCCAGAAGGCGAGAATCAGCACGAACGGAAGGATGTAGGTGAGCAGGCTGAGGATCGAGGAGCCGCCCTTGCCCTCGACCGCGGTCTCGATGTTCTGGCGCTCGAGCGTGTTGACGAGCTCCTGCTCGGTGTTGTCGGGGTAGCCGGTCGAGTACTCGTTCCCGTCGGTCTCGATCACCTTGAGCGTGTTGTCGTTGGTCTTGATCTCGACCGACTCGATGCTCGACGCCCCGTCGCCGTTGATCTGGGCGACGAACTCCGAGTAGGTCGGCTGCTCCTCCTCGGTCGTCGGCGAGATGATCCGCTGCGCGAAGAACGCGAGCACGATCACGATCAGGATCGGCACCAGGGCGCCGCTGCGCGAAACGCGTCTCATCGCTCAGGCTCGCTGTTGGAAATGCTGCAAATACGCATCATCAAGGGGATCCCCCGATCCGCCTGACGTTCAGCGTACCAGGGTGCCTCAGCGCCTCCTAAAGCCCTGCCGGCACTGGGATCAGTGGTTCAGGACCGCCACGTAGTCGAGGTTCCGGTGTCGCTGCGCGTGGTCGAGCCCGTAGCCGATCGCAAAGCAGTTCGGGATCTCGAAGCCGACGTAGCGGACCGGGAGATCGACGCGTCGCCGTTCGGGCTTGGTCAGCAGCGCGCAGACCTCCAACGAGCCCGGGTCGCGGGCGCGGAGATTGCGCAGCAGGTAGTTGAGGGTCAAGCCGGAATCGATGATGTCCTCGACGATCAGCACGTCGCGCGCGGCGATCGGGGTGTCGAGGTCCTTGAGGATCCGGACGACCCCGCTCGAGTCGGTCGCCGATCCGTAGCTGGAGACGGCCATGAAGTCGACCTCGCAGGGGGTGGCGATCGCTCGCATCAGGTCCGCCATGAACATCACGGCGCCCTTGAGAATGCCGACGAGGACGAGGTCGCGATCGGCGTAGTCACGATCGATCTCGGCCGCCAACTCACCGATCCTGCGATGGAGATCCTCGCTCGAGACGAGCACCTCTCCGATCTCGGAGTCACTGGAGCCGGCCGGTCCCTTCATCGCGGCCAGTCTAGATATAGAGACCCCTACTCAGCCGCTGCCCCGGGCGAGCCGGGACCGGGAAGGGCGCGGGCGGTGATCACGGCAGACCGCGCGGAGCCCGGGCTGAGCCGGAACTCGTCCGAGACGGCGACGCCCGCGACCCAGGCGATCCGCTCACCGGCGACGAGCACGGGCAGGCGGTGCCGGAGGGAGCGCGGAACGCCGTGGTCGGTGAACAGGTCCTGGAGCGACTTCGTCCCACCGAGGCCCAGTGGCCGGATCCGATCGCCCTCACGCCAGCAGCGGATCTCGACCTCACCGCCAAGCCGCTCGGCGTCGAGCGTCGCAAGCTCGGGGCCCTGCGGCTCGACGTCGCCGCCCGCGAGCACGGCCCTGATCTCCCAGTCGCCGTAGCGGGCGCTGCCTGGGATCTGCAGGCGCACCGCCTCCGGCAGCGGGCGCTCGCCCTCGGTCGCAAACCTGACCGTGCCGGCTTCCGCGATCGCCTCGAGCCCGCGTCCGAGCTCGAGGGTGCCGCCCTCGGGGTCGGCGGCAAGCCGCAGGATCTCCCCGGCGCGGGCGCGGCCGATCCGCACCGGTCGGCCGCCCGCTGCCGACTCGGCGAGCGCGGTCAGCACCGCCCGCCGCAGCGCTGGGGCCATCGTCGCCAGCTCCTCGTGGCGGATCGGGGCGCCCGCGCCGGAGCCGGCCGCGGCGATCGCCTCCGCCGCCAGCCCCTGGATCAACTCCGCGTCCTCCGCCAGCTCGGCGCGGGTCTCGGCGACGTTGCGCTCGAACTCGGGACCGATCTCCTCGAGCAGCGGCACGATCTCCTCGCGGACCCTGTTCCGCGCGAACAGCGGCAGCGCGTTGCTGGGGTCATCCGCGAACGGCAGGCCGCCGACGGCTGCGATTCGCCGCGTCCGCTCGCGCGGAATCGCGAGCATCGGCCTGACCACGCGCCCGTTGCGCTGCGCCAGGCCGAGCAGCGCCCGTGAGCCCGGCGAGACCGCGAGCCGGTAGAGCAGCGTCTCGGCAGCGTCGGTGCGGGTGTGACCGGTTGCGATCCAGTCGGCCCCGAGCCTGGCGCGGAGGCGCTCAGCCGCCTCATAGCGCAAGGCCCGGGCCCGACCCTGCAGGTTGCCGCCCTCGATCGACGGCCGCTCGATGCGCAGGTCGATGCGCAGCTTCGCGCAGAGCGCCCGCGCGGCCTCCTCGCCGCGGGCCGCCCCCTCGGACAGCCCGTAGTTGAGATGGATCGCCGAGACCGACTGCGGACCGCAGATTCGAACCAGGGCATCGGTCAGACAGGCGGAGTCGGCACCGCCTGAGAGCATCACGACACCGTCGCTGCCGCGGCCGATCAGGCCGGATGCCGCGACCTCGCCGGCGAACTCATCGAGGATCTCGGATTCCTTCATCCGCGACGATCATAGGCCGCGCGCAGGCGTCGACCGCTCAGCCGGAGACCCGCGGTCGCGCTGCGGTGAACAGCTCGGTCGGCTCCGGGAAGCCCTTCAGGTCGACCGCGCCGATCGGCTCGAACTCGAGCAGCTCCGAGGATCCGATCTCGTCGACGACGCTCCTGGTGAGGAGGACCTCGCCGGCCATCGCGCGGGCGGCGATCCGGTGAGTCAGGTTGACCTCCAGCCCGTAGTAGTCGCCGTCTCGATAGACGGCGCGGCCGAAATGAAGGCCGGCCCGCGGCCGCGGCCGCTCGGTGAACAGCGTCAGAAAGCCGACCGCCCAGTCGGTCAGCATCGCCGGGTCCGGCGAGACGACCATCACCTCATCGCCGATCGTCTTCACGATCGTCGCCTCGACCGGCAGGGTCGCCTCGACCGTCTCGACGAACCGCTCGACGAGATCGAGCGCCTCGACGTCCCCCTGCTCCTCCATGTACCTGGTGAAGCCCGTCAGGTCGACGAAGCAGAACGCCATCGAGACCGTCCCGGCCGCCCTGCGATCGAGGCCGAGGTCGGACTCCATGTGGCCGACCACGTCCTGCTCGAGGTAGTGCCGCAGGTAGCGCTTGTGGACGTAGTCGGTCAGCGGAGCCATCGCCGGGAAGAGCCGCTCGGCCAGGGCGCTCATCTCCTCGGCCATCTCGAGCGGCGGCATCCCGTCATCGATCAGCGGCTCGTGCACGTAGAGGTGGAAGAGACGCACCTCGGCCTCGGCGATCCGGCGCATCGACTGCGCGTAGACCCGGACCAGCTGCAGCAGGGCGACGAGCGGAAGCCCCGAGTCGAGCACCTGCTTGATGATCCGCAAGGCCTCGAGGTCGTCATCGGAGAGCCGGTCCGCGTTTGCGACGGGGACGCCAAGCAGGGTCATCACCCGCTCGACCAGCTCGTCCTCGAGGCCCAACAGCTCGGCTGCCTCGCGCCGGCCCCGGCCCCGCTCGGGCGACGGCAGCAGGTCCTCGACGTAGCCGAAAGCGAGCCGTCCGTCGCGGACCGCCGAGCGAATCTCCCGGAGCGAGTAGCCGCGGGCGCGCATCCTCGCCACGACCCGTGCCTGAGCCGCCGCCGCCGGCGTCCAACGCCCGCGCCGCACCGGCACCACGCGCTCCGCGGCCCAACGCTGCAGCGTCGACTCGGAGACTCCCGCCCGGCGAGCCGCCTCACGCAAGGAGATCGGGCCCGAGCCGCTGCCGGCGACGGCGTCGTCGGGCGGAGCCGGGTCAGGCAAGGCAGGGCCTAGGGGCCAGGGGGCCCCGGCTCTCCGCAGGCCCGATCCCGAGGCGGTCAGGCACCGGGATCGGGCCCTCCGGGTCCAGTCTCAGGCTCAGCTTCAGGGTCAGAGTCAGCCTTGGAGCCGGTCTCCCGGCGCAGCATTCGCTCGAGGTCCCCGAGCCGGCTCTCGATCGCCCCGAGCCGCTCCCCGAGGATGCCGAGGTCGTCGCGGTCGGCGAGCCGGAGATCCGCGATCGCATCGGCCAGACGGCTTCCCGCCTCCTCCCCCCGCCTGGTCACCTGCTCGCGCGCAGCCTCGGCCCGCCTGCCGACCTCTTCGCGCGCCGCGCCCCCGCGCCGGCTCAACTGCTCGCGTGCATCCTCGCCACGGCGCGCAACCTCATCGAGCAGCTCGCGGGCGCGTTGCCTGGTCTCGGACGCCGACCCAGCCGTCGCCGAGAGGGTCCGCTCGACCGCCGACCGCAAGGGATCGCCGCTGCGTTCGGTCGGGGTCCCGGCGCCCTCCTCGCCGGCCTCGTTGTCTGCCGTTCCGGCCTTCTCGGACTCGTCCATGGGAGCAGCTTAGTGGCCCGCCGCAGCGCCCTCCCGCCGATCGTCACGCCGGCCCCCGGGCCGGGGCGTTGGCGTCGCTGCACGAAACGTTGCGAACGTGCCCCGCCCGCCCGGGCAGCACCGGGCGCCGCGGCGGCCTAAAGGTCAACCCGAGGGTTGGTCCTGCGTCCCGGGCGCCGCATCGCGCTCGCGCCGCTCGCGCGCCATCAGGTCGATCTGATCCTCGAGTTGCTCGACCCGGTCCGAGAGCGAGCGGATCCTCCGCGTCAGCCGCTCGACGTCGCCGGCGCTGGCCACGTCGAGCGCCGCGAGCGCCTTTTTCTGCGCCTGCATCGCGGACTCGCCGGCACCCAGGGCGCGGCCCATCGCCTGACTGAACAGCGGGTTCTCGAGCAACGCCTGGGCGAGCTCACCAAGCGCCTCCTCGCCCCTCGCCCGGATCCCAGGATCTTCCTCGCTCATTGCGCGTTTCTCCTCTCGCAGCGGACAGCAATCTGCAAGGTACCCGAAGCGAGGCGATAACCCGCATGTTCATGGCTTAAGCTGTCGCCTGCTCCTGCCGACAAGGAGCGCAGATTGCTCCCGCCGGCCCGTCATTGCATTCCGCCCCTCATATGGATAGGTTTCCGCCTACACCGCAGAGAGGAACCGGGTCAGGGCAATAGCATTGGCGGCGGGACATCTTCTTTCGGACAGGGCAGACAGAGAATATGAGGAACAGGCTTCTAATCATCGTCGCGCTGGGCATCCTCGGCGCGATTTGCGCTGCCGGGGTCGTCAGTGCCCAGACGGACTCGGTTCTCGGCGTCGGCAGCGACGGGGTCTCGATCGACCTGCCCGACGGCGGCGACCTGCCATCGCTCGACGCCAACCTCCCGGCCTGCTCGAACACAGTCGACGACGACGAGGACGGGCTGATCGATCTCGAGGACCCCGAGTGCGATGGGCCGGCCGACATCGACGAGACCGACGCGGCGGACGAGCCCAGCAAGGGCGACGAGCCCGATCAGCCCCGACCCCGGCGGCCCGACCCCCGGCGGCGGGCCCTTCGACGAGCACGGCCCAGACAAGGGCGGCGAGAAGCCGAGCCTGCCCGAGGTCGGCAACCCGTTCAAGGACGACGAGGACAAGCGCGGCAAGAACGGCTCGTCCAAGAAGGATGAGAAGGGCGGCGACGGCGGTTCGGGCGAGGACAAGCCCCCGGAGATCCGCAAGCCCGACGGCAGGCCGACGAACTCGAACCCCAGCGTCAGCGTCGCACCGTTCGGCCCCGCCCCGATCGGCGTCCCGAACTTCATCATCGACCAGTTCACGATCCCGCCCTTCCTGCTGCCGATCTACCAGGCCTGCGGCACCCAGTACGGCATCCCCTGGCAGGTGCTCGCGTCGATCAACAGGATCGAGACGGCCTTCGGCACCAACCTCAACGTCTCCAGCGCGGGAGCCCGCGGCTGGATGCAGTTCATGCCGGCCACCTGGGAGGCCTACGGGGTCGACGCCAACCAAGACGGGCGCAAGGACCCCTACAACCCCGTCGACGCGATCTGCGGTGCCGCCCGCTACCTGAAGGCCTCCGGTGGCAGCGAAGACCTACGGCGCGCGATCTTCGCCTACAACCACGCCGACTGGTACGTCGACGAGGTCCTGCTCTACGCCCAGCAGTACGGCAAGCTGCCGAGCACGCTGGTCGACTCGCTGACCGGCCTGACCGAGGGCGCGCACTTCCCGGTCGCTGCCAAGGCCCGTTACGCGGACGACATCTCCGAGCGTGCTGCGCTGCGCCGCTCGAAGCCGAATCAGGGGGCCGCGGGGAACGTCGCCGACGTGATCAGCGACTCGCCGACCCGACGCGGCATCGACATCTTCGCCGACGAGGGCTCGCCGCTGGTCGCCGTCAACGACGGCGTGATCCGCAAGATCGGCCGCAACGAACGACTTGGCCGGTTCATCGTGCTCCGCGACGCGTACGGCAACGAGTTCACCTACGCGAACGTCGGCTCGGTCGCCAAGGTGATCCCGGCGCCGAAGGACCGCAAGCTCACTGCCGCGGACTTCGAGCTCGTCACCCCGGGCGAGAAGAAGGGTGGCTCGACCGACGAGCCGGCCGGCAAGCGCGCGCTGGCCAACACCGAGGACTCGCGCGAGCGGCTCTACGCCCTGCCGGAGCGCAAGGCGAACCGCGAGCGGGCCGACCTGACCGGCCAGCTCGATGAGCTGCTCGGCGAGCAGATTCCGGGCTTCGAGACCTACAAGGCCGAGTTCAGCGGCGTCCTCCAGTTCGACAGCAAGACGATGGACGCGCGCCCGATGCGCGAGGGATCGAAGGTCGTCGCCGGAACCGTGATCGGCAAGGTCGGCCCCGAGACCGACGGCATTGCCTCCCGCGTCCACTTCGCAATCGAGCCCGCCGGGCGCGGCTCACGGAAGATCGACCCGAAGCCGATCCTCGACGGTTGGAAGCTGCTCGAGGCGACGGCGATCTACCGGGCCGAGGGCAAGAACCCCTTCGACCAGCGGGCCTCGGTCGGGCAGATCCTCCTGATGTCGAAGGGCCAGCTGCAGCAGCGCGTCCTCAAGAACCCGCGGATCGAGCTCTACTCCTGTGGCCGCGAGGACGTTCGCACCGGCCAGATCGACCGGCGCGTGATGGCGTCGCTCGAGTATCTGGCGACCCGCGGCTTCCGTCCTACCGTGACCTCACTGAAGTGTGGCCACAGCGTCTACACGTCGTCCGGCAACGTCTCGGCGCACTCCTCCGGCAACGCGGTCGACATCGCCGCGGTCAACGGCATCCCGATCCTCGGCAATCAGGGTCGTGGCTCGATCACCGAGGCGGTGATCGCCGACCTGCTCAAGCTCCAGGGCTCGATGGAGCCGGCGCAGATCATCTCGCTGATGGAGATGGGCGGCCCGACCTTCGCGATGGGCGACCACGCCGACCACATCCACCTCGGCTTCACGCCCGTCCTCGCACCGGGCGAGAAGCCCGGCCGCTACTCGAGCCTGTTGGAGCCCGGCCAGTGGGACAAGCTGCTCGACCGGATCGGCGACCTCGATCAGCCCGACGTGCCGACCAAGCCGTCGAAGTTCTCGCTGCCGACGAAGGAAAAGCGCGCGAGCGAGGCCCACGCGGGCGAGTAGCCCCGGAACGGCTCCGCCGCTTCCCGCGCCGGAGCCGTTGATCTAGGCTCGGCGGGTCGATGCCGCTTCTGCCCTTCGCACAGATCGACCTGGCCGGCACCCTGCCGCTGCCCGACGGTCGCTACGTGACGCGCCCCGAGGGTGAGCCGGACGCCGCGCCGGACGTGCTGGCGGTCCGCACCCTCGGTGCCGCCCGGGCGCGATCGCGTCGCCGGCGGGGAAGGCCGGTCCCGCTCGAGGGCGAGCCCGGCGCCGCGCCGCTGCAGCTGACCCGGGTGACGCTGGTCAAGGCGCGCCCGCTCGAGCGCGAGGACGAAGCCGCGGACTGGCTCAGCCGGGTCAGCTCCGACGAGCGGCTCGCGGAGCAGCTTCTGGCGGAGACGACCCGCACCGTCAACAGGGCGCTGCTCGCGCACCGGGTCGCCGCCCCGGACCCCTACGCGACCGACATCCACCCCGGGCGCAGCGTCGCGGTCCGCTTCGGCTACGGGACCGGCGAGGACGTCGCGGATGGGCGCTGGCGGGCCGCCGTCGAGCTGCCGGAGACGCAGCGACGCGGCCTGCGGTCGGAGTTGATCGACAGCGTCGGCGCGCAGGAGCGCGTCGCGGCGGTACTCGGTGGCCGCGACTCGGTCGCACCGTACGAGGTCCTGCTGGTCGAGGCCGAGCTGGCGGCGAGGGAGCGGCGCCGGGACCTCGCGGCGCTGACCCTGGCAGCGGCGCTGGAGTCGCTGGCCCGGGCCGGCGGCGATGTCGGTGCGGCCGCCGGGGCCGCCCGAGAGCTTCAGGACCGCGCGCTCGGCGGTCGCGAGATCGACGAGCAGGCGCTCTCGGAGGCGCTGCGAGCGGCGCGCCGGGCCGTCCGCTCGGGCCCGCGCTGACCGCGGGCGCGGGCCGGGATCGACCGCTAGCCGAGCGCCGCGACGACCGCCGGCAGCTGCTCGGCCACATCGCCGCCGAGGCGGACCGTCGCCTCCGAGTCGTAGGGCGTCGGGCCCTGGGTGACGATCGCCAGCCGCCCGCCGGCCGCGAGCGTCAGCTCCGGTAGGCCGGCGACCGGGACGACCTCGAGCGAGGAGCCGACGCAGAGCATCAGATCGGCCCGCTCGGCGAGCTCGCGGGCGCGCTCGATCGCGGCCACCGGCAGCATCTCCCCGAAGAGGACGACGTCGGGCTTGACCTTGCCCATGCAGCTGCTGCAGGTGGCGACCCCGTCGGACTCGAACAGCGCCTCGACCTGCTCCAGCTGCCAGGAGGCGCCGCAGGTCGTGCACGACGAGGTCTCGATCGAGCCGTGCACCTCGATCACCTCGCGGCTGCCGGCGCGGCGGTGGAGCATGTCGATGTTCTGGGTGATCACCGCGTCCAGCTTGCCCCGGACCTCGAGCTCGACCAGAGCCTGATGGGCGGGATTCGGGCGCTTGTCGCCGAGCTCCTGGAACCGCGGCCGGTAGAACTCCCAGAAGCCCCTGGTGTCCCTGTGGAAGGCGTCGATCGTCGCCACCTTCATCGGGTCGACCTCGGTCCAGATCCCCTTGCCGGGGGTGCGGAAGTCCGGAATTCCAGACGGCACCGAGATCCCGGCGCCGGTCAGCGCCACGATCCGCTCGGCCGAGCGGATCAACCCCGCCAGTCGCTCGATCGCCTCGGTGTCGCTCGCCATGCCCGCAGCTTAGGCAGCGGCCACATCAGGCGCCGAGCGCGCAGTTACCCACATATGACGTGGCAAACGGTGCGCTCGGCCAGACCGACGCCCGCCGCGGGACTCGCCGGCCCCCTACTTGCCGCTCCACTTCGGCGTTCGCTTGCCGAGGAAGGCGGCGATGCCCTCCTTCGCGTCGGCGGAGAAGAACGCGGCGGCGAAGCCGGCCTTCTCGGCCGTGATCCCCTCGTCGAGGTCGCCCTTGTGGGAGACGCGCTTGATCTCTCGCACCGCGACCGGGGCCTGGCCGGCGAGCTTCCGTGCGAAGCCGACCGCCGTGTCGAACAGCTCCTGGTCGGGGACGAGATGGTTGACGAGCCCGTACTCGTAGGCCTCGCCGGCGGTGATCGCATCGCCGACCAGGTTCATCTCGAGCGCCTTCTGCGGGCCGACCAGGCGGGGCAGCCGCTGGGTGCCGCCGAACCCGGGGATGATCCCGAGGTTGACCTCGGGCTGGCCGAAGACCGCCGACTCGGCGGCGATCCTGATGTCGCAGGCCATCGCCAGCTCGCAGCCACCGCCGAAGGCGAGCGAGTTGACGGCGGCGATCGTGACGATGTTCTCGCTGCCGAGCTCGCGCAGCAGCGCGTGCCCGTCGTCGATCAGCCGCCTGCCGCCCGCCTCGTCCATCTGGGTGAACGCCTTGATGTCAGCCCCGGCCGAGTAGACCAGCGGGATCGAGGAAGCGATCACCAGGGCACGCACCTCGCCGTCGGACTTGAGCCTCTCCCAGACCGTCCTCAGGTCGGCGAGAACCTGCGGGCTGATCGCATTCATCGGCAGGTTCGCAAGCCAGGCGATCGCGACGTCGCCACGCGTCTCGAGCTTGATCGTCTCGGTCTGATCGCCGTCGTCGGGCTGCGGGTAGGCGTAGAAGCCCTGCCCCGAGGCGAGGCCGAGCCGGCCCTGGGCCACGAGGCGCCTCAGCACCCGCGGAACCGTGAACCGGTCCGGGTAGCGTTCCGCCAGGTTCTCGATCTTCTCGAGCACCTTGTCGAGCCCCTCGATGTCCGCCTTCCAGAACGGCGGGAACAGCCCCCGGCGGGGGTCGAGCCCGGCGCCGGCCATCATTCCGAGATCGATCTCGCGGACCGTGCTGACGCCCTCCTCGAGAATCAGGCAGGCCTCGATCAGGGCCTTCAGCGAGAACATCTCGACCAGCTCGTCGACGTTCGGCTCCGCGTCGCCGGCGAGCGTCGGCTCGCCGTCCTTGTAGACGCCCTCGCCGCCGGTCTTGACGCCGAGCTTGCCCTCCGAGACGAGCTCCTGCATGCCGCCGTGGACGTAGAAGCGGTCGCCGTAGGAGTCGCGGAGATGCTCCGCCACGTGCATCACGGTGTCGAGGCCGAGGAAGTCGGTGAGGATGAACGGGCCCATCGGCGCTGCGTTCGCGGCGGCGATGCCCTCGTCGATCGCCTTGACCGAGAGCCCGCCGGCCTCCTGCTCGCGCCAGACTTCGGCGACCGAGGAGTTGAGGATCCGGTTGACGACGAAGCCGGGGACCTCCTCGCAGACGATCGGCTGCTTCTTGATCGCCTGAGCGAAGTTGAGCGCGGTCGTGACCGTCGCCTGAGAGGTCTCGTCTCCTCGGACCAGCTCGAGCAGTGGCATCACCGAGGCCGGATAGAAGAAGTGGAAGCCGATCACCTTGTCCGGGCGCTGCGTCGCCTCGGCCATCTCGGTGATCGAGAGCGACGACGTGTTCGAGCTCAGCACCGCGTGGCCGGGCGTCACCTCGTCGAGCTCGGCGAAGACCTGCTGCTTGATCTCCATCCGCTCCGGCGCGGCCTCGATCACGAAGTCGACGTCGCCGAAGTCGGCGTAGTCGGTCGTGCCCTTGATCCGGCCCAGCACCTCCTCGAGCCGGGCGTCAGCCTGCTCGGCGGTCAGCTTCTCCTTCGAGACGAGCTTGTCGAGCTGGCCCTTGGTCACCTCGCGGGCCTTCTCGAGGCCGTGGTCGACGAACTCGCGGTCGATGTCCTTGAGGACCACGTCGATATCTGCGGCGGCGATCGCCTGCGCGATCTCCCCGCCCATCGTTCCGGCCCCGACTACTGCCGCTTTGAAGACGAACATATCCCTCCGATCATGAGACTTGAAGCGGGTCGGAGGCTACTAGCTGACTGACCAGTCAGTCGGGGGGCCGGGCGCCGGCCCGGGTCGCCGCCTCGGCCCGCAGCCCGGCGAGTGTTCGCCGCAGCGAGTCCCGCATCTGTGAGCGAATGAAGAAGCGATCGGTGAGCGCGGCGAGCGGCCCGCCGTCGTGCAGCGCGTAGCGCTGCGTCTGGGTGATACGGGTCCGGCGCTGCTCGGCGCCCGCGGGCACCATCTCGAACCGCGTCTCCAGCTCCCCGGCCGAGCCGGGGTCACTGTAGGAGACCAGATGCAGCCGGCGCGGATCGTGTGCGAGCACCCGCTCGCTGACCCTGCCGCGTCCGGCCGAGGTCGATTCCCAGACCAGCGTGCCGCCAACCTCCGGGTAGCCGTCACTCGCCGCCACGCGGGCGAAGCCGTCGACCCAGGCGCGCCACCTGTTCGGATCGAAGTAGAGCTCCCAGACCTCGGCCAGCGGAGCCTCGATCTCGACCTCTCCGCCGACCTCTGACATCAGTCGTAGATCTCGCGCTTGATCAGACGGATCGTCTGCTCCATCGTCTCCAGGAACGGCTCCAGCTCGGCCCTCAAGCGCTCGTACTCGTCGCGGCCCGAGTCGGTGATCGAGTAGAAGCGACGGGTGCGCTTGTCGGGGTGCTCCCACTGGCCCTCGATCTTGCCGTCGGCCTCGAGCTGGCGGAGCAGCGGGTACATCGTGTTCGGGTTGACCGACATCACCCCACCGGTGATCTCCTCGATCTCCTCGATCAGGCGGTTGCCATAGGCGGGCTCACGCTGGATCAGATGCAGGACCAGCAGCGGAAAGACGTCACGGCGCCGTAGCTCGCCGCCGAAAACGTCCGAGGCCCTGCCCGCCGGCCGCCGCCGGGCTCCGGCGCGAGGGCGCTCCGCCACGCGCGCCGCCTCCGCGGCCGCCTCGGCGACGGGCTTTGATCGCCGTTGCGCCATCGCTGAACCTTATGCCTTGGCGGAGCCGCCCAATCGCGCCCTTGACCGCGACGAAGGCGATGTGAGATCTTCGAGGCGGAATCATCACCGGGCCGAGCGAGAAGGAGGCGGAGTGGCACAGCGGTTCTCAGCCGAGATCTGGGCCGACTGGGCGCAGACCAGGATCTTCGATTTCCTCGCCGACTTCCGCAACCTGCCGCAGTGGCACCCGACCGTCGAGGAGGCGGAGCTGCTGACGATGGACCCCTACGTCCGCAACGCCCGGCACCTGGTGCGGGGACGAATCGCAGGTCGAAGGATCGAGGCCGAGATCGTCACCACCGAGCTCGAGCGGCCTCGACTCCTGGTCGCGACCGCGGCCAACGCCGCCGCCCAGACGACCGACCGCTTCGACCTCAGCCCGGCCGAGGGCGGCAAGGTGTCGCTGACCTATCGGACCGAGCTTCAGCTGAACGCTCCCCTGCGGGTGATCGGGCCGTTGATGGTGCCGGCGCTGACCAGCGCCTGGGGGGCCGCCGCGGCGGGGCTGGAGCGGATCATGAACGACGCCCCCGACTTGGACTGACGTCTAGGCGGCGCCCGCGGTCGGGGCCAGGGGTTAAGGGGATCGGCGGCTCAACCGATATGGACTCCGTGGGATCTCACCGGTGGCGGACACTGCCCCTTTCAGCGAAACGGTCCCCACTTCTGGGGATGGCTCGAGAGCCTGGGG
>CAWBNH010000011.1:0-81222 GCA_963790085.1 uncultured Solirubrobacterales bacterium
ACCGCCGCACTTGAGCCGGCGGTCGGAGGTCAACGCCCTTGCTCAGCGCCTCGAGCTCGGCGCGTAGCTCGGCGGCACTCTTGACAGCCGCCACGTCCGACTCGGCGTCCGCACTCTTGACTGCCAGCGTGGCGGTCATCGGATGCGCCGGTGAGACCGTTGGTCCGACCTCGAGCAACTCGACCTCGGAGACCTCGTTAGCGCCGTTGCGTTGCCGCTGCTTCTTGACGACGTAGCCGAATGACCAGCCGCCGACGGCGTTGCTCTTGAGCAAGTCATAGACGCGGCGTGCCGTCGAGCTCGAGTCAATGTCGAGCCGGCCGTCGACTTGCAACCCGCGAGTCGTCTCGCGGACGTCGTTGGGATCGGCGCTGCCGATGATGCTGTGCGGGTCGTCGGTCTTGTGTGACCAGACAATCGGGATGCGCTTGCCGCTCTCACGCCAGCGCCGCAGCGTCTCGGTGAAGCTGCCGTACATCATCCGGTCGCCCACTCTGTCCACCACGTCGAATACAGCCGCGAGAGCGCTGAAGCGTCCCTCGTCGCCGGCCTTGACCTCGGCCGGGACTTGCTTGTGCTTGCTCATGTTGTTGCTCCTATTGGTTGCGGGTTAGTGCCGGTGGCTGCGGCGAGACGCTCGACGTCCTCGCCGGTGAGCTCGGGTGCGGCGGCAAGCGCTCGTGCGATGGCGGACTGCAACCGCTTGAAGTCAGGACGCTCGAGCAACTCGCGGGACAGCGCGATACATGCGGCGTACTCGTCCTCGCTCACGTCGAGCGCTCGGATGAGCGTGCCGAGAGCCTCACGCTGCTCTGACTGTGCGTCGGCGTAGCTCGGCGGCCAGTCCAGCGCGGACTCGGCGAGATAGCCGACGAGCGCGGCCACCAGGTCTCGGCGCTTGACCTCATCCGGGATCGGTGCGCTGACACTGCCGACCCGCTCACCGGTGAAGCCGTGGCCGGGTGTCGCTGCGACGTGCTCGACGCGACGGCCGAGCAGCACGCACGCGCTCGCGTGCGCTGCCTCATGCCATCGAGTCGACTCGGCCGTCACCGCTGCACCCTCGTCTGCGACGTTGGGACGCCGGCGATGGGTGGATCCCAGTAGGCGTTGCCCCGGCTCTGCTCTTGGAATCGCTCGGCGGCTTGGCGTATGGCCTCGGCCTCACGCTCTCGCTGCTCTTGCCGCTCGCGCAGCTGCTCGGCCCGCTCGCGGTCACGTCGCTGCTCGCGCTCGAGCTCGCCGGGGTCGGGTGGCGGCACGATGCTCCCGCCGGGGATGAATCGCAGCGGCTCGTCGCTGACTCTCTTGGGACGTCCGGCGAGCTCGTTTGCCGTGAGAAAACGCTTGTGCGCCTCGACGTCGGACGTCGTCTCGAGCCCGGCGGCGAGTCGAGCCTTATCGAGCATGCGTCGGCGCTCGGCCGGCTCGGCCCGCTCGAGATTGTCGACCACTTCTCCGAGCGTCTCGGCGTGGTCGCTGACGTAGGCGTCGAACATGAGCTCGTAGGCGACCGCCCGCTGCTCGCGGTCCTCGATGACGCGGGTGTCCGTCATCGCCTCGAGTAGCGGCTGCTCGGGGTCGCCGCGCCACGGCAGGTCAATGGTCCAGGTCATCGCTTTGTCTCCTTCTTGTGCTGCGCCTCACGCATGCGCTTTTCTCGTGCCGCTGCCGCTCGCCGGATGGCGTCGGCCGCCAGCTCCTGCGGGCTGCGCGGTTGTTGTGGTTGCTTGTCGTGCGTCATGGACGTCGACCTCCTCCGTTCTCGACCCAGCGGTCGAGCTCGGCTCGTTTGAACAAAGTCCGGCTGCCGTCTTTGGCGTGAGGGATGCGACGTGCGCTGACGAGCGCGTAGATGCGGCTCTTGGGGCAGCGCAGATGCTCAGCCGCCTCGGCCGTGGTCAGCCACTCAGACACCGCCGGCGACTGCCGCTCAGCGACGAGCTCGGCGGCTCGCTCGGCTATCCGCTCGACCAGTTCGTCCGGCACGTTGACCGTCAGCCCGTCCACGTCGCCACCGCCCCGACTCGCTTTGCCTCGGATGCCTCCCACTTGGCGATGAGCGCAAACGCAGACTCGCGGTCGCCGACGCGCTCACAGCCGCCGAGCCGCTCGAGCAGCTTGTGCCACTCGGCGGCGTCGACCGGCGGCCGGCGGTGCTCCGGCGTCTGCTCGCGTAGCACCGCGACCCGGCGTGCGGCGGCGGCGGCCTCGGTGTACGGCGTGCGACTCATGCTGCACCCGCTCTTAGAAGTAGTCGGCAAAGAGAGCCGCCAAAGAGAGAGAAAGCAGTCTCAGTCTCGCTCCCATTCCCACCCAGTCCCACCCCTAAAGGGGTGGTGGGACTGTGGGACTGGGATTTGGGCTGTCCCAAATGGCACGTTGGGACTCATTGGGACTCCTGGGACAACGCGGCCTCGCCGTCAGGTGTGATGCGGTAGTCCTTGCGCGTCCGGCTCGGTGCCTCGACCTCGATAAACCCGCGCCCGATAAGGGATTGCAGCGCTCGGTAGTAGGACGTGCGGGCGAGCCCGGTGGCGTCCCGCAGCTTCGAGCCGCTGACCCAATCGGTCCCAAATGCGGCTGAGACTTCCTCGAGCAGTTGAAGCTCGGTCGGGGCCATCGTCTCACCGCCAGTCCCAACCGCCAAAGTGGGACTCAAACCGTCGTCCTCGAGCACCAGACGCAGCGGTCTGAACTCGGGCCCGTCCTTCTGCTTTTCGCACGCGAGCTTCATCGCCGCACCGTCAGGACGCAGCGAGACCATCGTGTCCGCCGCTGCTCTCAGCGCCGATGAGCCGCGCTCGAGCTCGCCGCCCTTGCCTGTGTGGTGGACGACGAGGACTGCCGAGTCATGGCGTCGGCGCACTTCGTCCAGATGGTCGATGAACAGTCCCACGTCGCGTGCGCTGTTCTCCTCGCCGCCGAGCATGCAGCGAGCGAGCGTGTCGACCACGAGCAGCGACGGTGCTCGGTCGAGCGCGGCGATGGCATCGAGCAGCGGACCCGTCTCGCCGGCGTAGAAGTTGACCGGCTCGCCGACGACGCGCAGGCCGTCGGCTATGGCCTCGGGCGGGACGTCGCGGGCCTCGAGCCACGCTGAGATGCGCTGATGCAGTCCGCTCGCACCCTCGGCGGCGATGTAGACGACCAGCCCGCGCTCGGCCTGGTGGTCGAAGAAGTCGGTGCCCGACGCGATGCAGAGCGCGATGTCCAGCACGAGAAACGTCTTGCCGATGCCGGCGGGGCCAAACGCGACGTTAAAACCGCTCTCTCGGACAAGCTCGCGGACGAGATAGCGCGGCGGCGGCAGCTGTGCCAAGTCCGCCGGCGTCAGCAGCCGCAGTCCGGTGTGGACGGCCGCCGCCGTCGGCTCAGAGCCGTTTGTAGCGCCGAGCTGCTCGGCGTCGCACTCAATGCACAGCTCCCTTCCTGGCAGCAGCGCGTCGTTGCCGCAGCCCACGCAGATAGCGAGCGCCGACGGCATCTCGGCGAGCGGGTCTCGGCGGGTCGAACTCATCTCAGCTAGTTCCTCCGCTCGTGTGAGGCCGAACACTTCCGGACCCGTGTCCGGAAGTGTTAGCGGCCGCAGCCGCGAGCAGCGACGAGTCGCCGAGCGCCTCGAGCAAGAGATAGCGCCGCTGCTCCGGCGTCAGCTCGGCGAGTAGCTCGGCCGCCAGCGCCTCGAGGTCCTCGAGGGTGACGCGCTCGCCGGGTTCCTGGTCGGCGATGAAGTGCGAGACGCGCTGCTCGATGGTCTCTCTGATCGCTTGTCCTGTTGCGTCTGTCATGGCTCTTGTGAAGTGGTTGTGCGGGCGGCTGGTCGAGGACCGGCCACAGCCGCCCGCACGCTCATCAGCCCCGGTCCAGCGCTGCTCGCTCGGCAAGCTGCGCCCGCTTGAGGTGCGGCTTGACGTGCTGGTATCTCGTCGCCGCCGGGATGTCCTGCTCGCGCTTGGCGTCTCGCCACGCGAGCGACACCGGCTTACGGCAGCGCTTGCGTGGCTCGGCCCCACACTCGGGGCACGGGTAGTCGAGCGCGGTCGGGCTCGGGCTCATCTCGGGGTCGGCGTAGCCACGGCCAATCCGCGGCGCGGTCATGCTCGAGAACAGCACGAGCTGCGCCCCGCTCATCGTGCCCTCCCCTCGTCCAGCGCTTCGGCGAGGAAGTGGTCGACCTCCGCGCCGTAGTCCGGCAGCGGGCAGACCTCGACCCAGTAGCAATCCGGGCGGGCGACATATATCCGCACCGCCGCCCGCTCGCCAGGAGCGAGCTCTACTTCATCGGTCATGCCCTCGCCGGGTTGCAGCGGCAGGTTGTGCATGAACGCGGCCACGGCTTGCGGCAGCGTCATCTGTGCAGCGGCAGCCATTAGAACGGGATTTCGTCGTCGTCCGACGTATCGCCGGCGTCGGCCGGCGCGTCGAGCGGCGCGTTGACGCTGACCGGCTTGCCGTTGCCGCTGCGGTAGTGGCCCCAGTCGAAGCCGTCCGCGACGAACGTGGCGAGCTCGTCGGCCTCGGGATGGCGAGCGAGCTCGACGACTGAGTAGTCGTGATACTCGTGCACCTTCCCCTGCTGCTTGCCGAGCGAGCGGACGGCGATGGTCTCGCCGACGCTTGGCGCGAGCTTGGCGAGCTCGCCGCGCAGCACATCGCGGTTGGCGTGGACTGCGACGTCCTCGCCGACTGGGACGTCGACGTCGACGCGCTTGCCGTCCTCGACCTTCTCGGATGCCGGCACCGGCGAGCGGCCGACGTTGACGAGCGTCAGCACCGGGTAGCGGGGCTGCCGCTCGTCCTTCGGCTGGACCTCGCCGAGCTCTTTGACGACGCCGACGAGCTCGTTGCCCTCGGCGTCGCGCCAGCTTGGCGATGACCCGCCGCTGCGCTCTGCGTTTCTTGTGAGCCGCTCGTCCGCGGCGGCCAGTTCGGCCTCCGGTAGACTCTTCATTTGAGTATTCCTTTCTGGGTCGGCGCTTTGGTTGATTGCTATTTGCGCCGGCCCGTTTTTTATGTCGGGGTTTCCTCGGCGGCCCCGTCGTCGCCGTTTGCCGTGGTTGGCGGGAAAAGCTTGTCGGCGTCAAACAGCACGTCGACCGGCGTGGCGAGTGCGCGGCTGAGCCGCTTCGCCAAGTTCTCCGACGGACGGCCGCCGGCCTCGAGTCGGACGATGGTGCGGCGGCTGCAATCGGCCACGGCCGCCAGGTCTTGCTGCGTGAGGCTGGCCGCTGTGCGGTAGACGCGCAAAGCCGGAGCCGTCGGCGCCGTGTGGTTTTCTTTCTGCGACATGTGGCCCAAATGGTGAAACCCGCAGACAGCTTTTCCGGCAGCCGCCTAGAAGTCGGCGAAGCTCGACTGACGTGGCAGGAAGTCGCCCACGGTCGGGACGTCCTCGAGCTCTGGCTCGAGATACGCGACGACGACGACCGGGTTGTCGCTTATCGGCTCGTGCCGGAAGACGGCCGGCCGGTCGTGTCCGAGGTTCGCGTCGGCCAGTACGACGAGCAAGCGCGACTGCCGGGAGAGCTCGCCGCCGCTGCGCCTCTCCGTGGCACCGATACGCGCAGCCTGGTGCAGACGGAGACGCCGCTGCGGACCGTCCGAGACATCGCCGAGCAACAGATGGCTCACAGCGATTGGCGCCGCGACGTGGTGCGGCGCTTCGGCTTCAATCCCGCGAGGATGCAACCGCGCCGCCCGCAAGCCATATCCGACGACGAACTGGCCCTGGTTGCCGGCGAGTACGTTGTCGAGCTTCGGAGAAACTCGCGCTCGCCGACCAAGTGCCTCGCCGAGCAACTCTCCCTCTCCCACCGCACCGTAAGCAGACGGGTTAACGCGGCCCGCGACCGAGACATCCTCACAGGCGGCCGCGGACGGGGACGCTCCGGCGGCGAGTTGACGGACTACGGCCGCGAGCTACTCGAGCAGACCCAATACGGCCGCGAACTGCTCGAGCAGAGCACGCGGCCGGCGGCGTAAGTCCGACGAGCAGGACGCTCGCGCCGAGCCTCCTGCCTCGCGTTGCTCGGCTGCGGCCGGCCCTCTTGGCGCGGCCGGCCGCAGCGCGTCGCCGCTACATCGCACCTGCAAGGTGTTGACCCAGGGGTAGACCCGAGCGGGTTTGTGGCGTCGACCGACGACGTGAGAGCATAAGAAAACCCTGCATGTGCAGGGTTTTCTCGGATGGGCCGGCCTGGACTCGAACCAGGGACCTACGGATTATGAGTCCGCTGCTCTGACCAACTGAGCTACCGGCCCGGGGTGGCGGCTCTCAGCTTAGCTACGCCGATTCCAGCCGTTCCCCCTCTTCGCGGCCGGTCGTCGGTAGGGTCGGGCGTATGTCGCAGTCGAGCGCTCAAGGGGTCCTCCGCGCTTCGTGGCGCTGCTCGCGATCCTGGCGTTGACTGCCTGCGGTGAGGGGGACGCGACGACCTCGACCGCCGAGCGCGCGGACGGTTCGACCGCCGACGTCGCCGATGCCGACCCCGGCGACGTCGCCGTGATCAGCGGCTGGGTCGACACCCTGGCCACCGGCGACGTCGAAGGGGCCGCGCGCTACTTCGCCCTGCCGAGCATTGCGGAGAACGGCCCGCTGGTGATCCGGATCCGGACCTTCGAGGACGCGGTCAGCTTCAACGAGACGCTGCCCTGCGGGGCCGAGTTGATCTCCGCGGAGACGATCGGCGACTTCACGGCCGCGACCTTCCGGCTGCTCGAGCGCCCCGGCGGCAGCTGCGGAGCGGGCACCGGCGGCACCGCGGCCACCTCGTTCCTGATCGAGGAAGGCAAGATCGTCGAGTGGCGCCGGGTCGGGATCGGGGACGGCGACGGGGGCGGCGGCAGGGCCACCTGAGGGACTCGATCTGCCGGCGCCCGTGCGCGCCGCGCCCCCGAGGTCCCGGGAATCAGGCGACGATATCCCTGCGCTCGAGCAGCAGCGCCCCAAGTGCCGCGAGTGCCGCAGCCGCCAGGGTCAGGCCGATGAAGGCGACGGGGTCGATGCCGTCGCGGACCGCCGAGCCGTAGTACTTGAAGGCGGATGCCCAGCGCAGCGGCTCGAAGCTGTCCGAGACCTTGCCGACGACGTCGATCAGGTACATCGCCACCAGCACCCCGCTGGCGATCGCCGTCACCGCGGAGGCGCTGTGCAGGCGGCCGGCGAGCAGCGTCGCGAGGCCGGCGAAGAACATCGCCAGCGGCCAGACGTTCGCCAGGCCGCGCCCGATCACCGCAGCCGCGGGGTCGGTGCCGGAGAGCAGGCCGGCGATCAGGGTGAGAGCGGCGGTCAGGGCGAGCGCCAGTGCCGTCAGGGCCGCGGTCACCAGGAAGGCCCCGGCGACGAGGCTCGCCCGCGAGAGCGGAGTCGTCAGCAGCGTGTCGAGCCAGGCCTCCTCCTCGGCCCCGGGGATCGCGCGAGCGACCGTCCGCACGGCGAGAAAGGCGACCGCCAGCGGCACGATCAGGCTCAGCATCTCGGCGTCGAAGTAGGCCTCGACCGTGTCCAGCTGCTCGATCCCGAAGGCCTGCTTGAGGCCCTCGGGATAGCTCCTGACCAACTCACCGACCGAGTCCTCGATCGAGGGCCAGGTGAAGATGATCAGGAAGCTGAAGACGCCGAGCGCGCCGCCCCAGATCAGCGGCACGTAGCGGTCGTCGCGCAACCCGCGCCGCAGCAACGCCCGCAGGGATGCCAGCCTCGGCGGCGGCGCCGCGGCAGCGGACCGGCGGGCGGCGGGCGGGCTCGCCGCGACGCTCATCTCCGCCGCGCCCGCCCGTAGTAGGTGAGGACGACCTCCTCGAGGGTCGGCCGGGTGAGCTCTATGTCGCTGACCGTGTGAGCCGCGGCCGCCTTGACCACGGCGTCGAGATCGCCGGCCGCCTTGAAGGTGATCCGCGCTCCCGCCTGCTCGAGGTCGCTGACCCCCTGGATCCGGCGGAACTCGTCGGGATCGACCGGCTCGGCGAACTCGAGCCTCACGTGCTTGAAGCTGCGGCTCGTCACTTCGGCGACGTCCTCGACGGCGACCAGCGCCCCCTCGCGGACGATCGCGACCCGGTCACAGGCACGTTCGATCTCGTCGAGCTCGTGCGAGGAGAAGAAGACGGTGACGCCGCGGTCGCGCTGCTCGGCGACGAACGCGAGGAACTCCTCCTGCATCAGCGGATCGAGGCTGGCGGTCGGCTCGTCGAGCAAGAGCAGCTCGGGATCGTGAAAGGCGGCCTGGATCAGGCCGATCTTCTGGCGGTTGCCGCGCGAGAGCTCGCCCAGTCGCCGGTCGAGGTCGGCCTCGAAGCGCTCGGCGAGCTGCGGCGCCCGTCCCAGGCCGGAGAGCCCGCGGAGCTCGGCGAAGAAGGAGACGATCTCGCGGCCGGTCAGGCGCGGGTCGTAGGCGTAGTCACCGGGGAGGTTGCCGAGCCTGGCGCGGATCGCAGCGCTCGTCGGCGCGGGTGTCGAGGCCGAAGACCGTCGCTGAGCCGGAGCTCGGGTGAAGCAGGTCGGTCAGCACCCGGATCAGGGTCGTCTTCCCGGCGCCGTTCGGCCCGAGAAAGCCGAACGCCTCGCCCGGCTCGACCGTCATCGAGACGCCGTCGAGCGCGCGGGTCTCGCCGTAGTACTTGGTCAGCTCCGTGGTCTCGATCAGGGGCATGGCCGCGTCCCTGCATCCTGACGCGGCGGCGACGGTCGTCGCTGCCGCACGGCCGGCGCGGCGGCGAAGCCACCAGCGACGCAGCTCGTCCGTCCCCCAGACGATGAACGGGAAGGTCGCCAGGATCGCCAGCTCGCGAGCCCCGAGGCCCGCGGTCGCGAACAGATGCTGCAGGGCCGGGAGGTAGATGATCGCCGCCGCGAACGCGAGCTCGAAGAGGATGCCCCAGAGCAGCAGCGGGTTCGAGAAGACACCGATCTCGCGCAGCGAGGCGCGCGAGGTTCGCGCCGCGAAGGCGGTGCCCACCTGACAGGCGGTGATCCCGGCGAATGTCATCGTCGTCGCCTCGAGGTAGCTGTTATGCAGCGGCGAGCCCGGGCCGGTTGCGTCGCCGAGCGACCAGCCCGCATCGATCAGCACGAAGAAGAAGCCGGCGGTGACCAGCGCGGCCTCGACCAGGCCGAGCCGAGCCAGCCCGGGTGAGGATCTCCCGGTCGACGATGCCGGCCTCGCGCGGGCGCGGCGGGCGATCCAGGGTGCCCGGCTCGGCGGGCTCCCGCCCGAGCGCGAGCGCGGGCAGGGTCTCGGTGCCGAGGTCGATCGCAAGGATCTGAAGCGCCGTGAGCGGCAGCGGGATCGCACCGCCCGAGAGCGCGAAGATCAGGAACGGGACTACCTCCGGGGTGAGGTGGGCGAAGATGTAGGTGACGAACTTGCGGATGTTCTCATAGACCACCCGCCCCTCCTCGATCGCGGCGACGATCGAGGAGAAGTCGTCATCGGCGAGCACCATCGTCGCCGCTTCCCTCGCCACCTCGGTTCCCGACTCACCCATCGCGACCCCGATGTCGGCCCGCCGCAGTGCCGGGGCATCGTTGACCCCGTCGCCGGTCATCGCGACGGTGTGCCCCTCGGCGCGCAGGGCCTCAACCAGGTGAAGCTTGGTCTCCGGATTGCTTCGCGCGACGATCAGGTCGGCCGGCTCGGAGACCAGGCGGTCGAGCTCGGCCTCCGACATCTCATCGACGTCGGCGCCGATCACGATCGTCGGATCCTCGCCGACGATCCCGACCTCGCGGGCCACCGCCGCCGCGGTGCTGCCGTGATCGCCGGTGACGACGATCGTCCGGATTCCCGCCCTGCGGCAGCTCGCGACGGCGTCGTCGACACCGGGCCTTGGTGGGTCCTCCAGCGCCGCGAGACCCAGGAACGAGAGCGCCTGCTCCACCTGGTCGCGGTCGTCGGACTCGTCCTCCTCGGCCGGCCGCTCGGCGAATCCCAGCACCCGCATCCCGCGGTTGGCGTAGCCCTCGAATGCCTCCTCGATCGCCGCTCGGTCCGCCTCGGAGAGCGGGCGCTCGCCCGAGGTGCCCCGCACGTGCGTGCAGCGCTCGAGCAGCTCCAGCGGCGCGCCCTTCGCGTGACACCACAGCTGCCCGCCCGGCTCCTCGTCGATCGTCGTCATCCGCTTGCGCCGCGCGTCGAAGTGGAGCAAGCGCCGGCGCCGGCGCTCGCGGTCCATCTGAGCTTGATCGACGGCCTCACCGAGCGCATCCGCAGCGATGAGCAGCGCACTCTCGCTCGGATCGCCCTGACGGATCGGCTCGGCGCCCCCCGGCTGGATCGTCGCGTTGTTGCAGCGCGTCGCCGTGCGCAGCAGGCCGGAGACCGGCTCCTGGGCCGCAAGGGTGGCGTCCGGCGACCGCAGTCGCAGCTCGAACCCGTCCGCCCACAGCGCGTACACGCTCATCCGTCCCTCGGTCAAGGTTCCGGTCTTGTCGGTGCAGATCACGTCCGTCGATCCGAGCGTCTCGACCGCAGTCAGCCGCTTCAGCAGTGCCTGGCGCCTCGCCATTCGGCGTACCCCTACGGCCAACGCGAGCGTGATCGTTGGCAGCAGGCCCTCGGGCACGTTGGCGACCAGGAGGCCGATCGCAAAGGTCACCGAGTCGTCGAAGGGAAGCTTGGCAAGGCTCGCCGATCAGAACCAGTCTTCGGACCGTCCCGGCGCGAAGACCGCATTGAGGACGATCACCGCCACGATCGCTACGGCGAGCGCCGCGATGCCGTCGAGAAGGGCCAGCGCCGCCGCTGCCCAGAGCAGCAGTGCGAGCGGGTGGGTGAACTGCCGCACGAACTCCCGCAGGTGGCTGCGGCGCTCACGCCGGGTGATCTCATTCGGCCCGTGTTGAGCCAGCCGCCGCACCGCCTCCCGCGTCCGCAGGCCCAAGCGCCGCGTGCCGAGGTCACTGAGCAGACGCTCGACCCGTTCCTCCGGATCGAGCGGCAGGGCCCGATCGGCGTCGTAGGGGCCAGCGCCGCCCCGATCGGAGGCGAGCCCTAGGGGCTCACCTGTGCCTCTTAGACCCAATCGATCACGGGTTTCAGGCTAGGCCCCGCCGGTCGCCTCGCCATCGGGGACGGGCCCCAGAATGCGTCCGTACTTTTCGCGCCGAGGGCTACAGTGGCCCGATGCGGTGGCTTCGGCGAACCGGGGCGAGCCGCCTCCCCTCCTACTCCGAGGAGCCGGAGGACAGGCGCGGGTACACGGAGGCGTTCGACCGCCTCTACACCCGCATCGCCGGCGTCTACGACCTCGCGGTCAGGCTGCTGCCGGTCTGGCGAACCTGGCTGCGCCAGGCGCTGCCGCTGGTCGAGGGCCCCCGGGTGCTCGACGCGTCGTTCGGAACCGGCTGGCTCTTGACCCAGTACGCCGCTGAAGTCGAGGCCCATGGATTCGACCTGAACGAACGGATGATCGCGATCGCGGAGCGAAACCTCCGCCGGGCGGGAGTTCATGCCGATCTCCGGCAGGCCAACGTCGAGGACCTGCCGTACGAGGACGGGCAGTTCGACACCGTGGTCAACACGATGGCATTCAGCGGCTACCCGGATGCGGCGAAGGCGATCGCGGAGCTGCACCGCGTGCTGCGCCCGGGAGGGCGGCTGCTGATCATCGACGTCGCCAGCCCGGCCGACCGCAACCGGATCGGGATCGCAATGGTCAGGATCTGGAAGCGGCTCGGGGACCTGCTCCGGGACCTGCCCGCCCTGCTGGCCGAGTCCGGGTTCGACGTCGACGAGCGAGAGATCGGCGGCTGGGGCAGCATCCACCTCTACGTCGCCACGAAGGCGAGCCCGACCCCTTAGCCGCGGCGGCGCGGCGGGCAACCCCGCGGCGCCGGTGACGCCGCTGGGTGCGCTCGCCGCGACCGCGGACAGCGACTACTCGCCGGCGTCGTCGTCGGGGCCCTCGCCCCTGTCGTCGTCGGCAGCGGTGCCAAGCGGCTGGAAGTCGCTGTCGAGGTGGACCTCGATCTGCGAGCCGTCGTCCCGCTTGACCTCGACCTCATAGGTGCCGGGCCCGTCGCCGTCCTGGTTCTCGACCTCGGTCACCGTGCCCCCGCCGGCAACCTCGAGCGCGGCCGCCGACGCGTCATCGGCGGCGGGGCCGCTCACCTGCTCACCGGAGCCGCCGATCGCGTAGGTCGCGCCGAAAGCGATCCCTGCCACCGCTGCGATCCCCGCGACGATCGCGACGATCCTGCGATTGATCTTCACTGTGCCGTCCTCCTTGATCGATTGCGGGCGGAGGTGTAGCGGGCGACGATGAGACGGGGATGAAAGCGATCCCGCCCGGGCTCGGCTACTGCTCGACGAAGTAGGGGCCGCTGCGCTGTCCGTCGCTGAAGAAGCGACTGGTGACGGTCTTCTTGCGGGTGAAGAACTCGACCGCATCGGGGCCGTGCGCGTGCAGGTCGCCGAGGAAGCTGTCCTTCCAGCCGCTGAACGGGAAGAACGCGACCGGGGCGGCGACACCGATGTTGACCCCGACCATTCCCGCGCCGACGTCGTGGCGGAAGCGCCGCACGGCGGCTCCCGACTCGGTGAAGATCGAGACGCCGTTGCCGAAGCGGCTGGCGTTGACGGCCTCGATCGCCTGCTCGAGGGTCTCGACCTCGATCACGCTCAGCACCGGGCCGAAGATCTCCTCGCGGGCGAGCTCCATCTCCGGCTCGACGCCGCCGAGGATCGTCGGGCCGATGAAGCTGCCGCCGCCGCTGACCTCCGGCTGCCGGCCATCGACGAGCATCTCCGCGCCGTCGCCGAGGCCGCGCTCGACCGCGGCGCCGATCCGCTCGCAGGCGGACGGGGAGATCACCGGGCCGACGTCGATCGACTCGTCGTGTCCGTCGCCGATGGTGAGCGCCGCGGTGCGCTCGATCAGGGTCGGCATCAGGCGCTCGTGGGCTTCGCCGACCGTGACCAGGACTGAGCCCGCCATGCAGCGCTGGCCGGCGGCGCCGAAGGCCGAGCCGATGATCCCGTCGACGGTCTTGTCGACCACCGCGTCGGGCATCGCGACCATGTGGTTCTTGGCCCCGCCGAGCGCCTGCACGCGCTTACCCGTCTGCGCGGCGCGCTCGTAGACGATGCGCGCGACCGGCGCCGAGCCGACGAAGCTGACGGCGTCGATGCCCGGATGGCCGAGGATGCCCTCGACGACCTCGCGGCCGCCGTTGACGAGGTTGACGACTCCCGGTGGCAGCCCGAGCCCGTCGAGCACCTCGAAGGCGATCTGCTGCGTCATCGGCACCTGCTCGGACGGCTTCAGGATGAAGGCATTGCCGCAGCCGATCGCAAACGGCAGGAACCAGAAGGGCACCATCGCCGGGAAGTTGAATGGGCCGACCGCGGCGCAGACGCCGACCGGCTGCCGCACGGTCTCGCAGTCGACGCCGCGCGACACGTCCTCGATCACCCGGCCCTGCATCGTCGTCGGGATCGCGCAGGCGCATTCGACCATCTCGATCATCCGGGCCACCTCCGCGCGGGCGTCGGCGATCGTCTTGCCCATCTCCGTGGTCACCGACTGCGCCAGGTCCTCGCGCCTGGCGTCGAGCCCCTCGCGCAGCGCAAAGAGGTGACGGGCCCGCTGGATCACGCTCACGTCGCGCCACGCCGGCAGCGCTGCGCGGGCGGCATCGACCGCCGCGTCGAGCTCTGCGGCGCTCGAGAGCGGGACGCGGACGAGCACCTCGCCGGTCGCCGGGTTGGTGACGTCGAGCTGCTCGCCGTCGGCGGCCGGTGTCCAGCGGCCGCCGACGTAGTTGTCGAGCACCTTCGTGGCTGTGGCTTGTGACTGCATCGCTGGCTGCTCCTCTCACGCCGTGGAGTTGGACTCCATTACAGCGCCTGACCCGCGCCGATCGGCGCCGGGGACACCAAGTTCTACCGCAGTGGACAATGCTGCGAGCACGTGTACGACGAGCTGCCCGACTCCCGACGATCCCTGCTCGGCCTCACCGCCGAGGGCGACGAGGCGTGGCTGATCCGGGGGATCTCGCAGAAGCTCTACAGATGCCCGGGCTGCCACGGCGAGATCGGGATCGGCGAGCAGCACGTGGTCGTCCAGTTCGTGCTCCGTCTCGGCGGGACCGATCACCACCACTGGCACCACCGCTGCGCACACGAGCTGCTGGTGCCTGAGCTGCGCCGGGTGAGGCCGGTCAACGCCGGGGAGTCGGGCCGCGGGAAGCTGGAGCGGCGGGGGCGGCGACCTGCGGGCAGGCGGGGGCGGCGGGCGCCGCGACGCTGAGGCCCGCGGGGGCTCGGACCGTCAGGCGCCGGTGACCTTGTCGAGGGCCGCGTTCAACTCCCCCTCGCTGAAGGCACCCTCGATCGCGGTCGAGATCTTGCCGTCGCTGTCGACGACGAAGAGCCAGGGCTCGGAGGGCAGGTCGTAGGCCTTGACCTGCTCGCGCAGGCCCTCGTCGACGCTGTTGTCCTTGTAGATCTCCTGCATGATGAAGGCGGCCTCGTCGCCGCGCTCGCTCTTCACCTGCTCGGCGATGTCGACGACCGGGCCGCAGACGCGGCTCGAGCAGAGCGCCGGGGTGGCGAACAGAAGCACGACCGGCTCCTTGCCGACGACGTCGGCGAAGTTGTCTTCGTGCATCGTGCTCGGGGGCTGGCGGGTGTCGATCTTGGTCAGGTCGCCGCCAACGTCGGCCGCGGTCAGGGTCTCGACGACCGGCGCGGGGTCGCCCGGCCCCGGGACCTTGGGGAAGCGCCCGACGACGGCGCTCGGCACCGGCGTGTAGGCGAAGCCGCCGTCCGACTGCTTGACCAGGGCGAGCAGTCGCCACTCCCCCTTGCCCTCGAGATCGACGTTCGCCGCGTAGACGCTCTTCGCCGCGTCGGGATCGGTGGAGGTGCTGCGCGAGCGGAAGGCGGCGCCGACGTCGAGCGACTCGACCGAGGCCGGAAACGGTCCGACCGCCGGCTTGTTCGGGCGCGCGGCATAGATCGCCATCTCGGCATCTGAGACGGGCTCGCGGTCGATCGTGAAGACGCCGAAGCCGAGCCGGTTCTCGCCCGGCTCGAAGACCTGCCCCGAGGGCGCGACGACGAGGTCGCTCTCAGCCCCCTCGTCGGCGGCGATCTGCTCGAGCGTACGGCCGTCGGGTTCGGGAAACTCGGATGCGTCCGGGGCGGCGGCCTGGCCGGTCGGCGCGGGATCGTCGCCGTCCCCCCCGCAACCGGAGGCGATCAGCGCCATGGCGATCAGCGCGGCCCCCACGAGCCGCATCGAGAGTCCAGCCTTCCGCTGCATCGGCGAAATGGTAGCCAGACGGGATAAGCGGCTCTAAAGGGGTCCCGGCCCTGCCGGCCCGAGCGGATAGATTGCCGGGGCAACCACCCGCACCCGAGGAGGAGCCGAGTTGGCCGAGCGAGCAGCGCTAGTGACCGGAGGATCGAGCGGAATCGGGCTCGCGATCGCGCGGGCGCTCGCCGAGGACGGCTACGGGGTCACGATCTCGGCCCGCCGGGCCGACAAGTTGCAGGCCGCGGTGGATGCGCTTGCGTCGGAGGGACTCGACGTGGTCGCGGCGGCCGCGGACGTCTCCGACGAGGAGCAGGTCGTGAAGCTGATCGCCGATCACAAGGACCGCTACGGGCGACTCGACGTCCTGGTCAACAACGCCGGCGTCGGAATCGGCGGACCGCTGGCCGAGATCGAGACGAAGAAGCTCGACATGCAGCTCGACGTCAACCTCCGCTCCTACGTGATCGCGACCCGGGAGGCGCTGCCGATGCTGAAGCAGGCGGGTGCAGAGCACGGCAAGGCGCTGATCGTCAACACGGCCTCGATTGCGGGCAAGTCGGGCCAGGCCTGGCTCGCGGTCTACTCGGCGACCAAGGCGGGCGTGATCGGGCTCAGCCAGGCGACGCAGGGCGAGGTTGGCGCCGACGGCATCCAGTGCACGGCGCTCTGTCCCGGGTTCGTCGACACGCCGATGACCGAGTGGGTGCGCGAGCAGGTGGAGCCGAAGGAGATGATCAGGCCCGAGGACCTGGCGGAGACGGTCAGGCTGCTGCTCCGGACGTCGCCGAACTGCCTGATCCCCGAGGTCGTCTACACGCGGCCGGGCGACGCCTCGGCGTTCTCCGTCTGAGCGCCGCGGCGACCGTTGGCGCGCGGATGCGGCCCTGCGTCGGGCTGAAGCGACTCCCCGTGCTGACTGGAGGCGGCCGCGAGGCGCTCGCTGTAGACGTCGTAGCGCCGCGTCGGCCGCATCCAGGCCCAGCGGCTGCGGCCGCGCAGCTCGTCGCTGCGGTTCCGCTCGCCGCTCGGCGCGCGCTCGCGGCTGGCGTCGACGGTCTCGGCGACGACAACGGCGGCGCGATGGGCGGCCCGCTCGCTGCGGATCCTCGCCGCGGCGTCGCTGATCGACTCGTGGGCCGGCAGATACTCGTCGCCGTCGGCGATCAGGCTGAGCTCGAGGTAGCTGCGCAGGGTCGCGACCTCGCGGCGGGTCGCGCGGCGTGCCTTGCGCGCTCCGGTGAAGAAGTCCCAGGTGCGGGCGAAGCTGGCGAGGTCGGTGCGACCGCCGTTGCGATGGGCCGCGAGCATCGGGCAGACGCCGCCGCTGCGGGAGTCGACGTACGCACCGGCGATGATCCGATTGCTTTGGATCCCCCGCAACATCGCCTCGCGGGTGCGCCGGGGAAGCGCCTCGACGGTGCGGCGCAGGCGGTCGGCGGGCTGCCGATGTCCCTTGCGATACCTCATCGCGGAAAGGATCGCCCTCTCCGCTCGGCGCGGCCCGAGCCGGCGGCGGCGCGAAATGGATGTTGCACGCGCGGCGGCGGACGCGGGGCGCCCAGATGAGCGGCCGCCGGATCCTCGTCAGCGCCTTCGGCGACGCCGGGCACGCGTTTCCCGCGATCGCCCTGGCCCGGGCACTGCGAGACCGCGGGCATGACGTGGTGATCGAGACCTGGGAGCGGTGGCGCACGCCGATCGAGGCCGAGGGGCTCCGGTTCACGGCGGCCGAGGAGTACGAGGCCTTTCCACCGGCGCCGCGATCGGAGGGTGGGCCGGCGCAGGCGGCGACGGCCCTGCAGCCGCTGTTCGACGAGTTCCGGCCCGAGCTCACGGTCAGCGACGTGCTGACGCTCGCGCCGGCGCTCGCCGCGGAGCTCAACGGCTGCCCCCGCGCGACCCTGGTGCCCCACCTGTTTCCCGTGCACGAGGTCGGGATGCCGTTCTTCAGCCTGGGGATGATGCCGCCCAGGACCCTGGTCGGGCAAGCCGCCTGGCGGGCCGCGCTACCGGTGCTCGAGGGCGGCCTGCGCCGCGGTCGCCGGGAGCTCAACGCCACCCGTCGCGAGCTCGGCCTGCCGGCCCAGGAGCGCTTTCACGGCGGCATCAGCGAGGAGCTGGTGCTGGTCGCCACCTTCCCGGAGCTCGAGTACCCGCGGCAGTGGCCTCCCGAGGTCGAGGTCTGCGGGCCGCTCGGCTTCGAGATCCCCCACCCGGACATCGACCTGCCCGAGGGCCCCGAGCCGCTCGTCCTGATCGCCTCGAGCACGGCCCATGACCCGCAGTGCCGGCTGATCCGGCGCTGCTTCGAGGCCCTGGCCGACGAGCCGGTGCGGATCGTCGCGACCAGCAACGGCCACTTCCCCGACCGGCCGATCGAGGTGCCGGCCAACGCCGAGCTCGTCGGCTGGCTCTCGTACTCGCAGCTGATGGCGGCGGCCGAGCTCGTCGTCTGCCACGGTGGCCACGGCACCGTCTGCCGCGCGCTCGAGGCCGGCAGGCCGCTGCTCGTCTCGCCGGCGGTCGGCGACATGGCCGAGAACGGGGCGCGGGTGCAGTGGGCCGGGGCCGGGCTGATGCTGCCGAGCCGGCTGCGGAGACCGGCGGCGCTGCGCGCGACCGTGCGTGAGCTGCTCGGCGAGCCCCGCTATCGCGAGGCCGCTGCGCGGATCGCCGCGCGACACAGGCCCGGCTCCGGTGCCGAGCGCGCCTGCGAGCGGATCGAGGCGCTGCTGGGCGCCGCTTGACCGCCCGAGCTCCGGGGGTGGGACTCGAACCCACACGTCCTTTCGGACACTTGATTAACAGTCAAGCGCGGCTGCCAATTTCGCCACCCCGGATTACTGTATTCAATGTCGTGCATTACCCGGGCCTCAACGGTTCGGGCTCGCTCGCAGCTCGCCACTTTACGGCAAGGCCCCAACCCCAGCTTCGACTTCGGCGTGACAGTTCGCGCAGAGCAGGACGCACTTGCGGGCCTCGGCCCGAGCGGCCTGCAGAGAGCGGGTCACGCCTTCCGCAGCGACCGAGAAGCTCTTCCGCCCGGGATCGACGTGGTGGAAGTGCAGCGCCCCGCCGTATCGGTCGTAGCCGCATATCGCGCAGCACCCGCCGGCCTCCGCGACGAGTAGCCGCTTGATCTGCCGCCGCCGGCGCGCAACGGAATCGCTCGCGCACCGGCGACAGCGGTACCCGCCGTCCCGTCGCCTGACGAAGACGGTGGCACCGTGAGTCGGACACTCGATCTCGAGCTCGGCTAGCCCGATCTGTGCGGCGCGGCGGGCGGCCCGACGCCGCTCGCCCCCGCGCTTGGTGCTGAGGCCATGGCGGCGGAGCCATCGCTGGACCGTTCGCGACGTAACACCCAGCCGCGTCGCGATCGCCCTGATCGATAGGCCTTCCTCGACGAGCGGCTCGAGCTGTTCCCGCGACAGAGGCATCCCGACATCCTCCGGCCGGTGTCGGACGGAAAGGCGAACGTCTGTTCGCTAGGTGCTGCGCGTCGCGATCGCATCGGAGATGCGGGCGCGCTCGCGCTGCAACTCGACCGTCTGCTCGGGGTGCTCGGCGCCCTCGCGGCGGCGGCGGGAGATCTCGCGATCGATCCGCCCCCGTTCGAGCATCAGCCACGAGAGCTCGAGCGCCGATTCCTCGACGGGCTCGCGCTCGGCGAGCATCACCAGTCGGCTGATCACGGCGAACAGCCGCTCGTCCTCGCGCGGCAGGCCCTCGAGCGGGGCGTCGAGGTGCTCCTTGAGCCAGGGCAGGGCGCTGCGGGCGTGCTCGCCGACCAGGTGCTGCTCCCCGATCCGCGAGACGTACTCCCTGCCGGCGTCGGGCTTGGCGATGCACATCGCCAGGAACGCGGCCTCGCGACGCTCCTCGACCGTCGGCCGTCGGCCCGGGGGCCGCGGCCTCGGCTCCCCCACATCGGCGGCCGGCGCGCGCCGCTCCCGCGCCGCTCCCGGCACCGGGGGCCCGGCTGCGCCGAGGCGGCGGCCGATCAGGGCCGGTTCGGTATCGAGACGATCGGCGATCTCGGAGACCAGCTCCTGGCGGGTGATCGTCTCGCCCATCGCCGCGAGCACGGGGACGACCTCGTCGAGCGCCCGGTCGCGCCCGGTCGGGGTCTCGAGGTCGGCGTCGGCGAGGATCGCGCGGGCGTGAAAGACGGGGAGCTCGACGGCATCGGCGAGCAGCCGGCGAAAGCGCTCCTCCCCACCCTCGGCGGCGAGCAGCTCGGCCGGGTCCTCGCCCTCGGGCATCGCCACCACGAGCAGCCGCACGCCGCCGCCGGCAACGCGCTGTGCCCGCAGCATCGCCTCCCGGCCGGCGCGATCGGCATCCAGCGCCAGCACGATCTCCTCCGCGTAGCCGCCGAGCTGCTTGAGCTGATCGCTGGTGATCGCCGTGCCCATCACCGCCACCGCCTCTTCGATTCCGGCCTGGTGCAGGGCGAGCACGTCCGTGTACCCCTCGACGACGACCGCCCGGCCGCCGCGGGCGATCGCGCCCCGTGCGCGGTCGATGCCGTAGAGCGCGCGGCTCTTGTGGAACAGCTCCCCCTCCGCCGAGTTCTTGTACTTCGGCTTCTGGTCGGGGGTGGTCGCCCGCGCGCCGAAGCCGATCGTCCGACCCCGGACGTCGCGCAGAGGGAACGTGATCCGAGCCCGAAATGCGTCGTAGTAGCCCCCCTTCTGGCCCTTCTGAACGAGCCCGACGGCACGCAGCTCGTCGAGCGAGAAGCCGGCCCGCTGGCCGGCGGCAACGATCGAATCCCAGGCACTCGGCGCGAAGCCGACCCCGAAGGCGCGCAGCGTGTCCTCGGTGAAGCCGCGCCCCTCGAGGTATTCGCGCGCCTTGGCGGCCTTGTCGGTGCCCCACAGGGTCGCCTCGTAGAACGCGGCGGCGCGCTGCAGTGCCTCACCGAGCCGAGCCCGGTGGCGGCGCCGCTGCTCGGCCCGGGGATCCTCCTGCTCGCGCTCGACCTCGACCCCGTAGCGCTCGGCCAGCGCCTCGACCGCGTCCGGGAACGAGAGCGCCTCCTTCTCCTGGACGAACTTGATCGTGTCGCCACCGGCCTCGCAGCCGAAGCAGTAGTAGAAGCCCTCCGCGGGCTTCACCGAGAACGACGGCGTGCGCTCCTCGTGGAACGGGCAGAGGCCGACGAAGCGCTCCCCCTGCCGCCGGAGGTCGGTGTGCGCGGAGACGACCTCGACGATGTCGGCCGATTCGCGGACCCGCTCGATCGTCTCCGCCGTGAACAGGCTCAAAGCCGTGACTCCTCGGGCAGGGCGATCCGCCGGAACGTCTTGATGCAGAAGCGGTCGGTCATCCCCGCGACGTAGTCGACGACCGGTTGCAGGTCGCCGGCCGCCGAGCCACCGTCGGCCGGGATCTCCTCCGGATGCTCGAGGTAGTGGTCGACGAGGGCGCTTAGCGTCCGGACCACGCGCTCGTGCTCGGAGCGGGCGTCGGGGCCGAGATAGACGTTGTCGAACATGAACTTCCGCAGGCGCAGCATCGCCCCGCCGATCTCGTCGCTCTGAACGATGTCGTCGGCCCCGCTCGAGCTCTCGACGATGTCGCGCACCAGCGTCTCGATCCGCGCCGAGCCGCTGTCCCCGAGTGGGTCGATCAGCTCCCGAGGCAGATCGGCCTCGGCGAGGATCCCGGCCCGAACCGCGTCGTCGATGTCGTGATTGATGTAGGCGACGCGGTCGACGAGCCGGACGATCCGGCCCTCGAGCGTTGCCGGCCTGCTGGGCCCGGTGTGGTTGAGGATCCCGTCGCGGACCTGCTCGGTCAGGTTCAGGCCGCGGCCGTCGCGCTCCAGCACCTCGACGACTCGCAGCGAGTGCTCGTTGTGACGAAAGCCATCGCCACCGCGATCGCGGATCGCCCGGTCGATCGCGTCCTCGCCGATGTGCCCGAACGGCGGGTGGCCGAGGTCGTGGCCGTAGCCGATCGCCTCGGTCAGATCCTCGTTCAGGCAGAGCGCGCGGGCGACGTTGCGGGCGATCCCAGTCACCTCCAGGGTGTGGGTCATCCGCGTGCGGTAGTGATCTCCCTCGGGAGCGATGAAGACCTGCGTCTTGTACTTCAGGCGCCGAAACGCCTTCGAGTGCACGATCCGGTCCCGGTCTCGCTGGAACGGCGTCCGGTGGGGGCTGTCGGGCTCCTCGGAGCGCCGCAGGGCCGGGTAGGAACGGGTCGCCGACGGTGCGAGATCGCGCTCCTCGATCGCCCGGATCCGCTGCTCGAAGTCGACCTGCATCACACCCGGAGAATATGGGCGGCCCGGCGCCCGCGGCGCCGCCGCCATCGAATACAGTTGCCGCCGATGGCCACCGCCCTCGTCACCGGAGCCTCATCCGGCCTCGGCGAGCAGTTCGCCCGCCAGCTCTCGGCCCGCGGCTACGACCTGGTGCTCGTCGCCCGCCGCGAGCAGCGGCTGCAGGCGATCGCCGACGAGCTCCCGGGGGAGGCGGTCGTCGTCAGCCATGATCTCGCCGCCGATCCGGGGGGCCTGGTGGACAGGGTCGACGAGCTCGGGGTCGAGGTCGACCTGCTCGTCAACAACGCCGGCTTCGGGACCTACGGCCGGATCTGGGAGATCGAGGAGGGACGCGACGCGGAGCTCGTCCGGCTCAACTGCGAGGCGGTCGTCGTCCTCACCCGCGCCTTCCTGCCGCCGATGCTCGGGCGTCGGCGGGGCGGTGTGATCGTGGTCGCCTCGACGGCGGGAATGCAGCCGCTCCCCTACGAGGCAACCTACGCCGCGAGCAAGGCCTTCGCCCTGAGCTACACCGAGGCGCTCAGCGAGGAGCTTCGCGGCACCGGAGTGCGGGCGCTGGCGGTCAATCCGGGGCCGGTGCCGACCGAGTGGCAGCAGGTCGCCGGCCACGACGACGTCGGCGTCGTGCCGGGGGAGATCCCGGCCGAGCAGTGCGTCGCGGAGGCGCTCGAGGCCTGGGACGCGGGCCGGCGCACGGTGATCCCCGGACGGCTGATGCGCTGGGTGATGCGGGGCTCGCGGCTGGGGCCCAGAGCGCTGCAGCTGCGGGTGGCCGAGCGGCTGTACCGGCCCGACCGATAGGGCCGGCCGCGAGCGGCCAGGCGGTTGGCCGGTGCTCAGGCCACCGCGCGGAGCTGGACGTGCGCGTGGTGGGCGAGCACGTCGCCGATCGCGCGCTCGACCTGACGCAGGGCCGCCTCGTCGGCGGCCGGCAGCTCGGCCAAGGGCCTGCCGAGCGCGGCGACCATGAACCCGTGCGCCTGCTGGGAGAGCTCGAATCCGCCCGCCTCGCACGACGCGCAGACGACGCCCCCGGCGGCACCGCTGAACGAGGTGATCCCCTCGGCCTCTCCACAGCGGGCGCAGGAGGCCAGCTCGGGCACGAACCCGGCTGCGAGCGCCAGCTTCAGCCGGAACGCAAGCCCCGCGGCCCGCCCGCTCGCGGCAGGGCCGCGTGCGGCGGCGGGCGAGGAGTCGAGCAGATCGAGGTAACGGCAGAGCAGGTTGTAGGCGGGCCGGTTCGGCTCGCTCGAGTCCAGCAGCCTGAGCACGGCGTCGCAGGCCCTTGCGGCGGCGCCGATCGCCGGGCCGCTCGAGCGCAGACGGCCGTATCCGGCCAGCGTCGAGGCCCCGGTCACCGTGAGCAGCTCGCTGCGACCCTCGTGCAGCGTCAGATCGAGCCTGAAGAAGGGCTCGAGCCGACCGCCGAACCGCGAGCGGGGCTTGCGCGATCCCTTCGCGATCGCGCTCAGCCGACCGCGGTCGAGCGTGTAGAGGTGCAGAATCCGATCCGCCTCCCCGTAGCGGATGCTGCGCAGGACCACCGCCTCGGTCTTGATGCTGCCGGCCACCCTCCAAGGATGAAGCAGGACGCGGACGGCGGCGCTCAGACCGGGTTCGACGAGTCGATGCCGTCACGAATCGCCGCGGCGGTCACGGTGGCCGCCAGCGAGCCGGTGGTCATCACCCGCCACGACTCCCCGGCGTCCGGCGCCCCGGCAGCCGACGAGAGGCAGAAGACGATGTCGCCGTCGAAGGGCGTGTAGACGGGATCGACCGCGCGGGCGATCCCCGCCGAGGCCATTCGGGCGACCTTGTTCGCGGCGAGCTTGTCGAGCGGGGCGTCGGTGATCACGCAGACCAACGTCGTGCCCTCGCGGGGCTCTCCCTTCGTCCACTCCGGCGGGGCGCTGAGCGAGGCGAGATGCTGGGCGCTGCTGAGCCGCCCGCCGTCGGGCCTCCTCGGGGCCGCGAGCGCCGCGCCGTCGGCGTCGATCACGTCGCCGGTTGCGTTGACGACCGCCACCGCCGCCACCGTCTCCCCCGAGCCGAGCGTCGCCGCCGCATAGCCGACGCCGCCCGCGGTCGCCGACTCGCGCCCGAGCACCTTTGCGACCGCCGCACCGGTGCCGGCGCCGACCGGTCCGCGCTCGGGCACGCCGCCTCGTGCGGCCTCGCAGGCCGCATATCCCTGCTCGGGCCCGGGCCGGACCCGCGCATCGCCGGCGATCAGGTCGTAGATCACCGCAGCGGGAACGAGGGGAACGATCCCGCCCGGCGTCCGGTATCCCCTGCCCCGCTCCTCGCACCAGCGTGCGACGCCGTCGGCCGCCGCGAGGCCGAAGGCGCTGCCGCCGGTCAGCAGCACCGCGGTCGCCTCCTGAGCATTCGCCAGGGGCGAGATGATCTCCGTCTCGCGGGAGCCCGGGCCGCCGCCGCGAACGTCGACGCCGCAGCTGGAGCCCGCGGGCGCGAGGATCACGGTGCAGCCGGTCGCGGCCTCGGGCTCGGTCCAGTGCCCGACCGCGAACCCCTCGGGAAGCGGCAGCGGCCCGCTCACGGCCTGCCCCCTGGGCGAGAGCCGCGTCGACGCCGCGGGCGCCTCCGCAGCCGCGTCTGGCAGTTCGCGCAGAAGTAGGTCGAGCGGCCGCCGACGACGATCCGCGCGATCGTCTCACCGCACCGCGGGCAGGCCTCGCCCTCTCGCGTGTGCACCAGGAACTCGTCCTGCATCGTGCCCCGCTCCCCGAGCGCGTCCCGGTAGTCGTCGATCGACGAACCGCCGTTCCGGATCCCGGCCTCGAGGGCCGCGACGATGCCGTCACGGAGCTCCTCCCAGTGCTCGGGGCGCATCGAGCCGGCCGGCGAGAGCGGATGCAGCCGCGCCCGGTGCAGGGCCTCGTCGGCATAGATGTTCCCGATCCCCGCGATCCGCCTCTGATCGAGCAGAAACGACTTCAGCGGCGCGGTCCGGCCGGCCGCGAGCTCACCGATCAGCTCCGGCGTCAGCTCGCCGCCGAGTGGCTCGACGCCGAGCCGCTCGGACAGGTAGGGATCCACCTCCGCACGCGCCAGCAGGCGGCCGTGGCCGAAGCGGCGGGGATCGGTGAAGCGGATGCTGCGGCCGTCGTCGAGCCGGATCTCGGCCCGCAGGTGGGCATCGGGGTCGGGTCCCGACTCGTACAGCCGCTCGCCTCCGAGCCGCCGCTCGCCGACGACGATGTTGCCGGTCATCCTCAGGTGCATCAGCAGCGCCGCCCCCTGATCGAGCTCGACGAGGATGTACTTGCCCCGTCGCCGCACGGCCTCGATCCGTCTCCCGGCCGCCCCGCGCTCGATCGCGGCCGGGGGCTCGGGCCGCGACCAGCGCTCGTCGAAGACCTCGACGCCCTCGATCGTGCGACCGACGATCTCCGGCTCGAGCTGACGGCAGATCGTCTCGACCTCGGGAAGCTCCGGCACACACCCCTTCTACAGGAGCGGCGCCGGCCCGGTCAGCCGGCGGCTTCCCCGGCCGTGCGACCGCCGGCGATCCGCGCCCGCGGGTGGGTCTCGAAGTAGACGCTCTTGATCTCGTCCGCCGAGAGGTGGGTGTAGATCTGCGTCGTGGCGACGTCGGCGTGGCCGAGCATCTCCTGAACCGAGCGCAGATCGCAGCCACCCGACAGCAGGTGGGTGGCGAAGCTGTGACGCAGGGTGTGCGGGCTCATCTTCTCGCCCAGGCCGACGGCGCCGGCGCGGCCGCGGATGATCTTGTAGAGCCCCTGCCGGCTCAGTGCCCCGCCCCGTTGGTTGAGGAACAGCCCGCGCTGGTCGGAGCCGGCTGCGATCGCCGGCCGGCCGTCTCGCAGGTAGCGTCGTAGGGCCGACGTCGCCTCCCGGCCGAGGGGAACGATCCGCTCCTTCGACCCCTTGCCGTAGGCGCGCACGAAGCCGCGCTCGAGGTCGATGCTGCCGAGCTCGAGGTCGACCGTCTCCGAGGCCCGCAGGCCGCAGCCGTACATCACCTCGAGCAACGCCCGATCGCGGAGCTCGGCCGGATCGCTCCCGGCGACGCTCTCGAGCAGCCGCTTGACCTCCGAGTAGCCGAGCACCTTGGGCAGCGACTTCTCCTTCCGCGGCGGCCTCAGGTTCGCGGTCGGATCCCCCTTGACCAGATCGCCGCGGCGCAGGTGCCGGTAGAAGGAACGAAGGCAGGCCGTCTTGCGATTCAGCGTCGCCGCCGATGCGGCCGGACGGCCTTCGCCGCGGGCGAGGCCCGCCAGGAAGTCGGCAACGTCGGCGGCCTCGACCTCGGTCGCATCGAGGTCCCGCTCGGCCAGGAAGCTGCCGTACTGCAGCAGATCGGTCCGGTAGGCCGAGAGCGTATTGCGCGCCAGGCCGCGCTCGAACTCGAGGTAGGCGATGAAGTCGAGCAACAGCGCCTCGAAGCGGGCATCGGGCAGGGCCCGCTCGATCTCTTTCTGCGCGACGGCCACGAACCCGGTTTCACGGCCGAGGCCCCGCTCCCTGCCGCTGCAACGGGGCCTGCGCCTCCGCACTCACGTGGCCGCGGGCCCAGGCGGGGCCAGCAACCGGACGAGGGCGCGGCCGGCCGCGAGCGGCGCCGCGAAGAACAGCCCGTCCTCGCCGAGGTCACGTCCCATCGTCCGCCGGGGCAGCCCGCTGGCCGCGTAGCGGTCGAGATCGGCATCCTCGAAGGTCACTGCATGGCGCTCGCCGCAGGCATCGACGAGCTCGTCCGGTCCCTCGCCGCTCCCGCGTCCGCCGGGCCAGAGCTCGTCCGCGTCAGCCGGCGCCGCAACCCGAACGCCGCCGAGCAGCAGATCGAGCACCGAGCGCGTGTGGTGGCTGAGGCCGCGATGGCGGGGCCGGGGGTCGCCGGCGGAGAGCCGTGGCGCCAACACGGTCGGCAGGCCGAGGGCGAGGCCGACGTGCGCCGACTCCAGCGCCGCCATGCCCCCGTGTCCATAGCGGGTCGCCGATCCGAGGATGCCCGGGCCGGGTGCGGCGATCACTGCCTCCCAGCCGAGCTCGTCGGCCGCCGCGTGCAGGGCGCCGGCGAGGCTGATCGCCTCGATCTCGCCGCCGAAGCACGGCGCGACAGTGATCTGGCCGGCGAGCAGGCCACGCTCCCGCAGGCTCCCGACATCGCGCGAGAAGGAGCCCGGCAGGGCCCCGCCGGCAGTCTGCACGTAGCCGACCCTCAGGCCCGGGCGGAGCTGCGCGGCCGCCCAGCACGAGGGCGCCAGATGCCCGTGCAGCGGCAGCACGAGCAGCGGCGGCCTGTGCTTCGGGCGGACCGGGGCCTCGGCCGGGGCCTCGATCGGGGCGACCGGGTGCTGAAGCGACGTGTAGTTGAGCTTCATCACGTGCGTGCCGGCCGACGCCGCGCCCCCCGCCAGCCCTCTGGTCAGGTTGACGTGGACGATGTCGAGGCCCCCCGAGCCGAGCCCGAGGTCGACGGCCGAGGTGTTGACGACCACCTCGTCACCGGGCTCGCAGGGGCCGACGAGGCCCCGGTCCGCCCAGGCCGCGCGTCGCTCGCCGTCAACCTCGACCTCGAGCGGCCCGGCCGCAACCACGATCCCGCGCCTCAGCTTCAGCAAGCCGTCGCCGCCTCCTCGACCGCTGCCAGGCAGACCGCCAGCATCCGATCGAGCTCAGCGGCCTCGACGCTCTCGTCCGGCGTGTGGTTCGCCCTCGTGCCGTTGGCCAACAGCAGGGCCTCGTAGCCCTGCAGGCGCAGGGCGTTCGCATCGCTGCCGCCCCCGGTCGAGATCTCGACCGGTTCGATCCCGGCGCGCGCCAGCGCTCTGCGACCGACCGCGAGCGAGCGTTCGTCGGGCAGCACGCGGTAGCCGCGAAACAACTCGGAGACCTCGATATCGACATCGCAGCGGCGCTCGCCCGCAGCCCACTGGCAGGCCTCGATCATCGCCATCAGGACCTCCTCGGCGCGCCCCGGCTCGATCCCTCGGGCCTCAGCGTCGAGCCGGCACGAGCCGGCGACGACATTGGGCGCGCTGCCACCCTCGATCAGGCCGACGTTGGCGGTGGTCTCAGGATCGATGCGGCCAAGCTTCATTGCGGCGACGGCGGCGGAGGCCGCCTCGATCGCGCTGTGACCCGCCTCCGGCGCGAGCCCGGCGTGGGCCTCGACGCCGCGAAAGTCGGCGATCAGCCGCTTGTAGGTCGGCGCGGCGGTGATGATCTCGCCGATCGGCGTCGCGTGATCGAGCACGAAGCCGTAGTCCGACCGCAGCCGGCTCACGTCGAGGGCGTGCGCCCCCCGCAGCCCCTGCTCCTCGGCGACCGTGAACAGCAACTCGATCCCGATCGGCGGCGGTGGCCCCGCGGCCGCGCGCGCCGCGATCTCGATCAGGACCGTGACCGCGGCCTTGTTGTCGGCACCGAGGATCGTCTCGCCGGCGCTGCTGAATACGCCGCCTTCCTCGACCACCTCGATCGGCCCCTCGTGCGGGACGGTGTCGAGGTGGGCGGCGAACAGCACCCACCCCTCGCCGCTGCCGGCGACGCGACAGAGCAGGTTGCCGGCGCCCGCTTGCGCCGCCTCGGCGCGGTCGTCCTCGGCGACCTCGAGACCGAGGGCGGTCAGCTCGGCCGTGACCGCGTCGGCCACCGCGCGCTCGTCGCCGGTGATGCTCGGGATCTCGCAGAGCCGGGCAAAGCGCTCGTACATCCTCTCCTCGCTCACCGCAGGGAATCTAGATGCTCGGGTCTCCCTGCCGGCGTCGGCCTCACTCCTCCCCGACGGCGGGCAGACGGCGAGATGCGAGTTCGGTTGATCTATTCGACCTTTCTCGCAGCTCGCGGCCGCGAGCCCGAGGAGGTGCAGCTCAGCGTCAGGAGCTGCGGCGAACGCCGAGCTCGACGTCGGCGACGGCGGTGCGCTCGGTCGCCGTCCCCTCGGCCTCGACCTCCGCCTCGCGACGGTCCTCGGCGAGCTTTGCGGCGGCGCCGATGAACTCCCGGAACAAGGGCTCAGGCTCGGTCGGGCGCGAGTTGAACTCCGGGTGGAACTGGGAGGCGACGAAGAACGGGTGCTCCGGGATCTCGACGATCTCGACGAGGCGATCGTCGGGCGAGGTGCCGCTGATCACCAGGCCGTCGTCCTCGAGGCGCCGACGGAGCATGTTGTTGACCTCGTAGCGGTGACGGTGACGCTTGTAGATCACTCCCTCGTCAGCGAAGATCGCTCGCGCCCTGGTGCCCTCGTGCAGCTTCACCGGGTCCGCACCGAGCCGCATCGTGCCGCCGAGGTCGGAGACCTCCTTCTGCTCGGGCAGCAGATCGACGACCGGATACGGGGTCTCGGGATCGAACTCGGCGGAGTTGGCGCCCTCCATCCCACTGACGTGTCGCGCGTAGTCGACCACGGCCATCTGCATCCCCAGGCAGATGCCGAGAAACGGCACGCCTGCCTCTCGGGCGAAGCGGCACGCGGCGACCTTGCCCTCGATCCCGCGCTCGCCGAAACCGCCGGGGATCAGGACGCCGTCGGCCCGCTCGAGCGCGTCCGAATCCAGCTCCTCGGAGCTGACCAGATCGACCTCGACATTGACGCCGTGGTGATATCCGCCGTGCTTGAGCGCCTCGATCACCGACTTGTAGGCATCCTCGAGCTGCACGTACTTGCCGACCAGAGCGATGCGGACCGTGTCCTCGGCGGCGTCCGCGCGCCGGCAGAGCTCCTCCCAGTCGGCCAGGTCGGGAGCGGGAGCCTCGATCCCGAAGTGGTCGAGCACGAGATCGTCCATCCCCTCGGCGCGGAAGACGAGTGGGACCTTGTAGGTGTTGTCGACGTCGCGGGCGGAGATCACCGCCTCCTCGGGGATCGAGCCGAAGAGGGCGATCTTGCGGCGGATCTCACGGTCGAGTCCGCCCTCGGAGCGACAGATCACGGCGTGGGGCTGGATGCCGATCCGCCGCAACTCGTTGATCGAGTGCTGAGTCGGCTTCGTCTTCAGCTCGCCGGCGTGGCCGACGTACGGCACCAGGGTCAGGTGGAGGAACATGCACCGCTTCGGACCGAGGTCGGTGTAGAGCTGGCGGATCGCCTCGAGGAACGGCAGCGACTCGATGTCTCCGACGGTGCCGCCGATCTCGGTGATCACGAAGTCGACCGACTGCGCCTCGGCGACGATCAGGATCCGCTGCTTGATCTCGTCGGTGATGTGCGGAATCACCTGCACCGTGCCGCCGAGATAGTCGCCGCGCCGCTCCTTCTTGATCACGCTGTTGTAGACGGCGCCCGCGGTCACGTTCGAGGCGCGAGAGGAGTTCTCCCCCGTGTAGCGCTCGTAGTGGCCGAGGTCGAGGTCGGCCTCCGCCCCGTCCTCGGTGACGAATACCTCGCCGTGCTGGAACGGGCTCATCGTGCCGGGATCGACGTTGATGTAGGGATCGAACTTCTGCAGCTGTACGCGAAAGCCGCGGCTGACCAGCAGCCGCCCGATCGAGGCCGCCGCGATCCCCTTACCGAGCGCGGAGACGACTCCGCCGGTCACGAACAGGAAGCGGGTCTCTCCTGCTGGGGTTCTCGACGGGGAACTCATCTGACAGCAGCGAGTCTAGCCTCCGACGGGACGGAACCGGGAGGGCTCGGAGGCCCCGCGCCCGCCGATTCCGCGATTTGCGCGGAAGTCCCGGATCAGGGCCGGCGGCCGACAGCGTCCAGCGATCGCAGCAGCGGCAGGCGCTCGATCGCCTCCGAGATCGAGCGGAACTCGCCGTACGCGGTGAGCGCCACGATCACCGCCAGCGCGACGAGCCGCGCCTCGTCACCGAGCGTCACCAGCAGCGCCACGCCCGCCAGCGCGCCGATCAGGTTCGCACCGGCGTCGCCGAGCATCGCCCGCTCACGCAACGTCAGCGCCGCGCCGACGATCACCGGCCCGATGAAGACGCCGAGCAGCTCGACCGGGTAGACCGTCCAGGCACCGATCATCAGCCCCCCGAGCAGCAGGAAGAAGGCCTTCTCGACTCGGCCGGGCCGGAGATCGAGGAGGTTGAAGAGGTTGGTGGCGAGCAGCAGCAGCGCGAGGTCCGCGAGGTAGTCGAGCGACTCGCGCCCCCGCCCGGAAACGGCGAACGCGGCGAGCCCGAACGCGGCGACCGCCTTGATCGCGCCGGTCGAGAGCCGGCCGGAGGCCAGCGCCCGCGCGTGGCCGCGCCAGCCTCGTGGAGCGTCGCTGTCGTGGCCGCGACCGAGCATGTCGTCGAGCAGGCCGAGCAGGGCGACCCCGAGGATGAACCCCAGCCACCGCAGGAGCTCGGGCTCGAGCAGGTCGAGGTCGGCGCGATCGTCGAGCAGCGCCAGCGGGGCGAGGGCGATCAGCGAGACCGAGACCAGCAGCGCACCGAGCGGAAAGGCCGGCGCTCGGCCGCGCCAGTTCTCGGCGGTCAGACCGGTGCGGATCATGTCGTCACACCAGGGCGGCATCACGGCGGCGGCCAGCGCCAGGGAGAGCGCGAGCGCGATCAGGCTCACGGCGCGATCGGCTGCCCGGACGGCGGGCTGATCAGCTCCGGCAGGAAGCGATCGGCGCCCGGCTTGATGCCGTAGTCACCGTCGGCGCCGAGCAGCGAGAAGACCGTCGCGACCCGGCCGGCCACGAGATCGACGTGGTCGACGGTCGCGATCCCCGCGTCGCGGAAGGCCTGGAGCGAGCTTGGCTCGACGTCGGTCCGCTCGACCGCGACTGTGCCCGCCGCGCGGCCGCGGGCGCCGTCCGAGAGGCCGTTGAGCAGCGCCGTGGTGTTCGCTTCGTCCTTGGGGTCGAGATCCTCTGGGACCGCACCCGTGAAGACGACCCGGTCGACGTCGTCGAGAGTTCCGCTGAAGCGGGAGAAGAGCGTCCCGCGCAAGTCGGTGACCAGCTTGCTGCCACCGACGAGCCCGCCGCCGGCGGAGCGGCCGAGGCGCTCGAGGTCCTCGCCGCCGCGCCGCGCCCCGGCGAAGCGGGGGCCCGCAGCCGCCGCCAGGGCGCCGGCATCGGGCGGGACCTCGACCACCGCCAGGGCGTCGACCGACGCGCCGGCGGGCTCGACCGCGGACTCGATATCGGCGACCGTCTCTTCGTCGAGGTCACTGAAGCCGATCACCGCGATCGAGGAGCCGGCGAGACGACCGGCGACCAGCGCCGGATAGACCCGCTCGCCGAAGTCGCGCTCGCGACCGACCTCCGCCTCGAGGTCGTCGACCCGGGCCGTGGCGTCGTCGAGGTCGCTGCGGAGGCTGGCCTCGAGCTCCTGCGAGGCCGTGGAGACGACGTCGTCGGCGAGGCCGACGCCGATCAGGATCCCGATCGCGAGAGCGATGAAGACCGCCACCAGCGACGCTGCGTGGTATCGACCGCTGTAGCCCATCGTTGGCGAAGCCTCCCGGGCGCGCCGCTAGACGCCCAGCGCGTCCTGGATCTTGAGCCAGAGCAGCTCGGTGACGTTGTCCAGCGCCGGCGAGGCGATCACGACGATCACCAGCAGCACGACGAACGCCGCCAGGAACATCGCCACTCCGGGAGCGCCGAGCCCAGGCCGGTAGAGACGACTGACCCCCTTCGCATCGACAAGCGTCTCGCCGACGCGCAGGCGGGTGAGAAAGGTCGACGACATGCCCGCGCGGTTCTTGTCGAGGAACTCGGTCAGGTTGAAGTGGGCGCCGACGGTGACGATCAGGCTCGCGCCGCGCTCGTGGGCGAGCAGCATCGCCACGTCCTGACTGGTGCCGGCCGCCGGCACGACCACGTGCTCGAGGCCCAGCTCCTGAAGCCGCTCGCGGCCCGGCGCCCGTCCGTCGGGGTAGGCGTGAACGATCAACTCGGCTCCGGTCGCCAGCGCCTCGTCGCTGGCCGAGTCCATGTCGCCGAGGATCACGTCCGGCCTGAAGCCGATCTCCAGAACCGCATCGGCGCCGCCGTCCACGGCGACGATCAGCGGCCGCACGTCGCGGATGTAGGCGCCGAGCGCGGCCAGGTCGTCACGGTAGCCCGGGCCGCGCACGACGAGCAAGGCGTGCCGATCCCAAAACCGGGTCCGGACCGGTGGGAAGTCGATCTCCCCGGTGAGCAGCTCGCTCTCCTCGCGGACGTGCTCGATCGTGTTCGTCGCGAACGCCGCCAGCGCCCGGTCGACCCGTTCGCGCTCTTCAGCGAGACGGCTCACCATCTGCGACTCGCTGAGCCGCTCACCCCCGGCAAGCTGCTCCCCATCGGCCAGCAGCGTGGCGCCGTCGATCTCGACCGCGTCGCCGTCGGAGAGCAGCGCGAACAGGTCCGCCTCACCGAAGTCGATCAGTGCAACGCCCGCCTGCAGGAGCAGCAGCGGGCCGACGTTCGGATAGCTTCCGGTCGAGCTCGGGGAGTTGTTGAGCACCGCGACGACGCCGGAGGCCGCGAGGTCCTCGGCGGCGATCCGGTCGAGGTCGGCGTGGTCGATGACCGCGATCTCGCCTGGGGTCAGCTTCTTGACGAGGTCCTTGGTCCGCCTGCCGAGCCGCACCCTGCCGGCGATCAGCCCGCGCTGCTGCCGTGCCGGCCTGGCGCCCGGCGCTCGGCGACGCGTGAAGCGTCGCGCTCTGCTCCGCGTTTCCACGCTGTCGATTATGCGCCAATACCGTCCCGACGAGGATCCGCCGAGCCGAGTTGGTCAGGCGGCCAGCAACTCCCGGGCGTGACGGTCCGCCGCCTGATCACCGCCGTCGGCGCCGAGCATCCGCACGATCTCCGCGACCAGCTCCTCACCCCCGACCCGCTCGACGAGCGCAGTGGTGCTTCCGTCCCCGGCCCGCTTGTCGACGCGGAAGTGCGCCGCGGCAAGGGCGGCGACCTGCGGCAGGTGGGTGATGCAGATCACCTGGCGTCGCTCGCCGAGGTCCCGCAGGCGCTCGCCCACGCTGCGAGCGACCCTGCCACCGATGCCTGCGTCGATCTCGTCGAAGACGATCGTCTCGACCTTCTCGGCCCGGCCCAGCCCCGAGAGCGCCAGCATCACCCGCGACAGCTCGCCGCCCGAGGCCGTCTCTCCCAGCGGCGCCGGCGGCATGCCGGGATTGGTCGTCACGACGAGCTCGACCGCCTCGCGTCCACCCGGCCCGTAGCCGTCGGGATGCTCGCGCAGAGTGACCTCGAGCCTGGCGCCGTCCATCGCGAGCTCCGCCAGCTCGGCCGCGACCCTGAGCTCGAGCTCTGGCCCGCCCCGGCACGGGAACGACTCAGCTCCTCGCCCAGCTCGGCCCGCTCCCGCTCCGCTTCGGCGAGCCTTCCCTCGAGCTCCTCGGCGCGCTCGCCGGCGGACTCGAGCCGCTCGATCTCCGCGCGGCAGCCCTCGGCGTGCGCGATGACCGCCTCGACGCTGCCCCCGTGCTTGCGCAGCAGTCGGTCGAGCTCAGCCAGCCGCGACTCCACCTGCTCGAGCCGCTCGGGGTCCGCCTGCAACGAGTCGAGCCGGCCGCGGAGCTCCGCGCTCAGATCGGAGAGCTCGAGGGCGACGGCCGTTAGGCGCCCGCGGAGCGCATCGAGCCCTGAGTCGATCGCAGCCGGCCGCTCGAGCGCCGCCTCCGCCTCGGCCAGCAGGGCGGTCGCCGTGACCCCATCTCCGTCCTCCCCTCCGGCCAGCGCAAGCGCCGCCCCCGCGACCCCGTCACGGAGACCCTCCACCCCGCGCAGCCTGTCGCGCTCCGCCTCGAGCTCCGTCCGTTCATCCCGATCGGGGGCGATCGCCTCGATCTCGGTGAGCTCGAAGCGCAGCAGGTCGAGGTCGCGGGCGCGGGCGCCCTGACGCTCCCGCAGCGACTCCAACTCGCCGCGCAGGGCATTGACGAGCTGATGGGCCTCGCGATAGTCGGCGCGCAGCCTGAGATGCTCGGGGCCGGCGAAGGAGTCGAGAATCTCGGCCTGAGCGGAAGCAAGCGTCAGCCTGCGGTGCTCGTGCTGGCCGTAGAAGGCGAGCAGCCGCATCCCCAACGAACGCAGGTCCGCGGCCGTTGCCGCGCGACCGGCGACGAACGCCGACGAGCGTCCCGCTGCGGAGACGCGCCGGGCCAGCACGATCTGGTCCCCGTCCTCGGGAACCCGCTCGAGCAGCTCGGTCAGCGCCGGGTCGGCCCGCAGGGCCGGGTCGAGATCGAAGGCCCCCTCCACCCAGGCCTCTCCCGCACCGGGGCGCACGATGCCGCTCTTCGGGCGCCCTCCGAGCAACAGGTCGAGCGAGTGGGCGAGCACTGTCTTCCCGGCCCCGGTCTCACCCGTGATCGCGTTCAAGCCCGGCTCGAGCCGCAGCTCGGCCCGCTCGATCAGCAGCAGGTTCTCGATCCTCAGCTCGCGCAGCATCGCCCCAGTGAATTAGCAGCGGCGACCGACGGATTCGCCCCGACGGGGCGCAAGCTGTCGGCTACTGAACCAGGCGGCCGAACTTGTCGCGGATCCGCTGGTAGAAGCTCTGGCCCTCGAACTGAGCCAGCCGGGCAAGCCCGTCGCGGAAGCGAACCTCGATCTCCGAGCGCGGCTCGAGCTGGCCGTGGGGGACTCCGTCGAAGGCGACGTCGACCGGATCGCGGTCGCTCAGATTGTGAACGTGGAGGACGTCGCCCGGTGCGACGACGAGCGGCCGGGTGGTGAGCGTGTGCGGCGCGATGAAGCTGACCACGTACCCCTCGACCCCCCACGCCAGGATCGGCCCTCCGTTCGCCAGGTTGTAGCCGGTCGAGCCGACCGGGGTGGCGGCGACCAGCCCGTCGCAACGGACATGGCCCACCTCCCGACCGCCCAGGCGATAGGAGAGCTCCGCCACGCGATGATGGGGACGTCGGGTGAAGGAGACGTCGTTGAGCGCCGGGCTCAGGCCGTCGCCTAGGGACGCGAGCAGGCCCGGCAGCTCGATCACCTCGAAGTCGCCTCCCAGGGCTCGCTCGAGACCGCTCTCCAGGTCCGCCGACTCGGTCGCGGCGAGGAAGCCGACGGTGCCGTAGTTGATCCCGAAGACGGGAACGCCCGTCCCGGAGAAGTAGCGCAGGCAACGGAGGATCGTGCCGTCGCCGCCGAGCGCGAGACAGACGTCGAGGTCGGTCGGCAGGCGCTCAACCACGGTCATGCCCTCGGCGCCGGGACCGTACTTGTTCAGCTCCGTCGTCGAGATGATCAACTCACAGTCCACCGCCTCCGCTGCCTGACGCGCCGCGGCAAGCCCGGGAGCCGTCTGCGGGGGGTTCGAATGCGAGACGAACGCCGCCCGCTTGATCCTTCGCTCGTCGCTCACCGGGTCTCCTCGGCAACGAGCTCGGCCAGGCCCGCAACCGGCTCGCCTTGTCCAAGCAGCAGGAAGACCTCCCGGTTCCCCTTCGGACCGGCGACCCCGGCGGCGGCGGCGCCCTTCGCGGCCAGGCCCAGCCCGGCGGCGGCGGCGGCCACTCCCATCACCGCGTCGCGCCGGTCGGAAGGATCGCGGACCACGCCGCCCCTGCCGACCCGCGACCGGCCGAGCTCGAACTGCGGCTTCACCATGGCCAGGATCTCGCCCTCCGGCGCGAGCAGGACCGACAGCGGCGCGAGCACCTTGGCGAGCGAGATGAACGAGACGTCGATCGTCACGAGCTGCGGGGCAAAGGGCAGGTCGCCGGCGCCGAGCCGGCGCGCATTGACCCCCTCGAGCACGGTCACGCGGGGATCGTTGCGCAGCCCCCAGTCGAGCTGGCCGCGGCCGACGTCGACGGCGACCACGGCGGTGGCGCCCCGCCGCAACAGGCAGTCGGTGAAGCCCCCGGTCGAGGCGCCGACGTCGAGGCACGCCCTGCCCTCGACGGCCGGGCCGAGTCGATCGAGGGCGGCCTCGAGCTTGAGTCCGCCCCGGGAGACGTAGGTGCGCCCCGTCTCGATCTCGATCGCGAGCCCCTCGTCAACGAGCTGCCCGGGCTTCGCCGCCCGCTCGCCGCCGACGCCGATCCGGACCAGCCCGGCCCTGATCGAGGTCGCGGCCGCGGACCGGGTGGGCGCCAGGCCCCGCTCGGTCAAGACGGTGTCGAGTCGCCGTCGCGCCATCGGGCAAAAGTAGCGGCAACGGCCGCCCGGGTCGCGCCGGGTATCGGTTCCTGTTAGCGAGCGCCCGGCCGACCGGTGCCGACGGCGTCCGGCTCCTTCACCGAGTGTGATCGGCATCACAGACACCGCGTACATTCGTTCGTATAGTCCCGCCAAGACTTAGCGACTTGCTCGAGAGTAGGTCGCCTTCCCAAATACATACTCTCCTCCCTGTACCCCGAAGACGCCCCGCAACGCGGGGCGTTTTCGTTTCTCGGCGCTCCGGTCCCGCCTACGCGATCGAGTCCGGCCCTAGCTGGACACAGCCTCGCGGGAGCCGATCGCGCTCAGCACCCGCTTGGCGATCGATGGGCCGTCGAGTCCGACCTCCTCGCGCAGCAGGGCCGGCTTGCCGTGGGTCACGTAGCGGTCGGGCAGGCCGATCCGCAGGATGCGCGCCCGGTCGCGGGGCAGATTGTCCTCGGCGTGCTCGAGGACCGCGGCTCCGAAGCCGCCGGCGAGCACGTTCTCCTCGATCGTCACGACCAGGTCGTGCTCGTCGCAGAGCCGCGCGACCAGCTCAGCGTCGATCGGCTTCGCGAAGCGCCCGTCCGCCACGGTCGGCGAGATCCCATGCTCACCGAGGAGCTCCGCCGCGTCGTTCGCCACCTGTACGCCCCAGCCGTAGCCGAGCAGCGCCACGCGCTCGCCCTCCTGGAGGATCTCCCCGGTGCCGATCGGGATCCGCTGGGGCCGGGTTGGAATCGGGACGCCCTCAGCAGCCCCGCGTGGGTAGCGGAACGCGATCGGCCCGTCGTGGGCGATCGCTGTATGCAGCATGTGGACGAGCATCGCCTCGTCGCGCGGCGCCATCACGACCACGTTCGGAATCGGGCGCAGGTACGAGATGTCGATGAAGCCGTGATGGGTCGGGCCGTCGTCGCCGACCAACCCGGCCCGATCCATGGCGAAGACGACGTCCAGCTCCTGCAGGCAGACGTCGTGGACGATCTGGTCGAAGGCTCGCTGCAGGAAGGTCGAGTAGATCGCGCACACGGGCTTGGCGCCCTGCAGGGCGAGGCCCGAGGCGAACAGGACCGCGTCCTGCTCGGCGATGCCGACGTCGTAGTACTGCTCGGGAAGCTCCTCACACAGCTCGTTGAGCCCGGTGCCGCCCGCCATCGCCGCAGTGATGCCGATCACCCGGGGATCGCGCCGCGCCTCAGCCACCATCGCGTCCGCGAAGACGCTCGTGTACGCCGGCGCTGACGGCTTCGGCGGTGGTTGCTCCAGCTTCTCGGGGGCGATCGAATCGGGAGCATCGGATTCGGTCACGGCGATCGTCATCGGCTCGGCCGGCGGCGCCGGCTCGCCGTTGACGATCGACCCCGGCTTCGCCGCGTGCCACTTCTCCATGCCCTCGAGCCCGCCCTCCTCGGCCGGCGCGAAGCCCTTGCCCTTGACGGTGTGGATGTGGAGGACCACCGGTCGCTCGGCGGCCAGCGCATCGGTCAGCGCCGCGCGCAGCGCGGAGACGTCGTGACCGTCGATCACGCCCATGTAGGCGAGGTCGAGCTCCTCGAACAGCAGCCCAGGCGCCCAGTACGACTTCAGCGCCGCCTTGATCTCGGGGCCGAGCCTCTCGACCTGGCGGCCGAGTCCGAGCGGCAGGCGCGTGAGCCGCTCCTCGACATCCTCGCGAGCGTGGTAGAGGCGGGGATTCAGCCGGAAGTGATTGAAGTAGCGGGAGATCGCGCCGACGTTCGGGGAGATCGACATGCCGTTGTCGTTGAGCACGATCACGATCGGCGTCTGCAGCCCCCCAGCCTGGTGCAGGGCCTCGTAGGCGACCCCGCCCGTGAGCGCCCCGTCCCCGATCACCGCGACGACCTTGCCGTCGACGCCGATCCCACGACGCATCGCCTCCTTGAGCCCGACCGCATAGCCGATCGAGGTCGAGGCGTGGCCGGCGCCCATGATGTCGTGCTCGGACTCGGATGCCGCGCAGAACGGGGCCAGGCCGCCGTACTGGCGGATCGTCTCGAGCCGGTCCTTGCGGCCGGTCAGGATCTTGTGCGGGTACGCCTGATGGCCGACGTCCCAGAGGATCTTGTCCCGCGGAGAATCGAGCAGGCTGTGCAGCGCCACCGCCAGCTCGCAGGTCCCGAGGTTGGCACCGAAGTGCCCGCCGATCCGACCGATCACGTCGATGATCAGCTCGCGGGTCTCCTGCGCCAGCTGCTGGAGCTCGGCGTCGCTGAGCCCGTCGAGATCGGCGGGACCCTGGACCGAGTCGAGCAGTCCCTCCGCGGGCTTGGGGTCGTCGGCGGCCATCAGCGCGACATTCTCTCAGGTCAGCGCCACCGCCCGGTGTGCAGACAGGGGAGCTCAGGCGTCGCGCGTGTAGATGAAGTCGGCGATCGATGCGAGCTCGCCGGTCTCGCCGCCGGCCTCTGCGAGCGCCGCCCGCGCTCCAGCGTGGGACTGACGCGCGAGCTCCCGGGCGTGCTCGAGCCCGAACAGGCTGACGTAGGTGAGCTTGCCGTGCCGCTCGTCGGAGCCGCTCGGCTTGCCGAGCTCCTCGTCGCTGCCGGTCACGTCGAGGATGTCGTCGACGATCTGAAACAGCACGCCCAGCTCCTCGGCGAAGCGCTCGTAGGGCTCGGCCTGGGGGTCGTGGGTGCCGGTGAGCAGGAGCGCCGCCCGCACGCTCGCCACGATCAGCCGCCCCGTCTTCAGTGAATGCAGCTCGCGAAGTGCGGCCGCGTCGTTGCCGCCCTCGGTGACGTCCACGTACTGGCCACCGACCATCCCGTCGACCCCGGTGGCTGCGGCGATCTCGCGAATCGCACGCAGGACCCGGCCCGGCTCCGCCTGCTGCCGCTCGGCGATCAGCCGCATCGCCTCGGCGAACAGCGCGTCGCCGGCGAGGATCGCGACGTCCTCGCCGTGGACGACGTGCGAGGTCGGACGGCCGCGGCGCAGCGCATCGTCGTCCATCGCCGGCAGGTCATCATGGATCAGCGAGTAGGTGTGGATCAGCTCGATCGCCGCCGCGGTCGGCAGCAACTGCGCGGGGTCGGCGCCCACGGCCCGGCCCGTGGCGAGGCAGAGCACCGGTCGGATCCGCTTGCCACCCGCGAGCAGCGAGTAGCGCATCGCCTCCTGCAGGCCGGCCGTCGAGTCGCGCCCGTCGAAGCCCAGCGACTCGAGGTAGGCGTCGACCTGACCGCGAAGCTCTTCGGGGTAGACGGTCACCTCAGGCGCTGTCGCCGCCCTCGGAGGCGGTGCGCGCGGCGTCGGCCGCGATCGCGCCGACTTCAGCGGCGATCTGCGCAGCCTCCTGGGCCAGCCCCACGGCGGCGGCGTCATCGGTCTGATCCGACCCCAGCAGCAGGGAGATCTCGTCGAGTCGCCGGGCGGCGGCGCGCAGCCGCGCCTCGGGGTCTTCGGCGCTCACGCGGGCGCCCCCTCCGAGGGAGCGGCGTCGCTGGCGGCGCTGAGTATCCCGTTGACGAAGCCGGGTGCCTCGGCACCGCAGTAGCGACCGGCGATCGAGACCGCCTCGTCGATCGCAACCGGGCCCGGCACGTCGTCCCGATGGTGGATCTCGTAGAGCGCGACCCGCATGATCGCCTTCTCCAGCGGGGCGATCCGCTCGATGCTCCAGCCGCGTGCGAGCGACCCAATCTCGGCGTCGAGCTCGGCGAGGTGCTCGGCGACCCCCTCGGCGAGCGCCCGCGTGAACGGCTTCGCGCCGGCCAGCAGATCCTCGAGCGAGCCGGAGGTGACGTCCCACTGATAGATCGCGAATGCCGCCGCTCGGCGTTGATCGGTCCGGCGCATAGCCGGGAGCTTAAGGGACCGATCCGCTCTCACCGGTCCGCCCGGGCCGCGATAGGCTGGCGCCGTTCGAACCCTGCGAGTCGCCAAAGAGATTGAAGCGCCTGAAGATCGGCAGGCACAAGTTCAAGGTTCGGGCGATCGACGCGACCGGTGTTCCCGACCCCACGCCAGCGAAGGACAGGTTCAGGATCGTGAGATAGGCCGCGGAGGCGCGGTCACGGCCCTCCTCGAACACCGAGCGCCAGGCGAAGCTGGGCGTGGAGTCGATCGGCATCGCGCTCGATCCGACGCGAGGTGATGCGGTGGACCGACACGCCTTCGGCCTGGAGCAGGCCGTCCCGCTCGCGGTCAGCCTCAGCCCGCTCAGGGGTCAGATGGGCGCCGTAGCCGTCGAGCTCGGCGACGACGCCCCGGCTCCGCCAGATGCAGTCGACCTCGAACCGGCGCCCTGCGACCACGACGATCGCGTTCGTCTCCGGCAGCGGCAGCCGCCACTCGCGAAGGAAGTCCAAGAACACGTTCTCGAGCTCGCTGCGGGTGCGCTTCGCGTAGATGCCCGCGTCGAGCGCCCGGGCCGCCACCGCGGTCCCGCGCGCCCCGGGGTATCGGGCAATCAGGGCGGGGACGCCCAGCGGGTCGGTCAAGCGACGGAAGGTCGCTTCACGCAGGGCCCGCTCGAACGCCTTCTCACCCTCGGTGGCGGCGAGGTCGAGAAGCGTCCGGGCGAGCGTCGTCGTCGGGACGCCACCGCAGATCGTGCGCTCGTCGGCCGGAAGGGCGCCGCGGTGAAAGACGATTGAGCGCCTCCGGGCCGCCCTCCGCGATGCCGTGACGTGGATCGCTCCCGAGCCCGGCGCTCGCAGCTCCCAGCGGGCCGCCGCCGATCCATGGCTGAGCACGGCGCCCGGCACGGTCAGCGTTGCGGCCGTCCACCGCCCCTCCTTGCTCAGCCGGGAGTGGCCGACGGCATAGACGCCACGATGGACCCGGTGGAGGCGGGCCGAGCGCAGGCGGTACTCGACCGCCTTCGCGGACAACCCGGCGGCGAGCAGCTGACGGTGGGCGATGGTGCCGTGCTGCCGCCCGGCCACCGTCGCGATTCGCCGCCAAACCGTGCGACTGTCAAGAACTCCCTGACTATCAGGGGTTTCTCGACACTCGCCCGGCATCGGGACAGCCTGGCGGGGCAGGCCTCACCGATGGCAGGCCCGGGGTGTCGAGAGCGTCGACGGTCAGGAGCGGGAGACGTACTCGCCGCTGCGCGTGTCGACGCGGACCGTCTCGCCCTCCTCGATGAACAGCGGCACCTGGACGACGACGCCGGTCTCCAGCGTCGCCGGCTTGCTGCCGCCGCCGGAGACGGTGTCGCCCTTGAGGCCCGGCTGGGTCTCGGTGACGGCGAGGTCGACGGCGCTCGGCACCTGGACACCCGCGGGCTGCTCGTCGACGAACAGCAGCTCGATCTCGTCGTTGGGCCGGACCCACTGCATCGCCTCGCCGGCGAGCGCGCTCGGCAACTCGATCTGATCGTAGGTCCGGGTATCCATGAAGACGCGATCGTCGCCGGAGTCGTAGAGGTACTGCATCTTCCGGGTCTCGGTACGGACCGGCCTGAACTTCTCGCCGGCGCGGAAGGTCTTGTCGATCACCGAGCCGTCCTCGTGGCGCCGCAGCCTGGTGCGGACGAAGGCGCCGCCCTTGCCGGGCTTGACGTGCTGGAAGTCGAGAATCCGGTAGATCGTCCCCTCGACCTCGATGTGGGCCCCGTTCTTGAACTGGTTGGTGGAGATCACGGCCGGGAAGGCTAGAGGAGGTGCGCCTCGTTGCCGCGGCTAGGCGTCCGGCGGCGACTGCCTGCTCGCGAGCCGCAGCAGGATCCCCGACCCGGAGACGAATATGTAGGCGGTGATCACCGCGACGCCGATCGGCGCGGTCTGAAGGGCACCGAGCTGCGTGGTCAGGGCGGCGAGCAGCACGACCGTGAACGGGGCCGCGACGATCGCCCCGGGGACGGCGGCAAACATCGTCGTGAAGGCAAGGCCGACCGGCAGCCCGGGAATCAGCAGATGGGCCGCGAAGCCTGCGGTGCCACCGATGAACAGCGACGGGAAGAACGGGCCGCCGATGAACCCGGTCGACATCGACAGGGCGAAGGCGAGGATCTTGGCGAAGACGACGGCGATCAGCAGGCCGGCGCCGAGCTCGGGGCCCTGGTCGATCACGGTCTCGAGCTGGTCGCTGCCGGTGAACAGCGTCAGCGGCAATGCCACCGCCACCAGCCCGAAGGCGAGGCCGCCGAGGGTCGAGCGGAGGACGACGCGGCCCGCGAGGGGGGCCATCAGGCGCCGGAGCAGGCCGACGGTGACCGCCAGGACCAACGCGATCACCCCCGCCGCCAGGCCGAGCGGCACCGCCGCGAGCAGGTGCCAATCCTCGTACTTGTAGTCCGGGAGCTCGTAGATCCCGAGGAAGGCGGCTCCGGCGATCGGGATGAAGACCGCGAAGGAGACCGTCGAGGCGACGAGCCCGGCGATCAGGGTGTTGGTCAGTCGCCGGCCGCTCGGCTTCGCCAGCTCGAGAACAAGCATCGTCGCCAGAAACGGCGCCGACAGGAGCCCGCCGTAGGCACCGGCCATGCCGGTCATGGTGTTCGTCTTCTGCGTCTCGGGGTCGAGCCCGCGGCGCTCGGATATCCAGGTCCCCAGACCGCCGCCGATCGAGCCGAGCGCTGCCTCGGGGCCGAGGCTGGCGCCGCCGATCAGCGACACCGCCGAGACCGAGACCGTGCCCGGCACGTCAGCGGGCTCGACGCGCTGCTCCTCCAGCTCCTTGATCATCCCCGGCTGATCGTCGGAGACCTTGAACGCACGGCGGAGCAGGCCGACGAGTACCCCGAATGCGGCCGTCACCGCGACCCACCAGACGTCGCCGCCCATCCAGCCCGCGTCCGAGAGCTCGAACCACAGATCCCCTCCGCCCTGCGTGACACCGAGGAACGCGAGCCCCGCGAAGGCAAGGATCACCCCGAAGACGGCGGCGTAGCGGAGCAGCAGCCAGAAGATCGGCGATTGCGCCAGCGGCGGCAGGGCCGGGCCGGCCTCCGGCTCGTCGGTCACCGTCGCCCGCCTCGGCGCGGGGCAGTTGTCGGGGACGATCTGGGAGTGACCACCGCGCCGGGAGCCTATGCGCCGGTCGTCGGTCTCGTCGTCCGCCTCCGGCCAATGCGGCGGCCGGCTGCTCAGTCGAGCTCGATCAGCTGCTTCGGGCGACCGCTGAGGTTTCGCGTGCCGTCCGCGGCGACGACGACCAGGTCCTCGATCCGGACGCCGAACTCCCCGGGGACGTAGATCCCGGGCTCGACCGTGACCACGTCGCCCGCGAGCAACTCGTCCTCGGACCGCTGCGACAGGCGGGGCGGCTCGTGAACGGCGATGCCGACCCCGTGACCGAGGCCGTGGCCGAACCGCCGGCCCTGCCCCGCGTCATCGATCAGCCGGCGGGCGGCCGCGTCCACGTCGCGGCCCGCGGCCCCCGGCGCGAGCGCCTCGAGGCCGGCGAGCTGGGCGCTGAGCACCAGGTCATAGGTCTCACGCTCGGCCCCTCCGACCGGGCCGCAACCGTAGGTTCGCGTGCAGTCGGAGCAGTAGCCGTCGAGAATCGCGCCCATGTCGACGACGACCAGGTCCCCGGCGGCGACCCGCCGGTCACCCGGCTCGGCGTGCGGGAGCGAACCGTTCGGCCCGGCGGCAACGATCGGTGGAAACGACGGCGCGCTCGCCCCCAGCTCCCGCATCCGGCCCTCGGCCCAGATCGCGACCTCCCGCTCGGAGCGACCGGCGAAGCCGGCCTCCTCGAGCTCGAGGTAGACCTGGTCGGTGAGCTCGGCGGCGGCCGCGATCGCCGCGACCTCGGTCGCGTCCTTGACCCGGCGCAGCGGCTCGACGAGCCCCTCGCGTGGGATCAGCTCGACCCCTTCCGGCGCCGCCTCCGAGATCCGCTCCCGCTCACGGACGCTGGTCGCACGCGGGTCGAAGCCGACCCGTCCGCCGAGCCGCCGGCTGATCGTCTCAGCCAGGTTGCGGTCGGCGATCAGCAGCTCGAAGCCGGAGGGCAGCGCGCCCTCGGCCCGCTCGGCGTAGCGAAAGTCGGTCACGAACAGGCGCAGCCCCTCGCCCAACAACGCGAGACCGCTGCTGCCGCTGAACCCGGTCAGCCAGGTGAGGTCGGCGATCGCATCACGACCTGAGTCGCCGGGCCTGACGAGATCGCCGACGATCAGGCTGTCGAGGCCGGCCTCCGAGACCGCGACCGCGAGGCGGTCGGCACGGCTGTCAGGAGCCGCGGGCACCCGCTCAGACGTCGAGCTCGCGCTTCAGCAGCTCCAGCGCGCGCCGGTACCCGGCCTCCCCCTCGCCGGAGATCTTCTCGAGCACGAGGCCGTCGAAGACCGACACCGACCGCCACTCCTCGCGGCTCTCCACGTCGGAGATGTGAACCTCGACGGACGGCACCGCCGCAACCTCGAGCGCGTCTCGGATCGCCCATGAGTAGTGGGTCCACGCCCCGGCGTTGATGACGGCCGCATCGGCCAGCTGCGGGAGCTGGTGCAGGTACTCGATGAACTCACCCTCGTGGTTGGTCTGAAAGAAGGTCGTCAGCAGCCCCAGGTCCCGGGCCCAGCGCGTGATCTGCGTCTCCAGCTCCGCCAGCGTGAAGCTGCCGTACATGGCGGGGTCGCGCCTGCCGAGCGTGTCGAGGTTGACGCCGTGGAGGATCTCGACTCGGTTGCGGGCACTGCTCATGACGTCAAGTCTTCCACCGCCGCCTCGAGATCGGCGGGCGCCACCGCAACGCCGTGCTCGACCTCGCCCGGGGCGCGGACGAGCACGAAGCCGAGCCCGGCCGCGGTGGCCTTCTTGTCGCGGGAGGTCGCAGCGACGATCTCGGCCGTGTCGATCGCCGGATCGAGCTCGGTCGGCAGGCCCGCGGCGGAGAGCAGCCCCTCGACCTCGGCGCGCAGCTCGTCGGCGCCCGACAGACGCAGCGCCGCGAGCAGACCGAGCGCGACCGCCTCGCCGTGGCGGTAGCGTTCGTAGCCCGTGGCCGTCTCGATCGCATGGCCGACGGTGTGGCCGAGGTTGAGGACCGCGCGGGGGCCGGCGTCGCGCTCATCGGCGGCGACGATCTCGATCTTGGTCCGCGCGCAATCGAAGATCACGTCCTCGAGGTGATCGGCCCCGGGGCCCGAGAGGCGCCGCACCCGCTCCCAGAGCTCGCCACCCGCGATCAGCGCCGTCTTCACGACCTCGGCGAAGCCTGCCGCGAGCTCCTCGGGCGGCAGGCTGGAGAGCGCCGCCGGGTCGCTCAGCACGGCCGCCGGCTGGTGGTAGGCGCCAACGTAGTTCTTGGCCTCCGGCAGGTCCACCCCGGTCTTGCCTCCGATCGCCGAATCGACCTGGGCGACGAGCGTGGTCGGGATCTGGACGATCGGCACCCCGCGCTGGTAGACGGCGGCGCAGAACCCGGCGAGGTCGCCGACGACGCCGCCTCCGAGTGCGATCACGGCGTCATCGCGTCGGACGCCGGCTCGCGCCAGCTCGCCGAGCACCCGGGCGGCCTCGGCAAGCGTCTTCGAGGCCTCGCCGCCCCGGACCTCGATCCGTGCGCTGCAGCCCGGCGGCAGCTCTGCGCCGCCCTCGACCGCCTCGGGGTCGAAGATCGCGACCAGACGCCGGCCAACCCGGGGCGCCCCGGCTTCGCCGATCAGCTTCCCGGCTCCGGCGCCGACGACCACCGGGTACTCGCCCGAGCCGGTCGCGGCCCAGGCGATCCGCAGGGCATCGTTGGTGCGCAGCCCAGCGATCCACCGGGCCGCCCGGGATGGGGTCCGGTCGCCGCCGCGGGGCAGGACGACGCGGGCCAGCCGCTCGTAGACCGGCGCCCGCTCGGCGAACAGGGCGGCGAACTCCTCGCGATCGGTGGCCAATGGCCTGTCGCTCCCCTTGGCGCGCGTCCAGGCGACCTCCTCGCGGACCCGGCACCAGACCGTGACAGCGCTGCCGAGGGCCTCTCGAACGCGCTCCGACCCCACGGCGCCGCCCCCCAGCGCGACCACCCCGCCTCGCCCGAGGGCCTCGAGCACAGTGGCCTCCTCGATCTCGCGAAACCGCCCCTCCCCCTCGCGGGCAAAGAAGTCGGCGATCGGCTCGCCGATCCGCTCGGCGATGATCAGGTCGGTGTCGAGGACCGGCTCGTCGAGCTCGGCGGCGATCGCCCTCGCGGCCCGCGTCTTGCCGGCCGCCATGAAGCCGACGACGGCGATTGGCCTCGCGCCGGACACCGGGCTCAGTCGGAGATCCGGTCGCGGTAGGCGTCGAGCGCCGCGCGCACGTCGTCGATGTGGTCGCCGCCGAACTTCTCGCGATAGGCCTGCGCGAGGGTCAGCGCCAGCATCGCCTCGCCGACCACGGCGGCCGCGGGCACGACCGTCGAGTCCGTCCGCTCCTTGTGGGCCTGCCTCGGCTCCTTGCTGTGGATGTCGACCGAGCGCAGCGGCTTGGTCAGGGTCGAGATCGGCTTGACCGCGACCTGGACGATCAGCGGCTCGCCGTTCGTCATGCCGCCCTCGAGCCCCCCGGCACGGTTGCTACCGCGATGGTAGCCGCGATCGGCATCGTGGAAGATCTCGTCGTGCGCCTCGGAGCCGCGGCTGCCGGCGACGTCCCAGGCGGGCCCGATGCTTACCCCCTTGATCGACTGGATCGAGACCATCGCCTGGGCGATTCGGCCGTCGAGGCGCTCGTCCCAGGAGACGTATGACCCGAGGCCGGGAACGAGCCCGAACGCGCGGACCTCGAACGTCCCCCCGAGGCTCTCGTTCTCCTTGCGCAGGCGGTCGATCTCATCGATCATCGCGGCCTCGGCGTCGGGGTCGAGGCAGCGGACCGGGCTCTCGTCGACGCTCGCGAAGTCCTCGGCGCCGAGGTCCTCGCCGGTCGCCGCCGCCACCGAGGCGATCCGGGTGACGTGACTGTGGATGCTGACCCCGACGGCGCCGAGGAACTGCCGGGCGAGCGCTCCCGCGGCGACGCGGGCTGCCGTCTCGCGCGCGCTCGCGCGTTCGAGGACGTTGCGGATGTCGGCGTGCTTGAACTTGAGCGCGCCGGGGAGATCGGCGTGCCCGGGACGCGGCAGGTGGACCGCCTCGATCTCCGCTCCGACCGGCCACGGATTCATTCGCTCCTCCCAGTTCTCGTAGTCGCGGTTCGCGACCAGCACCGCGATCGGGCTCCCGAGCGTGCGACCGTGGCGAACTCCCGAGCGAATCTCGACCGAGTCGCGCTCGATCTTCATCCGCCCGCCGCGCCCGTGGCCGAGCTGGCGGCGGGCCATGTCGCGATCGAGGCCGCCGCGATCGAGCTCGAGGCCGGCCGGAATCCCCTCGACGATCGCGGTCAGGCCGGGGCCGTGCGATTCGCCCGCGGTAACGAAGCCAAAGCTTGCCATTGCGGCTGCAAGGCTAGATGAACGGGTCCCGATCGACCCGCATCCGCAGGCGGCGGGACGCTATTCCTCGAGCCCGAGCCCGTAGGAGAGCGTCAGCCTGGCCGCGCTCTGCTCGTCGAGGTGGGCCAGCGCCGAGGGCAACCCGATCCGGAACGAGTGCCCGAGACCCTCCTGGAGGCGGGCGCCGAGGCCCTCGATCGCGGTGCCCGGACCGCCGGCAACGATCTCCTCGACCGGAACGGCGCCCTCCTGCGCTCCGTAGAAGTCGAGCGATAGACGGAGCTCGTCCACCAGCTTGGAAGCACCCTCGGTGAGCACGTCGCGGGCGGCTGCGACCGTCTTGGCATCCCCCTCGATCGCCTCGAGCGGACGCTCGAGGCCAACGTGCACGAGCCACTCACGGGCGTGCTCCAGCGTCAGTCCGCGGCGCTCGGCGAGCCGCTGGGTCACACCCTCCATCCCGAACGGGGCGACCCGCGTGAACAGGCAGTTGCCGTCGATCGCGACCGCGAGATTCGTGACGTCGCCGAGGTTGCAGTAGAGCCTGACCGGACCCCTGCCGCCGTTCTCGGGCCGGGGATCCCCGGACCCCGGCTGCGCCTCGCCAGCCTGCCCGTTGCCGGCCGATCCCCCGGGATCTCCGGGCGCGGCCCCGACCTCGCCGTCGAGGGCGCGGATCATGCCGAAGGCTGCGACATCGATCCCGACCGGCTTCAACCCCGCCCTTTGCAGGGCATCGACCATCGAGTCGACCATCTCGCGACGGGCGGCCGCCACGACGACGTCCATCTGCCCGCCACCCTCGCCGACCTTCCTCGCGATCACCTCCCAGTCGAGCACCGCTCGCTCCAGCGGCATCGGAATGTGGTCCTGGGCCTGGAATCGAATCGCCGACTCGAGCTCGCCGGCGTTCTCGATCTCGGGGAGGCGCAGGGTGCGGACGACTACGCGCTGGTTGGCGACGCCGACCCGGACCTCGCGCGGCAGCTTGACCTCGGCGAAGAACTCCTTGAGCGTCTCCGCCAGGGCCGCGCCGTCGACGATCTCGCCGTCCTTCATAGTGCCGGGCGGCAGCGGCGCGATGCCGGTCCGGCCCAGCTTGGCGGTCCCGTTGTGGGTGACCTCGGTGGCAGCGACCGTGCCGGCCTCGATGTCGAGCCCGACAATGGGCGCACGCTTTCTCTTCGACAGCTTCAAAACTTCTCCATGCCTCGCTCATCCCCTACATCGGCCCGACGCCCGAAGCCCTTGAATCGTGAAGCCGGGGCCTGGGCCGAGGCGCCCACGGCCCCCACGAGCTCCGTCAGGACCCCTCGAAGAAGCTGTCGAGGTACCAGTCGACGATCTCGTCGCCGGCGAACAGCCCGATCATGCCCCCGAGGGCGAGAAACGGCCCGAAGGGGACGGCCTGCTTCCGCGCCTCGGCCCCGTGCCGGGCGATCAGCGCGAGGCCCCAGAGCGCGCCCACCAGGAAGCCGATCAGCAGTGCGGGCGCAACCGCACGGCCGAGATAGAACCCCATCAGGCCGGCCAGCTTGACATCGCCCATACCCATGCCCCTGGGGTATGCAACGGCGACGAGAAACAGGACTCCGAAGGCCGCGGCGGCGGCGATCGCCCGCTCCGGGAGCCCGTCGGGATCGGTCGGGATCGCGATCGCCGCGCCGACCAGGAGGCTGGCGATCAGCACCTTGTTGGGGATCAGCCGGTACTCGAGATCGGTCAGCGTGATCGTCAGCAGGGTGGCCGAGAAGACGCAGGCCAGCGCGATCTCGGCCGCGTCGCCCTCGAATCGCAGCAGGGCGCCGACGAACGCGGCCGCGAGCGCCAGCTCCGACAGCGGGTAGCGAATCGAGATCGGCTCGCCGCAGTGGCGGCAGCGGCCGCGCAGCAGCACCCAGGAGACCAGTGGGATGTTGTCGTACGCCGCGATCCGGTGACCGCAGTCGGGGCACCTCGAGCGATCGAGGGCGAACGGCTCCTCCGACGGGAGCCGATGGGCGAGCACGGTCAAGAAGCTGCCGATGACGAGCCCGAACAGCGCGAAGAAGACGATCAAGATCGGCATCCGGGAGGAGCCTATAGCCGACCCTGGACGGCCCGGTTAACCACCCGGGGCGGGCCGCAATGGCCCGCCCCGGTGGTCTGTGTTTGCTGCCTGGCTATGCCAGGCGCGTGCCGCTAGAGTGCCTTAGCCCCAGTTGCCGCTGGTCGGGCAGCCGGCGTCACCAGAAACTGTGCAGGTGAACGTCGTCTGTCCGGTGGCGGACCGAGTGATCAGGAACTCGTTGCCGGTATCCGAGGTCACACCGACGGTGTACTGCTCGGGGGCCGGAATCGTGACGGTGCTGATGTTCGAGTCGTTCAGTGTCGCCTCGAGGTTCTGCAGCGCTGCCGCATCGGCACCGGTGTAGACACCGTTGTTGTCCGTCGCGTACGTCTCCATAGCGGTCTGGGCGGTGCGGGCGCCGGCCTTGGCGTCTGCGTCACGTGCCTTATCGCGCTGGTTGAAGAACGACGGAATTGCGATGGCGGCCAGGATGCCGAGGATGAGCATGACAACCAGCAGCTCAACCAGGGTGAAACCCGACTCCTCGCGGCTCCGCTTACGGAGATTCTCCAGCATGTAGGTACCCTCCTTGTGGTTCCTATTACCTGGAGCCAGAGCCTGTCGCCTTTGCCAAACGGGAGTGATACACAACCCCGGTGGTAACCCGGCCAACTTCGCCTTGTGGAGAAGCCCCGTGGTTTTGCGTGGCCGCCTCGCGACGGACTTGCCTTTGACACCAGGGCCCCAGCCCATATTGATTACGGTCCACCTATCGGTGCTTCGGGGCCTGACCTTTAGCTGAAAAGCATGATTCACCCCACTTCTGGACGGGTGTTGTAGTTCAGGCGCGCCTAGGGGCTGGCACCTATAGGCGCCCAGGGGGCCGCCGCGCGCAAGAATCCAGCCCGAGATGGCCGCAAGACGTCTGATCCTCGTCCTGGTGCTGCTGCTCGTGATCTCCTCGATCGTCGCGCAGCTCGCCCAACCGCCCACCGCCGGGGAGGAGACCTCCACCGGCGAGACGACGACGTCCTCGACCGCCGTCGATTCGGCTGAACGGCCCCCCGGGCGGCTCCTGCGGCGCAGGGCCTCCACCGGGGCTGCCGAGCCAACCGAGATCAGGGCCCGCGTCGGGGACCAGCTCGAGCTCGTCGTCTCGGTCCGCAAGTCCGGATCGGTCGAGATCCCCGAGCTCGGCCTGATCGCGGACGCCGTCCCGGAGGCGCCGGCGCGCTTCGACCTGCTCCTGCGCCGGGCCGAGCGGCTCGAGGTGCTCGGCCCGGGCGGCAGCGTCGCCGCGCTGATCATCGTCGGCGGCGAGCGGCGGGACGGTTCGAGCGAAAGCCCGGGTACGGGGCCGAGCGGCTGAGCCCGGCTAAGGTGCCGAGCAGTGGAGCAGCGAGTGGTCCTGGTCAGCGGCGGAGCGCGCGGCATCGGCAGCGGCGTCGCGCGGGCCCTGGCCGAGCAGGGCCACCGCGTCGTGATCACCGCCCGCGAGGCCGAGCGGGCCGAGGCCGCCGCGCGGGAGCTCGAGGAGGGCACCCCCGGGGAGGTGCGGGGCCTCGCGCTCGAGGTCACCGATGACGCCTCGGTCGCAGCGGTGATCGACTCGATCCGCGAGATCGAGGGGCGCCTCGACACCCTGGTCAACAACGCCGGCTTCGTCGGCGGCTACGACCAGCGAGCCGGCGACGTCGACCTCGACCGGGCGGCGTCGGTGCTCGAGACGAACCTGTTCGGCGCCTGGCGGCTGACGCAGGCGTCGCTGCCGCTGCTTCGGGAGAGCCCGAGCCCCCGAATCGTCAACGTCTCCTCGGGGATGGGCCAGCTCGCCGAGATGGGCCAGGGCGCGATCGGCTACCGGCTCTCGAAGGTCGCGCTGAACGCGCTCACCCGCGTCCTCGCCAACGAGGAGCGCGAGGCCGGCGTGTTGGTCAACACGATGTGCCCCGGTTGGGTCAGGACCGACCTCGGGGGCCCGAACGCGCGGCGCTCGATCGAGGAGGGCGCCGACACAGCGGTCTGGCTCGCCACGCTGCCCGACGACGGTCCCAGCGGCGGCTTCTTCCGCGACCGCGAGCCGATTCCCTGGTAGCCAGCGGGGGCGCCCCCAGCGCCGGTCGGGCGATGCGCCGGTCGCCGGGCTACCGCGCGACCGGCTGCGAGTGCCGGTCGGCCGGGGCGGATGCCCGCGGCCGATCCCGATCGGCGGTCAGCTCGGGCGCGGCCGGCCTCGGCCTGCTCGTCAGGCTCGCGTAAGGCTCCGCGAACAGGGCCCGGCCCCTCGTGCGCCAGCTGCGGACGGGGACGAGCACGGGCGCCTACCTGATCTTGTCGTAGAGGCTGAAGATCGGCAGGTACATCGAGATCACGATGAAGCCGACCACGGCTCCGACGAAGATGATCATCACGGGCTCGATCAGGGAGGTCAGGGCGCGGACCTTGGCGTCCACCTCCGCCTCGTAGAAGTCCGCGACCTTGCTCAGCATCTGCTCGAGCTGGCCGGTCTCCTCGCCGACGCCGACCATGTGGGTGACCATCGTCGGGAAGATCGGCGCCCGCTCGAGCGGGGCCGCGACCGTCCCGCCGCTGCGGACCGAGGCGTAGACGTCCTCCATCACCCTGGCGACGACGGCGTTGCCGCTCGTCTCGCCGGAGATCTTGATCGCCTGCAGGATCGGGACGCCGGCGGAGATCGTCCCCGCGAAGATCCGCGACCAGCGCGCGATCGCCACCTTCTGCACGATGTCCCCGATGTACATGGGCATGCGCAGCTTCAGCGCGTCCCATTGGAAGCGCCCCTGCTCGGTCTTCTTCCACTGGCTGAAGCCGATCCCAAGGGCGATGCCGACGACGATGATGATGTACCAGGAGCCGGTCAGCGCATCGGAGACGCCGACCGTGATCTGGGACATGAACGGGAGCTCGGAGCTCTCGCCGGGCTGCTCGGCCGCGATCTCCTCGAAGATGCCGACGAACACCGGGACGATGAAGGCGACGATCACCGACATCGCGATCACCGCGAAGCCGAGGACCAGCGACGGGTACATCACCGCTGAGCGGACCTGGCGCCGCAGCGCGTCGAGCTTCTCGAGCTGGAAGGCGACCATGTCGAGCGCGGTCTCAAGACGGCCGGAGCCCTCGCCGGCGCGGACCATCGAGCGGTAGAGGGGGTCGAAGACGGCCGGGTGCCGCTCCATCGCCTGGGCGACGGAGGTCCCGGCCTCGACGTCGGCCCGCACGCCGGCAGCGGCTTCCTGGATCTTCTTGTCCTCGGTCTGCTCCTCGAGCGTGTTCAGCGAGCGCAGCATCGGCATTCCGGAGCCGATCAGGGTCGCAAACTGCCGCGAAAAGACGGCCAGGTCGCGCATCTTGACCCGCTGGAAGCGCTCGAACAGCGCCTCCAGCTTGAGCGGGTCGCGCTGCTCGGAGACGTCGAGGACGATCAGGCCGCGCTGGCGGAGCTGCTCGGCGACCTGCGCCTTCGAGGTGGCGTCGACCTCGCCCTTGGAGGGCACCCCGGCAACGTCGACCGCGCGGAAGGCAAAGGTGGTCATCGCCGCACCTCAGGGCCTTCCTACAGCGGGGAGCCGAGACTGGCGGCTGCCGACTCGTACTCCGGGGCCTCGGCGTTCATCTTTCCGGTGCCAAGCAGGCGGCCCAGCTCCTCGGGAACCGCGGCACGCGCCTGGGCCAGCTTGGTCGTGATCTTCCCCTGGCGCACGAGGTGAGCCAGATGGGCGTCCATGGTCTGCATTCCGGTCGATCCCGAGGTTTGGATCGCGGAGTAGATCTGGTGCGTCTTGCCCTCGCGGATCAGGTTGCGGATCGCCGGGGTCGGGACCAGCACCTCGCAGGCGCAGATCCGCCCCGCCCCGTCGGCGGTGGGCAGCAGCTGCTGGGTGACGATCGCCTGCAGGGCGATCGAGAGCTGCATGCGGACCTGACCCTGCTGCTCGGCCGGGAACACGTCGATGATCCGGTCGACCGTCTGGGCGGTCGACTGGGTATGGAGAGTGGCGAAGACCAGGTGGCCGGTCTCGGCCGCGGTCAGCGCGGTGGCGATCGTCTCGGGGTCCCTCATCTCGCCGACGAGGATCACGTCGGGATCCTGGCGCAGGGCGGCCTTCAACGCGAGGGCGAAGTCCGGTGCGTCAGTGCCGACCTCACGCTGGTTGACGATGCATCGCTGGTGGGCGTGCATGAACTCGATCGGGTCCTCGATCGTGAGGATGTGGTCCTCGCGCTCGCGGTTGATCAGGTCGATCATCGCCGCGAGGCTGGTCGTCTTGCCCGAGCCGGTCGGGCCGGTGACCAGCACGAAGCCGCGCGGCTTGCGGGTGAAGTCGGCGAGGATCGGCGGCAGGTCGAGCTCCTCGATCGTCTTGATCTCGTGCGGGATGTGGCGAAAGGCGGCGCTGACCGCGCCGCGCTGGAAGTAGCAGTTGACTCGGAAGCGGGCGACGCCGGGAATCGAGTAGGCGAAGTCGAGCTGCTGCTCGTTCTCGAAGCGCTTGCGCTGGTCGTTGTTGAGGATCGCGTAGACGACGTCGCGGGTCTCCTGCGGCGTCATCGGCGGGTAGGCGTCCATCGGCGAGATCCGCCCACGAACGCGGATCGCGGGCGGAAACCCAGGCGTCAGATGGACGTCGGAGGCCCGCACCGCGACCATCTGCGTGAGCACGTCGGCGAAATCGAAACTCTTCACGCCCACTATTTCGTCACATTGGGCCCAATCCTTGAGCGATGCCGGCCCTCGACCGGACGCCCGGGCGCCCCTAACCGGGGGACGGGGCGGCCTCGGTGCCCCCCTCCGGCGGCTCGCCCGCCTCGCCGGGTTCGCCGTGCTCACTGAAGCGCCGCCGGTAGGCAACGATCTCCCTGGTGGCGATCTGCAGCGCGGCTGCGGTCGGAATCGCGACCAGGGCCCCGATCACCCCCAGCAGGGCGGCCCCGAACAGGGCGGCGATCACGATGATGAACGGATCGAGCTGCACCGCCTTGCTCTGGATTCGCGGCTGGATCACGTAGTTCTCGAGCTGCTGGTAGGCGACCGTGAAGACGAGCCAGATGATCGTCACGGTGGGGAAGTCCGTGAACACGGTGATCAAGCCGACGATCAGGGCCCCGATCGTGGCACCGATCAACGGGATCAGGTCGAGCAGCCCGACGACCAGCGCCAGCGCGAGCGGTGAGGGCACACCGAGTATCGAGAGCACGATGAAGGCGACCACCCCGGCGATCGTCGCCTGCGCGAGGGCGCCGCCGACGTAGGAGCTGATCGCGCTCGCCATCCGGTCGCCCGCCCGGCGGATCGCCTCGGCCTGATCAGGCGGCCGCTGGCGCAGCGCTGCCTCGAACCAGACGTTTCCGTGCGCGACGAGGAAGATGCTGAGCACCAGCGTCGCGATCAGGCCGAACAGGGAGCCGACCAGACCGGCTCCGACGTCGGCCAGCGCGGCGGCGGTGTCGTCGAAGTTCGAGGCGGCGTTCTCGGCCACCTGCTTCAGCTCCTGGGTCAGGTCGTAGTCCTGGTTCAGGTTCCGAAGCTGCTCGTTGTCCTCGACGAACTGGTTCAGGTCATCGACGTAGCCGGGGAACTCCGTCACCAGGTTCGACGCGGCCCGCACCGCGGGCGGGATCAGGATCGCGCCGATCGCAATCGGGACCAGGACCAGGCCCAAGTAGATCAGGAGGATCGCAAGGCCCCTCGGCATGTGCTGAGAGAGCCGGTTGACAGGGGCCGAGACGATCGCGGCGATGAAGATCGCCAGCGCCAGGTAGAAGAGCGGAGTCCGCAGCAGGTAGACGAGGTACAGGGCCAAGGCGCTGGCGACGACGGTGACCACAACCCGCAGGATCGACCGGTAGGTCGGCTCGCCGAAAGCGGTCGCGCCGATCGCCTCGTCTGCGCCCAGGGACGACCGCTGCACGCCGCCGGGGGATGCGGGAGACTCCGCCATCGCATCATGGTTGTAGGCAAGAGACCGGACGGATCGCCGGGGCTGTTCCGGGTCGTCCGGCGCGCAATCGCGCTGCTGCTGATCGACGCGCTGGCGCTCGTGCTCCTCTCGGAGATCCTGCCCGGCTTCACGCTCGACGGGCCGGGAGCCGCACTCGCGGCCGCACTGGTCGTCGGCCTGATGAACGCCCTGGTCTGGCCCGTCCTGGCACGGCTGACGCTGCCGCTCAGCGTGCTCACCCTCGGCCTCGCGGCGATCGTCCTCAACGCGATCCTCACGGTCGTCGTCATCGACCTGATCCCCGGAGCCTCGATATCCGGCCTGACCGAGGCGATCGTCCTGATCGCCGGGCTGACCCTGCTGACGGCGCTGCTCGGCTCGCTGCTCGCGATCGGCGACGACGACGCCTGGAACCGGAACGTCGTGCAGCGCAGCATGAAGCGACGCGGGGAGGTCGTCGAGAGCGAGGTGCCGGGCGTGCTCTTCCTCGAGATCGACGGTCTCGCACACGAGATCGTGCGGCGGGCGCTGCGGGACGGGACGACGCCGAACCTCGCCCGCTGGGTCGCCGACGGCAGCCACGTGCTCGAGTCGTGGGAGACCGACCTCTCCTCGCAGACCGGCGCCTGCCAGGCCGGGCTGCTGCACGGCAACAACGACGACATGCCGGCCTTCCGCTGGTGGGAGAAGGACGCCGGCCGCCCGATCGTCACCAATCACCCCAAGGACGCTGCCGAGCTCGAGCGGCGCCACTCCGACGGCCACGGGCTGCTCCACGACGACGGCGCCAGCCGCGCCAACATCCTCTCGGGCGATGCGCCGCACTCGATGCTGACGATGAGCACCGCGCTCACCCGCCGGCGGCCACTGGGCCGCGACTACGCCGCCTACTTCGCCCAGCCCTACGCCGTGTTCAAGACCGCAGGCTCGACGATCGCCGATGCGGCCCGCGAGCGGCGCGCCGCCGTCCGCCAGCGCCGTCGCGGCGTCGTCCCGCGGATCGAGCGGAGCCGCACCTACGCCCTGATGCGCGCCTGGGCGACGGCGATCCAGCTCGACCTGCAGGTCGCGGCGGTCGTCGGCGACGTGCTCAGTGGCCGGCCGGCGATCTACACGACCTTCCTCGCCTACGACGAGGTCGCGCACCACTCGGGGATCGAGCGCGCCGACACCCTGGAGGTCTTGGCCAAGGTCGACCGCGAGATCGGGAGGATCGCACGGGCGCTCGAGGACGCGCCCCGCCCCTACCGCGTCGTCGTGCTCTCCGACCACGGCCAGTCCCAGGGAGCGACCTTCGAGCAGCGCTACGGGCTGACGCTCGAGCAGCTGGTCAGCGACAACTGCGAGGCCTCGGCGATCGCGAGCGAGATCGGGGGCAGCGATGAGGCGTCGGCCTACCTCGGTGCCGGGCTGACCGAGCTGGGCCGCGACGACACCGCGGCCGGGCGCACGGTCCGGACCGTGACGAGAGGGCACCGGACCGACGGCACCGTCGTGATCCCCGCCGAGAGCGCGCACTCGGCCGACGGCGACGGCGGCGAGCTCCCCGAGCTCTCGGTGATGGCGAGCGGCTGCCTCGGGCTGGTCAGCTTCCCACGCGAGCCGGGGCGCGTCACGCGGGAGCGGGTCGACGAGCTGCACCCGGCGCTGCTACCGGCGCTGTGCGCACATCCGGGGATCGGCTGGGTGCTGATTCGCTCCGAGCGGGAAGGCGCGATCGTGCTCGGGGCCGACGGCGAACGGCGCCTCGCCGACGACGCCGTCGAGGGCGCGGACCCGCTCGCCCCGTTCGGGCCGAACGCCGCCGATCACCTGCGCCGCACCGACGGCTTCGAGCACTGCCCGGACCTGGTCCTGAACAGCACCTACTGGCCGGCGACCGACGAGGTGGCGGCCTTCGAGGAGCTGGTCGGCTCCCACGGCGGCATCGGCGGCCCCCAGAGCCACCCGTTCATCCTCCACCCCGCCGACTTCGAATGGCCGGATCAGCCGGTGGTCGGCGCCGAGCAGGTGCACCAGATTCTGCGCGGCTGGCTGTACGGGCTCGGCCAGCAGGCGTTCGCGCCCGAGCAACCCCCGGTCCCCGACGCCTGACTCCGCCGCGACTCAGATTGCGACGCGCGCGACCTCGGCGATGCTCGTCATCCCGTCGCGCACCTTGAGCAGGCCGTCCTCGCGAAGGGTCAGCATCCCCTCCTCGTGAGCGACGCTGCTGATCTCGGCCTGCGGGGCACCCGAGACGGTCAGGTCCTTGAGCCGCTCGCTCATCGCCATCACCGAGTAGAGCCCGTGGCGCCCCCGGTAGCCGGTGCCGTTGCAGCGGCTGCAGCCCTGCGGCTCGTAGGCCTCGATGTCGGTCTCGGTCTCGAACCCGGCCTGCTCGAGCACGGAGCGCTCGATCACGACCTGGCGCCTGCAGTTCGCGCATAGGGTGCGCGCGAGCCGCTGGGCGACGACGCAGTCGACGGCGGAGGCGGTGAGGAACGACTCGATCCCCATCTTCGCGAGCCGGGTGATCGCTCCCGGGGCGTCGTTGGTGTGCAGCGTCGTCAGGACCATGTGCCCGGTCAGCGCCGCCTCGATCCCGATCCGCGCCGTCTCGGCGTCACGGACCTCGCCGACCATGATCACGTCCGGGTCGGCACGGAGGATCGAGCGCAGCCCGTTGGCGAAGGTGAGGCCGGCCTTGCGGTTGACACCCATCTGATTGACGCCGGCGAGCCGGTACTCGACCGGGTCCTCGATCGTGATGATGTTCTTGCTGACGTCGTTGAGCGCGGCCAGCGCCGAGTACAGAGTCGTCGACTTGCCCGATCCGGTCGGGCCGGTGACCAGCACGGCTCCGTAGGGCTGCTCGATCGCGCTCTCGAAGCGCTCGCGCTGGGTGATCTCCATGCCGAGCTCGTCGAGCGAGCGCAGCGCCTTCGACTTGTCGAGGATCCGCACCGTGCAGCCCTCGCCCTGCTGGGTCGGAACGGTGACCACGCGCATGTCGACCTTGCGGTCCTCGACCGTGAGCCCGACCCGGCCGTCCTGGGGGATCCGCTTCTCGGCGATGTCGAGCTCGCTCATGATCTTGACGCGGCTGACCACGCCGGAGACCATCCGCTTCGGCACCCGGGCCGCCTCGTAGAGGACGCCGTCGACGCGGAAGCGAACCCGCATCTCGCGCTCCTCGGGCTCGAAGTGGATGTCGGAGGCGCCCTCCGCCACGGCCTGGCCGAAGATCGAGTAGACCAGCTTGATCACCGGCGCGTCGTCGGCGGACTCGCGCAGGTCGGTCACGTCCCCGACATCGAGCCCCTCCTCCTCGGCGTCCCCCTCCTCAACCGCCTCGGCGACGCTGGTCTCGAATGAGTTCAGGCGGCCGATCAGGGTCTCGATGTCGATCTCCGCGGCGACCGCGACCTGGCAGTTGAGCCCGGTCATCATCTGGATGTCGTCGACGGCGATCACGTTCGCCGGATCGGCTGTCGCGAGCATCACCGTCTGCTCATCGAGGAAGCTGACCGGCACGGCACGATAGCGGCGGGCGATCGAGACGCTGATCAGGTTGGCGGCTCCCATGTCGACCTGGAAGGTGTTGAGGTCGACGTGGTCGAGTCCGTAGCGCTCGGCCACCGCACGCGAGAGCTGGTCGCCGTCGATCAGGTTCTGCTGAAGCATCAGGGCCTCGGGCGAGACGCCGGCGGCCCGGGCCTCCTCGATCACCTGTTGCACCTGTTCCGCGGTCACGAACCCGAGGTCGACGATCACGTCGGTGATGAACCGCCCGCTGTGGGAGCGGGTCAGCGGCGGGGTGATTCCGGGTACCCGTCCATCCGCTTCGGCGGTCGGCTCCGATTCGCCATTTCCGGAGGCCGGCGAAGGGACCGGGGGGAGCGATCCCGTGACCTGCTGGCCGTCGATGGTCAGCTCGCCCTCGACGGGACCGCCCGGGGCCGGAGGCATCTCCGCGAATTGCTGAGCCTCGGCGGCCGGCGGGGCTGCGTAGGAGCCGTTCGTCCCGGCGGTGACCCCGGCCACCCCATGGGGATCGGTGACACCCCCGGCATCGGCGCTCAGCCCACCGCCGTCGTGAAGATCGTGGAAGCCGTTCGAAGCTGGCGGGTCAAGCCCGGGAGCCGGCTCGTGATCTGGGCTGACGAGTTCCCCGGCCAGCGCCTCACGCTCGCCGCCCGGGGCGGGTACGGGGCGGAGATATCCGGGGCGGTTTGGATCTGGCGTCATCTGTCTCGATGCCTACACCGCGGCGCATGGCCACCAGAGGGGCTTCCAAGCCCGTCCAGATCTCGAACGATGCAGCGCCCTGACGGACCAGAATCTCCCGGCCGTCAACCGTCACTGCGCCGCATTTCTCCGCGGCTTGGACAAGCTCGGTTTCGGCCGACCCGTAGGCCAGATCGACCACCACCAGCCGTTCAGACCCTAGATCGGCGTCCAGACGGCAACTCTTTAATCCTGCCGCCCGCCAGGCGGCGCGCTCCTGCGATCGATCGAGGCCGACCGAGGTCGCGTTGACGAGGATCTCGTGGTCGCTCGGGCGCGGGGATTCGCCCTCGGCGAGCGCGGCGACCCCGAACTCAGCGGCCAGGCCCGCGGCTCTGGCGGGGGTTCGGTTCCAGATCGTCACCTCCGCCCCCGCCTCGCGAAGCGCCCAGACCACCGCGCGCGCCGCCCCGCCGGCGCCGAGCACGAGCGCCCGGCGGCCGGCCGGCGAGTCTGGCAGCGCCGCGATCAGACCCGAGGCGTCGGTGTTGTCCGCATGCACGCGACCGCCACTGAAGCTCAGCGTGTTGGCGGCGCCGATCGCCGTCGCGGCGGGGGAGGCGCTGTCGGCCAGCGCCAGCGCCTCGCGCTTGTGCGGGATCGTCACATTCGCGCCGACGAAGCCCTCAGCCGCCATCGCCCGCACGCGCGCCTCGAACTCCTCCGGGCTGACCTCGATCGCCTCGTAGTGCCACTCCTCGTCAAGGCCGAGCGCGGCGAACGCTGCGTTGTGCATCTGCGGCGAGCGCGAGTGCGAGATCGGTTGCCCGAGGACGGCCAGCCGCTTCATCGTTCGCCGAGCCTACCCCGGACAGTCCGTGGGCGAGCCGCCCTCCGCGGCGAGCGCCTCCTGATAGGCGGCCTGCGCCGCCTCGAACTCGGCGGAATCAGCGGTGAACACGTGCTCGCCGCAGGTCCCGGGCTTGATCACGAAGTAGTAGACGTCCGAGCGGGCCGGGTCGGCGGCGGCCTCGAGCGCCGCAAGCCCCGGATTGCCGATCGGGGTCGGCGGCAGCCCGGCGTTGATCCGGCTGTTGTAGGGAGTCGGGGCATCGAGCTCGCTCTGGCGCAGCTGCTGGTCGTAGTTGTCGAGCTCGTAGCGCAGCGTCGCGTCGATCCCCAGCGTGTCGCCGGCGGCCAGCCGGTTGTAGATCACGGCGGCGACGAGGGGGCGCTCCTCCGCAACCTGGACCTCCTTCTCGATCATCGAGGCGATCGTCACGACGTCGTAGGGAGTCAGGTTCTTCTTCGCCGCGCGCTTCATCTCGACGCCGGCGAAGTTGTCCTCGAAGGCGACGAGCTGCTTCTCGACCAGGTCCGTGGCCGGGGCATTCTTCTCGAGCTCGTAGGTCGCCGGGAACAGGAAGCCCTCGAGCGAGTCCGCGCCCTCAGCCCCGTAGCGCTTCAGCGGGAAGCCCTTCCTCGCCTTCTCGACCGCCTTCTCGTAGCTGCCCTTGAGCTTCGCCTGCTCGGCGATCTTCGCTGTCTGGCTGATCGTCAGGCCCTCGGGAATCGTCACATCGGTCGTCGCCAGCGGCTCCGGCTCGGCAACCGCCACCTGCTCGTCTCCCCCGCCGGCGAGCTTGACGGCGGCGGCGACCAGCGCGATCGCCGCGAGCACGGCGCCGCCGGCGAGCAGGCGGCGCATCATGATCGGCTTCCGCGAGGCCCCGGCCCGATCGCCGGCGCCGCCCGGCGCCGCCTGTGGGTCCGGGTCCGACGGCGGCGCGACGGACGCTCCGACCTCGGGCCTGGCGGCGGGCTCTTCCGCCCCTCGCCCGGACGCGTCCCGCCCCAGACTGCCGACGCGTGCCGCGAGCGATCGGCGGCTACCCTCGCTGCGGTCGCGCCCGGCTCGTGCCCGCCGCCGCTCCTCCCGCTCGGCTCGCCGCCGCTCGCGCTCGGCCGCATCCGGGTCCTGCCCGCTGAAGGGATCGTCCCCGGGGGGGTGCTCCTCGCTCATCGGCCCTCCCGCCGACCCTCGCGCGCGAGCAGAAACGACTCGAGCAGGTGGGCCGCGGCGATCGAGTCCTCGGCCGCCTTGGCCCCCGATCGCCGCGACGCCCCGGCCATCGCCGTGGTCAGCCGCTCGTCCCAGGTCTCCACCGGAACGCTGACCCGCTCGGCGAGCTCGGCGCAGAACGCCCTGACGATCGTCGCCTGCTCGCCCTCGCGCCCATCGAGGCCAAGCGGCAGCCCAACGAGCACCGCCTCGGCCCGCTCAGCCTCGACCACGGCGGCTATCGCCGCGACATCGGGCGGCTCGATCGGGTCGATCGGGCGCACGATCGTGCCGGTCGCGTCGGAGACGGCGCAGCCGCAGCGGGCCAGCCCATGATCGATTGCGAGTACCCGCATCCCCTAGCCGAGCCCCGCCGCGATCGCCGCCCTCGCCGTCGCCAGGGCCTCGTCGAGCTTCTCCGGGTCGCGGCCGCCCGCCTGGGCGACGTTCTCGCGCCCGCCGCCGCCGCCGCCGACCACCGCTGCCGCCTCCTTGACCACGGCGGCGGCCGAGAGGCCGCGCTCCGTCGCCGCGTCGGCGAAGCTGGCGACCAGCGCGACCTTGCCGTCGGCGGCCCCACCCAGCAGCACCGCGGCCGAGCCGAGCTTCTGGCGGACGCGATCGGCGATCTCGAGCATCGCCCGTTGGTCGGCGATCTCGCCGAGCGACCCGACCGCGACGGCGACGCCGCCGATCAGCTCGGCGTCCGCGATCAGCTGATCGGCCCGATCGCCGGCCGCGACCGCGTCCTGCTCCGCCTCGAGCTGCTCGAGCTCGGAGATGCGCTCGCTCAGCCGACGGGCGGCGCCCAGTGGGTCGTCGGCGGCGCCGAGCAGCTCGGCGGTCCGCTCGAGCAGCTCGCTGCGCTCCCGGAACCGGTCGATCGCCGCGGGGCCGGTCAGCGCCTCGATCCGCCTCACGTTCGAGGCGCTCGAGCCCTCGGAGACGATCGCGAAGATCCCGATCTCGGCCGTGTTCGCGACGTGAGTGCCACCGCAGAGCTCGCGCGAGACGTCGGCGACCTCGATCACGCGCACCCAGTCGCCGTACTTCTCGCCGAACAGCGCCATCGCCCCGAGCTTCTCGGCCTCGCTCCGCGACATCTCCATCGCCCGCACCGGCCGTGACGCCTTGATCCATCCATTGACGCGGTCCTCGACGTCGCGAATCTCCTCCGCGCTCATTCGCGCGCCGTGGTTGAAGTCGAAGCGGAGCTTGTCGGGCCTGACCGCCGATCCCGCCTGCCGCACGTGGCTGCCGAGCCGCTCGCGAAGCGCTGCGTGCAGGAGGTGGGTGGCGGTGTGGTTGCGCATCGTCGCGTGCCGGGCCTCATGATCGACGAACGCCTCGACCGCGGTCCCGGGCTCGGGCGGTGGGCCGATGATCCGCAGCGCCTGATCGTCGCCGACGCGGTAGACGTCGACGACGCCGGCCTCGCTGCCGTTCCAGCGCAGCGTCCCCGAGTCGGCCACCTGACCGCCGCCCTCGGCGTAGAAGGGGCTCTCCTCGAGCTTGACGAGGGACTGCCCCCCGTCCTCGCCCGCCGCCGCGGCGACACTGGTCCGGGCCCCGAGCTCCTCGTAGCCGACGAATCGCGTCGCCGGGGTCGTCTCGACGAACGAGAAGACGGCGTCGTGGCGGTCGGCCATCACGCTCGTGCCGCCGCTGCGGGCCAGCTCTCGCTGCCTGTCCATCAGCGACTCGAAGCCGGCGTCATCGACGGAGAGCCCCTGCTCGGCGAGCAGCTCCTTGGTCATCTCGTACGGGAAGCCGTAGGTGTCGTGGAGCCGGAAGGCGTCCTCGGCATCCACCCAGGAGGTGCTCTGGGACTTGGCATCGGCGGCGAGCTGGGAGAGCAGCGCGGTGCCGCGCTCGAGCGTGCGGCCGAAGCTCTCCTCCTCATTGTCGATCCAGCCGATGATCGTCTCGCGCTCAGCCGCGACCTGGGGATGGGCCTCGCCGAGCAGCTCGATCACCCGCTCGGCGAAGCGGCCGAGAAACGGCGAGGAGAGACCGAGCGCCCGACCCTGCTGGATCGCCCGGCGCATGATCCGCCGCAGGATGTAGCCGCGGTCCTCATTCGAGGGAACGACCCCGTCGGCGATCAGCTCGACCGAGCCCCGTGTGTGGTCGGCGATGATCCGCATCGCCCGGATGTCACGCGGATCGCCGCCGTCATACCGCCGCCCCGACATCTCGACCGCGAGCTCGATCAGCGGCCGGAACAGGTCCGTGTCGAACACCGAGGGGACGTCCTGGAGGATCGCCGCCATTCGCTCGAGCCCCATTCCGGTGTCGATGTTCTTCGCCGGCAGGTCGGTGAGCGAGCCGTCCTCGTGGAGGTCGTAGCTCATGAACACGTGGTTCCAGTACTCGAGGAAGCGGTCGGTGTCGTCGCCGGGGCGGTCGTCGGGACCGCCGAACTGCACGCCGCGATCCAGGTACATCTCCGAGCACGGACCGCAGGGACCGGTCGGCCCCGCCTGCCAGAAGTTCTCCGACCGCGGCAGGTGGACGATCCGCTCGTCGGGAACCCCGAGCCCGCGCCAGATCTCGATCGCCTCTTCGTCCGGTCCGAGCCCGAGGTCCGGGTCGCCGGCGAAGACCGTCACCCAGATCCGCTCGGGGGCGAAGCCGAAGCCCTCCAGGGAGAGCTCCCACCCGTAGCCGATCGCCTGCTCCTTGAAGTAGTCGCCGATCGAGAAGTTGCCGAGCATCTCGAAGAAGGTGAGGTGACGAGCGGTGTTGCCGACCTCCTCGATGTCGGTGGTCCGGAAGCAGCGCTGGGCCGAGGTCAGTCGCGGCGCGGGGGGCTGCTCGAGACCCATGAAGTAGGGCTTGAACGGCTGCATGCCGGCGGTCGTCAGCAGCACCGTCGGGTCGAAGGCCGCGGGCACCAGCGAGGCCGAAGGGCGCCTCAGATGGCCCCGCTCCTCGAAGTAGGACAGGAACCTGTCGCGGATCTCGGCCGATTTCACGCTTCGAAGGCTAGTCGACGGCCGGGGCGCCGATCACCGCGTGACCGACGACCAGCTCACCCGCGTAGAGCACCGCCGTCTGCCCCGGCGCGGCGCGGCGCTCGGGCCGGCTCAACGCGGCCGTCCAGCCCTCGGGGCCGGCCTGCAGCCGGCAGGGCATCGCGGCAGCGCGGTAGCGGAGCCTGATCGCGTCGACCGCCTCGGCCCGCCGATGCAGCACCGGATCGCGGAGCGGCACCAGGTCGTCATCGAGCTCAGCGGCGGGCCCGACCACGACCCGGTTGGCCGCCGCATCGGTAGCGAGCACGTAGAGCGGCTCGGGGCCGCCGAGCCCGATCCCGCGCCGCTGGCCGACGGTGAAGTTGTGATGGCCCCGATGCCGGCCGAGCCGGCGGCCGCGGCGATCGACGATCTCGCCGCTGCGCTCGCCGAGCCCTCCATGCCGCCTGAGAAAGCCCGCCTTTCCCTCGCCCGCGAGGAAGCAGAGGTCCTGGCTCTCCGGTCGCGAGGCAACCGGGATCCCCGCCTCGGCCGCGATCCGGCGCACCTCGGGCTTGTGCAGCCCGCCGAGCGGAAACCGGAGCCTGCCGAGCAGATCGGGCGCCAGCCCCGCGAGCATGTAGCCCTGGTCCTTGGCCGGGTCCGCGGCGGCGGCCAGCAGCGGCCCCTGGCCGTCGTCGGCGACCCTCGCATAGTGACCGGTGGCGAGTCCGGCGGCGCCGAGCCGTGCGGCGAGGTCGATCATCGGCTCGAGCCGAACCCTGCCGTTGCAGGTGACGCAGGGGTTGGGCGTGGTGCCGGCCGCGTAGCCGGCCAGGAACGGCTCGACGACACCGCGGCGGAAGCGCTCGCGGAGGTCGAGGGTCAGGTGGGGAACCCCCATCCCGTGCGCGACCGAGCGGGCGAGCCGGACGGCCTCCGGCGAGCAGCAGCTGTGCTCCCCGTCGTTGGCCGGATCCGACCACAGCTCGAGCGTCACCGCAAACGCCTCCGCGCCCCCGGCGCGCTCGAGATGGAGCGCCACCGCGCTGTCGACCCCGCCGCTCGTCGCGACCAGCACGCGCTCCTCGTGACCGCCGGGGCCGAGCAGGCTCTCCCCGCTGAGAGCGGCGGCTCCAAGCGCCCGGTGCAGAGCATCACAGGCGAGGTCGGCGGCGTGGCGGCCGACCGCGGTCAGACCGCCGAGCTCCGCTTCGATCGAGCCCGCCCCGATCAGCGCCGCCTCGGCGAGCGTCGCCCCATCGGCCAGCTCGGCGGTCGCGGCGGTCGCGGCCCGGGCAGCCGCGCAGCCGCGGGCCGAGGTGCGGAGACCGGCCAGCCTTCCAGACTCGAGCCGAAAGGAGACGCCGACCAGGTCACCGCAGGCCGCACCGCCGGCGGCCCCGCTGTGGGCACCCGCGAGCGGCTCGCCGACTCGCGATCGGTCGGTCGCGTAGTGGTGCAGGGCCTCGCTCATGCTCGTCGCTGTCGGCGGCCGGTCGCCGCCTCAGTCAAAAGGAGCCCCAGCCTGCCGGTGCCGCTCGGCTGTAGAACCTGTCGGAACAGGTGGGGACTTCTCGGAGCCGCCGCGCGCGGCACCCCGAAACTCGGTCCCCTAGCCATCTGTGTTGGTTCACGAATGGAGCGGCTGTCGAACAAGCTCGGGCTCACGGAAAAGCTAGCAGCCACCGGGTCGGCACCCGGCCTGATTCGGGGACGCGATTCGGGGCTTGCGGTGGCGATCGGGCCCCGCCCCGATCAGGGTGGCGCCCCAAGCGCCGCCCGTGCCGCCTGGTGATCGTCACGGATCGCGATCTCGGCGAGCAGCCCTCCGCGCACCCGGAAGCCGAGGAAGGCCGGGCTCGAGTCGCCGACCTGGCCACTGTCGCGCCACACGTACTCGACCCTCCCGGTCCCGACCAGGCCGTCGCCGTGCCGCTCCAGCGAGTCCACGCGGTAGCGGCGATCGAGATGCTGGTAGCCCTTGCCCGCCCAGGCCACGGCGGCGTCGACGCCACGATGCTCGCCCCGTGCGGTGCTGATCACCACGTCGTCGGTGACCAGCGGCCGCAACCGCTCGGGGGCGCGATCGCCGATCGCCTCGAGAGCGAGCGTGATCAGCTGCTCGTCATCGAGATCGGCAACGCTCATCCGGGCGGGGGTGCGAGCGTCGCGATCCCCAGCTCGCGCAGCTGGTCGCGATCGACCGGGGCCGGGGCCCCGGTCAACGGGTCCGAACCGGAGGCCGTCTTCGGAAACGCGATCACGTCACGGATCGACGCGGTGCCGTGGGCGAGCGCTGCGATCCGATCGACTCCATAGGCGATCCCGCCGTGCGGCGGCGCTCCGTAGCGGAGCGCGTCGAGCAGGAACCCGAAGCGCTCCTCCGCCTCCCGCTCTCCGATCCCGAGCAGGCCGAGCACCTGCCGCTGGGTGTCCGGATCGCTGATCCGGATCGAGCCGCCTCCGATCTCCCAGCCGTTCCAGACCATGTCGTAGGCCTGGGTCGCCGTCGAGCCGGGGTCCTCGGGGTCGATCGCGCCGGCGGGGGCGGTGAACGGGTGGTGCAGCGGGTCCCAGCGACCCTCGTCGGCGTTCCACTCCAACAGCGGCCACTCGGTGATCCAGCAGAGCGCGTGCGCGCCGTCCGGGACCAGCCCCCAGCGTTCGGCAAGCCGCTCGCGCAGGCCGCTGAGCACGGCGTTGGCGACCGCTGCGGAATCCGCGACGAGCAGCAACAGATCGCCTTCCTCGGCGGCCAGCAGGTCGTTGAGCGCCGCAAGCTCCCCCGCGCTGAGGAACTTCGCCGTCGGTGAGCGCCAGCCATCGCCCTCGCGGAAGGCCCAGACCAGGCCCTTGGCGCCGAGCTCCTGGGCGGTGGCGATCAGCCCATCCAGCTCCGAGCGGGGCAGGTCGCGTCTGCCGGCATTGAAGCCCTTGACGACGCCGCCGTCGTCGATCGCCCCGCGGAAGACGCGGAACTCGGTCTCGCTCAGCGCCTCGCCCGCATCGACGAGCTCGAGGCCGAAGCGGATGTCGGGCCGGTCGGTCCCGTACCGTGCGACCGCCTCCGCATAGGGGATTCGCGGCAGCGGCAGCGGCACCTCGATCCCGGCGGCGGCGAGCACGTGGGCCATCAGCCGCTCGTTCGTGTCGAGCACGTCCTCGACCTCGACGAACGACATCTCGATATCGAGCTGGGTGAAGTCCGGCTGGCGGTCCGCCCGCAGGTCCTCGTCCCGGAAGCAGCGGGCGATCTGGTAGTAGCGCTCGAAGCCGGAGACCATGAGCAGCTGCTTGAACAGCTGCGGCGACTGCGGCAGCGCGTAGAACGACCCGTGGCGGGTCCGGGCCGGCACGAGGAAGTCGCGTGCGCCCTCGGGCGTCGAGCGGGTCAGGACCGGGGTCTCGATCTCGAGGAAGCCCTCGCGATCGAGGAACTCGCGCATCGCCGAGACGAGGCGCGCCCGCAGCTCGATCCCCGCTCGCATCGTCTCGCGGCGCAGGTCGAGGTAGCGGTGCCGCAGCCGCGTCTCCTCGCCGGCCTCGCCCGACCAGCTCTCGATCGCGAACGGCGGCGTCTCGGCGTCGGCGAGCAGCTCGAAGGAGGCGACGCGCATCTCCCAGCGGCCGGTCGGGAGCTCGGGGTTGACGTGCTCGGCCTCGCGCTCGACGACCGCACCCGTGGCGCTGAGCACGTCCTCGGCGCGAAGCCGATGCGCGCCGGCGAACAGCTCGGCCGAGACCTCGTCGGGGTCGAAGACGAGCTGCACCAGCCCGGTCCGGTCCCGGAGATCGATGAAGATCAGACCGCCGTGATCGCGGCGGCGGTGGACCCAGCCCGCGACCCGGGCCGTGGAGCCGGCCCGCTCGGCTCGGATCTCCCCGCACCATGCATCGCGATAGGCGTTCCCGCGCTGGGCGGGGAAGCTCGGCTGTGGCTCGGGGTCCGGCATCGCGGCGCAGTCTCGCACCCGGGCACGGCTCACGCTTCGCGCGCGGCGATCACGAGCGCCGGCAGCTCCGCGGAGTCGACCTCGCGCTGCTCGCCGCTGTCCATCTCTCGGAGCTTCAACGATCCATCCTGCTCGAGGATCGCCGCGAACCGGGCGCCGGAGCGGCCGGCCCGCTTCATCTGACCCTTGAAGGCCCGCGCGGCGAGGTCGAACTGGGCCGAGATCCGGTGCCGCCGGAGGCCGAGGGCGAGCTCGAAGGCTGCGGCGCCGTCGGCGCAGACGACGAACACCTCGGGCCGCTGCGGCAGCGGTGCGTCCGCCATCGCCATGAGAATTCGCTCGGTCCCGGCAGCCCAGCCGACCGCCGGGGTCGGCGGCCCGCCGAGGACCTCGATCAGTCCGTCGTATCGGCCGCCGCCACCGATGCCGGACTGCGCCCCGAGCCGCCCGCAGCTGAACTCGAACACCGTCCGCGTGTAGTAGTCGAGCCCGCGGACCAGGGTCGGGTCGAGGCGGTAGGGGACGCCGGCGGCGTCGAGCAGGGCGCGGACGGCGGCGAAGTGCTCGGCGTCGTCGGCCTCGAGTCGCTCCAGCATCGTCGGCGCTGCCCCGATCACCGCCCTGGTCCCCTCGTGGTCGGAGTCGAAGGCCCGCATCGGGTTGCTGTCGAGGCGGGCCCGGACGTCATCCGAGAGCTCGGCCTCGTGCTCGCGCAGGTAGTCGCGCAGCTCGTCGCGATAGGCGGCGCGGGCCTCGAGCGAGCCGAGGCTGCCGAGGCGCAACTCGAGATCGGCGATGCCGAGGCCGCGGAGCAGCTCGTCGAGCAGCACGATCAACTCGGCATCGGCCAGCGGGCTGTCGGTCCCGATCACCTCGGCGCCAATCTGGTTGAACTGCCGGTAGCGGCCCCGCTGGGGGCTCTCGGCGCGGAAGAAGGGCCCGGCGTACCAGAGCTTGACCGGCTGCGGGTCCTTGTGCATGCCGTGCTCGATGTAGGCGCGGCAGATCGGCGCGGTCCCCTCCGGACGCAGGGTCAGCCCGCGCCCACCGCGGTCGGTGAAGCTGAACATCTCCTTGCTGACGATGTCGGTGCTCTCCCCCACCCCGCGCGCGAACACCTCGGTCTCCTCGAAGGCCGGGGTCTCGATCCGGCCGTACCCGGCGGCGTCGAGCAGCCTGCCGGCGTGCTCGGCGACCAGGGCCCGGGCCGCCTCATCGGCGGGCAGGATGTCGAAGGTCCCCTTCGGTGCTTGGTAGTCGGCCGCCATCGCAGCGAGCCTACCCGCGATCGGCTCCCGGCGGCGCGAAGTCGCCGGCTCAGCGAAGGTTCGCGAGGAACGGGTTCGAGGCGCGCTCGGCGCCGATCCTGGTGACGCCCATGTGCCCGGGGTAAACGGCCGTCTCATCGGGGTAACGGTCGAGCAGGCTCGCGATGCTGCGCTCGAGCGTCGGCCAGTCCCCGCCCGGCAGATCGGTGCGGCCGACCGAGCCCTCGAAGAGGACGTCGCCGCTGAACAGCGCCCCCTCGTCGGCGACGGCGTAGGTGACGTGGCCGGGGCTGTGCCCGGGGGTGAAGATCACGTCGATTCCGAGACCCGCGAGCTCGAGCCGCTCGCCGCCCGCGACGGTCTCGTCGGCGTCGTAGCTCTCGAACGGGCCGAAGCCGGGCCACGGCACGAACGACATGATGTCGGCGAGCACCGGGACCTCGATCTCAGGGCAGTAGACGGGCGCCCCGGTGGCCTCCGCGACCGGGGCGACGGCGCCGACGTGGTCGAAGTGGCAGTGGGTGAGCAAGATCGCCTCGAGCTCGATTCCGAGCTCCTCGATCGCCGCCAGCAGGCGCGGGGCCTCCTCGCCCGGATCGACGATCAGGCCGCGCTCGGCGCCCTCGCGGCGGAAGATGTAGCTGTTCTCAGCGACCGGGCCGACGGTCAGGCATCGGACGTCCATCGCCTCAGCCCTCCCGCTTCTGCCGCTTCGCGAGCCGCTCCGCCTGCTCGCGGGCGATCCGACGTCGGTAGAAGAAGCGATCCGTGTAGTAGCCGAGCGGCACGTAGAAGGCCGCCGCGATCACCGTCAGGGCCGCAGCGCCCGCGACCGGCTGGCCGAAGAGCAGCGAGACCGGGAACAGGAGCACGGCGAACAGCAGGCCACGCTTGATCGCCCCGTCCCAGCTCGGTGCCTTGGGCCCGGTCCTGCCGCCCCCCTTCTGGTTGCGGGCCCGGGCCATCGCCTCCTTGCGGCTCCGCGGGCTGGTCCGCCCGCGGCGGTCGATCGATCCCGCCTGGGTTCCCCGATGCTTTCGCTTGCGGCGCCTGGTGTTTCCCGGCATCGGCGAAGGGTAGTCAACCGTCGTCGCCGAGCCCGCCGAGACGGGCTTCGATCGTCCGCTCGGCGGGATCGAAGTCGCGGATCGGGAGGTGGTCGTGCGGGTATCCGGCGAGCGCCGCCTCGGGCACCAGGCCGACCAGCTCGGCCGTCTTCAGGCGCCCGCCCAGTGGCCCCGCGAGCCGCTCGACCTCGGCGATCAGCCGCGCGAGCGGCAGGCCGACCGGGTCGTGGACGTTGGTCGAGATCTGCGTCCGGCCGTCGCCGAGCTCGATCGCGATCGCCCGCACGCCCGGCAGCCCGCCTCCGGCCTCGCGGACCGCCGCCGCGACCTCCCGCCCCCGCTCCGCGGTGAGCCCCTCGACCTCGACGTTGAACGCCGCCAGCGGCGGGCGGGCGGTGACCAGCACCGCGCCGGCCGTCGGATGCGGCGCCGGCGGCCCGAAGTCGGGGACGAGCTCGCCCGACTGCATCCGCTCACTCAGGGCGCTGATGCCGCCGCGGCGAAAGTGGTGCCGCTCACGGCGCTCCCCGGAGCCCGCGAGCTGACCGTAGAGGAACACCGGCAGGCCGATCTCGCCGAGGCGGGCGCCGAGCTCGCGGGCCAGGGACGCGGCCGTGGCGGCGCGGCGCTCGTCCGGATAGACGATCGGGGCGACGTCGAGGACGCCGATCCGCGGGTGGGCCCCTCCGTGAGCGCCGAGATCGAGCAGCTCGAGCGCCGCCGCCGCACCCCGGACCAGCGAGTCGCCGAGATCACGGGCCGGGCCGGCAAGGGTCAGCACGGTCCGCCCGTGCAGCTCGTCGGAGTGGACGTCGAGCAGCTCGGCGGACGCCGAGAACGCCCGCTCGAGCCGCTCCACGACATCGCGATCCGATCCCGTCGAGAGGTTCGGGACGGCCAGCAGCGGGGAGTCGCCACCGCCGCTCAGAGCAGGAACGCGCCTTCCCGCACGACCACGGTGCCGCCGACCTCGACGGTCGGCTTGATCACGACGCAGTCGAGGTGGACCGGCACCTGGACCCTTCCGCCGATTGCCGCCGAGGCGCCGAACGCCACGTGCGCGGTGCCGAGGATCTTCTCGTCCTCGAGCACGTTGCCGGTCAGCTCGGCCATCTCGTTCGTGCCGATTCCGAGCTCGGCGACGGTGGTCGCCTCGTCGCCGTGCTTGGTCAGCAGCGCCAGCAGCCGCTCGCCCTCGGGCCCGCTCGCGGCGACCAGCCGGCCGCCGGCGATCTCCATCCGGACCGGCGCCGCCGGGACCCCGACCCCGGCGACGGTGCCGTCGACGACCAGCGTGCCCTCGCAGGTCCCCTCGACCGGGGCGATGAAGCCCTCGCCGCAGGGCAGGTTGCCGAACGCGCCCCGGTCCCCGAGCTCGCCGGCGTCGGCGATCGCCTCGCGGCCCGCCAGCCCCAGGTGCAGGTCGGAGCCGTTCGCGCAGGTGATCCTCGCATCGTCGGCAGCGCTGAGCAGGTCGGCTACCGCGCGGCCCTTTCGCCGCAGCTCGGCCATGTCCGCGCTCATCACCCGAGCAAGCATCTGCTCGGTGACCCCGGGAAGCGTCGCGATCCGCGCCCCTGCCTCCGATGCCGCCTTGCGCGAGGCCGTGTGGGAGAGCGACTGCACGGTCGGCGCGAGGACCACGTCGGCCGCCTCCATTGCTGCCGCGACCGGCGCCGGCGGCTCCGCCGCGTGGGAGTCGCGCTCGGCCATCAGCGCCAGCACCGCGTCCGCCCCGGCCCGGCCGGCCTCGCCACGCAGCCGCTCGCCCAGGCCCAGCGTCGCCGGATTCGCGACCACCAGCACCTGCTCGCCCTCGCGGACGCGGATGCAGTCGTTGACCACCGCCGAGACGGCTCGCTCGAGATCGCTCATCGTCCGATCATCGCGTAACCGGGCGGCCGACGCCGGGCCGTCGGGCCGACGATGCCGCAGTGGCGACCGGCTGCTCGCGCTAGCCCGCGGCGCCGACCCGCTTGAACGCGGAGGAGCCCTGCGCCGAGCTGCTCCTGCGGTCCTTGCGCTTGACCTCGGTGATCTTGCTGAGCTTGATCCGGTAGGTGCGCCCGTTCGGCTCGTAGACGAAGCGCTGCTCTTCGCCAACCCTCAACGCGAGGAACTCACAAGAGTTCTTGTTCGGCACGCACTTACCGTCGCCGCCGTCGTTGGTGGCACTTGCGGAGACCACGAACACGGCCTGCGAGACGTCCGGCGTGACGCCGACGAACTGCACCACGGGATGCTTGCGGTCCGGCAGGTAGTCGAGCAGCTCGACGTCCTTCTGCTTCTTCGAGTTGCCGACCTCACCGGCCTTGACGTCGATCTCATAGGTGATCGTGAAGCTCTGCGGCTGGCCGCCGCCGCCCGTGGGGTTGCCGGTCGAGCTCGGCGAGTCGGTCGGGGCAGCCGGCGAGTCGGCCGGAGCGCTGCCGGCGCTGCCGGAGCTGCCGGTGGGCGTGCCGGTCGAGCCGGAGCTGTCGGCGGCTTCCTCGCTGCCGGCGGGCGGGCTGCTCGCCTGCTGCTTGAACGGGTTGCGGCTCTGCAGCTTGGCGAGACGCTTCTCGTACTCGCGCAACTCCGGCGCCTCGGCGAGGACGACCGGCTCGAGCTGGCGGGCTCCCGCGGCGGAGTCGTTCAACGCGGCGCTGCCGGCGGCATCGGTCGGCACGACTGCCGCGTCCTCCCCACCACCGAGCAGGAACGGCACCGCCACGAGGGCCGCGAGCAGGACCGCGACCACGGGGAGCAGCCTGCGATCGCGCAGATCGCCGTAGAGATCGTTGAAGAACTTCTGGACGCTCATGGGGTCACGCTCGCTGTCGCCACCGAGGAGGTGCCGGGGTCACTCGGGGAGCCCGTGGGCGCCGGCCCGGCCGGCGTCGCGCCGGCGGCCAGCCCCTCGTTCGGGGCCGTGATGAAGGTGGTGAGCGCGAGGTTCGACTGGATCTTCGGGAAGCCCTTGGCGGGGTCCGCGGCGAAGACGAAGCTGTCGATCGTCATCAGGCGACCGGACACCTCGGGGCTCGGGCCCTTGGTGAGGACGGTCGAGTCGAGCGCGCCGAGGAAGTCCGCCATGTCGAAGAAGCTGCCCCGGAAGGTGACGTTGTACGGCATCACCGGCAGCCCGGCCGGGCCGACGGTGGCCCCGATCGGCAGCAGCGCGGCCGCGGTCTCGGTGGCGAGCGCGGGAGCCGCCTCGGCCGTGGCCGCCTCGGGGTCGGCGGGCGCTGCGGGGTCCGTCGGGGCCGGGACCGGGGTCGAGGGCGCCTGGTCGCCGGTGGTGCCGGGAATCACCTCGAAGTCCTGGAAGATCAGGTTGTTGCGCCGACCGAGCTCCGAGATGTCGTAGACGAAGGTCGCCTGGTCGCCGTCCTCGGGGACCGCCCGACCGAGCTTGACGAGCCGGGCGTAGTCCTTCGGGAAGCGGGCGCGAGCCTCCTTGGCGGCCGCGATCTGCGCCTCGTCGGCGTCGATCGTCGTCTGCAGCGAGGTCACCTGCTCGTCGAGCTGGGAGATCTCGTTGCGCTTCGGCGAGATCACCAGGAAGATGAAGGCCAGCGCCAGCGCCACGAGCGGCACCGCGATCATGATCGCCCGGTCCGCGCCGCGCATCAGCCCGTCTCCCCGCTGGTCGGGGTTGCCGAGTCGGTCGTGGTCGAGTCCGTGGTCGACGAGTCCGTGGTCGACGAGTCCGTCGCGGTGGAGTCAGCCGGCGTCGGCTCGACCTGGGGGCCGGGGACCGCGCCCTCGGGAACCGGCACGGCGTCGAACGCGGCGACGGCCTCGAAGCGGGTGATGAAGTCTCGGGTCCGGCAGTCGGAGTTGGCGCTGTTCGAATCCGCGCCCGTCTCGCTGGCGCCGTCCTCGGGCTTCTCGGAGCGACTCACGGCAACCCGGGTGACGCCGTCGATGTCCCCGAGCGCGGAGATCAGCGAGGCCACCTCGCGCTGGCTCTTCGCACACCCGACGAGCTCCAGCGCGGGCCCCGGAATCGCGGCGCGCAGATCGACGCTCTCGCCGTCGCTGACGGCGACGGAGGGACTGACCGAGCCGATCAGGCTGGTCAGCCAGACCTTGTTCGGGAGGACGAGCGTCAGCTCCCGGATCACCCGCTCCCAGTCGAATCGGCTCTGGGCCAGGGCGCTGACGGTGTCGACGCGAGCGCTGGCCCGATCCGAGAAGGAGATGAACGGCGCCAGGCCCTGTGCCCTGGCGCTGGCCTCTGCCGCCGTCGCCTCGAGCGCGACGACCTCGCCCTGCTTGTCCGAGATCTGCCGGCCTAGCAGGGTCATCATCGTGACGCCGACCAGCGCAACGACCAGCAGGCCGATCAGGGCATAGGAGACGACGCCTGCCCTCGAGGCACCGCCGTCATGCCGACGCTGGTCGGCCGGGATCAGATTGACGGGACGCATCTGCCCCTAGACCCCTGCCGGCGTTCGTTCGACGATCGAGGCCGTGGCGAAGCTTCGGCTCTTGGTGTCGGGGCCGGCCAGGGTCGACCGCCTGCTCTTGGAGATAGACATGCTCACGGTTCCTCAGACCTGCTATCGACCGGCACCGACGATCGCTTTAGCAACGGGTCGTGCATGCGATCGAGCCTGGGCGGCGGCGGCGCGGGACCCGCTTCGAGGGCTAGGGCGTGGGGCTGAGAGCGGCCGGTGTCGGCGGCTAGTCGAGCGTCTCGCGCTGCACGGCCCAGGCCGTCTCGAGCGGATCGAGGAAATGCGGCGGGGTCAGGTAGCGGAGCCGGTCGTCGTAGTTGTAGTTCTTCCGGTAGCCGGTGCCGCCGCCGCCGCCGAAGGTGCCGACGGCACCGCGGAACCGCTGCGCGATCGCCCCGTTGACGGTCAGTTCTCCGAGCAGAGCCCCGCAGTTGTAGTGGTCGACGATGAACGAGTGCTGGATCGCGAGGATCGCGGCGTCGATGTTGATGTCGGGGTGCGATGCTGGCCCGTTCGAGCCACCGTTGCAGTTCGACCTGCTCGTCTGCGCGTCGAACTGATGCTGGACGCGGACGAAGTTGTTCGCGATCAGGCCGAGCAGCCCCTCCCCGCTTCGGTTCAGATCGCCGTCGATGATGATGTCGTTCTCGGCGGCGATCGTCAGCTTGCCCGAGTAGTCGCCGTGCACGTAGACGTTGCCGCAGCCGGAGGAGGGCGGGTAGGTCGCGGTGAACGGCGAGTACAGGGCCGAGCAGGAGCTGTTGCTGACATAGAGGACGCCGTTGGAGGGGATCGGCATCGTCTGGGTGCCGGTGCTGGTCGTGACGTCCATCGAGTTCCCCGAGAGCACGATCGAGATCTGGCCGCTGAACCGGTAGGCCGGCTCGGCGATGTAGCGCAGCGAGCCGTTGGTCGGGGGCGGGGTCAGCACCGGGGCGTTGGTCACGTAGGTGCCGACGAAGTTGGGCTGGAAGGTGCCGCCGCAGGACTTGAACCAGCCTTGCGGCGGGGCCGAAACCTCGATCTTGTCGGCGGGCGAGCGGCCGAAGGTCGGCGGGCCGCAGATCGCCATCGAGTCGTTGGTGTGCAGCGGCCCGTTGATCTGCTCGTTGGTGATGAACGAGATCGTCGTGCAGTACTGACCACCCGAGTTCGGGATCGGCTGGTCGAGGCGGCCCTCCCGGTAGTACTTCGTGCACTGCTGGTTGGCGCCGTTGATCGTCTGCTGGTTGCCGTAGGTGACCGGGTCGGAGGTCTCGAGGTCGGTGTAGTAGAGGAAGTCGAGGAAGCCGGCGCGCTTGAAGGTGGTGACGATCGACTGCTCGGTGTCTCCGGAGTAGCCGGTGGCGCGGATCCGGAAGGTGCCCTCGGCGGGGCCCGAGCCCTCGATCATCGTCTCGGCCGGGTTCATCTCGTCGCAGAGCGAGATCTGGCCGCTGGCCGGGAGCAGCTCGATCGCGTAGGTGGCGCCGGTCGAGCCCGGCACCGGGCGGCGCTTCGCGGTCGAGCCCGCCTGGTTGACGGCGTTCGGCGTCGGCACGTTCGTGCACCGCGCCCAGTAGCTGGTGTCGTTGTTGAGGTGGAAGAAGTAGTCCGCGATCCCCGCGCGGGCGGCCTCGTAGGCCTGCTTCTCGTGCTGGTCGCGGCGGGTCAGGTTGAGATCGCCGTTGACCGCGACGGCCATCGTGCCGACGAGCAGCGTCGTGATCACGATCACCGACAGCACCACCGGCAGGGCGAACCCCCGCTCCTCGCCTATCCGGGCCCTCAGGCGCACGGCAGGTTCTCCTCGGTGACGCCCTCCGACGCCGGCGTGAACCGGAGCGAGACGTCGTTGGTGACGCTGGTCGGGATCAGGGACTTCGTCTCGCCGGTCGTGACCGAGCTGGAGGCGAAGGCGACGGAGATCTGGACGGTCCGCTCCGCGTCGGCGACGCTGAGCGGCGTCGGAAGCGGGTTCGTGTCGAGGACGCCGCCGGAGTACGCGTAGTAGCGGAAGACCGGCACGGTCTGAACCGGGTCGCCGAGGTAGGCCTGACGGACCCGGTCGATGATCTCGCGGGTCTCGTACGGCGAGGCCGCGAAGGTCCAGTTACCCGGCGACCCGCCGGTCGCCTGATAGCGCGAGCGGGTCAGCGCGCTGCCGGCGTAGGAGGTGACCACCTTGTCGGGGACGGGGCTCACCTCGGAGCCCCGCCTGTAGAGCGCGATCAGCTGCTCGCCGGTGCTGCCGGGAAGGATCGGCGCGATCCGCGGGGAGACGCAGGCCGAGTGCAGCTCGTCGACGATCGAGCGGATCGCCGGCCGCATCCGCTGGTTGGCCTCGACGACGCCGACGACGCGCTCGCTGCCCTGCGAGGTGACCTGGAGGATCGTCAGCGCGACCCCGAGGGTGATCAGCCCGATCAGCGCCGAGGTGAGCAGCTCGACCATCGTGAACCCGGACTCGTCGCCGAGCGCGATCCGCGATCGCAGCTTGCGCCGCAGGCTGAGCATGGTCCCGGCTGGGCGAAGCTGCTGCCCAGATACGCTCTGAGGACCGTTGGGCTGTTGAGATCCTGAACGGTCACGTTGGTGTAGTCGCGGTGGACGCTGCCGTTCGAGGCGCAGATGTCGTAGCGGCTGTGCGGCAGTCCCGGGTCGTCGAGCTCGCCCTGCGAGTTGGTGGTGAAGGTCCGGGTGATCGGCTGCCCGGCCCCGTCATCGCAGTTGTCGTCCTCGATGACGACCTGCGCGCCCGCCAGCCGGTTCCCGGGGTTGCCGCGTCCACGAGCCGTCCCGGACCTGGAGGTCGAGGGCCGGAAGCTGCACCGTTGCCGAGACCGTGCCGCCGGGCTGCACGAGGACGTTCGCCTGCGAGGCGGGGGGCGGATCCTGGCCGGTCGGATTCGGGTTGTTGCCGACGCAGGCGCCGGCGTAGACGGCGTCTGGCGAGGAGAACGGGAACAGCGACGGGACCGTCATGCTCGCGACCGGCGAGCCGATCGTTCCCTCGATCCGCTCGACCGACATGCCGGTGTTGAAGACGATCACCGAGTCGGCGCTCGAGGGCTGCGGCGTGCCGGTCAGGTTGGTCGTGAAGTCAACGTCGATCGCGCCGGGCTGGTCGTACTGGAGGACGACGACATTGGTCGCGAACGGGATCACGCTGGTCGTCTTCGCGACCGGCGGGCTGCCGTCGCGGTCGACCAGCCCGCCGGTGCTGGCGAGAAGCTGGTAGTTGCCCGAATCCAGGTTGCCGAAGATCACGCAGCCGAGCTCGTTGGTGGCGCCGCTGAAGGGGGTGCCTCCGGTCCCTGAGATCCCGATCCCGTCGAGGCCGTTGCCCGCCGCGTCCTCGACCCTGACCGCCAGCGCACCGGCGTTCGGCGAGATCGAGCCGTTCGGCGGCGCGATCGTGCTCTGCAGGAGCACCGCCGGACGCGACTCGATGCTCGGCCACTTCACCGACGAGCTGATCCGGATGTAGTCGGCGGAGGCATCATCGGTCCCGCAGGAGGCGGTGCCGGTCGCGTCGGAGACGTACTGGGCCGATGACTTGACCTCGAACTCGGTGCCGCCGTCGGTGACCGTGCGCGTCTCGGAGTAGTTGGCGAGCTGGTCGAGCTTCATGTTGCGCATCCGCGACTGGTCGGCCTGGGCGACGGCGTGGGCGGTCGCCCGGGTGCGCTCCTGCGCCCCGGCCTGGGTCATCGACTGCACCGCGGTGAAGGTGCCGGCCGCGAGGATGACCACCATGATCGCGGCGGTCAGCGTCTCGACCAGGCCGAAGCCCTCCTGCGAGCGCAGCCGGTCGCCCCAGTTGCCTGGAACCCCCTCAGCTGCTGTGGTTGGCGTGTCCATCGTCGGTGACTCGATACATCGGAATCGGAGTGCTCCGAGCCGGGCCCGGAGCTGTCGGATTGCTTATCGGCGACCCCGAAGCGAAGCTTGAGCAAGACCGGGGTCGTCTATTTGTCCACGCTCCATGCGGGGATTCAGGCAGGCCGTATGCCGCGAGGAGGCGGCGGCGCGCTACTCGGGGTAGCTGGGGACGGTGCCGCCGTCGTAGAAGGCGTCCTCGAGTGCGATCTCGAGGCTCTTCGGGCCGCGGAACCCGTAGGCGACCGAGGCGACGAGTGCATCGCTCTTGCGGTCGCGGGGCTGGATCACGATCAGCGCCGGCGTGCGGCTGACGCTCAGGCCCTGGGTGATCCGCGAGTAGTCGGCGATGTCCTTGGCGTCGGCAACGAAGACCGCGACGTCGTCGCGCGAGCCGATTCGCTCCGTGTAGGCGCGAAGCGTCCGATCGGAGATCCCCTTCGGGTCGATCACCAGCAGCGCAACCGCCTGACGCTTTGCCAGCGCGACGAGCACGTCCTCGGGCAGTCCCTTGCTCGAGACCAGGCCCTTGCCCGAGCTGCCGGCATCGGCGGGCGGGATGGTGGGCGTCGCCGGGACCGTGGCGTCCGGCACCGCACCGGTCGCCGGCGCCGAGGCCGCCGGGTCGATCGAGGCCGCCGGGTCGACGGACCCCGCCGCCGCGGTCTCCTCCGCGGTGATCGGCGGCACGCTCGCCGGCTCCTCTTCCTTCTTCAGCACCGTCGTGAACATCAAGACGACGAAGATGAGGCCGCTGACACCGAGCACGGCGGCCTGGACCGCCGGGTTGTTGTTGATCGCTTCTCTCACTGGGCGGGTCTCGGTGCTGCGGGGCTGAGGTGTGTGTTGAGCAAGGTGAAGTTCCTGGTCTGCGGTAGCGGTCATGCTCAAGTTCGGCAACGGCGGCGGACACCTTGAGCCGCGGAGCGGCGCCGGGCGAAGCCGGGCGGCCGCTTGCAGGCCCGTTCGGCATCCGTGTTTGACCGCAGTGGATGCAGGGGTGAAACCGATTGCCAACCGCCGCCCAGCCGCCTATCTTGGCCCGTGATGAGGGAGAAGCTCAACAAGCTGATGGGTTACGTCGGCATGTCCTTCTGGGCGCTGGCCGGCGGGGTCGTCGCGCTCTATGCCTTCGGGCTGGTGATGGGTGTCTTCAGCCCGAGCCAGCTGCTCGGCTGGACGATCGTCGCCGTGGTGCTCGCCCTGCTGCTCGGCTGGCACTCGCACAAGGTCCACATCGCGATCCAGGAGCGCGACCCAGACCTGATGCGCTCGCTCAACGAGGCCCGCGAGAAGCGCGGCTTCTGAGCCCCGCCGGGACCGATCCGCGCGACCCGCGGGCCGCTACGATCACCGTCCCGCCGGAGTAGCTCAGTTGGTTAGAGCAGCGGAATCATAATCCGCGTGTCGGGAGTTCGAGTCTCTCCTCCGGCAT
>CAWBNH010000012.1:0-125862 GCA_963790085.1 uncultured Solirubrobacterales bacterium
GCTTCTCGACGCATGGCGGTCCGGCGCTCCCGATCGTGGGCCCCTGGACCCCCGGCAGGTTCGGGTCGTCGAGCACGGCGCTCTTGCCGCAGTCGGGGAGCAGGCCCTTGTATTCGGGCGCCGGGTAGGGACCCGGTACGTAATCGGCGTTCACCTCGAGCGGTGTCCCCGGCTTGGTCGCGAACGCGTACGGTGCACCGAAGCAGTCCTCGAGGAACGCTGCCCCGTTTTCGGGCACCTGGTTCATCACCTTCTTGTCGATCGTCGAAACGATGCGCTTCTCGCGATCGTCGTCGCTGAAGTCGACGGCAACCGTGTCAGCGGCTACGAGCAGCTCCTCGTAGCCGCTGCAGTCGAGCGGGCCGCCAATCCGCGAGAGCGTCAGAAAGCCTGCGTCGATGTCGTCGAGCGGGCCCTGGATCGCGGTCACCGAGATATCCGAGCGACCGCCGAACTGCTGGTTCGTGTTTGAGTAGGTGAGCCCACCGGTGCAGTCGACGTCCTCCTCGCACTTGACGCCGACCTCGGCGATGCTGAACGCCGCCGAGACGTCCGAGCCGGCCTCGGCGCTGGACGCGAGGAGCCTGTAGCCCGCGCCTGCCTTGTCGATGCTGAGCGTCGAGAACGATGCGACCCCGTCGGTCGTGCTGACCGTCTTCGTGCCGGACAACGTCCCGCCGCCGGGATTGCTGTCGATCGACATCGTGACCGAGAAGCCGGAGGCCGGGACCCGCTGGCCCAGCGAGTCGACCACTTCGACCGCGATCGGCGGCCCGGTCGGTGTGTAGCTCGCGGCTGTGATCGTCTCGCTTATCGCTGCATCCCTAGGCTGATTGGCCGTGATGAAGCGGAGCTGGCAACTGCCGGTGATCAGGGTGCGCAGGTCGCTCTGCGAGAGCGCGATGTTCAGGTTGTTGCCTGGAGGGCCGTTGAAGTTGTTCGATTGCTTGGTCACCGGGACCGCCCAGGTGAGCGACTGCGTAGAGCAGGCCGGGACGGCCGGGACGAGGCGCATCTCGACCAGGGCGGTGCCGCCCGCTGCAACGTTCAGGTTGCGCAGGCGGATCGTGTTGCCCGAGATCGAGAAGGATCCGCTCGAGACGCTCACGCTCACGATCCGCAGCTCGCTGGGGACGACGAGGTTGGACGAGCCCAGTCGCTGATTGCTGTTGAGGTTCGTGTAGGTCGCGCGTACCGTGCCCTCGGTCGCCCCGGTCAGCGTTGCGGGCGTCGACCCGTCGCCGTTCGAGATCACCAGGGAGTAGGGCTTGTCGGCGCCGACTGCCGAGCTGGGTCCGACCAGGACCACGAATGCGGCAAAGGCCAACGTTATTGCCAGGCGAAAGGTCTTGTTCATGCGCTCTCTTCCCCGAGTATCTTCCTCGGACAACTTGGGTCCGCGAACTCTGGTCTGCGAACTCTGGCCTACGAACTCTGGCCTGCGAGCCTACACCAGACCCCGAGTCGGCAGGCTCCCGGCTCAGCCGTCGAACGCGTCGTTTCCCACGTCATATGTGAGGAGGCATGCGTTCGATCGCAGCGGCTCCCGGAGCCCGACCTGGACCCTGCCAACGGCCCGATCAGCGTCGGTGACGGCAAGACCGATGCTGGGCGCCGGTCGATTGACATGTCGCCCGGCCTTCCCGGCAAAGCCGGAGGCGGGAGTCGAACCCGCGACCTCCTGATTACAAAGCAACCAGGCCGCCTCGGTAGACGGCTCCCTGTGCCGCATGGATAAGCCAGATGCCAGGTCTTTGGCGAGTCCGGGCGAAATGCCCGAATATCGCCGGATAGGCGCGGATCTCGGGAGATAAAGGCAGTGCTGCCCAATCCCGCCGGACTCCCGGCGGTCTAGCCAGCCCCGGCCTCACTCGCACCCCACGCCCGCCCGCCATACGCTCGGCTCCAGCCAACTCGGGAGGAGTACCCAATGCGCAGGATCAAGCAGGCGAAGCCCTCGCCAACACTTCTCGTTGCCGTGATCGCGCTGGTGGCGGCGCTCGGCGGTAGAGCGGTCGCCGGGGTGACGGTCAGCAAGCTGAACAAGAAGGAGAAGGAGCAGGTCAAGAAGATCTCGAAGCGCGTCTCGAAGAAGAGCGGCCTCAGCAAAACGGAGAGGCGGAAGGCGCGGCGGATCGCCACCAACAAGGCGGAGAAGGCGGTCGCCGGTATCCCGGCCGGGCCGAAGGGCGATCCAGGAGGGCAGGGGCCGAAGGGAGATACGGGCCCGGCGGGGAGCACAAGCTGCCCGTCCGGGACGACTCGCCTCGGTGACACGGCTGTCTGCTACGAGACTGTCGAGTCTGGACCGAGCGACCAGGGCATTGCGGCTGCCACCTGTGCAAGTCGTGACCGCTGGCTACCGCCCGCGAGCGTCGCGTTGATGATCTCCGAAGCCGTCCTGGTTGGAACCCCTTTGTGGGCGGAAAGCTCCTACTACGACGGCACGGACATACTGGGCGTTACAGGAGGGGCCGGGAGCGGTATCACACACAACGAAACCTCCGCGGCGTACAGATGCATCACCTACGCATCAGACCAGTGATGCCGGGGCCGGTCCACGCGGCCTGCTGAGTGGGTTGGGAACAGAGATCTGGAGGGCGCCCCTCGCGGCGTCCTCCGTCGTCTTGGAGCGGCGATGGCTGCCGCCTCAGTGGGTGCCCAAATACCCGCCGATGAGTGCGGATAGCGGCGGATAACGCCCGCGCGAGAACCCGGTAGCTCAGCTGGATAGAGAGTCGATCTACGAAACCGAAGGTCACAGGTTGGAATCCTGTCGCGCCGATTTACCGGCGCGGTGCCTGAGCTCCGCCCTACTCGACCCGGTCCAGCGCCTCGCGGGTGCGGGCGGCGAACGGCTTGGCGCCGATCTCCTGCTCGAAGGCAAGCGCGTCGCTGTAGTGGCCCAGTGCGCGGTCGCGCTCACCCATCGTCTCGGCGAGCAGGCCGAGCGTGTAGGCGGCGCTGGCCGGGTAGAAAGACCAACCATGGGCGAGGATCTGGCCGTCCCAGGGAGTGAGTGGGTCGTAGAGGCGAGCGGCAGCGTCGCCGTCACCGAGGGCGTGCGCGCAGGTCGCGAGTCCCCAGAGTCTTCCCGCAAGTACGAAGTCGGGCGGCAGGGGGTGTCCTTCTTCGCGCCAGACGGCGAGAACGGAGCCGCAGTGCCGGGCTCTGTGGCCCGGCAGCGGGTGATCCCGTCCACGTCGAGCTGCCCTACAAGCGCAAGGACCGTGCGCACAAGAAGAAGCTCCTAATGTGCCACTTCCCGGAGGGACCTGCGCCTCCGGGGAGCTCGCCCTGAAATCCAGAGCCCCAAACGCGGGCTGCCGTCAGAGATCGCGCGCGACGTGCTGCCTCGCCGGTCCCGCTCAGGCATCACTCCAGGACGGCACACCAGGACCGATCTGCTGCGCCTGTGTGATCACCCTTGACAAGTGCCGATCGATACGAATAGTGTGCCCTTCTGGTGGTGCTGCCAAGGGAGAGCGAATGAAGTATCGGGATCTGGCCCTCGCCCGAGCTGCAGCTGCCCTCCCTGGATACGGCAGTGGGCGGGCGAGCGCGGTTGCGCGGAGTCCACGGGCTGGCCGGGATTCCTCGTAAGCCACCGGCGGCGACAGATCACCATCGGCGTGTCGCTGTTGGCCACTCTCCTGATCGCCACCGGCTCTGGGGCAGCAGCATCGATACGTCACGGGGCGGACATTCCGACCGCGGTTGAGGGGGAGTTCCTCGGCCTCAGCGACCCCGTGGGAGACCTTGAGCGTTCAGGCTCGACGGCGCCGACGCGAACGACCCAACCGCGTATCAACCCACTCGCCGAAAGCCCGAACTCCGGTAGGCGCGGGACCTGGAATCGCGGGAGCGTCCCCTCCGACCCGTTGGCGAGTGGCTCACGGAAGGCGAAATCGAGGACGCCGGCTCCCGGCCTCGTCTTCGACGGCACCGCCAACCCGTTCGCCTGCGGCGGATGCAGCCCACCGGACACGGTCGGCGATGTCGGCCCAAACCACTACGTGCAGGCGGTGAACGCCACCAAGATCGCGATCTACGGCAAGAACGGCACCCTGCTCACGACCCCGCCGTTCGACCTCGGGACGCTCTTTACCTCCGGCCAGTGCACCGCAAACGCCGGCGATCCGCAGGTCACCTACGACCCGATGGCCGACCGATGGTTGTTGAGTCAGTTCGCGTTCCCCAACCACCTCTGCTTCGCGGTCTCGCAGACCGCGGACCCGCTTGGCTCCTACTACACCTACGAGTTCGATGTCGGATCGTTCCCCGACTACTTCAAGGTCGGTGCCTGGCCCAACGCCTACTACGTCACCTCGAACGAGGCCAGCTACACGGCCTATGCCTTCGACCGGGCGAGCATGCTCGCCGGCAGCGCCGCGACCGGACTCAAGACATCGGGAGTGACCAACTTCATGCTGCCTGCCGACGTCGACGGGTCGAACCCGCCGGAGGCTAACGAGGGTGGGCTCTTCTACACGTTCAAGGACAGCGCCTTCCACGGCGGAGCCAATGATCGGATCGAGCTCTTCCGACTCAACCCGGACTTCGGAAATCCGGCCAACAGCACCTTCGGACTAGTCGATAGTTTCCCGATCGCGCCCTTCACCTACACGGTGTGCGGGTTCTTCAACCTCAACTGCATCCCCCAGTCGGGGACGGCGCAGACGGTCGACACCGTCAGCGAGTGGCCGATGCAGCGCTTCCCCTATCGCGAGTTCAACGACTATCAGGCGCTCGTCGGCAACTTCACCGTCGGGGGCGGTAGCGCTACCCCGGGTGCGGCGATCCGTTGGTTCGAGCTCCGCAACACGGGCTCAGGCTGGACGCTGTTCCAGGAGGGCACCCACGATCCGGGCGGGGGCCTGAATCGCTTCATGGGCAGCATCGCGATCGATAGCGGCGGGGACATCGCGCTCGGCTACTCGGCCTCGAGTGCCACGTCGTTCCCGAGCATCAGATACGCGACGCGCACCCCGGGCGATCCGCCCGGGACGTTGGGCGCCGAACAGGTGATGCAGGCGGGCGGTGGCTCCCAGACCGGCTCGAACCGCTGGGGCGATTACAGCGCGATGTCGGTCGATCCCGCCACCGAATGCGATTTCTGGTACACGAACGAGTACTACAGCACTAGTTCAACGACCTCCTGGAAGACCGCGATCGGAACGTTCCGGGATCCGGCCTGCCTCCCGGACACGGCCATCGACTCCGGTCCCGCCGGCGCTACGAACGACAACACCCCGACCTTTACGTTCTCCTCCGACAAGGCCGGATCCACCTTCGAATGCGCAATCGACGGCGCACCCTTCACCGGCTGCTCAGGTCCCGGCGACTCCGATACCACCCCGGTCCTCCCCGACGGCCCCCACGTGTTCGCGGTGCGGGCTATCGACCCCGCCTCCAACGTCGACCCGAGCCCAGCGACTCGGGACTTCACCGTCGACACCAAGCTCAGCGGCTCCGCCTCGGCGAAGAAGACCCAGAAGCAGAAGCGCAAGAAGATCGTCGTCAAGGTCGAGGCGAAGGCCAACGAGGATCTGACCGCCCGTGGCACCGGCAAGGTCAAGCTTAAGGGCCGGAGGCGCCCCTACGAGCTCAAGCCCAAGACCAAGGCCGTCCCGTCAGGAGGCTCCAAGGCTCTAAAGCTGACGACTCGCAGGAGCGATAACTCCAAGAAGATCCTGAGAGCCCTGAAGCGCGGCAAGAAGGCGATGGCGAAGCTCAAGGTCAAGCTCACCGACGAGGCCGGGAACAAGAGGACCGAGAAGCTCTCGGTGAAGCTGAAGCGCCAGCGCCGCCCCCCGGGGGGGCGGGTCGACAAGGAGTAAGCCGACGACATCGCTGCCTGAGGAGGGGATGCCGCCCGAGGCGCCTGTATTGCTTTCGGCTCCGTGTCTCTCCGGGGGGTGGGGCTTTCAAAATGGGTCGACCTGGACTCGAACCAGAGACCTAAGGATCACCAGCGGGGCCCCGCAACATAACGGGGCCGGCGTGAGCCGGCCCCGTTGATCGCGCTTGTCGGCGGTGATCGCCGAATGGATTGTCGACCTACTAGCCGGACTCCTCGAGGCAGTAGGCGTAGGCAGTAACCGTGTCGCCGGCATTCTGAGCAATCGCCTTGGCCTCCCAGCCATTGTTGCTGCGCTGGTCCCCGGTGGGGATCGGCGGGTCGAACGGATCAGTGGCGCTGGTTACCTCGAAGCCGCCGCTGATCACCTTGGTTCCCCCGGGGCAGTCAGCCGTCGCGCTTATCTGCGGCACCGCAGCCGGGGGCGAGGTCTCCTCGACCTTGGTGATCTCACCCAGCTCGTCGCTCTTGACCGACTCGTCCGCGAGCTTGCTCGAGCTGATCGCGTTGTCTGCGATGTCGCCTGTCTCCCAGGGCGTCCGCTTGTTGATCTGCTTCTTCGCCTGCTGGTTGGCGATCTTCTTGGTCTTGTTCTTGCTGATGCTCGTCAACGCGTCCGGGCCGGCAATCGCCGATCCCGCGACCCCGACGATGAGCGCAAACACACCAAGAGCAATGGCCACCGTAGGCAGCCTGCGGTTCTTCTTCTCCATAGTTCCTCCCGATTACGGCGGAGATCCGATGTCGCCGCCAACTGTTGGTGCAACCCTACTCCCTTGCTTCGTCAGCGCAAGTCAATCTGCCGCCGCCGCGGCAGCGCAACGCCAACGCCCCGGGGAATCGGTATCCGTCGCTGATCTTCGAGCTGGAAGCGCAGTTCTTGCTCCCGTGTAGAAACCCGGCGGCGTACACGCGCTCGCGGGATCGAAAACGCTTCAGTTGCCGTGCTTACAAATGGGCCGACCTGGACTCGAACCAGGGACCTACGGATCATCAGCGGGGCCCGCAACATAACGGGGCCGGCGTGAGCCGGCCCCGTTGATCGCGCTTGTCGGCAGTGATCGCCGAATGGATTGTCGACCTACTAACCGGACTCCTCGAGGCAGTAGGCGTAGACCGTCAGCTGAGCGGGCGCGTTTCCGAAGACTTCGGCCCCGCTCGCCTTCCAGCCCTCGTTGTCCTTCTGGTCTTCGTAGACGATCACGCCTGTGGCGCCGTTGACAAACGGTGGGGCTTCCCAGCCACCCGAGACGACCTTCTCGCCGTTCTGGCATGACACCGATGCGGTGCCCTGCCCGTCTGGCGCGATCGTCGTGTCATCCGACCGGGTGGTGATCTCACCCAGCTCGTCGCTCTTGACCGACTCGTCCGCGAGCTTGCTCGAGCTGATCGCGTTGTCTGCGATGTCGCCTGTCTCCCAGGGCGTCCGCTTGTTGATCTGCTTCTTCGCCTGCTGGTTGGCGATCTTCTTGGTCTTGTTCTTGCTGATGCTCGTCAACGCGTCCGGGCCGGCAATCGCCGATCCCGCGACCCCGACGATGAGCGCAAACACACCAAGAGCAATGGCCACCGTAGGCAGCCTGCGGTTCTTCTTCTCCATAGTTCCTCCCGATTACGGCGGAGATCCGATGTCGCCGCCAACTCTTGGCGCAACCCTACTCCCTTGCTTCGTCAGCGCAAGTCAATCTGCCGCCGCCGGTCGACTGTTCCAGACTGCGCGCCAGCGCAACGCGGTATCCGTCGCTGATCTTCAAGCTGGAGGCGCCCGGGACGCGCACTTAGGGTCGTGGCAGACAGTGGCGCGCTGCGTGGCCTCGTAGCTGAAGCCGTTGCACCCCTGAAGCGGTAGCTTTGCCGCGTCGTGACTCTGAGTTACGAACAGTTTCTTCTGATCTTCGGTGTGCTCGTCGTGATCGGCCTGTTAATCTCCTTCGAGGTCGCTGCCGTTCTCGGCGTTCTCGCCGTGATCGGGCTCAGCATCTGGGCCCGCAGGGCCTCGACTGCGCGCTGCCCCACCTGCGGCGCTGCCGTAAGCGGTTCAGCCAAAGCCTGCGAACGGTGCGGCCGTGAGCTCTGATCGACGGTCGGTGTGCTCAAGCCGCGGCGGCCGGCGACGCCTACGGCGACCGCACTTCGGTATCGGCCAGCTTCACGGTAAGGCGGGATAGGGCCAGGCTCGGCGACCGCCAAGAAGACCCAGAAGCAGATGGGCAAGAAGATCGCCGTAAAGGTCAAGGTCAAGGCCAACGAGGACCGAGACGCCAAGGGCACCGGCAAGGTCAAAATCAAGAAGAAGTCTTACAAGCTCAAGCCGCTCACCAAGAGCGTGGGCTCAGGCGAGAAGAAGAACCTGAAGCTGAAGCCGAAGAAGTCCAAGGACGCCAAGAAGATCGTCAAGGCCCTGAAGAAGCGCAAGAAGGCGACGGCGACGCTGACCGTGAAGCTGACCGACGAGGCCGGCAACAAGAAGAGCGAGAAGCTCTCGGTCAAGCTGAAGCGGTAGAGTGGGAGTGCCCTCCGATCAGGGCACCACCTGCCCTCGGCCGGCAGCAAACCGCCACACGTCTGGAGCCCCTAAACGCGCGCGAGGGGGAGGTAGTCGCAGCAAGGGGGCCAAGCGCCGCACGTCAGCAGCCCAGAAAGGGCCCGGGGGAGGTCGCCGCTAGCCCGCTCGGCGGGGCCCACCGGCCAACCGCCCTACGTCTACAGCCCGAAACGCGCGCGAGGGAATGGCGAGGCCCGGCTCGGAGTGGAGATCGAGGCCACCGGGCCTGCCCCAGGGGGGAGGGGGACTCCGCGTGTCGTGTTTGACCAGGTAGGAGCCGGGCTTCACGTGGCTGCCTGCATCGCGCTCGCTACCGATGGCGAGGATCGCTTGCGCCGAGCCCGCCGTCACCGCCGTCACGAGCGGCGCTCAGCGTAACTTACGCTTCTTCTCGCAGTTCCTGCGGACCTTGTCGTTCTTGTCGGCCCGAACGACATCCTTGCGTCCGCTCCCGCAGTTGAGGACGTTCTTGCCGCTGCCTCCCACGAGCCTGTCGTTGCCGCTGCCGCCGTTGAGCTTGTCGGCGCCGGCGGCGGCACTCAACTTGTCCCCGCCACCGCCACCGATGAGCTTGTCGTCGCCGCGGCCACCCGTGAGCACGTCGCCCCCGCCCTGGCCCCTGACGACGTCGTCGCCGACCTCGCCTTCGAGCTCGTCCGCACCGCTGCCGCCCTTGATCGTGTCATCACCCTGGCCGCCAAACGCGGCATCGGCGCCAGCCCCGCCGATCAACATATCGCTGCCCCGCCCCTCGCCGCACAGCCCGTCGGGGCCGCCGCCGCCGCGGAACTCGACGCCGGCGCCGGGGGCGAACATGCCATCGGGCCCCGGGCCACCCACGGCGGTGACCGGGATTGCGCTAACGGTGGTGATCTCAGCGGCGGCGCAGAAGGCACGCTCGTATGCGCCGGAGTCACACAGCGGGTCCTCCCGCCCAAGTCGGCGAGCACCGCGCGCGTCAAGGCCGATAATGCACATGCCCGCCGGCCCGCTCAGGCCAGCGTCGATCGCGGGGCTTGTCGGCAGCAAGGCATGTGTCGGCGTCGCGTTCCCGTTGTCCCCGAGAGGCGCCAGCAGCGGGTCGGTATTGAGCATGTCCCCCGGGTGGGCGGTATAGCCGCAGCCGCTGATGTCACCGATCACGTTGGCGCCGACCCAGGAGTCGTTGCCGGGTAGGAATGACCCGGTGCAGTCGGGGGCGCTGCCACCTCCGTCAGAGTTCCCCGAGATGATTACGTTGGCCCAGCCACCTTGCGTGTTGGTCTCAAGGCCGATCCCGCCGCCGCCTAGCGGTCCGCTGCCGTCGACACGGGCGATGTTCTCGGAGAACGTCGACATACCAGTAACGAAGCCGGCGGCCGTTCCGCCAAGCGCGGCGACGCCGCCGCCGCTGCCATTAGCGCGGTTTCCGCTAACGGTGACGTTGTTGAGACCCATGCTGAGGAACTCGGTGAAAGGATTGGACGCGGCGTTGCGCTCGACGAGGACCCCGCCGCCCGCGGCATCCGGGGATCCGGTCGCCTCGTTGTCGACGATCGCGCCGAACTGGAAAAACACCTGGCCGCGTCCAACCCGAATCCCGCCCCCTCCCGGAGCGCTGCCACCGCGAATCACGAGGCTGCTGAGTTGCGCGTCCTTGACGTTGGAGTTGAGCGACGAGGGGATATGGAAGTCGAGGGCGCGATCGTCACCGCCGGGGTCGATCGTTGCCGGCGGCGGCACCAACTTCGGGTTAGCGATCACCGGCAGCATCTGGATTGGCTGGAGGATGTCGATGTCGCCTGCCGCGTTCGTGTTGTCGGTCCCGGCCCGGGTCAGCCTGTAGGTTGCGCCCCCCTTCAGCGCGATCTCCGTCGCGTCGGGGTGCTCCTCCGCCGACGGCGGACCGGTCTGAGGGCGGCGGCTGCAGCCGCCGAACGGGCCGCTGATGTTCGCTGACTGGACCGCCTCGCGCAGAGAACAGGCGCTACCGGTACCGAACTCGTCGGTGGTAGTGGTTACCTCGACCACTGTCCGCGCCGCATGGGCGTCGGTGGCGGCGACGGTGAGTAGAGACAGCGCCACGATGAGTGATGCAACCCACGTCCAGGAAGCCGAGCTCCCTCGTTGCCCTGCCATGGTTTGAGCCTACCAACGCGCCAGTCGTTTGGCAAAGGCTCGGTTATGTCAAGGGATCCCCTCCGACCATGGCATGACCAGCCCCTCGGGTGGGCAGCATGGACGAGCTAGGACGCCGAAGGCACTGGGTGAGGATTGGGTGCGGGGGCACCCACCTCTAGGGGGGCGGGGGAGTGTCGCTCCCGTGGGAGTGCGGGTACCTACATATTGCCAATTGCCGGACGCCTACGGCCCTAAACGCGCGCGGGAGAAGCCTCGTAACTAGGCTGGATGGAGCGTCGATCTACGAAACCGAAGGTCACAGGTTCGAATCCTGTCGGGCGCGTTGGAAAGGCCCTGGTAGCCGCGCCTTTCTTCGGACCCCAGCGTTCAGCCGCGTCTGATCGCCCCTACGTCCCGCCTACGGCGCGATCGGCGGCCCGCCTCACCGACAGATCTTGACCCTCTCGGAGGAGGTGACCATGCGCCCGTCGAGGAGCGTCGCCGTCGCCGTGACCAGCGGCTTCCGCGAGTCCTTGAGCATCTTCGGCCTCGGCTTCGTCTCGAACGGCGACTGCTCGGCGACACCCGTCTTGCGGCCGTCGACGCGGAACTCGACCTCGATGAGCCGCGTTTGCTCGTCGCCGCTCTTCAGCTTCGCCGTCACCGAGCCGGCCTTGAAGCAGTTCTTGAGGCCCTTCCCGTTGCGCTTCCGCTTCTGCTTGCCCTTCAGCTTCAGCTCGACCGAGGGCTTGAGCCGGCAGGAGCTCCCAGCGCACTCGCGGAGCTTCTTCAAGCGCTTGCGGAGCGCTGCCTCGACCTCGTCGTAGGCGGGGTTCTTGCGCTGGTTGTCGAGCTCGTAGGGATCGAGCTCGAGGTCGTAGAGCTCGAACTCTCCGGTCGAGTTGTCGACGTACTTGTAGCGCTGGGTTCGGACCGCTGCGTACTGGTTGCCGGTCGGCTCGCCGTCCTCGCCGATACTCGAGAACTGCTCCATCAGAATCTCGCGGCCGCGGAGCCTCTCGGGATGGGCAGCGAGCGGGATCAGCGAGCGCCCGTCGACCTCGACCAGCTGTCTCGCGCCGGCCGCGTCGGCGATCGTCGGCGCCAGGTCGGTGTTGACCCCCATCTCATCGACTGTGACGCCCCGCGGAATCCCGGGGCCGCGGATCAGAAGGGGCACCTTGGCCGCCTCCTCGTAGACGCGGTTCTTCCCGTTCGGGACCCGGTGCTCGCCCTGGAAGAAGCCGTTGTCGGAGGTGTAGATGATCAGGGTGTTGTTGAGCTCGCCGCCGCGGCGGAGCGCCCCGACGATCCGCTTCACGCCCTCGTCCAGCGCCAGCAGGGACTCCGAGCGGCAGTGGTACTTGGCGTCGATCAGCGCCAGCTGCTCGTCCGACAGCGGGTTGCGGCGGCGGATCGAGAGGGGCTTGTCGGTCGTGTCCGCCTCGTTGAAGTTCGGCGGCATCGGCGTTGGCACATCGGCGAGGTCGCCGAGATGGCGGATCGCCGGCTTGGCGCTGCCGGCGCAGACGCTGGGCCCGCTGCCGTTGTTGGCCTGAGGGGCGCCGCTGTGCGGGGCGAGATAGGCGAGCGAGAGGAAGAACGGCTGCGCGGAGGGGGCCTGGCGATCGATTATGTCGACGGCCTTGTCCGTGTAGACGTCGGTCGAGTAGGAGGCGGGGTCGGCCGGGTTGTCGGGGTCCTCGCCCGGGTCCCCGTACTGGACCAGCTCGCCGTCCTCGAGCAGCTTGTAGCCGTAGAACTTGTAAGTGTCCTTGGAGCCATGCCACTCGCTCCAGCCGAGTGGGACACCGACCGCGCTCTCCTCGTAGCCGTTGAGGTACTTGCCGATGTGAGCCGTGTAGTAGCCGGCGTTCTCCATCCAGACCGGAAGCGCCGTCTCGGAGCGGAGCCGGTCGAAGCCGCCGAGCGGCGTGCCCTTGTTGCCGAGCACGCCGTGGTTGTGCGGGTACTGGCCTGTCAGCAGGGTCGCGCGCGAGGGGCAGCAGAGCGGCCAGCTAGCGATGTTGACCGGAAAGGTCGCTCCCCGCTCGCCGATCAGCTTCTCGGTATAGGGCATGAAGCGCATCGACTCGAGGGTCTGGTCGTCGCTCTCGATCAGGACGATGTTCGGGCGCTGTTGGTCAACGGTGCCGCGATTGGCCGCAGCGCCCGCATCAGACGGTCCCGCACCTGCGAGCAGCGCCGCGATCAGCACCACGCCTGCGACAACAGTCGCCAACAGGCCGGATCTCGCGCGCCTCGCCATCTCGTCCTTCTCAATCGTCACTGCCGCAGGTCCAGAACTCGCAACCCCCGCAACCTGGCAAAGTAGCGCCAATCGTCGGTCCGAAGGTCGAGAGGCCCGGCTGGCGAGCGCATCTCATAGGCTGCGCAGGTGAGCACCCAAGCTCCTCGCGCGGAGGCGTCTCGGCGGCAGGTACAGGCTTATTAGTCAGCCAGCAGTCATTACGCGGTCTGCCTCAGCCGCGAGCGGCTGTCAGGGGCTCATCTAGGGGCCTTCGATAGTGCCCTCACCCTGCCTGGGCCGGCACGTGGCACGAGCTGGAGCAACACCCACCCTTCGAGTGGACAGCGTGGACGAGCTGGGGACCGAAGGCTCGAAGTGGAGATCGAGGCCACCTCACGCCTACCCCTAGGGGAGGGGTGACAGGATCGTCCCCGATGCAGTCCACGCCAACATAGTGCGCGCGCTGGCGGGCCGCGGACGAGGCTGTCGACACGGTTGCCTACCGCCCCGGGGTTGTGAAGCTGACTCGGCGGCTGCCGCGATGGTGGCGCTGCGATCTCGCCCGGCTGGCGGGCGTGCTCGACGATCGCTGGGGGACCGAAGCGATCGCCGAGGACGGTCGTCCCGCGTGAGGCTGAATGTCCTCGCCGTGCCCTTCGGCGTCGTCGACGAGCGGCCCGCCCTACGCCGCCACCCCCAGGTCCTCCATGCGGGCGTAGCTCGCCTCCATACCGTCGACCATCCCCGTATCGAGGACGGTGTCGCGGATCTCGGCGCTCGGGTCGGTGATCACGACCGAGAGCAGCGTGCCTTCGGCGAGCGGGGTAAGCGTGAGCTCGTTTGTGGTACCGGGCCCTCGATCCCGATCATCCGCTCCGTGGTCACCGCGCGGTGAGGCGGGTCCGACTCGAGCAGCTCACCGGTGAACCCGAACGGTTCCCCGTCGGTGCCGGCGGCAGGGGCCCACTCGTAGCGGTAGGTCTGGCCCACCGCGGCCGCAACCTCGCAGACCGGCATCTTCCAGCCGTCGGGGCCGAGTAGCCACCGCTGCAGCAACTCGGCCTCGTGGTGCGCCCGCCAGATCTGATCGACCGAACCGCGAATCAAGCGCGTGATCCGTACCCGGGCGCCGGAGAGGATGTGCGTCTCGGTTCCGCGCCCGTGGGCGAACGAGGTCAGGTCGGCGAGCACGTCCTCGATCTGTCCCATGGCCTCGCGCGTGCCCTCCTTGTACTAGTCAGGGCCGTCGAGCTAGCGAGCGAGAAGCGGCTGGAGAACGGCGAGCCGCCGCTGCCCTAGGGCCTGACGCCTCACTCGCTCCGACGGACGTTTGCCTCGTTGCTCTTCGAGGCGGGGGCCACGGTGCCCTATGTAATGGACCAACTCGGCCACGCCGACCCGAAGGTGACGCTTTCTGTCTATGCGCATGTCTTGCGACACCAGGAAGACACCGGGGAGCGGATGGATGCCCTCGTCCGAGGCTCTGATTGGGCAGTAACGGGCAGAATCGGCGCGACCGGGGATGAAACCGCCCCGACCGGCGACGCGGCCGAAGGCGGGGAATCCGCAACGGGACTGGGATCGTGGGAAAGCCGGAGGCGGGGGTCGAACCCGCGACCTCCTGATTACAAATCAGGCGCTCTGGCCAGCTGAGCTACTCCGGCGTAGTCGGCAGGATAGGTCGGCGCTCGGTCCTCGTGCGCTCTGTAACGCAGCCCGCCGGGCCGTGTAAGCCTCTTAGTGAACGAGACCCCGCCCACCGAGGTCCGCGGGGAGAAGCCGCGGAGAGCGCCGCAGACCGGAGCCGCGGATCGGATCGGTGAGGAGCGGATCCGCGCCTACCACGAGTACACGCGCGAGAAGGGCGTCAACTTCGTGCTCTACTCGGTCGCCCGGGCCATCCTGCTGCCCTTCTTCCTGATCTGGTTCCGGCTCGACCGGATCGGGCGCGAGCACGCCCGCGTCGACCGGGGCCTGATCGTCGCCTCGAACCACCGCAGCTTCCTCGACCCGTTCGTGATCGGCGCGCTGCTGCCGTGGCGGCGGCCGATCCACTACGTCGCCAAGGTCGAGCTGTTCGAGAGTCGCTGGCAGGGTTGGATCCTGAACCGGCTCGGCGCCTACCCGGTCCGCCGCGGCCAGGCCGACGAGGAGACGGTCGCGACCTCCGCGGCGATCATCGCGCGCGGCGGCGCGGTCTGCATCTTTCCGGAGGGGACGCGGATCCGCAGCGGCTCGCTGGCGGCGCCGCACCGGGGCGTCGGTCGCCTCGCGCTCGAGACCGGTGCCGCGGTGATGCCGGTCGCGGTGCTCGGCAGCGAGCAGGTGCGGCGCGGGTGGCGGATCCGTCCCCGCAAGGTCCGGGTCCGCGCCGGCAAGCCGGTCAGCTTTCCCCGCACCGAGAACCCCTCGCCGTCGCTCGCGGCGACGGTCACGGCGCGAATCTGGCCCAGCATCGAGCTTCAGTGGGAGTGGCTCGGCGGGCTGCCACCGATGCGCAAGGCGGCCGTGATCGGCGCCGGAAGCTGGGGCACGGCGGTCGCCGTGCTGCTGGCGCGCGGCGGCGTCGAGGTCCAGCTCGGCTGCCGGACCATGGAGCAGGCGGAGGAGCTGAGCGCCGCCCGCGAGAACCACCGCTACCTCTCGGGGATCTACCTGCCGGAGGCGATCAGCGTCAAGAAGGCGAGCGAGATCGAGGTCGCCGGGCTCGACCTGGTCTGCTTCGCGGTCCCGTCGGCGAGCCTCCCCGCCGCGGTCGGCGCCCTCGGCGAGAAGATCGGAACGCGCACCGCAACGCTGCTGCTCAGCAAGGGCCTGGTGCCGCCGCTGGGAACGCTGCCCTCCGAGTACGTCACCGACCGCGTCCGGGCGCGGGGGCTGGCCTCACTCGGCGGGCCGGCCCACGCCAAGGAGGCTGCGGCGGGCACGGCGGCGCTCGTTCTCGCGAGCACGGACCCGGACCTCCGGGCGCAGCTCGGCGACGTCTTCGATCGCGCCGGCCTGGTCTGCGAGCGAACGGCCGACGTGGTCGGGGTCGAGATGGCCGGCGTCGCCAAGAACGCCGCCTCCCTGGCCGCCGCCGCCGCCCAGCCGCATGGGCTCAACGCCGCCGGCATCGCGGCGGCCGAGGTCTGGCGAGAATGCGTCGCCTACGCCGATCTCAAGGGCGCCGAGCTCGAGACCTTCTCCGGGCTGGCGGGAGTCGGCGATCTGACCGCGACGGTGCTCGCCCCGGGGAGCCGCAATCGCCGCGCCGGCGAGCTGCTCGGCAGCGGCGTGCCCGCCGGGCAGATCCCGGACCGACTCGGCCAGGCCTCCGAGGGCCTGAGCTCGGTCCCCCTGATCGCGACCGCGGTCGCGCGCTCCGGCGTCGGGGCGGACGGGCTCACCGGGCTGGCGGAGCTGATCGACGGAGAGCTGACCGCGGTCGAGTGGGTCGCGCGGCTGCGCCGCGTCGAGCGCGCGAGGAGCGCCGCGTGAGCCGGCCCGCGAACGTCGGCCTGCGGCGCCGCGGGCGGCCCCCGCGCCCGAGCCGGGGGCCACTAGGCTTGCGCTGTGGCGACCAGCGGCACCGAGCCTGTGAGCGGGGAGGAGGGGAGCGCCGGCAAGGCCGAGCTCGATCGGGCGTTCGAGGACCTCTACCGCGCCCACCTGCGGGATGTCTACTCGTATGCCTACTACAGGATCGGCAACCACCACGACGCCGAGGACCTGACCGAGCAGACCTTCCTCCAGGCCTACCGGCACTTCGACCGCGCCCGTCGCGAATCGAACGGGCGGCCGCTACGGCCGTGGCTGATCCGGATCGCTCACAACCTCGCCTCCAACTACCACCGCGATCGTGCTCGCAAGCCGACGGCGGCGCTCGACAACGTCGAGCCGCCCGTGCACCCGCACGGCACCGAGCGGGTCGCCGAGGGCCGCGAGCAGTTGCGGCAGGTGATGGACGGCCTGACGCAGCTCCCGGAGGACCGCAGGGAGGCGCTGATCATGCGCTTCGCGCTGGGCATGTCGAACCGCGAGATCGCCCGCGCCCTGGGACGCTCCGACGGCGCGACCAAGGTCCTGATCCATCGCTCGATCAAGCAGCTCGAGGAGGAGCTGGGGGAACGGGGGCATCGCGATGAGTGAGGGCAGCGACGTCCAGCGCCTCGACCTGGAGATGCTGCTGAGCGATGCTCTGCGGCCGATCGAGCCGCCCGAGCAGCTCAGCGGCCGGGTGGAGTCGACGCTCGCGAGCGTCGCCGAGGCGGCTGCGAGCGAGCTCTCCGACTGGGCAGACGAGCTGACCGAGAGTGAGCTCGAGTCGTTGCGCGACCCCCGCAACTGGGTCCGTCCCGTCGCCGCCGCGACCGCGGGAGGGATCGCCGGCACCGCCCTGATCCTGATCGAGATGCGCCGCCGTCGCCGTCAGGAGGGGTTCGCCGGGGTGGCCGACGAGCTCCGCAGGCGGCTCGGCTGAGCTCGGCTCCGAGCTCAGGCCGGAGCCGCTGGGCGGCCGCTGCGGCCGAGCAGGCCGGCGGCGATCGCGGTCAGCCCGACCGCCAGATGGAGCAGGTTGTCCTCGGTGCTGACCGGGATCGTCTCGGCCAGTGACCCGACGCCGCTATCGGTGACCAAGAGGCCCCAGAGTGCGGCGACCGTGAACAGGGCGCCGATCGCGAGCGCCATCTCCCGGGGGGCGCGTGAGGCGGCGGCGAGGCAGGCCAGGCCGGCGACCAGGTGGAAGAGGTTGTCCCAGCCGTTGGTCGGAAAGACGCCGATGATGTCGTCGGAGACGAGGCCGTCACCGGTGCCGAAGTCGGCCTCGTAGAGGAAGCCGGCGATGCCGCCGATCAGCAGGGCGCTGCCGACGAGCAGTACGAACAGCCTCGCGGCGGTCGCGTCACCGGCCTGATCATCCACTCGCACTCCTCGCTGCCCACCTGAAGGGATCGATGCGCGGAACCGTAGATCGTCGGGGTGACGGGTGCGCGCCCGCCGCGGCTCTCCCTTACCGGCGGATAAGCACCGCCGTTTAGTCTTCGCCGCCGCATGGCAACCTGCTACCGGCATTCAAGCCGCGAAACGAACGTGTCCTGCAGTCGCTGCGGGCGGCCGATCTGCCCTGACTGCATGACCCCGTCCCCGGTGGGGATGCGCTGCCCCGAGTGCGCCGGCGATCGGCAGCAGGTCAAGGCCCCGGCCTTCCGCTCCGGGTCCTCGCGAACGAGCCAGGCTCCGGCCACCTTCGCGCTGATCGCGATCAATGCCGGGATCTTCCTCGGCCAACTGGCTGCCGGCGGCGGCGTCGCCTCCTTCGACGGCGGCGGCGCCCTGTTCGACGAGGGCGCCCTCTGCGGCAACGCGGTCGGTCCCGGCGGTACCTGCGGGTTCCCGCCGCTCGCGACCGAAGGCGGCGAGTGGTGGCGGATCATCAGCGGCGGCTTCCTGCACGGCGGCTTCCTGCACCTGGCGCTGAACATGTTCGTGCTCTACATACTCGGCACCCTGGTCGAGCCGGCGATCGGCACCCGGCGGATGCTCGCGATCTACGCGATCTCGCTGATCGCGGGGTCGTTCGGGGCGCTGCTGCTCAGCGACCCGGCCCAGTTCACGGTCGGCGCCTCCGGCGCGATCTACGGCCTCTTCGGCGCGACCATGTTGATCGCCCGCGACCGCGGGCTCGGCCAGATCGTCTCCCAACTCGGCTTCTGGCTGGTTCTCAACCTCGTGCTCACCTTCAGCGTCCCGGGGATCAGCATCGGCGGCCACCTCGGCGGGCTTGCCGGCGGCGCGCTCGCCGCACTGGTCGTGCTGCGCGCCGAGCGGCGCGGCGGCGGCACCCAGCCGGCCGAGGTCGCCGCGCTCGCCGGCCTGGCGGTCGGCTTCTTCGCGCTCGCGGTGCTCGTCGCCGGCAGCGGTGCGGGAACCTCGCTGTAGTCGGTGCGGGGCCCTTCGGACGGAGGCCGACGGCGGCCGGGACTATAGGATCGACCTGATGGCACTGCTCAGCGACAGCGAGATCTCCGAGCGACTCGGCGATCTCGAGGGCTGGTCCCGCGACGGCGATCTGATCGTGCGCTCGTTCGATCGCGGCGACTTCGTCGGCTCGGTGGCCTTCGTCCAGGCGATCGTCGCGCCGGCCGAGGAGATGAATCACCATCCGGATCTCGCGATCTCCTGGGCGACGGTGACCGTCAGGATCACCAACCACGGCGAGGGCGGGCTGACCGCGGCTGACTTCGAGCTCGCGGCCCGCATCGACGCGCTCGCCTGAGCGCCGGCGGAGTTCGCCGCATGCGCCTGCTGCACGTACTCGCGACGCGGCCGAACTTCGTCAAGATGGCGCCGCTGGTCGCCGCGCTGCGTGAGCTCGACCCCGAGGGCCACCATTCGATCGTTCACACCGGCCAGCACTACGACGCGAACATGTCGGCGATCTTCCTCGAGGAGCTCGGGATGCCGCCGCCCGATCACCGGCTCGGGGTCGGCGGCGGCAGCAACGCGGAGACGGTGGCCGGGGTGCTCGAGCGGATCGCGCCGTTGATCGAGTCCGAGCGACCAGATCTGGTGATCGTGCCGGGCGACGTCAACTCGACGCTTGCGGCGGCGCTGGCAGCCGCCCACCTCGGCGTGCCGGTCGCCCACCTCGAGGCCGGCCTGCGGAGCTTCGATCGCACGATGCCCGAGGAGGTCAACAGGGTGCTGGTCGATCAGGTGTCGGCCCTGCTCTTCACGCACTCGCCCGAGGCGCTCGAGAACCTCCGCAACGAGGGCATCGACGCCTCCCGGGTGCACGCCGTCGGCAACACGATGATCGACACCCTGGTGGCGCTCGAGGCCCGGTTCCGCTCGCGTGGGACCGCCGCCGCGCACGGGCTCGAGCGGGGCTCCTACCTGCTCGTCACGCTGCACCGGCCCGCGCTCGTCGACGGTGACCTGCTGGCGCCGGCGATCGCTGCCCTGCGCGACGTGGCCGCGCGAATGCCGGTCGTCTTCCCGGTTCACCCCCGCACCCGCAAGCGCCTGGCGGAGGAGCGGATCGACGCCGGGGAGGTGCGGCTGATAGATCCCGTTGGCTACCTCGACTTCCTCTCGCTGCAGGCGGACGCCGGTGCGGTGCTGACCGACTCGGGGGGGATCCAGGAGGAGTCGACCTTTCTCGGCGTGCCGTGCTTCACGCTTCGCGACAACACCGAACGACCGATCACGGTCAGCTCGGGCACCAACACCCTGCTCGGCCTCGACCCGGTCAGGATCGCCGAGCTCCCCGGGCTACTCCCCGCCGCGGCCGGCCCTCCCGAGGCGCCCGCGGGCTGGGACGGGCACGCGGCCGAGCGGGCGGCCGAGCGGGTCGCCGCCTTCGTCGCGGCGTGAGGCCGACCCGCCGTCGTCGGTTCCTGCGATATTGCCCCCGATGTCGCGCTTCAGCTTCGCTCCCAGGGGCCGTGCCTTCTTCGATCTTCTGCGGGAGTCCGGCGACAACGCCCACCGGACCGCCCAGTTGCTGAAGGAGATGCTCGAGCAGTGGCCGGACCGTCAGGAGGCCCTCGGCCGCGAGATCCTGCTCGCCGAGCACGAGGGCGACCGGATCACCCACGACATCGTCGGGCGCCTCAACTCGACCTTCGTCACCCCGTTCGACCGCGAGGACATCTACGGGCTGGCGACCAAGCTCGACGATGTCGTCGACTACATCGAGGAGGCCTCGGACTTCCTCAACCTGTACCAGATCGAGGCGCCGATGCAGCAGGCCGTCGACCTCGCGCAGGTGCTGGTCGACGCCTGCGAGCAGCTGGCGCTGGCGCTCGCCGGCCTCGAGGGCTTCGGCAGTGACCTCGATCGGTACTGGATCGAGGTCCACAGGCTCGAGAACGACGGGGACCGGATCTCGCGGGATGCCGTCGCCTCCCTGTTCGCGGGCGGCATCGATCCGATGGTCGTGATCCGCTGGAAGGACATCATCGAGGTGCTCGAGAAGGCGATCGACTCGACCGAGACGTCCGCCCACATCATCGAGGGCGTCGTCATCAAGAACGCATGAGGGCGCCGGCCGGTGGGTAGCGACGTCGCGCTGGTCGTTGCCGTCGCCGCGGGTCTGACCTTCGCCTTCAGCAACGGCTACCGGGACACGGCCGAGGTCGTTGCCGCCTCGATCTCGACGCGCGCCCTGTCGCCGCGGGCGGCCGTTGCGATCGCTGCGGCGCTCACCTTCATCGGTGCCTTGATCTCGCTCGAGGTTGCCGCGACGATCGCCGAGCGCCTGGTCGAGGCGGGGGCGATCACCGCGAACGCGGTGGCAGCCGCGGTCGCCGCGGCGATCGCCTGGAACCTTCTCACCTGGCACCGCGGCATCCCCTCGAGCTCCTCGCAGGCGCTGATCGGCGCGCTCGTCGGCGCCGCCTTCGCGGCCGCCGGCGCCGATGCCGTCGACGGGCAGGGAGTGCTCTCGGAGGTCCTGATTCCCGCGATCGTCGCCCCGGCCGCGGCGCTGATCGTCGCCTTCGCCGGGATCGGAATCGCCTATCGAGCGGTCGACGGGCTGCGTCCCGGGCCGGTCGGCAGGGGCTTCAGATCGGGACAGCTCGTCTCCGGGGGCCTGTTGGCGCTCGCCCACGGCGCCAACGACGCGCAGAAGACGATCGGGGTGATCACGCTCGGCCTGGTCGCGAACGGCACGCTCAGCGGCGATCGCTTCGAGGTCCCGTTCTGGGTGGTTCTCTCATCGGCGGCGGCGATCGCCCTCGGGACCTACGGCGGCGGCTGGAGGGCGGCCGGCGCGATCGGCTCCCGGGTGATCCGGATCGACGCGGCCCAGGGGTTCACCGCGCAGACGGCCGGCGCCGTGACCATCCTCGTCGCGACCGGCCTCGGCTATCCGATCTCGACCACGCAGGTCGTCGCCGGCTCGGTGGTCGGCTCGGGCGCCGGTCGGCGCCTGTCCGCCGCGCGCTGGGGGGTCGGCCGGAGCACGGTGGTCGCCTGGCTTCTCACGCTTCCGGCCGCCGCGGCCCTCGGCGCCGCGGCCTACGGCGTGAGCGCGCTTGCGGGCGACGGGGCGGCCGGCGCCGTGGTCGTGTTCGGGCTCGCGCTCGCGCTCGGCGTCGGGCTGCTCGGGCGGCGTCCGCGAGGGCCTCATCTCGCGCGGCGATCGGTAACCATGTAGCCGATGGCCCTCGCGGTTCGCAATGCAGTGATCGTCGCCCTCCTGGCGCTGCTGGTCACCGTCGCTCCGGGCGGCGGCAACGTCGTCGAGGCGATCCTCGTGGCGCTGACGATCACATTCCTCGCAGCGATCGCGATGCTCGGGGTCCAGACCTGGCAGCGGACGAGCTTCACCCGCGACGTGATGACCGACCGTCAGCGGATCACCTTCTGCGCCTCGCTCGGGGCGATCGCGCTGATGATCGCCGGCCTCGACGAGATGTTCAACAGCGGCGGTTGGACCGTCGTCTGGTTCCTGGTCGTCGGCACCGCCGGCTATCTGGCGTACACGACCTGGCGGCAGGCGAACAGCTATTGACCGTGCGGGTTGCGGCCCGCGGGCGTTGCTGATTCGGCACAACGCGTGACCCAAGCCCACGCCCGCCGGGCCTACCGTCGCCCGGGTGGACGTTCTTCGAGCTGCGAGCGGAGGGTGCGGGGGCCAAGCCTCGATCTCGTTCCTGGCGACGCTGCCGCTGCTGATCGCCGCCGCTGCGGTGCTCGCACAGATCGCCATGGTCGGCTACTCGTTGTGGTCGGCTGCCGGCGCCGCCAGGGCAGGTGCCCGCGCTGAGCTGATCGGAGCGCCGGTCGGCCCGGCGGCCCGTGCAGCGCTGCCCGGGCGGCTCGCGTCCGGCAGCTCGGTCGAGCGCGGCCGTGGCCCCGACGGGGTCGTCGTCGAGGTGCGCCCGCCCCGCCTCTTGCCCTGGCTGCCGGTGCCGGCGGTGGCGGGCAGCGCTCGCCTCGACCCCGAGCCCGGGGACGGCGCCGGCGATGGCTGAGCGAGCGGCCGGGCAGGCCCAGGTCGAGATGATCGCCGTGCTGCCGCTGCTCGCCGGCCTCGCGGTCGTGGCCCTGCAGCTGATGTCCTTCGGCTACGCCCAGTCGCTCGCAGACGGGTCCGCTGAGGCCGGCGCCGTCGCGATCGCGGCGGGTCGGCCGGCCGCCGCCGCGGCGCGCGCCGCGCTCCCCGGTTGGGCGGGCTCGCGGGTCGACGTCGAGATCGACGGTGCCCGGGTGCAGGTCGAGTTGAAGCCGCCGGAGATCGTCCCCGGCCTCGGCGGCCGCCTCACCGCGCGTTCGACCGCCTGGATCGGACCGGCGGGCGGCGGTGGCTGAGCGCCCGGACCCGAGCCCACTGCTGCTGGTCAGCTCGACGCCGGCGGTGGGCGATGCCGCAGCCGAGGCCGCCGCTCTCGCGGTGGCGATCGCTCTCGATCCAAGGTACGGGCAGGGGCTGCTGATCGAGCTCTCCGGCCGGGCTTGGCGCCCGACCGTGCTCGCGGCAGCCGGGGCGCGGTCGCTTGCTGGCGCGATCGATGCGGGTGGGGTGGGCGCCTCGGTCGCCCGCGGCCACATCTGCGTTCACGCGACCGCCGCCGGCACCTCGCAGGGGCCGCTCGAGGCCGTCCGGGCCGCGACCGCGGGGTTCGGCGCGCTCGCCGTCGTGCATTCGCCCGCATCGTGCTTCCAGGAGCTGCTCGAGGGCCACCGGCCCCGCGCGGTGCTGATCCGCAGCGGCGGCCGCATCGACGCCGCGCTCGCGGGGGCGCTGGCGATCGAGCTTCGTGAGCGTGGGCTGCCGGTCAAGGTCTGGGCCCGCGGGCCGGGGCTGATCCAGGCGAGGCGCGCCCTCGCCGGCCTCGATCCGGGTGGCGAGACCGCTCGCCGGGCGCGGCGCATGATCGAGCTCGGCGGCGATCGCGGCCGGGGCGCGAGTCGGGCCGGGCTCTCGGCGGCGGACGAAACCGGACCCAACTCCGAGGCCGGCCAGGCGCTGCCCGCGGCCGGCGGGCTGATCTTCGCCGTCGCTCTGCTGATCGTGGCGTTGGTGGCGATCGGCGGCGGCGCGACGGCGAAGGGGCGGGCCCAGCGGGCGGTCGACCTCGCCGCGCTGTCGGCCGGCCGCTCGCTGAGAGCCGATCTGCCGCGGCTGTTCGAGCCGGCGCGCATCGGGGGGCGCGTCAACCCGCGCCACCTCGATCGGGAGGCGTACCTGCGGCGGGCGACGGCCGCGGCTCGGCAGGCGATCGAGCGCAACGGGGTGCCGCGGGGCGCCGTCGCGGTCAGCTTTCCGGACCGGGGATCGCTCGCACCGCTCACGGTCCGGGTCGTGGCGCGGCCGCGAGTGGAGGTCGCCGGGGCCGCGACCGGCACCCGCACCAGGGTCCGGGCGACGGCGGTCGCCGAGCCCGCGGCGGCCGCTCTCGGCGACCCTCCGGCGACCGGCTCCGGCGGTGGCTACTCGGGGCCGCTGGCCTATCGCCAGGGCCGGCCGATGCGCCCCGACGTCGCCGCCGCTTTCGACCGGATGGCGCGGGCGGCGGTGGCCGCGGGGCTGCCGCTGACCATCAACTCCGCCTTCCGCTCCGATGCCGAGCAGGCGCGCCTGTTCGCGGCCAACCCCGATCCCCGCTGGGTCGCCCCGCCGGGCCGCTCGCTGCACCGCTGCGGGACCGAGCTCGACCTTGGCCCGCCCTCCGTCCACGCCTGGCTGGCCGCGAATGCCGGCCGCTTCGGTTTCGAGCAGCGCTACTCCTCCGGCGGTCGCCGGGGCGAAGCGCAACCTCTATGTGAGCAATTACGACACTGACAACGTCTCCGCCTTCGACATCTCAGCCACAGGCGCCCTGACCCCGGTCACCGGCTCCCCGTTCGCGACCGAGGGTGACCTCGGTGTCGCCGCCAGCCCCGACGGAAGACACCTCTACGTGGTCGGCAGCGCTGGCGTGTCCGCCTTCGACATCTCCGCCACAGGCGCACTGACCCCGGTCACCGGCTCCCCGTTCGCGACTGGCGGGTCCACCCCCCAAGAAGTCTCCGCCGGCCCCGGCGGCACGCGCCTCTACGTGCCCAACTCCGGCTCCGACAACGTCTCGGTCCTGAGCATCTCAGCCACAGGCGCGCTAACCCCGGTCGCGGGCTCCCCGTTCGCGGCCGGAGACTTTCCAGTCGCAGCCGCCGCCAGCCCCGACGGCAAACACCTCTACGTGGTCGGCAACGCCGGCGTCTCCGCCTTCGACATCTCCGCCACAGGCGCCCTGACCCCGGTCACCGGCTCCCCGTTCGCGGCCGGGGCCGGTCCGACTGCAGTCGCTACGAGCCCCAACGGCGAGCACCTCTACGTCGCCAACTACTCCGGCAGCGTTTCGGTTTACCGCATCTCAGCCAGCGGTGCGCTCAGCGAGGTCACCGGCTCGCCGTTCGCGACCGGGAGCGGCCCGCAGGCATTGACGGTCAGCCCCGACGGCAAGCACCTCTACGTTCCCAACGGCAACTCCGACGACATCTCAACCTACGAAATCGCGTCCAGTGGCGCCCCGAGCGAGGTCGAGGGCTCTCCATTCGCGACGGGTAGCGACCCGTTTGGAGTCGCCGCCAGCCCCGACGGCAAGCACCTCTACGTTCCCAACCATCCTGGCAACGTCTCCGCCTACGACGTCTCCGCCAACGGCGCCTTGGCCCCGGTCACCGGCTCCCCGTTCGCGACCGGAGGGACGGGTCCCGACCTCCAATCGGTAGCGATAACCCCCAACCAGCCGCCGGTCGCGTCGTTCACCAGATCACCGAACCCGGCTGACCTCGGAACCAAGGTCCGTCTTGACGCCTCCGCCTCGACTGATCCCGACGGCACCGTCACCACCTACGACTGGGACTTCGGTGACGGTACGACGCTGCCCGACGGGGGCTCGAACCCAAAGCACACCTACGTTAGGGCCGGAACATACAACGCCACGCTGACCCTGACCGACAACGAGGGCTGCTCGACGACGATCGTCTACACCGGCCAGACGACCTCCTGCAACGGCTCGGCGGTCGCCGAGCAGACAAAGACCGTCAAGGTCGCTGACGTCACCGCCCCGAAGACCAAGATCACGAAGAAGCCGAAGGCCAAGGTCAAGACGAAGAAGAAGAAGGCGAAGGTCAAGGTCTCGTTCACCTCCGAGAAGGGGGCGAAATTCAAGTGCAAGCTCGACAAGGCCAAGCTCAAGCCCTGTACGTCCCCCTACAAGGTCAAGGCGAAGTCGAAGCGCGGCAACGGCAAGAAGCACACGATCTCGGTTAAGGCCACTGATGATGCGGGCAACGTCGGCAAGGCGGCGACGGCCAGGTTCAAGGTGATCCGCAAGGGGTAGTCCGCGGCCCACCTACCGACACCTAGGCGCGGACAGGAATGCGGAGCCGAGGGAGGACAACCTTTCGAAAGCCGACCAACTCTTGGGAGCCCTGGCACTTCGGCTACTTTCGCGGCCCGGAGCCGTGCTCCGCGGTTTCGCAATCCGCCGGCCGGTCCCCGGGCGACGGCCGCGGTTCCGCCACCGACGGCCTGCCCGACTACGTGCCGGGGTTCATCCGCGCGGCGCCTGTGAACCCGCCCCGCATCGCGCTCTTTCAGCCCGAGCGGATTTCACTCGCGGCGATCGAGTCCGGCGGCTGGCTGCGCTACCTGCTCGAGCGGGTCTGGGAGCTCCCCTATGCGAGCGTGACTTCCGCTGACATCGCCGCCGGTGGCCTGGACGGCTACGACGCGGTGCTGATCCCGAAGAAGGCGAAGAAGAAGGTCAAGAAGGCGAAGGGCAAGAGCGCCAAGAAGAAGGCCAAGAAGCAGCTCAAGAAGGCGCAGAAGCAGCTGAGGAAGGCCAAGAAGCAGAAGAAGAAGGTGTGCTGAGGATCGAGCCCGACGGGACCGACTGCTCGGCTGCCGGCGATGCGAGGTCCGCCTCAAGTTCTCCGACCTCTGCCCGGCCGGATGGCTTGTCCGCCACGCCTGGGAGGACGGCGTGCCGGTCGTCGTGTGCCCTGACTGTCAGCGGCCCGGCGAGTGGCGTCTGGCCGTGCCGTTGGTCCTATCGATGATGCCCAGCTTGCCTTTGGCCGCACTCTCGCGATCTTCCTTGTAAGTGCGGATTGATACGAGTAAGGTCGTATCGATACGCGGCCGCCATAGCGACGGTGCGGCACAGGGGAGGAACCTCAATATGAAGCACCGAAAGCCGATCCTCGGCCTGACCTCAGCCTAAAGAATTATTAGGACGAGTGAACAAAACGCACGCGGTCTCGGCCGTCACGCCTGCTCGCTGGCGCGATCCTCGCCTCGGCTCGTCTCGCCGCCGCGGCTTCGCCGCCACGGGGATCTGACCGAAGCTTGGCACCGACGCCTGCATCTCCGAGGCCGGCACGGGCGGCGCCTGCACCGACGGCAAGGGGCTCGGCGGCGCGTACTCGTCACCGTCTCCCGACGGCACAGCGCCTACGTCGCCTCCCAGTTCGGCGGGATCGCCGTCTTCGACCGCGACACGACGACCGGCGCCCTGACCAGAAGCCCGGCACCGCGGGCTGCATCTCGGAGACCGGCAGCGGCGGCGCCTGCGTCGACGGGGGCGCTCGACGCCGCGACCTCGGTCACCGACTCCCGACGGCACCAGCGCCTACGTCGCCTCCGTCGGCAGCGACGCGGTCGCCGGCTTCGACCGCGACAGCTCAACCGGCGCCCTGACCCTGAAGCCCGGCACCGCGGGCTGCATCTCGGAGTCCGGCAGCGGCGCCGCCTGCGTCGACGGCAAGGGGCTCGACATCCCGGTCTCGGCAACCGACTCCCCGACGGAACCAGCGTCTACGTTACCTCCAACAACGACAGCGCGGTCGCCGTCTTCGACCGCGACAGCTCAACCGGCACCCTGACCCAGAAGCCGGGCACCGAGGGCTGCATCTCCGAAGACGGCAGCGGCGGCGCCTGCGTCGACGGCAAGGCACTCGCCTTCCCGCGCTCGGTCACCGTCTCCCCCGACGGCACCAGCGCCTACGTCGCCTCCATATCCAGCGACGCGGTCGCCGTCTTCGACCGCGACAGCTCAACCGGCGTCCTGACCCAGAAGCCGGGCACCGGGGGCTGCATCTCGGAGTCCGACTCCGGCGGCGCCTGCGTCGACGGGCTGGCGCTCGACGCGCGGCCTCGGTCACCGTCTCCACCGACGGCACCAGCGCCTACGTCGACTCCTTCGACAGCAGCTCCTTCGACAGCGTCGCGGTCGCCGTCTTCGACCGCGACAGCTCCACCGGCGCTCTGACCCAGAAGCCGGCACCGAAGCCTGCGTCTCGCAGACCGGCACCGGCGGCGCCTGCGTCGACGGGGCGGCGCTCGACGGCGCGATCGCGGTCACCGTCTCCGCCGACGGCACCAGCGTCTACGTCGCCTCCGACGGCAGCGGCGCGGTCGCCGTCTTCGACCGCGACAGCTCCTCCGGCACTCTGACCAGAAGCCGGGCACCGAGGGCTGCATCTCGGAGACCGGCTCCGGCGGCGCCTGGTCGACGGGGTGGCGCTCGACGCCGCGCCATCGGCCACCGACTCCCCGAGGCAACAACGTCTACGTCGCCTCCTCGCAGCGGCGCGCGCGATCTTCAACCGAACGACGGCATCCCGTCCGGCAACGACGATCACCTCCGGTCCCTCGGGCGCGACCAACGACGACTCGCCGAGCTTCGGCTTCAGCGCCAACGAGGCCGGCTCGACCTTCGAGTGTCGCCTTGACTCCGGCGCCTTCGGGGCCTGCACCTCGGCAAAGCCCTACCGGCGCTCGCCGACGGCACCCACGCCTTCGCCGGCCTCGCCACCGACTCCGAGGACAACAGCCGTCGACCCCGACCGCGCCGAGCGGAAGTTCGCCGACGACACCGAGCTCAGGGCTCCGCCAGCGCGAAGACATCCCAGAAAGCGAAGGGCGGTGACATCAGGGTCAGGGTCAGGGTCTCGGCTCGAGAGCAGCTCACCGCCGAGGCGAGCGGCAGGATCAAGCTCGGCAACCCCTCTTTCAAGCTAGAAGCAGCAAAGAGCATAGGTCGCCGGGGCCAGCGGAAGACGATGCAACTCGTGCCGAGGAAGTCAAGCACGGAAAGAAGATCGCCAAGGCGCTGAAGAAGGGCAAGAGGGCGACGGCGAAGCTCGAGGTGAAGCTCACCGACGAGGTCGGCAACGTGAAGGCCGAGAAGCTCTCGATCGAGCTGAGCCGGTGATGAGGGGCCGGAAGCCGATCCTCGGCCAGGCCCTTACCCCCGGAGCGTTAAGGACGTTCAACCGTTCCGTCTCCGTTTCAGTGGCGTGGTGCGCGATCCTGGTGTCGGCGCGCTCCTCCTGCTCGCGCTCGCCGCCATCCGCGCCTTGCCAGCAAGATCTATGAACCGGCACGACGCCTGATCTCCACGACGGCCCGGCGGCGCCGCGCCGACGGCCGCGCTCGAGGCGCCAGGTCGGTCGCCGTCTCATCCCGATCAGCGACAGCGATCCGCTGCCTCCTCCAGCACGCTCGCGACCGGCCCCAACCGCGACGCCGAGGTCGACCCACGCCCGTCGACCCGCGGCTGAATCCCGGACAGGCTAGTGGCGGCGTGGATGCAGGGCCCGCGTCCGGCCCCGGCTCCTCAGTCATCGTCTCCGCCAACTCCGAGCGACGGCGCGGCAGAGTTCAGGGACCAGTGTGCTCGTTCGACCGACAACACGTGTACGGGCGGCTGATCTCGAAGCAGGCAATCGACCGGCTGGCTCTCCTACGGGCCGAAGGGGCGGTCACCTTCATCGACTGGACCGGAGTCGACCAAGCCGACCTCGAGTGACCGTCTCCACCGACGGCAAGGCGCCTACGTCGCCTCCCGGTTCAGCTTCGCCGTCGCGCCCTTCGACCGCATCACGAGGACAGGAAGCGCTGACCAGAAGCCCGGCACCGCCGTCCGCAGTCGCCGACGACGGCTCCGGCGTCGGCTGCACCGACGGTTCCGCCCTCGTCGGCGCTTTCTCGGTCGCAGTCTCCGCCGACGGCAAGGGCGCTACGTCGCCTCCCGGTCAGCGACCCGGTGCCGATCTTCGACCGCACCGACGCCGGCGCGGTGTCTCGGAGCCAGGCAGCGCGGTGCTGCGTCACCGACCCCGGAAGCGGCGGTCGCCGTGATCTCGACCGAACTGCGCTCGTCCGGCCCCGCATCTGTCACAGTCTCCTCGACGGAAGAGCGCCTGCGTGCTCCAAGGACGGCGACGCCGTAGCGATCTTCGCCGCAACACGACGACCGGCGAGCTGACGCGGAAGCCAGGCGCCGCGAGCTGCAGCTCCGAGACCGGAAGCGGCGGCGACTACGCCGTCAGGACCGCCCGCGTCGGCGCCTCCGCGGTCACAGTCTCCCCCGACGGCAAGAGCGCATACGTCGCCTCCCCGACAGCGACGCCGTCGCGATGTTCGCCGCGGCAGGACGACAGGCGAGCTGACGCAGAGCCCGGCATCACGGTCTGCATCGCCGAGTCCGGAAGCGGCGGCTCGCAGCGCGACGCGGTCGACAGCCCCCCGCGGTCACAGCCTCCCTCGACGGCAAGGGCGCAGGTGGCCCCGTTTACGCGCGACGGCCGTGGCATCTTCGACCGAAACGGCACCCTCGGCCCGACGGCGACGTTCTACTAGGACCTGCGAAACGACCAACGACCCTCGCCGCGCTTACCTTCAGCGCCGACGAAGCTGGTTCGACGTTCGACTGCAAGCACGACGGCGGAGACTATCCGCTGGAAGCGCGAAAAGCTAAAGAGGCTCGGAGGGGCCTCGACCTGCGAACGGCCCCGCTGCAAGCCACCGGAGGCCTCCCGGGCTACCAGCTCGGCGAATACCAAGGGCTGGTCGCGGTCAACAAGGGCTTCTCTACTGCCTTCGCGCGTGCCAAGCCGGCCGCAAAGGAGGGCGCGACCGACATCTTCTACACCTCGATCAAGGTGAAGCCGGGCCAGGCCTGCAAGAAGGCCAAAAAGCAGGTCAAGAGGGCGAAGAAGAAGCTGAAGAAGGCGAAGAAGTCCGGCGAGCGCAAGAGGATCAAGAAGGCGAAGAAAAAGGTCAAGAAGGCGAAGAAGGCGAAGAAGAAGGCGTGCTGAGGATCGAGCCCGACGGGGACCGACTGCTCGGCTGCCAGCGATGCGAGGCCCAGATCGAGTTTCCCGACCCTTACCCCGCCGGCTGGCTGTTCCGGCACGCCTGGGAGGACTGTGCGCCGGTCGTTGTCTGCCTGACTGCCAGCGGCCTGACGAGCGCCGAATCGTGGCCGACCTTCAGGATGGCTAAGGGGTCGGGGTCACCGAACTACGCCCTTCTACGGAAGTGGGCCCCGCACGATCTCCAATAGCCTCCGCGCTACAGCAACCTGACTGGGAGGTCACAGGATGCGGATCAAACGGGGGAAGCCCTCGCCGGCCATGCTCGTCGCCATCGTCGCTCTCGTTGCGGCGCTCGCCGGAACGGCTATCGGCGGCGTAGCGATCACCGCCCTCAACAAGCAGGAGAAGCGGCAGGTCAAGAGGATCGCCAAGAAGGAAGCGAAGACGCAGGGTAAGAAGTCGAACCAGAAGGCGAAGGCAGCGCAGGCCTCGGCCGACGCCGCGCAGAGCTCAGCAGACACGGCGGGGAGTTCGGCGAACCAGGCTCTCTCCCAGCAGGAGACGTTCTCCTATGCGGCCGACGCGACCGCGACGACGACCACGCTCTTCGAGGGCGGGGGCCTGCGGATTGAGGGTCGCTGCCCGGGGGCGGACGTGGAGGTCGACGCGCGCTCGCTGGCGGACAACTCGATCATCCACCTGGCGACGAACGTCGACGTTCCGGATGCCTACTACGACGAGGACGACGACTTCGACACTGACGACATCGAGCCGCTGGACGTATTTGACTACGCCGACGGCGTCCAGGGCACGTTCACGTTCAGAAACGGCCAAGACGGCACGATCGTCACGGCGACCTACCTGCTCGAGGAGGGCGCGGGGGCCGACTGCGTCGCATACGGGAACCTCGAGATCATGGTCGCCCCTTAAGCCGGGTTCTCCGAGTCGCATACGAAGTCAAGGAGAAGGCGGGCTGGTCGCGGTCAAGCATGGCTTCGCCACCGCGTTCGCGCGGGCCAAGCCGGCCGCGAAGGAGGGCGCGACCGACATCTTCTACACCTCGATCAAGGTGAAGCCAGGCCGGGCCTGCAAGAAGGCCAAAAAGCAGGTCAAGCGGGCGAAGAAGAAGCTGAAGAAGGCGAAGAAGTCCGGCGAGCGCAAGAGGATCAAGAAGGCGAACAAGAAGGTCAAGAAGGCGAAGAAGGCGAAGAAGAAGGCGTGCTGAGGATCGAGCCCGACGGGAACGGGCGGCTCAGCTGCCAGCGCTGCGAGGCCCGGATCGAGTTCTCCGACCTCTGCCCGGCCGGCTGGCTTGTCCGCCACACCTGGGAGGACGGCGCAGTTACTTCCGCTTCAGCTTCAGCTTCTTGGTCTTTGTCCGCGCCTCGCCGTCGTCGGGCTTGTAGATGACCTGCGCCTTCACCCGCAGCTTGCCCTTCTTCTTCAGCTTCTTCTTGCCCTTGCCGCGGGGCTTGATCTTGAGCTTGACAGTGCCGCTTGCGGCGGCGCGCTTGCCCGAGCGCTTCAACTTCCCGGCCTTGGCGACGGTGAGGTCGCCGGGGCCGGGAACCGTGACCGGCAGCTTGGCGGTGCCCTTGTTGACGTTTCGCTTGAGCCTGCCAAGGCTGAATCGGTTGTCGGGCTGGACGTCGACGGTCACCGTGCCCTTGCGATCGCCGAAGGCGACCTGGTCGAAGCTCGAGATCTGGAAGCTGTCGCTGCCCGCGAATCCCGGGTTCGGGGTGTAGGTGACGTCGGCCGGCAGGTCGAGGACGTCGGTGTTGACGGTGCCGTTGGTGGGACCGGCGTCGGACGTGGCGAAGGCCCGAACCGAGGTCTGCTCATAGGCGGGTCCGGTGTCGGCGCACAGCAACGGGATCTGCACCGGAGTATCGAACTTCGTCTTCACCGTCTGGTCCTCGCACTGCGGGCTGCCGTCGGGGGCCCAGTCGGGGTTGCCGTCGAAGCGGCCGGCAGTCGACTCGAGCGGGAGCAGGCCGTTGCTCAGGTCACTGTTCTCCATCACCAGATCCCCGGCGGAGAACAGCCCCTGCACGTAGGCGATCTTGGTCCCGTCCGGGGACCAGGTGCAGTTGTAGCCCGTGGTGCCGGAGTTGCCGGGCAGTTCGGTCTGGCCTCCGCCGTTGAGCAGCGAGACCCGGATTCGGGCGCTCGCGTTGAATCCGGCCCCGGTGGCGTGCGTGAAGCAGAGCTGCGTTCCGTCGGGGGAGACCGAGGGCTGGAACTCGTTTGCCGCCGGGTTGGCAAGCACGTTGGAGGGCGTGCCACCGGTCGCCGCCTGCCGGACGATGTCCATGTTGGTCCCGTTCGGATCACCGACTACGTAGAAGAGCGTCTCTGAGTCCGGGGTCCAGGCCGGCTTGTGCTCGTAGGTGCCGGCGGCGATCGAGGTGAAGTTCGTGATGTTGCCCGAGGCGACGTTGTAGAGCTTGATGTTGAGCTGGCCGGAGGCGTCGGCGTTCTCGCTCTCGAAGGCGATCTTGGAGCCGTCCGGCGACCAGGCGGGGCGGTCGTCGGTGACTCCGTTCGAGTTGGTGATGTTCTGCGGCGTCGCCGCCGGGTCGGTGAGGTCGAGGATGTAGAGGTCGTAGTTGGCCGTCGCGTTGTCGCCCTGCGCGTAGACGATCTTGGTCCGGTCAGGGGACCAGCTCGGATGTCGGTGTTGGCCGGCGCCGGTCGCGGTCGTGATCGGCGATGCCGTGCCGGCACCGATGCTGCCGGTCGTCGGGCGCAGGTACAGCTTGGCGGTTGCGTCGCTGGGGGCGCCGCGGCCGCTGACGAGGACGATGCGCCCATTGGTCCCCGAGAGGACCGCACCTGCGCTGGCGGTCAGTCCCGCCATCGCGAGCACGACCGCGGTGACAGCCAGTAACAGCCTGCGGCCCCTCGACAAGATGATGGCCCTCCCGGTTCGCCGACCAAACCCCTACCCACATAAGTAGCACACAGATACCGGAATACCTAATCGTTGGAGCGGCTGATCGGCCGCGGTCCTGCTCGCCCCGACCAGGCATCTGTTGGCCCGTAGCCCCGACGGGCTCGGCGCCAATCGCCTGGGGGAACGCGCTCGGCTAGGTTGCCTCCGTGCCATCCGCGATCCGACCGCCAGGCCTCGAGACGGCACGTTTGACGTTGCGGCCCTTAGCCCCGGAAGACCTCTTCGCGATGAGCCGGCTCCTTGGTGACACCGAGGCCCTAGCCCACTGGGGCGAGCCCCTCGACCGTGAGGGCACGCGGAGCTGGATCGAGAGAAACATGGCCCGCTACGAGGACGTGGGCTTCGGCCGCTGCGCGGTGATCCTCCGCGAGAGCGGCGAGCTGATCGGGGACTGCGGTCTCATCCCAACCACCGTCGAGGGCACCGACGAAGTCGAGCTCGGCTGGATCGTGGCCGCCGCCTATCAAGGACGAGGCATCGCGACGGAGGCGGCTGCGGCGTGGCGCGACTACGCCTTCGAAACGGTCGGGCTGAAGCGGATCGTGTCGATGATTAGTGAACGCAATGTCGCCTCTCGGCGGGTTGCGGAGAAGCTCGGGTTCACGGTCGAGCGGCCGGCCATCTGGGAGGGGTCGCAGATGTTGATGTACTCGCGGCGCCGGCCCTCCCTGTCCCTGTGCGGGTAAGTCCTGGGGCCGGCACCGCACAATCTCACCTGTGCTGCCGGGAGCGCTCGGGGCGGCGGGTGTGGAGACGATCGCCTGCCGCGCTCCACAGGGGTAGACACAGACCGACAGGGCCCTCGCCGGCGGGCGAATCGGCTCCGACCCATGCACCGACATTGGCGCACCATCTTCTTGACCAGGACGCCGATCTTGTCGCCTGCCAGAGGCGCGACGTCCGACTCGAGGACGTACTTGCCCTCCTGCTCGTGCGGCCCGTGCCGATCACGAACTCCCTGCGGTCGAGCCTGTCGTTGCCGTTCTCGTCGTGAAAGACGATCACCTTGCGCTTCTTCCTGCACTTCTTCGGCCCGACCGGACCGAGTAGCGGAAGTCGTTCGAGCTGAATTCGGAGAACCGGATCGAGACGTTCGTTCTCGACTTGCCACTCGTCGTCGCGGCGTCCGCGGCAAGCGCACCGAAGGCGAGGCAGGCAACCATCAGGCAGATACCAGTCAGCCAGGGCCGAGGGCCTCGATCTGTCCTATGGTCCACGACGCAGTCTCCCCGGCGCGGCCACAGGATCAGCCTACGACCCCGGCCGAGCGGGCGCCTACCTGTAGGCTCCACGCCATGAAGCGGTCTTGGAGAGGAGGGACGGCCTGTCTCCTCGCCATCGCGGCGCTGCTCGCGACACCGGCTCTCGGCGAGGCCGCGTTCCCCGGCACCAACGGCCCCATTGCCTTCGAGCGCATAGTCGGCCCGGGAGCACGCGAGATCTTCACGATGGAGCCCGACGGCAGCGGGCAGCGGAGCATCACCGACCCCCTCCAGCTCAGCAGCTCGCCGGCCTACTCAGCCGACGGCACGTTGATCGCCTTCGAGCGCGACAATGACATCTGGGTGATGAGGTCGGACGGCTCCGAGCCTCGGGCAGTCGTCGACGATCCGGGCAACGGCCAGCCGCGAGACGCCGAACCGAGCTTCTCGCCCGACGGCGAGCGAATCGTCTTCTCGCGTGACACGAACCTGAACCTCACGACCCAGGACGAGATCTTCACCGTCGATCTCGACAGCGGCGCAGCTCGTCAACCTGACCGAGAACGGCTCAGACCTCGACGACCAGCCCACCTACTCCCCCGACGGATCGAAGATCGCCTGGATCCGGAACGAGCACGGGCCCGCGGGCCCGGACGAGATCTTCGTGATGGACGCCGACGGCGGCAACCCGCAGAATCTGACCGCATTCGGGGCCGAGAACTCGACCACCTCCCCCGACTACGCCCCCGACGGCTCGCGGATCGCCTTCGCCCACGACGGCGACATCTGGACCATGGACGCCGAGGACGGCTCCGACAAGCAGGACATCACGCCGAGCCCGATGATCGGTGAGACCGACCCCGCCTACTCGCCGGACGGCAGCCAGATCGCCTTTGCGCGGGATACCGGCGGCGCACCCACGGTGGACGAGATCTTCTCGCTGGGCGCCGGTCTCACCAACCTGACCAACTCCGCTCAGGACGACTTTGGGCCGGCCTGGGGGCCGCTTGACACGGAACTCAACGGCTTCGCCTCCGCCAAAAAGAAGCAGAAGCAAAAGCGCAAGCGGATCGTCGTCAAGGCCGAGGTCACGGCGGGAGAGGACCTCGACGCCATGGGCAAGGGCAAGGTCAAGGTCGGCAAGAAGTCCTACAAGCTCAAGCAGCAGACAAAGAGCGTCTCCTCAGGCTCCTCGAAGAACCTGAAGCTGAAGCCGAAGAAGTCCAAGCACGCCAAGAAGATCGCCAAGGCCCTGAAGAAGGGCAAGAAGGCGAAGGCGAAGCTGACCGTGAAGCTCACCGACGAGGCCGGCAACAAGAAGACAGAGAAGCTCTCGGTCAAGCTGAAGCGCTAGTCGGCTGGCCCGGCCGCCTAGAACGCTGAGCTCGGGTGCCGCGGCTGGCCCCGCCGGGCCCTTGTCGAGGTCGCCGTGGCGAGCCGCTATAGGATCGCCAGCCAAGTGGCGTCGCAGCGACGCCGGGGTCGAAGAAGGAGGAGAGACATGGTCAACGACGAGCTGGTCGAGCAACTGCGAGCCGCCTACGAGGAGTGGATTCAGGGCAACCCCGAGCCGGCGGTGGCGATGCTGTCCGACGACATCACCTGGATCGTGCCCGGCAACAGCGCTGTGAGCGGAACCTACAACGGCATCGATCAGGTGATGGCCCACTGGAAGGCCCTCGGCGCGGCGCTGCGCGGCCTCGAGCTGCAGCAGATCCTCTCGGGGGGCGACTACGTGGCCGTCTTCAACATGGTCACGCTGACGACAGGCTCCGCCTTCCAGGTCGACGTCTGGCGGTTCGAGGACGGCAAGGCGATCGAGTTCCGGGTTGCCGCCGACACCGCCCTGCTCGAGAGCGCTTACGGCACCGGCTAGGGCGGCCGCCGCCTCCAGCGAGGGCCGGCGGATCAGGCTCTGGCTCGTCCGGCCAGCACGGAGATCGGGTCACCGGCGTCGTCGAACTGCGCAACTTCGACCAGATCGGCCCACGGGAATGCCGAGCGGTAGGCCGCCACCGTCCGCGCCGCCCAATGCTCGTACGAGGATGACCCGGACACCGATTCGGCCAGGTATACGAGCCCGCCCGGGCGGAGCACCCGCCGCACCTCCGCCGCTGTCGCGGCCAGCTCGCCCTCCGCGACGAGCCCGCCGAGCACGGTCACGGTGACGACCACATCGGCTTCGTCATCGAACAGCGGCAGGCGCCCGTCCCGCCGCAGCCCGCGATAGGAGACCCCGGGAGCCCTCGGGGCGAGCGCCCGCAGCGCAGCGACGGGCTCGACCCCGATCGCCCGCCCGCCGATCAGTGCCGCGAGGTCGGCGGTGAAGCGCCCGGCCCCGCAGCCGAGGTCGCACACCACCCGCTCGCTCCCGTCGAGCAGCGCCGCCAGCGCCGGCAGCAGAACCCGGCGGTGCTCTGCCGTCAGCGCCTCCAGGTCGCGGTCGTCGGGGTGGTGGAAGTTGACGACCGCGCGCGCGCCGAGCTCCTCGGTGCGTCGAGTCCAGTACTCCAGGCTCTCCAGGCCGCCGCGCGGCCCCGGTGCAGAGGTCAACGCGAGACGATCGGGTTGAGCGGCGTGTCGATCACCGAGCCGGGGCCGATGCCGGGCATGAACCGCTGCCAATCGCCCGAGACCATCGTCGGCTCGTCGACGACCCGCGCTCCATCCGCGAAGTACGTAGAGGCGAGAACCGTGCGCGGCTGCGTCGTCGCATTGGCACGCGCGCAGTGAAAGCACCACGAATGGTGGAAGCTGAGCTCCCCGAGCGCGTACGGCGTGTCGTCGATCCGCACCCCTGCGGCACGAAAGCTCTCCGCGACGCCGCGGTCGTAGGAGGAGTCGGTCGCCGAGAAGTCCGTGTCCTCCGCCAGCCGCCACGCCTCGGCGTCGGCGGCAAAGGCGAGCGGTCCCATCGCCGGCGGAATCGCCTGCAACGGCAGCCAGCTCGTGACGATGTCGCGCGAGGCGATCGGGAAGTGGTGTGCGTCGAAGTGCCACGGCGTACGACCGCAACCGGGTTCCTTGGCCAGCACGTTGTCGTGGTAGAGCCGCACGTCGGCGACCTCGAGCAGCTCGGCCGCCAGGCGCCCGAGTCGCGGGGAGAGCGCAAACGCCTCGAGCACCTGCGACCCCTGCTGCCACATCAGGTCCATGCTCAGAAAGCCCGAGCGCCCCGGACCATCGCCGCCGGCCGCCAGTCGCGCCACCTCGGTCCGCGCCGCGGCCAGCGCACCGGCCGAGACGACACCCGGAAGCTTCACGAACCCCTCCGCGGCGAAGCGCTCCCGGGCGCCATCGCTCAGCGGGTACGGCTCGGCCAGCTCGGCGCGCAACTCGTCCGCGGATGGCGCCGCAATGGGCTCCGGCGGGGGCAGCTCGACGAGCTCCGTCGGCCCCTCCTCGGAGCCATCCGCCAGCGAGAGGTACCAGTCCCACCAGTCCTCGTTGGTTCGCTCCCACGGCCTCGCGACGCCGGACTCCCGCGCGTGCTCGGAGCTCAGGATGCGACTGTCCACGGAAATGCCTCTCCTTTGGGGGTCAAGGCCAGACAGACTACGGACTGGCTGAAGCGGTAGGCACCGGCTTCATCGTCGCGGCAGCCGGAGAGGTAGGGCCCGAGCACCGGCGCGGCGAGCATGTCGTCGAGCGTCGGACCGTCGTCGAACAGGCATCGGCGCAGGTAGCCCTCCAACAGCTCGGTCTCGTCGTAGCCGACCACGTGCTCGTATGTGAGCGTACGCTCCGAGGCGATCCAGCCGAGTGGCTCGGCCGCGGCCCGCAGCGCGGCCGCGACCACCTCGCCGCTCAGATACGGCGTCCCGGCGCCGCCCCGCAACCCGTCGAGGAAGGCCCGGTAGGCGGTCAGGTAGTGGCCGTCCTCGGTGCCCTGGGCGATGAAGCCGAGGCCGGCGGGCGCCAGTCCGGCTGCAAATCGCTCCGCCGCTGCGCCCAGGGCGTCGGGACGCAGGGCGTAGAGAGCGTGTGTCGCCCAGACGACATCCCAGGGCCCTGCTGCGGGATCGAGGTCCTCGAGGGTCGTCTCGAAGCGAGTCGCCGGCGCCAACGGCGCCCGCAGGTGGCCTGCCGCCTCCGCGAGCGAGAAGGGCGAAGGGTCGAGCAGGTCGTATGCCACGCCGGGCTCATCGAGCGACGAGAGGTCGGCGCGCGCGAGCAACGCGGAGGGAAACCGACCCGATCCGCACGCGACATCGAGCAGCTCGAGCGGCTCGGAGTCCCCGCGACGCTCTTGCGCACGCCCCAGGGCCGAGCCCCAGTCCGCGACTCCGGCGAGCAGCTCGTAGTCGAGCTCCGCGAAGGCATAGAAAGCGCGCATCCCGCCGCGGCCTTCCTCGCTCCAGCTGGCGAGGCTTCGAGCCGCGGTGTCCCCTGCTGGAGCAGCGGGCGTTGATCTCTCCACCGTCCGGACCCTAGCGGAGCCCTGTGTCCCGCTTCGATCGGCCGGAGGGAGCTCGGACGCGGCCGACCGTCGGCGCTATAGGCTCCGCGGATGGCGCTCGTCGAGATCAACGGGATCGAGGAGATGAAGGCTGCGGTCGGCAGGACCGTCGGGCCGGGCGAGTGGCGCCGGGTGACCCAGGAGGACATCGACGCCTTCGCCCGCCTCTCCGGCGACGACCAGTGGATCCACGTCGACGTCGAGCGGGCGCGGGCCGAGAGCCCGTTCGGAACGACGGTCGCGCACGGCAACCTGACCCTCTCGCTGATCGACGGGCTGCGCCCCGGGCTGATGGCGTCGAGCGGCTTCGCGCTCGGGGTCAACTACGGCTGGAACAAGGTCCGGTTCCCGGCGCCGGTGCCCTCGGGGTCGCGGATCAGGGCGAGCGTCGAGCTGGCCTCCGTCGACGAGGTCGGCGGCGGCTGGTACCAGGTGGTGACGGTCTTCACCGTCGAGGTCGAGGGCTCCGAGAAGCCCTGCTGCGTGGCCGAGCACGTCGGTCGCGTCCTGGTTGCGTCCTAGGCCGCGCGCTCGGGGGCGCCGCGCGGCGATCGGGCGCCGGGACCGCTCGGCCCCGGCGCCCGGATCCCTACTTGACGGTCAGCGTGCCCTCCATGCCGGCCTGGCGGTGGCCCGGGACCGAGCAGTAGAAGGTGTAGGTGCCCGGCTCGAGGTCGACCTCGGCCGTCTCCGAGGACTCGGTGATCACGCTGGTGCCGCCGAGGTCGGACCCGGAGCTGTCCTCGATCCGCACATCGTGGTCGACCGCGGCCGGGTTGCTGAAGTCGATCGTGACGACCCCGCATCGGCCTCGAGGCTGTCGGTGGTGTAGGCGAGCTGCCCGCCCGGGTCGGCCTCGACCTCGATCGTGCTGCCCGCCCCGCCGCCACCGGATTCAGCGGTGGTCTCGGCCGTCGTCTCGGTCGTGGTCGCCGCGTCGGTCGTCGTGTCGCTGTCGTCGTCGCCGCAGGCTGCGAGCCCAAGGGCGGCGATTGCCAGCACGGCGAAGATGGTGATCAGTCTGCGGTTCAAGATGCCTCCTAGGGGGATCGGTTGACTGAAATCTAGCCTGCCGGCGTCATCGACCCTCGAACGAGGGCTCCTCGCCGGCGAAGAACGCCGTGACGCCGTTGCGCAGGTCCTCGGTGGCCATGCTGTCCGCGATGCCGTGCCGCTCGAGCTGGAGATGGTCGGCGAGGCCGTTGTCGAGGCTCTGCCAGGCGAGGCTCTTGGCCATCCGCACGTAGTGCGGGGCGAGCTTCGCCAGCTTCGCCGCCTTCGCGTGGGCGGCTTCGAGCAGCTCCTCGGCCGGAACCACCTTCGACACCAGGCCCGCCTCGAGCGCCTGCTCGGCGCTCAGGTTGGGGTCGTTGAGCAGCAGCTCGGCCGCCTTCGCCGGGCCGATCACCCGGGGCAGGAAGTAGGTCATGCCGCCGTCCGGGGAGGCGCCGATCCGCCCGTAGGCGCAGGCGAAGAAGGCGTCCGCGGAGGCGATCCGGATGTCGCACATCAATGCCAGCGAGAAGCCGGCCCCGGCGGCCGGGCCGTTGACGGCGGCGACCACCGCGTAGGGGATCCGCTTGAAGTCGACGATCGCCTGGTGGAGCACGTCGGCGCCGTGACGAACCTGCGAGGGCAGATCGGCATCGGGGTCCTCGACCCCCTGGCGGAACATCGTCACGTCGCCCCCGGCTGAGAATCCGCGGCCCGCACCGGTCACGATCAGGGCCCGGTAGGGGGCCCGATCGGCGAGCCAGGCGGAGACGACCATCAGCTCCTCGATCGTCGCCGGGTCGAACGAGTTGAGCTGGTCGGGCCGGTTCAGGGTCATCGTTCCGACGTCCCCGTCCTGGGAGAGCAGGATGTTGTTCAGCTCCGGCGGCGGCGTGGTCTCGCGCATCGTTCCTCCTCGGGGCCCCCGCGGCAGCCTGGCGGAAGCGGTTTGGGTGAAGGCTCGGCAGCCTACAGTTAGGCCGTGGAGTCGAGCAGCGGAAACGGAGCCTCCGGGGTGAATGCCCGAGCGGGAGATCGGCTGGCGGAGCAGCGACGGCGACTGCCGGACGCGCCCGGCGTCTACATCCTCGCCGACGCCGACGGCCGCGTCGTCTACGTCGGCAAGTCGCGATCGATCCGCAAGCGCGTCGCCAGCCACTTCTCCAGCCGCTCGACCCTCGGGATGCTCGCCGAGACGATCACCTCGATCGACTTCCTCGTGACCGAGACCGAGGCCGAGGCGTTGATCACCGAGCAGCAGTTCATCAAGCGCCACCGGCCGCTGCTCAACGTCAAGCTCCGCGACGACAAGTCCTATCCCTACATCGGGATCTCGCTCGACGAGGAGTTCCCGCGGGTCTACTTCACCCGCGAGCGGCATCGTCCGAGCCGCGTCTACTTCGGTCCCTACGCGACCGCGCGCAGGGTGCGCGAGACGCTCGAGCTGCTCGGCAAGCTCTTCCAGTACCGGACCTGCGACGGCCCGACCCCCGGTCGCCGCTCCGGCGTGCCGTGCCTCGACTACTACATCAAGCGCTGCGCGGCGCCCTGCGTCGGCTACGTCGACCGCGACGAGTACATGCGCAGCATCGACTCGATCCGGCGCTTTCTCGGCGGCCGCTACCGGGACGTCGAGCGCGACCTCGAGCAGAAGATGGAGCGGGCCGCGTCCGAGCAGGGATACGAGCGGGCGGCGCTGTTCCGGGATCGGCTGGCCGCCGTGCGATCGTTGATGGAGCGGCAGCGGGTTGCGGGTGAGAACGTGGGAACCGCCGACCTGATCGGCGTCGCCGCCGAGGGCGAGGACGCCAACGCCCAGGTCTTCCAGGTCCGCGACGGCGTGCTCGCCGAGCGCCAGGGCTTCTACCTCGATAATCGGGGCGGTCGCGACCTCGGCGAGGTCGCCGAGCAGTTCGTCGCGCAGTACTACGAGGCTTCGCCGGCGGTGCCGCCCCTGGTGGTGGTCGGGCCGGAGCTGACCGACCGCACCGACCTGCTCGCCGAGGCGCTCGGGAAGCGGCGCGGCACCAAGGTCGAGGTCCGGGCCGCCGAGCGGGGGGACAAGCGCCGCCTGCGGGAGCTCGCCGAGCGCAACGCCGCTCTCGCCCTGGCGCAGGACCGCCTCCGCAAGGAGCGGCGGCGGGCGGAGCGGACCGCGGCGCTGGCTGAGCTGGCCGAGGAGCTCGGGATGGACGAGATCCCGATCCGAATCGAGGGCTACGACATCTCGAACACCGGGCCCGAGCACACCGTCGCCTCGATGGTCGTATTCGAGGGCGGCGCCCCGAAGCGCGAGCACTACCGCCGGTTCAACATTCGCGGCCGCGAGGGCGCGACCGGCCCCGACGACTTCGCCTCGATCGGCGAGGTGCTCGGGCGGCGGATGTCGCGCTTCGTTGCCGAGTCCGATCTGTCGCCGCATGACGCCGAGCTCGACGAGAGCTTCGCGGCGTTCCCCGGCCTGGTCGTGATCGACGGCGGCAAGGGCCAGCTCGCCGCCGGAATCAAGGCGCTGCAGCCGCTGATCGAGCGCGGCGCGAAGGTGATCTCCCTGGCCAAGCGGCTCGAGGAGGTCTACGTGCCGGGCAGCTCACGGCCGCTGCCGATCCGACCCGACTCCGAGGCATCGCGGCTGCTGCAGCGGGTGCGTGACGAGGCCCACCGCTTCGCCCTCGAGGGCCACCGACGCCGCCGTGGCCGCGCGATGACGGGCTCGGTCCTCGACGACCTTCCCGGCGTCGGGCCGGCCCGCAAGCGGGCCCTGCTCGGTCACTTCGGGTCGCCGGAGCGGGTCGTCGAGGCGAGCCGCGAGGAGCTCGAGGCGGTCCCGGGGATTCCGGGCAAGCTGGCCCGTGAGATCCACGGGCGTCTCAACAAGGCGGGGTAGGGAGGGCGGTGCCAACCGGTCGGCATCGCCCATAATCCGGGGCGATGAGCGAGGTGGTGATCAGCGCCCGGGACCTGCGCAAGGCCTACGGCCCGATCGAGGCGGTCCGCGGGATCGATCTCGAGGTGCGTCGCGGGGAGATCTTCGCGTTCCTCGGCCCGAACGGTGCCGGCAAGACGACCACGGTCGAGATCCTCGAGGGCTATCGACGGCGGAGCGGGGGGGAGGTCCGCGTGCTCGGCCGCGATCCCGCCACCGCCGATCGGGCCTGGCGGGAGCGGGTCGGGATCGTCCTCCAGGAGTGCCGGATGGAGCCGAAGCTGAGCGTGCGTGAGACCCTGCGGATGTACGCGGGCTACTACCGGCGCCCGCGGCAGGTCGAGGCGACGATCGAGCTGATCGGCCTCGCCGCCCAGGCCGACCAGCGGGCGGGCCGGCTCTCGGGTGGCCAGCAGCGCCGGCTCGACGTCGGCGTCGCCCTGATCGGGGACGCCGAGATGCTGTTTCTCGACGAGCCGACGACCGGCTTCGACCCGAGCGCCAGACGGCGCTTCTGGGAGGTCGTCAGCGGGCTCCGGGATCTCGGCAAGACGGTCTTTCTGACGACTCACTACATGGACGAGGCCCAGGCGCTCGCGGATCGGGTCGCGGTGATCGCCGCCGGCGCGATCGTCGGCGAGGGGGCTCCGGACGAGATCGGGGGTAGGGGGGAGGCGGCCAGCGAGATCAGCTTCGGCCTGCCCGAGCCGTTCCGGCGCGGGGACCTCCCGGCCGAGGTCGGCGCGGCGACCGCCGCCGGCAACGGCAGGCTGACGCTGCGGACCGTGGATCCGACCGCGGTTCTCAATCAGCTCACCGGCTGGGCGCTGCGGCGCGGGATCGAGCTCGATCGGCTCGAGGTCCACCGGCCGAGCCTCGAGGACGTCTATCTCGACCTGACGGGGGACCAATGAGCGCCGCGGCGATGGTCCTGCATCAGTTCAGCTACGACCAGCGGATCTTCTGGCGGAACCCCGCCTCGGTCTTCTTCACCGTGATCTTCCCGGTGATCTTCCTGTTCCTGTTCGCCGGCCTGTTCGGGAATCAGGAGATCGAGGAGCTCGGGGTCAAGATCGCGACCTACTACGTGCCTGGGATCATCACCCTCGCCGTCGTCTCGGCAACCTTGGTCAGCCTCGCGATGAACCTCGTGGTCGCCCGTGAGGCCGGTCGCCTGAAGCGCTTCCGCGGCACGCCGCTTCCCGCCTGGGCCTTCATCGCGGGCCGGGTCGGCAACTCAATCGTCGTCGCCGCGCTGATGGTCGTCCTGGTCACGGCCCTGGGGGCGATCTTCTTCGACGTCGCGGTGCCGACCAACACGCTGCCGGGGCTGGTGGTGACCCTGCTGGTCGGCGCCTTCTCGTTCTGCTCGCTGGGCTTCGCATTGAGCGCCGCGATTCCGAGCGAGGACGCCGCACCGGCGATCACCAACGCCACCGTGCTGCCGCTCTACTTCCTCTCCGGTGTGTTCATTCCCGAGACCGAGATCCCGGCCGGGGTGCTGCAGTTCGCGGACCTGTTCCCGATCCGGCATTTCTTCGAGGCCTTCTTCGAGGCCTTCGACCCGGCGACGAGCGGCGCCGGGATCGAGTGGGGCCACCTCGCGGTGATCGCGGTTTGGGGCGTTGCCGGGCTGCTGGTGGCGCTGCGCTGGTTCCGCTGGACGCCGCGCGGCGACTGACGGCAGAGCGGCACCGCCCCCGACTCGTTAGGTTGCAGCGTGCCCCCTGGGCAAGCAAGTTTCAACTGTCACCACTCGCTAGGAGGGACTGAATGGGAGTCAAGGTCGGCATCAACGGCTTCGGCCGGATCGGGCGCAATCTGTTCCGCGCCGCGCACGAATCCGGCGCCGACGTCGAGATCGTTGCCGTCAACGATCTGACCGATGCCGAGACGCTCGGCTACCTGCTCAAGTACGACTCGATCCTCGGTCGCTTCCCCGGCCGCGTCTCGGTCGGCGACGCCTCGCTGACCGTCGACGGTGACGAGATCCGGGTCCTCTCCGAGCGCGATCCGGCCGACCTCCCCTGGAGCGAGCTCGGCGTCGACGTCGTGATCGAGTCGACCGGCTTCTTCACCAAGCGGGACGACGCCGCCAAGCACCTGGCGGCCGGCGCCAAGAAGGTGATCATCTCGGCGCCGGCGACCGACCCGGACGTGACCGTCGCGCTCGGCGTCAACTTCGAGGACTACGACCCCAGCAGCGACGACATCATCTCGAACGCATCCTGCACGACCAACTGCCTGGCTCCGGTTGCGAAGGTGCTGAATGACACGGTCGGCATCGAGCGTGGGCTGATGACCACGATCCATGCCTACACGGCCGATCAGCGCCTCCAGGACATGCCGCACAAGGACCTCCGCCGAGCGCGGGCGGCGGCGCTGAACCTGATCCCGACGACCACCGGTGCCGCGAAGGCCGTCGGCCTGGTCCTGCCGGAGTTGGACGGCAAGCTCAACGGCTGCGCGGTGCGCGCCCCAACGGCGACCGGGTCGGTCGTCGACCTCACCGTCGAGGTTGCGCGCGAGACCTCGCCCGAGCAGATCAACGACGCGATGCGGGCTGCGGCCGAGGGCGAGCTGGCCGGGATCCTCGCCTACACCGAGGACCCGATCGTCTCCACCGACATCGTCAAGGACCCGCACAGCTCGATCTTCGATGCCGGCCAGACGATGGTCATGGAGGGCACGCTCGTCAAGGTGATCACCTGGTACGACAACGAATGGGGCTACGCGAACCGGGTCGTCGAGCTGGCGACGAAAGTGCTTCCCTAGGGCGTCGGGCGCTCGGCTGATGGCGGCATCGGAGAAAGCGGTGGAGGCCCGGGGCCGATTCGCGAAGGCATCGGTCCGGGACGCTCCCGTCGCCGGCAAGCGGGTCATGGTGCGGGCCGACTTCAACGTGCCGCTGGAGGGGGGTGTGGTCAGGGACGACGCGCGGATCACGGCCGCTGTGCCGACGATCGAGCTGCTTCGCGAGGCCGGCGCCTCGGTCGTGCTCTGCTCACACCTGGGCCGGCCGGAGGATCGCGACCCCGACCTGTCGATGGCCCCGGTGGCGGCCCGGCTCGCGGAGGCGCTCGGGACCTTCGTCCCGGTGGCTCCCGCGGTGGTCGGCGAGGAGGTCGAGGCCGTCGTCGCCGGGCTCGACTCGGGCGAGGTCCTGCTGCTCGAGAACACGCGCTTCGAGCCGGGCGAGACGAGCAACGACGGCGACCTGGCCGAGGCCCTGGCGGGGCTAGCCGACCTCTACGTCAACGATGCCTTCGGGGCCGCGCACCGCGCTCACGCCTCGACCGAGGGGGTGGCCCACCACCTGCCCGCGTACGCCGGGCTGCTGTTGGAGCGCGAGGTGCGGGCCCTGACCTCGGTTCTGGACGATCCCGAGCGCCCGCTGGCCGTCGTCATCGGCGGCGCCAAGGTCTCCGACAAGATCGGCGTCATCGAGCGCTTCCTCGAGATCGCCGACGCGGTCCTGATCGGTGGCGCGATGTGCTTCAGCTTCTTCAGGGCGATGGGCCATGAGACCGGCGACTCGCTGGTCGAGGAGGCAGGGATCGAGCTTGCCCGCGGGGTGCTCGATCGCGCGGCCGAGTCCGACTGCGAGCTGATGCTGCCCACCGACCTGGTGCTCGGTGACGGGTTCTCGGCCGAGGCCGAGCCGCAGCCGCTGGCCGGAGTGGACGTTCCCGCGGGCATGATGGGACTCGACATCGGCCCCGAGACGGCGCGCGCCTACGCCGAGGTGATCGCCGGGGCCGGGACGGTGTTCTGGAACGGCCCGATGGGAGCCTTCGAGCTGGCGCCGTTCGCGGCCGGGACCCGGGCAGTTGCCGAGGCCGTGGCCGATTCCGATGCGATGACCGTGGTCGGCGGCGGTGACTCCGCCGCGGCCCTGGCGCAGTTCGGGCTCGCCGACGAGGTCAGCTGGCTCTCGACCGGCGGCGGCGCCTCGCTCGAGCTGCTCGAGGGCAAGGCGCTCCCGGGGGTCGAGGCGCTGATCGACAGCGGTGATCAAGAGTGAGCGATCGCGTGCCGCTGATCGCGGCGAACTGGAAGATGCACAAGACGATCGCCGAGTCGGAGGCCTTCTGCGCCGCCCTGTTGCCGCTGATCGAGGGCTCCGACTGCGAGGTCGTGATCTGCCCGCCCTTTCTCGCCGTTCCGAGCGTCGCCGAGGTTTGCGCCGGCACTGCGGTCGCGGTCGCCACCCAGACCATGCACTTCGAGTCGCAGGGCGCGTTCACGGGCGAGGTCTCGGCCCCGATGCTGCTCGACGCAGGCGCCTCGGCGGTGATTCTCGGCCACTCGGAGCGCCGGCAGATGTTCGGCGAGACCGACGAGGCGCTCGCCCGCAAGGTCCCGGCGGCGCTCGAGGCCGGCCTGACGCCGATCCTCTGCTGCGGCGAGACCGAGGAGGAGCGGGACGGCGATCAGACCGACCGGGTGCTGCGGCGCCAGATCGACGCCGGCCTCTCCCGGGTCGCCGATGATCGGCTCGCCGACGTCGTCGTCGCCTACGAGCCGATCTGGGCGATCGGAACGGGGCGCACCGCGACGCCCGAGCAGGCCGACGATGCCTGTGGCTTCATTCGCGCCCTGCTCGGCTCCCGCAGCGAGTCGGCGAGCGCTCGCGTGCGGATCCTGTACGGCGGATCGGTGAAGCCAGAGAACGCCGCCGAGCTGCTCGGCCAGGAGGAGATCGACGGCGCGCTCGTCGGTGGAGCCAGCCTCGACGCGGAGGACTTCGCAGCGATCGTCGAGGCCGCATGAGCGAGCTACCCCAGGGAGCCGGCTCGATCCCGGTGCCGTCGCTGGCGCTGGTCATCCTCGACGGCTGGGGCCTCGCCGCTCCGGGGCCCGGCAACGCGATCGATCGGGCGGAGACGCCGGTCTTCGACGGCCTCTGGGCCGGCTACCCGCACACCAGCCTCTCGGCCTCGGGTCGCGACGTCGGGCTGCCGGACGGGCAGATGGGCAACTCCGAGGTCGGACACCTGAACCTCGGCGCCGGCGCGATCGTCAAGCAGGATCTCGCCCGGATCGACGATGCGATCGCGGACGGCTCGTTCTTCGAGAACGAGGCGCTGCTCGCCGCATGCCGACGCGCTCGCTCGAGCCCGCGGGGTCGCCTGCACCTGATCGGCCTCGTCTCCGACGGTGGCGTCCACTCCGGCTGGGAGCACATCGAGGCCTGCATCGAGCTGGCTGCGAGGGAGGGGGTCCCCGACCTCGTCCTGCACGCGTTCACCGACGGGCGCGACACGAGTCCGACCGGCGGTCCGGCCTACATCGAGGAGGTCGAGCGGTGGCTGCGCAGCGCCGGCCGGATCGGGACCGTCGGCGGCCGCTTCTGGGGCATGGACCGGGACCGGCGCTGGGAGCGGATGAAGCTCGCCTTCGACGCGATCGTGCACGCCCGCGGGCTCGCGGCCGATGATGCGGTTACGGCGGTGCGGACCTCGCACGAGTCGGGGGAGACGGACGAGTTCGTGAAGCCGACGGTGATCGGCGACTACGACGGGATCGCCGAGGGTGATGTGATCCTCACCTTCAACTTTCGCCCCGATCGGATGCGGGAGATGGTCGCGGCACTGGGTGAGGCGGACTTCGACGAGTTCGATCGCGGGGCCGGCCCGTTCGACGTGACGACGATGACCGAGTACCGGGCGGGGTGGCCGTATCCGGTGGCGTTTCCGCCGCGCGAGCCGGCGACGACGATCGCCGAGGTGATCTCCGAGTCCGGCGGCACGCAGCTGCACGTCGCCGAGACCGAGAAGTACGCGCACGTCACCTACTTCTTCAACGGCGGGCGCGAGCGCGAGTGGCGCGGCGAGCAGCGGGCGTTGGTCGACTCGCCGCGCGAGGTCCCGACCTACGATCAGAAGCCGGAGATGAGCGCGGTCGCCGCCAGCCGGGCCTTCTGCTCGGCCTGGGAGGGGGAGGCCGCTGGGGGGGAGGGCTTTCGCTTCGGCGTGATCAACTTCGCGAATCCCGACATGGTCGGCCACACCGGGGACATCCCCGCCGCCGTCGAGGCGGTCGAGACCGTGGATCGGTGCCTCGGCGAGGTGGTAACGGCGGTCCATTCCGGAGGCGGTGCCTGCATGATCACCGCCGACCACGGCAACGCCGAGCACATGCTCAACGACGACGGGTCGCCGAACACGGCGCACACGACGAATCCGGTTCCGCTGCTGGTGACGGTCGCCGACGTGACCCTCGCCGAGGGCGGCATCCTCGCGGACGTCTCACCGACGGCGCTGGCCCTGCTCGGGGTCGAGCAGCCTCAGGGGATGACCGGGCACAGCCTGCTGGGGAGCTGAGGCTCCGCCGCCCGGTCTTCGGTTGCCTGTCGCGGCGGGGCCTGTCGGCGATCACCCCCACCGTGCTCGGCTGCGCCTGCGCGCGGAGGGGGTCCCCCGATCGCCGCCACCCGCCGCCCGGGCCGCGCTTTGGCCCCGGTCCGAATAGCCTCCGGGTCGTGAGGGCAATGAAGTTACTCTCGTTGCCACTTGCGATCGGTCTACTCGCCGGCTGCGGGACAGACCACGAGCAGGCCGCTAGATGACAACCGGTTGAAGCTGCCCCATTGGACCCCGCAGATTTCAAGCGTGGCGCAAGAAACTGGGAGCAGGAGTGCCTGCGCCAGCTCGAACACCGGGCTTTCGAGAACCCGGGTCACACACCAGGCGGTTGGCCGGAGATCGTCAGAGTTTTCCTTGAGGGCTCGCATCCGGAGACCCGGATCTGCGTTCGTTACGTGAGCCGGTCGCTCGCGGAGGAACGGACGAAATGCTTTCGGTTGTGGAAGGAGCCCTTCGTAGGCCCGGATACGGGGCCCCACGGCCGCGAGACGACAGGTGGGGTGGCGTTGCTCATCCACGTCAACATCATGGAAGAGATCTAGTACGCGCCCAAACGGTCTGCGGCGGATCAGGTTCCGCGAGAGGTGCCGTTGACCGCGTTCGCGGCCCGCGCACGCCGCCGAATAGATTGCCGCTGGATGAGGCAGCAGCCCGAGCGACTCCGCTTCGAGATCTCGCCCGCGAGGGCGCGGCGCGCACCGGCCGTCTGCAGACGGCGCACGGCAGCGTCGCGACGCCGGCCTTCGTCCCGCTCGCGACCAGGGGCTCGGTCAAGGGCCTGCTGTCGGGCGAGGTCGCCGAGCTCGGCTACGAGATGGTGCTCGGCAACACCTACCACCTGATGCTGACTCCCGGCGCCGAGCGGATCGCCGAGTTCGGGGGCCTGCACTCGTTCATGGACTGGCCGGGCGCGATCATCACCGACTCCGGTGGCTTCCAGGTCTTCTCGCTCGCGCACGGGGCGGTGGCCGATGAGGTCAAGGGGCGCCGCGGCCGCCCGCCGCTCGACGGCGGCGTTCTCGAGATCAGCGAGCAGGGCGTCCGCTTCCGCTCCTACATCGACGGCGCCGAGCAGTTCCTCTCGCCGGAGCGATCGATGGAGGTGCAGGCGATGCTCGGCTCCGACATCGCCCTGGTCTTCGATGAGTGCACGCCCTATCGCGCCGACCGCGACTACACCGCCCGCTCGATGGAGCGCACGCACCGGTGGCTGGAGCGCTGCCTGGACTGGCATCGCGACCACGGGCCGGACCGCCAGGCGGTGTTCGGGATCGTCCAGGGCGGCGTCCACGAGGACCTCCGCCGGGAGTCGGCCGCGGTCGTGTCGGCTTCGGGGGTCGATGGCCTGGCGATCGGCGGGACCCTCGGCCGCGACAAGGAGGAGATGCGCTCGGTGCTCGACATGACCCTCGCCGGGCTGCCGGCCGAGGCGCCCAAGCATCTGCTCGGCATCGGTGAGCCCGACGATCTCCTCGAGGGCATCGCCCGCGGGATCGACAGCTTCGACTGCGCGGTGCCGACCCGTCTCGGGCGCCACGGGATGGCGCTGGCCCCGCGCCCGGAGAGCAGGTTCCGCTTCGACCTACGCAACCGTCGAGAGGCGGGCGAGCACGGCCCGCTGGTCGAGGGCTGTCCGTGTCCGGCGTGCGCCCGGCTCAGTCGCGGCTACGTCCACTACCTGTCGCGCGCGGAGGAGTTGAGCGGCGTCCGGCTCATCACATTGCACAACCTCGTCTACACCGAGGCGATCGTCAGCCGCGCCCGGCGAGCGATCGCGACGGCCGGCTTCGAGGCCTACCGCGCGGCCGTCTTGGCCGGCGCCACGCCGTGGGAGGCGGCCGGCGAGCGCTGAGGCACGACCCGGTGCCCGGGCCCGAGGACCCGAGGCCCGGGGCCTCAGCCCCCCGTGTTCTGCCTGATGTAGTCCTCGATGTTGGTGATCAGCTCGTCGAGGTTGTCGCTGATGAACTGACCCGCGTCGGTGTTGGTGCCGGCGTCGGTGAGCAGCAGGATCGCCGCGGCGACGATCCCGGCGACCGCGGCGATCAGCAGGATGCCGCCGATCGCACTAAGGATTCGCGAGAAGGCCGATCTGCGGGCGCGGCGCTGAGCCGGTTGTGGAGCGGGCCGTGCGGCCGGCCGGGCGGCCTCCCGGCGGCGGGCCGGGGCCGTCGGCGTCCTCTCCTCCTCACGGGGGACGACCCGGGTCGCCGCGGTCGACCCGGCCCCGAGGGCCCGGGTCGGCGCCTCCGATGCCGGTGCGATCCCCTCGAGCCCGGCCCGCAGCGCCGCGGCGAGCTCGAGCGCGCTCGAATAGCGGTCCGCCGGGTCGTTCTCGAGCGCGCGCAGGACCGCAGCGGAGAGCTCCTCGGGCACGTCGGGCTCGTAGCTGGACGGTGGTAACGGCCGCTCGTTCTCGCGGCGGATCGCCAGCTCGGCGAGGCTGTTGCCCTCGTAGGGCAGCCGGCCGGTGAGCAGCTGGTAGGTGACGACTCCGAGCGAGTAGACGTCGCTGACGCCGGTCGCCTCGTCGCCGCGTGACTGCTCGGGCGACAGATAAGCCGCGGTGCCAACCACCGAGCCGACCAACGTCAGACGGGTCTGCTCGGCGGCTCGGGCGATCCCGAAGTCGGCGAGCTTGACGGTCATCTTCTCGCCCGAGCCGGGCGCGGCGGGGCCGCCGATCACCATCAGGTTCCCGGGCTTGACGTCGCGGTGGACGATGCCCTGCTTGTGTGCGTACTCGAGACCGGCGCAGGCATCGGCGGCGATCGCGACCGCTGTAGCGGGATCGAGCTTTCCCTGTCGCTGGAGCAGCTGCGCGCCCGAGCGCCCCTCGACGTACTCCATGACGATGAAGTGGCGGCCCCCGTCGACCCCGGTGTCGTAGACCTGGACGATGTTCGGGTGGACGAGCTTCGCGACCGCCAGCGCCTCACGGCGGAATCGGGCGACGAACTTCTCGTCGTCGGAGAGGTGCTCGGCCAGCACCTTGACCGCGACCGTCCGTTCGAGCACCTCGTCGGTCGCCCGATAGACGGTCGACATGCCCCCCGAGCCGAGCCGGTCCTCCAGCGCGTAGCGATCCGCGATCGTCCCGGCCGCCATCAGCCGCCGCGCCCGTCTCTCGATGATGGGCCCGTGCCGCCGCTGCCGCCACCGCCGGTGGTGGTGGTCTCGGTCGTGGTCGTCGGCTCGGTCGTGGTCGTGGTCGTCGTGTCGGTCGTCGTGGTGGTCGGATCCGTGGTCGTCTCCGTCGTGGTCGTCGGCTCGGTCGTGGTCGTGGTCGTCTCCGTCGTCGTCGTGGCGATCTCACCGCAGCGCTCGTCGACGAGGTCGGTCAGCTTGCCGAGCAACTCGTCGAGCCCGTCGCCGACGTCGCCCGAGAGCGAGCCGGCAGTGTCGTTGAGCGCCGCCAGCGTGGCGTCGGCGCCGGTGCAGTCCTCCGCCGCGATCGCGGCTTGGAGGGTGTCGAGATCAGCGAGCAGCGCCTCCGATTTGCCGCCTGGGATCTCCTCGCCGGAGGAGCCACAGCCCGCGGCGGCGAGTGCGGCGAGCGCGACGGCCGCGGCCCCGATCAAGCGGACTGTGATCATCCGTTTCGAGTCTAGCTGCGCGGTCATCGCCCCACGAACAGTCGCTTCGCCAGGTGTGCCGGGAGGTCCGTTGCCTCGATCGCCGCGGCGGCCCGCTCCACGTCGTAGGCGATCCGGTGGTAGGTCGCCTCCCAGGCCTCCGTATCGAGCTCGAGCCACGCCGCCCGCGGGTCTCCGTCGCGGGGCTGGCCGACGCTGCCCGGGTTGATCAGCCAGCGGCCGTCGCTGATCTCGAGGCGCGTCCCGGCGCCCGCCTGCCAGCCGCGCGCCTCGGTCGCCGGCGAGCGGAGTCGCTCGTCCTCCGGCAGCGAAAAGAACAGCGCCACGTGCGAGTGACCGATCAGGCTCACCCGCCGCTCCTGGACCGCCAGGCACTCGGCCGCCTGCTCGGGCCACAGCACGTACTCCCAGACCGGGTCGCGCGGTGAGGCGTGGTAGAGAGCGGCCGGCCGGCTTGTATCCGCCGGGGCGAGCGAGGAGAGGAAGCTCCGCGCCGGTTCGTCCAGCCGTTCGGCGGTCCACTCGACGGCCGCGGCCGCGGCGCCGCTGAAGGTCGAGGTGTCGAGCTCGCCCAGCACGGCGAGGTCGTGGTTGCCGACCAGGCACACGTCGCAGCGCTCGCGGACCAGGGCGGTGCACTGCTCGGGGCTGGCGCCGTAGCCGACGACGTCGCCGAGGCACCAGCGCTCCTCGACGTCGGTTTCCTCGATGTCCTCGAGGACCGACTCGAGGGCCGGGAGGTTTGCGTGGATGTCGCTGAGCACGGCTACGCGCATGGTCGAGCCGCGGAGGGCGAAGAGCGGCGCTGACTATCGTAGGCGCGGATGAGCCGGCGGGCCTCCCTGCAATCCCCGCGCGCCCGGATAGTTGCGGCGGCACTCGCGGCGGTCCTCGCAGCCGCCCTTGCCGTGCTCATCCTCGACCCGGGCCAGCCCGGGCCGGTCGCCACCCCGGTCGAGGAGGCCGACTACTTCAGCCCGGCAGAGCTCGAGGCCGGCCGGGACTACCGTGGCGAGCTCCGCCTGCTGGGCCTCCTCGCCCTCGCGGTCGAGCTCGCGGCCCTCGGCGTCCTCGTGGCGGGACGGCCGCGTCGACTCCGCGCCGCGCTCGAGCGACTGCAGGCGCGGCCACTGCTCGGCGCCGCCGCCGCCGGCGCCGTGATCTCGCTGACGCTGGCGTTGGTTGCGCTGCCGGTCGGCATCTGGATCCACGAGCTCGCGGTCGACGTTGGCATCTCGGTCCAGAGCCTCGGGGGCTGGCTCTTCGATCGGGCGCGCAGCGCCGGCATCGCGGCGGTCTACGCGGCGGTCGGAGCGCTGCTGCTGATCGGCCTGCAGCGGCGCCTGAGGCGCTCCTGGTGGCTCGCCGCCTCGGGGGTGGTGGTCGCCTTCGCCGTCGTCTCGCAGTTCCTCGCGCCGGTCGTGCTCGCGCCGATCTTCAACGACTTCGAGCCGCTTCCCGATGGCCCCGACCGCCGCGACGTGCTCTCGCTGGCCGACCGCGCCGAGGTCGAGATCGGCGAGGTCTACCGGGTTGACGCCTCGTCCCGCCGCACCTCGCTCAACGCCTACGTGAGCGGGTTCGGCTCGACCCGGAGGGTCGTGATCTACGACAACCTCCTCGACAGCGCCGAGCGGCCGGCGCTGCGCTCGGTCGTCGCCCACGAGCTCGCCCACGTCAAGCAGCGAGACATCGGACGCGGCCTGCTGTTCGTCGCGATCGTTGCGCCGCTCGGCATGTTGTTCGTCCGCGAGGCGGGAGCCGCCATGGCTGCCCGGACCGGCACCGGACCGGGGCAGATCGCGGCCCTACCCGCCTATGCGCTGGCGCTGACGATCGCCACGTTCACGCTCGGGCTGGCGGGAAACCAGCTCTCACGCGCCGTCGAGGAGCGGGCCGATCGATTCGCTCTCGAGTTGACCGGCGACCCCGCCGGCCTGACCGAGCTGCAGCTCGATCTCGCCCGCCGCAACGTCAGCGATCCGGACCCGCCCGGTTGGTCGCGGCTGCTGTTCGGAACCCACCCGAGCACGGTCGAGCGGCTCGGTCTGGCGCGGGCATACGAGGCCGACGGCTAGCCCTCCTTCGCCCCGAACCGCATCGTTATGCGCCCGTGCGCCCGATCTCGTCCAGTCGCACTGTTAGATTGGCGCCGCTTACGATCGACGAGGAGGCAACATTGACCAAGTCTGAGTTCATCGACAAGATCGCCGGCGACGACCGGATCGGTAGCAAGAAGGCTGCCGGTGACGCCGTTGAGGCGGTTCTCGACGGAGTCATCGCGGCCCTGAAGAGCGGCCAGGACGTGAATTTCACCGGGTTCGGGAAGTTCAGCGTCAACGAGCGCGGCCCGCGTCAGGGCGTCAACCCCCGCACCGGCGAACGGATCACGATCCCCGGCGGCAAGGTGCCGAAGTTCTCGGCGGGCGCCGGCCTGAAGGCCGCGGTCAAGGGCTAGGTAGCGCCCCTGAGCGGCTCGAAGCCGTTTGCAGACAGGCTTGCGGCGCTCGTAGCGGAGCGCCGCAGCCAGGTCTGTATCGGGTTCGACCCGGCCTTCGATGCCGAGCCCTGGCGCTCGGCATCGCCGTTTCCGGGGGCAGTCGGGGACCCGCGGGCAGCGGCCGCGTCGGCTGCGAGCGGCATCTGCCTGCGACTGATCGAGGCGGTCGGCGAGCTGTGCGTCGCCGTGAAGCCGCAGCTGGCCCGCTTCGAGGCCCTCGGGCCGCCCGGCATCGAGGCCCTCGAGGCGATCTGCGCGGCCGCCGGCGAGGCCGGCCTGCTGGTGATCGCCGACGGCAAGCGGGGCGACGTGCCGGTCACGGCCGGCGCCTACGGCAGGGCTTTGGTCGGCGCGACCGATACCCCCTGGGGCCCCGCGCCCGGCCTCGGCGCCGACGCCTTCACGGTCAACCCGCTGCTGGGCCGCGACTCGCTCGAGCCGCTCGTCTCGGCGGCGGAGCGGGAGTCCGCGGGCCTCTTCGCGCTCGTCCGGACCTCCAACCCCGGCGCCGCCGACCTCCTCGATCTCGACTGCGGCGGCGCGCCGGTGCACGAGCGGATCGCGGCGATCGTCGACGGGTTCGCCCCGAGGCTTCGGGGCAGCAGCGGGCTGAGCGGCGCCGGGGCGGTGGTCGGTGCGACCGAGCCCCGATTTCTCACCCGTCTGCGGGAGCTGATGCCGAGCTCGATCTTCCTGCTCCCAGGCGTCGGCGCCCAGGGGGGAGAGCCCGGCTCCCTCGGCCCGGCCTTCGCTGCCGGCCCGGCCTCGGCGCTCGTCACGGCCTCGCGCAGCGTCGTCGGAGCCGCTGACCCCGCCGCGGCCGCCGCGGAGCTCAGGGCCCTGGTCTGGGCCGCCAGCGGCGCCTGATCGATGCCGGCGGCGCCCCGCCCCTAGAGTCCCGCCGATGATCGACCCGATCCGAGATCTGCGGGAGTCGGTGGTCTCCGCGGCCGGCGACCTCTACGGTGGTGATGCGGCCGCCGGCGCCAGCTTCGAGCGGCCCCCGCAGCCGGACTTCGGCGACTACTCGACGAACGCCGCGCTGCTGCTCGCCCCCGCCCTCGGGGAGCAGCCCCGAGCCGTGGCCGAGCGACTCGGCGAGCGACTGCTCGCCGAGCAGCCCGAGACGATCGAGCGGGTCGAGGTGGCGGGCCCTGGGTTTCTCAACCTGTTCATCTCCGATCGCTGGTTCCGCGAGTCCGCTGCGGCCGTCGCGGCCGCCGCCGGCGGGTTCGGAGCCGGTGTCGCGGCAGCGCGGGCGGAGCGCATCCTGGTCGAGTTCGTCAGCGCGAATCCGACCGGGCCGATCACCGTCGCCGGTGGCCGCCATGCGGCCTACGGCGACTCGCTCGCCCGAATCCTGGAGTTCGCCGGGCATTCGGTCGGGCGCGAGTACTACCTGAACGACGCCGGCGGGCAGATCCGTCTGCTCGGGGAGTCGATCGCATCGAGGATGACCGGCGACGAGGTGCCGGAGGGCGGCTATCGCGGCGCCTACGTGGCCGAGATCGCCGCCCGACTCGAGGCCGAGGCGATCGATCCCACCGACACCGAGCGCCTTGCCGTGCGCGGGATCGAGTTGATGCGGGAGTCGATCGAGGCCTCGCTCGAGCGCTTCCGGGTCCACTTCGACAGCTGGTTCTCGGAGCGTTCGCTGCACGATTCGGGGGCGATCGAGGACGCGATCGAGGCGGTCAGTGCCGCCGGGGCCACCTACGAGAACGAGGGCGCGCTGTGGATGCGGACGGTCGACCTCGGCGACGACAAGGATCGAGTCATCCGCCGCGCCGGCGGTGAGCCCACGTACTTCGCCTCCGACATCGCCTACCACCGCGACAAGCTGCGGCGCGGCGAGTGGGATCGGCTGATCGACGTGCTCGGCGCCGATCACCACGGCTACGTGAACCGACTGCGGGCGATGATCGCCGCTCTCGGCGGCGAGGTCGATCAGTTCGAGGTGCCGATCATGCAGCTGGTGCAGATCGTCGAGCGGGGTGAGCGAGCGAAGATGTCGAAGCGGGAGGGCGAGTTCGTGACGCTCGACGAGCTGCTCGACGATATCGGCGTCGACGCGGCGCGCTTCTTCCTCGTGCAGCGCTCGCACGAGACCCCGATCGATCTCGACCTCGAGTTGGCGCGCAAGCGCTCGAACGAGAACCCGGTCTTCTACGTCCAGTACGCGCACGCCCGGATCTGCAACATCTTCCGCCGGGCCGAGACGGACCCGGACGAGGTCGACGAAGGGGTCGAGCCCGGGATGCAGCCGGCTGAGAGGGCGCTGATCGGTCGCCTGCTCGAGCTCCCGGCTCAGATCGAGCGGGCCGAGCAGCGTCGCGAGCCGCACGCTCTCGGGGCGTACGCGCGCGAGGTCGCGGCGGACTGCCACGCCTTCTATCGCGACTGCCCCGTGGTCAAGGCCCCGGAGCCGCTCCGGACTGAGCGCCTGGTCCTCTGCGACGCAACCCGGATCGTGATCGCGACCGTTCTCGGGCTGCTCGGCATCGAGGCGCCGGAGGAGATGTGAGCGGCCCGGCCCGGGCGGCGTTCGCCCCACTGGCCGCGATCCGGGCCGCGGCCCGGCCGATCGCGATCGCGATCGCGATCGGGGCCCTGGCGGGAGCCGCCTGGGGCCTCGCCGATGAGCCGGAGTACGCCGCGACTGCCAGCGTGCTGCTCGCCGACCGGGGGGCGGCACTCGAGGCCGTCGGCAGCGGCCTGACCGGCGCGGGCCCCGGCGACGTCGAGCCGGTGATCGAGCTTGCCGGCAGCGACGACGTCGCAGCGCTTGCCGCCGCCAGCCTCGGCGGCGACGTGGTCGGTGCCGATCTGATCGCCCGCACCGAGTTTCTCCCCCGCGATGAAGGCGGCACTCTCGTCGTCCGCTCGACGGCCTCGTTCCCAGACTTCGCCGCCGCCGCCGCCGATGCCTTCGCCGGTGCCGTGGTCGAGTACGGGACGGTGCTCGAGCGTCGGCGCCTCCGCTCGGCCGAGCAGCGGCTGAGCGAGCGGCTCGTCGGTCTCGACCCGGCCTCGGAGCAGGCGCTCCGGCTGAGCCGGCGCCTCGACTCGGTCGCGGAGCTGAAGGCGCTCGGCCCTCCGTTGCGCGTCGCCCGGTCGGCGGCTCTTCCCGCCGAGCCGGTCAGCGATCGGCCCGTCGCCGCCTGGGCGCTGGCCGGGGGCGGGATCGCCGCGCTGATCGCGCTCCTCGTGGTGGTCGGCATCGAGCTGCGGCAGCGCCCGCTCCGCCGCGCCCGGGATCTCGAGGCCGCAGCCGGCGCTCCGCTGCTCGGCGAGCTCGGCCGGGGGCCGATCGTCAGACCCGCGGTGGGCGGGACCGGCGCCCGACTGAGCCGGCTTGGCGCCGACCGGATCGTGGCCCTGGCCGGGGCGTTGAAGGTCCCCGCGGCGGGGGAGGCGTCGCAGGCGCTCGCGGTGATCAGCCCGAACCCCGATGAGGGGAGAACCTCGGTCGCGCTCGGTCTCGCGGCCGTCGCATGCCGCCGCGGGGCAGCGGTGATCGTGATCGAGGCGGACCTGAGGGCCCCCGCCTTCGGTCGCCTCCTCGGCCTCCCGCAGGGTCCAGGGTTATCCGACTACCTGGCCGGCGCGGCGAGCCCTCGCGACGTGATCCACGTCGTGCCGGTCGCCGGCGATCGGCAGGATGACGGCGGCGAGCGCGCCTCGTTCGTCTGCGTCGCGGCGGGTTCCCGCCGCGAGGAGCCGGTGGAGCTGCTCTCCGGATCGCGGTTTCGGGCGCTCGGCGAGCAGCTGCGGCGGGTCTACGACCTGGTGATCTACGACACGCCGCCGCTGCTGGCGGCGCCGGAGGCGCTGCTGGTCGCGGCCCGGGCGGAGGGCGGCGTGCTCTGCGCTCGGAGCGGATCGACGCGGGCGGAGGAGGTCTCCGAGGCGGCCGGGCGCCTCGGGTCCGGATGGCTGTCCGGCGCGGTGCTGGTCGGATCCCCGCACCGAGGGCCCGGCCTGCGGCGGGTCCCCCCGGAGCGGGGACCCGGCCTGCAGAGTTAGGAGCGGGCGCGCGGATCTGGGGGCCCCGTCTCGTACCATCGGCGGGTGGATCAACCTCACGGTCTCCCGGAGCCCCGCGCGCGATCTCCGCTCCTGCGGGTGCTCGCGCCGCTCGCGCTGGTCGCTGCCGTGGTCGCGGTGATCGTCGTCGCCTCGAGCTCCGGCGGCGGCGATGAGCAGTCCGCTCGCAGCGATCAGGCTCAGACCACGCGAAGCAGCGGCGGCAACGGGGGCGTCGAGACGCCGGAGGTCTACGTCGTCGAGTCCGGCGACTCGCTCGGCACGATCGCGGAGCGCTTCGGGATCTCGGTCAAGCGGATCGAGCGACTGAACAAAGGCGTCGACCCGAACGCCCTGGCGACCGGCCAGGAGCTGAAGCTGCAGAAGTGAAGGCCCGGCGCCCGCTCCCGCGCGCCGCGGCCTGCCTGGCGCTCGCCCTGGTTGGCGCCCTGCTCGCCGCCGCGCCGCCGCCCGCGGCGAAGGCCGCCAATCAGCAGCAGCCGCCCCGCGTCGAGGCCCGGGCCTGGTTGCTGATCGACGCTCGCGACGGCGAGCGGCTCGCCGGCCGTGCGGCGAACGAGCGCCTGCCGATCGCCAGCACGACGAAGCTGATGACGACCTACCTGGCGCTGGCCGACCTGCCGCTCGATCGCAGGGTCGTGGCCCCGGCCTACTCACCGGCACCGGCCGAGTCGGTCCTCGGGCTTGGCGAGGGCGAGCGGATCTCGGTCCGCGACCTGCTCGTCGCGATGCTGCTGCCAAGCGCCAACGATGCCGCCTACGCGCTCGCGGACGCCGTCTCCGGCTCGGTTCCGAGATTCGTCAGGCGGATGAACGCCGCCGCGGCAAAGCTCGGCCTCGACCGGACCACCTACACGAACCCGATCGGCCTCGACCAGCGCCGTAACGCCTCCACCGCCCGCGACCTCGCGGCGCTCGCATTGACCCTGCGCGAGGATCGGCGCTTCCGCCGGATCGTGCGCAAGCCCGAGGCGAGGCTGAAGAGCGGCGCGACGAACCGCGTCGTGCAGACCCGCAACACGCTGCTGCTCGCCGACGACTCCGTCGACGGCATCAAGACCGGACACACGCTCGGAGCCGGCTACGTGCTGGTCGCCTCGGCGGAGAGGAAGGGTGTGCCGCTGGTCTCGGTCGTGCTCGGCGCCGACAGCGAGTCGGGTCGTGACGCTGCCTCGCAGGCACTGCTCGACTACGGCTTCTCGCTCTACCGCAAGCGCGAGGTGGTCGGGCGCGACGAGGTCGTCGGGGCCACCCCCGTCGCCGGTGAGGAGCAGCCGCTCGAGCTGCTGGCAGCGCGGCCGGCGCGGATCGCCCTGCGGGCCGGCCAAGAGGCGCTGATCACACCGGAGGTGGTGGAGGGCCTCGAGGGCCCGATCGCGCGCGGGGCGCCGGTCGGACGCGGCGTTCTCAGCGTCGGCGGTGAGCGCCTCGGCTCGGTGCCGCTGATCGCCGGCCGTGAGGTCGAGGCTCCCGGCGCGCTCAGCTCGCTCGGCGGGCCGGCGGCGGCACTGCTGATCGCCGCTGGTCTTATCCTTCTCGGCAGCGCGTTCGTGATCGCCCTCCGGCGTCGTCGGGGCGGTTCCGAGCGGGGAGCCGGCGGGCGAACGCCGGAGGAGAGACTCGACAGTCAACGCCGCCGGCTCCGCCGGCGAGAGGAAGGGAACCGACGGTGATCTTGACGGTGACGCTGAACGCGGCGCTCGATCGCACTGTGGCCGTGCCACGGGTCCGCCTCGGCCGTCGGCACCGGGCGGTCGAATCGCGCCGAGCGCCCGGCGGCAAGGGGATCAACGTCGCCCGAGCTCTGAAGCACCTCGGCGAGCCGGTGATCGCAACGGGGCTGGCCGGCGGTGCGACCGGGACGCGAATCCAGGAGCTGCTGACCGCGGAGGAGGTCCTGCATGACTTCACCGAGGTCGCCGCCGACTCACGCACGAACATCTCGATCGTCGATCCGACCTCCGGCGAGCAGACCGAGATCAACGAGCGCGGCCCCGAGGTCAGCGGGGCGGAGGTCGATCGCTTCGTCGAGCGCCTCACCTATCTCGCCCGCGGCGCGAACTACTGCGTGATCGCGGGCTCGCTGCCGCCGGGAGCGCCGGTGGACATCTATGCGGCCCTGATCACCCGCATGCACGAGTGTGGGGTCCCGGTCCTGCTCGACACCGACGGCGAGCCGATGCGCGCCGGGCTTCGCGCCCAGCCGGCCGTCGTCGCACCGAACATCGCCGAGGCCGAGGAGGCCGTCGGCTACGAGTTCGGCGACGCCGAGGATCTCAACATGGGGCTGCTGAGCCTGATCGAGATGGGCGCGAACGAGGCCTTCGTGACGACCGCCAACGGCTGCGTGGCGATCGCCGGTGCCGGGCCGGACCGGCGCCGCTACGAGGCGACGATCGAGCCGCTCGAGCCGGTCGCAGCGGTCGGCTCCGGGGACGCGTTTCTGGCCGGGCTTGCGTCCGGCAGACGGGCCGGGCGCCCGCCTGCCGAGTCGCTGGCGTTCGCCGTCGCCTGCGGAGCCGAGTCGACCCAGCACCTCGGCGCCGGGACGGTCGACCCCGGTGAGGTCGCGCGAATCGCCGAGCGGGTCCAGGTCACCGAGCTCGATCTCCCCGTCGGGGTCAGCTGAGCGCCGCGGTTTCGCCCCGATCCCGCAAACTGCGCCGGAAGGCCGCCGCGGGCCCGCCGGTCCCCCCGCCTACAATCTGTGCTCTGTCGATGTCGTCGCTAGCGCAAGGGAGACCAGCAGTTGGAAGTTGAGATCGGACGAGGGAAGAAGGCGCGTCGAGCCTATGGCTTCGACGACATCGCGATCGTGCCGTCGCGGCGGACGCGTGACCCCGACGACATCGACATCACCTGGAATCTGGGCCCGTACCGGTTCGAGCTGCCGCTGCTCGCATCGGCGATGGACGGTGTCGTCAGCCCGAACACCGCGGCGCTGGTCAACCAGCTGGGAGGCCTCGGGGTGCTCAACCTCGAGGGCATCTGGTCCCGCTACGAGGATGCCGACGAGCAGCTCGAGCGGATTGCGAAGGCGCCACCGGAGATCGCGACGAAGCTGATGCAGGAGGTCTACTCCGAGCCCGTCAAGCCGGAGCTGATCCGCCAGCGGATCGAGGAGATCAAGGCGCAGGGAGCGGTCGCCTGCGGCTCTCTGACCCCGCAGAAGGTCAACGAGCATCATGAACTGGCGCTCGACGCCGGCCTCGACATCCTGGTCGTCCAGGGAACCGTGATCTCGGCCGAGCACGTCAGCTCCTCCGCCGACCCGCTGAACCTGAAGGAGTTCATCGCCGAGCTCCCGATTCCCTGCATCGTCGGCGGTTGCGCCTCCTACTCGACCGGGCTGCACCTGATGCGGACCGGCGCCGTCGGCGTCCTGGTCGGGGTCGGCCCGGGTTCGGCGTGCACGACCCGTGGCGTGCTTGGGATCGGCGTCCCGCAGGCGACCGCGATCGCCGACGTTGCCGCCGCGCGCTCGCAGCACATGCTCGAGACCGGTCAGTACTGCAACGTGATCGGTGACGGGGGCATGCGCACCGGCGGCGACGTCTCGAAGGCGATCGCCTGCGGCGCCGATGCGGTCATGATCGGCTCGCCGATGGCCCGCGCCAAGGAGGCGCCCGGTCGCGGATACCACTGGGGGATGGCGACGTTCCACCCGTCGCTGCCCCGGGGGACGCGGGTCGCGACGAGGCAGGACGGGACGCTGGAGCAGATCCTGCTCGGACCGGCGAACGAGAACGACGGGACCTTCAACCTGATGGGGGCGCTGCGGACGTCGATGGCGACCTGCGGCTACGAGGACATCCCCTCCTTTCACCGGGCCGAGGTGATGGTGGCGCCGGCTCTGCAGACGGAGGGCAAGGCACTCCAGAAGCAGCAGGCGGTCGGCATGGGGTCGAATGGGCGCTCGGCGGTCGCCAACGGCGTCGGCGTGGCGGATGACTGAGGTCGCGGCCGAGTCGGCCCCGAGGCCCGCCGGCGTCGAGGAGGACGGCTTCGGGCCGCCGACTGACCGCGAAGAGGTACTCGTCCTCGACTTCGGTGGCCAGTACTCGCAGCTGATCGCGCGCCGGATCCGCGAGTGTGGCGTCTTCGCAGAGCTGCTCCCGCACGGCGTCGACCTCGAGCTGATCCGCGCCCGCAAGCCGCGGGCCTTGGTGCTCTCCGGCGGTCCCGCGTCCGTCTACGAGAGCGGCGCGCCGGCGCTCCGCCGCGAGCTGCTCGAGCTCGGCATCCCCGTGCTCGGCATCTGTTACGGCATGCAGCTGATGGTGCGCGACCTCGGCGGCCGGGTGGAGGGGGCCGAGAAGGGCGAGTTCGGCCGCACGACGCTGACCCTGGTGGGGGACGGGGGCCGGCTGCTCTCCGGCCTGCCGGCGGAGCAGCAGTGCTGGATGTCGCACCGTGACTGCGTGATCGAGGCGCCGCCCGGCTTCACCGCGCTCGCCGCCAGCCCCGGCTCGCCGGTGGCTGCCTGCGAGGACACCGACAAGGGCCTTTACGGGATCCAGTTCCATCCCGAGGTCGTCCACACCCCGCACGGCCAGGAGATCCTGCAGCGGTTTCTGCGGGACGTCGCCGGCTGTGAGCAGGGCTGGACGATGTCCTCGGTCATCGATGAGCAGGTCGAGCGGATCCGCGAGCAGGTCGGCAGCGGCGGCGTCATCTGCGGCCTCTCTGGCGGCGTCGACTCGGCGACCGCCGCCGCCCTCGTCCACCGCGCGGTCGGCGACCAGCTCACCTGCGTGCTCGTCGACCACGGGCTGCTGCGCAAGGGCGAGGCCGAGCAGGTCGTCGCCAACTTTCGCGAGGGGCTCGGTATCAAGCTGATCCACATCGATGCCGAGGACCGCTTCCTCGAGAAGCTCGCCGGGCACGACGACCCGGAGACGAAGCGCAAGATCATCGGTGAGGAGTTCATCCGGGTCTTCGAGGAGGAGGCGCTGAAGCTCCCCGACGTCAGCCATCTGGTTCAGGGCACGCTCTACTCGGACGTGATCGAGTCGGGCGGGGGAGAGGGCACCGCGACGATCAAGTCGCATCACAACGTCGGCGGCCTGCCGGAGGACCTCGACCTCGATCTGGTCGAGCCGCTGCGAATGCTGTTCAAGGACGAGGTTCGCGCGGTCGCCACCGAGCTCGGCCTCAACGACCGGATGGTCTGGCGCCAGCCTTTCCCGGGGCCGGGGCTGGCGATCCGGATCGTCGGCGGCGAGGTCACCAAGGAGCGGCTGGACCTGCTTCGCGAGGCCGATTCGATCCTCCAGGAGGAGGTCCGGGCGGCCAACCTCTACCGGGATCTCTGGCAGAGCTTCTGCGTCCTGCCGGTGGTCCGCTCGGTCGGCGTCCAGGGCGACGGCCGCACCTACGCCTATCCGATCGTGATCCGCGCCGTGACCTCAGACGACGCGATGACCGCGGACTGGGCGCGGCTGCCCTACGACCTGCTCGAGCGGGTCTCGAGCAGGATCATCAACGAGGTCCCCCAGGTCAACCGAGTCGTGCTCGACATCAGCTCGAAGCCGCCGGCGACGATCGAGTGGGAGTAGCGGCCCGCGGACGACGCTCAGGACCAGCGGTCCCAGCGCTTCAGCGGCTTGGTCGGGCTCAGCACGTGACCGCCCTCGTACCAGCCGGGAGCCGACCACATCTCGAAATGGACGTGGCAGCCTGAGGCGTTGCCGGTGTCGTCGTTGAAGCCGATTCGCTCGCCGGTCTTGACCCTCGACCCCTTCTTCGCGCGGCCCTTGCGCGAGAGGTGCATGTAGACGTAGTCGACGCCTGTCTTGGCACCGTCGACGACGATGTAGTAGCCCGCCGCGGAGTGGTAGGAGCTGGTCTGGATTCGCCCGCCGCGGGCGGCGTAGACGTCGTTGCCGCACTTCGCGAAGATGTCCTGGCCCCGGTGGCTGCGCCCGGCGCCGAGTCCGTCGCCGTAGGTGTGGCCGCCCGCGAGCGGGAACTTGTGGTCGTAGTAGCGGAACCCGGCCCGGTCGCCGTCGCTGCCGCTCAACTGGGTGACCTCGAAGCTGTACTTGCCGTTGGGAGCGACCTTGCCGTCCTTCCCGAGCCCGTTCCAGGCGGCCGAGTGGCTCGCGAACGGATCCTGGTCCCGCTTCACTACCGTGTCGATCAGGCGCCGCTTCTTGCCCTTGAGCACATCGATCCGGACGTCGGTCGGCTGGTCGGCCTCGAACAGGTACTCGACCCGGCTGCGCCGCTTGCCTTCGAAGAAGCTCTTCGACGGCGTCGCCTCGGCGGAGGTCACCTCGAAGCCCTCGACCTCGGTGATCCTGTCCTCGCCGACGATCTTCAGCCGCTCGGGGGAGCGCGCCTTGTTGCCGAACTCGTCGATCACCACCGGCTTGCCAGACTGAGCCCCGAGCGGGACGCGGAACTTGACCCGCGACGACTTCGCCTTTCGCGGCTCGACGTCGAGCTTGCCCTCGGCGCCGTCGAGGCGGACGGTAGTGACGCTCGCCAGGTCGCGGCCGCCGAGCTCGACGGTCCCGGTCTCGGCGACGCTGCGCAGGTCGAGGCAGCGGTCGATGCACCGCGCCGAGCGGACCTCGGGCGGCGCGGGCGCACCGACCCCTCCGTCCTCGGCGCCGGCGAGCCCGGCTGCGGTCAGGGCTGCGGTCAGGGCGGCGGCCGCCGCCAGCGTGACTCCTCGTCTTTGGCTTCGGGGGGATCGACCCGAGCTCACGTTTGCGTCTCTCTTTCTTCGTCGCCTGCGGGGTTAGCTGACGGGCTCGCGCCGAAAGAGCAGCGCTACGGGTTGTGGGTCCCGATTCGCCCCTGGGAGTGGGATTCCTCTCCCTCCGGTTCCCCCGCCCCCCGGCATCTTCCGACGCCGGAGATTTGGCAGGTCCAAACTTGGGCCGGGAGTATAACCCCGCATGCGGCGGGGTCAACATAAACACAATTGCAACGAAGTGCTAACAATCGGACCGCCCTGTGAGCGAACGCTCGGGAGACAGCCGAAGAGGCATCGCCGACGCCGCGACCTCGCTCACACGCGATCGTGTCTGACCATCTATCATCGTGCGCCCGCGTCACCCGCCGCTCCGGGCGGGACGCGTTTTTTCACGTGATGAAGACCTATGCAGCGACAACAGCCGACCGCGAGCGCGAGTGGTACGTCGTCGACGCCGAGGGGCGGACGCTCGGCCGGCTCGCGACCCAGATCGCCGACACCCTGCGTGGCAAGCGCAAGCCGCAGTACACCCCGCATACCGACGTCGGGGATTTCGTCGTCGTCGTCAACGCCGAGAAGGTCGCGGTGACGGGGGACAAGCTGCAGTCGAAGGTCTACCGGCGCCACAGCGGCTACCCCGGGGGGATCCGGTCGCGGACGCTGGCCGAGATGCTCGACCGCAGCCCCGAGGACGTGATCCGCAGGGCGGTGAAGGGCATGCTGCCCCGCAACAAGCTCGCCCGCAAGCAGCTGCTCAAGCTCAAGGTATACGCCGGCGCCGAGCATCCGCATCAGGCCCAGCAGCCGAAGCCGATGGAGGTACGGTCGTGACCCGGATCGACGACGAGGCGCCCGACAGGGAGGAGTCCGAGGACGACCCGACGCCCGTCGACGAGGCCGGCCAGGACCCGACTCCTGAGCCAGAGGCGACGCCCGATCAGGGCGAGCCCGCCCCGGACGCCGAGCCGGAGGCCGCAGGGGCCGAGGCCGAGGCCGAGGTCGAGGGCGGGGCCGAGGAGCAGGCCGAAGCCGGAGAGGCCTCGCCGGAGGCCGACAAGCCCGAGCCGAAGTCGAAGACCAAGCCCGGACGCGCGAAGAAGCAAGAGGGGTCCGAGGTCGTCCCCGGCGCCAACCTCGAGCCGATCGCGATCACCGAGGAGCGCGAGCTCACGGCCGAGGAGCGTGCCCGCCTCGAGGCCGAGGAGGAGGAGCGCGCAACCCGCGAAGCGGCACAGGTCGCCGAGGAAGCGGAGGAGCTGCCCCAGCGCGCCGCCGTATCGGTTCCGGTCGACGCTTCGATCCAGGCGACCGGCAAGCGCAAGCGCTCCGTCGCCCGCGTCATCCTCCGAGCTGGGGGCGGGGCGATCGAGGTCAACGGCCGCGGCATCGAGGACTACTTCGCCCGCCCGCACGATCAGTCCCTGGCGCGCCAGCCGCTCGTCACCGCGGGCTACGACGGCAGCGTCGACATCAAGGTCCGCGTCCACGGTGGCGGGATCTCCGGTCAGGCCGGGGCCGTTCGCCACGGGATCGCCCGCGCCCTGTGTGAGCTCGACCCCGAGCTCCGCGGCGACCTCAAGCGGCGCGGGATGCTGACCCGCGACGCGCGCCAGAAGGAACGGCGGAAGGCCGGTCTGAAGAAGGCCCGCAAGAGGCCGCAGTTCAGCAAGCGCTGATCGCGATCTGGCTGCGGATGCATCGGCCGGGCACTCCACCGTCCCCCGTCCCTGGAGACCCGCACAGCGAGCCGCGAGTCTGCTTGCATCCCTCCCGTGGGTGAGGGAATGAGCCTGTTCGGGACCGACGGGGTCCGCGGCCCGGTCGGCGAGAAGCTGACGCCCGAGCTGGCGCTCGCGCTCGGTCGAGCCGTCGCGGCCGAGATCGAGTCCGACCGGCCGCAGGTCCTGATCGTCCGCGACACGCGCGAGTCGGGCCACATGCTCGAGTCCGCGCTCGCCGCGGGGTTGGCTGCTGCGGGGGCCGACGTCTTCCTCGGGGGTGTCCTGCCAACGCCCGCGGCGGCGATCCTCGTGCGCAGGCACGGGCTCGATCTGGCGGCGGTCGTCTCGGCCTCGCACAACCCCTGGGGGGACAACGGGATCAAGTTCTTCGACGCCGACGGTCGCAAGCTCGATGACGATGCCGAGCGGCGGGTCGAGGCGCGGGTCGCCGCAGGTCCGTCGAGCGCCGCGGCCAGCGGCCGTATCCGCAAGCTCGAGGGTGCCCGCGATGACTATCTGCGCGAGCTCGCGTCCGCTTTCGACCTCGACCTGACTGGACGCAGGATCGTCCTCGACTGCGCCAACGGCGCCACCTATCGGGTTGCGCCGGCCGCATTCGAGCGGCTCGGCGCCGAGGTGATCGCGATCGCCACCGAGCCCGATGGTCGCAACATCAACGAGGGCTGTGGCTCGACCCACCTGGAGACGGTCGGCCGAGCGGTGCGCAGCGAGCGAGCCGAGATCGGCTTCGCCTTCGACGGGGACGGCGACCGCGTCCTGGCGGTAGATGCCGAGGGCAACGAGTTCGACGGCGACGAGATCGTCGCCCTGGCGGCGCTCCACCTGCAGGCGGCCGGCGAGATGTCGGGCGGAGCCGCTGTCACCGTGATGACCAATTACGGCTTCCATCGGGCGATGGCCGATGCCGGAATCGAGGTTGCCACGACCAAGGTTGGCGATCGCTTCGTGATCGATGAGCTGCTCGCGCGAGGCTGGACGATCGGAGGCGAGCAGTCCGGCCACATCATCTGGACCGATTTCGCGGCGACGGGCGACGGTCTCGCGGCGGCGCTGCTGGTGCTCGAGGCGCTTGGTGATCGACGTCTGGCCGATGCCCGGCCGCTGACGAAGCTGCCGCAGTACCTCGAGAACGTGCGGATTCCAAGCCGCGAGGCGCTCGGGGAGGCAACCACCCTGTGGGAGGCCGTCGGGCGCGAGGGCGCTCTGCTCGAGGGTCGGGGGCGGGTCGTCGTCCGCCCGTCCGGGACCGAGCCGCTCGTCCGGGTGATGGTCGAGGGCCCCGACGAGGTCGAATGCAGGGCGGTGCTGGGCCGGCTGGTCGAGCAGGCCGAGCGGGCGCTCGGCTAGTTCGGCAACCGCTCGACTGCAAGCCGAGCCTCCCGGCGCCGCCGCCGGGGTCAGGCCCCGGCGGCGGGACGTCTAACCTTGGCCTGCGCCAAACGGCGCATCAGGCTGACCCGAAAGACCGTTTGACCCCAAATGTGCGGCATTGTCGGATATGTGGGCGAGAGGCCGTGTCGCGACCTTCTGATCGCCGGCCTCGAGAAGCTCGAGTACCGCGGATACGACTCCGCCGGCGTTTCGCTGCTCGACGGAGGCAGGATCGAGAGCGTGCGCGCGGTCGGCAATCTCGCCAACCTCCGTTCGGCGGTCGAGGCGGCGGCGGGCAACGGGGCGGTCGCCGTCGCCGACGCGACCGCGACGATCGGGCTCGCCCATACGCGCTGGGCGACCCATGGCCGCGTGACGGAGGAGAACGCCCATCCGCACGGCGACTGCTCCGACGAGGTTCACATAGTCCTCAACGGCATCGTCGAGAACCACGCCGAGCTGCGGCGTGAGCTGCAGGCGGAAGGGCACGTCTTCAGCTCCGAGACCGACGCCGAAATCGTCGCGCACCTGATCGAGAAGCACTACGCGGGCGACCTCGCCGCAGCGGTCCGTGGGTCGTTCGCCGACCTGCGCGGGCACTACGCGTTTGTCGCCATGCATGCCCGGCACCCGCAACTGCTGGTCGGGGCCCGCCAGGAATGCCCGCTGATCATCGGGGTCGGCGAGGGGGAGAACTTCCTCGCCTCGGCGATCCCGGCATTCCTGCGGGAGACGCGCCGGGTGATGCAGGTGGAGAACGGCGACATCGTCGTCATCAGCCCCGACGGGGTCGAGATCACCGACGCCGCCGGCACGCCGCTTCAGCGTCAGGTCGAGGAGGTCACCTGGGACGAGGACGCCGCCGAGCGCGGCGGCTTTCCGACCTTCATGACGAAGGAGATCCACGAGCAGCCGGACGCGGTCGCCGAGACGATCGCGGACCGTCTCTCCGACGACGAATACGTCAACCTCGAGGAGCTCGAGATTCCACCGGAGCGGGTCGCCGAGCTGCGCCGGGTCGTGATCGTCGCCTGCGGCACCTCCTACCACGCGGGCCTGATCGGTCGCTACGCGATCGAGCACTGGGCCCGGCTGCCGGTCGAGATGGACATCGCCTCGGAGTTCCGCTATCGCGACCCGGTGATCGGTCCCGATGATCTCGTGATCGGCATCACCCAGTCGGGAGAGACCGCCGACACCCTGGCGGCGATGCGCTTGGCGCGGGATCGCGGCGCCCACGTGATCGCCCTGACGAACGTGATGGGGAGCCAGGCCACGCGCGACTCAGACTCGGTGCTGTTCACCCGGGCCGGGCTCGAGATCGGGGTGGCCGCGACGAAGACGTTCACGAGCCAGGTCGCGGCGATGTATCTGCTCGGCCTCTGGCTCGCCCAGGGACGGGAGCGGCTGCCCCGCGAGCGGATCGCCGAGCTGATTGCGGAGATGAAGGCCCTCCCGCATCAGATCGAGGCGACGCTCGCCAACGTCGAGGACCAGGTCCGCGCCGTCGCCCGCAGCCATTACCAGGGTCGGTTCTTCCTCTACCTCGGACGGCACATCGGGCTGCCGGTCTGCCTCGAGGGGGCCTTGAAGATGAAGGAGATCTCCTACATCCCGTCCGACGCCTACGCGGCGGGCGAGATGAAGCACGGGCCGATCGCGCTGCTCGATGAATCGACGCCGGTCGTCTGCGTCGCCACCGACAGCCCGATACTCGAGAAGATGCTCTCGAACGTGGCCGAGGTCCGCGCCCGCGGGGCCGACGTGATCGCGATCGCGACGGAGGGCAACGAGGCCGTGCGGGAGACCGCCGACCAGACGATCTTCATCCCGAGCACGGACTGGATCCTGCAGCCGATGCTGGCGGTGCTCCCACTGCAGCTGCTCGCCTACGACACTGCGCGGCTGCTGGGCCTGAACGTCGATCAGCCGCGCAATCTGGCGAAGACCGTCACCGTCGAGTAGCCGCCCGGCCGCGATGCGGCTTTTCACGGTCGGGCGAGGCACTAGCATGCCCAACGTGCAGATCTGCCTGCGGAGACCAGCTCTCTCACTCCTGATCCTATTCGCCGTTCTTGCCGCTCTCGCCCTCGCGGCCTGCGACGACGACGGTGATGGTGATCTCGGGCCCGACCCAGCGACGGTCGCGCCCCCCGAAGCCCCGATCTACGGCGAGGTCGTGGTCGGGCCGGAGGGCGACCAGAGGGACGACCTGCTCGCCGCGCTCTCGAAGATCACCAACAACGACGATCCCGAGGGCCTGATCCGCTCCGCGGTCGATTCGAGCTTCTCCGAGCAGGGCATCGACTTCGAGGACGACATCGAGCCCTGGCTCGGTCAGCGGGTCGGCGGCTTTGTGACCGAGATCAGCGCCGAGGGGGCGGAGGGGGCCCTGGCGCTCGCGGTCACCGACGAGGGGGCCGCGCGCGAGGCCGTCCAGAAGGCCGCCGATGCCGACCAGGCAGCCGAGACCGACGCCAGCTACGAGGGCGTCGACTACCAGGTGGACGAGGACGGGAACGCCGTCGGGATCGTCGGCGATTTCCTCGTCGGAGGCACCGAGGGCGGGCTCAAGGCCGCGATCGACGCGGCTGCCGGCGACTCGCTTGCCGACGACGGCGAGGCCGCCGGGGCGCTGGGCGACGCTCCGTCCGACAGCATCTTCCGGGCCTATCTCGACACCGCTCAGCTCGTCGACCTCGCGGTCGAGGAGGGGCTGATAACTCAGGAGGACCTCGATGCCGCGATCGGCGATCAGGCCGAGGCGCTGAAGGAGGGCCCGGTCGTGCTCTCGGGCGGCGCGACTGCGGACTCGATGTTCCTCGAGGTCGCGGGCCCGAGCGGCGGTCAAGCGGACTCGGGCTCGATCGTCTCCGAGCTCCCCGCCGACTCCTGGCTGGCGATCGGCGTGCCGATGATCGGCGACGCGATCAGCGCCGGCTACGAGTCATTCCTGCAGAGCTTCGAGGCCGGCCTCGAGGGCGTCGAAAAGCAGGGGCTGAAGGCGGTCCCGGAGGGGATCCCCGGCGCCCAGCTGCCCGAGGGGCTTCCCGAGGGGCTGCCCGACATCGAGGCGGAGATCCGGCGCGCGACCGGGCTCGATCTGAGCGAGGACTTCGACTGGGCCGGCGACCTCGGGCTGTTCGTCGAGGGCTCGTCGCTGCTTTCGATCGGCGGTGGCCTCGTGATCGAGACCGATGACGAGCAGGCGGCGGCCGCGACTCTGGCGAAGCTGCGCCGGGCGCTCGGCCGGCAGCGGGACCTGCGGATCGTCGAAACGCCGGACGGGTTCCAGGTCCAGACGCTGGAAGCGCCGCTCGGGGCCGAGGTCGCGATTCGCGACGGGAAGGTCGTGCTCGCGGTAGCCGGCACCAGCGTCGACGACGTGCTGTCGCCGGCCGGCACGCTGTCCGACTCGGAGAACTTCCAGGCGGCCTCTGAGGCGCTCGGGGAGGGCCTCGAAGCGGCGCTCTACATCGACTTCCCGGCGATCGTCTCGCTGATCGAGAGCAGCGGCCTCGCTACGGGCGACCCCTCCTACGAGGAGGCGAAGCCGATCCTCGATGCGATCGCCTACCTCGTCGCGGGAGGGGGCAGCGACGGAGACCGCGCCTCCGGGCGTCTGGTGCTCGGCCTGCGTGACGCCGGCAGCGACTCGGGGGCGTCCGCGGCGATCGTCCCGTGAGCTCGGCCGCGGCGGCGAGGCCGGGGATCGACCTGATCGAGATCGAGCGCGTCGAACGCGCCCTGGCGCGCCGCCCGCGGCTCGCGGAGCGCCTGTTCAGGGCCGGCGAGCTGGCCTACGCGCGGGATCGGGCCCGCCCGGGGCGTCACCTCGCGGCCCGCTTTGCCGCCAAGGAGGCCGCCGTCAAGGCCCTCGGCGGCGGCGTGCCGCTTCGCGACGTCGAGGTCCTCGGCGGCGAGGGCGGCGGGCCGGGGCTGCGGCTGCACGGGACGGCGGAGCAGCGGGCCAGATCGCGGGGGCTCCGGTTGGCGGTCTCCCTGAGCCACTCGCGTGAGATCGCCGCCGCGGTCGTGGTGGCCACCCATGTCGACCAGGCGCAGCGAGCCTGACCGGACCGCGCCGGCCGATCCGGGCGTTGGTTCAACTACCCTCGGAGCGATGGACCCAGAGACCTGGCTCTCACCCCTGTTCGACGCTGCCGCCATGCGCGAGACCGATCGCTGGGCGATCGAGGACCGAGGTGTTCCCTCGCTGCAGTTGATGGAGACCGCCGGCGGCGCCGTTGCCGAGGCGGTCGAGGCCGTCGCCGGGTCGGGCCCCGTCCGGGTCGTGTGCGGGAAGGGCAACAACGGTGGGGACGGCCTGGTCGCGGCGCGGGCACTCGCCGAGTGGGGCACCGAGGTCGAGGTCGTGCTGCTCTGGGACGCGGCGGAGCTCAGCCCCGACTCGAGCGCCAACTTCGAGCGCTATGCCGGGGAGGTGAGGAGGCCGGAGCCGGACGAGCTCGGGGGCCTGCTCGCGGGCTCCGGAGCGATAGTCGACGCGATCTTCGGGACCGGTTTTGCAGGCGTCGCCCGCGATCCGGCCGCCGCGGCGATCGAGGCGATCAACGAGGCCCGCTGCCCGGTCGTCGCCTGCGACATCGCCTCGGGGGTCGACGCCGCCACCGGCGCGGCTCCAGGCGCCGCGGTGCGGGCCACCCGGACCGTCACCTTTCACGCCGCGAAGCTCGGCCACCTGATCGAGCCGGGCCGCTCGCTGACCGGGGAGCTGATCGTCGCCGCCATCGGGATTCCGGCGGGCGCGCCGGTGCCGCCCGCGGGAGGGATGATCCGCGAGTCGATCCTCGACGATCTGCCGCGCCGGGAAGACCGCTCGAACAAGTTCAGCTCCGGCAACGTGCTCGTGGTCGGCGGCTCTCGGGGTCTGACCGGAGCAGTCTGCATGGCCGCCGAGGCGGCGATCCGGGCCGGGGCAGGGTACGCGGCGGTCGCCGCGCCGGCTGAGCTGGAGCCGATCCTCGAGACGAAGCTGACCGAGGTGATGACGCTCGGGGTGGCGGGCTCGGAGGGCAGCCTCGAGCCGCAGGCCGCGGGGCCGATTCTCGCACGCAGCGAGACCGCCGACTGCGTCGTCCTCGGGCCCGGCCTCGGCAGGGCGCCGCACGCCGCCGAGCTCGCCCGAGAGCTGGTCGCTGCAATCGGGGTGCCGCTGCTCGTCGATGCCGACGGCCTCAACGCCCTCGGCACCGACCTCGAGGCCGCGGCCGTCCCCGGCCGGCCGCTGGTGCTGACCCCTCACGCGGGCGAGCTCGCCCGCCTGCTCGGCGTCGATTCCGGCGCCGTCTCCGCCGCCCGGCTCGACTCCGCGCGCGAGGCCGCCCGGCGCTGCGGCGGAATCGTCGTGCTCAAGGGCACCGACACGATCGTCACCGACGGCGAGCGCATGGCGATCAACGCGCTTGCCAGTCCCGGGCTCGCGACCGCCGGTACCGGCGACGTGCTCTCGGGAGCGATCGCGGCGCTGGTCGCTCGGGGGGTCGAGCCGTTCCGGGCGTGCGCCGCCGGGGTCCTGGCCCACGCCCGGGCGGGCCGACTTGCGGCCGAGCGAATCGGGGCGGTGGAGTCGGTGATTGCGACGGACGTGATCGGAGCGCTGCCCGCGGGGCTGGCCCGCTGATGGATGCCTTTCAGCGGGTCACGGCCTGGGTCGACCTGGCCGCGGTCGAGCGCAACTCCGCCCGCCTCGCCGCCGCGCTGAGTGCCGACGTCGCGCTCTGCGTGGTCGTCAAGGCGAACGGGTACGGGCACGGGATGGTCGAATGCGCGCGGGCTGCCATCGCGGGCGGTGCCGGGATGCTCGCGGTCGCGACGGCGGGCGAGGCGTTCGAGCTCCGTGGCGCGCTCGAGGAGCCGCCGATCTTCGTGATGGGGGCGCTCACCGATCCCGAGCTCGACGTGGCCCTCGGCGCGGGGGCGGAGCTCGGGGTCTGGCGCACCGGCTTTCTCGACGCGGTCGCGGAGCGTGGAGCGCGGCTCGGGCTGCGGCCGCGGGTGCACGTCAAGTTCGACAGCGGCATGGGCCGGCTCGGCGAACGCGACCCGGTCGCAGTCGAGCGGCTGCTCGCCCTCGCCGCCGACGACGAGCGGGTCGAGCTTGCCGGGCTCTGGACTCACTTCGCGACCGCGGACGAGCCCGACTCGCCGTTCTTCGAGGAGCAGCTCGAGCGCTTCGGGGAGCTCGGCGCGCCGGCGCGCCGGCGCTACGGTCTGACGCTGCACGCGGCCAACAGCGCTGCGACGCTCCGCTCGGCCGCCTCGCACTTCGACATGGTCCGCTGCGGGGTTGCCGTCTACGGCCTTGATCCGTTCGGCGGCGATCCGGCCGAGTCGGGGCTCGAGCCCGCGATGAGGATCAGCAGCTATGTGGCCGACGTCAAGCGCTTCGGGCCCGGCGACAGCGCCGGCTACGGACGCCGCTGGCGGGCCGAGCGCGAGACCTCGGTCGGAGTGGTACCGATCGGCTACGGCGACGGCTACCGGCGCGGCCTCGGCAATCGTGCGGACGTGTTGATCGCCGGCGAGCGCTACCCGGTGGTGGGGACGGTCTCGATGGACAACATCACCGTCGACCTCGGTCCCGAGCCGGCGGTCGCGGTCGGCGAGGAGGTCGTGGTTCTTGGGCCGAGCGGCGGCCGGCGGATCGCAGCCGAGGAGCTGGCGCGCCTGCTGGAGACGATCAACTACGAGATCACCTGCGGGATCTCCCCTCGGGTCCCGCGGCTGGCGCGCCGGTGAGCGCTGGGGCCGCGGCGAGGATCGGGGCCGCGCTAGACGCGAGCGAGCGCCTGACGGCGCTGCGGGCGGGTCTGGCCGGGGAGCTCCCGTCCGGCGCATGGATCGTCGGTGGCGCGGTCCGCGACGCGCTCGCGGGCCGGGTCGTCGATGACATCGATCTCGTCACCGACGGCGACGTGCCGGCGATCGCCCGCCGCGTCGCCGGGCTGCTCGGCGGCAGCGCCTTCGAGCTCTCCAGCGAGTTCGAGACCTGGCGCGTCAGCGGTCCCGGCAATGCCTGGACGGTCGACGTCGTCGCACCGCGGGCGGCGACGCTCGAGGCTGACCTCCGGCTTCGCGATCTCACCGTCAACGCGATTGCGGTGCCGCTCGCGGGCGGTGAGCCGGTCGATCCGACCGGTGGCATCGAGGACTTCGAGGCGGCGCGACTGCGGGCTGCATTCGACGGCGCCTTCGAGGCCGACCCGCTGCGGATGATGCGGGCGGCGCGGATCGCCGCGACCTTCTCGCTCGAGCCGGACCCGGCGACGATCGCGCTGATCAGGGCATCGTCCGGGCGAGCGGCCGAGCCGGCGCCCGAGCGCCGGTTTGCCGAGCTCAAGGCGATGATCGCCGGCGAGCGCCCGCTACGCGCGCTCGAGCTGCTCGACGAGCTCGGCCTGACCCCGGTCGTGCTGTCCCCGCTGGCGGCCCTGCGCGGCGTGGTGCAGAGCCCCAATCACCACCTCGACGTGCACGATCACACGATCGAGGTGCTGCGCCGCTGGCTCGCGGTCGAGGCCGATCTCGAGCCGTATGCGGGTGCCGTGGCCGCTGACGTCGAGTCAGCCCTCGGGGAGCCGCTCGCCGACGGCCTGACGCGACGAGAAGGGATCCGGTTCGCGGCGATCTTGCACGACATCGGCAAGCCGGCAACCCGAAGTGAGCACGGGGGCCTGATCAGCTTCCGCGGTCACGACCGGATCGGGGCGGAGATGGTGACCGACTTCTGCCGCGGTCTCCACACGAGCAGCCGCTTCGCCGGCTACCAGGCCGCGCTGACTCGGCATCACCTGGTCCTCGGCTTCATGACGCACGAGCGCCCGCTTGACAGGCGCCGGGTCTGGGAGTACCTGAGCCTGACCGGGAGCGAGGCGCTCGACGTGACGATGCTGACGATCGCCGACCGTCTCTCCGCTCAGGGGGCCGGGGTGCCCGCGGAGGCGATCACGGCCCACCTCGACCTGGCGCGCGAGATGCTGGCCGAGATCGTGGCCTGGGAGCGCCGGGGCCCGCCGACGCCGCTGCTCTCGGGTGCCGAGATTGCCGAGCTGCTGGGGATCGAGGGCCATGCGATCGGTGCGGCCGTCGCCGAGCTGAGCGCGGCGCAGTTTGCCGGTGAGATCGTTGATCGAGCCGGGGCCGAGGCTCACCTCCGGTCCTGGTCGGCCAACGCCCGGGCGTAGGCGGTCGCCAGTCGCGGGGCCTCGCGCCGCCGATCCAGCTGCGTGACGAGGTCGGCGTTCGCCCTCGCGGCCCGGTCGACCAGCGCGTCGTCGGCGAGGGCGCGGCGCAGGGCGGCGGCCAGGTCCGCGGGGTCGTCGCCGTCGAACAGCAGGGTCGTTTCGCCGTCGCGCAGCCACTCGCCGACCGCCGATTGGTAGGAGTGGATCGGCAGCGACCCCATCAGCCCGGCCTCGATCGCCCCGAGGCTGGTCCCGTCGGCGACGGCGGCGGCAACCGAGACCCGCGAGCGTGAGTGCATCGCGAGGATCTCGGCGTGGGGGGCGTAGCTGGTCGGCTCCGAGATCACCCGCAGGCGCATGCCCGCCAACCCGCAGACGCGTTCGGCCTCCGCCCGCAGTGCCGGGGAGAGGAAGTAGGCCTGGAGCTCGTAGCCACTGAGCAGGTCCGCGCAGCCGGCGAGCGCCGCCAGCACGGTTCGCGGCCGGTAGGCGAGGTCGGCCTGAAGCCGGGCCGCGATCGCCCGCCGGCCGCTCGGGGGAGTGGCGGAGCGCTTCGCCACGGCGGCCTCCCGGTCGAAGCCCCCGCCGGTGATCATCACCGGGAGGAACCTGCCCTCGAACCCGAGCCTCCGGCTCAGCGCGAGGTCCCGGTGGGTGTCCGCGAGCACGTAGTCGGCCGCCGCCATGACGCCGCGCAGGCGCGGTCGGTGCCGGGGGACGCGCAGGTAGTAGTAGAGGTCGATGCCGAACAGCCCGACGATCCAGGGCGGGAAGCGACCGGCGAGTTCCCGACGCGCCTCGAGGGCGAGGTAGCCGCCGGCCTGGGTCTCCATCGTGTGCATCAGGTCGGGCTCGATCGCCGCGATCACCCGGGCCAGCTCGGCGGCCCGCTCGCGGTCCATCAACGGGCCGTCGTGGGCGCTGCGCCGCAGCGGTGCAACGGTGATCGAGCGGTGCGGCGCCGGGTAGTGGTCGAGCACGAATGGATCGACGTGCAGGGTGACGTCGCGGAGGTCGTAGTGGACCGGGGTGTGGGTGGTGGCGAACAGGTGGACGTCCCAGCCGCGGTCAGAGACCGCCGCCAGGCAGCGGACGACGTGCGTGCTGATCGGCGCCCCGAGGACGATCAGGCGCAAGCTAGCCCTCGGTGTCCCGCCCGCCGCGTGCGGGCAGCCACCGGCGGACGGCGCGGATCGCCGCACGGCCACGCCCACGACCGCCGACCGCCGCGGCCCGGCGCAGGTCGGCGATCAGCCGGGCGTCGGCTGCGCGGGCAGCTCTGATCTCGGTCAGCCGCCGGCGGAGGTCCCCGAGCCGTTCCCTGAGCTCCTGCTCGGTCACGCGCAGCCGGGTGATCTCGTCGTCGCGACGGACCAGCTCGAGATCGAAGAGCTCGCCGGTCTCCGGGGAAGGCGAGATCGGCGCCTCGTCCCACTCGCCGCCGAGGACCAGCAGCGAGTCGGCCTGGCGCTCGATCGTCCAGAGCAGGTCGTCGAGCAGCTCCCTGAGCTGCTCGGCATCGTGGTCGTCGGCGGCAAGGTCGGGTAGTCGCCAGGGCTGTCCCAGGATCGGTCTCTCGTTCAGTGCCCGGCTCAGCAGCTCGCGTCTCAAGGGCCGCGCGACCCCGCGCTCGCGGGCGAGCGGGGAGCGGGCGAGCTCCGCCAGGCCGGCGAGGGCGTCGTCGTCGGTCCACCAACCGGCGGCCGGGTCCTCGGCAACCGTGGCAAGGACCCGGTCGCTGGTCCGGGGCCTGCCGCCGATCATCAGGGCAATCGTCCCGGCCACGGCGCCCGAGCCGAACGCCTCCAGCGCCTGCGGCAGGCCCGGGATCGCTGCCGAGGCGAGCAGCGAAGCCGGGGCCAGGCATCCGTCGGCGAGCAGTTGCTCGACGCCGACCGGGTCCGGCGGGGGGAGGTGGACCCTGCCGCCGCCGGCCCCGTCGACGCGCACCGCCCCGATCAGGAGGTCGGCGTCGTCGTCGGCGTCGAGCTCGGCGATCGCCGCGTGCAGCGCCTCGAGGTCGGGCTCGTCACCGCGGTGCAGGAAGGCGACGTATCCGTCCTCCGGCGGCAGCTCGGGCTCGCCGTCGAGCCGCTCGCCGGGACGGGGTACGGTGAGCAGGGCCAGCGCCGGGCGCGCGGCCCGCTCAACCCCACGGCTTCGATCGCGGGTGCCCGGCTCCTGCGGCATCGGCCGGATCCTATCCGCGTTCGGGGCCGGCCCCCGTCGCCGCCGCCCGGGTAGGCTGCCCCTGGATGACCGAGCCGCCCTGCATCTTCTGTTCGATCGTCAGCGGCGACGCGCCCGCGGAGCTGCTCGACTCCGACGAGCACACGCTGGCGTTCATGGACATCAACCCGGCGACGCCCGGTCATGCCCTGGTGATCCCGCGACGACACAGCCGCGATCTGCACGAGATCGAGCCCGACGACCTGCGCCACACGACCGCCGCGGCCCAGCGACTTGCGGGGCGGATGGCCGCGACGCTGCGGCCGGATGGGTTCAATCTGCTCAACGCCTGCGGAGCCGCCGGCTGGCAGACGGTCTTCCACTTCCACATACATGTGATTCCCCGTTACGAGGACGACCCGCTGAAGCTGCCCTGGATCCCGCGCGGAGCCGACAGCGCCGAGATCGCGCGGATCGCCGACGAGATCCGAGGTGACTGAGATGGCCGATGTCGAGCAGCCCGATCGCGACCCGGTCAGGCTCGAGCGCGACGGCGGCGTGGCCGTGGCGATCCTCGACGATCCGCCGCTCAACCTCTTCCGGACCCGCACCTTCGAGCGACTGCGGGAGATTCGCGACGAGGTCGCCGAATCGGATGCGCGGGCGTTCGTCTTTCGCGCCGAGGGCGAGATCTTCACGGGCGGCGTCGACGTGAACACGTTCGCGGCGATCGAGGGCGCCGCCGACGGCACTGCGCTCGCCGAGCAGGGAATCGCCGACCTCGCCTGCTTCGAGGCGCTGCCGATCCCGACCCTGGCGCTGGTCCAGGGCCTGTGCCTGACGGCGGGGCTCGAGACGGCGCTCGGCTGCGACATGATCTGGGCAGCCGAGGGGGCGCAGTTCGGTCTCGTCGAACGGGTCGTCGGGCTGACCCCGTTCGGGGGTGGAGTGCAGCGGATGGCCGAGCGGGCCGGCCCCGCGAGGGCCCGTGAGTTCGTGATGACCGGCGGCCTCTACGACGCCCAGAAGATGCTCGAGTGGGGAGTCGTCAACCGCGTCGTCGCGGCGGAGGACCTGCTCGGGAAGGGGATGGAGTTCGCCCGCCGGCTTGCCGCCGGGCCGACGGTTGCCCACGGTGCAACCAAGCGGATCGTCCGCGCCTATCTCGACGGCGGCGTCGAGGCCGCCGACCGGGCGACGCCCGCGATCGCCGGGCCGCTGTTCGATACCGAGGACCTGAAGGCGGCCGTGCAGAGCTTTCTCAGCGACGGCCCCGGCAAGGCGACATTCGAGGGAAAGTAGGCCCGCGCGCCTGCCCAGGGTGACCCACCGAGCCGGAATCCGGCGGATCGGGTGCCGCGCTCTCCGCTACGCTGCGCCTCGCGCAATGGCGAAGGAAGAGAAAATCGAGATGGAGGGCGAGGTCACCGAGGCCCTCCCGAACACGATGTTCAAGGTGAAGCTCGACAACGACCACGAGGTCCTCGGGCACATCAGCGGCAAGATGCGCCGCCACTACATCAGGATCCTGCCGGGCGACCGGGTCAAGATCGAGCTCAGCCCCTACGACCTCGATCGCGGCCGGATCACGTACCGCTACAAGTAGCGGCCGCTCGGCCTAGTACGCCGTCCGACGCATGCCCCGCAGCGCCCAGGCGCCGAGCAGTGCGATCAGGCCGATCAGGGTGACGATCCCGGGCCAGGTGCCGCTCCAGGTCACGGTCCCGACGAACCCCTGGCGCGCCATCTCGACCACCTGCGTGGCGGGGTTGATCCGCGCTACCTCCGCGAGCCACCCGGTGAGCAGCTCCTGGGGCGCGTAGGCCGTGGTGGTCAGGATCAGCACGAGCATCCCCGCCTGCATCAGTGGCGCCGCCGACTGGGTCTTGAACTTGAGCGCCAGCGCAACGCCCCAGCAGGCCGCGACGACGCCCATCCCCATCACCGCAACGACGGCGACGATCAGACCGAGGATGCCGGGGAAGTTCGCCCCGACGATCATCGCGACGATGAACAGGAACGTGCCGGGCACCAACGCCCGCAGGCTGGCCGAGCTGACGAGACCGGTGAGCAGCACCCAGCGCGGCGCCGGGGAGGCGAGGAAGCGATCGAAGAGCCCGTTCTCGATGTCGCGGGCGAGGTTGACCCCGGTCGCGGCCCCGGTGAAGCCGGCGCCCTGCATGAGACTGACCGGGATCAGGAAGCTCTGGTAGCTCTGGGTGTCGAACCCCGGCAGCAGCGTCAGGCTGCCGAAGACCGCGGTCAGCCCGAGGAAGAAGATCGTCGGCGCGAGGACCCCGGGGATCGCGGCTCCGGGCACCCGCAGGAGCTCGTTCCGCGAGCGCTCGATCATCGCCCGGATCGTGCTCATGTCGACGCGCAGCCCGTGGCTCATCCGCCGGTCCTCAGCCGGTGCTGGAGGGCGCGCGCGGCCAGCACGGTGCCGAAGGCCCCGATCACCAGCAGCCCGAGCAGACCCTTGAGCATGTCCTCCGCGGAGAAGGCGAACACGACCGGGTCGCGGACGGCGTCGACGATGAAGCTGAGCGGGTTGTACTCGGCGACCGTCTGGGCCGGCTCGAGCAGCAGATCTTGTGGAAAGAAGGCGGTCGAGAGAAAGAGGATCACGAACAGCAGCGGGAACATGCCCTGCACGACCGAGGCGCTCCCCGAGCGCAGGGCGATCGCGGCGCCGATCGAGCCGAAGGCGACCGCCGAGCCGATCACCAGGAGGATCATCACCAGCACACCGAGCGGCCCCTCGGTGAACTTGACTCCGAAGGCGAAGCCGATCGCGAGGAACCAGATTGCCGTGAACAGCCCGAGCGCCGCGGTGCCGGCGAGCCGGCCGAGGACGATCGAGAAGCGCGGGATCGGCGCGACGAGCAGCCGGTCGGTGAAGCCCATCTCGATGTCTACGGCGAGCGCGATGCCGCCGCTGTTGCCCGCGAGCAGCGTCGATTGGACCATCGCCCCGGCGAGCATGAACGCGAGAAAGCTCTCGACCGGCGGGAACCCGGGGAGATCGACGGCACGGCCGGCACCGCCCGTCTGGATCGCGAGCAACAGGGTCGGGAAGATGATCAGGGGCGCCATCAGCTGCGGCCGCCTGAAGGTCTGCTTGACGGAGCGCCGTCCCAACTCGCCGACGACGCGCCAGCTCTGGCGGCTGAAGATCGCGCTCACTCGGCGACCCGGCCGGCCTCGTCGGGGAGCGGTTCGTCGGACTCCTCCAGGTGCTGGCCGGTCTTCTCGACGAAGACATCATCGAGCGTCGGCTCGACGAGCTCCAGCGACTCGACCAGGATCCCCCGCTCGTCCAGCGCCCGCACGACCGGAGCGATCTCGGCCGCGCCTCCGGCGAGCTCGACTATCAGGGTGCCGTCCTTCGCCGGCAGGCACTCGCCGAAGCGGGCCAGCACGTCCTCGCAGGCCGCGGGCGATCCCTCGGCCACGGCCACCTCGAGCCGCGGCTTGCCGACCTCGGCCTTGAGCGACGCCGGCGTTCCCTCGGCGACGATCTTGCCGGCGCTGATGATCGCCACGCGATCGGCGAGCTTGTCCGCCTCCTCCAGGTACTGGGTGGTCAGGAACACGGTCGTGCCCTCATCGTTGAGCTTGCTCACCTCTTCCCAGATCGTCATCCTGCTGACCGGGTCCAGGCCGGTGGTCGGCTCGTCGAGGAACAGCACCTCGGGCTGGTGCACGAGCGCCGATGCCAGGTCGAGCCGTCTCTGCATGCCGCCCGAGTAGGTCCCGACCCGCCGATCTGCGGCCCGGGTCAACCCGACACGCTGGAGCAGGGCGTCGGCGCGGTCGTCGATCTCGGCCGGCGGCAGGCCGTGGAGCGTCGCCTGCAGATGGATCAGCTCGCGGCCGGTCATCAGCGGGTCGAGGGCCGCCTCCTGCAGGGCGACGCCGATCGCCCTGCGCACGGCGGCCGCGTCCTCGACCACGTCATGGCCGGCGACCTGGGCGCTGCCGCCGGTTGGACGCAGGAGCGTCGTCAGCATCCGCACGGTCGTCGTCTTGCCGGCCCCGTTCGGACCGAGAAAGGAGAAGATCTCACCGTCGGCGACCTCGAGATCGACGCCGTCGACGGCGATCACTCCGCCGTCGAAGCTCCGCTGCAGATTCTCGACCTCGATCGCCGCCACCGGAGCTCAGTCTAGGCGAGGGAACGCGGACGGCAGTGCCGATTGCCCGGCATCGGCGCCTGGGCGATCGCCTGCCGTCGGCGCCGTCGGCACCGCCTCGGCTTCTCGCGGCCCTAGACTTCCCCCGGATCGGCGTCTGCCTCCGCAACCTGCGGGCAGCAGGCGTGTTCGGAGTATCTGATGTCACCGACAGCGAAACCCAGCGCAGTTGCGCGCGTTGTGACGGCCGTGACGCTCTGCCTGGCCGTCGTTGTGGCCGCGATCGCGGTCGAAGGCGCCTCGGCCGCGCGCAGCGCGAAGGTGCTCGGAGCGACGAAGGGCACCCCGAGCCCGCTCTGTCCAAAGAACTGCCGCGCGACCGGATCGGTGACCGGTTTCATGATCGCTGCGGACGGTCGCAGGGGCCTCTACAAGGTGCCCGCCGACGGGCACCTTGTCGCCTGGTCGGTCGAGCTCTCGAAGCCGACCAGCTCGCAACTCAGTGGCTTCGGCGAGATCTTCAAGGACGAGAAGTTCGGCACCGCGCCGATCGCCAAGATCTCGGTCCTGAAGAAGAAGGGCGAGAAGGGCTCGCGATTCACGCTCGGCAAGCAGAGTCCGGCGGTCGAGCTCGACGGAAGCCTCGGTAGCAAGCCGATCTTCACCCTCGACAAGCCGCTGAAGGTGCAGCAGGGCCGGGTCGTGGCACTGACCCTGCCGACCTGGGCCCCGCTCTACCGCGACGGGCTCAACACGCGCGAGAACGCTTGGAAGGCGAGCCGCAAGCCCGACTCCTGCGGCGCCGAGGACGTTCCCAAGGCGAAGCCTCATCTGCGCAAGAAGACGACCCGCACCTACGGCTGCAAGCTGAGCGGGGAGCGGATTCTCTACTGGGCGTACTTCGTCCCGAAGAAGACCGACAAGCCCGAGTAGGGGCTAGATCAGCCGCACATATCCGGGTTCTCGTCGCAGAACGCCTCGAACGCCTTCTCGGCGTTCTTCTCCGCCTCCTCCTTCGAGCTGCCCTGATCGTCCCCGGTGCCGTCGTCGGAGTCGGAGTCGGAGTCGGTGGTCGTGGTCGTGGTCGGCTCGCTGGTCGTGGTCGGCTCGCTGGTCGTGGTCGACGTGGTCGCCTCGGTGGTCGACGTGGTCGACGTGGTCGCCTCGGTGGTCGTCTCGGTGGTCGTCTCGGTAATCGTCTGCTCGTCGTCGCCGCAGGCAGCGAGCGGCACCGCGAGGGCACCGCAGGCGAGCAGCGTTACCGCCGCCCGCCGCGTCACGAGGCGCCGTCCGTCGCTTCCTGCCGCAGGCCGCAGTACGGGCAGTCGCTGACATCGAGGCCGATCAGCTGCTCACAGCGGCGGCACTCGCGCAGGTTCTCCGGGCTGCGCAGCAGGCTCGATGCGGACGGCGCGAGCGGCAGCGTCCGGGTCACCGGCCGCAGCTCCTCACCGGTCTCGCGATCGACGTAGACACCGCCCTCCTCGGCCTCGACCAGGGCCTCGCGGCCGGAGGCGGGGGCGCGGAAACGGTACGTCTGCTTCTCGTTCACGGCGCGAACCTTATCCGGTGAAGCAGCGAACATGCAGGGATCCGAGTCCTGATCTTTCACGGCTACCTGCTGCGCGGCACCGGCAGCAACGTCTACAACGCCTGCGTCGCCCGCGCGCTCGCCGGGCTCGGCCACGACGTGCACCTCCTCTGCCAGGATCGCGAGGCGGGCTCGCTCGGCTGGATCGATCGGGTCGGCGGCTGGGCCGGCGGCGGGCTCGAGCTGCGTGCGGGCTCCGGCCCAGGCAGCCCGGGGACGGGGACGATCACCGCCTACTTGCCGGAGATCGGCGGCCTACTGCCCGTCTACGTGGAGGACCGCTACGCCGGCTTCCGGGTCAAGGCATACCCGGCGCTCAGCGATGCCGAGCTCGCCGCCTACATCGAGGCCAACGTCGCAGCCGTGCGCGAGGTCGACGAGTTGATCGGCGGCGCCGAGGCGGCGCTCGCCAACCATCTGATCATGGGCCCGCTGATCCTCGCCCGGGCCGGCCTCAACTTCGCCGCGAAAGTCCACGGCAGCGCGCTCTCCTACACGGTCAAGCCGGATCCCCGCTTCCTGCCCGAGGCCCGCGAGGGCCTCGGGGCGGCGGCGGCCGTGCTGGTCGGCTCGCGACACACCGCCGAGTCGCTCTGGGAGACGATCGGCGACGCGGCGGTCGAGCGCAAGACCCGCCTCGGTCCGCCGGGGGTGGACGTCGAGGCCTTCGCGCCACTCCCGGCCGGGGTCGAGCCCGGACCCGCGCTGGCCGCGCTGGCCGCGGAGATCGAGGCCGAGCCTGTCACCGGCAGCGGCGACTCCTTCGACCGCGACCCGGCCGAGGCGGCGGCTGCGCTTCGCGCCTACGCGGGCTCGCGCGGGCCGCGGGTCGTGTTCGTCGGCAAGCTGATCGTCTCGAAGGGCTGTGACCTGCTGCTCGCCGCCTGGCCGCTGGTCCGTGCCCGGGTCCCGGAGGCGTCGCTGCTCGTTGCCGGGTTCGGCGCATATCGGGAGACGCTGGAGGATCTCTGGGCGGCGATCATCGAGGGAGATCTGGAGCGCGCGCGACGGATCGCCGCGCTCGGCTGGGCACTGGAGGGTGGCGCCCGGCGCCCGCTGCAGATCCTCTCCGGCTTTCTCTCCGACCCACCCGGCGGCTGGCTGGAGGCGGCGGCCGGCGCCCGCGGGAGCGTCAGCTTCGCCGGCCGGCTCGAGCACGGCGAGGTCGCCGGGGTGCTCGCCGCGAGTGATGCGATGGTCGTCCCCAGTACCTTCCCCGAAGCTTTCGGGATGGTCGCGGCGGAGGCCGCCGCGACCGGCTCGTTACCGGTCTGTGCCGATCATTCCGGCCTCGCCGAGGTCGCCCGGGAGCTCGACCGCGAGCTGCCGGAGCCGGCCCGCGGCCTGACCGCGTTCCCGGCGGGGCCCGACGCGGTCACCGAGATCGCCGATCGGCTTCTGGGTTGGATGCGGCTCCCTGCGCCTGAGCGTGAGCGCAGCGAGCGGGCGCTGGTCGACACCGTCCGGCGGCTCTGGAGCTGGGAGGGAGTTGCCCGCGGGGTGCTCGCGGCGTCCGCCGGCGAGCTCGATCGGCTCCCGCCCGTACCGTCGCAATAGAGCCATTTGGCACTAGCTCGACGGCCGCGCCGCGTGGCGCCGCTTACTCAATAGAATGCTCCCCGTTCGATGAAGGACATGACCCCCGCAACCTTCCTGCGCCTGCTGGCAGTCACTCTCCTGCTGACCACGGTCGCCTCGGTGCTGATGCTGATTCCGGACTGGAACGGCCTGCAGGGCTCCGCCGAGGCGAAGGACATCGACACCTTGACCGACGTGATGATCGTGCTCAGCGCGTTCGTCTTCAGCGTCGTCATGGTGATGATGGGCTACGCGATCTGGAAGTACCGCGCGAAGCCCGGGGACGAGTCAGACGGCGAGCCGATCCACGGCAACACCCGGCTCGAGGTCGTCTGGACCCTGATCCCGACCGCGATCGTGCTCTTCGCCGGCGTCTACGCCACGCTCGTCCTCGATGACATCGAGGCGGAGGCGGCGGACTCGATGCGCGTCGATGTCACCGCTCAGCAGTTCGCCTGGCGGTTCGACTACGTCGACGCGGGCAAGACCTCGACCGAGCTGCACGCGCCGTCCGGCACGCAGCTGGAGCTGCATCTGCAGGCGCTCGACGTGCTCCATTCGTTCTGGGTCCCCGAGTGGCGGATCAAGCGCGACCTGGTGCCGGGAGCGAGCCTCGACGATCCCGAGGGCGACGCCGACATCGACAACGTCGTCCGCGTGACGCCGACGGTGGAGGGGACCTACTCGGTCGTCTGCACCGAGCTCTGCGGTTTCGGTCACTCGGTGATGCGGGCGGTCGCCAAGACCGAGTCGCCGGAGGAGTTCGAGTCCTGGCTGAGCGAGCAGAAGGACATCCCCGAGGGCCAGGTCGGCACCGGGGTCGCGGGGGGCAACGGAGCCGGGAGCCTGGCTGAGGGCCAGTCGGGTGGCTAGGGCCGGCAGAGAAGATGAGCTGGAGGTAGGAACTTGACCGCAACGCTGAAGCAACCGGGCTGGCCGCGCGCCCTCCTCGGAGCCCTGCTGGGCGGGGCCTTCGGCTTCGGGCTGGTCGTCGCCCTGCGCGCGATCAGCGGTCTCGAGATCTTCCAGACGGAGCAGACCGGCTACCCGCACGTGATCGTCCCCGCGGTCACCGCCCCGATCGGCTGGCTGATCGGCTTTGGCGCCTTCGACTACTGGTTCCGCTGGGCCGCCGGCAGGCCGACGATCCCCGACGACCATTCCTCCCACGGCGCCTACAGCTGGAAGGACTACTTCAAGTTCAACACCGATCACAAGGTGATCGGCATCCAGTACATCGTCACCACCTTCGCCTTCTTCTTCATCGGTGGCCTCTTGGCGATGGGCATCAGGGCCGAGCTCGCGCAGCCGGGCACCCAGGTCGTCGATCCCGGGGTCTACAACGGCCTCTTCTCGACTCACGCGGCGATCATGATCTTCCTGTTCATCGTCCCGGTCTTCGCCGGGATCGCCAACTACGTGCTGCCGCTGATGATCGGCGCGCCGGACATGGCGTTCCCGCGCCTCAACGCGCTCAGCTTCTGGATGCTGCCGATCGGCGGGATCCTGTTCCTGGCCTCGTTCGTGGTCCCGGGCGGCGCCTTCGACGCCGGCTGGACCGGCTACGCGCCGCTCAGCACCGGGGCCCCGCTCGGGCAGTCGTTCTTCAACCTCGGCGTGCAGTTCGCGGGCGCATCGTCGATCGCCACCGCACTCAACTTCCTGGTCACGATCGTGACCATGCGTGCGCCCGGGATGAGCTTCTGGCGGATGCCGCTGCTTGTCTGGGCGAACCTCTCGACCTCGCTGCTGGTCGTCGGGGCGACGCCGTTCGTCGCGGGCGCCCAGTTCATGGTCCTCTTCGACCGCGTGCTCGGCACCAACTTCTTCGAGGCTGCGGCCGGCGGCGACGTGATCAGCTACCAGCACATCTTCTGGTTCTACTCGCACCCGGCCGTCTACATCATGATGCTGCCGGGCTTCGGGATCGTCAGCGAGGTGATCTCCACGCACGCCCGCAAGACGATCTTCGGCTACCGGCTGATGGCGCTGGCCCTGCTCGGCATCGTCGTGCTCGCCTTCGCGGTCTGGGCGCACCACATGTTCGTCGCCGGGATGTTCGCCTGGCTGCGGGTGCCGATGATGATCACCACGCTGTTGATCGCGGTGCCGACCGGGATCAAGATCTTCTCCTGGCTCGGGACCCTGTTCGACTCGAAGCTGCACCTGGAGAACACGTCGATGCTGTTCGCCCTCGGCTTCATCGTCACCTTCGTGATCGGCGGCATCTCGGGCGTGATGCTCGGCATGATCCCGATCGACATCCACGTATCCGACACCTACTTCGTCGTCGCCCACCTCCATTTCGTCCTCTTCGGCGGCTCGGTCTTCACGATCTACTGCGGCATCTATCACTGGTTCCCGAAGATGACCGGGCGAATGTACGACGAGCGCCTCGGGCGCTGGCACTTCTGGCTGACCGCGATCGCGATGCTCGGGACCTTCATCCCGATGCACTGGATCGGGATGGAGGGGATGCCGCGACGGGTGGCCGACTATGCGGCCCAGTTCGGCGACTGGAACCTGTTCATCACCGTCTTCAGCTTCATCCTCGGGGTGGCGCAGCTGATCTTCGTCTACAACATGATCGTCAGCTGGCGCTTCGGCCCGAAGGCGCCGGCCAACCCGTGGCGCGCCAAGACGATCGAGTGGCTCGTCTCCTCGCCGCCACCCGTCTTCAACTTCGACGAGATCCCGCGCGTGGTCGGCGGGCCGTATGAGTTCGGGGTCCCCGGGGCCAAGCACGCGATCCTCACCGAGGGTGAGGAGGGCGCCGATGTCGGCGGGCCGGAGCCGGCCGTCGTCGGGACCGCCTCCGGTGGGGGGAGCGACTGATGGGCGCCGAGCAGCCGACCGGAACGGTCCTCGCCTTCCTGAACGAGGTTGCCGGCGGCCGCAGGCTGCTGGCGGCGCTCCGCGAGCGGGTCGATGCGGGGGCCGAGCACGTCGTGCTGGCGGCACCGCAGAACGTCCCGTCCGCCGGGCAGATCGTCGACGCCGAGGAGGTTCGCGACGCGGCGCTGAGCCGGGTCGAGGTCACCCAGCACGTGTTGCACGATTTCGGGATCGAGTCGAGCGCGGTCGTCCTCGACCCCGACCCGCCGTTGGCGCTCGATGATGCGGTGCGCGCCTTCAGCCCCGATGAGGTCCTGATCTCCTGCCTGGCCGAGACGCGGTTCGGACTGATGCGCAGGGATCTGATCGAGTGGGCCCGCGACCGATTCTCGGTTCCGGTCGACCACATCCCCGTCCGGATCGAGGACGACGCGATTCGCTGGGACGTGACCCACACCCTCGTCGTCGCCACCCAGACGGTCAATGCCCCCGACCTGCTCGCGCGTCTGCTCGACCGCAACAGGGAGCGGCCCCACCGCTACACGTTCATCTGCCCGGCATCCGGGGAGACGCCTCGTGAGGAGGTCTGCGACCGGCTCGCGGCGACGCTCGCGGCCCTCTACCGGGAGGAGATCGATGCGACCGGCCAGCCGATGAGCCCCGAGCCGTTCGCCGCCGTCGCCAACGCGATCGAGCACTATCGCGTCGACGACGTGCTGATCTCGACCTTCGCCGGCCACGCCTCGAAGTGGCTCGAGGAGGGCCTGATCGAACAGGTCGAGGAGATCACCGACATCCCGGTCGAACACATCGAGTCGGCGGGTGGGACGGTCGACCCCGTCCCGGTCGGCGCGTCGGAAGGAGCGAGCTGATGGAGTCCGCCTCGATCGCCGTCGGCGGCGCCCACGCCCACGAGCACCACGGCCCCCCGGAGGCACACGCCTCCTCGAGGATCGATCGCCAGACGCTCGGCATCCTGCTGTTCATCGTCAGCGAGGTGATGCTGTTCGGCGCCTTCTTCGCCTCCTACTTCTTCATTCGGGCGGTCGCGAACGACGGGCCCTGGCCGCCCGACGGGTTCGAGCTCCCGGTCCTCATCGCCGGCATCAACACCGTGATCCTGGTCTCGTCCTCGTTCACGATCCACTGGGCGCTGGAGGGAATCCGCCGCAACAACCGCAACGCGCTGATGGCGGGCCTGGCGCTCACCTGGCTGCTCGGCGCCACCTTCCTCTTCATCCAGATCAACGAGTACGTCCACATCGGCTTCAGCGCCCGTGACGGCGCCTTCGGGTCGATCTTCTACGGGCTCACCGGCCTGCACGGGGCGCATGTCTTCGTCGGCCTGCTGCTGCTCACGTTCGCCAACATCCGGGCGTGGCGCGGCCACTTCGGCCCCGCCGCGAAGGACCATCTCGGCGTCGAGGTGCCGGGCATCTACTGGCACTTCGTCGACGTGATGTGGATCATCGTCTTCGCCAGCGTCTACGTGTTGTAGCCGTGCGGGGTTGCGGGCTCATCGCTCGCCCGCGGGACAGATCGGCGAGACAGCGTGCCCGCGTTCGTGCATGCGCGGGAGATCCCATGGACCAACCCGCGCACGCCCCGTAGCCGGTAAGAACCGCGTGAGCCCGCGGCGCCGACGAGCCCAGGTGCCTGTTCTTGATCGGCACCGCTTCGGGGTGCGTGAGGCGGTTGTCTTGGAACGGTTGCGTCTGCGAGCCTACGCCAGGTGAGCGAGGCTGGACCCGATATCGCAAGCACCGGTGGGAGCTCCGAGCGTCGGCTTGACTGCTACGTCCCCCGCGTGCTCCTTCGGCATCTCTCCGAACACCCCAGTGCGTCGGTCCAGACCGTCGACGCTTCGGTCGTCTTCGCCGACATCTCGGGCTTCACCGCGCTGTCGGAGCGCCTCGCCCGGCAGGGCCGCGAGGGCGCCGAAGAACTTGCCGAGACGATCGGCGGACCGCTGTCGACTCTGCTCGGCGTCGCCTACGAGAATGGCGGCAGCCTGCTCAAGTTCGGAGGCGATGCGCTCCTGTTGCTCTTCGAGCACGAGGGGCACGCCGTAAGAGCCTGTCGTGCCGCGGTCGGCATGCGCGACCTGTTGCGGGAGATCGGCCGCCTGCAGACGAACGTCGGGCGGGTGAACCTGCGGATGTCACAGGGCGTCCACACCGGCAGCTTTCACAGCCTTCTCGTCGGGGACTCCCACCGGGAGCACCTTCTCGTCGGGCCCGCAGCCTCGACCGTCGTTCGCATGGAGGCTGCCGCGGCAGCCGGGGAGGTCCTGATCAGCCCCGAGACCGCCGCGCAACTCGATCCCGGATGCGTCGGGGCGCCGAAGGGGCCCGGATTCCATCTCGCCCGTGGGCCGGCTCCCGTCACGATCGTCCCGGAATCGCCGTATGAGTTGCCTCCGCTCCCGAAGGTTGCTGAGTGCCTGCCGGTGATGGTCCGAGCGCACGTGATCTCCGGTCTTCCGCCGTCCGAGCATCGCAACGTCACGATCGCCTTCATCAGGTTCGACGGAACGGACGACCTGATCGAGCGCGAGGGCCCCGAGGCGGCGGCGGAGGCGCTCGGCGAGCTCGTCCGGGACGTCCAGGCGGCAGTCGACCGCCACGAGGCGTGCTTCCTCGAGTCCGACGTTGACGACGGCGGCGGCAAGATCCTGTTGACGGCGGGCGCTCCGCGAATCGTCGGCGACGACGAGGAGCGGATGTTGCTCGCACTGCGTGAGATCATCGAGTCACGCCGGCGACTGTCGGTTCGCATCGGTGTCAACCGGGGTAGCGTCTTCGCCGGCGTGATCGGACCGCCCTACCGGCGGACCTACAGCGTGATGGGCGACGCCGTCAACCTTGCCGCCAGGGTCATGTCGAAGGCTCCAGTCGGCGAGCTCTACTCGACGGCCGGCCCGCTCGACCGCTCGCCGACTCATTTCCAGACCGTCCGCCTGCCGCCCTTCAAAGTCAAGGGCAAGGCGGAGCCGGTCCAGGTCTGGTCAGTCGGTCCGCCGATTTCCGGCCGGACCCGCGCCGCCGTCGCGGTCCGATTCCCGCTTCTCGGCCGCGAGCATGAGCTCCGGGCGTTGACCGCGTCGGTCGAGGACGTGCGCGAGGGACGCGGCCGTCTGGTCGAGATCGTCGGCGAGCCGGGGATCGGCAAGACCCGCTTGGCCGAGGAGCTGGGCGAGCGGGCCGCGGAAGCGGGCTTCGTCCTGCTCGAGACGCTCGCCGAAGCGCTCACGGCTTCGACCCCATACTTCACCTGGCGCGATCTGCTTCGCGAGGCGCTCGACGTGGGATGGGAGGACACCGACGAGGTCGTCCTCGGGCGGCTACGGGAGTGCGTTGACGAGCGGGCGCCGGAGCTCGCGCCTTGGCTGCCGCTGCTGGCGCTGCCCTTCGACCTCGACCCGCCGCGCACCCCCGAGGTCGACGCGATCCCGGCCGAGCTCCGCCGCGGGCGCCTGCACAAGACGGTGATCGCGTTCCTGCGGGTGCTCCTCGACCGCCCGACGCTGCTGGTCTTCGACGATGCCCAGCACCTCGACGAGGCCTCGGCGGACCTGCTCGGCGCCGTCGCCCGCGAGATCGGGAGCGCACCGTGGCTGGTTGCGGTGGTCGGGCGCGAGGGCGGCCGCTTCGCCGCACCGGCGGCTCCGGATGTGGTCCGACTGGAGCCGGGTCCCCTGCCCGCCGCCGACACGACGGCTCTTGCCGAGGCAGCAACCGACGCCTCGCCGCTGAATCCGGCCTTGCTGCAGGTCGCGGTTGAACGCTCCGGTGGCAATCCGCAGTTCCTTCGCGACCTGCTTCGTGCAGCGGGCGAGGGCCATGCAGACGAGCTACCCGAGAGCCTCGAGGCAGCCGCGATGACGCGGATCGACCGCCTCGATCCCAGAGACCGGATGATCATCCGGAGCGCCTCGGTGCTTGGGCAGAGCTTCCACCCGCGGTTCCTGACCGAGGTCCTCGACGATGATGCCGCCCCGCCGAACGAGAAGACCTGGCTTCGCCTCGAACCGTTCTTCCTGGATGACGGCGACGGCTACCTGCGATTTCGCCGCGCGATCGTGCAGGAGGCCGCCTACGCCGCGCTGCCCTACCGGGCCCGCCGGCGCATGCACGCGGCGGTCGGCCGGCGGATGGAGCGCGAGTTCGCGTCCAGCAGACACGAGATGGGTGGCATGCTGTCGCTGCACTTCCACCTTGCCGCTGAGCACGAGAAAGCCTGGCGCTACGCGTGCGAGGCTGCCCGGCGCGCGCGTGACAGCTCCGCGTTCTCGGCAGCGGCGGAGCTCTACCGCCGGGGGCTCGAATCGGCGCGCCACATCGACGTCGCACCCGCCGACCTCGCCTCGGTCTGGGAGGAGCTCGGCGAAGCCCAGAATCTGATCGGTGAGACGGCCGCCGCCGTCCAGGCCTTCACCCGGGCCCGCAAGCTGCTCCCCGAGGATCCGATCGCCGCCGCGCGGCTGATCCACCGGACGGCTTGGATGCATCTGCGAACGGCGAGCACGACCGCGGCCGTCCGCTGGGCGCTGCGTGGCGTGCGCGACCTCGAGGGCCTCAGCGGGCCGGACGCCGCCCGCGAGCGAGCCGCCCTGCTGACGACGCTCGCCAGCGCCCGTCACAGCCAGGGTCGCCTGGATGAGTGCGAGCCGCTCTACCGGCGGGCGATGGAGGAGGCCGGCTTCGCCGGGGACGAGATCGCCTTCGCCCGGGCCGCCTCGGGCCTCGACTCTGCTCTGTTCCTGCTCGGACGGTTCGACGAGGCGACGCACTCCGAGCGGGCGCTTGAGATCTACGTCAAAGCGGGCGACCTCGAGGGCCAGGGCACGGTGCTCAACAACCTCGGCATGTCCTCCTACTGGGAGGGCCGCTGGCAGGAGGCGATCGATCTCTACGCGCGTGCCGCCGAGGCGAGCGAGCGCGCAGGCAATCTCTGGGGTGCCGCCTACGGCGACTGCAACATCGGCGAGGTGCTCGCCGATCAGGGCCACCTCGAGCTGGCCGAGGAGCGCCTCCGCCGCGCCCGCCGGGTCTGGAGTGGCACCGAGGACGAGCAGGGCGTGGCGTTCACCACCGCGCTGCTTGGGCGACTCGCGGCTCGCACCGGCCGTGAGGAGGAGGCCCGCGAGGTGCTATCCGATGCAGCGGAGACGTCTCGCCGCCTGATGGTCCCGGGCGATGCCGCACTCGCCGAGGCGTACCTCGCCGAGGCCGAGCTGCTCGCCGGTCGCGCCCAAGAGGCGCTCGCCGCCGCGGAGGGCCAGCTCGCGGACCCGGCCGCGCCGAGAACGCTCCTGCTCAGGGTCCGCGGCTGTGCCCTGACCCTGCTCGGCGAGAAGAACGCTGCCGAGTCGGCGCTGGCGGAGGCGCTGGCCGAGGCGCGTGAGGGGAACGAGGCGTACGAGGTCGCGCTCAGCCTCGACGCGCTGATCGCGCTCGGCGCCGCCCCGCGCGAAGCCGAGCGGGAGCGCGACGAGATTCTCGCGACGCTCGGCGTCGTCGCGCTGCCGGCGCCGCTGGATGACGGGGCGCCCGCCGACTCGGAGCGCGGCCGATCGGGCCTCGAGCCAACGACGCGCTGACCGGCGCACCCGGTGTTGTCGTTTTTCGGGGCCCGAATCGGGATCAGGGACGCCCCGGTCGAGGCGCCCCGGCAGAGGTGCCCGCTGCCCAAGCGGACAGCGGGCGCTGCAGCGGCCTCAGGCGGCCTGAGGCCGCTGCGCGTCGCCGGCGTGCTCGATCTGGTCAGCGTCGGCGAGCGCCCAGCCGATCCGCTCGATCAGCAGGTGACTCGCGGTCTCGGTCTCGACGTCGGCGGGCTGGACCCGCTCGCGGTGGACCTCCCGGATGCCCTCGCTCCCCGGGCCGTCTGTGGTGATGATGATCTGTGGCATTCCCTCACTCCTTCCGTTGCTTCTGTACGGGAGCGATTCTGGCGCGCAAATCTCAGCGGATGCTAACTAAACGCTAAAAGCCTGTGAACGTTCTGAGAACAGCGGGCGGAGCGGGCAACGGTCGGCGGGCGCGTGCGCCCTGCGAGAATCCGGTCCGTGAGCTCCGAGCGCCCGCTCCGCAACCCCTTCCGCTCCGAGGCTGACGCGTTTCGCCTGCTGGTGATCATCGGCGCCTCGGTCGCCGCGATCGCCGCCGCCGCGGCGCTGGGTGGGCCCTGGCTCGGCGTGCCGCTCGCTGTGATCCTGCTCGGCGTCGGCGTTCGCGCGTCCTACCGTTGGCTGCGCAGGTCGATCGAGGCTCCGAACGAGGCCCAGTCGCCGGGTGACGACCGAGTTGCGGAGGGCAGGCCCGAGAATCCCACCCGGAGCTGAGTCGCGGCCGCTCAGCCGCCGCCGTTGCCGCCGCCGCCCTTGCCGCCGCCCTTGCCCGCGGAGTCGACGAGGAACTCGACCAGCAGCTTCAGATCCTCGGGGCTGATGTCCTGGCCGTAGTTCGCGGGCATCACCCCGTCGGAGAAGCCCTGCGTGATGTTCGCCGATGGGTCGACGATCGACTCCTCGACCATCGCTGCGCTCTGGCCGGGCAGCACCTCGTCGAGGTTGGGGCCGACGTTGCCCGCCGACTGCGCGGCGGCGAGCACGTGGCAGGCGCCGCAGCCGTTGTTCGCGTAGACCTGACCGCCGGGACCGCCGGGAGCCTGTGGGGGCATGATCCCCGGGACGCCGGCGACCGAGCCGACGTACGCGGCGACGTCGCGGGCGTCGTCGCCGGTGACGAGATCGGCCGGCATGTAGGTCGGATCGTCCGGGTCGGTGAAGCGTGGGTTGGAGATCTGCGACTCGACTATGCCCTCGACGGTGTCGCTGTCGAAGCCGTTCGCCCGGGCATCGGCAAAGGTGGCGTCGAGGTCGGGGCCGACCTGCGCGGTGGTCCCGGCCTCGGCGAGCGTGTGGCAGGTGCCGCACTGGGCGGTGAACTGCTCACGGCCGTTGTCGAGGTCGGCGTTTTCCTGCAGATCGCAGCCGCCGACGGCGACGGCTGCGGCGAGCCCGAGGGCGGAGGTCAAGAGCCTGGTCGTGCGTGACTTCACGGGCGCGAATCCTATAGGTACCCGCGGCCGGTGGGTGGCGGGCCGATTGGCGATCGGATAGGGTTGATCCAATCAGCACAAACGCGACCGCCAGCGGTCCGACGACTCGAGGAGAAGCAGAGCCGAGCTATGGAAGTTCGAGAGGGGATGTCGAAGCTCGTCTTGACGATCGGGCCCGGCCACACGCTGCGCGAGGCAGCGACGATGATGACCGAAAAGGGCGTCGGCGCGGCCGTCGTGATCGACGAGGATGCTCCCGGGCCGCGGATCCTCAGCGAGCGTGACCTGCTCACCTCCGTCGGCCGGGGCCAGGATCCCGACAGCGAGCGGGTCGCCGATCACATGTCCGATTCGGTGATCACCGCGACGCCGGACTGGAGCTTGGAGCGTGCTGCGACGGAGATGGCACGGCGCCGGATCCGCCACCTCGTGATCGTCGATCACGGTGAGTTGATCGGCGTCCTGTCGATGCGAGACATCATGCGCGTCTGGACCTCTGAGGGCGCGACCTCGGCGATGACGTCGGGCTGACGGCGACGCCGGTCTGGGGCGGTGGAGCGGGGTGCGGGGCCGGCGGCCTAGCGACGCCGGATCGGCTCGGCCGGGATCACGGCGGTACTGGTCCGCTGTTCGCGGCGCATGTGTGAGATCTCATCGTCGCTCTGCTTCCACCACGAGCGCAGGCCACCGAGCAGGATCAGGCCGCCGATCGCCGCGAAGACCCAGCCGCTGAAGATGCCGGCGACCGCGAGCGCGATGCCCGCGGCGACGAGCAGCGGCGCCCAAGAGCCCCGCGGCAGGTAGATCAGCTCGGTCGGCTCCGGCGGCTCGGCGCTCATGCCACGTAGAGGATCGCGGCGTAGAACGTGAGGCCGAACACGAAGACCGCCAGCGCTGCGGCCCAGAGGCCGGCTCGGATGCTGCGATTGGCGCTGCCGCGGTCCATCGAGCGGGGATTATATGGCGATCAGCCGATCGATCGCCATCGCCGCGAAGAGCAGCGCCAGGTAGGCGAGTGAGCTCAGGTAGAGGCGCAGCGCCGCCGCCTGCGAGGGCCGCCGTAGCAGCCGCACCGCCAGCGCCACGAACACGGCGCCGAGCAGCAGCGCCGCGGCGAGGTAGAAGCCACCGAGCATGCCCGTCGCGAACGGCAGGATCGTGAACGCGGTCAGGGCGATCGCGTAGCCGAGGATCTGTCGCCGAGTCGCCTCCGCGCCCTTGACGACGGGCAGCATCGGCACACCGGTCCGCTCGTAGTCGTCACTGATCAGCAGCGCCAATGCCCAGAAGTGGGGTGGCGTCCAGAGGAAGACGATCGCGAACGGGTAGAGCGCCTCGGCCGTCAGGCCGCCGGTGGCGGCGGCCCAGCCGACGAGCGGCGGCATCGCCCCGGCAGCTCCTCCGATGACGATGTTGTTGGGCGTTCGCGGCTTCAGCCAGGCCGTGTAGATGAACACGTAGCCGAGCAGGCCGATCATCGCGAGGCCTGCGGCGAGCAGGTTCACGGTCAACGCGAGCTGGGCGAAGGCCAGGGTGCCGAGGGCGATCCCGAAGACCAGCCCGTGGACCGGCTCGATCTTGCCGGCGGCCAGCGGTCGTCCCGCCGTTCGCTGCATCCGCGCGTCGACCTTGCGGTCGAGATAGTGGTTGATCGCTCCGGCGCCGCCCGCCGACAGGTACCCGCCGAGGCAGGTCCAGAGCACCGTCGACAGGGCGAGGCCGCCGGCGTCGGCGACGATCATCGTCATCACCGTCGTCCACAGCAGCAGCGAGATGATCCGCGGCTTGGTCAGCGCCAGGTAGTCGCGGGCGATCCGCATCGCCCCGGGTCGCTGGACCTCGATCGTCGCGGCCTCGGGGCCTTGGCGCGTCCCGCCGCGGGGCTCGGCCTGGCCCCGATCAGCCGGCGCCGGCCGCGCGGTGGGCGCGCCTGCCGGCGGGGGGGTCGTTCGCTGGGCGATTCCTGCGGATTCCATCACTCGGTGACCAGCGGCCCGCGACCTGGGCGCGGCCGTCTCGGTCAGGCTAGCGTCCCGCCGCCGTTGCCGTCAGGGGGATCCTCCGCATCGCTCGGCGCCTCGGAATCGGTCGCCGACGGCTCGGGAACCGTGCCCCCGCCGGCCTCGGGCTCCGTCGCCGAGCCGGTCGGCTGGGCCGCCCCGGCGGCCGAGGGGACGGGCACGGCGGCCGACTCCTCGTCCTCGGCGGGCCTCGCCTCCGGCAGCACGACTGCGGTCGCCCGGGCCCTGACGGCCTCGCGAATGTCACGGTAGGGCTCGTTGCTGCGCACGTCGGGGACCAGGTCGAAGTTGTGAGGGGGGGCAGGGGAGGGCGCGAACCACTCGAGCGTGCTGCCACCCCACGCGTCGGGGCCGACCCGGGTGCCGTTGTTGTAGCTCGCCGCCGCGTTGACCATCGTCACGATCACGCCGAGGGCCAGGGTGAAGGCACCGATGCTGCCGAGCAGGTTGTAGGTCGACATCCCGGTGTCGCTGTAGAACTCGTAGACGTCGACGGGCATCCCCTCGAGGCCCGCAAGCTGGATCGGGATCACCATCAGCAGAGCGCCGCCGACGATCAGCCAGAAGGAGGCGCCGGCGAGGCCGGTGCCCATGTAGCGGCCGGTGATCTTTGGGAACCAGTAGTAGAGCCCCGCGAAGCCGCCGAGCACGCCCGCCCCGATCAGGGCCATGTGCGTGTCACCCCAGGCCACGCCGGTGTTGGCGACCTGCCAGCTCACCGGGATCACGGACTGCGCCCACTCTCCGGCGAGCCCGAGAGTCAGAAGGGTCGCCGCCCCGAGCGCGAACCGCATCGGCGGCTTCATCGCGCCCGCCCCGCCCTGCAGCGTCGCGATCCAGTTGAAGAGGATCAGCCCGACCGGCACGGCCAGCAGCACCGCCATCAGCATCGCGAAGTAGAGGAAGCCGATCGGGATCGGGGCCGAGTACATGTTCTGCATCCAGGCGAGCACCCCGAGCGCCGCGAAGGCGACCATCGAGCCCGCGATCGCGCCGTGGCCGAACTGGGGCTGGCGCGAGAAGGTCGAGAAGATCTCGGAGATGATCCCGAAGGCGCCGACGACGATCACGACGTAGACCCCGGTGAAGAAGACCCAGCTCAGGTGCTCGTACAGCAGCGGCGCCCCTCCCTCACCGGCCTCGAAGAAGATGCCGCCGAAGTTGCGATCGATGAGCAGCATCGAGACCGCCGCGAGCATGATCGGAGCGATCACCAGCAGGGTCCAGGAGACCACCGTCGCGCCGAAGCTGAACAGGGGCACCCGCCGCCAGACCATGCCCGGGGCCCGGTTCAGTCGCACGGTGGCGACCATGCTGGTCGCGAAGGCGATCAGGCCGAGGCAGACCAGGCCGACTCCGGCGGCCCAGGCATCGACCCCGCGCGTATTCGAGAACAGCTCGTCGGAGAGCGGCGCCAGGGCGAGCGTGCCGGCTTCCGAGGGGCGCCAGAGGAAGCTCGCGTAGATCGTGACCGCGCCGCCCAGGTAGAGCCAGTAGGAGAGCGCGTTGAGCCGCGGTAGCGCGGCCGTACGGGCGCCGATCTGCAGCGGCACGATCGAGGAGATCAGCCCGATCAGCAGCGGCACCGCGAACAGCAGCGTCGCGGTCACGCCGTAGGCGCTGAGCAGCCGGTTGAAGATGTTCGGCCTGATGATCGTCGCGTCGGGCACGATCAGCTGGATCCGCATCATCACGAGCAGCGTGATCGCGGCCGCGAGGAAGGTCAGCGCGGTGGCGATGTACATCCGGCCGACGGCCTTGTGGTCGCTGGAGGTGACCAACGCGACCCAACTGCGGCCGCGGTCGGCGAGCCCCTCGGAGACGATCTCCGGGCGGGCGGTGCCGCTGTGGACCGGCGGCGTCATCCGGTCTCGGCTCCCGGCGCCAGGCCACTCTCGACCCGTCGGTTGACCGCCTCCTGCGCCTCCTGTATGCCCTCCGCCTGCTCTGCAAGCCAGGCCTCGTACTCCGTCGGCTCGACGACCGTGACCGCGGCCCGCATCGTCGCGTACGCGTCACCGGAGAACTTCGTCGAGCGGCCCTCGTAGGTGCCGACCTCGTCGGCCTTGAACCAGGCCTTGTTGTCCGAGCCCGGAGCCACCTCGAACATCCCGGTGAGCGCCGGCACCCACCAGCTGTGGAGGACGTCGGTGGACTCGATGTCGAGGACGACCGCGGTGTCGACGGGAACCACCATCTCGTAGTAGCTGAAGGTGCCGTCGGGGTACCCGTAGCGCCACAGCCACTGCTGCCCGGTGACCTCGATCTCGAGCGGCTTCGCCTCGCCGGGCGGCGGCTTGAGATCGCGTTGCGCCGTGACGAGACCATCGCTGCCGGTCGGCTCGACCTTCCGCGCGGACTCGGTGACGACGACCCCGAACACGAACACCGCCAACGCGAGCAGGCCGACGCCGACGCCGACGCGACGCTGGATGCCGCCCGACCCGCGGGTCCGGGGCCCGCGCTCGTCGCCGTCGCCGCCGCGACCGCGGGCGGCGGCGATCAGCCCGCCGATCACGGTGAGCGCGATCAGGGTCGCGAGCACGGCCATCACCACGTATGCGATCTGGGTGTCCTCGGTTCCCGGCGAGGCAGGCGAGGCCGGGGTCAGGCCTGCGTAGGTGTGCGCCGGCAGCACGGCGAGCGCGCCGAGGGCGATGCCGGCGGTGCGAAGGACGAGAGTTCTGCGGGAGCCCTGCAAGGCGGCGCCATTCTATGCGCCCGCTGCGGCAGATGTATGCAAGCCCCCCGATCGCCGCCGCGCGCCGGACCGTGACGGGCGCCGATCTATACTGCCCGCGCCTTGAGTCCGGCCCGCTGCAATCGTCGATCACGTCGCCGGGGCCGTGGCTGGGTTCGTGGTCTGGCGCTCGCCGGAGTGGCGGCGTCGGTCGCCGTGCCGTTGCTACGCAAGCGGTTCCGGGTGCCGGCGCCCGTGACCGTCGCGGCCACCGTCGCCGGCCCGGTCGCGACCGCGGTGCTGCTGCCTCGCACCAAGACCCGCGACGCGTTGCTGTTCGCCCAGCAGATGTGGGCGTTCACCGTCGTCCACGAGATCCCCTATGACGATCCGGAGCGGCTCCGCGAGCGGCTCCGGGTCGGCTACCCGATCAGGGTCGACCGCGCGATCGGGGCCGGGCGCCTGCCGAACTGGCGGCTGCAGCGCCGCTTCGGCTCGACCGGCACGCCGACGCGCTTCGACCGCTTTCTCACCTTCGTCCACTGGGCCTGGTTCCTCGAGCCGCATGCCTCGCTGCTGTTCATCCTCACTCGCGACAACGATCGCTTCGCCCGCGCCGCGCGGCAGATGGCCGCCGCCTACGACCTCGGCTGCGCGGTCTACTTCGCGGTGCCGACGGCGCCCCCCTGGTGGGCCTCCGATCACGGCTACACCGGCGAGGAGAAGATCGACCGCCTGATGGTCGCGGTCGGCGAGGACGTCTGGGGCGGCTGGTGGCCGCGCCTCTACAAGTCGCTGGGCGGCAATCCCTGGGCGGCGATGCCCTCGCTGCACTTCGGCGCCTCGGTGCTATCGGCGATGCTGCTCTCGGAGTCGAACCGGGCTGCGGGAGCGGCGGGCTGGGCCTACGCGGGCCTGCTCGGATTAGCCCTCGTGCATCTCGGCGAGCACTACGTGCTCGATCTGCTCGCCGGCCTTGCGCTGGTCGCGGTCGTTCGCAAGGGCGAGCCGCTGGTCGAGCCGCTCGCGCTGGCCTTCAGCGATCACATTCAGCGGCTCGAGCGGATCGCCAACGCCTGAGCCCCGGCGACGGGTGGGGCCCCCGATCGCCGTGGGCGGGGGTAGGCTCCATGCCGCGATGCCCGCCGGTGAGCGTGATCGGGAGCAGGAGGCGCCGGAATCGGCGCCGGTGGCCGTGACCGCGACGGCCAAGCCCGAGCGCGGCGACGCCGGGCGAGAGCCCGAGCAGGGGGAGGCCGAGCAGGAGGAGCCCTCGTTCTTCGAGGACCCGGGCCAGATCACCAAGACCCTGTTGATCGTCGCGGCGCTCGTCGCGGCGATCTACGTCGTGTTGCCGAAGATCGCGGGCCTCGATGACGCGGTCGCCAAGCTCGGCGATGCGCGGCGCTCGTGGCTGCTGGTGGCGGTGGTGGCGATGGGCTTCTCGTTCGGCTCCTACGTCGCCCTGTTCAGGGCGGTGATCGGCGAGTCCGCGGTGAAGCTCGATTGGCGCGAGAGCTACCAGATCACGATGGCGGGCCTCGCCGCGACCCGCCTGTTCAGCGCCGGCGGCGCCGGCGGGATCGTGCTCACCTATTGGGCGCTGCGCAAGGCCGGCATGCGGACCCAGGAGACGGCCCGTCGCATGTTCGCCTTCCTGATCCTGCTCTACGCCGTCTACGTCCTCGCCGTGATCGTCTTCGGGGTGCTGCTGCGGGTCGGGGTCGTGCCCGGCGACGCCCCGGTCAGCATGACGATCGTCCCGGCGGCGATCGCCGGGCTCGTCGCGCTGACGGTCCTGCTGATCGCGCTGATCCCCGGTGACCTCCAGCGGCGCATGGACCGCCGCACCGGCGACGGCCGGCTCGGGAGGCTGATGACCCGGCTGGCGGCGCTGCCGGCGACGATGGCCGAGGGAATCAGGGAGTCGTGGTCGTTCGTCGCCGACTCCCGTCGCGGCTGGCTCGGGGTGATCGGCGCGGTCGGCTTCTGGGTGGCGAACATCATGATCCTCTGGTCGAGCTTCAGGTCGCTGGGCATCACGGTTCCGCTCGGCGAGATCATCGTCGGCTTCTTCGTCGGCATGGCCGCCAACCTGGCGCCGGCGCCGGCCGGCGTCGGGGCGGTCGACGGCGGCCTGATCGGCGCCTTCGCGATCTTCGGCTATCCGCTGGAGACGGTGATCGCGGCCGTCCTGATCTACCGCTTGATCGCGTTCTACCTGCCGGTGCCGCCCGGTATCGTCGCCTTCTTCCAGCTGCGGGGCACGGTCGCCAGGTGGGAGCAGGAGCGGGCGCTCGCCGCCGGGGCGGAGCCGCGGCCCGGCGGAGCGATTACTACTTCATAAAGTAAAGTATTAGGCAGAGCGAAGAGCGAACAGCAACGAGGAGCCCAGCATGAGCGAGCAGAAACTCGAGAACGTGATCATCGTCGGCGGCGCCTGCGCGGGCTACACGGCCGCCGTCTACGCCTCGCGGGCCGATCTCGACCCACTCCTGATCGAGGGCTTCCAGTGGGGCGGACAGCTCCAGAACACGACCGACGTCGAGAACTACCCCGGCTTCCCCGAGGGCATCATGGGGCCCGAGCTGATGGCCCAGTTCCGTGCCCAGGCGGAGCGCTTCGGAACCCGGTTCATCACCGATGACGCGACCCGGGTCGAGCTCACTGACGGCGGCATCCAGCGGGTCTGGGTCGGCGACGACTCATACCGCGCGAAGTCGGTGATCCTCGCGATGGGGGCACAGCCGAAGCAGCTGGGTGTCCCGGGCGAGACGGAGCTGGCGGGTGCCGGCGTCTCGACCTGCGGCGTCTGCGACGGGGCGTTCTTCAAGGGCGAGAAGGTGATCGTCGTCGGCGGCGGCGACTCGGCGATGGAGGACGCGATCTTCGTCGCGAAGTTCGCCGAGGAGCTGACGATCGTCCACCGGCGCGACGAGTTCCGCGCCTCGGCGATCATGCTCGAGCGCGCCGAGCAGGTGCCGAACATCGAGATGAAGACCCCGTTCGCGCCCGAGGAGTTCATCAAGGGCGAGAGCGGTCGGCTCGAGCGCGTGCGGCTCGTCAACACCGAGACCGGCGAGACCGAGGAGATCGAGGCGGGCGGCGCCTTCATCGCAATCGGGCACACCCCGGGCTCGCAGCTGGTCGAGGGGCAGGTTGCGCTCCACGACAACGGCTACGTCAAGGTCGACGAGCCCTCGACGAGGACCAATCTCGGCGGCGTCTTCGCGGTCGGCGACCTCGTCGACCACACCTATCGCCAGGCGATCACCGCCGCCGGCTCCGGCTGCCGTGGCGCCCTCGACGCTGAGTGGTATCTGCGCGACACGCCGCCGACCGAGGAGCAGCTCGAGGCGGGCGCGACCGCTGAGGCGTGAGCCGCGACGGCGCCCGCCGGGCACCAGCCCGGCCATCGCGCTTCGACGAATCGGCATCGACGCCCCGCTAGTGTTGTCGGCGAGGCCCCAGAGCAGGAGGTAGACGGCGATGGCAGCAATCGAGAGCCCCGAGACGGTCGGAATCGAGCCGATCGGCGATTTCGAAGGGGCGGCCGCGACCTGGCCGCGTGGGGACCGACCCGCCGCGATTCGCGAGGCGGCCGCGGAGTTCCGGGCACGGTGGGCGCGGCCGGACAACCGCGTCCGCGCCGTGCGGACCGTCGACATCGCCTCCGCCGGCTACCCCGCGAGCTTCGCCTTCGGCGGCGCGGCGCGTGGGGCGAACCCCTACATCAACATCATCAACCGCCTGCAGGTGATCCAGTTCGACGACCACGAGGGTCGGCTGCGAACGCTCGCCTATGAGCCGACGGTGACCGAGGGGCCCGCCGAGGCGCCGTTCTACGAGCAGATGATCGCTCGCTACGGCGAGTTCGTCTCCTACAAGGTGCTGGCGAAGATCTTCAACACCGTCGAGGAGGCGCTGCGCAAGACCGGCCTCGAGCCGGCCGACGTCGACTTCGTCAGCTTCGACCACCTGCACGTCCAGGACGTCCGCTTCGTGCTCGGGTCGACCGAGGCGGGCCGCGACGGCAAGGGCCCGATCCCGGCCCTGTTCCCGAACGCGAAGCTGATCACCCAGCGCCGGGAGTGGGACACGTTCAAGAGCCTGCATCCGATGCAGTGGGCCTGGTACGTCGAGCAGGGCATCGACGGGGTCCCGGAGGAGAACGTGGTCCTGATCGACGGCGACGCCGAGCTCGGCAGGGGCTGCGCCCTGATGGCGACGCCCGGGCACACGGACGGCAACCACTCGCTCTGCATCAACACCCCCGACGGCGTCTGGCTGAGCTCGGAGAACGGCGTCTGCGCCGACAACTGGCACCCACGGATCTCGAAGATCCCCGGCGTCCGCAAGACTGCCGAGTTCTTCGGCCGCGAGGTGATCCTCAACTCGAACACGCTCGAGGACTCGATCGACCAGTACGACTCGATGATCAAGGAGAAGGCGCTGGCCGATCCCAACCCGCGCGATCCCCGCTATGTCAACGTCTTCCCCTCCTCGGAGATGGCGAGCTGGAAGCGCCAGTGGCCGATCGTGCCGAGCTTCACCTACGGCGGCATGAACTACGGCGAGATCGAGCGACCGAGCGTCTGAGCGGCGCCCGCGCGCCCGTCCGCCGCCAGAAGGAACTCTTATTGCGGGTGCCAAGTCGCGCACCTAAGCTGATCCGCGATGCATCGCCGCGATTGGACCCTGCTCTTGATACTCGCGGCGATCTGGGGTTCGAGCTACCTGTTCATCGAGATCGGCCTGCGCGAGCTCTCGCCCTCGATGATCGTCTTTCTCCGGGTCGCCCTCGGCGCCCTGGTCTTGATTCCGATCGCCTGGCGGCGCGGCGCCCTGGAGGGCACGGGCACTGCCTGGGCGGTCCTGGCGCTGGTCGCGGCGGTGCAGGTCGTGGCGCCGTTCCTGTTGATCGCGGCCGGACAGCAGGAGATCCCATCGTCTCTGGCCGGGATCCTGGTCGCCTCGGTGCCGATCTTCACCGCGATCCTGGCGGTCTTCTTCGACCGCGAGGACCGTTCCGAGGGGCTGCGCCTGGTTGGGGTCCTGGTCGGAATCGCGGGCGTCGCGCTGTTGTTCGGCGTCGATCTCAGCGGCAGCACCTCGCTGCTTCTGGGCGGCGGCGCGGTGGTCCTCGCGAGCCTCGGCTACGCGGTGGGAGGCCTGATCACCAAGCGGCGGCTCGGCTCGCTGCAGCCGCTCGCCGTCGCCGCGCTGGTCCTGGCGATCTCAACGGTGCTCGCCGCCCCGGCCGCATTCGCGTCGGCGCCGGCCGCGCTGCCCTCGGTCGGCCCCCTGGCCGCCGTCGCGGCGCTCGGGCTGGTCGGCACCGGGGTCGCGTTCGCGATCTTCTACGGGCTGATCGCACGGGTCGGGCCCGCGCGATCGTTCATCGTCACCTATCTGGCTCCCGGATTCGCGGTGATCTACGGGGCGGTGCTGCTCGGCGAGGCGATCAGCGTCGCCACGCTCGCCGGCCTCGCTCTGATCCTGATCGGTTCCTACCTCGCGGCTGAGGGGCGGCTCCCCGGCCGCCGGCTGCCGCAACCCGTGCGCGGGCCGGACCATCCGGCCGCGGGAGGGCTCGCGCCCGAGAGCGAGCGTGCATCGGTCTGACGCCGGTGGCGGCCCCGGCGCTCGGCGGCCACCGACTAGCGGCCCTTGAAGTCGGGCGGCCGACCCTCGAGCAGCGCCTCGAGGCCCTCGATCCGGTCCTCGGTCGTCATCGTCCGCTCGAACAGCCGACGCTCGGCCTCGAGGCCGTCTGCCAGGCTCAGCTGCTCGGCGGCGAGCACCGCCTGCTTGCCGAGCCGGGTTGCGATCGGGGCGCGCGCGGCGACCTCCTCCGCCAGGTCGGTCGCCTGCTGGAGCCAGTCGGCCCTTCGCGTGACGCGGTTGACCAGCCCCCAGGCGTGGGCCTGCTCGGCGCTGAAGCGGCGACCGGTGAGCACCAGCTCCATCGTCCGCTGCTTGCCGAGCACCCGGGCAAGCTGCTGGGTCCCGCCCCCTCCAGGGATGATTCCCAGCGTCGTCTCCGGCAGCCCGAACTGCGAGCGCTCGGCCGCCACGCACATGTCGCAGGCAAGCGCGAGCTCGCAGCCGCTGCCGAGCGCCCAGCCCGAGACGGCCGCGACGAGCGGCTTCGAGATCGCTGCCAGCCGCTGCCAGAAGGCGGCCGACGGGTGCTGGGCGCCCGCCTGCGGGCCGCGCTCGGACGGTCCCCGGAGCTCGGCGCCCGAGGCGAAGACATCCTCGGAGCCGGCGATCACGATGCAGCGGACCCGGTCGTCGCCGTCGAGGCGCTCGAGCGCGGCGGCGAGGTCGTCGGCCAGCGCCTGCCCGAGCGCGTTGCGGGCCTCGGGCCGGTCGATGCGAACGACCGCCACCGCCCCCTCGACCGCGACCTGCAGCTCGTGCTCAGGAATCGCGGGCTCCCTCCGCGTAGGGCAGGATCGCGTCGATGCCGGTCGCGTCGCGGCCGATGATCAGCTTCTGGATCTCCGAGGTGCCCTCGTAGAGGGTCGTGACCCGCGCATCACGGAGGTAGCGCTCGACCGGATGATCGTCGACGTACCCGGACCCACCGTGGACCTGGATCGCGGCGTCGGCGCACTCGACCGCCGACTCGGTCGCGAACAGCTTCGCGATCGAGGTCTCGGTCGTGCTCGGGCGGCCCGCGTCCTTGAGCATCCCGGCGCGGAGCACGAGCAGGCGGGCGGCGTCGCGCTTGACGATCATCTCGGCGATCATCGCCTGGACCAGCTGGAAGCGGGCGATCGGCACCCCGAACTGCCGGCGCTCGGTCGCGTAGGAGACCGAGGCGTCGACGCACCCGGCGCAGATCCCGACGCAGCCGGCGGCGACCGAGTAGCGGCCGTCGTCGAGCGCGCTCATCGCGATCTTGAAGCCGTCCCCGACCTCCCCGAGCAGGGCCGAGTCCGGGACCTCGACGGAGTCGAGGGCGAGCGCGGCGGTGTCGGAGGAGCGGAGCCCGAGCTTGCCGTGGATCTGCTCGGCGGAGAAGCCGGGGGAGTCGGTCGGCACCAGCAGGCAGACGAGCCCGCGGTGCTCGGCCGCCGGGTCGGTCTGGGCGAAGATCAGGGCGAGGTCGGCGACGTTGCCGAGCGAGATCCACATCTTCTGACCGCTGATCCGCCAGCCGCCGTCGATGCGCGTCGCCCGCGTGCGCAGGTTCGCCGCGTCCGATCCCGTGTCGGGCTCGGTCAGCCCGAAGCAGCCGAACGACCCCCCACTGCAGAGTGCCGGCAGCCAGCGGCGCTTCTGCTCCGCGCTGCCCCAGCGCTCGATCGAGCCGGCGACCAGCGAAGTCTGCACCGAGACGACCGTGCGGGCGGCGCTACAGCCGCGCCCGATCTGCTCGAGGATCAGCGCGTAGCTGACCTGATCGAGGCCGCGTCCGCCGTACTCCTCGGCCACCGGCGCGCCGAGGTAGCCGAGCTCGCCGATCCGGCGGGCCATCTCGACGTCGAATCGCATCGCGCGGTCGTTGTCGCGCACCCGGGGCACGATGTAGCTGTCGGTGAACTCCCTGGCCCCCTGGGAGATCAGCTGCTGCTCCTCGCTGAGCTCGAGGTCCATGTCGTTAGACCTGCTCGCCCCGGCGCTCGGCGCTGACCGCGTCCGCGAGCGCTGCGGCCGCTGCCGCCGCGGCGGGGCCACCGTCCGGCCGCGGCAGCTCGCTGCCGTCGATCGAGCGAATCGGCTGGATCTCGCGGGTGGTCGAGGCGAGGAACGCCTCGTGCGCGGACTTCAGCTCGGCGGTCGAGAACGCTCCCTCCTCGCAGGGCACCGCATCGACCACGATTCTGCGGGTGATCGAGTCGAGGATCCCCGTCTCCAGCGACGGCGTCCGCAGCGCGCCCGCCTCGCCGGCCCAGAACACCGACGAGGTCGGGGCTTCGAGGACGCGGCCCCCGGCGTCGACATAGACGGCCTCATCGGCGCCGCGTCGAAGGGCGATCCGGGTCGCCTGCATGTTGGCCGCGTAGGAGATCGACTTGACCCCGGCCAGAATCTCGTTCGGGCTGAGTTGCACCAGTGCGATCCGGACCTGCGCCGACCACTGGGGCAGGCGCTCGACCAGCAGGATCCGACGCCCACCCCGGGTGATCACGATCCGCAGCATCGCCTCGGGCTCGCCGGCGTCGGCGAGCAGGGCCTCGATCTCATCGGCGAGCGCGGTCGCGTCGAACCGAAGCTCGATCGCCGCGGCGCTGTCGGCGAGCCGCTCGAGGTGCTCGGCGAGCCGGAACGGATGGCCCTCGTAGAGCTTGATCGCCTCGAAGGCGCCGTCGCCGCGCAGCAGCCCATCGTCGAGGACCGAGATCGTCGCCTCTTCGGGCGCGAGGATCCGGCCGTCGATGCTCGCTCTCAGCGGCTCAGCCACGGCTCGCAAGCTAGCGCAGGGGCCGCCCCCTGCCGCGGCGGGCTCTATGCTCGAACGGTGGAGTTCGCGCTGGTCACCGGCGGCATGATCGCGTTCATCGTCCTCGTCCTGGTCGTCCTCGGGCGCGCCTACCCGGGGAGTGGAGCCGATCTGCTCGACTGGAAGCCGACCCGCGACTACGAGACCGAGGTCCAGCTCGAGCAGGACGACATCGCGCAGATGCTCGCCGCCCAGAACGAGTATCGGCGCCGTCGCGGGGCGCCGGAGCTGACCGAGCGAGACGCCGAGCGGATGGCGCAGGAGGACAACCGCGCCCGGAAGGGAGCGCGGGGCGCCGATCAGGCGTCGCTCGCCGAACTCGAGGACGAGCTTCGCCGCGGCTCGCAGAAGCGCGACTGAGCCGTGGCCCGGGCGCTGCTCGTGGGCTGCGGCTGCTGCGCCCGAGAGGCGGGCTCGATCCTGCTCGAGCGGGGCTGGGCGGTGCGCGGCACCAGCCGTTCGGCCGAGGGCCTCGAGGCGATCGCCGCCGCCGGCATCGAGCCGGCCGAGGCCGATCCCGACCGGGTCGGGACGCTGACCGTGCTGCTCGGCGACGTCACCGTCGTCGCCTGGCTGCTCGGCGGCATTCCGGCCGACCCCGAGCAGCTCCGGCGGCTGAACGACGAGCGGCTTGAAAGCATGCTCGCGGCGCTGGTCGACACCCCGGTCCGGGGCTTCGTCCACGAGGCGACCCCCGGCTCGGGCGCGCGGGCCCCAGGCCCCGGCGAGGCGCTGGTCGAGGACGCGGCATCGCGCTGGCGGATCCCGACCCGCACCGTCGCTGCCGAGCGCGCGCAGCCGTCTGCCTGGGCCGCCGCGGTCGCCGACGCGGTCGCGGCAGTCGTCGGACTCTGAGCCGTCGGGCGGGGCGGGCAACCCGGGTATGCTCGGTCCGTCGCAGGACTGGACAGGTCCGCAACTCCGAGACAAGGGAATGAGCTGATGGGCGCTTACGCGAAGGACGTGCTGGTCGAGACCGACTGGGTCGCCGAGCATCTCGACGACGACGGGATCCGGATCGTCGAGGTCGACGAGAACCCGGGCCTCTACGCCGAGGCACACATACCTGGGGCGATCGGGTTCGACTGGAAGCAGGACCTCCAGGACCCGGTCCGGCGTGACTTCCTCGGCCCGGAGGAGTTCGGTGCGCTGATGGGCAGCCGCGGCATCTCCAACGATCACACGGTCGTCCTCTACGGCGACCGCAACAACTGGTTCGCGGCCTATACCTACTGGTACTTCCGCTACTACGGCCACGACAAGGTGAAGCTGATGAACGGGCCGCGGGAGAAGTGGATCGCCGAGGAGCGCGAGACCGCGACCGAGGTCCCGAGCTATCCGGCGGCCGCCTTCGTCGCCGGTGGTCCCGTCGATGAGATCCGGGTCCGGCGCGAGGACGTGCTCGCGGCGCTCGGCTCGAGCACCGCGATGGTCGACGTTCGCAGCCCGCAGGAGTACTCGGGCGAGCTGATCGCGATGGCGGGCTACGAGCAGGAGGGCGCGCAGCGAGCCGGGCACATCCCGGGCGCGGCATCGGTGCCGTGGGCGCAGGCGGTGGCCGAGGACGGCACCTTCAAGTCGGCCGACGAGCTGCGCGAGCTCTACACCGGCAAGGGCGTGATCGGCTCCGGCGAGCCGGTGATCGCCTACTGCCGGATCGGCGAGCGCTCGGCCCACACCTGGTTCGTGCTCAGCGAGCTGCTCGGCGAGGCCGACGTTCGCAACTACGACGGCTCCTGGACCGAGTGGGGCAACCTGGTCGACGTGCCGATCGAGAAGGACGTCTAGGCCGCCGGAGCGCGGCATTGACCGCACCAGGTTTGAGGAGTACCGTGTCCGGCGTTGAGGGTCGGCTCGAGGTCGGAGGCGTGGATGAAAGCTCGTGGAGTTTCGGCGGTAGCGAGCCTGGCGCTCGTCGGTGGGCTGCTCGCGCTCGCGGGCAGCGCTGAAGCGGCCTCGCTCGAAGGCGACTACCGGTTCGACGACAACCTCAGCTCCTCGCTCGTCGGAGCGCCGCCGCTGACCACGATCGGTCCGGGTCCGGTGGGCTTTGAAACGCGGACCGTCGCCGGGAGCCCGGACCGCGTCCTGGTCTTCCCGGCGGGCACCGGGGTGCAGCTGCCGGCCGGTGTGGTCGACCCCGCCGAGTACTCGGTGATCGCCACGTTCGAGCTCGACGATACGGACAGACTATCAGGCGAATCATCCAGTTCGAGACCTTCGACGCCGACAGCGACGCCGGCTTCTACAACTACTCGACCGAGCTCGACTTCTACTCGGTCGCCGGCGACGAGGTCGAGGGACCCCCGGGGGCGCTCGCCAACGACGTCTTCGCTGACATCACCTTCACCCGGGCAGCCGATAAGACGATTCACGCCTACGCCGGCGACGCCGAGCAGCTGACCCTGATCGACAGCTTCGACGAGGCGCTGATCGGAATCGACGGGCTTCGCTTCTTCAAGGACAACTCGAACACCGAGGAGTCGGCGGGCTCGGTCGCCCGGATCCGTGTCTATGACGGCGTCCTGACCCCCGCCGAGATCGCGACGATCCGGGCGACGGGCGGTCTGCCGGCGACCGGCGGAGCGATGGGCAAGCCGAGGCTGGCCCCGAAGAAGGCGCGGAAAGCGAAGAAGGTCGATTCGGCGATCACGGTGTTCTGCCCGAGCGAGGGGGTCAGCTGTGGCTTGAAGGGGAAGCTGAAGCGGGCCAAGAAGCAGAGGGGCGTGCCGGCCGTGCTCGGGAAGCTGAGTTCTGAGGTTGACGCCGGCGGCGCCGCTCACCCGAAGATCAAGCTCAGCAAGAAGGGCCGCAGGGCGGTCAAGCGGAAGGGCAGGATCAAGATCAGGGCCGAGGTGAAGATCACGCCCGCCTCGGGCAAGTCGCTTGTCGTCGGCAACGCCGGCAAGATCTAGCCGCCGACCGAGATCGGCGGCCGCTCAGCCGTCGATCCGCTCGAAGAAGAGCTGCAGCATGCGGGCGGTGGCCCCCCAGATGAAGTGATCGTCGACCGCGTAGGTCGGCGTCCGGAAGGGGACTCCGCGGCGGACCAGACGGCGCATCGCGAAGCCCCGCCGGAGGTCGTCGAGGCTGAACTCGAGGATCTGCTCGACCTCGGTCGGCTGCGGCGCGTGCCGAAGCCCGACCGGAACGATGCCGACCACCGGCAGGACCCGGTAGCCGGTCACCACGGTCGAGATCGGCTGCAGGGCGCCGACGATCTCGACCGACCCCGGATCGAGCCCGATCTCCTCCTGCGCCTCACGGAGCGCCGTCGCGACCGGCGCCTCGCCGGCCTCCGGCCGGCCGCCCGGAAACGAGATCTCGCCGGCGTGTCGGCGGAGGTCATGACGGCGCTCGGTGAAGATCAGGCCCGGCGAGCGCGGCCAGCCGTAGACCGGTACCAACACCGCCGCATCCCGGCGCCCGTGCGCGTCGAGGGCCTGGGCCTCCGCCGGCTCGAGGAGGCGGGAACCGAGGTCGTCGGGATCGCTCAGATGATCACCTGCACGGTGCCGCCGTCGACGCTCCATGCCGCGCCCGAGACGTAGGAGGCGCGCTCGGAGCAGAGGAAGGCGATCGCGCCGGCGATCTCGTCGACCTCCGCGAGCCGACCGATCGGCCGCTTCGACCCGGCCACCGCCAGCGCCTCCTCGCGGGTGGCGAGGTCGGCGAGATCGCGGGACTGATCGAGCAGCCCGCCGGGCTCCATCCACATTTCGCTGCGAACCGGGCCCGGGCAGATCGCGTTGACGAGCACCCCCGCGCTCGCGAAGCGGTCGGCATAGAGGCGCGAGAGCGAGAGCTGTGCCGCCTTCGCCACCGAGTACTCGGCCATCATCGCCGAGGGGCGCTTGCCGGCGGTCGAGGAGACGTTCACCACCCGGCCCCAGCCGCGCTCCGCCATCGCTGGGATCAGCGCGCTCATCAGGCGCTTCGGGGCGATCACGTTGAGCTCGAACGCCGCCCGCCAGTCCTCGTCGGGAACGTCGTCGAGGTCGCGCCAGGCAGCCGTGCCGGCGTTGTTGACGAGCACGTCGAAGCCGATCGGCTCGCCGGCCGCCCGGATGCGCTCGCCGGCATCGGGGTCGGTCACGTCGAGGGCCAGCCCGGCGGCGCTGCCGCCGGCGCGCCCGGCCTCGGCCACCGCCTCCGCGAGCCGCTCCTCGTCACGGGCGACCAGCAGCACCGAGGCCCCGGCCTCGCTCAGCATCCGCGCCGTCGCCCGGCCGATGCCGCGACTCGCCCCGGTGACCACGCAGCCGCGGCCGCTCAGGCCGAGCTCCATGCTCAGTCGCCGACCCGGTTCGAGATCGTGACCGGCGTCTGGCGCGCGATCGCCTTGTGCACCGGGCACTTGCCCGCGATCGTCGTGATCCGCTGGGTCTGCTCCTCGGTCAGCCCGCCCGGGAGATGGAGGATCACCTCGAAGACCGCGTCCCCCTTGATCAGGCTTCCCTCGACCTCGATCGAGACCGCCAGCTCTCCCAGCTCCCAGCCCTTGCGATCGGCGTACATCTCGACCGTGATCGCCACGCAGGCCGCCAGCGAGCCGGCGAGCATCGCGGTCGGAGTCGGGCCCTGGTCGTCGCCGCCGCGGGCGGGGGGCTCATCGGCTACCAGGGAGTGCTCGCCGATCACCAGATCGTGCGTGTAGCCCTCGCGGCGGGTCGCCCGGATCTCCATCAGCCGCGGCCCTCGAACAGCTCGGGGTCGGGCCGGTCGGTGAATCTCGCCAGCGCGTAGATCAGGTCGGCGGCGCGGTTGAGGTGGCTTCTCAGCGGCTCGGCGGCAGGCTCACCCGCGTCGGCGAGCGCCGCGACCCGACGCTCGGCCCGGCGCAGAGTCGCCCTTGCGAGGTCGAGCGAAGCGGAGAGCTGTGTACCGCCGGGGATCACGAACTTGGGCGGGAGCTCGACGCGCTCCATGTAGCGATCGATCGCCGCCTCGATCCAGTCGACCATCTCGGCGGTTATCCGGCTGACCCCGTCCTCGAGCCTGTCGGCCGACTCCGGGGCGGCGGCGAGCTCGGCCCCGGCGACGAACAGCTCGGTCTGCAGGCGAAGCAGATCGGCCGCGACCTCGGCATCGGCAGGCCCGCAGAGCGAGCGGGCAACGCCGAGCGCCGAGCCCGCCTCGTCGACGGCACCGTAGGCCTCGATCCTGGCGTCCGATTTCGAGCGGCGCCCCCCGTACCAGAGGCCGGTCGTCCCGTCGTCGCCCTTGCGCGTGTAGATCTTCACCGGGTCAATGCTATGGGCCGAGCCGCTCCCGGCTCGCCGAGGCCGCTCAGCGGAGTGGGTTGAAGACCAGCCCGGTGAGCAGCTTCGGGAAGAAGTAGGTCGACTTCGGTGGCATCGTCTCGCCGGCGGCGGCGACCTCGCGCACCTGCTCGACCGGCGTGGGGCGGAGCAGAAAGCCCGCGTCCGCCTCGCCGTCGACGATCCGCCTCACCGCCTCGGCGGTGTCGGAGCAGTAGGAGAGACCGCGCTTGGCGGCGATGTCGTCGCCGCTCATTCCCAGGGCCTCGCGGAGGATCAGCGCCTCCAGGGCCGCCGCGTCGAGCTGCCGGTAGGCCTGGCTCTGGCCCTCGAGCGCGCGCTCGAGCGGGCCCGGGTCGGTCAGCGTCAGCCGATACGGCGTGCGGTGATGGGAGTCGATGTAACCGAAGGCGATCTGTCCGGCGCCGGGGCCGGGCACGAGCTGCGCGGCCTCGGTGCCCGCCGCCTCGCTGACCTCGAACATCGAGTCGATCGTCTCGCGGATCGCCTCCCGCTTGGCCCGGTCGAGGTCGTGCAGCAGGCGATGGGTGGCGAAGACGCTGAGCCCCGGGTCCTCGAGCGAGACGAGGCAGGCGAGCGTGTAGCGGTGCGGTCCCTCGCCGCCGATCTCGTCGGCGTAGGTGCGCGCCGTCTCGTAGCGGTGGTGGCCGTCGGCGATCAGTAGCTCCGAGGGCCCAAGCTCCTCCGCGACCGCCTCGTGGATCGCCGGATCATCGATCGGCCAGACGCGATGCACGGTTCCGTCAGCGTCGCTGACCTCGGCCCAGGGGCGGGTGGCCGTGGCGGCCTCGAGGTGGGGCCAGGCGTTGCCCTCGTGGAGGATGAAGATCGGCGACATGCTGTGCGCGGTCGCCCGCGTGAGCCGCAGGCGGTCCTCCTTCGGGCCGGGCTGGGTCCGCTCGTGAGGTCTGACCAGGCCGGGCCCGTAGTCGGTGACCCGGATCCGGGCGAGGAACCCGCGGCGCGTGCGGGCGCTGCCGTCGGGCCCGGTGTAGTCCTGCTCGTAGACCCAGATCGTCGGCTCTTCGTCGCGGACGAGGATGCCCTCCGACTCCCAGGCGGCCATCGTCTCTGCCGCCTGCTCGTAGACGTCGGAGCCGGCCGGCGCCCGCGGCAGATCGAGCTCGACGACGTTGTGCGCCGAGCGCTTGACCAGCGCCGCCCGCTGGGCGTCGTCGATCACGTCGTAGGGCGGCGCGACGACGTCGGCGATCTCGACCCGTGCGGGGTCGTAGTGCACCGCCTGCATCGCGCGGACCTCGGCCATCGGCGGCGCACCCTAGCGACCGGGACGGCCGATGGATCGATTCCCGCCCGGGCCGGCGGCGCCCGACGCGGCTCTAGACTCCCAGCGGTTCGGGGTGTGGCGCAGCCTGGTAGCGCGCGGCCTTTGGGTGGCCGAGGTCCCGAGTTCGAATCTCGGCACCCCGACTCACCCGGCAGGCGCCCCTCCGGGCGACTCGCGGAACTAAGGTGTGGGTCCGGCCGGAGTGGCGGAATTGGCATACGCGATCGATTCAAAATCGATTGCCCTAACGGGCTTGTGGGTTCGAGTCCCACCTCCGGTATTGAGCTGGCATACCCCCGATCGAGGCGCTCACAGTGTGTGGCCGCTACACGCTCGCCAACCCTGACCCGAAACGCCTCAGGCTGCGCTTCGGAGTCGAGGGGCCGTTCGAGTTCGACGAGCGCCCGCGCTTCAACATCGCGCCGACCGACTCGGTCCTCGCGGTTCGCAGCGACGAGCAGCAGCGCCGCGAGTTCGGCTACCTGCGCTGGGGGCTGATGCCCGGCCGCTGGGCGCTGAAGCCGGGCCGGCCGCTGATCAACGCGCGGGCGGAGACCCTGGCGACGCAGCCCGCCTTCGCCGAGTCGTTCCGCCGGCGCCGCTGCCTGATCCCGGCCGACGGCTTCTACGAGTGGAAGCGCGAGGAGACCGGCAAGCGCCCGATCTGGATCAGCCGGCCCGACGGCGGGCTGTTCGCCTTCGCGGGCATCTGGGCGAGCCTCGACCGGGAGGGGGAGGAGCCGCTGCACAGCTGCTCGATCGTGACCTGTGAGCCGAACCGGCTGCTGCGCCCGATCCACGACCGGATGCCGGTGGTCCTGACCGCCGACGCCGAGGCGTCATGGCTCGATCCCGACCTCGATCTCGCCGAGCTCGAGCCGCTGCTGCGCCCCGCGCCGGAGGAGATGCTGCGACTGCGCGAGGTGGGCGATGCGGTCAACGACGTGCGCGCCGACGGCCCCGAGCTGCTCGATCCCCCGCTACGGCTTTTCTAGCTCGGGGGGTGCGGCCCGGCGGGCGGGGCGTCGGTGTCCTCTGGGTCGGGAGCCTCGACGCCGTAGGGCGCTCCGTGCTCGTCGACCGGGGCGCTCTGCTCCAGCGCCCCGCCACCGATCGGGCGCTCCTCTTCGACCTGCCACTCCTGGTTGAAGGCGATCATCGCGATCGCGACCAACAGCAGCTGCACCGCGATCACGACGACCGTCAGCAGCCCGAGCAACTCCTCCGGCAGGAGCGGGGAGTCGAGCCCGTCCTTCGCCCGCTCGAACCAGCCTGGGGCCGCGACCGAGGCGAAGATCGCCATCAGCACGGCGAGCGCCGAGGCGACCGGCAGCACGCCCCGGTTCCAGTTCAGGACCAGCAGCGCGAACAGCACATAGAGGCCGGCCCAGGCGATCGTCAGGAGTCCCATCGTCGTGCTCGCCAGTCGCTCCCAGCCGCCGATCGTGACGATCACCAGCAGGCAGGCGGAGACGATCAGGACGAAGGCGACGACCGTCTTCGCGGTCTTCGACTGCGCCTTCTCCCTGTTCGGCCGCCACAGCTCGTAGCCGGGACGGGCGACTCCAACCTCAACCATCAGCGGGGAATATAGATTCTTCTGCGGTCGAGCGCTACGGTTGGCCGCTCCGGCGGACGTGGCGGAACTGGAAGACGCGCCAGGTTTAGGTCCTGGTGGGCATTGCCCGTGGAGGTTCGAGTCCTCTCGTCCGCATCGCCGCTGGGCGCCTCGATCGGCCGGGATGCGACAGACTCCGCCCCTTGAGCGGCGCCGGGCCTTCCGCAGACGAACCGACGGCAACGGCCGGAGTGCGCATCCTTGGCCTGTCGGTGCAGCCGGTGGCCAAGCCGCAGAACAAGTGGGCCGGTCTGTACCGGGCGCTCGGCGACCGATTCGAGCTGGTCGGCACCGTCCGCGCAGCCCTGCCGGCCGCCTGGCGCTACGCGCTGCGCGCGCGCCACGTCCGTCCGAATCGAAGCGTCTGGCGTGCCCGCGCCGCGTATGACCCGCGAGCCTTCGGCGCGATCACGCGCGCCGTTGAGCCACTCTTGGCGGCCCGGGACGGGCAGTTCGAGCTGATCGTCCAGCTCCAGACCATCTTTCAGCCTGGCCGACGGGCGGCGGCACGCCCGTTCGTCGTCTACACGGATTGGACGCACGCCCTACAGGCGCGCCACAGCCCGCTGACCTCAGCCCGTACCGCTGCTCGTCGCCGCTCGCTGGAGGCGGAGACCGCGCGGCTGGCCCGACACGTCTTCACCACCAGCGAGGTGGCCCGGCGGTCGTTCATCGAGGACTACGGCTGCGATCCCCAATCCGTCACAGCCGTCGGGGGCGGAGCGAACACCCTTGCCGCCGGTCCACGCTCGGCGCCCAATGGCCCGCCGCGGGCCCTGTTCGTAGGCTACGACTTCGAGCGCAAGGGCGGCGGGCTGGTCCTCGACGCGTGGCCCGAGGTCCGGCGACGGGTGCCGGACGCCGAGCTGCTGATCGCCGGCCCCCGACCGCGGACCGCGGGCGAGAGCGGTGTCCGCTGGCTCGGCCCAGTCGAACGCAAGGATCTGCCCGCCCTGTATCGGTCGGCGACGGCGTTCGTGCTGCCATCCCAGCTCGAGCCATGGGGCTTCGTCTTCCATGAGGCGATGGGCCAGGGCGTTCCCTGCATCGGAGCGCGTGCCTTTGCGATGGCCGAGATCATCGATGAGGGGGCGAGCGGGCTGCTGGTCGCGCCCGGCGACCGCGCTCAGCTGGCCGCCGCGCTGGTCGAGCTCCTCGGCGACCGGGCGCGCGCCCAGCAGATGGGCGAGGAGGGCCGCCGACGGGTGGCCGCGAACTACACCTGGAGCAAGGTCGTCGAGCGGATGGCTCCGGCGATCGTCTCGGCCGCCCGGGCCCGGTAGCCGTTCGGCGACGGCCTCCCTCCGTCACCGGATCCGCTTGAATGGCCCGGCTGGGGCAGTAGCTCAACTGGTAGAGCAACGGCCTCCAAAGCCGTAGGTTCCGGGTTCGAGTCCTGGCTGCCCCGCTCTCCGGTCCCCGTCGTCCCGACCTCGCGGGGATCTGTACGTTGCCCCTATGGATCCGACTCCACCCGACGGCGCAGGCGGGGCGGAGCAGCTCTCGCGGGTCAGGCGCGGAGCCGCCCGCGGCTGGGCCCTGCTCGGCAACTCGCTGGCTGGGCTCGGCCGGCACCGCGGCACCCAGCTCGCCGCCGGCATGTCCTATTACGCCCTGTTCTCGGTCTTCCCGGCAGCGATCGTCGCCGCGGCTGTGGCCGGTTTGATCCTCGGCGAGCCGTCGGCTCGGGAGGACGCGATCAACTACCTGCTCGACGAGCTGCCGGCCTCCGATCAGGGGCAGAAGGACATCGAGAGCGTTGTCAACGGCGTCACCTCGAACTCCGGCCGGCTGGGGCTGATCGGGCTGATCGCCCTGCTGATCAGCTCGAGCGCGCTGATCAGCGCCGCCCGGAACTCCGTCAACGTGATCTTCGGAGACGAGGTCCGACGGGGGGCGCTGCGCGGCAAGGGACTCGACGTCCTGCTCGTCCTCGGCATCGGGTCGCTGTTCCTGCTCTCCTTTGCGGTGACGCTGCTCGGTCGGCTCGACATCGTCTTCGGCGGCGGGATCGGCGATGCGATCGAGAGCGCGATCAGCGCCAGCGGGCCGCTGCTCTCGCTGGCCCTGACCGCCGTCGTCTTCGCGGTTCTCTACCGCGTCCTGCCGACCGAGCGCCCGGCCTGGCGTGACCTCTGGCCGGCGATCGCCTTCGCGTCGGTCGGATACGAGTTGCTGAAGTGGGGCTTCTCGGTCTACCTGGAGAACTTCGCCAACTACAGCGCCGTCTACGGCTCGCTCGGCGCGGTGATCGCGTTCATGTTCTTCGTCTACCTGGCTTCGCTCGTCTTCCTGATCGGAGCTGAGATGGCCGCGATCTGGCCGGGCGTGCGGGCGGGCGAGTACGACTCCGACGACGAGGACGAGGGGAAGACGTTGCCGATGCGGGTCCGCGAGATCGTCGGCCGCCTGTTCGGGCGAAACAGGGTTGAGAGCCCCTGAGCGAGCTGCAGTCGTACGTTTAGCCCGGTAGCTCTCGCCCAGCTCTGCTAACAATGTGAGCAACAGGCAGGATTCCGCCGGTCGGTACGCTAATAATCTTCCAAGCTCCGGGGCTGGGCCGGAGTGGGGCCAGCAGGCACCAGATTCCGAACCCCGGCAGTTGAGAGTCGGCGAACCAAAGCTCTGAGCCAGATCGTGTTCGAAAGCACTCCGCCAAGCGCAACCAACTCGAGGCTTCCGGCCACGCTCGGGCCGCTCGCACGGACGGCGGTTGTCGTGTTCGCGGCCCTGGTCATGTACGCCGCGGTCCACGCCGACCGCGCCGCCGCTCGGTCGAAGTGCGCCGGGGCCGGCACCGCGCCCGCCAAGCTCAGCCAGAAGAAGGCCGAGCGCCTGACCGCCTGCGTCGTCAACCGCAAGCGCGGCAAGGCCGGGCTCAGGCGCCTGAAGTGGGTGCATAGCGTCCGCAAGGCGGCATCCCGCCACAGCGGGACGATGGTCCGCAAGCGCTGCTTCGCCCACACCTGCAGGGGCGAGCGCGACCTGACCGGGAGGCTGAGCAAGTCCCGTTACCTGCCCTGCAAGTGCACCTGGAGCGCCGGCGAGACGATCGCGATCGGCAACGGCCACGCGGCGTCGCCGAAGTCGGTGGTCCGCGGCTGGATGCACAGCCCGCCCCACCGCGCGGCCCTGATGGACCCCCGTTTCCGTCACATCGGGGTTGGCTTCCGGCGCGGAACGCCGTACGGGAACAGCCGCTCCTCGGCGACCTACACGGCCAACTTCGGCTTCAAGCGCTGAGGCCGATCGGCCGCGGGCCGCCGGCCTCGGCGGCGGACTAGGCTCCGGCGCCATGACCGGCCCGCGACGCTCTCAATACCTTCGCGGGTCGCAGTTGGCGCTGACCATGGGGACGGCCCGCTGAGTCCCCGGCGGCGCCGGGCGATCCTCGCGGTCGCGATCGGGGCGATCGCCCTCGATACGGCGCTGCTCGGGCTGATCGCCCCTCTGCTACCCGAGATCGAGCGCCGCACAGGCGCCTCCGAGGCCGAGCTCGGGCTCGCCCTCGGCGCCTACGCGCTCCCGATCCTGGTCGTCTCGCTGCCGCTCGGTCGCGCCGCCGACCGCGTCGGCCGCCGGCCGCTGCTGCTCGGAGGGCTGCTGTTGACTGCGGCGGGGTCAGTGCTGATCGCCCTTCCCGAGTCGCTGCCGCCCCTGATCGGGGGCCGCGCGATCCAGGGCGTCGGCTCGGCCGCGAGCTGGATCGCCGCGCTGGCGGTCGTCTCCGACCTCGCGCCCCCGGGGCGCAAGGGCGAGTCGATCGGCTTCGCGCTGGCGGCGAACAGCGTCGGTGCGATCGGCGGGCCCGCGCTCGGCGGGATCAGCGGCGACGCGATCGGATTCGAGTTCCCGTTCCTGTTCGTCGCGAGCCTCGCGATCGGCCTGGCGCTGGCCGGCAGCTTCGTCTTGCCGAGGGGCGCCGAGAAGGCGCGCGCTGCGCAGCAGACCCGCGTCGGTGAGCTGTTCAGGCTCGCGCTCTCACGCCCGGTCGTGCCGGCGACGATCAGCGTGATCGCCGGCGCGACCGCGCTCGGTGTGGTCGAGGTCGCGGCGCCGCTCGACGGCGACGAGCGACTTGGCCTCAGCGCGGCGGCGATCGGTGCCGTGTTCGCTGCGACGATCGCGCTCGACGCGGTCGCGGCGCCGCTCGCCGGTCGCGCGAGCGACCGGCGGGGCCGCGTGCCGATCTCGCTGCTCGGCCTGCTGCTGCTCGCCGCATCGCTCGTGCTGCTCGCGCTGCTGCCGGGGGTTGCAGGCTTCGTGGTCGGTCTGTCGGTCTTCGGGATCGGATCGAGCACGATGTTCGCCTCTGCGGTGCCCTGGCTCGACGATTCCTTCGGCCACCTCGACAAGGGATTCGGATACGGGTTCCTGAATCTGGTCTACTCGACCGGCTACGCGCTCGGACCGATCGCGGCAGGAGTCGTCCTCCAGACCTCGGGGGCCGATCTGACCTACTTCCTGGCGGCAGCTCTGGTGCTCGTCGTCGTCGCCGTCATGTTCTCGCGCCGCTCGGAGCTCCGGGCGCCGCGGCCCCGGCTGATGCGGCCGCTGATGCGGGAGTAGGAGTAGGGTGAGGCGCGATGGGACATTCGGATGAGGAGAAGGAGATGGATGCTGCCGGGTCGCAGGCCGACGAGCTGAACGAGGTCAAGAAGCGAAGCCGGGCGACCTGGGCCGCAGGCGATTTCGATGCGGTCGCCGAGCTGATCCTCGACGTCGGCGAGGCGGTCGTCGGGCGACTCGGGGTCGAGCCGGGGGAGAGGGTGCTCGATGTCGCCGCAGGGACCGGCAACGCGGCGATCCCGGCCGCGGTTGCAGGCGCCGCCGTCGTCGCCTCCGACCTGACGCCGGAGCTGTTCGAGGCGGGACGGCGCCGGGCCGAGGCGGCCGGCGTCGAGCTCGAGTGGGTCGAGGCCGATGCCGAGGCGCTGCCGTTCGACGACGACTCCTTCGACGCGGTCGTCTCGACCTTCGGCCACATGTTCGCGCCCCGCCACGAGGTCGCCGCCGCCGAGATCGTCCGCGTGACCCGACCGGGCGGGCGCTTCGGTCTCTGCTGCTGGAAGCCGGACGGCAAGGTGGGCACGTTCTTCGCGACGATCGGCAAGCACACGGGCCCACCGCCGGGGGTCACCGTTCCACCGCCGATGTGGGGCACCGTCGACCACTGCACGGCGATGTTCGAGGGGACGGGCGTCGAGCTCGAGTTCGAGCATGCGACGACGCGGATGGACTTCGCCGACGCGGAGGAAGCCGTCGACCTGTACGAGACGAAGTTCGGCCCGGTCGTGATGGCGAAGGCGGCGCTCGAGCCGGAGGGCCGCTGGGAGCCGCTTCGAGAGGACCTGCTGGCGCTGTTCGAGGCGGAGTCTGAGCCGACCGAGAGCGGCCTCGGCTTCGAGGCGGAGTACCTGCTGATCCTCGGCCGCAGGCCCGCCTGAGGCAGGCGCCTCGGATTCGGCCTTCGAGGGCTTCCTATACTCGTGCGCCCCGCGGGCGAGGTGTAACTGGTTGCACGTCAGCCTTCCAAGCTGAAGGAAGCGGGTTCGAGTCCCGTCGCCCGCTCTGACCACCCGCCGGGTATCCCCTAGACTCGCCGCGTCACGGGGCGTGGCGCAGTTTGGTAGCGCATTCGACTGGGGGTCGAAAGGTCGCTGGTTCAAATCCAGTCGCCCCGATGTCGACGGCGTTGGCTAGAGCACGGGGCGCGGTAGTCTCGCCGTGCGATGCGCGTGATCGTCGTCGGAGCCGGAGTCGCTGGGCTGACCGCCGCGGACGCGGCGCGCTGTGCGGGCGCCGACGTCACGGTCCTAGAGGCGCGCGATCGGATCGGAGGACGAACCTGGACCGCGCCGCTCGGCGCGGGCTCGGTCGACCTCGGGGCCGCTTGGGTCCACGGACCGGTCGGCAACCCGCTCGCCGAGGCGCTCGCAGGCGCCGGGATCAGCACCCGCAACGACGGCTCGTTTGGCTCCGGGATGGCGGTCTGGGCCGACGGCTGGGCCGCCGCGCCGGAGGCGACCGCGGTCGCGATCGCCCTCGAGGCGGGCTGGGACCCGGCAGACGTACCCGCCGGCGTGGCAACCAACGACAGCTTTGTGGACGGGGTTGAGTGGTTCATTGCTGATCGTGAGTTCGACGCCGGGACGCGCGAGCTGGTCCGGTTCGCGCTCACCTGGGTGGCCGGCGGCGGCTTCATCTCGGGCGCGCCCGATCGGATCTCCCTCGCCGGTGCCGCCGCCTACGAGGAGGGAGGGGGCGGAAACCTGGTCCCAACCGGGGGCTATCGAACTCTCGTCGATCGGCTGGCGTCCGGGCTCGACATTCGACTCGGTACTCCCGCCACGGTCATCGAGCACGGTGGTCCCACCGTCGTCGTCCGGTCTGCCGACGATGTCTTCGAGGCCGATCGGGTCGTGGTGGCGGTGCCGCTCGGGGTGCTTCAAGCCGGGGACCTCGCCTTCGATCCCCCGGTGGCCGGCTCCCATGCAGCGGCCGTCGGGCGGCTGGCCATGGGAACCCTCGAGAAAGTGGTCTTCCGATTCCGGGACCGCTTCTGGCCGGAGTCCTTCCGTTGGATCACGCATGTCGCTGACGATCGTGCCTTCCCGCAGTGGGTCGACCTCAGTAGCCACACGGGTTCGCCCACCCTCGCGGCCCTCTACAACGCGACTTACACGCCCCCTCTTGCCGGAGCCCCGACGGACCTGCGGGCCGGATTGGCGCTCGACGTCCTGCGCAAGATGTTCGGCTCGGTGCCTGATCCGGAGCAGACGCTGGTGACCGACTGGACCGCGGATCCTTGGTCGCGCGGGTCCTACAGCTACGTACCGGTCGGTGCCACACCCGACGACATGGGGCTGCTCGCCGAGCCGGTCTCCGAGCGCCTGGTGCTCGCGGGGGAGGCCACCGTTCCGGAGTGCTACGGCACCGTTCATGCGGCCTTCGGCTCGGGCCTGCGGGCGGCGGCCCAGGCACTTGGGGAGCGACCCGAGCGGATCTCGCTCGGCGACGTTCCCCGATCCTGGCTCGACTAGGTCGGGGAAGAGCCGTCACTCCGGCCGGCTGTGGGCTTGGCGGCGGTGGTACCACCGTGGTACCGACTGATGCGTCCTATCCGTCCAGGGAGTGCACGGCCCGGGACAGAATGGACACATCGGACGCTCCGGGACGCATCGACACCCCCGCCTCATCGACTGGGGGTCGAAAGGTCGCTGGT
>CAWBNH010000013.1:0-666475 GCA_963790085.1 uncultured Solirubrobacterales bacterium
CTCAGCCGGATCGAGGCTGACCGGGGCGACGAAGCCGCCGCTGAGGCGGCACTGGAGCGCTCGGAGGAGCTCAACCCGCGCTCGCTGCTGTTCCAGGACCCGCCCGCCCCCACGGGCTAGGCGGTCGGATGGTCGACGAGGGGAAGAAGAACCTGCTCGGCGTCGAGGCCGACGCCGTCGACTACGAAGCAGCGGTCGCGCCAATCGTCTCGGCCGCCAAGAGCTCGCAACCGCATTCCTGCACCGCCCTGGCCGTGCACGGGGTGAGACGGGGGTACTCGACCCCGAACAGCGTTATCGGCTCAGTGGTTTGGATCTCGTGACACCTGATGGGCAGCCAGTGCGCTGGGCACTCAATGCACTCCACGGCGCGGGCCTTCCCGACCGCGTCTACGGTCCGACGCACCGACGCTGACGCTCCACATCTGCGAGGCCGCGGCTCGCGAGGGACTCTCCATCTACCTGTTTGGTTCGCGGCCGGCCACGGTGCAGCGGCTCTCCGAGGAGCTGACATCGCGCTTCCCCGAACTCGAGGTGGCGGACGCCGAGCCCTTGTCCTTCCGGCAGCTGACCTCCGCAGAGCACCAAGCGCTGATCGGGCGAATCCGAGGCTTGGGTGCGGCGATCGCGTTCGTGGGCCTCGGCTGCCTGCGGCAGGAGGTCTTCGCCTACGAATGCTCCAAGGGCCTCTCGATGCCTGTGATCGCAGTCGGGGCGGCCTTCGACTACCACGTGGGAGAGCAGATCGAGCCGCCCATGTGGGTGCAGAGGCTCGGCCTGCAGTGGGCCCACCGGCTGGGCCGGGACCCCCAGCGCCTGTGGAAGCGGTACCTGGGACTGAACTCACTTTACGTGATCCTGCTCGCGCTCCAGCTGCTCCGGCTCTGGCGGCCGCGGCCCACCGGATCCCCGCCTCGCGAGCGGCACCTCTATGGCTAGAGGCCCGGCATGGGTGGCGCGCACTAGTAGGCGCCGCGGCCCCTGAACACGGCGTCGACGGTCTGCACCAGCAACTTGATGTCAGACGACAGCGACCAGTTGAGCACGTAGCTGTAGTCGAGCCTGAGCATGTCGTGGAAGGGAATGTCGGATCGGCCGTTCACCTGCCACGGCCCAGTCATGCCCGGCTTGACGTGACGGCGCAGCTCATAGTGGCCGGCAACACGCTCGTCCTCGTGGACCGGCAGCGGGCGCGGTCCGACCAGGCTCATATTGCCGTTGACGACATTGAGCAGCTGCGGAAGCTCGTCGAGCGAGTGGCGCCGTAGCCGCCCACCGACCCTGGTCACCCGCGGATCGTCGACGGCCTTGAACATGCCCTCCTCGGCGCCCTTCTCGTGGATGCTCCGCTCGGCGACGTCGCCGAGCCGCTCGTCCGCGTCTACACACATGGTTCGCAGCTTCAGGAACTGGAAGGGCTCGCCGTCTCGACCGGCCCGCGTCTGCCCGTAGAAGACGGGGCCTGGCGAGTCGAGCTTGATTCGAACTGCAGCGTAGGCGATCACGGGGGCCGCAATGACTAGCGCTGGAATAGCGATCGAGAGATCCATGCCGCGCTTGAGCACCCCCCACGAGCGCGGCTGGCGCGCTCCCGGCATCGACATCACCGGCAGGCCCTCGAGGTGGCTGATCGCAGCTCCCGAGCGAAGTATCTCCGCCTCACCAGGAACGAAGTCGACCTGCACCCCACTCTCGATGAACGAGCGCGTGAGGTCGGTGCGGGCGTCGAGCTGGCCGGGTGGGGTAGCGAAGATCACGCGTGAGACGCTCGTCTCCTCGGCGAAGGCGAGCAAGCGCTCGGTGTTGAGGCTGTCGAGGTGGCGGGCCCGGTGGCCACTGATAGACGACCCGCCGTTGTCGGCGTCGCCGACGTCGATCTCCTCTTCGACGACAAGGCCCCACTCGGGGTGCCTGTGGATGCGGGTCACGACCTTGCAGGCGTCGGCGGCTCGGCCGATCACGATCACGCTCTGCTGATACCAACCACGATGCCGGGCGGACTGGCGCAGGGCGCTGCGGCACATGAGGACCACCGGAATCGAGATCGACCAGACGAGGATCGACGGGAGCATCTGGATCGGATCGACGCTCGCAGCCGAACGGGTAAGCAGCAGGAACCAAGCCCACATGGTGGAGACCCGGAAGATCGTCGCGAACTCGTCCGCGATCGTGATCGTCAGGCCACGGCCGACGGTCCCCGAGTGGTAGGCGCGCATCGCGACCCCGGTCAGCGGCCAGATCGGGATGAAGATCAGATACAGGGCGATGTCCAGGCCCGTCAGCGGGCGGTTGAAGGCCATCAGCAGCGCCGCCGCCAGCCCACCCGTGATGGCCAGGCCGACGAGGTCCGCCATCACCGTGAGTCGTCGAATCAGATAGCCGCGGCGCTCGACAGCCGATCCACTCTCCGGCGAGATCCCCCGCGGTGCCTCGGCGCCCAGAGACGCGACGTCGGCGTCGCTGCCAAGCGGCTGCGACGGTACCTGCTCGTCGATTGAATCGGTGCTCACCTGACTGCTATCCCGAGAGCGGTGTCGAACGAAACCATCCCGCAAAGCCCTCTGAGTAGTTCGCCGCTGAACGGTCAAGGGTAATGGATGCACGCGTTCAATGTGATCGATCGCTCAGTCGACGCCCAGATGAGACGGACCTCCCCAGCGCTGCCGTATTGCGGGCTCTGATCCGGCTAAGCTGCGCCGCTCAAAATGAGCGTCGTAATCATCACCGGATCCAGCGGCCTGATCGGTTCGGAGGCCGCAACTCACTTTGCCGGCCTCGGATGTGAGGTGGTCGGGTCGACAGCGACATGCGCCGGCAATTCTTCGGCCCGGAGGCATCGACAGCCTGGAACCGCGATCGTCTCGAGAGCGAACTCGGCGCCGCTTACCGGGATCGCGACGCCTGCCTGCACAGCCTCTTTGGTGCCTCGAAGGTCGCGGCAGACGTGCTCGTCCAGGAGTACGGCCGCTACTTCGAGATCCCGACGGCCGTGTTCAGGGGTGGCACCCTGACCGGCCCAGCCCTGCAGTGGGCCCACCGGCTCGGCCAGGACCCGCGCCGGCTCTGGAAGCGCTACCTCGGACTCAACCCTCTGTTGCTGCTGTTGATGATCCTGCAGGAGCTGAGGCTGTGGCGCCCGGAGACGGCGGCGACGAAGCCCCGGGAGCGGCTGAGGTATGGCTAGCGCCCGCGGGGCCCCCGAGCGCCGGGGATTCTCGGAGGCCGTCGGGCTCTACGGGCCACTGCTCCTGGCTCTCTACTTCGTCGCGACCACGCGCTGGGGCAGCTACCTGCTGCCCGGCCCCCCCTATGTCGGCGACATCGCATTGGCTGGGCTCGTCGCCCACCGGGCCTGGACCCTGTTTCGGAAGGGCACGCCGACGCCGCTGCTGAGCTGGACGCTGACGCTGCCCGCGACGCTGCTGCTGCTGCTCTCGGCGGCCACGCTCGCCACGGGGGAGCTGAACGCGGACGGTCTGCGGGACGCGGCTCCGTACTTCTACGCGATCCTCGTGCTCTTCGGCCAGTCCTACCGCGCGATCAGCCCTCGGGTCGCCGAGTGGCTCGTGTTCGGGGCACTGCTCATCCTCATAACATGGTACTCGGCTGTCGACCTCTTTCCGGGCCTGGCGAGCGAGGTCACGGTCCCCGGCGGCGACGACGTCTTCCTGTTCGGGCAACGCGGGGACATCAGCGGCGCCCTGATCGGGGTGCTTGCCGCGCTCGCCCTCGATCGCGTGCTCGTCGGTCGCAACGTCTGGCTCAATGCCGGCCTGGCCGCCTGGGCGTTGGTGGTCGTGCTCAGCAACCAATCCAGGTCGGCGATGCTGGCCACCGTCCTCTGCTTCGCGCTGATCGGGCTGCGGCAACTGCTGCTCGAGGGTCGGCGGCGATCGGGGGCAGGCGCGATCCCGGCCCTGCTGCGAGCGAACGCCGGCGTTGCGCTGGCCGTCATCGTCGCGATCCCGCTAGCGTTCACCGTCCTCAGCGGCACGCCGGAGGCCCTCGACCGCTCTGTCAACGTGGTCCGGGGATCGGGCGAGGAAGATGACGTCCAGGATGGCGGCGTCCAGGATGGCGGCGTCCAGGATGGCGGCGTCCAGGATGGCGGCGTCCAGGATGGCGGTGGGACCCGGCCCATCTACGGCACGAACAGCGGGGTCGGCACATTCACTGCTCGCAAGGATGCCTGGACTGAGATCGTGGATTGGATCAACCGGGACGGTGCCTCGAGGGCGCTGCTCGGGGTCGGTTTCGGCCCGCACTACCTGCAGCTCTCCGGCGGGGACGTGCTGTTGCTCGGGCCCCTCGCGGATCCAGACGTACGTGCGGCCCACAACTTCGGTGTCAACACGTGGGCAAGGTTGGGCGCGATCGGCCTGCTGCTGATCACCTCGATCTTCGCGCTGGCTCTGATCGCCGCGCTGCGGCTTGCGATCCGCTCCCGCACGCCCCCTCTGCTCGACCTCTTTGCCGCCTTGCTGGTGATCGCAATCCCGACAACGGCCTTGCTGGGGGTCGTGCTCGAGTCCCCGTTCGGCGCGATCCCTTACTTTTGGGCCGTCGGTTACCTGGGGGCGCGGATGGTTGAGGAGGGATTGTGGCGGCGCGTGCCGATGCCGGCATGGCTGATGAGGCAGGGCGCGGCTCCCCAATGAGCGGGGCGGTCGCCAACCCCTTCGACCTCAGCGACGGTCGCGGCCTGAAGCCGGTCATCGCCGTCGCCGGGCAGATGTCGAACCGCGCGCGCGTCAAGCGCTACGAGCGGTACCTCCGAACCATGCGGCCCGGTTCGGAGGAGCCCTTGCTCGATCTCGGCTGCGGAGGCGACTGGTCGCTGGCGCGGCTCGATCCTGAGGCCAACGTAACCGGCGTCGACCTCTCCGAGCGCGACGGCTACGAGCGCCCCAACCAACGCTTCGTCGCAGCCGATGCCTGCGACCTTCCCTTCGCGGACAAGAGCTTCGGGCTCGCGTACTCCAACTCGCTGATCGAGCACATCGCCCCCGAGCGGCGGTGGATGTTCGCCGACGAGGTTAGGCGTGTCGCCGGCCGCTACTGGATCCAGACTCCGAGCTACTGGTTCCCGATCGAACCGCACGCGCTGCTGCCCGGCGTCCAGTTCCTACCCGAGCCGATCCGCCGCGCTGCCTGGCGCGCCTCCCCGCGCGGCATCGACTACGAGGATTCCCTGCAGCTGCTGAGGGCCAAAGAGCTCGCCGACCTGTTCCCCGAAGCGCTGATCCTTCGCGAGCGGATCGGGCCGCTGACCAAGTCGCTGGTCGCCGTTGGGCCCGCCAGGCTGTTTGAGCCGCGGCGATCCTGAGCGAGGGACGGTTGCGCGGGAGTGGGCGCCGGGCACACACCGTCGAAGCGATCCGCTCGCGGGCCCGCCCGGGCCCATCGATCGGTGTCGGTCAACCCTGCTTGACGGCGATCCGGGCGGACTCGTCGATGCGAGTCAGCAAGATCTGCCGGTCGGCGAAGTACTCGTCAACGGCAAGACGGGCGCCCGCATACTGGCCATAGTCATCGACGATCAGAACGCCACCGGGAACGAGCGCCGGGTAGAGGTTCTCAAGCTCGTGACGGGTGGACTCGTACCAGTCGGTATCGAGCCGCAGCAGCGCGATGCGGTCGGGCGCTTGCGCAGGCAAGGTGTCCTCGACCATGCCCTTTATGTAATGAACCAGCTCCTGCGGGTAGCCGGTTGACGCCACCCTTGCCTGCACCGCCTCCAAGGGCCCGTGGAACATCGAGTCAGGGTCGTCTCGGCCACGGGCGCTATCGCGCCATTGGTCCTCTACGGGCCAGAAGGGGCGAAACAGGTCCGCGTCCCTGTTGGACGGTCTCGGCTGACCCTCGTACGTATCGAAGGCATAGATCTCACGGTCACAGCGGCCAATGTGCTTCAACGACAGGGCCATTGCCATGACGCTGCCCCCTCGCGCCACACCGCACTCGACGAACGCGCCCGGGAGCGAGTTGACCTCGACGTAGGCGACGGCCGCGCACAGCTCAACCACGCGGTTCGCAGGGGTCATCGTGTGTTCGCCGACTTGCGCCACCACCCCGAGCTTCCACTCCTCTACGTCGCGTAGCAACGGTGCGTCAGGCGGAAGCACCCGCGCCCGCTTCAACGTCCGCTTGACGAGCCGTCTGAACTTGGCGCGGAAGGGCATTCGACGCAATCATGCCAAGCCAGGCTAAGAGACGGCAAGGACGCCGAACCTGTCCCGCCCGAGATCGGACCGAGGGTGAGAGCCGTCGACCGGCCCACCCCCCGAGGCGGCGCCTACACTCTCGGGCTGGTGGCTACCCACGGCAGCAGACCCGAGTCGAGCGGGCTGGGCGCGCAGGACCTGGTCCCAGGGGAACCGGCTCGGGCCGACCCAGACCAGGCCGGGGTCGTCGCGCTGGTCTGGAGGGAAGCACCTGACACGCCTCTGATCGAAGAGCAGATCATCGAGCGGCATCGGGCACTTCGGAAAGCGGGCTTCGATGCTCGCGCGGTGTTCGGGCTCAGAGCTCACCAGCTCCCGAAGGGCACCGATCCAGGCATTACAGCTGAGAGGTGCCAGAACTTCGGAAGCTTGGTCCAACTGGCCGGACGAGCGATTGCTGGCGCCCAAAGCGACAGTGGGAAGCCTCCGATTCTGCTCTGCCGCAGCGCCGCGCCGACGGTCGCCGCGATGACCGCGCGGGCCCTTCACCGGCTTCCCTGCAAGGTGGTCCACGACTGCCGCGGATGGGAGTCGGCACAGGCCCGCGAAGAAGGCCGCGCAATTGCTCGGATGCGAAAGGGGGCGCTGGAGCGAATCGCGTTTCGAGGCGCCGACCACACCGCCGTTGTCTCGGCAACGCTGATGGGAGTGGCGCTGAGCCTCGGTGCGATGCCGACGACGACGACGATGATCCCACCGCTTGCACGGCAGCGAACGGCCGGGACGCACGCGGACCCGACAGCCCAGGTCATCTACGTCGGGGACTCGAGGGCCTTCTACCAAAGCGGTGCCACACTGCAGCCGTTCCTCGTTTCACTGGCGGAGCGCGTGCCCGCTGCTACTTTCGGGTGGCTCGACGTAGCCGCATCCGGCGAGACCGAGTGGCTGCGCGAGAACCTGTGGCGGCGGAGCCTGCCGCCGGAGACGGTCGCCTCGCAGCTCGAGGAGGCATCGGTGGCGCTGCTGATCCGAGCCCGATCGCGCACGAACGCTGTCGCAGCACCAACTAAGGCCGGGCAATACCTAACCGCTGGATGCCGCATTCTGACCACGCCCATTTCCCATTGCGACGGCCGAGTTCTGCACAACGACCGGCGCTGGGCGCGTCCTTCGGTCTTTGGATTCCGACGAATGGGCGCAGGCGGTTCGCGAGTCCCTCGACGCCGACCGGAGGAACGCACCGGCGGATCTCTACGGACGGGTGATCGACCGTTGGAGCGACCTTTTGCGATCACTCTGAGCGATCAAGGGCCGCCTCGTAGATGGACTCACGCTGACGAGTGTTCGCCTCAATCGCATGATGCTCTCTCGCGAACCGCATCGCTGCCGCTGACATCGACTCGCGCCGCTCAGGTTCGGCCCGCAACGCCGTGATCGCCCGCGACCACTCCTCGAGAGCGTGCGGAGGCAGGACCACTGCCCCGTCGGGCGCAACCACGAACGGAAGGTCGTCGTGATCGCTGACGATTGCGGGGACCCCCAGCCACTGACGCCTCGATCAGGGTGACCGGAGCGCCGCCTTCGCTGTCACCGTCAGCGGCCGTCCGACTCGGGAAGAGGGCGACGTCGGCGCCGGCAAGGCTGCTCATGAACTCCCCGAACGGCATCCGCCCACCCCACCGCACCTGACTCGGAGATCCCTTCCTCGGCCACCAAGGCGCGATAGCGCTCCTCGAGGGGGCCACCGCCGATCATCAGCAGACTGGTTTCGGGAACGCCACGGAAGGCCAACGCAAACGCCCTGATGCCCGTATCGAAGCCCTTCTTCTCCGCGAACCTTCCGGCCATCGCCACCTGGAACCCAGATGAGCCGCTACGCCTCGGGGCAGCAGCAAGGTACTCCGCATCGGCCGGCAGCCTGACGATCTCGAGCTTGCTTGCAGGACACCCGAGTGCCCGCAGCCGGGCTGCCATGGCAGGCCCCTCGACGATCAGGGCCGTCGCCGAGCGGAACAGACGCCGATACGCGCGCCGCCATCTCCGACTCGCGACGAACCGGGTCTCGGTAGCGTCGAATCCATAGAAGCTCGCGATCAACGGGGCTCGGCAGACCCGCGCAAGCAAGATCTGGCAGGAGGCGAGCGTCCCATAGTGCGCGTGGACGATCGCCGGCGGGCGTTCGCGAAGGTAGCGATAGAGCCATGCGCTGCTCAAACCCCGAGTCTTCCGCATTGCGCGCGCGGCGAGGTAGGCGTCGCGATGATCTTGCTGCAACCAGCCAATGCGGACTACGCTGCTCCGATACCTCGTACCAACCGAGCAGGCGCGACTCGAACCGCTCACCCCTCGCCGCCTGCAGGTCTAGCCAGCGATCGGTGATTCCGCCAAGCCTCTCCGTCGTGTGCAACACCCACGGCTCCTCCGGCAGCGTCCACGGAGCGGAGCCGTGAGTCCGGACCGATCTGGCTTGCGCTGCTCGATGATGTATGGCTTCACCGGTAGGAGCCTAGCCGGCCGGATGAGCCCGACGATCGCGGGCTCGGGCCTGCCCCGGTCGGCGGGGCCCGCACGACCACCCACCGCGGCTGGTCCTTCGGAGTGCGGCCCGATCGGTGACCCGCGCACCGCTCGGAATTGGGCCTGTGACGTATTCGCGCTCTCGCCCCCAGAGGAGAGCGAGACCAGCAGGTGCCGCCGCCACCAGCGTTACGAGCAGGTCCCAACCCTCCGAGAGCATGGAGCCGAGGAGCAGTTGCGCGACCAGCGCCGTCGCCCCGGCGACGGTCGCGGCCAGCCCGCCGCTGGCGAGGACGCGAAGCTGCCAGCCGACGCTGACGGCGGTCAGCCGGGCAACCAGCACTCTGCTGACGAAGAAGAAGGTCACGGCGACGCAGGCATAGGCGATCGCGACAGCGACGACACCGGACTGGGCGGCGGCCAGGATCGCAGCGGCGAGTACGAGCAACAGAGCGACGTTCTCCCAGAAGCCGACATCCGGCCTGTTGCGGGCGAGATAGAGCGCTCCGGTGGGATTGTCGAGGAGCTTCGCTGCCCCGACCACCGCGAGGGCGGGCAGCACGCTCACGGTCGTATCCCACCCGGATCCGAACGCCACCGGAACGAGCAACGGCCCGACGGCCGCGACGAGGGCGAGAGGCGGCAGGCCCACCATCCCGAGGGTTCGGAGCAGCTCGAGGTATCCGCGACCCATCCTGGGTAGGTCGTGCTGGACCTTGGAGAGCACGGGAAAGGCCACCCGGACCAGGATCGGGGCGAGCCGCTTGAGAGGAACGATGACGAGCTGGTAGCCGATCATGTAGGCACCCAACGGCCCAGCCCCCACGAACTTACCAATCAACAGGTAGTCAATATCGGACGCCAAGTAGCTGACCGCCCGCTCGCCCATCTGGTAGCCCCCGAACCCGATGTGCTCGCGAAGGTCCGCGAGGCTGAATCGAAACTGCGGCCGCCAGCGCGACCAGCCGTCGGCGGCGAGCAGGCCGCTCTTCGCAAGCGCTGTCGCCACATACCCCCAAACGAGGGCCAGGGCCCCCGCCCCGGCGACCGCAGCTGTGATCGAGACGGCGGCGCCGGTCGTCGCCGACGCGATCTCGATCCACGCCAGCGCCCGGAACTTGAAGTCGCGCTGAAGGAGGACCTGGAACTGCTGGCCTACGCCACCGAGCAGGAATACCAGGCATGACCAGAGCAGCAACTCCCTGAGCTCCGGCTGGCCGTAGAAGGCGGAGATCGCCCCGCTTGCCAGGGCGATCAAGCCCGCGACCGCGATGCCGCCGGCGACATTGGCCCAATAGAGGCTGGACAGGACATCGCGCGAGCGCAGGCGTCGCGCGATGATCACGTTGCTGATCCCCATGTCGGCGAATGCCTGACCGAACCCGACGACCCCCAGGGTGATCGCCATCAGCCCGAACTCGTCCGCGTCCAGGAGCCTGGCGAGGACCGCGACCTGGGCGAGCTGGAGGGCCGTGGCCACCCCGGTCGACAACCCGGTCCATGACATGCCGCGCGCCGCGGCGCCCCGAAGCTCCGTCCTCCCCGGTTGCCGCTCCCTCCGACGGGCGATCGTCAGATCCCATCGAGCCGCTCAGCCAAGCAGGTAATGGAGGGCGCCGATCACATCCGTCTGGTCGTCGTCGGAGACCTTGGGGCTGAGTGGAAGGCTGAGCGTCCGGGCCGACATCTCGGTCGCGACCGGGAGCATCGAGGGCTCGAGCTCGTACCGGTCCCGGTAGTAGCGGTGAAGATGGACTGCCAGGTAGTGCACGCCCACACCGATCTTCTGGTCGGTCAGCGGCTCGAGCAACGTCTCCCGCCCGAGCGGCGACTCGGGAAGGACCTCCACGCGGTAGAGGTGACGGGCGTGGCGCATCGAGTCGCCCGCAGGAGGGGGCAGGGCGAGCGGCAGGCCGCCCAGCTCCCTCTGATACCGGGCCCAGAGCTCGGCCCGCCGGTCGACCCAGGCGTCGAGCCTCGGAAGCTGGCGGATGCCAACTGCCGCCTGTACGTCCGTCATGTTTGCCTTGGTGCCGGGCTCGAGGACCTCGTAGTGCTTGAAGCCCGAGTCCGAGAAGCGCTGCCACGCGCCGACGCTGAGGCCGTGCAGCGCAAGTCGTTCGACCCGTTCCGCAATCTCGGGGTTGTCGGTCGCGAGGGCGCCCCCCTCGATGGTCGTGATGTTCTTGGTCACGTAGAAGGAGTAGGCGGTGAGGTTTCCATGGCCACCGATGCGGCGCCCCTTCCATTCCGATCCGATCGCGTGGGCGGCGTCCTCGATGATCGGGATGCCGTGCCGATCGCGGATCGAGTTGACGCGATCCATGTCGAGCGAGTAGCCGGCAAGGTGGACGACCATCGCGGCCTTGGTCCGGGGTCCAATCGCCGCTTCGAGCTGCTCGAGATCAACGAGGCCCGTCCCCGGCTCGCAGTCGATCAGCACAGGCGTCCCGCCGAGGGCCTCGACGGCGTTGGCGCAGGCGACGAAGGTCATCGTCGGCACGATCACCTCATCGCCGGGGCCGATGTCGAGCTGGCGCATCGCGAGCATCAGCGCTGCTGAGCAGGAGGAAACGCAGCGAATGTGCGGAACGCCGACGTAGTCGGCCAGCATCTGCTCGAAGTGCTTGACCTTGGGGCCCGACCCAATCCAACCCGACCTCATCGAGTCGACGACCTCCTCGATCTCGCCGTCCCCGATCGTTGGACTCCCGAACACGAGGAACGACTCCCGGCCTGGCGGCCCTGCTCTATGTGGATCTCTGCTCATCGGCCGCCGCATCCTAGAGCCGACCGGCATCAGGGACCGGGCGCGGAACGAACTTGGCCGTTGGCAGCAGGAAGCGCATCAGCTCATGCTCGAGGCGTGTACCGCGCCTCGTGTAGGTACGGTCCGCGACGTTGAAGGCCGTGACGTGGATCGGTGCGGCTGACCGCACCCCGTTTCACCCGTGACCGGACCGTCTGAAATCGGTCCGACCAGCGCGGCGCTGCTCGCCCTGCCCGTCGGAAGCCGCCCGCCTCAGGCGTCTGCGGAGGGCGCCGCCGCGGGTTCTGATCCGCGCCAGATAGATCGGCCCGAGCATCGGCCAGCGGCTTTGGAGCCGCAGGGCGAGCCGAACACTCTGGCGGACGGGCGTCGCCGTCTCCCGTTGGTAGGCCGCGGCCTCCTTGGTCCGCCCGGAGATGGCCAACGCCTCGACGTACGAGCTGCGGATCTCCGAGACTCGCCTCTCGGCATCCTCTCCCAGCTCCTGCGCGAAGGCGGGGCTCTCGGCGAGAACCCGCTCCGCACTTGTCAGCAGGGCCTCGTTGATCTTCGCCCGGTTGCGCGACTTGTTGCCCTCGTGGTGTCGCACGCGGACCGTGGGCGCTGCCGAGTACGTGGCCGGATACCGGATCGCAACTCGCTGGACGAAGTCGGAGTCCTCGTTGTGGCCAAGCCGTTCATCGAGGCCGGACGCCATCGAGGACCTCTCTGCGGAACATCGCCGCGCCGTTGCGCAGGTTCGTGGTCATGAAGTGCTCCCTTGGTAGCTCCGTCGGTCGCCCCGCAGCAACGGGGTAGTTGATCGACTCCGAGCCGTCGGTCAGCACCTCGACCGCCGGGGTGTAGACGAAGGCGGCGCTGGAGCCCTGCAGTGCATCGACCATCGTCTCGGCGGCGGTCGGCAACCACCAGTCGTCGGAGTCCAGGAACGAGAAGAACTCGCCCGACGAGAGCTCGAGGCCCTTGTTCCGTGCCGAGGCACAGCCGCTGTTGGCCTGCCAGTGGTAGACGATCGAAGCCCGATCGAGATTCGGAAGCGCCGCGATGGCCGCCTTGGTCCCGTCATCTGAGCCGTCGTCCACGACGACTATCTCCAGGCTCGGATAGGTCTGCGCCCGGAGGCTGTCGATTGCCTCCAAGACCGCCTCCCGCCGATTGAACGTCGGCACGACGACGCTTACGATCTTCAACGCCCCAGCTTCGAGAAGAGCACGCCGATCGCCCACCCAGTCGTCGATATCGGCCACCGATCCCCAATGCGAACCTCGAGCCGGTGAAAGGCCGGCCGTTCGATGACCCTGCCGAGCAGCCGTCGGCTGAGGAAACGATAAGGAAGGTGATACATGCCGTGGAAGCCCGCGACCTCAAGCCCGGCGTCTCTTCCAAGGCGGCGCAATCGCGGCGCATTGTAGAAACGCACATGCGTTGGGTCCCAACCGCACCAATCCCGGTGGCCCCTCAGGTACTCATAGGAGCCCTCGACCAGATAGTTGAGTGAGTGAGAGTTGTGCGTGGCGATGTAGGCGTGGCCGCCCGGCCGTACCTTCTCCGCCACTCCGTTGAGAAAACCAGAGTCATTCTCAACGTGTTCGACCACGTCCTTCGCGAAGACCAGGTCGTAGTCTCCGGCAGCCGGACTATCCAAGAAGTCGCCGCTGTGCCATGAGACCCGTCGCTGCGCCTCGGGCGGGGTGGTGATTGCCACGTGCTGCTGAGCGGCTTCCACGATGTGGGGGCGAATGTCTGAGCACGTCGCGGCCTTCGCGTGAGTGGCAAAGAACGCGCTCCACAGTCCACCGCCGCAGCCGATCTCCAGCACCGACGAACTGCTCAGGTCGACCCGCGCCTGAAGGAATCTCTTGGTCGAGGCGACGCGCATTTGATCGTAGAAATTGTCCTGCGTTGCCAGATACTGGCGAAGAGTTTCCTCCGCCGACGCCTCCTGGTAGAAGCTGAACTCCGACGGGCTGCGCGTCACTTGGACTTCTCGAGCACGAGAAACCAGGAGTCGCTCGCGAGCTTCGTCAGACCGAAGATCGCATGGTCCAGAGCCCTTCGTAGCAGGCCGGTGTCAGTCAGGTGGAGGGGATCACATCGGACGCTCTCGCGCAAGGTCCAACGGGGGAAGTGGGCGAGGACGTCGCCGATCGAAAACCGCATCAAAGGGTGGTTGTTGCGCCTCCGCCTTGGCCGGAGATCGTGCCAGAAGAGCAGCGCCCGCGGTCGGGCGACGCGATCGATCTCGAGCGCCAGCGAATTCCGAGTGTCGTCGTCCTGTATCGATGAGAAGACGAGAGATTGCACGACGAGGTCGATGGACTCCTGTCCGAGCGAGAGGTCGGCCGCGTCGCCGTGCACCCAGCGGACTGCCGGATTCCGCGCCCGAGCCTCCTCGATGCGTGCCTGGGACAGATCCACTCCGCACATCTTCGCAGGATCCCCGCCAAGCTCGACTAGGTACCGCAACCAGTATCCATATCCGCATCCGACGTCGAGAACGTGTTGCTCGAACAGGTCATCCTGGAAAGCGTCGAGGCCGTCTCGGAGTAGGCGCCGATTCTCGCCATGTAGATAGTGTCCAGTCGGATTCCGTGGGTGGTAGAGATTCGATGTCCACTCACGGTAGGGCATCTCGCTGTCGCGCTCCTCGTACATAGCCTTGATCCGGCCTACCTCTTCCTCTGACCGGAGCCCAGGCTCCGTGTGTTCAGCCATCAGTGCGATGAAACCGGCCGATGAGCCAGTAGGGAAGAGGCTGCGTGGGCGGGTCAGGGAGCGGACGACGAGGTCGGCCAGCCACTGCCGGGCTGATCGGTCGACCGGAGCTCGCGCGATTTCGTCCCCGCCGCAGTTGGGCAGCAAAAGCGGGTTGCGCGTATCGCCCCCCGAGTCGTTCGTTGCTACCGACGCACCGGGCTCGCGCTACTCCTAACGCCGACGGTCGACCGCTGCTTGGAAGGGCAATCCGCGATCCAGGGGCCGTCCGGCACCTGCTCGTCGACTACCTTGTCGAGCGCGAGCTGCGCCGCGTCGCCCCCCTCGCCGGCGGCAGGATGCTCGACATTGGATGTGGCTCCAAGCCCTACGCCGCGATCTTCGAGCCGCACGTGGACGTCCACCTGGGTGCGGATCGGCGAAGCCCGGCGGATCACGGCGAAAGCCCCCACGGCACTGACGAGGTCGACATCGTGTCCTCGGCCTACGAGATCCCTGTTGCGGACGCCTCGTTCGAGACGGTGCTCTGCACCGCGGTCCTCGAGCACCTCGAGGAACCGCAGAAGCGATTCGCGAGGCGCGCCGCGTGCTCGGCGCCAACGGGGTCGCCGATCACCCCGCGCCATGGAGTCCAAAGCCCGTGGCATTGTTTCGAGCACCTCGAGGAACCGCAAGAAGCGATTCGCGAGGCGCGCCGCGTGCTCGGCGCCAACGGGGTCGCCATCTACGTCGCGCCGCTGATTTGGCACGTCCACGAGGCACCGCGTGACTTCTTCCGCTACACGGAGTTCGGGCTGCGCCATCTTTTCGAGACAGCGGGTTTCGAGATCGTTGAGATCCGGCCGCTCTCGGGCTACTGGGTCACCGCCGGGCAGCTCTTCGTCTACTACCTGCATCGCTTCAACCGCGGCCCACTGCGTCGAGTCCCCCTGATTCCCCTCATCGGCCTTCTGCTGCAGGGGGCGGCGCTGGCGCTCGATCGCCTCGACCCGGCGCCGGAGTGGACCTGGGCGTACTCCGTGGTCGCCCGGGCATGCTGACCGAGTGCCGTTCAGACCGATGCTCCCGGCTGCCGTCACCATGCTCGCTTCCTTGGTTGTGCTCGCGGCGCCAACCGCTGCAGGCTACCCCAGCCACCGCGGGGCAGTAGCGGTCATGTGGAGAACACGGCAGCTCTCGTCGCGCGGTCCGAGGCCCTGCCATACCTAAGATTGGCCGATGAGCACACCGGCGCAGCCGCTCCGTTCGGCCACAAGCCCGTGAGGATCCTGCAGGCCCATGCCCGCTACCGGAATCGGGGTGGCGAGGATACGACGGTTGCGAATGAGGGGGACCTGCTTCGGAACGCTGGACACTCCGTTCACCTGCTCGATGCCGAGAACGCGGCGAGCCCGGTCGCGGCGCTCGGCCAACTGGCCCGGTCAACCTGGAACCGCCCCGAGGCCCGCAGGATGAGCTCGGCGATTGCCGAGCTTCGGCCGGATGTCGTCCACGTCCACAACACCTGGTTCGCGCTGTCGCCCGCCGTGCTCGCGGCGGCGAGGCGTCAGGGCGTGCCGGTGGTGATGACCGTCCAGAACTACCGGCTCGTATGCGTCGGGTCCAACCTGTTTCGCAACGGCCGGCTCTGCGAGGACTGCGTTGGGCGCGGACCCTGGCGGGGCGTAGCGCACCGTTGCTATCGCGGCAGTGGTCTGGCCTCCGGGGCCCTGGCGACGAACATCGCGTTCCATCGGGCAGCCCGTACCTGGCATCGCGAGGTGGACGTCGTGGTCGCAGTCAGCGAGTTTGGCGTCGAGCGCCATGTTGCCGGCGGCGTGCCTCGCGAGAAGATCGTCGTCAAGGACAACTTCACGCACGAGCCCCCGGCGCGACAGCTCCAGCCCTCGGAGTCCGACCGAGTTCTGTTCGTCGGCCGGCCAACACCCGAAAAGGGCCTGGAGCTGGTTCTGGAAGCCTGGCGCGGAGCCCGGCCAAGGGGCTTCCGTCTAGAAGTCGTGGGAGTGCCCGATCCATTCAACCATGCCGATCGGGGCGACGGGATCGACTTCCTGGGTCCGCTCTCACCTGTTGAGGTTCAAGAGCGTATGGGGCGCTCCCGAGCGCTGCTCGTTCCCTCACAATGGCCGGAGGGGCAGCCGCTCGTCGTTCTCGAGGCGCTCGCCGCGGGGCTACCAGTCGTGGGCACCGCGATCGGGGGGATAGAAGAGGTGCTGCGGGACGATCCGCGTTCCCGCCTGGTGGTGCCGGGCGATCTGGCCGGCTGGCAGACAGCCCTCGGCGAGCTCACCGATGACGCCTCGGTCGACCGCCGGGGGGCCAGCTCCCGGGCGCTCTATGAGCAGCGCTTCACGCCCGAGATAGGTCTACGCCGACTAATCGACGTCTACCGGCTGGCCGGGCAGCGGCGCGAGAGCCGGGGGTCAGGCGGGCCGAGCCGCCTCGACGTATAGGGAGCCCGGCTTGTACTCGGCGCCGGAGTCGTCGCGGTCGAGCCCGAAGCCGTTCCAGCCCGGGATCCGGCTGGTCTCGTAGTCGCAGGTCTCGATCTCAGTGAAGCCGCTGCGCTCGAGCAGCGCCGTCAGGTTCGCCCGGTCGTACATCCACTGGTGCGTCTCACCGCGGCGGCGGGCATCGCCGACGAGCAGCTGCTCGGCGAGCCGCATCGGCCCGGAGGCGCCGCTCATCCCGTAAGCCTCTCGCCGGACCGACTGCTCGAGCAGCTCGGCGACGAACTCGTCGTGCCGGGCGCGCTCGTCGGCATCCCCGCCACACCCTTCGAGATGATCGAGAAGCTCGCGGCAGAGGCGCTCGAGGTCGGGAACGACGACCCTTTGGACGCCGCCCGGCTTCAGCGCCCTGCGGACCTCGTGCATGAACTGATCCGCAACGGGCCGATCGAGATGCTCGAGCAGATGGGAGTGATAGATCGCGTCGACCGAGCCGTCGGACGCGGGGATGCCGCGGCTGAGGTCGTGCACGACGAGGTTGTCGGGCAGTGCCAGGAAGCGCTCGCGTCGCATCCCCCGGAGGATCCGCGGAGCCAGCCGGCGGAGCAGCGGCGCCCGCCGCAGCCGCAGGTAGATCGACCAGTCGACGTTGACCACGGCTGGGTGGTCACTGGTCTTGGTGCCCGAGCCGAGGTTGAGGATCTTCATCGTTGTGCGGGTGGGCCCTGTCGACCGACGGGTGCCCGTCGACGAGGTGCTACGCGTTCGAGGCGAGCAGGTGCTGCTACTTCCTACCGACCTTCCAGTTCAAGCTCTTCTCGCCCTTGATCTTGGCCTGCAGCTTGTGCTTGCCGGTGCCCTTGCGGATCCTGACCTTGGTCTTGAAGATCCTGCCGCGCTTGCCGTTGAGCTTGGCGAGCCTGCGCTTGCCCTTGCCCTTCTGGGTGATGACAACCCTGCCTGACTTCGGCGCAACGCCCCAAACCAGCACCTTCTTCTTCGACTTGCGGTCGCCGACGAACGGGAACCTGATCGCGCGCTGCGCCGGCTTCGCCCTCCCGTCGACGAAGTAGGCGCCGGTCTCGAAACTCGTGCGCCCCGGAAACCCGTCGTAGGTGTCGTCGCGGACTTGGTAGGGGAGCACCATGCTCGCCCCCTGCTTCCAGAGCAGGTAGATCGCCTCCGAGTAGTAGTCAGCCTGGCGGTTGAGCGAGACGCCGGCGGGATCGGGCGGGTTCGACTCCCACCAGAGCTCCGTCGCCCACACCGGGCGCTTGCCCTTCGGCTCGACGTTGCCGGCCTTCTCAGCGGTGCGCAGCACATCGATCAGATTGTGGAGGTCGGGGGTGGAGATGTCATCCGGGTTGATCGCACTGCGACGCGGGCCGCCGGAAGTGTTGATCGGATGGTGAGCGAGTACGTCGAACTTCGGCACCTGGCAGCGCTTCTGGGCCCTGCCGTTGCTTCTTACGCAGAGGACCTTCCGCCAAAAGAGGAGGGGACGCATGTTGAGCACGCCGGGATCCGCCCCGTACGGCGCCGTGCCGCCGGTGATCACGCGGTTCTTGCCGCTGACGCCGTGCACAGCCTTGTAGAACGCACGAATCATCTTCTTGTAGTGCAGCGGCGCGGCCGGCTTCTTGCCGCTCTTGCCCTTCCAGACCGGAGTCAGGTTGGTCTCGAGGTTGGGCTCGTTCCAAAGGATGTAGTCGCGAACACGGGGCAGAGTCGAAAAACCGCCCGAGTAGCGCCTGGCGATGGCTGTGCCGAAGTCGGCGACGTCGGTGGGCTTGGGCTTCCAGGTTCCGGCGAGCGCAGAAGCGGGCCGACCGGAGCCCTCCGCCCAATCGGGCGCCTCGCCGATCATCAGCAGTGGTCGCTGACCGTGAGCCACCGCCGTGCCGATAGCGGCGTCGATAGCGCTCCAGTCGTACTGCGGGTCGGCGGGATCAGTCGCATCGAACGCAGGAGTCAGGTCAGCGGGAGCGATCTGGCGCCAGCTGACGAACAAACGTACCACCGTGCTTCCGGCGGCAACTGCCTCGTCGAAGACGGCACCCCTGAGGCCGGCATCGGTGCTGACCAGCAACACGTCGCCAAAGCCGATCGGCAACTTCTTGCTGCCCGAACGCGAGATCCCCGCGCCGCTCTGCGACGCCGGCTCGACGGAGGAGGCGGCGAGGGGAGCGCGCTCCGTACCAGACCGCTCGATGTACGGATCAGCGGCCGCGTCGCCCGGAGCCGTCGCCGCGTCGCCGCTCCCACCCAGGAGGAGCAGGGCGCAGATCACCATCGGGGTTGTCAGCCTCAACTTCATCCTCTTGTCGATCTTTCCTCCTCGCAGGCCATGGGGGTCAGTCAGGGATCGGCCGCGGCGCGTCGGGCCTGCCCGCTCGCCCGCCGCCGGGCCTTCGTCATCTCAAAACAGCCAACGGCCCCGAGTTGCGGGCGCCCTGCGGCCGAGCCTCCGAGGCCGGCCACCGTCGGCCCGGCGAGTCTAGCTGCGTGGATGCCCCGACCACCCCACTACTTCAGCTTCCACCGCAGTGACTTCTGCCCACCGAGACTGGCCTGCGGCTTGTGCCTGCCCCTGGTCTTGCCCTCTCTCGCACCGTCTCCTTGAAGTACCCGACTTCGAGCCTCGGGCTTTGCGCCAGAGTCGGGCAGGCTCACAATCGAAGCGGGGTGGCTATGGCGGGGTGGCTATGGGACGGTCGATACCGTCAAGGCCGAGAGGGGTAAGGCCTTCACAGAACGGCTTGACCTGAAGAGGCACAAGGTGAGTCGTTGCTCGATCCCGCGGTCCACCTGGCGGTCGCCGACGCGGTCGAGCTCGCCGCCGTGGACGAGGGCCTCGCGCGGCCCGAGCGGGTCCCGGCCGGCCTCTAGCCGTGGCTCCACTCAGCCGGCGGCCAGCTCGCGGGCATGGGCGAAGACGCCGTCGAGCATCGGCTCGGTCAACCTGCCGGTGAAGGTGTTCTGCTGGCTCGGGTGAAAGCAGCCGAGCAGTGAGTAGGGGCCGATCCGGGCCTCGGACCCGTGCCCGAACTTCGGACGTGGTCGCGGCAGGTCATGACCCGACTCGGCCAGCGCTGTGAGCGTCGCCGCCCAGCCGAAGCCTCCGAGGCAGACGAGCACCCTCGCGCGCTCGAGCAGCGCCAGCTCGCGCACCAGGAACGGCAGGCAGCGATCCCGCTCCTCGGTCGTCGGCCTGTTCTGCGGCGGGGCGCAGCGGACTGCGGCGGTGACGTACGCGTCGGCAAGCTCGAGGCCGTCGTCGGCGCTGACCGCAGCCGGCTGGTTGGCGAGGCCGGCCCGGTGCAGGGCGGCATACAGCCAATCGCCCGAGCGGTCACCGGTGAACATCCGGCCGGTGCGGTTGGCGCCGTGCGCCGCGGGGGCCAGGCCGACGAGCACGATTCGGGCGTCCGGGTCGCCGAAGCCGGGCACGGGCCGGGCCCAATAGCCCTGCCCCCGGAAGCGCCGCGGCGGATCGGCGGCAGCGGCTGCCCGCCACTCGTTCAACCGCGGACAGGCCCGGCAGGCGGCGATCTCGGAGCCGAGCCGGCTGAGGGCATCGCCGCTCACCGGCGGCCGGCCGGTGGCCGGCGCCCCAGGCGCCGGGACTTGGCGGCGATCTCGTGCATTCGAGTCAGCCTATTCGCCGGCGCCGGCAGGCCGCTCGGCCGCGCTCTGCCTGCCTGGGAGCGGTGCCCCGCCGGCCCATCTCGGACCGCTCGAGGAGGTGGCGGCCGCTACTGTGGATGGGCTCCCGAGTCCGCGTCCGGCGGCTCGCGAAGACGACCGCCATGCCCGAAGAAGACCGCAAGCAGCTGACCAAGCTCGCGATCGTGCCCGCCTACAACGAGGAGGGGATGGTCGGTCGCGTCGTGCGGGAGATCAAGCGCCAGGCGCCCGGCTTCGACGTAATCGTCGTCGACGACGGCTCGGTCGACTCGACGGCGCTGGTCGCCGAGCGGGAGGGGGCGACCGTGCTACGCCAGCCGTTCAACCTCGGAATCGGCGGCGCGATGCAGGCCGGATACAAGTACGCGGCGCACCACGACTACGACGTCGCCGTGCAGGTCGACGGCGACGGCCAGCACAAGCCCGAGTACCTGCCCTCGATGGTCGAGGCCCTGCAGACGAGCGGCGGCGAGGCGGACATGGTCTACGGCTCGCGGTTCCTCGGCGACCCCGGCTACAAGGTCCCCTGGGGCCGACGGCTCGGCAACCGGATCTTCGGGGTCTTGCTCTCGTTGATCGTCCGCCAGAGCATCACCGACCCGACCTCGGGCTTTCGGATGGTCAACCGCAACGGAATCGAGCTCTTCGCCCGCGACTATCCCCACGACTACCCCGAGGTCGAGGCGATCCTGATGCTGCACGCCCATCGGCTGCGGATCCACGAGGTGCAGGTGCGGATGAACGCCCGCGGCTTCGGCCAGAGCTCGATCGACTACCCGCGATCCGCCTACTACATGCTCAAGGTGATGCTCGCGATCTTCATCGGCCTGCTGCGACGTCGGCCGACCCCGATGGACGGGCCGCCGCCCGAAACCGGCGAATTCTCCGCGGTGGCACCGGGCGCCGGGGCCGCCGGGGTTCACGCCCGTGAGGGTGACGGTTGATGGCCGGCCTGATCGAGATCGCGCAGATCACCGTCGAGGACGGCGATCTCTCAGGCAAGGCGCAGGTGTTCGCGGTGATCGGCACCGTGCTCTTCCTCGGGCTGGTGGTCGAGCTGGTCCGGCGCCGGCGGCTGGTCGAGCGCTACGCGCTGCTGTGGATGTCGACGGCGCTGCTCGGCGTCGTCCTCGCGGTCTGGAACGGGGGCCTCAACTGGCTCGCCGACCGGCTCGGGATCATCTCCCCGGTCAACGCCCTGTTCCTGATCGGCCTGGTCGCCGTGTTCGGGTTGCTGCTCAACTTCTCGGTCGCGATCTCGAGGCTCAGCGAGGAGACCAAGATCCTGGCCCAGACCGTCTCCCGGCTCGACGCCGAGCTGCGGGCCGTCGGCCGCGGTGCGGGTAACGGGCGCGGCAACGGCGCCGAGCCCCAGGACGACGCGGCGGAGCAGCCGGCCGGGTCGGCCGGCCCCGACTGAGCCCACCGCTCAGCCGATCAGCAGCCGGACCAAGCGCCAGTAGCCACGAAGCATGGCCCGCAGGAGGGTCGAGTTGGACGCCGCCCCGAGGTAGTCGGAGTCGAGGTCCGGGGTCAGCCGATCGGCGAACTGCGAGGCGCTGATCGGCGCTTCTGCGGCGCCGGTGGGCGCCGCCGCGGCGACCGCCCTCCGCTCGCGGGCGAGGCGCGGCAGCGCCCGGGCCGTGTCGCGGTAGGCGCGCAGCTTCGGCCCGAGCCAGCCACCGCGCGTGGCGACGATCAGCAGCGCCGCCTCGGTCGCGATCAGGCCGGGAAGCAGCGCCAACAGCAGCCGGGTCGGAAAGCTGCGGATGATCGTCGCGTAGCGGTTCCGCTCCAGGAAGTACCACTTGTGCGGGCCCTTTTCGAACTCGTACTGATGCTCGCAGCGGGCGCGTGGCTCGAGCCCGACGCGGCGCCCGCCGAGCCACAGGCGCAGCCCGAGGTCGGTGTCCTCGTGGTAGAGGAAGTACTCGTCGCTGAAGCCGCCCAGCGCCTCCCAGGCCGCACGCCGCACCGCCAGGCAGGCACCCGAGGCGAAGCTGACCTCGACGGGCCGGTCCGGAGCCCCGGCCAGGGGCCGGCCGGCGCCCCCGGCCCAGGCGATGCCGGTGAAGTGGACCACCCCGCCCCAGCTGTTGACGACGCTGCCTCCATCGGCGGTGAGCAGCGCCTGCCAGGCATCCCAGCCACGGTTCTCGGCCAGTGGCAGCTCGATCGCGTCGCGGAACCCGGGCGCGACGACCGCGTCGGGGTTGAGGAAGAGCAGGAGGTCGTTGGCAGCGGCCCGCGCTCCGGCATTGCAGGCGGCGCCGAAGCCGAGGTTCGAGCCCAGCTCGAGTAGCTCGGCGCCGGCGCCGAGCTCTCGGACGCGGCCGGGGGTGCCGTCGCTGGAGGCGTTGTCGCAGACGATCAGCTGATCGCCGGGTCGCAGCTCAGCCGCGATCGCCGGCAGCGAGCGGGAGACCTCGTCCGCCGAGTCGTGGGTGACGACGACGACCGAGAGCTTGATGGGCTCAGGTGTGGGCTCGCTCAGAAGACGCGATGATAGGGCCGATGGCGCGCGTCTTCGTCACCCGCCTACTGCCCGGCGATGCCGTCGACCGGCTCGGGGCTGCCGGCCACGAGGCCGAGGTCTGGGAGGGCCCACTGCCGCCGACCCGCGAGCAGCTACAGGCCGGGGTCGCCCGCTCAGAGGGCCTGCTCTGCCTGCTCACCGATCGAGTCGACGCTCAGTTGCTGGACGCCGCCCCGCGACTGCGGGCGGTGGCGAACATGGCGGTGGGCACAGACAACATCGACCTAGGCGAGTGCTCGCGACGGGGGATCGCCGTCGGCAACACGCCCGGCGTGCTCACCGAGGCGACCGCGGATCTCACCTTCGCCCTGATCCTCGCCGCGGCGCGCCGGCTGCTCGAGGCCGCCGACGCGGTCCGCGCGGGCGAGTGGCGCACCTGGGGGCCGACCGACTGGCTCGGCGTCGACGTGCACGGCGCGACGCTCGGCATCATCGGCCTCGGCAAGATCGGCCGCGCCGTGCTGCGCCGCTCGGAGGGATTCGGGATGAGGGTCATCCACCACAACCGACGCTCGGGGCTGTCGCTCGACACGGTCCTCGCGGAATCGGACTTCGTCAGCATCCACTGCCCGCTCACCGAGGAGACCCGGGGACTGATCGGGGAGCGCGAGCTCGGCCTGATGAAGCCGACGGCGATCCTGGTCAACACCGCCCGCGGAGAGATCGTCGACACCCGGGCGCTTGCCAAGGCGCTGGATCAGGGGCGCCTCGGCGGCGCCGCCCTCGACGTCACCGACCCCGAGCCGCTGCCCGCTGACGACCCGCTCCTGCGGGCGCCGAACGTGACCGTCCTGCCCCACATCGGCTCCGCCTCGAAGGCGACCCGCGAGTCGATGGCCGATCTCGCCGTCGACAACCTGCTCGCTGCCCTCGCCGGACGGCCGATGCCGCACCAGGTAGTCGGCTGAGGCGGACGCCGAAGGCGCCATCTCAACCGGACAGGCGTCCAGGGGCGGCCGCGGGTCTCAGGCCAAACCCACCCTCCTCCGACGAAGGATGAACGAGCTATTGCAGATGTTCAGTCCGACGAAGAGAGGCCCGATGACCAACGGATCGCCAGAGGTAGCCAGGGGAAGCAGCGGGGCGCGATCCGCCCCGAGCAGCCGCGGCTTCCCTCGCCGAGTGTCGCGTGCGCTCGGCCTGGTCGGCTGGCGCTGGCGGTGGCGGCGATGCTGGCGCCGGCCGCGTTCGGGGCGCAGAGCATCTACTGGGCGAACGCAGGCGGCGGCAAGATCTCGATGGCAAAGGCCGACGGCAGCGGCGGCGGCAGCGACCTGAACACGACCGGCGCCACGGTCAGCGCGCCGCTCGGCATCGCCGTCGACGAGGCGGCGAACAAGATCTACTGGGCCAACCAGGCCGCGAACAAGATCTCGATGGCGAATCTCGACGGCAGCGGCGGCGGCAGCGACCTGAACACGACCGGCGCCACGGTCAGCGGACCGCGCGGGGTCGCGGTCAACCCCGCCACCAACAAGATCTACTGGGCGAACTGGAGCGCCAGCAAGATCTCGGTCGCGAACCTCGACGGCAGCGGCGCCACCGACCTGAACACGAGCGGCGCCACGGTCAGCAACCCCGCCGGAATCGCGATCGACGCGGCCGCCAACAAGATCTACTGGGCGAACCAGGTCGGCAACAAGATCTCGGTCGCGAATCTCGACGGCAGCGGCGGCGGCAGTGACCTCGCGACGACCGGGCGCCACCGTCGACCAGCCGGTCGGGGTCGCGATCGACCCGGCCGCGAACAAGATCTACTGGGCCAACTACTTCGGCAACAAGATCTCGATGGCGAATCTCGACGGCAGCGGCGGCGGCAGCGACCTCGCGACGACCGGGGCGACGGTGAACCGCCCGGTCGGGCTCGCGGCCGATCCCAGCACCGGCAGGATCTACTGGGCGAACTTCAGCGGCAACAAGCTCTCGATGGCGAATCTCGACGGCAGCGGCGGCGGCAGCGACCTCGCGACGACCGGGGCGACGGTCAGCGGCCCGAACTTCCCGGCTCTTGCCGGAACCAGCACCCACCCGGCGCCGGTGATCACCGGCAGCAGCCCCGGCTCGCCGGCGAACGAGAACAACCCCCAGATCAGGGGGACGGCGCGGGCGGACTCGAAGCTCGCTCTGTTCACCACCGCCGACTGCTCCGGCACGCCGGTCGCCACCGGCAGCCCCGCCGAGTTCGCCTCGCCCGGGTTCAGCGTCTCGGTCGCCGACGACTCCTCGACCACCTACAAGGCGATCGCCGCCTACGACGACGGTCAGACGTCGACCTGCTCGGCCGGATTCACCTACGTGGAGGACTCCACCACCCCCGACACGACGATCAACTCCGGCCCCTCCGGCCTGACCAACAACGCCTCACCGAGCTTCGGCTTCAGCTCCAGCGAGGGCGGCTCGACGTTCGAGTGCAAGCTCGATGGCGGCAGCTTCGCGCCGTGCACGTCGCCGAAGTCCTACTCGGGCCTCGCCGACGGCGCCCACAGCTTCGAGGTGCGGGCGACCGATGCGGCGGGCAACGTCGATGCGAGCCCGGCGAGCCGTGCGTTCACCGTGGATACGGTGGCGCCGAGCACGACGATCGACTCCGGCCCCTCCGGCCTGACCAACAACGCCTCGCCGAGCTTCGGCTTCAGCTCCAACGACGCCGGCGCAAGCTTCGAGTGCAGGCTCGATAGCGGCAGCTTCGCGCCGTGCACGTCGCCGAAGTCCTACGCGGGCCTCGCCGACGGCGCCCACAGCTTCGAGGTGCGGGCCAAGGACGCTGCCGGCAACACCGACGCGAGCCCGGCGAGCCGCAACTTCACCGTCGACACCGTGGCCCCGAACACGACGATCGACTCCGGGCCCTCCGGTCCGACCAACAACGCCTCGCCGAGCTTCGGCTTCAGCTCCAACGAGGGCGGCTCGACGTTCGAGTGCAGGCTCGATACCGGCAGCTTCGCGCCGTGCACGTCGCCGAAGTCCTACTCCGGCCTCGCCGACGGCGCCCACAGCGTCGAGGTGCGGGCGACCGATGCGGCGGGCAACACCGACGCGAGCCCGGCGAGCCGGGCGTTCACCGTCGACACCGTCGCGCCGAGCCTCTCGATCGACTCCGGCCCCTCCGGCCCGACCACCAACCCGAGCCCGAGCTTCGGCTTCAGCGCCGAGGGCGGATCGACGCTGAGCTGCTCGATCGACACCGGCAGCCCGAGCTTCGGTGCCTGCTCGGGCGCCTCGAGCCACAGCCCCGCAGCGCCGCTCGCCGACGACTCCTACACCTTCCGGGTCCGGGCGACCGACGCCGCCGGCAACCAGAGCACCCAGACGCGCAGCTTCACGGTCGATGCGACGGCCCCAGACACGACGATCGACTCCGGCCCCTCCGGCCTGACCAACAACGCCTCGCCGAGCTTCGGCTTCAGCTCCAGCGAGGGCGGCTCGACGTTCGAGTGCAAGCTCGACTCCGAGAGCTTCGAGGCCTGCAACTCTCCGAAGTTCTACTCGAACCTGCCCGACGGGGCCCACAGCTTTGCGGTGCGGGCCACCGACCAGAGCGGCGACACCGACCCCAGCCCGGCGACCCGCAACTTCACCGTCGACACGCAGGCCCCGAGCACGACGATCGACTCCGGGCCCAACGGCCCGACCGATGACGCCTCGCCGAGCTTCGGCTTCAGCGCCGGTGAGGGCGGCGCCAAGTTCGAGTGTCGCCTCGACTCCGGGCCGTTCCAGGCCTGCACGTCGCCGAAGGCCTACGCGGGCCTCGCCGACGGAGCCCACAGGTTCGAGGTGCGGGCCACCGACCAGGCCGGAAACACGGACACGACCCCGGCGAGCCGCGACTTCGTCGTCGATACGGCCAACCCAGCCTGCGAGCAGGCGAGCGAGAAGGTCAAGAAGGCCAAGAAGAAGGTCAAGGCGGCCAAGAAGAAGGTCAAGAAGGCCGGGAGCAGGACGGCCAAGAAGCGGGCGATAAAGAAGTACAAGAAGGCCACCAAGCAGTACAAGAAGGCCAAGAAGCAGCTCAACAACGCCTGCTGAGGGCCGCCGTCCCCGGGTCCCTTCCCGGGGCGGTCTGAGGGCACGGCTCCACCGCCCGCGCCTCGCCCGCACCCAGGCACCGCCCCGTCCAGGTCTCAAGCGCAACAGGGGGAGTGCCGATGAGCAAAGCAGTGCGTCACGTATCGACGGGACAGGACGAGGCCGCGCGGACCGTGGCCACAACCGCTCGCGGGGCGCGACGCGTGCCTCGCGTGCTCGGCCTGCTGGCCTTGACGCTGGCGCTGGCGGCGACGCTGGCCCCGGCCGCGTTCGGCGCGCAGAGCATCTACTGGGCGAGCATCACCGGCAACAAGATCTCGGTGGCGAACGCCGACGGCACCGGCAGCGGCTTCGACCTCGCCACGACCGGGGCAACCGTCAGCGCACCGCTCGGGCTCGCCGTCGACGAGGCAGCGAACAAGATCTACTGGGCGAGCACCGCCGCCAACAAGATCTCGGTGGCGAACGCCGACGGCACCGGCAGCGGCAGCGATCTGAGCACGACCGGCGCGACGATCAGCGGCCCGCGCGGCGTCGCGATCGACCCGGCCGCGAACAAGATCTACTGGGCGAGCTGGAGCGGCAACAAGATCTCGGTGGCGAACCTCGACGGCAGCGGCGGCGGCAGCAACCTCGCCACCACCGGCGCGACCGTGAGCAACCCCGCCGGCGTCGCGATCGACCCGGCCGCGAACAAGATCTACTGGGCCAACCAGACCGCGAACAAGATCTCGGTCGCGAACCTCGACGGCAGCGGCGGCGGCAGTGACCTCGCCACGACCGGCGCCACGGTCGACCAGCCCGTCGGGCTCGCGATCGACCCGGCCGCGAACAAGATCTACTGGGCGAACTTCGGCGGCAACAAGATCTCGATGGCGAACCTCGACGGCAGCGGCGGCGGCAGTGATCTCGACACGACCGGCGCGACGATGAGTCAGCCGGTCGGGGTCGCGATCGACCCCGACACCAACAGGATCTACTGGGCCAACCGCAGCGTGCTCTCGGTCGCAAACCTCGACGGCAGCGGCGGCGGCAGCAACCTCGAACACGACCGGCGCCACGGTCAGCGGCGCGAACTTCCCGGTGCTGGCTGGGACCAGCGCCTACCCGACGCCGCAGCTGACCGGCAGCACCCCGGGCTCGCCGGCGAACGACAACAATCCGCGGATCAAGGGAACGGCGCGGGCGGACGCGACGGTTGATCTGTACACCAGCGCCGACTGCTCCGGATCGCCGGTTGCCACCGGCAGCGCCGCCGCATTTGCCTCGCCGGGGTTCAGCGTCTCGGTCGCCGACGACTCCTCGACCACCTACAAGGCGGTCGCCACCTACGCCGGCGGCCAGTCGACCTGCTCGGCCGGATTCACCTACGTGGAGGACTCGACCCCCCCCAACACCACGATCGACTCGGGCCCCAGCGGCCTCACCAACAACGCCTCGCCGAGCTTCAGCTTCAGCTCCAGCCGAGGGCGGCTCGAGCTTCGAGTGCAAGCTCGACACCGGCAGCTTCGCGCCGTGCACGTCGCCGAAGTCCTACTCCGGCCTCGCCGACGGCGCCCACAGCGTCGAGGTGCGGGCGACCGATGCGGCCGGCAACGTCGACGCGAGCCCGGCGAGCCGGGCGTTCACCGTCGACACCGTGGCGCCGAGCCTCTCGATCGACTCCGGCCCCTCCGGCCCGACCACCAACCCGAGCCCGAGCTTCGGCTTCAGCGCCGAGGGCGGATCGACGCTGAGCTGCTCGATCGACACCGGCAGCCCGAGCTTCGGTGCCTGCTCGGGCGCCTCGAGCCACAGCCCCGCAGCGCCGCTCGCCGACGACTCCTACACCTTCCGGGTCAGGGCGACCGACGCCGCCGGCAACCAGAGCACCCAGACCCGGGCCTTCAGCGTCGACACCCAGCCGCCGAACACGACGATCGACTCCGGCCCCTCCGGCCTGACCAACAACGCCTCGCCGAGCTTCGGCTTCAGCTCCAGCGAGGGCGGCTCGAGCTTCGAGTGCAGGCTCGACTCGGGCAGCTTCGCGCCGTGCACGTCACCGAAGTCCTACCCGGCCTCGCCGACGGCGCCCACAGCTTCGAGGTGCGGGCGACCGACCAGGTCGGCAACGTCGATGCCAGTCCGGCCACCCGCAACTTCACCGTCGACACCGTCGCCCCGACGACGACGATCGACTCCGGCCCCTCCGGCCTGACCAACGACGCCTCGCCGAGCTTCGGCTTCAGCTCCAACGACGGCGGCGCGAGCTTCGAGTGCAGGCTCGACACGGGGGCGTTCGGCGCCTGCAGCTCGCCGCAGGCCTACTCGGGCCTCGCCGACGGCGCCCACAGCTTCGAGGTGCGGGCCAAGGACGCTGCCGGCAACACCGACGCGAGCCCGGCGAGCCGGGCGTTCACGGTGGACACCCAGGCCCCGAACACGACGATCAACTCCGGGCCCTCCGGTCCGACCAACAACGCCTCGCCGAGCTTCGGCTTCAGCTCCAGCGAGGGCGGCTCGAGCTTCGAGTGCAAGCTCGACTCGGGCAGCTTCGCGCCGTGCACGTCGCCGAAGTCCTACTCCGGCCTCGCCGACGGCGCCCACAGCGTCGAGGTGCGGGCGACCGATGCCGCGGGCAACGTCGATCCGAGCCCCGCGAGCCGGGCGTTCACCGTCGACACCGTGGCCCCCAACACCACGATCGACTCCGGCCCCAGCGGCCTCACCAACAACGCCTCGCCGAGCTTCAGCTTCAGCTCCAGCCGAGGGCGGCTCGAGCTTCGAGTGCAAGCTCGACACCGGCAGCTTCGCGCCGTGCACGTCGCCGAAGTCCTACTCCGGCCTCGCCGACGGCGCCCACAGCGTCGAGGTGCGGGCGACCGATGCGGCCGGCAACGTCGACGCGAGCCCGGCGAGCCGGGCGTTCACCGTCGACACCGTGGCGCCGAGCCTCTCGATCGACTCCGGCCCCTCCGGCCCGACCACCAACCCGAGCCCGAGCTTCGGCTTCAGCGCCGAGGGCGGATCGACGCTGAGCTGCTCGATCGACACCGGCAGCCCGAGCTTCGGTGCCTGCTCGGGCGCCTCGAGCCACAGCCCCGCAGCGCCGCTCGCCGACGACTCCTACACCTTCCGGGTCAGGGCGACCGACGCCGCCGGCAACCAGAGCACCCAGACCCGGGCCTTCAGCGTCGACACCCAGCCGCCGAACACGACGATCGACTCCGGCCCCTCCGGCCTGACCAACAACGCCTCGCCGAGCTTCGGCTTCAGCTCCAGCGAGGGCGGCTCGAGCTTCGAGTGCAGGCTCGATAGCGGCAGCTTCGCGCCTGCACGTCACCGAAGTCCTACCCGGCCTCGCCGACGGCGCCCACAGCTTCGAGGTGCGGGCGACCGACCAGGTCGGCAACGTCGATGCCAGTCCGGCCACCCGCAACTTCACCGTCGACACCGTCGCCCCGACGACGACGATCGACTCCGGCCCCTCCGGCCTGACCAACAACGCCTCGCCGAGCTTCGGCTTCAGCTCCAACGACGGCGGCGCGAGCTTCGAGTGCAGGCTCGACACGGGGGCGTTCGGCGCCTGCAGCTCGCCGCAGGCCTACTCGGGCCTCGCCGACGGCGCCCACAGCTTCGAGGTGCGGGCCAAGGACGCTGCCGGCAACACCGACGCGAGCCCGGCGAGCCGGGCGTTCACGGTGGACGCCGTCGTCGTCGATACCGCCTGCCAGGAGGCGAAGCAGAAGGTCAAGAAGGCGAAGAAGAAGGTCAAGAAGGCGAAGAAGAAGGTCAAGAAGGCGAAGGGCAAGAAGGCGAAGAAGCGGGCGAAGAAGCAGCTGAAGAAGGCCCAGAAGAAGCTGAAGAAGGCGAAGGCGCAGCAGCGGCAGGCTTGCAGCTGAGATCGGGTCCCGGCGCTGCGTGGGCCCCGACCGACGCGTCGCAGCGACCACGACAGCTCCTCTCTACCCTTGAAAGATCCTGCCCGAGCCGCTGTGGCCGGGTGAACGAACGCAAGAGGTTGCGGCAGCCTGACGATCATGAAGAGGTTTCGCGAGCGCATCGGCTTTTGGTTTTTGTGGACTCCCGTTCCAATCCTTGGCGGCATCGGCTGGATCCAAGCGGCCGGTCAGGCCCAGCGCTTGCGCTACCTGGGCTTCGGCGTGCTCTGCCTCGCCCTGTCTGCCCCGTTTGTGATCGATCGCAGCGAGGACGTCATCGTCTACACCGCTGCACCAGCGCTCGTCGCCTGGGTCGGCTGCTTCGTCCAGGCCCTGATGACGCGGGAGAAGGTCAACGCCCGGATCAACTACTCGCGGATCGCGCGACGCGAGTCGAAGGCGTGGGTCGACGAGCAGATGGCCGAATACGACCGCGATACGGGCGAAGCGGCAGCACCGCCCGCTGAGCCGACGGCCCCGGCTCCAGCACCGGAATCGGCCGCCGAGCCGGCGGAGCCCTTCCGCCGGGAGACGACCCCAGCTCCGCCGTCAGTGCCCGCTCAGCCGCTCGCTCCGAGGCCCGCTGAGCCCGTCTACCGGCGGCCGCCCCCGCCGCCACCGCTGCGGCGACCTACGCCGCCCGCACAGACTGAGGCGGAGTCCGTCGGCGGGCAGCCCGCGACCGCCGAGCAGAGCACGGAGCCCTGGACGCCGATGGCGTCGGAACCGAAGCGCCGGCTGCCGACCGCGGCGGCCGAGACGAAGACCTGTCCGGACTGCGGCGAGTCGGTCAAGGCCGCCGCGCGCGTCTGTCGCTACTGCGGCTTCCGCTGGCAAGCCTCGGGCCCGGCCGAGCCTGCTCCCTGACCGCGGTAGACCTCGCTCCAGCGGCTCGCCGCGCGCAGCTCGACCGACGTTCGCCCTTCCGGCCGGTGCTCTCCCCGCGTGAGAGCATAGGACGCGCGCCCTAGATCGCCGATATGCTCAAGCCGTGGGCACTTACGGCCTGCCTCGGATGTCCGTCACCACGGAGGAAATGACTTGATCGGAGCCCTAATCGTTGCGCTGATCGCGGGTGCGGTCGGGCGATTGCTTGTACCCGATGTATTCAGCGGGATGACCGGGCCCAGGTCGTGGGGGCTTTCGATCCTGATCGGGTTGGCGGGGTCGGCACTCGGCTATCTGATCTTCACCGTGTGGATTGGGATCGGGGACGACGACGTCTTCGACTTCGGCGGCATCATCGGAGCGATAATCGGAGTGGTGATCCTGCTGCTGGTGGTCAGCTTCGTCGCGCGCCGCACGGGAAGGGCGCCGCAGGGCTGACCGCCCGAGCCCCGTTACCTTCCCGCCCGCTGGGCTCGACGGGGGCCCCTAGCCACTGGCGAGAAGCCGACCGGCGACGCCCTCGACCGTCTCGATCCCGGTCGCCATCGACGGCTGTCCGTCGGTCAATACCGCGAGCCCGTAAGCACGGCCGCCGCGCTTGACCTCCGCTACCTGGTGGACGAGCTGGCCGCGATCGGTCTCTCGCCAGCCTCCCTTGAAGCGCACGTTCCATCCTCTTCCGAGGACCGCAGGCACCCCCCAGCGCTGGTCGGGGACGATCGAGCCCAAGAGCCCCTTGCCGACCTTCTCGTACCGGGCCGGGAAGGCGCGCTCGAGCCGGCTGAAGAGCAGCGCCATGTCGTGGGCTGAGATCTGAGCGTTCGCCCAGTAGCCCGAGACGCTGAAGTCGTCCATTCCGATCCGATCGGCAACCGCGTGAAGGCCGGCGTCGCCGACCCGGCCGTAGGCGACGTCGGCCGCGGCGTTGTCGGAGTAGGTGATCATCGCCCGCCAGCTCGACGCGACAGCCGGCTCAAGCGGCAGATCGGCGTCGGCGAGTGCGCGGGCCTCGGCGACCAGCAGCATCACCTTGACGACGCTGGCCGCGACGTAGGTGCGGTGCTCGGCGTGACCGCGGACCCGCCCGTCGCCGCCGACGATCGCGAAAGAGACGAGGCCGGGCCTGTCCTCCGCCCAGGCGCCGGCATCGTCGATCCGGCGGCGGATCGAGGCGGTCGTCGCAGGCGCTCCGCCCGAAGACCCGGCGGCGGGCTTGCCGGAGGCCTGCTCGCGGAGCGGGGGATCTGCGAGCCGTGCCCGCGACTCGGGTGAGCCGAGTCGATCGGCTGGGAACCCGATCGCGACCACGGCGGTGGCCACGAGAACGACCGCTCCGAGACGTCGGCCGCGGCGCACGTGCGCCCGCCGACGCGCCGCGTGGCGCTCACGCAGCTCACCGAGGTCGTGCAGCCGCCCCACATCGCGCTCATGCCTATCCGCCGCGGTATCGAACACCCGGCTTGCGAGATCACGATTCCCCAAGATTGGGAACTTAGACTCGCTGCTCCCGGGAGGTGTTGCGGCTACCGCTTCAGCTTCACCGAGAGCTTCTCGGTCTTCTTGTTGCCGGCCTCGTCGGTGAGCTTCACGTCGAGCTTCGCCTTCGCCCTCTTGCCCTTCTTTAGGGCCTTCGCGATCTTTTTCGCGTCCTTCTTCTTCGGCTTCAGCTTCAGCGTCTTCGACTTGCCCGAGGCAACGCCCTTTGAGGCGCGCTTCAGCTTGTAGGGCTTGTTGCCGACCTTGACCTTGCCGGTGGCCTTGGCCTCGAGATCCTCCCCCGCCGTGACCTCGGCCCTGACGACGATCTTCTTGCCCTTCTGCTTCTGCTTCTTCTTGGCGGTGGCCGAGCCCTCGAGGGTTGTGTCGGGCTGGAGCTCGAACGCACCGATGTCGGCTCCGTCACCGCCGGGAGCATTCGAAATCGCGGGGAAGACGACCGGGCGGGTGAAGTCCCGCTGGTCCGCGCTGAGGCCGAAGCTGGCCCCCTTGTCCACTGCGGGGCGCGCGGCACCCTTGAGGGAGGGGAGGGGCGGCCGTGCCGCCGTTGGTGGAGTTGAACAGGTTTGCACCGGCGCCCTCGTTGGCCGCGATCGTGCTGTTGGCGATCGTCAACGTGCTGCTGTTGGGCGCCGATCGACGGAGTTGATGATCCCGCCGCCGCGGCCGGCGGTCGTGTTCCCGCTCACGGTGCTGTTGACGACGGCCACCGTGCCCTGGAAGTTGCTGATCCCAGCCCCACCCTCACCGCCGCCGCTGGGGTACCTCGCCGTGTTATCACTCACGGTGCTGCTCGAGATGGTCAGCTCGGCGCCATCGTTGTTGCGGATCCCGCCGCCCGTGTAGCCCGAGTTCCCACTGATCGCGCTCCGCACGACCGTCAGGTTGCCGCTGTTGAGGATCCCGCCGCCGAGCTCGTTCCCCGGAGTCAGCCCGTTTGCGATCTTGAGCCCCGAGAGCGCGACCTCGGCGCCCGCGTCGACGGTGAGGATCCGGAACTCGCCGGCGGCGCGGCTAACCGCGAGCTGCAGGGCCCCCGGACCTCGAACCTCGAATGCTCCAGTGAGATTCGGCAGGGCCGTCTGCAGGTCGATCTGGCCCGTGACGCCAGTCGCATCGACGAGATCCACAGCTCCGCCTGCCGCCGCGTTTGCATCGGTGATCGCCTGGCGAAGCGAGCCGCTCCCGGAATCATCGGTGTTCTCGACGATGAAAGTGTCGGCCCGAGCGCCGGCGGCCGGTGCGATCAGCAGCGCCGCGGCGACGAGGACGATCAGATGGCCGACGCTGCCGCCGCGCGGGAGGGCGATCGGGCGGTGCGGCGGGGCATGCGGTGGCGCCATAGCTGGGAGGTACCCGCGTCTGCTGCGGCGAGCACTTCGCAAGCCAGCCTACTCGTAGCCGCCAGCACCTGCAAGAGCGATCGCCGAGGCTCGGCCAGATCGCCGATCGGCGACACGGGGGACATCAGCGGCCGAAGCAGCAACTCGGAAGTACGACCGGTGTGCGGCAGCGCTCGCGGTGCTGCGGGCAGGAGCGCCCTAGAACTCGACGGCGGCGACCGCGGCGCGGTGGTCGGAGGGCCACGGATCGACGACGATGTCGGTGGACGGACCCCCCTCGCCGACGATCGCGGCGTCGAGGACCTCGAGATCGTCGCCGCGGGCGAGGACGAAGTCGATCCGGTCGTGGTGGTCGAAACGGTCCTCGGGGTCGCCCGAGGGCGTCCATGTGTAGGCGGGCTTGGCCAACGGGTCCGGCCAGACCTCGCGATAGGTGTCGACGAAGCCGCGGTCCTCGATCGCGCGCGTCGTCGGCCAGTCCACCGGAATCGGCTGGTAGGCGCTGGGGCCCGACGTCTCCTCGGTCCAGTCATGGCCCGAGGGCTCGTTGAAGTCGCCGGTGACGAAGGTCGCGTCGGCGCCATCGGCCTGCTCTGTCGCAGAGCCGGGACACCGTGTTCCCGGCGTGTCTCGCGGAGGGCCGGCCTGCTTCAGCGCTTCCAGCCGACGCTTCCCCTTCGGCGGGCCAGTTGTGCGGTGACTGCCCTCAAGCTCGTCTCAATCCGCAGCTCTCCAGGTGTTTGATCGAGCCGGCGAGCGGATTTGAACCGCTGACCCCTTCATTACGAGTGAAGTGCTCTACCAACTGAGCTACGCCGGCGCCGGGCGTGAGTCTAGATGAGCGTTCCGGGGTGAGCGGCGGCCTGCCGGTTCGGGGCTGACCGCTACTCGGCCTCGGCCAGCTTGTAGCCGACGCCGCGGACCGTGACGACCAACTCCGGGTCCTGGGGGTCACGCTCGATCTTCTGGCGAAGGTTGGAGATGTGGACGTCGCAGGCGCGGACATCACCGCTGAACTCCGACTGCCAGAGCTCCTCCATGATCTCCAGGCGGCTGAAGACCTGTCCCGGGTTCTCGGCCAGCAGGCGCAGGACCTGGAACTCCGATCGGGTCAGGTTGATCGGCTCGCCGCGAACGGTGACGATGTGCCGCGCCAGATCGATGCCGACCTCGCCCGCCTCGATGCTCTTGCTCGAGTCGGCGTCGCCGCCGGTGCCGCGGTCGAGCTCGCGACGACGAAGCTGGGCGCGGACGCGACCGAGCAGCTCGCGGACGCTGAACGGCTTGGTGACGTAGTCGTCGGCGCCGACCTCGAGGCCGACGACCTTGTCCACCTCAGCGTCCTTGGCGGTCAGCAGGATGATCGGCACCGGGCTGCGGCCACGGATGTCGCGGCATAGATCGAGCCCGCTCTTGCCCGGCATCATGATGTCGAGCACGAGCAGGTCGTAGTCGACGTCGGCGCCGATCTTCGAGTCGGCGTCGTCTCCGTCGGTCGCGATCGTCACGTCGAAGCCCTCCTGCTCGAGGGCGTAGCCGACCGACTCGCGCACCGATGGCTCGTCGTCCGCAACCAGAATCCTGCCGCTGCTCAAATCTCGCTCCTCATGCCACTGGGGTCGGGCTCGGCGCCGCTTGGCGCAAGCGGATCGTAAAGGTACTTCCCTGACCCTCCTCGGAGTCCACGGTTATCTCGCCACCCATCACGTCGATCATTCGCTTTGCGATCGCGAGGCCGAGGCCGAAGCCCTCACGCTCCAGCGATCCGCTACCACGATAGAACCGCTCGAAGACGCGATCGCGCTCCTCCGCCGGGATTCCCCCGCCGGTGTCCTCGACCTGGATCACGATCTCGTTCTCGCTGCCGCAGTAGGAGCGCAGCGTAACGGTGCCGGGGGCAGGCGTGTGCTTGTAGGCATTGGTCAGCAGCCCGATCAGCACCTGGCGCAGGAGCACTGGATCGGCCTGCGCCGTCAAGTCGGGATCGCTCTCGATGTTGAGCTCGATCCCAGCGGGCGCCTCGGCGGTGTGCGCCGACTCGTTCAGCGCCATCTCGACGCTGGCGACGTGGGTCTCGCCCTCGCCGATCGCCTCCATCCGGGCCAGCGTCAGCAGCGACTTGGTCAACCTCGAGACGCGGTCGACGTCCCCGGCAAGCCGGTTGAGGAAGTGCTCGCGGGCCTCTGGGTCGTCCTTCGCTCCGGAGCGGAGCACCTCGATCGCGCCCGACATGCCGGCGATCGGGTTGCGGAGCTCGTGCGCGGCGTTGGAGACGAACTCGCGCTCCGCCTCGTCGCGGCGCAGCTCCTCGGTCCGATCCCTGACCACGATCAGCACCGCCCTCTCGGCCGGCAGGTGGCGGGCGCTGATGCCGACGACGCGGTCATCGATCCCGATGTGATCGTTCTCGACCGTGCCGCGATGGGTCGCGCGGCGCACCCAGGGACGCAGCGGCTCGGCCGGCCGCCCATCGGTGGTGATGAACTCCGAGGCGGCCGGGTTGGCGAAGCGGACATCGCCGTCCTCTCCGACGACGATCACCGCGTCCTCGAGCGACACGAACACCGCGGTGAGCCGGTCTCGCTCGGAGGAGAGCGCGTTGAAGGTCTCGGCCAGGGCGATCCGCATCGACTCCAGCGCCCGGCCGAGATCCCCGATCTCGTCCCGGCCGCGCGGCTCCAGCGGCTCGGCCAGATCGCCCTCGGCGATCCGCTCTGCCGCCGCCGCCAGGCGCTTGACCCTGGTCGTGATCAGGCTGGCGACGAGGAAGCCGATCAGCGCCGCGACGCCGACCGCGTAGCCGAGTGCCCGCAGCCGCTGGCCCTGCAGCGCCGCGAGAGCCTCCTGGACCTCCTGGGGCCGCGAGGCCTGAACGAGCACCGCGCCGTCGACGCCCACCTGGTCATCGCGAAACAGGGGTAGGGCGACGACGGTCCCGCCGTCGGGCAGCGTGGCCACGTAGCGCCGGCCCTTGAGCGCGACCCTGCGGGCCCGGAACTGGTTCGGCACGCGGGCCAGGGTCCGGTCGGCGGCCGTGTCGGCACCCTCGATCGTCCGCCGGGTGAGCAGCTCGTTGTCGCTGTTGAACACCCACGGCGCGAAGGCGTCGTTGCGATATTGGATAGTCACCTGGCGGCTGTCGCGGCCGGGGACCTGCTCGAGGTCGTTCGCCAGGTCGAGGGCGCGCCCCTGGGCGAGCTGGGTCGCCGTGTCCTCGGCCGCGCTCTCCGAGGACGCGGAGACGAACAGATAGACCGAGGCGCCGGTGAGGATCCCGATCGCGGCGAACATCAACGCGAGCCAGAGGCGAACGCCGAACGGGCGATTCGGCCTGATCGGCTGGATCGCCGGTCGCTCGCCGGTCGAGGGCAGATCGGACGGGCTCAGGGACGCCATGCTCACCGTGTTTTAGAGCAACGGTCAGCTCTCTCCAAGGGTCGAGGCGATCCGATGGAAGAGAGCATCCAGCGCGAGCTCCTCGTTGACGTTCACCGTCAGCCGCCTGCGGGTCTCCATCGCCCGTTCGGCAGCCTGCCGCGCCGCACCTGGATCGATGCCGCCCGAATCGGCCGCGAGCTCCGCGGCCCGGTCGGCGTTTCGGGCGAGCTCGGCGGCCCCCTCGGCATGAGCGAGCAGATCCGTGAACCAGGCGGCACACAGCGAGAGGGCCGCGTCGATGGCCTCGGTGCGCTCGCGCCGAGCCGCACGCTTGGCCGCCTCGGCTCCCTCACGGCGAATCCGGTCCGCCTCGCGACCCTTGCCGAGCTGCTCGGCTCGCGCGGCCGCGGCATGCTCGACCTCGGCGGCCCGCTGCTCACCGATCTCGGCGGCTTGCCCGAGCAACTCGGTCCACGGTCTCTCCTCGAGCCGCCCCGCGCGGGCGGCTCGGCAGCAGCGCTCGCTGAGCTCACGAAGTCGGATCCCGGGATCGGAGGCGAGGAACCGCGCCCGGTCGAGGTCGCCGTCGGCGAGCGCGGCGAGCGCCGTCGCCGTCCCCGGCGGGAGGTCGCGCTCGGCGGCGAGCCGCTGCTCGATCAGCCGGCGCCGCAGCGCCGTGAAGCGGACCGTCTGGCAGCGGCTGCGCACCGTCTCGAGCAGCGCCTCCGGCTCGGAGGAGATCAGCAGCAGATGCGCGTACGGCGGCGGCTCCTCGAGCGTCTTCAACAGCGCGTTCTGGCTCTCCTCGGCCAGCGCGTCGGCGGCCTCGATCACGTAGACGCTGCGCTCGCCCTCGAACGGGCGGTAGGAGATCGCGCCGATCACCCGGCCACGGATCTCATCGATCAGGTGCTGGTTGCCGGGCGGCTGGACCCAGGTCAGATCCGGGTGCGGCGATGGTGCGGCGAGCGCCCGGCGGCGGGCGTCCTCCGGCTCACCGGCGCCTGTCGCGAGCAACTCGGCGGCGAAGGCGCGGGCCACGGCGCGCTTGCCGCTGCCCGCCGGCCCGATCAGCGCGTAGGCGTGTGCCGGGCCCGCCGCGAGCGCGGCCGCGAGCGCGGCCCGGGCGGCCGGCTGCTCCTCGGTCGCCGCCGCGAGCGATTCGTGCATGCCGTCGACCGCGCTCACCGCTCGATCCCGAGGGCCGCCAGCACGCGCTCGTGCACCCGCTCGGGGCTACCGGTCGCGTCGACGACGACGATCCGCTCCGGCTCGGACTCCGCGAGCTCGTCGAACGCCCGGGCGACCGCCACCCGGAAGCCGTCGCCCTCACCCTCGAAGCGGTCGTCCCCGTAGTCGCCGCGGCGCTCGCCGCGGGCGGCTGCCTCCGCCGCGGGGAGCCGCAGCAGCACGGTGCGGTCAGGGACGCAGCCGGCGACGGCGACGGCGTTCAGCTCCTTCGCCACCTCGACGCCGAGCCCCCTGGCCGCCCCCTGATAGGCGACCGTGGAATCGATGAAGCGGTCGCAGACGACGGGCCGTCCGGCCTCGAGCGCGGGGCGAATCGCGCTCTCGACCAGCTCGGCGCGGGCGGCGAGAAACAGGAGCAGCTCGGTCCGCGGCGAGAGCTCGGTCTCGGGATCCTTGAGGATCTCGCGGAGCCGCTCCCCGGCGCGGGTACCGCCCGGCTCCCGGAGCAGCAGTGCCTCAGGGCCGAGCGCGGCGGCCAGCAGCTCGGCCTGGGTGCTCTTGCCGGCGCCGTCGATCCCCTCGAAGGTGACGAACATCGCGCGGCGGCGCGGTCAAGAGCGACTGCGGGCGGTCGACTTGCCGCGCGTCGCACGCTTGGTCCGCGTGGTCGTGGTCGGGGGCTTCTTGCGCGCCCCCCCACCCTTCTTCGGCTTTGGCTTGGCGGGCTTCGCGCCGGCGGCTGCCTCGCCGTCATCCTCGCCCTTGGCGGCCTTGCGCTTCTCCGCCTCCTCCTTGGCCTTGCGGCGCTCCTCGCGCTTCTGCCGCATCTCGACCATCGTCGGGCAGTCGTCGTTCAGGCACAGCTTCCAGGGCCGCCCGCGGAAGCCCCTGACCGTGAGCCGCGGCCGAACGCCGCAGACCGAGCACCTCGGCTCGAGCCGCCAGAGCTCATAGCCGCGGCCGGGCAACGGGCCCGAGTTGCCGCACGACTCAGGGTCCTCGGGGTCGTCGCGGTTGTAGCCCTCGCAACCCCAGAACCGCTTGCCGCCCTTGAGGTCGATGATCCGGAGTCGGTTCGGGGAGCCGTCCTCGTGCACGGTGCGGCCCTTCTCCTCGCAGACCTCGCAGACCCCGATGAACTTGTCCTCGTCCATCCCGGCCCAGATCGTCTTCGCGAGGTCCTCGCGGCGCTCGAACAGGTCGTCGTAGGTCTGGTGCAGCATGTCGCGGCTGATCTTGATCACCTCGTCCTTGGAGATCTCGCCGGCCGCGATCTCGTCCATGTCGCGCTCCAGCTCGGCCGTCATCTCCGGCGTGGCCATCCGCAGGACGTGGTCCCTGAAGGCCTTGTACATCGCGATCCCGGTCTCCGACGGCTCCGGTGGGTTGTTGAAGACGTAGCCGCGCGAGTAGAGCTTCTGGATGATGTCGGGGCGGGTCGCCTTCGTCCCCAGGCCGAGCTCCTCCATCATCTCGATCAGCTTGCCCTGGCTGATCCGCGAGGGCGGCTGGGTCTCCTTGTCCACCATCCACGGGGCGCCGTCGAGATCGAGCTTCTGGCCCTGCTCGAGCGCGGGCAGCTCGTTGTCGGCCGAGCGCGCGTAGGTGTAGATCGCGGCGTAACCGGGGTCGACGACGATCGAGCCGCGAACGAAGTACGTCTCGCTGCCGGCCCGGATGTCGGCGCGCGCGGACTCGGTGATCATCGGCGAGCCGAAGGTCGCGAGGAAGCGGCGCGCGACGAGCTCGTAGACCCGGCGCTTGGGCCCCTCCAGCGCATTCGGGTAGACCGCCTGCGTCGGGTAGATCGGTGGATGGTCGGTGGTCTCCTTCTTGCCCCGGGTCGGCGTCAGGCTCGGCTGGTCGAGCAGGCCCTTGGCCGCGTCGAACTCCGGGATCCTGACCAACGAGGAGACCAGCTCCCTGAGATCCAGCGACGGCGGGTAGACCGTGTTGTCGGTCCGCGGGTAGGAGATGAAGCCGTCCATGTACAGGTCCTCGGCGATCCGCATCGCCTGCGACGGCGTGATCCCGAGCCGGCTCGAGGCGTCGGTCGTGAATGCGGTCGTGTTGTAGGGCGTGGGCGGCTTGCGGGTGTTCTTGCGCTTCGAGAGCTCGACGACCTCGCCCGGCGAGTCGGTCGCCGCCAGCGCGGCCTCGGCCTCCGGCTTGTCCCAGAACTTGTCGACCTTGTGGTGGGCCTCGAACGAGCCGTCTGGATGGCTGAACTTCGCGAACACCTCCCAGAACGGCTTCGCCACGTGCGCGCGACGCTCCATCTCGCGCTCGACGATCAGCCCCAGCGTCGGGCTCTGCACCCTGCCGACGCTGAGGAAGTTGGAGCCGAAGCGCCGGGTCGCGAGTGAGACCGCGCGGGTCAGCGTCGCGCCCCAGATCAGGTCGATCTCCTGCCGCACCTGGGCGGCGTAGGCGAGCGGGTAGGAGAGCTCGTCGAGCTCGCTGAAGGCGCGCTCGATCTCATCCTTGGTCAGGGCCGAGTAGCGGGCGCGCTTGACCGCCGGCCGGGCGCCCTCCGCGACGTCGACCAGCTCGGGGTTGACGTCGAGCGCCTCGTCGAGCGCCTCGAGCCCGATCAGCTCGCCCTCGCGGTCGAAGTCGGTGGCGATCACGATCGAGCTCGCCTCCTTGGCGAGCTTGCGGACGGCCTTGACGACGTTCTTGTCGGTCGGCTCCTTGACCAGCTCGGCATCGATCAGGGTCTTCGGATCGGTCTCCTGCCAGTTGGAGTAGCCGTCGGGAAAGGCGGGGTTGAGGACGTGGCCCTTGAGCCCGACGGCGGTCTGCGCCTCACCGGAGGGGTCCTCCCAGGTGTAGAAGGGCGTCTTGTAGCTGGCGTCGGCCTTGGCCTCGCCGCCGCTGAGGATCTCGGAGATCTTCTTGGCGGAGTTGTTCTTCTCGGTGACGATCAGTCTCATGGGCGGGGCTCCGAGCGCGGTTGTCGGCGGCAGCGGGCGGCGACTGTAGCAACCGCCGCAAGCGGCACTTCGCGCTTCGGACTGTCGGCCGGCGCCCTCGGCGCCCGCCGCGGCTGTCGGCGGCCGGCCTCTTCTAACCTATTGGCCGATGCCCGCTCAGCAGTACGAAGGCAAGCCGTGCGTCTGCCAGTTCCGCAGGGAGATCTGCGACCAATCCTGCGTGCGAGGGATGCTCGAGACGCCGTTCTACATTGCCTGCCTGCGGCTCAGCGGCCGCCGCTGCCTGGTGGTCGGCGCCGGCGACATCGGCCTCGACAAGGTCGAGGGCCTGCTCGCATGCGACGCCGACGTGGTCGTCGTCGCTCCCGAGGCGGCGAACGCCGAGATCGAGCGACTCGCGGCCGAGGGCTCGATCAGCTTCGAGCGCCGCGCCTGGGAGCCCGCGGACCTCGAGGGGACCTTCATGGCGATCGCGGCGACCAACGACACCGATACGAACATCGCCGTCTACGAGGCCGCGGAGCAGCGAGCGATGCTGGTCAACGTCGTCGACGTTCCCAGCCTCTGCAACTTCATCCTCCCGGCGATCGTCCGCACCGGCCCGCTGGCGATCGCGATCTCCACGGCGGGCGCCTCGCCGGCCCTCGCCAAGCGGATGAAACGGGAGATCTCGGAGCTGTTCGGAGAGCAGTACGCGGAGCTCGCCGGGATCCTCAACGACCATCGCGGCTGGGCAAAGGGGACGCTGCCGACCTACCAGGACCGCAAGGCCTTCTTCGAGGAGATCGTCAACGGCGATCCCGACCCCGTCGAGCTGCTCCGCGCCGGAAGGCGCGACGAGCTCGAGCAGCTGATCGCCGCGGCGCGGGAGCGCCACGCCGAGCGGGTCACCAGCGCCGCCTAGGGGTACGTGCCGGCCGGGGCTCGGCGGCTAGGATCCGCGGCCATGCGGATCGCCGGATCACGCGCGCTCGTCACCGGGGCCTCGTCGGGGATCGGCGCCGAGATCGCCCGCGAGCTCGCCCGCCGGGGGGCCGAGCCGATTCTCGTCGCCCGCGGCGCCGAGAAGCTCGAGCAACTCGCGACGGAGCTGCGCGCGGCGGGCGCCACCGTCGAGGTCGAGCCGTGCGACCTCACCGACGACGCCGACATCGGCCGGCTCGCGGGGCGGCTGCTCGAAGGCGACGGCGCGCCGGACATCCTCGTCAACAACGCCGGGGCAGGGATCTGGCGCGCGATCGACGAGACCGAGACGGGCTATGGAGCCGCAGCGATGCAACTCCCCTACCTCGCGGCCTACGAGCTGAGCCGGCTGCTCGTCCCGGCGATGATCGCCCGCGGCTCCGGCTGGATCCTGAACATGACCTCGGCCGCTGCCTACGTGACGATCCCGGGGGCGACGGCATACGGCGTCGCCCGCTGGGCGATGCGGGCGTTCAGCTACCAGCTCGACGCGGACCTGCGGGGAACCGGCGTAGGGGTGACGCTGCTGGCGCCGTTCGAGGTGGACTCCCCCTATTTCGACAACAACCCCGGCTCGCGCGAGCGGATCCCGAAGATCACCGCACTGGTCGGGACGATGACTCCAGAGGACGTCGGCGTGGCGGCGGTCGACTCGATCGAGCGCGAGCGCCGCGAGTGGCTGATCCCGGCGCGCGGACGTTGGATCCGCCGCCTGACCCCGCCGCCGGTGATGCGGAGGCTGCTTCAGCTCACCGGCTGGAAGCGGCAGCGCCCTTAGCGCTCAGCCGGCCGGGCCCGCGTAGATCGCGATCGCGGCGAAGTGCGCGGCCGCGGCGACGACAACCAGCACGTGGAAGATCTCGTGGTAGCCGAAGACGGCGGGCCGGGGGTCGGGCCTCTGCATCGCGTAGACGACCGCCCCGACGACGTAGAGCCCGCCGCCGAGCGCGATCAGGGCGCCCGCGCCGATGCCTGCCCGCGAGATGATCGCGGGCAGGGCGATGGCGCCGAGGCTGCCGACCGCGACGTAGACGGTCGATGAGACCCACTTCGGCGCCTCGATCCAGACCGTCTCGACCACGATCCCGGCGACCGCACCCGCCCAGACCGCGATCAGCACCGCCGTCGCCAGGGGTCCCTCGAGGGTCAGCACCGCGAACGGGGTGATCGTGCCGGCGATCAGCAGGAAGATCATCGAGTGGTCGAGCCGTCGCATCCAGCGACGGACGCCGGCCCGCTTCCAATCGACCCGGTGGTAGAGGGCGCTGGTGCCGAGCAGCGCCGACAGCGAGAGCGCGTAGATGCCGAGCGACACCCGTCCCGCCACGCTCTGTCCGATCAGGAGCACGAGCAGGACTCCGGCGAGGACGGAGACCGGGAACGCGTACTCGTGGATGACGCCGCGGAGCCGCGGCTTGACCCGGGCCTGAAGCTCCCCGGCGGCGGTCCGGGCGGCCTCGACTCGCTCCAACCCGGCCTCGCGGGCGGCACCGACCCGCTCCAAGCCCGCCTCGCGGGCGGCGGCCGCGCGCTCGCGGGCGGCTCCCGCTCGCTCGCGGCCACCCTCGACAGCCTTTCGCATCCCGTCCGTCACAACGACGATTATTGCGCTCGGCGGCGTCGGTCGCTGCGGCCGACGTCACAGAGGCGCGAACGCTGCAGCGTCCGAAGACGCTAGATCTGGTGTCCTCGCGATTCCGTCCGCTACCGCTAGTACCTTCTTCACCCTTGATTTGTCCGCTTTGTGACAACCGATCGAGGGTGGTCGAGAGCCGCCCGGCCGAGGATGGAGCTGCCGTCAGACGGCGACGCGAGTGCGGCGGCTGCGGCCATCGCTTCACGACCTTCGAGCGGATCGCCCCCTCGATCGCGATCGTTCGCAAGCGCGACGGGCGCCGGCAGGAGTTCGAAGCGACCAAGGTGCGCGCCGGCCTCGAGCGCGCCGCGCACAAGCAGCCGGCCGCCGAGGCCGCCGTCGAGGCGATCGCGGCGACGGTCGAGCTCGAGGCCGCGACCGGCGGCGAGCTTTCGACCCGCCGGATCGGCGAGCTCTGCCTCGCGGGCCTGCGCGAGGCGGACACCGTCGCCTACCTGCGCTTTGCGACCGTCCACAAGCAGCTCGACGACACCGAGGCGATCCGAGCCGAGCTCCACGCCCTCGACCTCGAGGCCGCCGAGCAGGCGCTCGTCGACCTCGTCCACGGCGAGGGCTGGCCGGCCGGGGAAGCGGAGGCCGCAAATGCCGGGAACTTCGACTCGGATCGGATTCGATCCGAGCACATCCATACGTAAGACTGAAAACGAATGAACCAGGGAGAGAGATCCATGCCTGACGCCGACGCAACGACCATCGACGACGCGACCCTCGAGACCGCCGAGCGGGCGGCCGCGGAGAAGGGCCTCCGGTTCGAGCGGCGCTTCACGAGCGAGGGGGTCCATCCCTTCGATCAGGTCGAGTGGGAGGAGCGCGACGCGCTGATCGGCGATCCGGAGGATCCGGCGTTCGAGCAGCGCGGCGTCGAGTTCCCCGCGAGCTGGTCCCAGAACGCGACGAACATCGTCGCCCAGAAGTACTTCCGCGGTCCGCTCGGGTCGCCCGAGCGCGAGCGCAGCGTCAAGCAGATGGTCGGCCGCGTCGCCGGCACGATCGCCGAGTGGGGTCGTGAGGGCAGCTACTTCGCGAGCGACGCCGACGCCGATTCGTTCGAGGCCGAGCTGACCCACATCCTCCTGCACCAGCAGGCCGCGTTCAACTCGCCGGTCTGGTTCAACGTCGGCTTCGAGGAGTCGCCGCAGTGCTCCGCCTGCTTCATCCTCAGCGTCGAGGACACGATCGAGTCGATCCTCGAGTGGAACACGAAGGAGGGCAGGATCTTCCGCGGCGGTTCGGGCTCCGGCATCAACCTCTCGAACATCCGCGGCTCGGTCGAGCAACTGAGCAAGGGCGGGCTCGCCTCAGGCCCGGTCAGCTTCATGCGCGGCGCCGACGCCTGGGCCGGGACGATCAAGTCCGGCGGCAAGACGCGCCGCGCGGCGAAGATGGTCGTCCTCGATGTCGATCACCCGGACATCGAGGACTTCATCTGGTGCAAGGCCAAGGAGGAGGACAAGGCCGCGGCGCTCCGGGACGCCGGCTTCGACATGTCGATCGACGGCGAGGGATTCACCTCGATCCAGTACCAGAACGCGAACAACTCGGTGCGCGTCTCCGACGCGTTCATGGAGGCCGTCAGCGACGGTGAGGACTGGGACCTGCTCGCCCGCGTCGACGGCTCGCCGACGAAGACGCTGCCCGCGCGGGAGCTGATGGAGCAGATCGCCGAGGCGGCCTGGCGCTGCGCCGACCCCGGGGTCCAGTACGACACGACGATCAATCGCTGGCACACGTGCCCGGAGTCGGGGCGGATCAACGCCTCGAACCCGTGCTCTGAGTACATGCACGTCGACGACTCGGCCTGCAACCTGGCCTCGATCAACCTGATGAAGTTCCGCCGCCCCGACGGCAGCTTCGACGCGGCCGCCTTCGAGCACGTGGTCGACACGGTCTTCCTCGCTCAGGAGATCGTCGTCGGGCCGTCCAGCTACCCGACCGAGGAGATCGGCGCCAACGCGCGCGCCTTCCGTCAGCTCGGGCTCGGCTACGCGAACCTCGGGGCCTATCTGATGTCGAACGGGATGCCCTACGACTCCGACGAGGGCCGCAACATGGCCGCCGCGATCACGGCGCTGATGACCGGCCGCGGCTACCGCAAGTCGGCCGAGATCGCCGCCGCGGTCGGACCCTACGAGGAGTACGAGAAGAACCGCGAGCCTCACAACGGGGTGATGCGGATGCACCGCGACGCGTCCTACGAGATCAGCGACGAGATCCACGATCACGAGCTCCTGGAGGCGGCCTGCCGCTCCTGGGACGAGGCGGTCGAGCTCGGCGAGCGGCACGGCTACCGCAACGCCCAGGCGACGGTGCTGGCCCCGACCGGGACGATCAGCTTCCTGATGGACTGCGACACGACCGGGATCGAGCCCGACTTCTCGCTGGTCAAGTACAAGGAGCTGGTCGGCGGCGGGCAGATGACGATCGTCAATCGCTCGGTCGACCTCGCGCTGCGAACGCTCGGCTACAACGAGACGCAGATCGGGCAGATCGAGGCCTACGTCAACGACAAGGGCACGATCATCGGCGCCCCCGAGCTCGACGAGGCGCACCTGCCCGTCTTCGACGTCGCCGTCGGTGAGCGGGCGATCTCGCACATGGGCCACATCAAGATGATGTCCGCGACTCAGCCGTTCCTCTCGGGCGCGATCTCGAAGACCGTGAACCTGCCCGAGTCGGCGACCGTGGCCGACATCGCCGAGGCCTACACCGAGGGCTGGAAGGGCGGGCTCAAGGCCCTGGCGATCTACCGCGACGGCTCGAAGACCGCCCAGGCGCTGCGCACCGACGCGCAGGAGGAGAAGGACGTCGAGGCGGAGCCGGCGCGCGAGCCGGTCCGCAAGCGGATGCCGGCCGAGCGCGAGTCGCTCACCCACAAGTTCTCGATCGCCGGCCAGGAGGGCTACATCACCGCCGGCCGCTACGAGGACGGCTCGGTCGGGGAGATCTTCCTGACCGATATCGGCAAGGAGGGCTCGACGCTGCGCGGGATGATGAACGCGTTCGCGACGGCGGTCTCGATCGGCCTCCAGTACGGGGTGCCGCTCGAGGTCTTCGTCAGCAAGTTCAGCTACATGCGCTTCGACCCCGAGGGGATGACCAAGAACCCGGAGATCCCGTTCGCCAAGTCGATGCCCGACTACATCATGCGTTGGCTCGCGAGCCGCTTCATCGAGGATGCCGACATCCACGAGGAGCTGGGGATCCTGACCCAGGCCGTCCGCGCCCGCAAGGAGGCCCAGCAGGCCTTGTTCAACGCCGACACCGCCGGCCCGGCCAACGGCGACGGGAACGGGAACGGCGGCTCCACGCAGCCCGCCGCGGCCGCCCTGACCGACAGCCCGCCGGTGATCCCGGCAAAGCTCGGCGGCTCGCTCGAGCTCGGCCCCGCCTGCGATCAGTGCGGCGGGATGATGCAGCGAACGGGCTCTTGCTACACGTGTACTTCGTGCGGCAACAACACCGGCTGCGGCTGACGGGCTGAGGGACCGCCACTCGGCGTCATCGCCGTGCCGGCATAGCGCTGCTATTGCCGGCACGGCTCTTCCTTGATTGACGGGGCCTCAGGGCGTCAGCGATCCGGCGGCCGTCGAGCGATCCTGCCGACGTAGAGTTCGGGGATGGACCTCGGGCTGTTCCTCGCTGTCTTGGTCGCCCTGGGGTTCGCGGCGACGAACGGCCTGCACGATGCCTCGAACTCGATCGCCACCCTGGTCGCGACGCGGGCGGCGACCCCGTTTCAGGCGATCCTGCTGGCATCGGTCTTCAACCTGCTCGGGCCGCTGCTGCTCGGCGCCGCGGTGGCCGACACGATCGGAGGGATCGTCACGGTTGATCCCGCCGAAGCGGTACGGGTGATCGGCGCCGGCTTGCTGGCGGCGGTCGCCTGGAACCTGCTCACCTGGCGGCGCGGCCTGCCGTCGAGCTCGAGCCACGCCCTGGTCGGCGGTCTCGTCGGGGCGGCCCTGATCGAGGGCGGCGCCGACGCCGTCAACTGGGGAGGCTTCGACGGGCTGCAGCCGGTCGGCGTGCTCGGGACGCTCGGCGGCCTGGCGCTCTCCCCGATCCTCGGTGCGCTCGCGGCGCTGCTGTTGATCCGCGGCCTGCGCCGGGCGGCGCGGCGGGCGACCCGCCGCTGGCAGCTGCTGACCGGCAACGGCCAGTGGCTGACCTCGGCCACGCTCGCCTTCAGCCACGGGGCCAACGACGCCCAGAAGTCGGTCGGGGTGATCGCTGCGCTGCTGCTGGCGGACGGGCGCATCGACAGCCTCGCCCCGCCGGCCTGGGTGATCCCGGCCTGCTCGGTCGCCTTGACCGCCGGCACGGCGCTCGGCGGCTGGCGGATAATCCGGACCGTGGGAAAGCGCATCTATCCGATCCACTCGATCGACGGTCTCGCCAGCCAGTCGGCGTCGGCCGGCGTGATCTTCGGCGCCTCGATCGTCGGGGCGCCGACCTCGACCACCCAGGTCGTCGCCTCGTCGGTCGTCGGCGTCGGCGGTGGGCGGCGGCGCTGGCGGCACGTCAACTGGGCGATCGTCCGCGAGATGGGCCTCGCCTGGCTGATCACCCTGCCGGCTTCGGCCCTGCTGGCGATGGGAACCTTCGAGCTCCTGCAATGGCTGACCTGACCCCGAAGCGCTGGTTCCTGCCCGAGGAGCCGGACGTGCTCGGGCTGCTCAGCGACCAGCTCGCGGTGACGACCGAGGGGGTGGAGGCGTTCGCGCGGTGGGCCGACGGCGGCGACCCCACCGCCTCTGACCTGCGCGAGATCGAGGCCCGAGGCGATCGCGCCAAGCGCGAGCTCCTGAACGCGCTGCAGACCGCCTTCATCACCCCGATCGAGCCCGAGGACCTGTTCACGCTCTCACGGGGCATCGACTGGATCCTGAACGGGGTCAGCGATCTGGTCGCCGAGTCCGAGGTGCTCGAGTGGGGCCCCGATGCGGGGATCGCCGAGCTGGCCGGGCTCCTGGCCGGGGCGGTGCGCGAGCTCGACCCGGCGATCGGCGAGCTCGGCTCCTCTGCGGACCGGGCGACCGCCGCCGCCGATCGCGCGATCGAGCAGGTGCGCGCCATGCAGCGCGCCTACTACCGTGGCCTCGCCGGGACGCTCGAGAGCCGGGAGCGGGGCGAGCGGATCGCCCTCCGCGAGCTCTACCGGCGCCTCGCAAAGATCGGCGAGACGGTCGTCGACGTCGCCGAGCGGGTCGTCTACGCGGTCGTCAAGGAGAGCTGAGCGGGCGGCGGCCCGACGTCGTGCGATGATTCGCCGCCACCGAGGGCGAGGACCGACGAACCGATGTTCGAGCAGAGCGACCAAGGAGCGAACGGCCGGGGAGCCGATCAGGAGACGGCCGAGCACCTCGACGTCCTGATCGTCGGCGCCGGCCTCTCCGGCATCGGCGCGGCCCGCCGACTGCAGGAGCAGTGCCCGGGCAAGAGCTTCGCCGTCCTCGAGGCCCGCGACGCGATCGGCGGTACCTGGGACCTGTTCCGCTACCCCGGGATCCGCTCGGACTCCGACATGTACACGCTCGGCTACGCCTCCCGGCCCTGGGAGCAGGCGGAGGCGATCGCCGACGGCCCCGCGATTCGCAGCTACATCCGCGAGACGGCGCAGGAGGGCGGAATCGATCGCAAGGTCCGCTACGGCCACCGCGTCACGCGCGCCGAGTGGTCGAGCGACGATGCCCGCTGGACGGTCGAGGTCGAGCGCACCGACGCCGGCGAGCCAGTGGAGATGACCTGCGACTTCCTGTTCGCCTGTACCGGCTACTACCGCTACGACGAGGGCTACACGCCGGCATTCGAGGGCATCGATCGATTCGAGGGCGAGATCGTCCATCCGCAGCTCTGGCCGGAGGACCTCGACTACGAGGGCAAGCGCGTGATCGTGATCGGCAGCGGCGCGACGGCGGTGACCCTGGTCCCGGCGATGGCCGGGCGCGCCGCGCACGTGACGATGCTGCAGCGATCGCCGAGCTACGTGCTCTCGCTCCCGGCGGAGGATCCGATCGCCGGCTTCCTGCGGCGGAGGCTGCCGGCCCGGATCGCCTACTCGCTGATCCGCTGGAAGAACGTGCTCCTCACGCAGCTCTTCTTCCAGCTCAGCCGGCGGGCTCCGCGGCTCGTCAGGAGGCTGATCCACCGGGGCGTCGAGCGACGCCTGCCGCCCGGCTACGACGTCGACAAGCACTTCGAGCCCCGCTACGACCCCTGGGATCAGCGCGTCTGCCTGGTGCCCGACGGGGACCTGTTCGCGGCGCTCAGCCGGGGTGACGCCTCGATCGTCACCGACGAGATCGAGACCTTCACCGCGCGCGGCCTGAGGCTCGCCTCGGGAGCCGAGCTCGACGCGGATCTGATCGTCACCGCGACCGGCCTCAACCTGCTGACCCTCGGCGGGATCGAGCTGACCGTCGACGGGCGCGAGGTCGACGTCTCCGAGACCGTCGCCTACAAGGGCCTGATGCTGAGCGGGGTCCCGAACCTGGCGCTCGCACTCGGCTACACGAACGCCTCGTGGACGCTGAAGTGCGATCTGGTCGCCGAGTACGTCTGTCGCCTGCTGAACCACATGGACGAGCACGACTACCGACGCTGCATGCCGCTGGCGCCCGGCCCCGGGATCGGGACCGAGCCGATCATCGACCTGACCGCCGGCTACGTGCTGCGCTCGATCGACCAGCTCCCCGAGCAGGGGACCAGGACTCCCTGGCGACTGCACCAGAACTACCCGCTCGACATCCTCATGCTCCGGCACGGCAGGCTCGAGGACGAGGGAATCGAGTTCTCCGGCGCCGAGCGCGAGACCAGGGCCGAGGCCGTCGCGGCCTAGCGCCGGCCGCCCGCGCCCGTCCGGCGGTGCGGTTGCCCGGCGTCGACCCAGGCGATAGGTTTCCTGTGTGCGCACGCGACGCTTGGCAACACTGGCCCTCACCGTCGTCCTGACGCTGGCGGCCGGGCTGCTTCCCGCGACGGCGTCGGCCGCACCCGCCGTCAACGGCGTCTTCGACCTGAGCGGCTCCCCCGGTCATCTCACCGAGGGACCCGACGGCAACATCTGGGCGACCCTGAGCGGCAGCGGCCTCGGCAACGAGCTGGCGAGGATCACGCCGCAGGGGACGGTCACCGAGTTCGATCCGGCGGACGTCGCGAGCCCGGTGGGGATCGCCACGGGCGACGACGGCAACCTCTGGGTGACCCAGTCGGGAGGCGTGGCCAAGGTGCCGCCGGCCGACCCTGACAGCGCCACCAAGTTCGCGATCGCCGCGATCGCCGATCCGCGCGGGATCACGGGCGGTCCCGACGGCAATCTCTGGACCGCGAGTGCCGACAAGGTGCTGCGGATCCCGCCGCTCGATCCGACCAACCCGGAGGAGTTCACGGTCGCGGGGATGGGTGCCCGCGGGATCTCGGCCGGCCCGGCGCTGATCTGGGTGGCGGACTTCGGCGGGCAGCGGATCATCAGCCTGAAGCCCGACGGCAGCGACGTCACCCCCTACGCCGTCGGCGGGAACCCACAGGAGGTAGCCGCCTCGAACGGGGCCCAGGTCGCCTACGGGAACCCGGGCACCGATCCGCAGACCGTCGGCAGGATCACGCCCGGCGGCGCCCCCGAGACGACCCCGGCGCCGCTCGCCGATCCCTTCGGCGTCGCCTTCGGCGCCGACGGCGCCTACTGGTTCGCCCAGTTCGCCGCCCACGACCTCGGGCGGCTGACGACGGCCGGCGAGTACACGACGCTCGCCGGCCTCCCGGCCAACTCGGGCCCACGGTATCTGACCGCGGGCCCGGCGAACACGCTCTGGGTCGGCCTCGAGACATCGCAGCAGGTCGCGCGCGTCAGCGGGCTCGAGCCGCCGGCGCCGAAGTCGCCCGAGACGAAGATCACGAAGCAGCCGCGGAAGAAGGTCAGGGCCGGCAGCCGCGGCGCGAAGGCGAAGTTCAAGTTCCGATCGCCCTCTGCGGGCGCCGCCTTCGAGTGCTCGCTGAAGCGGAAGGGCAGGCGCAACTCGCGCGAGAAGCGACTGGCGAAGTTCAGTGGCTGCAAGAGCCCGAAGCGCTACAAGGGCCTGCGCCGCGGTCGCTACGAGTTCCGGGTTCGCGCCCGCGTCGGCGGAGCCACCGACCCGACACCCGCGAAGGCGAAGTTCCGCGTCAGCCGCTGAGCGCCCGGGCCGCCGCTCATTCGCCCGCGGAGTGGGCGCGCTCGCCACCGACGAGCTCCATCATCACGCTGTCGTGCCAACCGCGGCCGTCGCCGTCCCGCTCGGCGCTGCGGAGGACGCCGACCCGGCGGAACCCGGCCTTCTCGTAGGCGCGGATCGCGGCGGCGTTGGCTGCCGCCGGGTCGATCGTGACCCGGTGGTGGCCGCGACGCTCGAAGAGCTCGTTCGCGAGCCGGCCCACCGCTGCCGAGCCGATCCCCCGTCCGTGCAGCTCCGGATCGAGGAACAGGTCAATCGAGGCCTGTCGGTACTTCGGCTCGTGCTCCTCGGAGAACTGGATCAGCCCCGCGACCCGGCCTTCGACCTCGATCACGAACCGGGTCGACTCCGGCTCCTCCCAGGGGAAGCCGTCCGCCGGCTGATCCCACCAGCGCGAGACCTCGGGCGTCCGGTGGATCCGGATCAGCTCGTCCTCGTCGCCGATCGCGAGCGGCCGCAGCTCGAAGGCCGCTCCGGTGGACCCCGCTTCCGCAGCTGCCCAGGTCGGCTTCGTGCCCCGCGCCTGCCTGCGAGCGGCGGCCGCGATCGCCCCCCGCTCGATCGCCCTGGTCCCGCTCGGCACGTCCATCTCGAGCGGGTCGGAGCCGAAGGTCGGCTCGAGCCCGGCGAGGCCCTCGACGATGCCGAGGTTGCAGAACGGCAGGTGGTCGGGGCTGTAGCCGCCCTCCTGAAGGACCAGCATTCGCCCCTCGCAGAGCTCGTCCGCCACCGCCCCCAGCCGCGCGGCGATCGCCCGAAAGCCGTCCGCGGTGACGCTCATCCGCCCGAGTGGATCGGCGGCGCTCGGATCCTGCCCGGCGGAGACGATCAGCAGCTCCGGCTCGAAGCGCCGCAGCACCGGGACCACGACCTCCTCGATCGCCAGCTCGTAGCCGGCGTCGCCGGTTCCGGCCGGCAGCGGAACGTTGACGGTGGTGCCCTCGCCGGCGCCGCTGCCGACGTCGTCGATCGCGCCACGGTCGGCCGGATAGAGGCCGTCCTGGTGAAGCGAGCAGAAGAGGACATCGGGGTCGGAGTAGAAGATCGTCTCGGTCCCGTTGCCGTGATGCACGTCCCAGTCGACGATCGCGACCCGGCGCCGGCCGTGCTCGCGCTGAGCCACGCGGGCGGCGATCGCCGCGTTGTTGAAGATGCAGAAGCCCATCGCCTGCTCGGCGGAGGCGTGGTGGCCCGGCGGCCGGATCAGTGCGAAGGCCCGATTCCCGGGCGCCCGCGCCGTCCATTCGATTCCGACCGCAGCGGCCCCGGCGGCGAGCAGGATCGGCTCCCAGCTGGCGGGCCCGACCCGCGCCTCGGGCCCGACCCAGGCGAGCTCGCCGCGCTCGCATTCGGCCTGCACGCGGTCGACGTGATCGCCGGGATGGACGAGCTCGAGCTCCGCGCGCGATGCGGGCCGGAGCGGCAGCCGCTCGAGCGAGGCGGCCGGGCCGGCGCTCTGCAGCAGCTCCCAGGAGCGGGCGATCCGCTCCGGGCCCTCGGCGTGTCCGACGTCGAGCCAGCCCGACGCCCGCGGATCCAGCAGCATCGAGCCGTTGTCGTGAGCGAGACAGCGTCGGTCGTAGATCAGCGCGAGGGGCATCCGGGGCCGCGACCCTAGCAACGCCTGCGGGCCCGGAATGTGAGCGTCGTGTTAGTTGTGTATGATGCCGCGTCAACGAAAAAGGTAATGCCGAGTTCCCCTCGAAATTCGGGGGGAAGCGGGGGAACCGAATGTTTGGGGCTTACCCACCACCGGTGGGGGCGATCTCCTTGACGCCAGCCCGTCAGCTAACCCCGTAGGCCGACGAAGGAGACCTCCGATCGTGCCGACGAAATCCCACAGCTTCAGATCAGCGGGACTGCTGATCGCCCTGACGCTCGTCCTCGCGCTGCTCCCCGCCTCAGGGGCGAGCGCCGGCGGCGGCGTCAACCCCGAGGGCGAAGGCGCCCGCTCGGAGACGGTTCCCGGGAGCAAGGCGAAGCTCGTCAAGGGCAGGGCGATCGCTCCCGCGAACGCCCCCAGGGCCGTCCAGCGCGTGATCGCCGCGGCGAACAAGATCCGCAACAAGCCCTACAAGTACGGCGGCGGCCACAGTCGCTGGAAGGACCGTGGCTACGACTGCTCGGGCGCGGTCAGCTACGCGCTCCGCGGCGCCAAGCTCGTGAGCTCACCGCTCGATTCCAGCGGCCTTGCCCGCTGGGGCAAGAAGGGCAAGGGCAAGTGGATCACCGTCTACGGGGCGAGTGGCCACGCCTACATGGTCGTCGCCGGCCTCCGCTTCGATACCTCGATGGTCTCCGGCAACGGGCCCGGCTGGAGCAAGAGCATGCGCTCGACGCCCGAGAGCTACAAGGCCCGCCACACGCGCCGCCTCTAGGCGCCCGCAACCACCCCCACCCCCCGCCCCGCTCCGCCGCCCGGCTCCGCGGCGAGGTTGAGATCGACACCGATATCCGTGGTCAACTTCAACCTCGGCCCCGCTGCCGTGAAATCACGGGCGGTCGCTGGCCCCCGCTGCCCGGCGAGTGAACGCTCAGGCGCGCCCCCGCCCCCACAACCGTTCACCCCACCGTGAACGCGGGCATCGGCGCCAGAGCTAGCCGCGCATCGACCGGCGCTCGGTGGCGGGGCGCCTCGGTCAGCGGGCCGAGGGGACCACGTCCTGCTCGGTTCGTGGCGAACCGTCCTGGGCGCCGCCGGGGTGAGCCGGCGTGCGGGAGGCGCTCGGCTCGCGCCGGGGCTCGAGCTGGCCGGCGGTGGCCACCGACCAGAGCATCGCGACCCAGGTGAGCGTCGCGAGCGAGACGTGCAGCCAGACGATCTCCGCCGGCAGCTCCAGCGCCCATTGGATCCCGCCGACAGCGCCCTGCGCCGCGAGCATTGCGATCACCACGCCGAGCGGGCGGCGGGCGCGGCGATCGCCGCCGTCGCGCCCGAGATAGAACCAGACGGCGATCGCTGCGAGACCGAAGGCGGCGGCGATCGCCGAATGCCGCTCGACCATCCACTGCAGCGTCTCGCCGCCGCGGAAGTCGAAGCGCTGGACCAGCTCCCCCTCATGAGCCCCCGCATGCGGGCCGGCCGCCGTGCTCATCGTCCCGAGGAGAATCGTCAGCTGTCCGAGGGGGATCAGGCCGCGCACCGCCCAGACGCCGGAGCGGTCGCCCGAGCGGCGGCGCTCACCGGGCTCGTAGCGGGCGAGCCAGACGAGCGCGAACGACGCATCGAGGAGCAGCATCGAGAGGATGAAGTGCCCCATCACCAACTCAGGAGCGAGGTGGAACTCGACGACCAGCGCACCGAGGATCGCCTGGCACAGCACTCCCACCGGCAGCAGCGCACCGAGCACCGCGAGGTGCTTGCGAAACGGCCTCCGGCGCCAGGCGAGGGCGCTGGCGGCGATCACGGCGATGCCGACGAAGCCGGTCAGCAGCCGGTTGCCGTACTCGATCAGGGCGTGGAACTCCCCCGGCGGAATCGTGCTCCCGTAGCACTTCGGCCAATCGGGACAGCCGAGCCCCGACCCGGTGAGCCGCACGGCGGCGCCCGTCAACACGATCAGGGTCAGCGCCCCGAGCGCGACCGCGGCGACCACGAAGTACTGGCGCGGGGTCAGGTAGAAGTTCCGTATCCGCTTGACCATCGAGTGGATCAGGCTAATGAACGGGGCGCCCGGGCAGGGGCCAGCGAGGCGCCTAGTCGAGCGCGGAGCTGATCGCCGCCAGCAGCTCCTCGGGGCCGAACGGCTTCGCCAGGATCACGTCGCCACCGATCGCTCCCGGCTCCGTGCCCAGGTCCATCGCGACGTCGCCGGACATGTAGATCACGGCCGGCGGCTCGCTCAGCTCCTCGCGCATCCGACGGACGAGCTCGAGGCCACCCATCGCCGGCATCGCGACGTCGCTGATCAGCAGATCGAACTCCCGGCTCCCGGGCCCGACGAGGCGCTTGAGGGCGACGGTGCCGTCCGGCACGGCCTCGATCTCGAAGCCCGCCTCCCTGAGCAGACGGATCACCGCGGTGCGGAACATCGTCCCATCCTCGGCCACCAGCACCCGGCGGCGGCTCTCGTCCTGCTCTGCGGCTTCCCTGCCTTCCGGGCTCATCGGCCCAGGATACGGGACTTCGCGGGGGCGGCGTCCGAGGCCGCCGGCCGCCTGATCGGCGCTGCTAGCTTGCCGGGATGGCGTCGACGCCGATGCAGATCTCGCGGAGCGGTGAGCAGCTGACCCAGGTCGGTCGGATGATGCTCTGCTACGAGGAGTTCGGGGATCCCGCGAACGAGACGATCCTCCTGATCATGGGCCTCGGCATGCAGATGCTCGGCTGGGACGAGCAGTTCTGCGAGCAGCTGGCCGAGCGCGGCTTCCACGTCGTCCGCTTCGACAACCGCGACGTCGGGCTGTCATCGAAGAGCAGTGGCCGCGTCAACGTCAGGGCCGGCCTGATCGGGTTCACGGGGTCGGCCGCCTATGACCTCGACGACATGGCCGCGGACACGGTGGGGCTGCTCGATGCGCTGGCGATCGAGTCCGCCCACCTCGTCGGCGCCTCGATGGGAGGGATGATCGGCCAGCAGCTCGCGGCCAGGTTTCCGTCCCGCACGCGCTCGCTCTGTTCGATCATGGCCTCCACCGGTCGTCGCCGGCCGTCGACGACTCCGCGGCCGGAGGCGTTGATGGCGTTGCTCCGCCCTCCCGCCAGCACCCGCGAGGAGTTCATCGAGGGCACGGTCCGCATCTTCGAGTCGATCGGGTCGCCTCGCTTTCCGCCGGACACGGCGAGGATTCGCGAGCGTGCGGCCCACTCCTACGACCGCTGCTTCTATCCGATCGGGACGGCGCGGCAGCTGATGGCCGTCCTCGCCTCGGGCAACCGGACCAGGCACCTGCACGCGATCGACGCGCCGACGGTGGTGATCCACGGCCGCGAGGACAAGCTGGTCCCGCCGCGGGCCGGCGAGGACGTGGCGGGCGCGATCAACGGCGCCCGGCTCGAGCTGATCGAGGGCATGGGTCACGACCTCCCGCTCGAGCTCTGGCCGCGCTTTCACAGCTTGATCGAGGAGAACGCCCGCCGGGGCGCCGGCTGACCGCGGGCGCGGCCTCAGCGCTCGAGCACGGCGCCGAGCGAGCTGACCCATAGGCGCCGGGCGCCGGCGAGCTCGGCGGTCTCGCCGCGGTCGAGCCGCTCGAGGGCGAGACCCTCGACCCCGGAGATGATGAACACGGCGGCCGCCTCGATCTCGGCGGCGCTCGCCGCGGAGGTCAGCTCCTTGATCCGCTCGTGCAGCATCGATCGGAAGCCGGCCCTCATCTCCGCCATCATCGCCTGGATCTCAGGGTCGACTACCGACTGCGAGGTGAGGTCGAAGTAGACCCGCTGGATTCCCTCGTCGCGCTCCATCAGCCGCCAGACGGCCTCGAGCGCCGCCTCGCCGAGCGCTTCGATGTCCTCGGCGCCGGCGATCGCATCGCGCACGTCCTCGGTGATCACCGAGGTGACGCGGCGGGCGACCTCGGCGACCAGGCCCTGCTTGCCGCCGAAGTGGTAGCTGATCAGGGCCTTGTTCCGGCCCGCCTCGGCAGCGACCTTGGCGGTCGTCAGCCCCGCGTAGCCGTCCCGCTTGAGGACGACGAAGCCGGCGTCGAGGATCCGCCGCCGGGCGCCGGTCGAGGGCCGCCCCGGGCCGGCCCTCGTTTCCTCGAGCAGCGCCTCGGACATCTCGTTGCCGGCCGACCGGGCCGCTCAGGCGGATGACCCGGCGAGCATCGCCGGGTCCAGGCCCATCGCCGCGAGCTTCTTCGAGAGCGACTTCATCGCGTACTCGAAGACCTCGGCCGAGCTGTAGAACGGGGTCTCGAAGTTGTACGGGTCCTCGACACCCGGGGGCACGAAGACGAGCGTCGCAACGGGCAACGTCTCCTGCAGGGTCGCCTCGATCACCCGCGCGTTCGCGGGATCGTCCTTGATCGCATCGGCGAGGAACTTGACGCCGAAGCCGACGTGACGGGACTCGTCCCGGTTGACCGCAGTGAACCCCTGGGTGAAGCCGGGCATCCAGTTGCGCTCCTTCATGCTGCGGATCAAGAAGCGCGCCCCGGTCAGCGCCAGCGTTCCCTCGATCACCACCATGTAGACGGTGATCCCGCGGATCAGCGCCTCGAGATCGTCGGGGTTCTTGCGGCAGCGCTCCGCGCAGTCGTGCAGGATCCCGTCGAACAGGGTCTCCCAGTCCTTGTTGACGTTGCCCCGCTGCGCATCGATCATCTCGCCGAGCGAGCCGGCGCTCATGCCGAGCACCTCGCGATAGAAGCGGTCGAAGAAGACCATGTGCTTGGCCTCGTCGGAGATCTGCGTCGTCAGGAACGCCTGGGCCTCGTGCGTGGGCGCCGCGATCGCGAATGGGAGCAGCTCGACCGTGACCCGCTCCTCCCCGAGGAAGAACTGCGAGAAGCCGAACAGCATGAACTCCCGCTCCTCGTCCGAGATCAGGTCGGGGTCGGCCCACTGGCGGGCATCCTCGCTGAAGTCGAAGTCCTCGGTCGACCAGTGCTGCCGCTGCCAGCGCATGAACAGCTTCTCGTACGACGGCGCCGCCTCGATGATCCGGTCGAGGCCGCCCATCACCTTGTCGATGTCGGCATCGAGCAGCACGCTGAGGGCGCTCTCCTCGACCTCCTGCTCCTCGCGCCCGACCGCGGTGAAGCCTCGCTCCGCAGCCTGGTTCCCGTTCCCGTTCCCGTTGCCACTCATCGTTGATCGCTCCTCTCGGCGCCTCTACCGTCGGTTGTCGCCCGCATTATTACCCGATCGGTTAGTTATGTGCGTCGCGACCCCGGTGGGATCGGCGCCGACCGCGCCTGGGTAGATTGGCCCGCTTGAGGATCGCCCTGGCCACATACGAGCAGCAGACCGTCCGCGACGGCGATCTCGACTTCCTCGTTCCGGCGTTGCGGCGCGGTGGCGCGACGGTCGAGACACCGGCCTGGACCGATGCCGCGGTCGACTGGGGCGACTTCGACCTGGTGATGGTCAGCTCGACCTGGGACTACCACCGCAAGCTCGAGCGGTTTCGCGATTGGCTCGCCGCGGTCGATGCGAAGACGAAGCTACGCAACCCCCGCGAGACGATCGAGTGGAACCTCGACAAACGCTACCTGCGCGACCTCGAGGCGGCCGGCGTGCCGACGATCCCGACGATCTGGACCGAGCCGGGCGTGGAGGAGGAGATCGAAGCGACCGTCGCCGAGCTCGGCTGGGGGGACGTCGTGCTGAAGCCGGTCGTCGACCTCGGGGCCGAGCGGCTGGCCCGGGTCGAGACGAAGATGGTCGCTCGCATACTTCGCAGCCTCGACGAGCCCGGTATGGCACAGCCGTTTCTGCCCTCGGTCGAGACCGAGGGAGAGCTGAGCCTGGTGTTCATCGACGGCGAGCCCACTCACGGCGTGCGCAAGCGGCCGGCACCCGGTGACTTCCGCGTGCAGCCGCAGTACGGTGCCGGCCACGAGTGGGTCGAGCCTCCCGACGAGGCGATCCGGATCGGGCGCCGCGCGCTCGAGCGCGCGCCGGGGGAGTCGCTGTACGCCCGCGTCGACCTGCTCGCCGACGCCGGCGGACTGCGCCTGATCGAGCTCGAGCTGATCGAGCCCAACCTCTACCTGGCGGCCAACCCGGCTGCGGCCGACACGCTGGCCGCCGCGATCCTCGCGGACGCCCGACGCAGCTGAGCGCCGCAGCAGCCGATCGGCCCGATCCGGCTACCGCTCGGCGATCAGCAGCGTCGTCCGCGCGTCGAGGCAGACCCACTCACCGTCGGGCAGCCGATGCAGATGAACGCTGAGATCGACGTCGGGAGGAACGCTCCGGGATCGGCCTCGAGCTCGTCGGGCGCCGGCTCCTCCCCGATCCCGGGCCCTGGGCTGATAACGGGCGGCGGGTCCGGTCGTCTTCGTGCTCCTGGGGAAGTTCTCATCGATTCCGGCCTGGTGCCGCCGAGTATGCTGTTCGTCGAGACTCGGTGCGTGTTTCGTTTGGCCTATCGATCGGATTCCTTTCGGTGGGACGCGTTGTTGATGTCGCGGTAAGCGGCGAGGTCTACGCTCACGTCTGACCAATCCGAAGAGGAGGAACCATGGAGAAGGTTCGTAAGTCAGAGCAAGAATGGCGTCAGGATCTCGATCCCGAGCAGTTCGAGGTGACCCGCCAGGGCGGGACCGAGCGCGCGTTCACCGGCTGCTTCTGGGACACGAAGACGGAAGGCACGTACCGATGCGTCTGCTGCGAGCAGGAGCTGTTCAGCTCCGATACGAAGTTCGACTCCGGCACCGGCTGGCCTAGCTTCCATCAGCCCAGCTCCGAGAGCGCGATCGAGACCAGGGCCGATCACGGGTTGATGATGCGCCGGACCGAGGTGGTCTGCAGCCGCTGCGACGCTCACCTCGGACACGTCTTCGATGACGGGCCGGAGCCGACTGGGCTTCGGTTCTGCATCAACTCCGCCGCTCTCTCGCTCGATCCAGCGGAAGACGAGAGCGGACCAGGCTCCTAGTACCAGGAGAGGGCTCGAGTGAGCGATGTGGGAACGGCGCATCGCCGCTCGACCCTGCGCCGCTCGACCCGCACGGTCGAGCGGCTAGATTGCCCGTATGGAGATCTTCGGGCTCGACGACTGGCTCGCCTGGTTCCTGCTCGGGATCGGGTTGCTGCTGACCGAGCTGCTGATCGGCTTCACGTTCTACGCGGCGCCGGTTGCGCTCGGCGCGTTCGCCGCCGCGATCGTCGCCGCCTTCGGCGACGCGATCGAGCCGCAGCTCGTGGCCTTCATCCTCGGCTCGGCCGCCTCGCTGCTCGTGCTCCGGCCCCTGGTCAAGAAGCACCTGCTGCCGCCACCGCCCGACAAGCGCTCGAACGTACAGCGGATGCTCGGCGCCCGGGCTGTCGCCCGCGAACGGGTCGACTTCGACTCGGGCACCGCCCGGCTCGGCCACGGCCAGGAGGTCTGGTCGGCCCGGACCCTGAGCGAGGACCTGGTGATCGAGCCCGGAACGGTGTGCGAAGTCGTCGACGTGGGCGGCGTCTACCTCTATCTCGAGCCCCATGATGAGTCGAAGCCCGAACCCGAACCCGAAAGCGGACCGGCTGCTGCCGGAGAAAAAGAGAGTGAAAGCCTATGACGGAGACGGCCCTCCCCCTCGCAGTCAATGCCGGTGCGATCGCGCTGGCGGCGATCGCGCTGCTCGTCCTGGTCAGCCTTGCGGCGGCCGTGCGGATCGTGCCCCAGGCCCGCGCGGGCATCGTCGAACGCCTCGGCCGCTACCAGCGAACCCTGCAACCCGGCTTGGCCCTGCTGATCCCGTTCATCGACCGGATGCTGCCGAAGATCGACCTGCGCGAGCAGGTCGTCACCTTCCCGCCGCAGGCGGTGATCACCGAGGACAACGTCAACGTCGGCATCGACACGGTCGTCTACTACACGATCATCGACCCGAAGTCCGTCACCTACGAGGTGGCGCAGCCGATCCGGGCGATCGAGCAGCTGACGGTCACGACCCTGAGGAACGTGATCGGGAGCCTCGATCTCGAGGAGGCGCTGACCAGCCGCGATGCGATCAACGCGCAGCTGCGAACGGTGCTCGACGAGGCGACGGGCAAGTGGGGAATCCGCGTCAACAGGGTCGAGATCAAGGCGATCGACCCGCCGCCCTCGATCCAGGAGGCAATGGAGAAGCAGATGCGGGCCGAGCGCGACAAGCGCGCCGCGATCCTCACCGCGGAGGGCGCCAAGCAGTCGGCGATCCTCAACGCCCAGGGCGATCAGCAGTCGCTCGTCCTTCGGGCGCAGGGCTCGAAGGAATCGGCGATCCTCGAGGCCGAGGGTGAGCGCGAGGCGCAGGCCCTCCGCGCCGAGGGCGAGGCGAAGGCGGTCGAGACGGTGTTCAACTCCCTGCACACCGGCGGCGTCGACGAGGGCATCCTCAGCTACCTCTACCTGGAGATGCTGCCGCAGATCGCGGCGGGCGATGCGAACAAGGTCTGGGTGATCCCGCAGGAGTTCACCGAGGCTCTGGGCAGGCTCGGTGAGACCGTCGGCAGGCCGAAGCCGCCGGCCGGATCGGGTGACGGCGGGGCCGGCTAGGCCTCGCCGAGCAGCGGCGGGGCGCCGCGCTCGACCAGCGCCGGCGGCATCGAGATCGACCCGTCCGCCCGCTGCCGGTTCTCGATGATCGCGATCAGCGTGCGACCGACCGCGACCGCGGTGCCGTTCAGCGTGTGGACCGGCTCGGTCTCCCCGCCCGCCTCGCTCCGCCGGCGGCAGTTGATCCGGCGCGCCTGGTAGTCGGTGGTGTTCGAGGTCGAGGTCAGCTCGCGATACCGGTCCTGACTCGGGATCCAGGCCTCGCAGTCGAACTTGCGGACCGCTGGAGCGCCGAGGTCGCCGACCGCGATGTCGACCACGCGGTAGGGAATCTCAAGCCCGGCGAGGATCTCCTCCTCGATCGCGAGCATCCGCAGATGCTCCTCCGCGGATGCCTCGGGATCAACGAAGCTGAACATCTCCACCTTGTCGAACTGGTGCACGCGGAAGATCCCGCGCGTGTCCTTGCCGGCGGCGCCGGCCTCGCGCCGGAAGCAGGTCGAGATCCCCGCGTAGCGCAGCGGCAGGCGTCCACCGTCGATGATCTCGTCCGCGTGTAGGGCCGCCAACGAGACCTCGGACGTACCAACCAAGAACAGCTCGTCCTTGGGGACCTCGTAGATCATCTCGCGCTCACCCGGGAAGAAGCCGGTGCCGAACAGAGCCTCCTCGCGAACCAGAACCGGCGGCACGACCGGCGTGAAGCCACGATCGCCGAGCACCTCCACGGCGTAGCGGATCAGGGCGAGCTCGACCAGAACCAGGTCGCCGAGCAGATACGCGAAGCGCGAGCCGGACGCCTGGGCGGCCTTCTCGGTCTCGATCAGCCCCAGCGCCCGACCGATCTCGAGGTGGTCACGCACCTCGAAGTCGAAGTCCGGTCGCCCGCCAACCTCGCGGAGGACGACGGCGTCCGCGTCCGTCTCGCCGTCCGGCGCTTCGGGATCGGGTGGGTTCGGCAGCGTCGCCGCGAGCGTCTCGAGACCCGCCTCGACCCCAGCCAGCTCGCCCTCCAGGGCCTTGATCCGCGTCGACACCTCGCGCATCCGCTCGATCTCGGCCTCGGCATCGCGTCCCTCACGCTTCGCCAGGCCGATCGCATCGGAGGCCTCGTTGCGCTCGGCCCGCAGTCCCTCGACCTCGGGCAGCAGCTCGCGGCGACGGCGGTCGAGAAGCAGCATCTCGTCGAGGTCGGCCTCGGCGCCGACTCGGGCCAGGGCGGCCCGGGTGGGCGCGGGATCCTCGCGGATGCGCTTCAGGTCGAGCAGGGCCCTACTCGCCCGACGAGCCCGAGCCGGCGTCGGCAGGCTGCGGGTTGCCGCTCTCGGCCGCGGCCACGTCGGCATCCTCCTGCGACGTGGGTCGTACCGGAACGTCCACTTCCTGGCCCGACCACTTCTCGAGGAAGCGAGACACGGCGACAGCGTCCTCGCCGACGACGATGTTCTGCGGCATGATCGCGCCGGAGAAGCCGCCGTTCTGAATCGCGTAGAGCGCGTCTGCGTACGACACCTCACGCTGGTTGAAGTTCGGCCCCTGTGGACGAACCGCGCGACTGCCCGAGCCCTGGGTGCCGGCCGCGTCGATCGTGTGGCAGCCGCCACAGCGTTCGGCGAAGAGCACGGCGCCCGCATGGGTGGGGTCGTCCTCGGGCACGGAGATGCCCTCGCTGCCACAGGCAGAGAGCAGGAGTGCCGCAAGGGCCGTTCCGATCAGGACGAGTACGGGTCGCACGCCCGCGGCATCATACTTTTTGCCGGACGACATGACACCCCGCGACTCTCCGACACCCAGCATCGACCCGATCGAGCTGCGCGCAGCGATGGCTCGCTTCCCGACGGGAGTGACCGTGGTGACGACCCTGCTCGGCCGCGAACCCGCCGGCCTAGCGGCCAACGCGGTGACCTCCCTGTCGCTCGAGCCACCGCTGATGCTGGCCTGTCTGGACCGCGGCTCGCGGACGCTGCGCGCCGTCGAGAGCACCGGCCGCTTCGGCATCAACGTGCTCGGCTCCGCCGGCGAGCCGCTCGCCCGCAGGTTCGGCCGCAAGCTGCCGATGGTCGAGAAATGGGACGGCGTCCAGTGGCGGGAGCGCGACGGAGTGCCCCATCTCGAGGCAGCGATCGTGTTCGTCTGCTGCACGATGCGCGACGTGCTCGCGGGCGGCGACCACGTGATCCTCACCGGTGAGGTCGAGGCGATCTCGCAGCGGGCCGGCGAGCCGCTCGTCTTCGCCGACGGCGGCTACCTGCGGATCGACTGATCGCCCGGCCCCGGCAGATCATCAAGGCGGATCGCTCGGGTGGATCCCTCGTCGAGGTGACCCGGGATCCGCAGCTACAGCGTCAAGTGCCCTCAGAGCTGGATCGCGGCGGCGCGGATGGTCAGGCCAAGGATGACGAGGGCCGAGACCGCCATGATCCCGGTCTCCCGACGAACGATCGCGCTGGCGATCGCGCGCTGGCGCTGGCGGGGCAGCGACTCGAAGTCGAGCCCCTCGAGCTCGTGCTCGCCGGCTATCGAGCGAGCGCCCTCGGCGAGCAGCGAGACGACCAGCGGCAGCACCCCATAGACGTAGTGGAGGTCCGCCGCGGCCCTGCCGAGCAGCAGCAGCAGACCGCCGAGCGCGACCTGGAGGACGACGGCGAGCTGAGCGAATCGGAGCAGGTACCAGAAGCCCACCGACGGCTTTCGCAAGTACCAGGCGGCGGCGCCCCAGACGCCGGCGACGAGGTTCGCCGCGATCACGGTGACGCCGAGGATCAGGTGCAGGCCGACCATGCGGCGGGGAACTCTAGATCAGCCGTCGCGGGTTTCGGTCCAGTTGGGCCGTGGGCCATTGGATAGAGTGACGAGGCACTCAGCGGCAGAACTGACCATGCTCCAGAGCTACCTTCCAGTGATCGTCTTCGTCGGGCTCGGCATCGCCGTCGGCGGCGCCTTCTCCGTCCTCAACCGGATCCTCGGGCCGTCGCGGCCGAACCCGGTCAAGAGCGAGGCCTACGAGTGCGGCCTCCCCTCGGACATCCAGCAGACGTTCCGCTTCGGCATCAGCTTCTACATGGTCGCGATGCTGTTCATCCTGTTCGACATCGAGGTCGTGTTCCTCTACCCGGTGGGCGTGATCCTGAACAGCGCCTCGAGCGTGTTCGTGCTCACCGAGATCCTCATCTTCGTCTCGCTGTTGCTCGTCGCCCTCGCCTACGTCTGGCGGAGGGGGGCTCTCAACTGGAGGTAGAGCGGCACAAGCTCCGCGGGCTCTCCCCGCTCGACCAACCGAGCTCCCCCGAGCAACTGCGCGTCCGTCAGCTCCAGGCCCGCGACATGCAGCGCGGGCTGCTGACCGACGCCGACCTCGACTCCTACGTCGAGGAGCGCGTCATCACCACCAAGTTCGACAAGGCGGTTGCCTGGGCCCGCGGCAACGCGATGTGGCCGGCCACCTTCGGCCTCGCCTGCTGCGCGATCGAGATGATGTCGATGGTCTCCGCCCGCTACGACAGCGCCCGTTACGGAGCCGAGGTGTTTCGCGCGTCTCCGCGCCAGGCGGACATGCTGATCCTCTCGGGCAGGGTCTCGATCAAGATGGTCCCGGTGATCCGCCGCATCTACGACCAGATGCTGGAGCCGAAGTGGGTGATCGCGATGGGCGCCTGCTCCTCCTCGGGCGGGATGTTCGCCAACTACGCCGTCGTGCAGGGCGCCGACAAGTTCCTGCCGGTGGACATCTACATCCCGGGCTGCCCGCCCCGCCCCGAGGCACTGATGTACGGGGTCTTGAAGCTCCGCAACAAGATCCTCGGTGATCCGGACCTCGGCTGGCGGGACGAGTACCGGGCGCACGGCACCGAGGAGGACGAGCGGGCCTCGAAGCCCGGTGGGATCCCGGTCGAGCGCGCCGGCACGGCGCCCTCGGACGGACGCCTGGTCGGCGAGGCCGAGCCGACCCCCGAGCAGCTGGCAGGCGAGGCGAAGCTGCTCGACGAAGCCGAGCGGGCGGTCTCCGAGCGGGCTGCCGTCATCGGCGCCCAGCAGCCCGAGGACGACTCGTGGGAGGGGCGCGATGCCTGACGCGCCCGGCCTCGAGCTGATCGCCGCCGAGATCAACGCCCGACACCCGGACGCCGTCCTCGGGACTACCTACGACCACGGCCAGGCGGCGCTGATCATCGGGCCCTCCTCGGTCCGCGACACCCTGCTCCATCTCAAGCAGGCACCCGGGCAGGAGTACCACTTCCTGGCCTCGCTTCACGCAGCCGACTACCTGCCGAAGACGCCCCGCTTCGCCGTCCACTACGAGTTGCTGAACATGGCCCGGGTCGAGCGCCTCAGGGTCAAGTGCGTGATCGAGGATCCGGGCGAGGAGCGGCTGCCGGAGACCGAGAGCGTCACCGACATCTTCCCGACGGCCGAGTTCCAGGAGCGAGAGGCCTACGACTTCTTCGGGATCGTCTTCCGGGGGCATCCCGACCTGCGCCGGATCCTGATGCCGGAGGACTACATCGGCTGGCCGCAGCGACGTGACTTCCCGGTCGGTGGTGACCCTGTGATCTTCACCAACACCGAGGACGAGGTCCCCGGGTGGACGAGGTGATCGCCGGCTGATGGCAACGCCGACCGACGACCGGATCGCCGACACGACCCGCACGATGGAGGAGCTCGGTCGTGACGCTATCGCGCGCACCGAGGCGGAGGTGATCGGTACCTCACCGATCGAGCGGACGGCGCTCGATCGGGAGCAGGAGCTGCTCACGATCAACATGGGGCCACATCATCCGGCCACGCACGGGGTCCTGCGACTGCTCGTCTCGCTCGAGGGCGAGGTGGTTCGTGACCTGAAGCCGGTGATGGGCTACGTCCACACCGGCATCGAGAAGTCCTGTGAGCAGAAGTCCTATTGGAAGGTGATCCCGTTCGTCGAGCGGATGGACTACCTCTCCTATTACTTCAACGCCGAGGCCTTCTGCGGAGCGGTCGAGAAGATGCTCGAGCTGGAGATCCCGCGGCGGGCGAAGTGGCTGCGGACCCTGCACCTGGAGCTGAACCGGATCAGCTCCCACCTGGTCGGCCTCGGGACCACCGCGCTCGACCTCGGCGCGATCTCGATGTTCTGGTACTGCTTCCGCGAGCGCGACAAGATCCTCGACATCATGGAGATGTCGTCGGGGCAGCGGATGCACACGCGCTACTTCCAGGTCGGTGGCGTGATCGAGGACATCCCGCTCGGATTCGAGCGCAAGCTCCGCGCGTTCACCGCGGAGATGCCCGATCGGATCGACCAGTACGCGGCGCTGCTCGACCGCAACGAGATCTTCCTGCAGCGGACCAAGAACGTCGGCATCGTGTCGCGCGAGCGGCTGCTGGAGCTGGGGGTCACCGGGCCACTGCTGCGCGCTTCCGGCGAGCCCTGGGACCTGCGCAAGGTCGAGGACTACCTCGCCTATCGGGAGCTCGAGTTCGACATCCCGGTCGGCACCGTCGGTGACAACTACGACCGCTACAAGGTGCGACTGCAGGAGATGCGGGAGTCCGTGAAGATCATCAGCCAGTGCCTCGACGGCCTGCCGGAGGGACCCTGGATCTCCGACGACCGCAAGGTCGTGCTGCCGCCGCGGGATGAGCTCAGCGTCTCGATGGAGGCGCTGATCTCCCACTTCAAGCTGGTCACCGAGGGCTTTCGTGTGCCGCCGGGCGAGGTCTACTACCCGATCGAGTCGCCGCGCGGCGAGCTTGGCTGCTTCGTCGTCGCCGACGGCTCGGCGAAGCCGGTTCGCGTGCACTTCCGCGAGCCGAGCTTCGTCAACCTGCAGTCGCTGCGCGACATGTGCATGGACCAGTACGTCGCCGACCTGATCTGCAACCTGGCGATGCTCGATCCGATTCTCGGAGGCATCGACCGGTGAGCGAATCGGAGCAGCAGCGCCAGGCGCCGGGTGAGAGCGGCACCCCACCGGTGCCCGGTCCGGGAACGCCGGGGGGGGATCGGCGGGCCGGTGCCGAGACCGCGGGCCCGGACGCCGGCGTCGGCACCCCACCGGGCAGCGGGGCGGCCGACGTCCCCGGGGACCTGCGCGCCGAGATCGAGCAGCTGATCTCGCTCTATCCCGAGAAGCGCTCGGCGGCGATGCCCGCCCTCTACGCGATCCAGGAGCGCTACGGCTACTGCAGCCCAGAGGGGATCGAGCAGGTGGCGACCGTGATGGAGGTCGACCCCGCCTATCTCGAGTCCGTCGCCAGCTTCTACGACCTGCTCCACCTGGAGCCCGTGGGGCAGCATCGCGTGCTCGTCTGCACGAACATCTCGTGCTGGATGCGCGGCGCCGACGAGCTGCTCGGTTCGTTCTGCGATGCGGCCGGCGCCGACCTCGAGGCGGCGGGTCACGGCGGAACTGTGAACGGCGACGGCGACATCTTCGTCAGCGGCTTCGAGTGCCTCGGCGCCTGCGACATCGCCCCGATGGCCTCGATCGACGATCGCTACTACGGGCCGCTCGAGCGGAGCGAGGCGGCGACCGTGGTCGAGCAGCTTCGCGGGGGAGCCCCGGTCCTCCCGGACAAGGCCCTCTCCAAGCGCCCGGCAGCCGGCGGCCCCGAGCCCGAGCCCGATCCCCGCGTGGCCGAGGTCGAGTAGCCCCCCAACTAGCGACCAGCGATCGCGCGCTCAGGCCGACGGGCCGGCCGGGCCTAGCGAACGCTGTCGATCGCCGACTCGATCTCGCCGGCTGAGCCGGGGGTGCCGAGAACCTCGGTCCCGCCTGGGCCCTCGACGACTATCGACGGCGTGCCTGTCAGACCCAGGGTCGCCGCCTCCGACTGCGTGTCGGCAATCGCGCGCTCCCACTTCGGATCCTCACGCGAGGCGTTCCAGGCGTCGAGATCCTCGATCCCGGCGCCGGTGGCGATGTCGGTCAGGAACTCCTCGGTCACGTAGCCGCCGTTCTCGACGCCCTGGTTACGGTAGAAGAGCTCGATGAACTCCCAGTAGCGGTCCTGCTCCGAAGCCGCAAGCGCTGCCCGCGCCGCGATGTCGGAGTCGGGGCCGATGATCACGAAGTTCTGGAACTCGAGCTGGGCGTCACCGGACTTGACCGGGCCATCGATCAGGTCCGGGATGACGCTCTCGCTGAACTGGGCGCAGGCGGGACACTGCAGGTCACCGAACTCGACGATGCGAACGTCGGTCCCGGCCTTGCCGAGCACCGTGCCCTTCTGGGGGACGCCGGCGAGCTCGCTCTGCACCGCGTCGGCCCCCGCGGCCCCGTTGCCGCCACCGTCGTCGTCGCCGGACTGACTGGCGATCACCAGGCCGACGACGACCGCGACCGCGGCGAGGGCGGCGATGCCGATTCCGGCGAACAGCTTCTGCCGCCGGGCAGCCGCCTGCTCCGACCTCTCGGCCTCCTCCCGCTGCCTGCGGAGGTTCTCCTTCTCTTCCTTGCGTGAAGCCATCACAGCTCTCCTTTTTCCCTCGCCATCAGTTTTCCTGCCCAGGCGGGCCGTCGAGCCCACCGAAGCGCACGGCACGGATCAGCGCGATCCCCAGCACCATGCACATGACCACGGCGCTGGCGATGCACCAATTGCAGATTGCCTCGATCTCGAACAGCTCCAGATAGGTCAGGTAGACCGAGAACCCGGCGCCGACGAGGCCGGCAAAGACACCGAGGAAGCGCCCCGGATCACCCGGGAGCGCGGCCGCCGCGAGCACCGACAGATACCCGAAGACGCCGATCACAGGGACCGGCACCCCGAGCAGGGTCGCGTAGTCGGAGTCCTGCACCGCCGCGCAGCCCTTGCCGCCGACAAGGCAGACCGGGTCGTTTCCCTCGTAGTGAACGATCGTCAGATAGGTGGCGATCCCGAGGCCGACCAGAGCAAGCAGGCCGAGCGCCCAGCGCAGGGCAGCCTCACTGCCCATCGCCGCCCCCCCGCCGGTCGGATGCCCCCGACCCTCGGCTCCTGGGACAGGCGCTGTCGCGACCCCGGACTCCGGCGACGATGTAGGCGACGGCGAGCACGGCCGCCAACGCTACCGTGAGCCCACCCTGGCTAATCGCCGCCGTGCCCATCGGTCAGGCCGACCCGGCCCGCTCGCGACCGCGGAAGTCGACGCCGAACAGCGGCCCGAGCGGGCAGAAGCCGGTGACCCCTGATGCGATCGGCACGGCGCTGAAGATCGCCAGGACAGCGCCTGCGGTGCCGCCGACCAAGACGAGGCCGATCGTCAACAGGACGAGGCCGAGCACGACCCGGGCTACGCGTCCTGATCCACCGCGCATGAACTCTACGAAACGATCCTTGGCACTCATCTACCCACTCCTTGGTTGCATCGCTGTCTGATCTATGCAACTATACCACTACTTAGTTGTGTAATGGAAGAGTGAACCCGCCCGAAGGAGCTCTGCATGGCCCTCCCGTCCCCGATTCCCGAGCCGCTGGTCGAGATGCTCGCCGAGCGCTTCCGCCTACTCGGTGAGCCGATGCGAGTTCGCTCGCTCGATCACCTGCGCGCTCATGGCGAGTGCTCCGTCGGTGAGCTGGCCGACGCGCTCGGCAGCAGCCAGCAGAACGTCTCCAAGCACCTCGGCGCCCTACACGCCGCCGGCGTCCTCAGCCGGCGTCGGGACGGCAATCGGGTGATCTACGCGATCGCCGACGAGAGCGTGCTCGAGATCTGCGAGGTCGTATGCGGCAGCCTCGAGCGCCGCGCGGACGAGCTCAGCGAGATGCTCGAGGCGGTGGCCTCCTGATGGCGACTCCCACGGACATCGGGCCGATCGGCCGCCTCGGCGCCTGGACGGCCACCCACTTTCGCACCGTTCTGATCAGCTGGGCGCTGATCGTCGTCGGCCTCGGCTTCTTCGCGCCCAAGGTCGAGCACGCGCTCTCCGGCGCCGGCTGGGAGGCCAGCGGATCCGAGTCGGTCAAGGTTCGCGAGCAGCTCGACGCCGAGTTCGGCGGGCTCTCTTCGAGCGCGCTTCAGGTCGTCGTCAACTCTCCGTCCGAGACCGTCGATGATCCCGGCTTCGCGGCGACCGTCGTCGCGGCCGAGCGGACGCTCGGCGCCGACGAGCGGGTCAAGCGGGTGATCGGTCCGGCGGAGGCAGGGGCGATCTCCGAGGACGGCCACACGGCAGTGATTCAGGGGGCCGCCGGCGCCGACCCGAACGAGATGGTCCGTGCCGCCGACGACCTCAAGGACCCGCTCGCCGAGCTCGGTCAGGGTGCGACGACGGTGAGCCTGACCGGTGCGTCCGGGATGTGGTCCGACTTCAACCAGGCGAACAAGGAGGCGATGCTGAAGTCCGAGGTGATCTCCTGGCCGGTGACGCTGACGATTCTCGTGATCGCGTTCGGCTCGCTGGTCGCCGCCGGCCTGCCGCTGATGCTGACGATCCTCGGCCTCGCCGCCGCAGCCGGCTCCCTCTACCTCGGCGCGCAGCTGTTCGACATCTCGATCTGGGCGATGAACTTCGCTTTGATGTTCGCGCTCGCGCTCGGCATCGACTACGCGCTGTTCATCGTCTACCGCTTCCGGGGCGCGCTGTTCGGCAGCGACCGCAACGACCCGGTCGAAGCGGTCGCGGCGACGATGGACACCGCCGGCAAGGCGGTCCTGTTCAGTGGCCTGACCGTGCTGATCTCGCTCACAGCCGTGATGCTCGTGCCGAGCCCGGCATTCCGCTCGATGGCGCTCGGAATCATGCTCTCGGTGCTGTTCGTGCTCGCCGCCTCACTGACCCTGCTGCCGGCCGTGCTCGCCAAGCTCGGCCCGAGGATCGACGGCCTGAGCCTGCCCTGGGTGCATTCGGGCGAGCATCGCTCGAGGCGCTTCGAGCGCTGGGGCGAGCGCCTCTGGCGGCGGCCGCTGCTGTACGGGCTCCCGGCCCTCGCCCTGCTGATCGTGCTGGCCCTGCCGGTCCTCAACCTGGACACGGGAATGCCCTCGATCGCCGTCGTCCCCGAGGAGGATGGGGCGCGCGTCGGCTACGACCAGATCCAGGCATCGTTCGGCGAGGGAGCTCCGGGGACCCTGCAGCTGGTCGGCCCCGCCGATCAGCTCGCCGAGGCGAGCGAGCTCGCAGCCGCGGACCCAGGGATCGCCGGGACCCGGCCGGCGATCGATTCGGGCGACCTGGCGATGGTCCAGGCGATCCCGGCCGCCGACCCCTCCGACCCCGCGGTCGGCACGACGATCGATCGACTGCGGGACGAGCTACCCGCGGAGGTCCTGGTCGGCGGCGCCGCGGCTGAGAACTACGACCTCGAGCAACTGCTGGGCGAGCGGACTCCGCTCGTGATCGGCGTCGTCCTGATACTCGGCTTCCTGCTCCTGCTGGTCGCCCTGCAGGCACCGGTGATCGCCGCGCTCGGCGTGATCACCAATCTGCTCGCGGTCGGCGCCGCATTCGGCGTCGGAGCGCTGATCTTCCAGGAGGGCAACCTCTCCGGCCTGCTCGGCTTCGAGTCGCAGGGATTCCTCGATGCCTGGGCACCGGTCTTCTTCTTTGCGATGATCTTCGCGATCTCGATGGACTACACGGTCTTTCTGCTCTCCAGCGCCAAGGAGCACTGGGACCGCAGTCACAACGCAAGGGAGGCGATGATCGGAGGAGTGGCTCATTCCGGGCGGGTCGTGTTCGCCGCGGCAGCCGTGATGGTCGCCGTCTTCTTCACCTTCGCCCTCTCGGGCCCGCTGCCGCCGAAGGAGATGGGCGTGATTCTCGGGATCGCCGTGCTGCTCGACGCGGCACTGGTCCGGCTGCTGCTGGTACCGGTCCTGCTGAGGCTGGTGGGGCGCCGGGGCTGGTGGCTTCCCCGGCGGCTCGGCCGGCTGTTGCCCAACGTCCGATTCGGACATTGACTACCGGCTCGAAAGGAGAACCCGGATGATCTTCCGACAGTTCCTGCAGGAGGACCTCGCCTGTGCCTCGTACATGGTCGGCGATGACGGCGTCGTCGCGGTCGTCGATCCGAAGTTCGGAATCGACGAGTACCTCGAGACGGCGCGTTACCTCGGCGTGCGGATCGAGCACATCCTCGAGACCCACAACCACGCCGACCACGTCTCCGGCCACGGCCGGCTGGCCGCGGCGACCGGAGCGACGATCCACGTACACAGGCTGGCCGCTCCCGACTACGAGCACGAGCCGTTCGACGACGGTTGGGAGTTGCAGCTCGGCGACATGGCGATCAAGGCCCTGCACACGCCCGGCCACCGTCCCGAGCACACCGCCTTCGCGCTGATCGACCGCTCACGCTCCGAGGAGCCCTGGGCCGTGCTGACCGGCGACACGCTGTTCGTCGGCGACGTCGCCCGGCCCGATCTGGCGATCGACAAGGAGGAGGGGGCGCGGGGCATCTACGAGTCGCTGCACGAGCAGCTGCTCGGCCTGCCGCCCGAGACCGAGGTCTGGCCCGGGCACCTGGGCGGTTCGATGTGCGGTAGCGGCGCGATGAGCCCGAAGATCGCCTCGACGATCGGTTACGAGCTGGCCAACAACCCGATGCTGCGACTCGACGACGCGGATCGCTTCGTCGCGGATTCGCTGGCCCGGATCGGCGCCCAGCCGCCCAACTTCCAGAACATCGTCGCGATCAATCGCGGCCCGCTGCTGACCGACGGCGTCGATGCTCACCCGCTGACTCCGCGCCAGCTCGAGCGACGGGTGGCAGACGGCGCCTTCCTGGTCGACACGCGGACCTCACTGCAGTTCGACGACGCTCACATCCCCGGCGCCACCCACATCTCGATCCTCGAGCCCGGCTTCGCCTCACGGCTCGCCTGGCTCGCAGATCCCGACCACCAGATCGTCTTCGCCGGACGGGACGACGTCGACGGCGCCCGCGCCGTGCAGCTCGCGCAGGCGGTGGGAATGCGCAACCTCGGCGGCTTCCTGCACGGCGGCATGACCGCCTGGCGCGAGGAGGGCCGGCCGGCGACGCAGACGTCGCGGCTGACCCTCGAGCAGCTCAAGGAGCGCTTTGACGAGGGCTCGATCCAGATCATCGACGTGCGAGAGCCGGACGAGTTCGCGGACGGCCACATCCCCGGCGCGATCCCGACTCCCTGGCACGACATCGACTCGATCCCTGAGGGAATCGACCCCTCGAAGCCGATGGCGACCGTCTGCGGCGCCGGGCACCGGGCCGGGGTCGCCGCCAGCCTGTTGCAGCGCTTCGGCGCCGAGGACGTGATGCACGTCCCGAAGGGCGGCGTCAAGACCTGGCGCGAGCAGGACTGGCCGATCGAGAACGGGTCCTAGACGCGGTTGCCGGCGACGGTTGAGCAGCCGTGAGCGGCCTCGCCGCTTCGCCCTTTGGCGCCCTGATCGGGGTGCTGATGGGGGCTTTCGGCGGCGGCGGCTCGCTGCTCGCGGTCCCGCTGCTCGTCTTCGTCGTCGGCCAGGACGTCCGCGAGGCCCAGGCGACCTCGCTGGTGATCGTGATCGTCGCGGCACTCGTCGCCCTTCACGCTTATGCCGGGGCCGACAACATCCGCCTACGAGCCGGGATCGCGTTCGGCCTCGCGGCGGGGGCCAGTGCGCTGCTCGGGTCGCTCGTCAACCGGGCGCTCGATCCGGACGCACTGCTGCTCGCCTTCAGCCCGGTGATGGTGCTCGGCGCCGTCGCGATGGTCAGCGATCGTGGCCGCCGGCCGGCCGACTTCCGCCCCTGGAAGCTCGGGATCGAGCTCGGCAGCGTCGCCCGGGTCGTCGGCTACGGCCTGCTGGTCGGCTGGATCATCGGCCTGTTCGGGGTCGGCGGCGGCTTCGTGATCGTCCCGGTCATGGTCCTCGGGCTGCGCTTCTCGATGGCCGAGGCGGTGGCGACCAGCCTGCTCGTGATCTGCATCGGATCGGCCTTCGCGCTCGTCGACCGGATCAGCTCCGGCGATGTCGAGTGGGCCGTGGCGATCCCCTTCTCGATCGCCGCTGGGCTCGGCGCGATCGCCGGGCACCGGCTCGCCCAGCGGCTCGGCGGCGAGGGCCTGCGGCGGGCCTTCGCCGGGGTGCTCGTGGTCGTCGCCGTCTACACGGCGGTGCGCTCGGGCGGCGCGCTGCTGAGCGGCTGAGCGGAGTAGCGGGTCGCCGGGCACCGATGGCGTTCCGGTAGGTTTGCGCCTGTGAACGAGCGAGGCGCAAGCCGTGCCTGAGACGCGGATTCTGTTCCGCCACATCGACGATCCGGATCTGCGCACGATCGAGGGTTACCGGCGGCGTGGCGGGTACGGGGCGCTGGAGCGGGCGCTGCGGCACACCGAGCCCGAGCAACTGCTGAACGAGCTCGAGGAGTGCGGCCTGCGGGGCCGCGGCGGGGCCGGCTTCTCGATGGGCAAGAAGGCCGGCTTCCTGCCGCGCGGCGAGATGCAGAAGTACCTCTGCTGCAACGCCGACGAGTCCGAGCCGGGCACGTTCAAGGACCGTGAGCTGATGTCGAAGAACCCGCATCAGCTGATCGAGGGGATCGTGATCGCCGCGATCGCAGCGGACGCCACCAAGACCTTCATCTACATCCGCGGCGAGTACGCGGAGACGGCCGACCTGCTCGACGAGGCCGTGGCCGAGGCCTACGACGCCGGGTTTCTGGGCGAGAACATCCTCGGCAGCGGCGCCAACGTCGACCTCGTCGTCCACCGCGGTGCCGGTGCGTACATCTGCGGGGAGGAGACGGCGCTGCTGGACTCGCTCGAGGGCAAGCGCGGCAACCCGAGGCTGAAGCCGCCGTTCCCGGCGATCCAGGGCCTCTACGGCGGGCCGACCCTGATCAACAACGTCGAGACGCTGATGAACGTCCCGCACGTCGTCCGCAACGGCGCCGACTGGTTCAAGAGCTTCGGGACCGAGCAGTCCACGGGCACCAAGGTCGTCTCGGTCTCGGGCCGTGTCAAGCGCCCGGGCAACTACGAGATCGAGCTCGGAATCCCCGCCCGTGAGCTGATCTTCGAGCTGGCCGGCGGTCCGCTCACCGGCGGCGTCAAGGCCTGGTATCCGGGGGGCTCCTCGGCGCCGGTTCTCGGCCCGGAGGAGCTTGACCTCCCCTACTCGTTCGAGGCCCTGGCGGACGCCGGCTCGATGCTCGGCTCCGGAGCGGTGATCGTCGCCGACGAGAGCGTCTCGATCCCGCAGATGGCGCTGCGGACCGCGCGCTTCTACCAGCACGAGTCGTGCGGCAAGTGCACGCCCTGCCGCGAGGGCACCAACTGGACGGTGAAGATGCTCGAGCGGGTGGTAGCCGGGCAGGCGACGCCGATGGACCTCGACATCATCGCCTCGGTCCAGGAGAACATCATCGGACACTGCCTCTGCGTGCTCGGTGACGCGATGGCGATGCCAGTCGCCTCGATGGTCAAGCGCTGGCGGGGGGAGTTCGAGGAGACGATCGCCAGGGCCCGCGAGGCGTCCCCGATCCCGATCGATGCCGCACCGGCGATCCCGATCCCGATCGGGGTCGACGCGTGAGCCGCGAGGAGAGGCAGCGGGTGACGATCGTCGTCGACGGCGCCGAGATCGAGGCGCCGGACGGAGCGATGCTGGTCGACGCCGCGAAGTCCGGCGACGTCGAGATCCCCGTCTTCTGCTACGAGCCGAAGCTCGGCGAGCCGGTGGGCGCCTGCCGCATGTGCCTGGTGGAGATCGAGGGAATCCCGAAGCTGCAGACCTCCTGCTCGACGCCGATCCGCGACGGAATGGTCGTCTACACGCAGACGGACCGGGTCAAGGAGGCGCAGAACGCCGTCGTCGAGTTCCTGCTGATCAACCATCCGCTCGACTGCCCGGTCTGCGACAAGGGCGGTGAGTGCCCGCTACAGGACATCGCGATGGGCTGGGGTGACGGTCACAGCCGGATGACCGACCCGAAGCGGCACTTCCAGAAGCCGATCCCGCTCTCGCCGCTGGTCAAGATCGACCGCGAGCGCTGCATCCTCTGCTACCGCTGCGTTCGGTTCAGCCAGGAGGTCGCTGAGGACGAGCAGCTGCAACTCCTGGAGCGTGGACCGAAGAGCTTCGTCGGCACGTTCGACGACCGCCCCTACATCGCGCCCTTCCACGGCAACATCATCGAGCTCTGCCCCGTCGGCGCGCTGACCTCGCAGAGCTACCGGTTCCGCGCCCGTCCCTGGGACATCGAGGACGCGGGGTCGGTCTGCACCCTCTGCCCGAGCCAGTGCAACGTCAAGTTCACGGTCCGCGACGAGCAGGTGGTCCGCGTCCTCGCCCGCGACAACCCGGACGTCGATGACGGCTGGCTCTGCGACAAGGGTCGCTTCGGCTACCAGATGCTGGCCTCATCCGACCGGCCGAGCGAGCCCCAGATCCGCGAGGGCGGGGCGTTGCGCTCTGCATCTTGGGAGGAGACGCTGGAGACCGCCGCCAGGGGGCTGACCGAGGCCCACGGCAAGGTCGCCGCGATCGTCGGCGGCGGAGCCTCGAACGAGGAGGCCTACCTCTTGCAGCGCATGGTTCGCGGCCCGCTCGGCTCGACCGACATCACCGGCACCCGCCGCGCCGCGCCGGCGCCGGCCACGAGGCGGGCGCTCGACGATCCGCGGCTGTCGGTCGGCACCGCGAGCCTCGACCACGCCGACGCGATCCTCGTCGTCGGCACCGACCCGATGCACGAGATGCCGATCCTCGAGCTGCGGATTCGCAAGGCGGTACGCCGCCACGGCGCCGGCCTGCTGGTCGCGGGAGAGCGCCCGACCGCGCTCGACGGCGGCGCCGCGATCGGCTCCTCCGGGTGCCTGGAGGCGGCCCGCTACGAGCCCGGGCAGGCGGCCGGCTTCCTCGAGCAGCTGGCCGACGAGCTCGAGGCGGGTGACGGCGCGAACGGGTTTGCGGCGGCGCTGAGGGCGGCCGAGGACGTCGTCGTCGTCTGGGGGGAGCGGATCGCAACCGGCCCGGACGGGCAGCGGGGAGCCGAGGCGCTGCTGCGGATCGCCGCGCTCCTGGGGCTGGAGGAGGGAGCGGACCGCGGCCTCTACGAGGTCCCCGACTTCGCCAACGGACGTGGGATCCGCGAGTCGGGCGCCGCCGAGGGCAGCGGACCGGGGCTGCTCCCGGCTGCGGCCGGGCGCAGCGCCGCCGAGATCCGAGCGGCGCTCGAGGCCGGCGAGATCGAGGCGCTGATCCTCTGGGACGTGGATCCCGTCCGCGAGTTCGACGAGCCCGAGGCCTGGTCGCGGGCGATCGGGGCGGCGAGCTTCACGCTCAGCGTCTCGATGTTCGGCACCACCTCGGCGCAGAATGCCGACGTCCATCTTCCGGCCGAGTCGCACGCCGAGAAGGAGGGCACGGTGACCCACCCCGACGGCCGTCTGCAGCGGGTCCGCCCGTCGGTCTCGCATCCCGGCGCAATCCGCCCCCTCTGGCAGGTGCTCTGCGATCTGAGCGGCAAGCTCGGTGACGAGACCGGCGCCGGCACCGCCCAGGAGGTGTTCGAGCTGCTCGCCGACGACTCGCCGCTGTACGCGGGGATCAGCTACGACACGATCGGCGGCACCGGCGTCCGCTGGCAGGAGGTCGCCGCCGCTGCGGCCGGTGAAGGAGCGTCCGGGGGAGGTCCGGCTGACACTCGGGTAGCCGGTCAGATCCCTCCCTCGGAGGCCCCTGAGGCCGGTGACCGGCGGACGTCGGCCGGGCCTCCCCCGGCCGCTCCGGGTGACGCCCTGCTGCTCGGGACCTACCACGACCTCTGGGCGGACTATGTGAGTGAGAGGAATCCCTCGCTGGAATTCCTCAGCCCGACCCAGACGGTCGAGATCAGCGAGTCCACGGCGGTGCGGCTCGGGGTCGGCAACGGAACGGAGGTGGTTGTCACCGGCGACAACGGGAAGTCGCTGCGGGCGCGGGTTGCGATCCGACCCCGCAACCCCGACGACGTCGCCTTCCTGATCGAGGGGACCGCCGAGGACGGGGCGAATCTGCTCAGCGGCGCGCGCACGGTGGAGATCGCCGAGCCACCCCCCGAGCCGGACGAGGAGCCGAGCTTCGGAACCACCGAGCGCGAGAGAGTCGAGTGGTAGAGCGGTGACTGCAGCGCTGCCGCTCGCCGACACCAGCTTCGCCGAGGCGAGCTGGCTGCTCGTCCTCAAGTCGATCGTGATCTTCGCGGTGATCCTCGGAATCGTGCCGCTGATCCTGCTCACGGAGCGCAAGCTGCTCGGGCGCTTCCAGGCCCGCTACGGGCCAAACCGGGTTGGACCCTACGGCTCGATGCAGCCGACGGCCGACGTGCTGAAGCTGCTCACCAAGGAGTCCTACAAGCCCGACAACGCGGTTCCGTTCCTGTGGGCGCTCGCTCCGGCGCTGGTGATCATCAGCGCCACGGCGACGATCGCGATCATTCCGTTCGGCGACGTCACCGACGGCGTCGGCCTCTACGGGATCGACGTCTCGATCGGGATCCTCTATGCCTTCGCGTTCGGCTCGATCGCCTTCTACGGACTGCTGCTCGGCGGCTGGGCATCCGGCTCGAAGTACAGCTTCCTCGGCGCGATGCGCTCCGCCGCGCAGCTGATCTCCTACGAGATCTCGATGGGCCTGGCGCTGCTCGGCGTGGTGATGATGGCCGGCTCGCTGAGCCTCGTCGACATCGCCAACGCCCAGGCGGGCGACGTCTGGTACATCGTGCCCCAGGTCGTCGGCTTCCTGATCTTCATGGTGGCCGGCTTCGCGGAGACCAACCGGGCGCCGTTCGACCTGCCGGAGGCCGACGCGGAGCTCGTCGCCGGCTACAACACCGAGTACGGCGGCATGCGCTTCGGCTCGTTCTTCATGGCCGAGTACATGGAGATGATCGTCGTCAGCGGAATCGCCGCGGCGATGTTCCTCGGTGGCTGGTATCTGCCGTTCGGATGGGAGACTCCGCCGGTCCTCGGCGTCTTCGTGATGCTCGCCAAGATCATCATCCTGATCCTGTTCTTCATCTGGGTCCGGGCCACCCTGCCGCGGCTCCGCTACGACCAGCTGATGACGCTCGGCTGGAAGATCCTGCTGCCGCTGGCGACGCTCAACGTGCTCGTCACCGCGGTCCTGGTCACGGTGACCTGAGAGCGTTGGCCTCCCTCGACCCACGACGACTGCTGGCCCGGGCGATGAACCTGCCGCTCGGCGTCGGCGAGCGGCACCTGCCGCTGGCCCTCGCGGAGCGCATCGGGGGCCTGCGCGGCGCAACGCTGGAGCGGGCAGTGGAGGGCCGTACGGTGCTCGTCACCGGCGCCTCGTCGGGGATCGGAGCCGCGGCGGCCCTGCAGATCGGGCGGGCGGGCGGCAACGTGCTGCTCGTCGCCCGACGGGAGGACAGGCTCGGCGACGTCGCCGCCCGGATCTCGGAGCACCGCGGGAGCGCCAGCGTCTATCCGGCGGATCTCGCCGACGCCGCCGACGTCGACCGGCTCAGCGCCGAGGTGCTCGCCCGCCACGGAGGGGTGGACATCCTGGTCAACAACGCGGGCCACTCGATCCGTCGCTCGCTGACGCGCTCCTACGACCGGATCCACGACTTCGAGTTGACGATCGATCTCAATTACCTCGCCCCGGTGCGGCTCGTCCTCGCGTTCCTACCGGGGATGCGCGCCCGCGGCTTCGGCCACGTCGTCAACGTCTCCTCCGCGAGCGTCCAGATCCGGACGCCGCGCTTCGCCGCCTACACAGCATCGAAGGCCGCGCTCGACGCCTTCAGCGACTGCGCCGCTGCGGAGCTGGTCGGCGACGGCGATCCGCTTCACGACGATCTCGATGCCCTTGGTGCGGACGCCGATGATCGAGCCGACTGCGATGTACGCGAGCTTCCCGGCCCTGAGCCCTGAGCAGGCCGGCGACCGGGTCTGCAAGGCGATCATCCACCGGCCACGGAGGATCGGAACCCCCTACGGCGTGCTGGTCGGGACGATCGATGCGGTCGATCCGGTCGCGATGGAGGCGCTCCGCAACCGCGGCTACCGGATGTTCCCCGAGTCCGGGGATGGACCCGAGTCGCCGTCGGAGGCGCCGAACCCCGAGCCGACCGCCGAGTAGTCGCGGACATGCGCGCAGGTCGTCGGCCGGCGCCGGAGCGGCACCGATAGGATCGGGCAGAGCGATGGAGCCGGAAGCGACCGAACAGAGCGAACAGAGCGCGACGGACTTCCCCTATCTCCGGGACCAGTCGGTCGTCGCGGTGCAACGCGGGCCCGATCCGGGTGGCCCGGGCGGCGCCTTCAGGGCGTTCAGCGAGACCCTGCGCGGCCTGCGAACGACCTTCGGCCGCCTGGTCGAGGGACCGGTGACGATCCAGTATCCGGAGGAGAAGACGCCGGTGTACCCGCGCTTCCGCGGGCGCCACAAGCTGCACAGGTTCGAGGACACGGGCCTCGAGAAGTGCGTCGGCTGCTCGCTCTGCGCCGCCGCCTGCCCGGCCGACTGCATCCGCGTCGTCGCCGCCGAGAACGACCCCGACGACCGGGTCTCCGCCGGCGAGCGCTACGCGGCCGTGTACGAGATCAACCTCGGCCGCTGCATCTTCTGCGGGTACTGCGAGGTGGCGTGCCCGTTCGACGCGATCACGATGGGCCACGAGTACGAGCTCGCCGACTACAACCGCAACGACCTGATCTTCACGAAGGAGATGCTGCTCGCCGAACCCGCCGTCCGGGCGCCGCTGCGCAACGCGGGCGAGTAGGCGGACGGCTTCGCGTGAGGGCTTCCGCCCCGGTCGAGCTCGGTGACGGCCTCTGGAGCTGGTCCGCGCGCCATCCGCAGTGGCACCCCGGGGAGTTCGGCGCTGAGGTGGTCAGCTTCGCCGCCCGGGCGCCCGAGGCGTTGCTGCTGATCGACCCGCTGCTGCCCGGCGACCCCTCGGCCGCGCTGGAGCTGCTCGACGCCGAGGTCGCTGCGGCCGGCTGGGTCGCGATCCTGATCACGATCCCCTACCACGCGCGAAGCGCAGAGCCGCTCTGGGAGCGATACCAGGCCGATCAGGAGGTCTCGATCCACGGTCACCCGGCGACGCTGAAGCGCCTCGACGCCTCGGCCCCGGCCTTCCGGCCGATCGAGCCGGGCCGAAAGCTGCCGGGAGGGGCGACGCCGTACGCGATCGGCAGGCCGCGGCGCTACGAGTACCCGCTGCATCTACCCGGCCACGACGCGCTGGTCTTCGGTGACGCGGTCGTCGGGGTCGACGATCGGCTCCGGGTCTGGTCGAATCGGCGGATCGACGGAGACGTGCTGCGCTTCTACCGTGAGCGCTTCAACCCAACCCTGGAGCCGCTGGTCGCGATCGGGGCCGAGCGGATGCTGATGACTCACGGCCGCTCGGTGCTCGAGCGCGGCACCGATGCCCTTCGGGAGTCGCTGGCCGCGCCGCCCTGGTACCACCATCCCTGAGGTCCCGCCGGGGGCGGGTCGCCCTCAGCGCTCGCCCCCATCGCCGAGGCTGCGCTTGACGATCTTGCCGGCGGCATTGCGCGGAAGCCGGTCGAGGAAGTGGACGTCTCGGGGGACCTTGTAGCGGGCCAGGTGCCGCTTGACGTGCGCTTGGATCTCCTCGGCGGTGAGCTTCGCGCCGGCGCTCGGGACGACGTAGGCCGCGAGCCGCTGACCGAAGTCGGCGTCCGCAACGCCGATCGCAGCTACCTCGGCCACGTCGTCGCGGCCGATCAGCAACTCCTCGACCTCCTGCGGGAAGACGTTCTCGCCCCCGGAGACGATCATCTCATCGTCGCGACCGTCGATGAACAGCCGCCCGTCGGCGTCGAAGTGGCCGACGTCGCCCGACGACATGGCGCCGTCGATCACCTCCTTGGTGCCGCCGTCTGTGTAGCCGGCGAACTCGATCCCGTTCGAGACGAAGACCCTGCCCGTCGCTCCCGGGGCGACCTCGGCCCCCCGATCGTCGAGCAGCAGCACCCGGGTGCCGAGGGTGGGCCGGCCGACCGTGGCAGGGGCCGCCCGATGGTCGGCCGGCACCGAGATCGCCGCGAACGCCACCTCGGTGGAGCCGTAGAGAACGTAGAGCACGTCGCCGAACAGCTCCAGGGTCCCGGTCGCGGTCGGGCCCGGCAGCTGGGCGCCGCTACAGAGGATGATCCGCAGCGCCGATGTGTCGTAGCCGCGGGCGCCTTCCCCGAGCTCGAGAGTCCGTTGCAGCATCGCCGGCACCACGATCGCCGTCGTCACCCGATTCTCGGCCAGGCCGGCGATGAGCTCTGCGGCGTCGAACCGCCGCCGGGTGTGGATTCGGGAGCCGAGACTGAGCGAGAGCACGAGGCCGGCAAATCCGAGCGCGTGGAAGAACGGGGGCGCGACCCAACTCACTTCGCGGGCCCGCAGTGGGATCCGCTCGAAGAGCGCCCCGAGCGACACCAGGTTGCCGCCCGATCCCCGAACGGCGCCCTTCGGCGTGCCGGTCGTGCCGCTGGTCAGTAGCACCACACTCGGCTCGGCCTCGGGCACCGGCAGCGGCCCTTCTGCGCTCGTGGCGATCAGCCGCTCGAGGCTGGCGGGGCCGGTGCCGGGCTCGGAGTCGTCGGTCCAGGCCACGAAGCTGCGCTCGAGCCCGGCGGGCACGCGGTCGCCGTACTCGGCGTCGTAGACGAGCGTGTCGAGGCGCTCGCGCCGGCAGACGTCGTCGATCTGCGGGCCGGCGAAGTCGGTGTTGAGGAAGACGACGCGGAGACCGAGCTTGGCCGCCGCGAAGGTGGCGTCGAGGAAGCCGCGGTGGTTGCGGCAGAGGATCGCGATCCCGTCGCCCGCGCGCATCCCCTGATCGGCCCAGGCCCGCGCGACCGAGTTCGAGCGTCGATCGAGATCCTCGAAGCTGAGCGTGCCGAGCTCGTCGGTCAGCGCCGGGGCCTCGCCCCAGCGGATCGCGGCGGCGCTGCAGGCGCCCCCGATCGGTCCGCGCCGGGCGATCTCGGCCCCGATCCGCACGAGCTTGTCGGGCCGCTCGGGGGCCATTAGGCCGGTCCGGGCGACCGCCGCCAGCGCCTGCGCGTTGCTGGCGGCCAGGTTGGCTATCTCCGTCAGCATCGCTGCCGATCATCGCACTTCCCGGGCCGGCTGCCGGCAGGGTTGGCTGCGGCGCCGGAGCCGCCCGCGAGAAAGCCGTAGGCTGCCGCTCGTGAGGGGAATCGAGATCGAATCGGCCGCACCGCTCGAGATCTACGCCGCCGTCGCCGCGATGGAGGAGCCCGACTTCGAGGCGCTGATGGAGGACCTCCCCAGCCGCGGCCGCGTGATCGACGCGCTGATCGACCACATGACGAGCCTGTTCAGGCCCGAGCAAGCCGACGGGCTCGATGCGGCGATCCACGTCAAGCTCTGGGACCATCCGGACGGCGGCTACGAGCACTTCGAGATCGTGATCGCGGACGGCACGCTGATCCACTCGCGCGAGCCCAACCGCGAGGCCGATCTGACCTTGAAGATCCGGCCCACGGACCTCCGGAAGCTGGTCACCGGCGAGACGCGAACCGCTCAGCTCGCGCTCAAGGGCCGCCTCCGCGTGGTCGGTGACCTCGGTCTGGCGCTGCGGCTGCCGGAGCTGTTCGACTTCAGTCGCTGAGCGGCGCCTCAGCCGAGCGCGCCGGCGGCGCGGAGCTCGGCGATCTCAGCCGTGGAGAAGCCCCACTCCGCAAGCGCCAGATCGGTGTCGGCGGCCGGCTCGGAGGGCGGGGCGGGCAGCGGCGGCGCGGTGCGGCTGAAGCGCGGCGCCGGCGCCGGCTGCAGGCGGCCGCCGATCTCGACGAACGTCCCGCGGGCCCTGTTCTGCGGGTGGTCGGGCGCGTCGTCGATCCCGTAGACGGCGGTCGTGCAGGCCTCAGCCGGCTCGAGGATCTCGGCCCACTCGTCCCGGGTCCGGGTCGCGAAGACCTCGGCGAAGCGCCGCTTCAGCTCCGGCCACCGCTCCCGCTCGAGCTGTGGGAACTGCTCGGGGTCGAGCTCCAGCAGGCGCAGCAACTCGGCATAGAACTGGGGCTCGATCGCGCCGACCGCGACGTACCCCCCGCCCTTGCACTCGTAGGTCTCGTAGAAGTGAGCGCCCGAGTCGAGCAGGTTCGTACCCGGCTCACCCCAGATACCGATCCCCTTCATCGCCCAGATCATCGTCATCAGCAGGGCCGAGCCCTCGACCATCGCGGCATCGACGACCTGGCCCTCGCCCGACGAGCGTGCCTCGAGGATCCCGCAGACGACCCCGAAGGCGAGGACCATCGCGCCGCCACCGTAGTCACCGACCATGTTCAGCGGGAACAGCGGCTTCTCCCCGGACCTCTGGAACTGACCGAGCGCGCCGGCGATCGAGATGTAGTTGACGTCGTGACCGGCGACCCTCGCCATCGGCCCATCCTGGCCGTAGCCGGTCATCCTCCCGTAGACGATCCGCGGGTTGCGGGCGAGCACCTCCTCGGGGCCGGCGCCGAGCCCCTCCATGACCCCCGGCCGGAAGCCCTCGACCAGGGCGTCGGCGGACTCGCAGAGGCGAAGCAGCATTCCGCGGCCCTCGGCGGTCTTCAGGTCGCAGCCGACGGAGGGGCGGCCACGGTGGGTGTAGTTCCACGAGCCGGCGCCGAGCCCGTCACTGCCCGCCCGCTCGAGCCGGATCACGTCGGCACCCATGTCGGCGAGCATCATCACCGCAAACGGGCCCGGCCCGATGCTCGCAACCTCGACGACCCTGACTCCGTGAAGCGGTCCGGCTGCCATCGCGCCAACCATATGCCCTCCCGCCCGCCCGTGGCGACGACGGGCGCAACCGCACACCCGAGGGCAGCTGCGCGGCACCGCGTGCACCGTTCGGGGGGCCTCGGCCACCGAACCGTTCACTCGACGACCGGGTTGGCCGGTTCAGGCCCAGCGGCGACGCAGGAAAGCGCCGATGTCCCCGACCGCCTCCGCAGCGACGTCGATGAACCCGGCCTGGATCTGGAAGTCGTGCCACATGTCGGGGAATCGCTGCAGCTCGACCTCGACGCCCGCGCCCCAGGCGCGGTCGGCCCAGCGCAAGGAGTCGTCGAGCAGGATCTCGTGCTCGCCGACCTGGATCAGGGTCGGCGGCAGCCCGTGTGGATCCGCGTACAGCGGTGAGATGCTCGGGTCGATCAGCGCCAGGGTGTCCGCGAACGAGCGGTAGCCGTAGCGCAGCCACTCCTCCCGCAGGAGAGCCTCGGTGCCGCGCTTGGCGACGACGCTGCCGCCCGACAGGCTGAGATCGGTGACGGGCGAGACCAGCACCATCGCGGCCGGCGACGGCACGTCCATCTCGCGGATCGCCAGCGCGGTCAGGATCGAGATCGCGCCACCGGCCGAGTCGCCCCCGATCGCGACCCGGGCGGGGTCGTGGCCACGGTCCAGAACCGTGCGGTAGGCGCGAAACACGTCATCGGTGGCCGCCGGGAAGGCATGCTCGGGGGCGAGCCGGTAGTCGGGCAGATAGACGTCGACGTCGTCCCCTGCGGCCCGGGCGATGTGACCTGCCAGCCCGGCGTGGGTCTGGGCGCTGCCGAGAACGAAGCCGCCGCCGTGGACCCACAGCAGCGCCTTGCGACCGGCCGGATCGCCGGCGCCGGCGCCGGCGCTGACTCGGAGCATGCTCGGGTCGACGCCGACCAGCCGCTCCGTCGAGGTCCCGGCTGCTCCGGGTGCGCTCCTCACGGCCAGCGCCATGAACCGGCGCTGGAACGAGACCGGGAAGGGCGGGCCGACGAACGGGCGATAGAACCAGCGCAGCAGCCGGCGATAGAAGCGCGTCAGGAGCGACTGGGCCATGCCGGTGAAGGCTAGATGGCGGAGGCCGGTCGCGACCGTGTGGCCGGGCGAGGGGATCCTCGCCGGCACCCGCCGGCGCAGTCCGGCACAGTCCGCATTGGGGCCCTGGCGCGAATAGGATGCGCCGCAATGGTCGAAGTCGCCTTCTTTGCCGGCGCCATCGGAGCCCTTGGCGGCGCCATTGCCGTGATCGGACTTCGCAACCCGTTCTACAGCGTCCTTGCGCTGGTCGTCCACCTCGTCTCGCTCGCGGGCCTCTTCCTCCTGCTCTACGCGGAGTTCGTCGCCGCCGCCCAGATCGTCGTCTACGCGGGTGCGGTGATGGTGCTCTACCTGTTCGTCGCCGCCTACGTCGGCAACATCGACGAGCCGCTGTGGGAGCCGATCCCCGGTCAGCGCCTGATCGCACCGCTGCTCGGCCTGGCGCTGTTCGTCGAGCTCAGCATCGCCGTGCTCGGCACGGCACTGAAGACGCTCGAGAGCGAGGGGCCGGAGATCGCCAGCGGGTTCGGCAGCCCGGCGGCGATCGGCGAGCTGCTGCTCGAGGACTTCCTGATCGCCTTCGAGGCGGCCTCGCTGCTGTTGCTGCTCGCGGCGGTCGGCGCGGTCGTGCTCGCCGGCAGGCGACCGGAACCCGAGGCGCTCGGTGAGCCCGATCCCGAGGGGGCGAATCGCTGATGGACGTCTCCTGGTACCTGGTGCTCTCGGCGCTGCTGTTCAGCGTCGGCGCGTTCGGCGTGCTGGTCCGCCGCAGTCCACTCGTGATCCTGCTCTGCCTCGAGCTGATGCTGAACAGCGCCAATCTCGCGTTCCTCGCCTTCGCCCGCTCCCTCGGTGATCAGGACGGGCAGATCATGGCCATGATGGTGATGGTCGTGGCGGCCTGCGAGGTCGTAGTCGGGCTCGGCCTGATCGTCGCCATGTACCGGCGCAGGTTGCCGCTCGACGTGGACGAGGCACGGGAGCTGCACGGATGAGCGGCACCACCTACGGCTGGCTGGTCCTCGCCTTCCCGCTCGCCGGCTCGATCACGATCGGGCTCACCTTCAAGCTCGTCAGCGCGCGAACCGCGGGCTGGATCGGCGTCGGCTCGATCGCGCTCGCGTTCCTCGCGGCGATCGGCGCGCTGGTCGAGCTGCTCAGCCTTCCCGCCGAGGAGCGCGAGCTGACCAGCGTGCTCTACGACTACGGTGGCGCCGCCGGAATCCCGTTCGATCTCGGCATCCTCGTCGACCCGCTGTCGGTGTACATGGCGCTCGTGGTCAGCGGCGTCTCGATGATGATCCACGTCTACTCGGTCGGCTACATGGGCGGCGACCGCGGCTACCACCGCTTCTTCGCCTACCTGAACTTCTTCGTCTTCTCGATGCTGCTGCTGGTCCTCGCGGGCAACTTCGTCCTGCTGATCGTCGGCTGGGCGTTCGTCGGCTACGCGTCCTACGCGCTGGTCAGCTTCTGGTACCGGCGCGAGACCGCGACCAAGGCCGGCATGAAGGCGTTCGTGATCAACGTGATCGGGGACATCGGCCTCGTCTTCGCGGCGATCCTGTTGATCAAGGAGCTTGGCGCGACCGAGTACCTCGCGGTCTTCGAGCGCGCACCCGAGACGTTCACGACGAACGAGTGGACGATCGTGGCGATCTGCCTGCTGCTGCTGGTCGGCGCGTTCGCGAAGTCGGCCCAGATCCCGCTCCACACGTGGCTTCCCGACGCGATGGAGGGACCGACCCCGGTCAGCGCGCTGATCCACGCGGCGACGATGGTCACCGCCGGCGTCTACCTGATCGCGCGCGCCCATCCGCTGTTCGGCCTGGCGCCGACCGCCGCCGACATCTCGGCCTTCGTCGGCCTCGTGACCCTGTTCCTCGCCGCGACCGTGGCGATGGTGGTCACCGACCTGAAGCGGATCATCGCCTACTCGACGATGAGTCAGGTCGGCTACATGGTCGTCGGCGTCTCGATCGGCGCCTTCACCGGCGGTCTCTTCCACCTGATGACCCACGCGTTCTTCAAGGCGCTGCTGTTCATGGGGGCGGGGTCGGTGATCGCCGCGATGGCCAACAACCAGAACATCGACGACATGGGCGGCTTCCGCAAGTCGATGCCGTTCACCTTCGTGCTGATGACGATCGGAGCGCTCGCCCTGGCCGGGTTCACCGGCACGGCCGGGTTCTTCAGCAAGGACGAGATCCTCGCCTACGCGGCCGACCGCGGCGGGATCTACTGGTCGTTCGCGATCGGCGGCTACATCGCGGCGTTCTTCACCGCCTTCTACGCGTTCCGGATCATCTTCCGCGTCTTCTACGGGGAGAAGTGCGAGGAGGCGAGGGAGCTGGAGGGCGGCGAGCTGGCGCACGGCGAGCCGATCAACCCGCAAGACGGCGAGGCCGAGGACTACGACGTCGGCTTCCCCGGCGAGGAGCACCACATCGCCGAGCGGAGCTGGCCGATGCGGGCTGGAATGGCGGTGCTCGGGATCGGCGCGCTGTTCGCCGGCTACATCCAGGTGCCCGGGGTCGACGCGGTGCTCGAGCACTTCTTCGAGCCGGTCTTCGAGTCCTCACCGCTGTTCGAGATCGTGCCCTCGACACTCGACTCCTGGATCGGGCTCGCCGTCGGCAGCGTGGTCTCGATCACCGGGATCGCCCTCGCCTACTACCTCTACATCGTCGCGCCCGGGGCGACGGCGAGGATCCTCGAACGCTTCCGGGGCCTGCACCGGACGCTGTTCAACAAGTACTGGTTCGACGAGCTCCAGAACGCGCTCGTCTACCGCCCGGTGATCGCGCTCGGGCGGTTCGCCAACAACGTCGTCGAGCGCTATCTCGTGCAGGGCATCGTCGTCGTCGCCCGGGGCACCGCCACCGGGCTCGGCGACATCGTCAAGGCCGCGCAGTCGGGCTTCATCCGCTCCTACGCGATGTTCGTGCTCGCCGGCGTCGTCGGGCTCGCCCTCTACTTCCTGATCGCGGCGAGCTGAGCGGGGTGAGCGCATGCTGAACATCGTCCTCTGGCTCCCTCTGGCGATCGGGCTGATCGGCTTCCTGCTGCCGCGAAACGCGGTCGGCTGGCTGTCGACGCTCGGGTCGCTGGCCAGCCTCGGCCTCGCGATCGGCCTGATCACCGACTTCGAGACCGGAAGCGGGGCCCTGCAACAGGTCGTCAGCGAGAGCTGGATCCCGGAGCTCGGCGTGCGCTACGAGCTCGGCATCGACGGGATCAGCCTGTTCATGGTCCTGCTGACCGCGATCGGGTGGCTGGCGGCCAACCTCTACTCGGCCCAGCAGGGCCCGGACCGCCCGCGCGCCTACTTCTTCCAGCTCGGGCTGGCGCAGACGGCGACGGTCGGCGCGTTCCTCGCCCAGGACCTGCTCCTGTTCGTGCTCTTCTTCGACCTGATGCTGATCCCCTTCTACCTCCTGATCGGAGCCTGGGGGAGCGGCGATCGGATCGCGGCGACGATCAAGATGATCATCTACACGCTGGTCGGCTCGCTGCTGATGCTGATCGCGGCGATCACGCTGGCGGTGCTGACCTCGGAGTCGACGGGGCTGCCGCTGAGCTTCGACATGACGGTGCTGGCGGCATCGCCGCTGCCGCTGGCGAGCCAGCAGTGGATCTTCTGGTTCTTCGCGGCCGCCTTCCTGATCAAGATGCCGTCGTTCCCCCTCCACGGCTGGATGGCCGACGCTTACCGCTCCGCCCCGCTCCCGGTGCTGGCGCTGCTCGGCGGCGTGCTCAGCAAGGTCGCCGCGTACGGGTTCCTGCGGATCGTCCTGCCGATCCTTCCCGACGCGACGATCCAGTACCAGGAGGTCCTGCTGGTGATCGCCGTGCTCTCGATCCTCTACGGCTCGGCGATGGCCTTCACCCAGAACAACGTCCGGCTGGTCGTCGGCTACTCCTCGATCGCCCAGCTCGGGTTCATCCTGCTCGGGATCTTCGCCCTGCGTCCCGACGGCGGCGACGGCTCGGTCAGCCAGATGTTCAACCACGGGCTCGTCGTCCTGCCGGCCTTCTTCATCATCGCGCTGCTCTACGAGCGGCTCGAGACCGAGGACCTGCGCGAGATGGGCGGCATGGCGAAGCGGGCGCCGGTGCTCGCGGTGCTGTTCGTGATCGTGACGATGGCGATCCTGGCGATCCCCGGCTCCGCCAACTTCGTCGGCGAGTTCTACATCCTCAACGGGCTCTTCGCGAACAAGGTCGCGCTGGCGCTGATCGCGTCGGTCGGCATCGCGCTGGCGGCGTTCTACGCGCTGCGGCTGTTCCAGCGTTCGATGCACAACCGCCTGCCCGACGGCGGGGCGTCGCGCGAGATCACGCTCCGCGAGGGGCTGGTGATCGTGCCGCTCGTCGCCTGCATCGTCGCGATCGCGCTCTATCCGGCGCTGATCCTCGATCGCGGCGAGGCCTCGGTCGAGCGCAGCGTCGTCGCGGTCGCGGTCGCCGACTGCGGCGAAGCGGCTGCCGCCGACGCCCCGCCGGCTCTGGGCGTGCCGGGTGAGACCGCGGATTGCCTCCAGCGCTACGGCCTCGGCGAGCAGGACGCACCCGAGCCCGGCGGCAGCGAGGTCGTCGACACGGGGGCGGCACCGTGACCTTCGAGGCCCCGACGATCGACTACGCCGGGCTCTCGCCGGTGATCGCGCTCACCGCCGGGCTCTGCGTCGTGCTGCTCGCCGGCCTGGTCAGCGACCGCGGCAACCGCTGGCTCTCGACCGCCCTGACGCTGACGACGCTCGGCGCAGCGGCGGGGCTGATGATCTGGCAGCTGAGCGAGCCGGGCAAGGACCTGGTCGCCGGGGCCCTGCGGATCGACGGCCTGGCGATCACCGCGGGCCTGATCTGCATCACCGCGGCGGCCCTGGTGGTGCCGTTGATGCTCCGCGACGACGGCGCCGAGGAGGCCGGGTTCGGGGAGACGCACGCGCTGCTGATCGGCTCGGTGCTCGGCATGGTGCTGCTCGCCCAGGCCCAGAACCTGATCAGCTTCTTCGTCGCCCTCGAGCTGCTCTCGATCCCGCTCTACGTTCTCTGCGGCAGCCATCGCAGCCGCGTCGGGTCGCTCGAGTCCGGGCTCAAGTACCTGATCGTCGGCTCGCTCGGCTCCGCCACGCTGCTCTACGGCCTCGCCTTCATCTACGGCGGGTCGGGGTCGATGGACTTCAACGGGATCACGGCGGGCATCCGCGAGAACGGCCTCGGCTCCGACCCGTTGATCCTGGTCGGGATCGCGTTCTGCGCGGTCGGCCTCGCGTTCAAGGTCTCGATCGCCCCCTTCCACCAGTGGACGCCCGACGTCTACCAGGGCGCGCCGACCCCGATCACTTCGTTCATGGCCGTCGCGACCAAGGCGGCCGCGTTCGCCGTCTTCGCCCGCTTCTTCATCGTCGCACTCGGGCCGTCGGGGACCGACTGGCAGCCGGCGCTGGCGGCGCTGGCGGCGATCTCGATGATCGTCGGCAACGTCGGCGCCCTCGGCCAGACGTCGCTGAAGCGGATGCTCGGCTACTCCGGAATCGCGCAGGCCGGCTACATGCTCGTCGGCCTGCTGGTCGCCGTCGAGACCGGCGTCAACGCGCTGGTCTTCTACCTGGCCGCCTACGCGCTGATCAACCTCGCCGCCTTCGGCGTGATCGCGATCCGCGAGCGGGAGACGCCGTTCGGCGACGACATCACCGCCGTTCAGGGGATCGGCCGGGACCGGCCCTCGCTCGCCTGGCCGCTGACGATCGCGATGCTCGCCCTGGCCGGCCTGCCCGGCACCTCCGGCTTCATCGGCAAGCTCTGGCTGGTCGAAGCGGCGGGCGAGGGGGACTACACCTGGCTGGCGGTGATGATCGCGATCGGGACGATGATCTCGCTCGCCTACTACCTTCAGGTCGTCGCAGCGATCTGGATGCGCCCGACGCCAAGACGGATGCCGGCGATGGCGGGCGCGGCGCCGGGGGCGGCGGCGGACTCCGGTGCCCGCGTCGAGGTCGAGGCGGGACGGGCGCTGCGCGGCGGCCCGAGCGGCGGCCGTTGCGCCCTGGTGCTGGGGATGATCGTGATCACGGCCGCTGCAACGGTCCTCTTCGGCATCTACCCAGACCCGCTGGTCGAGTTCGCCAACAACGCCGGCGAAGCCGTCACCGAGAGCGTCTTCGGCTGAGGCCCCGGGGCCGTCTGCGCCACGGTGGGCGCGTGAGCCCGCTCAGCGCGCCGCGCGGCGCCGCCGCAGGCGGCCGCGGATGCCGCTGCGGTCCTTGAGGATCCGCTTGGCGGCGTTGTGGCCGGCCGCCGCCATCACGCCGCCGCCGGGGTGGGTTCCGGCCCCGCACAGGTAGAGGCCGCGGACCGGGGTGCCGTAGTGGGCAAGCTCGGGGCAGGGACGCATGAAGGCCATCTGGTCGAGGCCCTGCTCGCCCTGGAAGATCGAGCCGTCCTGAAGGCCGAAGATCTCCTCGAGGTCGGGCGGCGCGAGGACCTCGAGCTCCTCGATCGCGTCGGGGACGTTGGGCGCGTAGCGGGCGAGGTGGTTGACGCAGGACGCCGCGTAGTCCTCGCGGGCGCCGTCCGGCCAGTCGGCGGCGGCGTGCGGGCCGTACTGGGTGAACATCGTCATCACCCAGCGGTCGTCGTCGGTCAGCGAGGAGTCGACGGCCGAGGGGAGCTCGGCCTCGACGTAGGGATTGGCGGCGGGGCGGCCGGCGAGCGCGTCCTGCCAGGCCGCCTCGAGGTAGTCCACCGACGGGCAGAGGTTGACCCCGGTGTGCATCAGCAGCTGCTGCTCCTCGTCGCTGACGTTCTCGTACTGGGGCGGCTCGCTGAGCAGGATGTTGACCTTGACCGAGCCGCCGCGTGTCCGGTAGCGACGCATGTCGTCGGCGACCTCGGTCGGAAAGTGCTCGGCACCGGTCAGCTCGAGGACGGTGGTCTTCGGGTGGGCCCCGGAGGCGACGATCGGCGCTCGCAGCTGCTCGCCGTCCGCGAGCGTGACGCCGAGCACCTCGCCGGCCGAGACGTCGATCGAGGCGACCTCGGCGTCGGTGCGAACCACGGCCCCGGCCGACTCGGCCGAGCGGGCGATCGCGGTGCTGATCGCCCCCATACCGCCGATCACCTGACCCCAGGAGCCGCGCACGCCGTCGAGCTCACCGAGCGCATGGTGCAGCAGGTTGTAGGCGGTGCCCGGTGTGCGGGGCCCGGCCCAGACGCCGACCACTCCGGTCGAGGCGACCGACCCCTTGAGGCCGTCGAGCTCGAAGCTGTCATCGAGCAGATCGCCGACCGACATCGTGAAGATCCGGACCAGCTCGTGGACGTCACGGCGGGAGAGCCCGGCGGCCCGGCCGGCCTCGCGCAGCAGCGCGAAGAGGTCACCGGGGCTCTTCGAGCCGAGCGCCGGGGGCTCACGCGTGAGCATCGGGGCGAGGAAGTCGGCGGCGGCGATCAGCCTCTCCTCGAACGGGCCGTAGGCCTCGGCGTCGGCCTCCGAGAAGCGCGCGATCGACCGCTGGGTCCTCGCGGTCTCGTTGAAGAAGAAGATCGGACCCTGCTCGGTCAGCGCCGCGTACGCGGGGTCGAGCGGGACCGCGCGGTAGCCGAAGTCCTTGAGCCGAAGATCGTCGACCACCTTCGGCTGCAGCATCGAGACGACATAGGAGGCGCGCGAGACGCGGGCTCCAGGCCAGACCTCCTCGGTGACGCAGGCGCCGCCGAGGATCGGACGGCGCTCGAGCACACAGACACGGAGGCCGGCGTGGGCGAGGTAGGCAGCGGTGGTGAGGCCGTTGTGGCCGCCGCCGACGATGATCGCGTCGAACGAGCGGCCGCCGGGCGCGGGCACGCGTGCCGCGCCGACGGCACCGTTGCTGCGAGCTGTCCTCTCCGCCGCCTCGATGGTGAGCAGGCTATCAGAGAGATCGTGCAATTGACTACAAGGTAAATCGGGTAGCATGGCCCCCCACGGGCCGCCCCGGGGCGGAATCGAAGGGCCGACAGCGAAGAGGACGGACACCGATGGCGAGATCCCTGCAAGAGATGGCCAAGCAGCATCTGATGCTGCACTTCTCCGACATGTCGGTCGACGCCGACGAGATCACCGTGATCGACCACGGCGAGGGCTACTACGTCTTCGACACCGAGGGCAACCGCTACATCGACGGGCTCTCCGGGCTCTACTGCGCCAATCTCGGCCACTCCCACGGGGACGAGATCGGCGCCGTCGCGCACGAGCAGATGGCGAAGCTGCCGTTCGTCTCGAACTGGACCGTCGCCCACCCGAGCTCGATCGAGGCCGCCACCCGGATCGCCGATCTCGCCCCGCGGGGACTCGACCGGGTCTTCTTCACCTCGGGCGGCTCCGAGGCGGTCGAGTCGGCGTACAAGATCGCCGTCCAGTGGCACGCCGCCAACGGCCAGCCCCAGCGCCGCAAGGTGATCGCCCGCAAGGACGCCTACCACGGGGTGACGCTCGGCGCCCTGTCCCTTACTGGGATGCCGGTCTGCCGAACGCCGTTCGAGCCGCTGCCGATCCCCACCCACCACGTCTCCAACACCAACGCCTACCGCCATCCCGCAGGGGGCGATGAGGATGCGCTCTGCCGGGCGTTGCTGGACGAGATCGAGGAGACGCTCGAGTTCGAGGTCGCCGAGACCGTGGCGATGATCATCGCCGAGCCGGTGCAGAACGCCGGCGGCTGCTTCGTGCCACCGCGCGGCTACTGGCAGGGGCTGCGGGAGATCTGCGACCGCCACGGCATCCTGCTCGTCTCCGACGAGGTGATCTGCGCCTGGGGCAGGATCGGGAGCTGGTTCGGCGGCCAGCGCTTCGACTACGTGCCCGACCTGATCACCTTCGCGAAGGGCGTCACCGCCGGGCACTTCGCCTTCGGCGGCATGATCATCTCCGACAAGGTCGCCGAGCCGTTCCTCTCCGGCGCCGAGAGCTACATGCACGGCTACACCTTCGGCGGCCACCCGGTCGGCGCCGCCGTTGCCCTGGCGACGATCGACATCCTCGAGCGCGAGCAGATCCCCGAGCGGGTCCGGGCCAACGAGGAGCACGCCCGGGCGCGACTCGAGGAGCTGCTCGAGATCCCGATCGTCGGTGACGTTCGCGGCTGCGGCCACTTCTTTGCGCTCGAGCTCGTCCGCGACCAGGAGAGCAAGGAGGCGCTCGCGGGCCCGGTCGCCGAGTGGCTGCTCAAGGACGTGCTGACCAAGCGCCTCTACGAGAACGGCCTGATCTGCCGCCTCGATGACCGCGCCGACCCGATCGTCCAGATCGCGCCGCCCCTGATCGGCGACGAGGCGATGTTCGACGAGATCACGGCGATCCTTCGCGACGGCCTCGAGCACGCTGCCGAGCGCATCGACGAACGCCCCGCCGAGCTCGCCAGCGCGTGAACCCCCGGGCGCGCCCGCACGCCCGCGACCGTTCACTCACCGGGATCGCTCCGGCGGCTGATCACGGCGTCGAGGGCGACGGCGCCGCGAACGCCGAGGCGGACCGGGTTGAGCTCGATCAGGTCGAGGTCGGCGTCGAGCAGGAGCCGGCCGACGCGAGAGGCCAGCGCGGCGGCGGCGGGCAGGTCGAGGGGCGCGCGGCCGCGGCCGCCGGTGAGGAGGGCGGCGGCGCGGAGTGAGCGCAGGGCGGCCTCGACACGCTGCGGGTCGGCGGGCAGGGGGACGACCGCGACATCGTCGAGGGCCTCGGCCCAGATTCCGCCGAGGCCGACGACCAGGGCCGGGACGACGCCGTCGCGATGGGCGGCAACGACGAGCTCGGCCTCTCCCTCGACCATCCGCTCGACCAGCAGGCACGGCCCTGCGGAGCCGGCCTGCTCGAGGGCGAGCAGCTCGGCCGCCGCGACCCGCACCTCCTCCCCGGTCGCGAGCCCGAGGCGCAGCGCGCCGGCCTCGCTCTTGTGAATGAGGCCACGGGCGACGAGCTTGATCGCCACCGGGAAGCCGAGCGCCTCCGCCTCCGCGGCGGCTCCCTCGGGGTCGGTCGCGCGTCGGCCCTCGGGGACCGCGACCCCCGCCTGCGCCAGCAGCGACTTGGCCTCCGCCTCGTCGAGCCACTCGGGGTCGGCGCCCTCCGGGCCCGGGCGCGGAGCCGCAGCGGCGGCGATCTCACTGAGGCGGGCCGGGTCACCGGGAGGGCGGCTCAGGGCCTTGGCGCAGCGGATCGCCTCGCCGAGCCCGGCGACGTAGGGAATGCCGTGGCCCGCGAGCTCGCGAGCCGCGTCCTCATTGATCAGATCGGGCAGCGTCGCGGCGGCGATCACCGCCGAGGAGGCGCGCTTGCCACCGGCGATGATCCCGGCCAGCACGGCGTCCCAGCTGGCATCGAGCGGCCGGTCCGGATAGTCGAAGAGCAGCAGGACCTGCGCGATCCCGGGGTCATCGGAGACGATCAGGGTCATCTCGCTGAGCGCCTCGACGTCACCCCAGATCATCGCCGTGTAGTCGAGCGGGTTGTCGACCGTAGCCGCCGAGGGCAGCAGCGGCTCGAGCCGGCGCTTGGTCTGATCCGCGAGCGCGGGCATCTCGACGCCGACGCTCGCGGCGATGTCGGCGGCGCTGCCCGAGTCGCCGCCCGAGCAGGTGAGGACCGCAACCCCGCCCGGCTCGCGGGCGCGGGCCTTCGGCGCCGCCATCGCCCGGGCCAGCTCGAGCAGCTCGTGCGGCTCCTCGGCCCAGGCGGCGCCGGCCTCCTCGACCAGCGAGCGGAAGACGCGCACATCGCCGGCGAGCGAGCCGGTGTGGGCAGCGGCGGCCCGGGCACCGGCCGGCGAGGCGCCGACCTTCTGGATCGCGACGCCGACGCCGCGCTCGGCGCAGCGGCTCAGCGCCGCGGCGAGCTTGCTCCCCTCGCCCGCGGCCTCGAGAAAGAGGCCGACCGAGCGCACGCCCTCGCTGTCGGCGAGCGCATCGAGCCAGTCGCTCGCGTCGACCACGGCCTGGTTGCCGGTCGAGATCACCGTGTGGAAGTCGATCCCGCGGGCGGCGCCAAGCGCGTTGACGCCGACGTTGCCGCTCTGGGTGATCAGCGCGACGTGGCCGGCCCGCCAGCCGCCGATCGCGTCTCCCCACATCGGTGCCCGGGCGTGCAGCGCGGCGATCCCGTTGCCGTTCGGACCGCAGACCGGAAGCCGGTGACGGGCGGCTGCGGCCCGGAGGTCCGCGTCCAGGCCGCGGCCGGCGGCGATCTCGCCGAAGCCGGCCGAGATCACGATCGCGCCGCCGCAGCCGAGCGCGCCCGCCGCATCGACGGTCGCCGCGACCCCGGCCGCCGGGATCGCGATCACCACGGCGTCGACCGGCTCGGGCAGCTCGGCGAGCGTCGGCAGGCATGGAAAGCCGTAGACCTGCTCGCGACCGGGGTTGATCCCCCAAACCGTTCCCGGGAAGTCAGCCCGCCGCAGGTTCCCGCAGATCAGCTCACCGTAGCTGCTGCGGCGCTCGGAGGCGCCGACGACCGCGATCGAGCGTGGCGCGAGCAGCCGGCCGAGATCGGCGATCGGAGCCCGGGCCTGCTTCGCGACGGTAGCCATCGGCCGGTCGCGGGCTCGCCGCTAGTGGATTACCGCCTCGACACCGCGCCGCTCGAGCCCGCGGGCGACGATCAGGCGCTGGATCTCGCTCGTGCCCTCCCAGATCCGATCGACGCGCAGCTCGCGCAGGTAGCGCTCGGCGACGTTGTTGCGCATGTAGCCGCGGCCGCCGAAGGCCTGCACGCAGCGGTCCGCGCAGCGCCAGGCCGCCTCGGAGACGAACAGCTTCGCCATCGAGGCCTTCGCGTGGATCAGCTTCGGGTCGGCGCCCTCGTCGACCATCGACGCGACCTGCATCGCCAGCAATCGGCCGACTGTCGCATCGGCGGCCGAGTCGGCGAGCGGGAAGGAGACGCCCTGGTAGTCGTAGATCCGGCTCTCGCCCTGGACCCGGCCGGTCGCCCAGTCGACCGTCTCGTCCAGCAGGCGCCACATCGCTCCGACGCCTCGGGCGGCAATCGCCAGTCGCTCCTCCGTGAACCAGGCGCGCTGCACCTCGTCGCCGTTGCCGATCCCGCCGATCACCGCGTCGGCCCCTACCTCGACATCGGTGAACTGGATCGTCGGGTGGCCCTCCGGGTAGTTGTGGGTGAACTGCGGTTCGTCGACGAACTCGATCCCGGGCGCGTCACGATCGACCGCGAACAGCGTCGGCAGCTTCTCATCGCCGTCGATCACGTTGACGACGACGATGTAGACGGAGGCGACGTCACCCGTGGTCACGAACCACTTCTCACCGTTGATCCGAAAGCCGCCGTCACTGGGCACGGCCGTCGACTCGATCCGCGAGGGGTCGGAGCCGGCGCCGGCCTCGGTCACCGCGTAGGCGTCCTTGAGCTGACCGCGGATCGCGGGCTTCAGATAGCGCTCGATCTGCTCGGGGCTGCCGAACTCCCAGACGTTGTAGGCGTTCGGGATGTGCCAGTAGACGCCGTTGGTCGAGCGCCCGAACTGCTCCTCGACGAGCGCCCAGCCGAGCCGGCTCCAACCCTGGCCACCGTGCTCGACCGGATGCAGGCCGCCGTTCAGGTTCGCGGCGATCGCCTCGCGCTTGATCATCTCGATCGTCTCCTGCGGTAGGCGTCCGTGGTTGGCCTCGGCCTCCTGCTCGAGCGGGATCAGGATCCCGTCGACGAAGCCTCGGGCCCGTGCCTGGAGCTCGAGTAGCTCAGAGCTCAACGCGGTTGGGTCGGCGGCCGGGCTCGCCGCCGGCGCCGGCGTGGCTGTTGGGTTCATTCGTTCTCTGCCTCTTCCTGCGCCCGCGCGGCCGCCTCGGCGACCCGGCCCTGGAGGCCAAGCATCAGCGCGTTGTGGTTCCTGATCACGGCCAGTGCCTCACGGCGAGCGGCCTCGAGCTGCTCGGATGGCTCGCCGGCCTCCGCGCCCGCTCGGCGGGCGAGTGCCTCGATGTCCTCGAGCCAGGCCAGCCAGCTGTTGCGGCTGCCGTGCAGAACCAGCTTCTCGGCCCGCTCACGCTCACGCTCGACCTCCCCCTTCGACGGCGGTCCCCCGGCTCGGAGGGTTGCGACCGCACGCGGCAGCACTCGCTCCGGTTCGGGAGTGATCGACAGCCAATCGCGGCGGCCACTGAGCACCGGCAAGACGATAACATAACATTGACTACAAAGTCAGCCATCGCCCTGGCTAGGCGATGCGGACCGCTTCGGAAGCAAGGATCCAGACATCCCCGACGGGAGGCTCAGAGAATGACGACCGAGACCGAGATCCAGAGCCCGCCCCGCCCCCTCGACCCCGGCCTCTACGTCCGGCCCGAGGCGCTGGAGCGTGAGATGACCGAGGTCTTCGCCCGAAGCTGGCAGTACGCGGCCCACGTAAGTGAGCTGCCCGACCCCGGCAGCTACGTGACGGCGGCGGCGGGAGACCAGCCGGTGCTCGTCGTCCGCACCAAGGCCGGCGAGCTGCGCGCGTTCCGCAACGTCTGTCGCCATCGCGGCTCGGAGTTGCTGACCGGATCGGGCACCTGCAAGCGGGCGATTCGCTGTCGGTACCACGGCTGGACCTACGACTCCGACGACGGGCGCCTGCTCGGGGTTCCCGAGCACAGGACCTACGCCGAGCTCGACAAGGCTTCGCTGGGGCTGTTCCCGGCACGAGTCGAGGAGCTGGGCGGACTCGTCTTCGTCAACCTCGACCCGTTCGCCGAGCCGCTGGCCGCGCAGTGCGAAGGGCTCGCCGCGCTCCTCGATCGCTACCGGCTGGCCGAGCTGAGCTGCTTCTCAGCCGGCGACAGCGGCAGCCAGCCCGCCAACTGGAAGGTCGTGGTCGACAACTACCTGGAGGGCTACCACGTGCCGATCGCTCACCCTGGGTTGATGCGACTGCTCGACTACCAGAACTACACGGTGGAGCTGCACGACGGCTGGGTGCGCTTCGACGCGCCCCTGCGCGACAAGCCCTCCGAGAACCGCGTCGAGCGCCTCTACCAGCGGCTGGTCAAGCCGATGCCGGGCCTGGGCGAGGAGGACCGCCGGATCTGGCGCTATGTGTTCATCTATCCGAACACGACGATCGACCTCTATCCCGATCAGGTCAACATCTGGAAGCTGATGCCGAGTGGGGTCGATCGGACCGACGATCTGTGGGCATGCTTCCGGCCGGCCAGGGTCGGGCCGATCACGCGGCTCACGCAGCGCCTCAACAACCGCCTCAACGCCGAGGTGCTGACCGAGGACGTCGACCTGGTGCATCGGGTGCAGACCGGCATCCGTTCCCGCGATTACCGGTTCGGCCCGCTCTCTGCGCGGGAGGCGGCGGTTGGGTGGTTCGCCGACCGGGTGCGGACAAGCATCGGCGAGCAGTAGCGAGGAGCGGGTCAGGGGATGGCCGAGAGCGGCGAGCAGGAGGTCGAGCAGCCGACACGGGAGCGAATCCTCGAGGCCGCCTGCGAGCAGATCGCCGCCGAGGGCATCGACGAGGTCCGGATCGCGCGGGTGGCGATGCGGGCCGGAGCGTCGACGGCGCTCGTCCACCACTACTTCTCGACCCGCGACGAGCTCCTCGCCGAAGCGTTGATGCACTCCTTCGAGCTCGCCGGCGACGATCGCTTCGGCCCCGAGGGCGACCAGGCCGAGCCGGGTTCGGCAACCGAGCGGCTTGCGCGGGTGATCGACGAATCGATGCCGCGGCCGGGCCACCAGGAGCGCGAGTGGATCCTCTGGGTCGAGCTCTGGCTGCGCGCGGTCCGCGATCCGGCGCTGCGACCGATCGCAGCCCGGCTCTACGCCCGCTATCGCGACTGGATCGCGGAGGCGATCGCGGCGGGCGTCGAGAGCGGCGAGTTCGAGCCCTGCGACCCGGGCGAGCTCGCCGATCACGCGATGGCGCTGTTCGACGGCCTCGGGCTGCGGGCGCTGCTCGGGGACCCGGCGATGCCGCTCGAGCAGGCGCCCGCCCGCATCGCCGAGGTACTCGGCCCGCGGCTGGGCGTTGAGCCGGCGCTGCTCGTGCTTGAACGAGACTGATCGCGGGCAGCGCCGACGGTCGGGCCGGGTTCCGGCGCCTGTGGTAAGTTGAACAGCCGTTCAGCTTTGCTGAACGGGAGAGGAGACGGCTCGGGCATGAGCCCGCGACCCCAGATCGATCACATCCGAAGGCCCCAGATCCTCGAGGCTGCGGCCAGCGTGATTGCCGACCGAGGCATCGGCGCAACCCGGATCGCCGATATCGCCGAGCGGGCAGGCACGAGCGGCCCGGCGCTGCTGTACTGGTTCGAGTCCAAGGACGAGCTCCTGGGCGAGGCCCTCGGCTTCGCCGAGCAGGGCTTCTACGACGCGCTGACCGGTCGGCTGCTGTTGCTCGACCGCCCGGCCGAGCGCCTGCGGCTGCTGATCGAGGCCTCGGTCTACGACTACGACTGGACCCTGTGGATGGAGCTCTGGACGCGGGCGCTGCGGGACGAGCGGACCGCCGAGACCCGGCGCCGGCTCGACGAGCGCTGGCGCAACGAGATCGAGCGCGAGATCGCCGCCGGCCAGGCCGTCGGGGAGTTCGCCGAGCACGATCCCCCAGAACGGGTCGCCGCAATTCTCGCCTCGCTGCTCGACGGCCTCGCTGTGCAGGCGACGCTCGGGGACCCGGGCTTTCCGCCGGACCGGATCCGCGAGCTGACGGTGGAGATCGCCGAGCGGCTGCTGGAGGCCGAGCTTCCCGAACTTGACGAAGAGATACTCAAAGGGCTAAGCGAGCCACGGCTGCTCGCAGGAGGAGAGAGAGGATGAACGACCCGAACATCGATCGACTGCTCGGCAGGCGCATCTCACGGCGTGACGCGCTGAAGATCGGGGGCGGGGTGGCGCTGAGCGCGTCGCTGGCCGCCTGCGGCGTCGGCAGCAGCTCCAACTCCACCGCCGATACCGCGAAGCTGATCGAGCCGAAGATCGACGGCGACCTCGTCTACTTCAACTGGGCCCAGTACCTCGACCCGAAGCTGATCAAGGGCTTCGAGAAGAAGTACGGGGTAACCGTGCGCCAGTCGAACTTCGACTCGATGGCGGGGATGATGGCGAAGCTGCGCTCCGGCAACCGCTACGACCTGATCTTCCCGAGCGCCGAGTTCGCCGAGAAGCTGATCAAGGCCAACCAGCTGCTGCAGATTCCGGGCGACAAGATCGAGGCGCGGGAAGACGTCTACCCGTTCTTCGACGACCCCTGGTACGACGCAGGCTCGGCCCACAGCGTGCCCTACTCGCTCTATGCGACCGGGCTCGGGTATCGGGCCGACCAGATCGACACGATGACCGGCTCGTGGCGGGATCTGACCAACCCGCAGGCCGATGGTCGCTCGTTCATCCTCGACGACTTCCAGGAGGGGATCGGGATGGCCAACCTGGTCAACGGCAACGAGCTGAACGCGACCGACAGCGAGCAGCTCGACCAGGCGAAGGACTACCTGGTCGGGATCAAGCCCGAGCTGCGTGGGTTCAGCAGCGACACGATCACCAACCTCGCCTCCGGCAATGCCTGGATCCAGCACTGCTGGAACGGGGACGTGATCAACGCCCGCTACCGGGTCGATGACCCGGCGACCCTGCAGTTCGAGCAGTGCAGCGAGGGCGTTCCCGTGGGCAGCGACGTGTTCGCGATCCCGACCAACGCCGAGCATCCCGGCACGGCGCTGGTGTTCATCGACTACGTGCTGGCCAACTCCGCCCAGAACGCGACCTGGACCGGCTACCCGATGCCGACGAACAGCTCGGAGGCCGAGTACGCGAAGCTGGTCAAGGGCGAGCCCCAGCTCGAGGTGACGCTGGATACCCTGGAGCAGGGACAGGAGTTCGCCAACCTCGAGGGCAGCGATCGCGAGGCCTGGGACCGGGTCTGGACAGAGGTGAAGGCGTCGTAGTGAGCCGCCGGGTCGCGGGAGGGCGACGCTGACGGGCCCGGGTGGCAGTTGAGCGAGCGCCGCTTCGCGAACCTGACCCTGCTCCCCGGGGCGGCGTGGCTGATCCTGCTCTTCCTCGTCCCGCTCGGGATCACGCTGGCGATCTCGTTCGGGGTCACCGACGAGCTCGGCAACGCCCTCTACGCCTGGAACCCGTCCAACTACGACCGGGTCTTCGACCCGCTGTTCGCGCCGGTGCTGCTGCGCTCGGTCGGCTACGCGGCGGCGACGGTCACCCTCTGCGTGCTGATCGGCTACCCGGTCGCCTACTACATCGCCCGCTTCGGGGGTCGCTGGAAGTACCTGCTGGTCGCGCTGGTCGTGTTGCCGTTCCTGGTCAACTACCTGATCCGCACCTACGCCTGGACCGCGATCCTCTCCGACGACGGCCTGCTCAACGGACTGCTCAAGGACCTCTCGCTGACCGAGGACGGGGTGCGCTTCTTGAACACGCCCTACGCGGTGATCGGCGGCCTCGTCTACGGCTATCTGGCGTTCATGATCCTGCCGATCTACGCCGCGCTCGATCGCATGGATCCAGCCCTGATCGAGGCCGGCAAGGACCTCTACGCGAACCGCTGGCAGACCTTCAGGAACGTCACCTGGCCGGCCACCTTCCAGGGGGTGCTGGCGGGCTGCGTGCTCGTCTTCCTGCCGGCGGTGGGTGACTTCGTCAGCGCCCAGCTGTTGGGCGGACCGGAGACCTACATGGTCGGCAACCTGATCCAGCAGCAGTTCTTCGATGCCAACAACTTCCCGTTCGGGGCGGCGCTGACCACCGTGATGATGGCCTTCCTGCTGATCTTCATGGTCTTCTACCTGCGCTCGGCCGGTCGCGCGGCCGAGGAGGCACGGGCGTGAGCGCGCCGCACGCATCGGCCGGCCGCCTGCCGACGCTCTCCGGGTGGCGGCAGCGGCGCGCCGAGAGGCGCAAGGGGTTCGACCGGCCCCGCTACCTGAAGCTGGTGCTCGCCGGCTTCCTGATCTGGACGTTTGCGCCGATCGCGATCGTCGTGCTGTTCTCGTTCAACTCGAGCGTCTCGCTCCAGAACTTCGACGGCTTCAGCACGCAGTGGTACTCCGAGTTCTTCGGTGACCAACAGCTGCGCGAGTCGCTGATCGCGAGCCTCGAGATCGCCGCGGTGACGATGGTCGTCGCGACGACGATCGGCTCGCTGCTCGCCTTCGGACTGGTCCGGGCGCGAAACCGGCTCAGCCCAGTGACCAACGTGATGATGCTGATCCCGCTCGTCGTCCCCGAGATCGTCGCCGGGGTGACGGCACTGCTGCTGTTCACCCAGATCGGCATGCAGCTCTCGCTGACCACGATCATGCTCGCCCACATCACCTTCTCGATCTCCTACGTGACCGTGATCGTCCGCGGCCGTCTTGCGGCGCTTAACCGCGAGGTCGAGGAGGCGGCGATGGACCTCGGGGCAACGCGCATGCAGACGATGCGCCTCGTCGTCCTGCCCGAGTTGTGGCCGGCGATTCTCGCCGCAGGCCTGCTGATCTTCGCGCTCAGCTTCGACGATTTCGTGCTCAGCTTCTTCACCACCGGCGAGTCGCCGCAGCCCCTGCCGGTCCGGATCTACTCCTCGATCCGCTTCGGGGTGACACCGACAATCAACGCGATCGGCACGCTGATGCTGGCGCTCTCGCTCGCCACCTTCGCGCTGGCGCTGGCGCTGCCGCGGCTGCTCGGCAGGCGCGGGCAGACCGTGCTGATCGGAAAGGACGCTGTATGAACGAGGCGACCGGAGAAGCCGGCGGCGAGGCGATCCGCTTCGAGGGCGTGACCAAGCGCTTCGGCGAGACCGAGGCCGTCTCCGACATGGAGATGACGATCCGCCGCGGCGAGTTCTTCTCGATGCTCGGCCCGTCGGGCTGCGGGAAGACGACGACGCTGCGGATGGTCGCCGGCTTCGAGCAGCCGAGCGAGGGGCGGATCTTCCTCGACGGCGAGCCGGTCGAGTCGGTGCCGCCCTATGAACGGAACGTCAACACGGTGTTCCAGAGCTACGCGCTGTTCGAGCACCTCGACGTCTACGAGAATGTCGCCTTCGGGCTCAAGCGCCGCAAGGTCGCAGGCGACGAGATCAAGCGGCGGGTGGCCGAGTCGCTGGAGCTGGTTCAGCTGCACGGGCGCTCCGACGCCAAGCCGCGCGAGCTCTCGGGCGGGCAGAAGCAGCGGGTGGCGCTGGCCCGGGCGCTCGTCAACCGGCCCTCGGTGCTGCTGCTCGACGAGCCGCTCGGGGCGCTCGACCTGAAGCTGCGGCGGCAGATGCAGCTCGAGCTCAAGCAGATCCAGCGCGAGGTGGGAATCACCTTCGTCTATGTCACACACGATCAGGAGGAGGCGTTGTCGATGTCGGATCGGATCGCGGTGATGGACTCCGGCCGGGTGATCCAGTGCGGCGCTCCGGAGGACGTCTACGAGCATCCGAGCGAGAGCTTCGTCGCCGACTTCATCGGCATCTCGAACCTGCTCGATGGGACGGTCGCCGCGGGCGGGCAGGTGCGGCTCGCAACCGGCGACGTGATCCCGGCGCCGCTGAGACGGGGGCTGAGCGAGGGCGACGCGGTGAAGCTCGCGGTGCGGCCGGAGAAGATCAGCGTCGATGAGATCGAGGACGGGATGGTGGCCCTGGAGGGAGTCGTCGAACAGCGTGTCTACCTCGGCATGACGACCCAGGTGACCGTCTCGCTGGGCGGCGACTCCCGCCTGGTGGCACTCGAGCAGCAGAGCCACCGGGCCAGCGCCGACGACCGCTGGGAGCCGGGCATGACCGTGAAGCTCGGCTGGCGCCCCGAGCACGCGCTGGTCCTGAGCTGATCGGCCTCAGCGGCGCTCGACGCGCTCGCAGTTGCGGGCGCGGTCGCGACCGGTGAGCAGGACGACGTCGTCGCCGGCACCGCAATCGACGACATCGGCCCCGCCTCCGCTCACGCGGATCCAGTCGGAGCCGGAGCCGGCCGCGATCCGGTCGCGCCCCGGACCGCCCCGGACCGCGTCGTTGCCGGCCCCTGCGAGGACCCGGTCGGCTCCGCGGCCGGGGAAGATCAGATCACCGCCGCTGCCGCCGGCCGTCCGGTCGTCCCCCGGACCCGCGTCGAGGCAGTCGTTGCCGCGGCCCCCGTCGATCGTGTCGTTGCCGCGGCGGCCGCGGATCCGCTCGTCGCCACCGCCGCCGCGGAGGACGTCATCCCGGTTGGTGCCGTCGATCGACTCGCAGGCGCGCGGTGGCTCGAAGGGGCGCTCGCCGCAGCGGAAGAAGTACGGCAGGAGGCCGAGCGGCGACGCGACCTTCGCGTGGCCCGGCCCCTCGAAGCGCTTCCCGGTCTCAGGGTGCTGCCAGCAGCCCTCGGGGAAGTAGGTGCGGCGCTCGGTTGCGTCCTCGACGACAACCGGCGCGACCAGGACCCTCGAGCCGAGCATCCACTGCTGATCCTGCCCCGCGGCGTGCTCGTCGCGCGGATACTGGAGCCACAGCGGCCGAGTCGGCGGCGGGCCGCCTCGGACCGCCCGCTTCCATAGATCCCGCACGTAGGGCCGGGCCTTGAGGTGGAGCCGCGCCAGGCGCCTGTAGGTGCGAACGGTCTCGCGGTCGAAGGTCCAGGGCATGTGGGTGCCGGCTGCGACCGAGCCATGCAGCCGGAAGAGCGGCGAGAGCGCCGCCCACTCGGCCCAGCGGATGAAGAGCTGCTTCGAGGTCGGCGGGTACGGCCCGATGTCGAAGTAGCCGCCGATGTCGGTGGTGAAGCCGAACGACCCCCCGACCGCCCGGTTGAGCATGTCGGTCGTCAACGACGCGAGGCCGGATGCCCGCGAATAGTCGGTGGTCGAGTCGCCCGCGAAGTTGGCGTTCTCGAAAGCCGCCGCGCCGGGGGTGCCACTGTAGCCGCCGCGCGTGTAGAAGAACGGCCGCGCGCCGGTCTCGCGCTGCCAGCGATCGAGCTCCTCGCGCGTCGCCCGGTGCGCGAGGACGGCAAGCCGGTTGTGCATCCGCGCGCCGGTCGAGCCGTCGTCGAAATGCATGTCGGCCATCACCTGCTCGCCAAAGTCCTGCATGAAGCCCCTGGCCCCGAGCTGGAGCGCTGTGCGGATCCGACCCTGCCACCAGGCGATAGCCCTTGGGTCGGTGAAGTCGATCATCGCGGCATCCTCGAAGAAGTTCGAGGTGAAGACGTAGGGACTGCCGTCGGCGTGCGTAGCCACGTAGCCGTTCGCGAGGGCATGGTCATAGTCGGCCGGGTCGTCGGTGCCGATCTCGTCCTTGCCGACGAAGAGCCGGAAGTAGAGCATCGGCTTGATCCCGAGCGCGCGCAGATCCGCGACCACCCCCGAGAGCTCTGAGTCACTGAGGAACTCCCAACCCTCGATCCCGTAGGCATCGACCGGCGTTCCCGTCTTCTCGATCTCGCGGATGTCGTCGCGGACGCGGGCCAGATAGCCCGCCGGAGTGTCGTTGGGGAAGTTGACCGAGCGGACCAGCAGGGAACCCTGCGCCCACTTCGGGGGCACCCGGTGACGCCCATTGAGCTGGCTTATCGCTGCGGCGGCCCGCTTCGCCGAGCCGGGCATCACCGTGTAGTCGAGCTTCCCAGCGCCGACCTCGACCTGCCAGGCGTCGTCGCGGTCGGATGCCATTCGCCAGTGCGAGATCTCGTCGCGATCGAGGAGGAAGCCGTAGCCCTCGTCGGAGACGAACGAGCTCTGCACGTAGTAGGCGGCCGAGGAGCCGTTCGGGAACAGGTAACGGTCGCGCTCGGGGTCTGCCGGCGCGGTGAGCGCACCGGTGCTGCCCGAACCGACGTTCTGCTGCTGGAGCCAGTTGTAGAAGCTCTGCCCGCGCTGGTCGATGTAGTCGTGCCGGCCGCCGAAGCCATGGAAGGCCTCGTCGCGGGACGAGCTGAAAGAGTCGGCGATCGTCGCAACCCCGGCGCGCGGCGTCACCGACGCCGAGACCCGCAGCCCACCCTCCCCGCGTGGCGCGATCCGAGCCTCGATCTCGCGGCCGCCGGGATCGTTGGTGGCGAGTCGCAGGTCGACTCCGCCGCGGCTACGGCTCGCCCGCTCGACCCGTGTCGCACCGTAGATCGTGCCCCCCCTCGCCACGTTCGAGAGCGTCGCGAACCACTGCGGGACCGCCGTGTGCTGGGTGACGTCCTGGCTGCCGACGAGGAAGCCGAAGGGCCGGTACTCGGTCGGCGGAGGTGGCTGCTGCGCCCCGAACATGTTCTGCGACGTGACCGGCAAGACGGTCGGGGCCCCGCGGGCCTTGCCGGCCTGGGCCAGCACTCGCCCGCCGTCCGGATCATGGAAGGAGATGCGCAGCGGCGAGCGCTTGATCACCGCATGTGAGCCGTCCGGTGCGATGACCTCGATTCGCTTGCCGACCTCGACGGCCGCCGATGCGGGCGTGGCGGCGAGCAGCGCCAGCGCCAGGGCGAGCGCCCAGCCGTGGCCGCGATCCATCCCCGTCCACCGCATCGAAGTTGACTCTAGCCGCGCGCGGCTGGAGTCATCGGCTCGCTATAGGGTCACGGGGTGCTCCATCACGTCTCGATCGAGGTCGCGCCCGACGACGCCGAGCGCTGGGGTGAGCTGCTCGGGCTGCTCGGCTTCGCGCGGATCGAGGCTCCCGAGGCGCTCGGGGGGGCGATTCCCTGGTACGAACGAGAGGGCACGCAGGTGCACCTGATCGTCACCGACGCGGCGACGGTGCCGGTGCTCGGCCACGCCGCCTTCGTCGCGCCGGAGTTCGACGCGACCGTCGCGGCGCTCGGGCGGGCGGGCTTCGAGGTCGAGCGGCACCGGCCCCTGTGGGGCGAGCGACGTTCGTTCGTCCTGGCCCCGGGCGGGCATCGGGTCGAGATCATGGCGGCACCGCCGGCGGCGAGCGTCTAAGGGCGCAACTGCCGGCTTTCGGTGGCGGGGCGACGCGCCGACCGAGGACTTACTATCGCCACCCCGTGCGTTACCCGATCGAGACCTTCAGCGCCGAGGAGCAGGAGCTTCTCGCCCCCCACTTCACGAACGTCGATCGGCCGGTGTTCGCGCTCACCAACCTGCCGGAGACGGTGAAGGGGGCCCTGTTCGCCCGCTACTCGCGCTACCAGGGGACGCTGCGCAGGCTCTATCTCGATGAGTTCGCGGCCGACGCCCCTGCCGCCGGCAGGCCCTTCGACGGCGCCGAGGGCGAGCGTGCAGCGCAGCTCTACGAGCGGATCTTCCTCGGCTACGGCGACGACTCGGTCGCCCAGCTCGGTGGCGCCCACCTCGCCTGCGAGTGGGTCAGCAATGTGCTGACGAAGCTGCTGCAGCGCGGGCGCCTCGCCGCCTATCTCGAGCAGTCGACCCGCTACATCGCCTACGACTCGCCGATCTATCCCGATGCCGCCCCCGGGGAGGGCGGCAGCTGGCGCTACTACCGCGACGGGGGGCTGGGGCCCGAATACGGCGTGGCGATGGACGAGATCTTCTCGATCTACTCGAGCTCGCTCGAGCGGGTCCAGGCCTGGGCCGAGGACCGCTGGCCGCGCGGCGAGGAGCCGGAGGGCGCCTGGCGCCGCTCGATCCGGGCCAAGGCGCTCGACCTGCTGCGCGGCCTGCTGCCGGCATCGACCCTCTCACACGTCGGCATCTACGCCTCCGGGCAGGCCTACGAGCAGCTGATCATGAGGCTGATGGCCTCGCCGCTGCCCGAGGCCCGCGCGTTCGGCCAGATGGCGCTCGACGAGCTCAACCAGGTGATACCCAGCTTCCTCTCTCGGATCGAGAGGCCCGAGCGCGGGGGCGAATGGATCGACTACTTCGCGGAGCGGCGCAGGGCGACCGAGCGCTGGGTCGCGCGACTGGGACTCGATCGCCGCGAGCCGGCCGACGGCCCGTCGATCGAGCTGGTCCACGTCGACGGGACCGAGGAGGACCTGCTTGCCGCGTCCCTCTATGAGGCGACCGGAGTCTCCGAGGAGCTTGTCAGGCGGCGGGTCGAGAACCTCGACCCGATCGAGCGGGATCAGCTGCTCGCCGAGCTGGTCGGCGCTCGCGACAACCGGCGCCACCGACCGGGCCGCGGCTGGGAGGCGGTCCGGTACCGGTTCGAGATCGTCTCCGACTACGGCGGATTCCGTGACATGCAACGCCACCGGATGCTCGGCTGCCAGTGGCAGACCCTTGGGCCCGACCTCGGAGCCGGGGTTCCGGCGGAGGTGCGGGACTCGGGCGTCGGCGACGACTACGAGCGGGCGCTCGAAGTCTCGCGCCGGGAGTTCGAGCGGCTCGAGGCGGCGGGAATGCAGGAGGCGGCCCCCTACGCCCTCTGTCTCGGCTACCGGATCCGCTACGTGCTCGACATGAATGCGCGGGAGGCGATGCACGTCTGCGAGCTGCGCTCGGGTCGTGAGGGGCATCCCACCTACCGGGCGGTGGCGCAGGCGATGCACGAGAGGATCGCCGACGTGCACCCGCGGATCGCGGCCGCGATGCGCCACGTCGACTCCAGCTCCGAGCCGCGTCTCGAGCGGATCATGAGCGAGATCCGCACCCACCGTAAGCGCGCCGCGCTCGCCGGCGAGCGCCCCGACTGAGCGCACCCGCCCGGCTCAGACGCCGGCGCGGGTCTCGCAGCTCGCGGCGCGGTCGCGCCCGGTACCGCCTTCGCAGACATCCCTGCCGTCGCCGCCGTTGAGCTTGTCGTTGCCGCCGTTGCCGAGCAACTCGTCCTTACCGTCATTGCCCTTGAGCGCGTCCCGGCCGGCGCCGCCGCAGGCGACGTCGTTGCCGCCCTTGCCGATGATCTGGTCGGCGCCGCCGAGGCCCTTGAACACATCGGGGCCTGAGCTGCCCACGAGGCGGTCGGCCCCGCCCGTGCCGAGCACAGTCACCAGCCTGCCCGAGCAGAACCGCGGCCGGCCGCTGACGGCCGAGTACAGCGCCTTGGCGGTGCCGTCGAGGTAGGGCCCGTAGAGGTTGCCGTCGCAGACCAGCCCGAGATCGTCCTCGCAGTACGAGTAGCTGTTCGCCGACAGCAGGACACCACCGGAGATCCAGCCGCCGCCGCTCGAGCCCCCGGTCATGTCGCACGGGATGAAGATCGTGTTCGGACCCCGGCCCGGGGGGTCGTCGTTGCCGGCGAGCCTCGATTTGCAGCGGTACTCGCGCTCGCCGTCGAACTCCGGCGCGACCGGGCTCGGGATCGCGGGATATCCGAACGACTGATACGTCCTCTTGCGCTTCTGGTTGAAGGCGATCCCGCGCCCTCCGACGAGATCGGTCAACCCCTGCCCCTGCGCATCGACGCCGACCACAGCGGCCCCCATGTCATAGGAGAGGTTCGCCTGCTTCCGCCACTGCGCCGGCGTGGCGAGCTGCTCGGCCTCCCAGACGCCGAACGGCGTCGCACCATCCTCGTAGGCCGGAGCGAACACCCAGTTGCCCACCGGCCCACCTTGGTCGTAGACGCAGTGGCCGGCCGTCCAGACGACGCTTCGGTTGTCGGAGGCGACGGCCGTTCCCGAGCAGGCGAAGTCCTCGCCGCCGAGGGTGAAGAAGACCCTGCCGTGGGCCCGGAACGGCTCCGCGGATGGATCCGCGATCTGGTCGCGATCGAGCGCCGGGCCGCCGGCGCCCGTGCCCCGCAGCGTTCCGCGCAAGAGCTGCGGGGCCTCGCCGGTCCCCGCCTCGACCGGCCCGACGACGAGCGGCCTGCCGCGCTCCGGCGCCGCGGCGCCGCCGGCGAAGCCCCGCCCCGGCCCCTCGGCATCCAACGGCGTCGCCGTTCGCATCCGCGCCGGCGTCCAGTAGGCCGTCGGCTTCGCCCGATCGAGCTCCCGCACGCTGATCCCCGCCTCGTCCGCGCCGGCCGGAAGCGGGGCGATCAGCGCGAGCAGCAGCAGGCATGCGAGCAGGGGCGACAAGCACGCCACCGGCCACGGTGCGACTCGCTCCTGCCGCCGATCTGCCCTACTGGGTCCCACGGCCACATCAAACACCAGCATCCGGCGATCGGAGCGCAGCCGGGGCAGCCGGGCGCTCGACGAGGTGAGCGTTGCGTTAGGTTCATGCCCGCAGGCGAACTGAGGAGGGTTGGCGAGATGAGCGCAAGCGGTGCCGAGAGCGGCGAGCTCGATGTGCTGCTCGAGACCGAGCAGACGTTTCCGCCGCCGCCCGAGTTTGCGGCGCAGGCGAACGCGTCCGACCCGGGGATCTACGAGCGGGCGGCAGCCGACCCGGAGGCCTGGTGGGCCTCATGGGCGGAGAAGCTCGAGTGGATCGAGCCGTGGGACGAGGTCCTGGACTGGTCGAACCCCCCGTTTGCGAGGTGGTTCGTCGGCGGCAGGCTCAACGTCTCGGCCAACTGCCTCGATCGCCACGTCGCCGCGGGCGCCGGCGATCGGATCGCCTACTACTGGGAGGGCGAGGACGGAACCCGCCGCGAGATCAGCTACGAGTGGCTGCACTCGGAGACGCAGCGCTGCGCCAACGCGCTGCGCTCGATCGGCATCGGCAAGGGCGACGTGGTCGGGATCTTCATGCCGATGGTGCCCGAGGCGGCGGTGGCGATGCTCGCGTGCGCGCGGATCGGAGCCGTTCACAACGTCGTCTTCGGTGGCTTCAGCGCCAACTCGGTGGCCGAGCGGATGGAGGTCTCGGGGGCGAAGGCGCTGTTCACCGCGGACGCGACGCTGCGCCGGGGGGAGCCGGTGCCGATGAAGCCGGCGGTCGACGAGGTGCTCGGGGGCGTGCCGACGCTGGAGCACGTGATCGTCCTCGACCGCTGCGGCACCGACCCAGCGATGACCGAGGGCCGGGACCACTTCTGGGCCGATCTCGTCGGCGCCGCCGACGCGAGCTGCCCACCGGAGCCGATGGACTCCGAGGACCCGCTGTTCATCCTCTACACCTCCGGCTCAACGGCGAAGCCGAAGGGAATCCAGCACACGACGGCCGGCTATCTGACCGGCGTCACCGCAACCCACAAGCTGGTCTTCGACCTCAAGGACGACGACATCTACTGGTGCGCCGCCGACATCGGCTGGGTAACCGGCCACAGCTACATCGTCTACGGCCCGCTGGCCAACGGCGCGACGTCGGTGATGTACGAGGGGGCGCCCAACTACCCGAGCGAGGATCGCTGGTGGGAGATCGTCGAGCGCTACCGGGCGACGATCCTCTACACGGCGCCGACCGCGATCCGCGCCTGCATGAAGTGGGGCAACGAGCACCCTGACCGGCACGATCTCTCCTCGCTGCGACTGCTCGGCTCGGTCGGCGAGCCGATCAATCCGCGGGCGTGGCTCTGGTACCACGAGCGGATCGGCGGGGGGCGCTGCCCGATCGTCGATACCTGGTGGCAGACCGAGACCGGCGCGATCATGATCACGCCGCTTCCCGGCCTGACGACGACCAAGCCCGGCTCGGCGACGGTTCCCTTTCCCGGCGTCGAGGCGGCGATCTATGACTCCCACGGCAACGAGATCGAGGAGGGCGGGGGGACGCTGGTGCTGACCAAGCCCTGGCCGGCGATGGCGAGGACGCTGTTCGGGGAGCCGGAGCGGTTCGTCGAGACCTACTGGGCAGAGTACGGCCCCGAGACGTATCTGGTCGGGGACGCGGCCCGACGCGACGAGGACGGCTACTTCTGGATCGTCGGTCGGATCGACGACGTGATCAACGTCTCGGGCCATCGGCTCTCGACGATGGAGATCGAGTCGTCGATCGTCGGCTGTGACGGCGTGGCGGAGGCGGCCGTGATCGGGGTGCCCGATGAGCTCACCGGGGAGGCGATCCTCGCCTTCGTGACGCCCGAGGGCGGGACCGCCGGCGACGAGCGGCTCGACGCCACGATCCGCAGTCACGTCGCGGACCAGATCGGCAAGTTCGCCCGACCGAAGAAGATCGCCTTCGCCGATGACCTGCCGAAGACGCGGTCCGGGAAGATCATGCGTCGCCTCCTCCGCGACATCGCCGCCGGACACGAGCTCGGCGACGTGACCACGCTGCGCGACCCCGGCGTGGTCGAGGATCTGAGGCGCCAGCTCGCCGGTTGAGCCCGCGCGATCGCCGAGCTGCGATCAGCGGCGCGGGCTGAGCGGCGGCATCACCCGGTAGGAGGCAACCCGGGCGGCGATCCCGCCGCGCCGGCTGAGCCGGCGGCGAAGCGCGCGTCGCTCCGCCCCTGTCGGCAGCTCACCGGCGCCCGGAGTCGCGCGTCCGTAGCGGAGCCGGCGCAGCCGCTCGACATAGCGCGCCGCAAGCGGCTCGGCGTGGCTGCGGAGCGAGCGCTCGACCTCGAGCAGGGTCGCGGTCGGCTGATGGCGAAACCGAAGGCGCCGCAGGGCGCGCTCCAGCTCCCGCACCCTCGCCTCGACCAGCTGGTCGCGGTCGGCACCGCGCTCGCGCAGACGGCGCCAGATCCCGGGAGCGAACGCCGACGCGCCGGCTGCGAGCAGCCCCGCCAGCAGCCACGCGCCCGGGAACGCCGATCCCGATGAGGGGCCGGCTGTCGGCGCGGGCAGGGATTGCGCGGCCCCGCGGCCGCGGCGGCCCGTGCCGGCCGCATCGCCATCGCCGAAGAAGCCCCGGGCGCCGTAGAGCAGCGGCCCGAGGCTGCTCGCCGCGGAGCTCGCCGCTGAGGTGCCACCGGTCCGCAACTCCGCCGGCGCCGCGGGCGGGGTCGGGTCGAACGGCACCCAGCCGATCCGGGCGAAGTAGACCTCGACCCAGGAGTGGGCGTCGAGCGCGCGCACCCGGAAGCGGTCGCCGCCCTCCGGTACACCGGGCGAAAAGCCGGTAGCGACCCGCGCCGGGATCCCGAGCATGCGCAGCATCACCGCCATCGCGCCGGAGAACTGCTGGCAGTAGCCGGTGCGATCATCGAACAGAAAGCTCTCGAGCGGCAGCGGCCGGTCCGGCGGCGTCTCGGAGTAGCTGTAGTTCTCGAGCAGGTATTCCTCGACGGCCTTGACCGCGTCGTAGGCGCTGGGGGCGCCGGCCGCCAGGCGCTCCGCCAGGAGCGCCATCCGACTGTAGGGGGAGGCGGCGATCGCCCGGCGGGCATCTGCCGCGCGCCCCTCGGGCAGGCCCAACGTCCGCACCCGGTCGTTCGGCCCACCGGCCTCCCGCGGGAGGTCGATCTCGGTCATCGGGCCCAGCGCCCGCGGAACGCGCCACCCCGCGGCGCGCATCTGCGCCGCGGTTGGATCGGGGGCGTAGCCGCGCGCCTGATAGGCATCTCCCTTCGAAAGCGGCTCGACCAGGGTCCGCACCAGCGAGCCGTCCGAGCTCCGCGTCGCATCGACCCCGGTCACGCTGCGGCCCGATCCAGGTCCGACGGCGAGATCGCTCTGCAGCCCGCTGACGGACACCGACACCTCGGCGAACCAGTCCGGCTCGAGATCGGCCGGGGCCAGCGCGCGCTCGACATCAGAAGGCAGCTCGACCGAGGGCTGCACCAGGTCGGAGCGCTCCCAGTTGCGACCGTCGAAGCGGTCGAGGACGCTCGCCTTCCAGTAGTTCGGCTGGTCGCTCTCGACGAACAACACCGTGTCCTCGCTGCGCTCCCAGTCGATCGGTCCGTAGGTGTGCTCCCAGGCGAAGGCGGTACCCGGGCCCGCCGCCCAGCTCCAGGACGAGTAGCGGACCAGCGACTCCCCGTCCTCGAGGCTGGCCGTGAGCGGCACCGCGACCGCGACCGCGACGGCGACCAGCGCCACCCCGCCACGCACAGCCCCGCGCCCGATGACCGGTAGCCAGACCCAGGCGACGACCGCCAGGAGCAGGGCGACGCCGAGCAGTACGGCATGATCGGATCCGAGGTTGGTCGTGGCCGTCGCATAGCCGGCGACGAGCACCGCGAGCCCCGCGATCGGCGGCGCGGCGGGTCGCGACGGAGCGGCAGGAAGCTGGCCAGCGCTGCGAGCCCGACGATCGCCGGGGCGGCGATCAGAATCACCAGGCGCGACCAGGCGCTCGAACCGGCGTACGGATAGTCCGCCCCCTCTCCAAGACCCGCCAGACCGAGATCGACGCCGCTCCACAGCTCGCTCCAGCCGCCGGGCACCAGGAGCCTGGCGGGCATGCCGACGATCATCATCGAGACGCCGGTGGCGGTCAGCAGGGCGAGGGCGGCGATCAGGTTGACCGCCCAGCCCGGCAGTCCCGAGCCGCGAAGCGGAAGCAGGAGCCCAACAGCGAGGACCGGGGGCAGGACGCTGAGAGCGGCCCGGGCGAGCGGCGGCCCTTCGACCATGCCGGCCCAGTACAGCGTCATCAACAACGCCAGCGCGGCGAAGGCGGACAGCCGCCGGATCACGGGACTCACGCCGCGGCCCCCGCACGCGACCGGCCCCGTCCGGCCGCCCGCAGCTCCGTCCCCTCGCAGCCGGCGACCGTGAAGGCGGACCGCCCGCCGGCGCGCCCGAGGTGGGGCCGGACGAGCACGTGCCGCGCAGCCGGCAGGCTTCGGCAGCGCCGCTCGGCGCCGGGCGAGAGGTCGGCACTGACCCAGAACACGATCCCAGCCCGCCCGATCCGCCGGGTCGACGGCGCGCCGGAGTTCGCCTCGACGAGCGCCAGCCGGTGGTGGGCGGCCGGCCAGCCCCTGAGCCGGCTGTCGACCTCGATCATCCGCGGCTCAGAGCCGACGATCAGCGTGCAACCGCCCCCGGGGGTCAGCTCCAGACAGATAGATGCCGCAGCGCGCACCGCAGCATCGAGCTCGGCCTCTCCCGCCGGCTGTTGCGGATCGAGCACCACGAGCCGCGCGACGCCGGCGCCGGCGGTGATCCGGCGCTCGTGGAGCTCGCCGGTCCTGGCGACGGTCGGCCAGTGGATCCGCGCGGCCGGCGTTCCCTCGCGGTAGGGGCGCAGGCCGTCGATCTCGAACTCGGCTGCCCAGGAATCCGGCCCGACTCCGCCGCCGCCGCGCTCGCCGAAGCCGAGCGATCGTCCGCCGCGGCCTCCGGCGAGTAGCTCGATCGGCTCGGTCCGCGGCAGGACAACGACCTCACCGGCATCGGCAGTCCGGCGGTCCGCCTCGCTGAGGCCGAATGGATCCCGCACGATGACCTCGGCCGAGCCCAGCGCCCGGCGTCCCCGACGCGGGAAGCTGACCGCCGCCTCGATCCGCTCCGAGCCGCCGCCGAGCGGCCGGGGCTCGTCGAGCAGGGGGTCGGAGATCACCCCGCCCGGGGCCGGCACCAGCCCGCGGCCGAGCTCCAGCTCCAACGGATAGGAGCGGCCCTCGATCAGGGATCCCTCGGGGACCCACCGCCGCAGCCGCAGCCGCTGCACCGCCAGCCGCACCCACAGGGCCGCGGCGAGTGGAACCAGCACCAGAGCGATACCGGGCGCATACAGCGACGGCGAACCGAACAGGGCGCCGCCGGCGAGGAAGGTGAGCCCGAGCAGCGCTGCGGTCGGTGCTCGCATCGAGGCTAGAGCGCGGGGAGCTTCTCGACCGCTTCACCCAGCACTCGCCGGCGGTCCGACTCGTTGGCGCCGGGCCCGAGGATCAGGCGGTGGGCGACTACCGCCGGGGCTAGCTCCTGCACATCGTCGGGCAGGACGTGATCGCGACCGCGCAGCGCGGCCAGCGCCTTGGCGGCGCGGAACAGCATCAGGCTGGCGCGCGGGCTGGCTCCGACATCGACGTCGGGATGGTCGCGAGTCGCAGCGGCGACCGAGACGACGTAGCCGCGCAGCGCCTCGCTGCCGTGGACGGACCTGACGAGGCGCTGAGCGGCGAGCACCTCGGCGACGTCGGTGACGGGATCGAGCTCGAGGACGTAGTCACGCATGCCGTGCACGTCGAGCATCTCCGCCTCGGCCGCCGGCGCCGGATACCCGAGCGAGAGGCTGACCATGAAGCGGTCGAGCTGGGCCTCGGGAAGCGGGTAGGTGCCCTCGTACTCCGCCGGGTTCTGGGTCGCCAGGACGATGAACGGCCGCGCGAGCTCATGCGTCTCTCCATCGGCGCTCACCGACCGCTCCTGCATGCACTCGAGCAGGCCCGACTGGGTCTTCGGCGAGGTCCGGTTGATCTCGTCGACGAGCACGACGTTGGCGAACACCGGGCCCGGGTGGAACTCGAACCGGGACTCCTGGCTGTCGAAGATCGTCGTTCCCATCACGTCGGTGGGCAACAGGTCCGCCGTGCACTGCACGCGGGAGAACTCGCCGTCGAGCGAGCGGGCGAGGGTTCGCGCCAGCGCCGTCTTGCCGACCCCCGGCCGATCCTCGATCAGCACGTGCCCCTCCGCGAGCAGCGTGACGAGCAGGTGGGTCAGGACCTGATCCGGGACCTTGACCGCGCGCCGCACGTTCGCCCGGAGTCGCGCCCCGAGCTCCTCGACAGATGCCGGTTCATACGCCGCTCGATCGTCCAAGTCCCACCAATGGTACGGGTGGGGCTAGCCCGCCGGGCCGCCTCGAGCCCCGTCGCGGGGATCGAGGCCTGGTGCGGGGTCGCGGCGGGCGAGCAGCAGGTAGAGCAGCCACAGCGGCACGACCACGGTCGCGGCGAGGCCGAGCACGTTGCCGACCATGTCGGCGGTCGAATACGGACCGAGGTTGAGGAAGTGGAAGACCGAGTGCGGGATGCTGAAGGCGAGGAACGCGATCAGCGCGACCCCGACCAGCCGCCGCTCGAGATAGAGGCCCGCTGCGAGCAGCACCACCGCGGTCGCCAGAAACAGGCCGCCGACGTCGCGGACCAGATGCTCGCTGTACTCCGGCAACGCAGCGACCCAGCCGCGCCCGAGCGGGAAGTCGTCGTAGAACGAGCGGGGCGCGATCAGCGCGTAGAGGCCGTTGACCGTCTGCAGTGCGCCGAGACCGAAGAGGCCGGCGCGGAAGACCCCGGCGAGTCGGACGGGAACTGTCTCCCGCTCACTCACGCCGGCTCCCGGAGCCGAGGCGCGAGGCTAGCTTCGCTGTCTCCGCTTGCGCTTCCGTCTCGGGCCACCCTGCTCGAGGTGGGGTGGATTCGCGTCCCCGGCGGCGCCGTTGCCGTCGGACTCCTCAGTCTGAATCTCGCGGCCGCTGCCCTCGAAGTCCTCCGGGCTCGCCGGCTCCTCCTCTGCGGCCGGCGGCTGCTCACCGGGCTTCAGCCAGGGAACCGCTTCGCCCGTCGTCCAGGCGGGCGGCAGCGGCCCGCGCCACCAGCCCGCGATCAGGAGGCTGATCGCGAGGATGTAGAGCCCGAGAGCAAGCGGCCCGACCGGGCCGAAGATGATGAACCCGATTCCGACCGCCATGCCAAGCGTCCCCATGAAGCGGGTCAGCAGCCCGACGCGCATCGCCTGCAGCGACGTATAGACGACGGAGAAGACGAGCGCCAGCGCCGCCCCGAGCTGGAGGCTGATGAACGCCTGGTAGGCGGTCGTGCCGGTCAGCGTGTCCTCGGCGAACTGGTTGATGTCGACCCCGGCCGGCGCGCCGTCGAGGAAGGTCGAGGCGGCCGAGTCGTAGGCGACGTAGAGGAGGATCATCGCGATCGCGTAGAGCACCGGCCCGATCACGGTCAGCCCGGCCAGCGAGCGGCGAACGCTGGTGCTCCGGTACATCGCCGCCTGGAACAGGTACAGCAGCGGCGCCGCGAAGAGCAGCAGGCCGATCCCCTGCAGGAGCTGCGAGGCGAAGACCTCACCGCGCGAGGTGTCGAAGGCCACGATCCGCTCCGCGTACTCGTCGAGCGCGAAGCTGTTGAAGTCCGATGCGAGGCCGGCAAGCGACGGGAGCAGGACCGCGAGCACGCCGAGGATCCCGAGGATCCCCGCGGTGCGGCCGTAGCGGCTCTCGCGCTCGATGATCTGTTGGCTGTCCATGGTGTGTCGGGCGCCGGGGCACGTTCTGTGAGCCGCATGCTGCCGCGCCCGGTGCTGCGGAGCCGCGTATCTTAGGCGGGTGGCGCATTTTGCCGTCAGCGCGGTCGGACGCGATCGGCCCGGGATCGTCGCGGCGATCACCGGGAGCCTCCTCGAGCTCGACGGGAACGTCGAGGATTCGCGGATGACGATCCTCCGGGGCCAGTTCGCGGTGATGCTGATCGTCTCGCTTCCGGATGCCGGCGGCAAGGCGGAGCTCGAACGACTTCTGGCGCCGGTCAGCGCCGAGCTGGGCCTCGATGCGCTGACCGTGAGCCCGGTCGCTGAATCCGCGTCGGTCGGGGTCAACCCCGACCATGTGATCACGGTCTACGGCGCCGACCACCCGGGGATCGTGCACGCGGTCAGCGCCGCGCTCGCCGGCCACGGCGTCAACATCACCGACCTGCAGACCAAGCTCACGGGAAGCGGCCCGAGCCCGCTGTACGTGATGATGCTCGAGGTCGAGATCGGCGAGGCCGCCCCGGCCGCTCTCGAGCGGGCACTGGCAGAGGTCGGCGAGAGCGCGGACGTGGAGATCGCTATCCGGGAGCTCGACTCCGAGGCGCTCTGAGCCGCGTTGGCCGTCCGCGACGTCCTGCTCTACCCGGACCCGCGCCTGAAACAGGTCTGCGCCCCCGCACAGCCGGATCAGGCGCAGCGGGCGGCCGCGGACCTGCTCGACACGATGCGCGACCTCGGGCACTGCGTCGGCATCGCGGCCCCGCAGCTCGGGGAGCTGGTTCGCGTCTGCGTCGTCGACGTCAGCGGTCACCCCCGAGCCGAGAGCAGCAACGGCGAGCTGGTCCTGGTCAATCCGCGGCTGGTGAAGGCGGAGGGCAGCGAGATCGCCCGCGAGGGCTGCCTGTCGATACCGGAGCTGACCGCGAACGTCCGGCGGGCGACGACGATCGAGGTCGAGCACCTGGGTGGCACGATCGAGAGCGAGGGGTTCGAGGCGCGCTGCATCCAGCACGAGATCGACCATCTCGACGGCGTCCTCTTTCTCGATCGGGTCGCCTCGATCGTCGACGACCTCTTCCGCCGCAAGAGCTACGGCTAGCGGGGCGCCTCGGGGTCGTCGCCGGCCGGCTCGAGGGGCGGCCGATCGCCGCCCGGGCGGATCGGCGAGTACTCGTGATCGGTCGGCTCGGCGATCCGGCTGATCCGCTCACCGATACCCAGGACCACGTCGAGGAACGGCGCCGCGACGGCGATCAGGCCCTCGACGCGCGAGCGCCGCGCCCGCTGCGTTTGATCCAGCTCCGCCATCTGGTGGACAAGCTAATGGAACTCGCAGCGAGCCCGGCGCCGGACGTAGGGAACTGGAGCGGGCGCGGGCGCCGGGCCGGGTGATCTAGATTTCCGGCCGATGAGCGGCTCACCACAGACCGGCCCGATAGTCGTATACGCCGCCACCGGCTACACCGGCAGGCTGGTCTCGGCCGAGCTCGGCCGGCGCGGGGCGGACTTCATCGTCGCCGGCCGCAGCCGGCCGAAGCTCGACGCGCTCGCGGCTGAGCTCGAGCCCACCCCCGGTGTCGCAGCGGTCTCGCTCGACGACGCAGCCGGCCTGCGGCGAATGCTCGCCGATGCAGCCGCGGTGATCGCCTGCGCCGGCCCGTTCACGCTGCACGGCAGGCCGGTCCTCGAGGCGGCGGTCGCCACCGGGACCCACTACGTGGACACCACCGGCGAGCAGCCGTTCATCCGCGCCGTCTTCAGCGACCACGGCGCCGCGGCCGAGTCGAGCGGCGCCGCCCTTGTCAGCGGGATGGGCTTCGACTACGCGCCCGGCGATCTGCTCGCGGCGCTGACCGCGGACGGGATCAAGGGGCGGATCGACGAGCTCACCATCGCCTATGCGATCCGGGGCTTCGGCCCAACCCGCGGGACGGCGCTCTCCGCGCTCGAGATGATCAGCGGGGGCGACGTCGAGTGGCGGGACGGCGCCTACCGGGAGACTGACCGCTCGGCCGGCCGCGGGCGCTTCGACTTCCCCTCGCCGATCGGAAGCCGGCGCGTCGGTCGCTATCCGGCCGGAGAGCAGATCACGGTGCCCAGGCACGTCGAGGTCGACACCGTGCGGACGGTGATCGCGATGAGCTCGGTCGCCCCGGCGCTCCTCGGACCGCTCGCGGCGCCGCTGATGACCGCGGCCGGGTACCTGATGGACACGCCCGCGCGCAGGCTCGCGGCAATGGCGATCGAGCGGCTCCCGGAGGGGCCGACGGCGCCGGAGCGACGGGCGGTGCGTTTCACGATCGTCTGCGACGCGTCGGGCGCCTCCGGAAGCCGGCGGGGGATCGTCCGCGGCAGCGACGTCTACGGGACCACGGCGGTGACGACCGCCGAGGGGGCGCTGCGCATGGCGGCGCCGTCCTACGACCGCTCCGGGGCGCTCGCCCCCGCGCAGGCGTACGACCCGAGGGAGTTCCTCGACTCGCTCCGAGCCCACGGGCTCACCCATCAACTGCTCGACGCCCCCGAGTGACGCTGCGTTGGGCGAGCGGGAGCGAGAGCAGGAGGCGGCGTACGGTTGCCCGGCCTGCGGCTCGCGGCTCTACGGATGGAGCGCGGCCAAGCACCCGGTCGACGGTACCCGGCTCGTACTGGACCACTGCGAATCCTGCGGTCTCGTCGTCACCCGCGCCCCCGAACCGCCGGACGCCGCGGCGGAGCTGGCGGCGCTCGAGCGCCAGGGTGACCTGCTGACCGTCCCCAACCGCGAGAGCTTCCAGGGAGGCATCGGTGGCGCCCAGTGGGCGGGCATGGAGGCCGAGCGGCGCCGTCTCCACCTCAGCCCGCGCGCCGCGAAGCTGTTGCTACGTAAGCAGGGCATCGAGCTGGTCGAGCACTCGACGCCGTTCAGCCGACGAAGCTACGCGCTGATGCTGCAGACGATGATCAACGCGTTCACGCTCAGGGACAACTTCCTCAGCAACGCCCGGGCGGGGCGGCTGCCTCGTTCGAGCACCCGCGAGCGGCTCACCTACGCGCTCGACATGGTCGTCAGCTACGTGGTCGCGATCCCGCTGGCGATCGTCGCCGCGCCGACCGAGCTGCTCGGCTCGACCCTCGGGCGGGGCGGGATCATGAAGCTACGCACGGCGCCCACGGCGGCCTCGGCGGACTAAGGCTGAACCCTCGATCTGCCGATAGGCGGGATGCGACCCCGCCGCTGGTCGCGTGCACCCTGGACGTGCAGAGGACGAACCGAGATGACATCCCCAGACAGCGGCCACTCTCAGCCCGAACAGCCCGGTGGGTCGTTCCCGCCACCGCGCTCGAATCCACCGGCTCCTCCTGCCGGCGCCGGCTATGCGCCGGGCGGCTCACAGGCCGACGACGCGCTGCGGCGGGCCCCGACCGTGGAGCAGGCGGAAGCGCTGGCGCGGGTCGCGGCGCTGGCGGCTCGCGAGAGGTCGGACGACAGCCCTTCGCGGGCGCTGGTCGCCACCGTCGTCGCCCTCGGCGTGCTGGTCGTCGCCCTGTTGCTGCTTGGGCTGATCGTCGCCACCGGGCCCGACCCCGGCGCCTCGCCCTGACCGGCGGGCGCGGCAGCGCCGGCCGGACTGATTCGCCATCTATGCTTACCGCATGGAAGCCGGTGGATTTGGTGGACTGTTCGGCGATCCGGATGAGTTGCGTGAGCAGCTCGCGGGCATGGCCGAGCAGATGCAGGGGGCGCAACGCGTCGCCTGGGCGGACAACGCGATCCAGCTCGCGGTGACGATGACGGTGGCCGCAATCGGGCGGGTCGAGCTGAGCGGCACCAGCGATGAGCAGGCGATTCAGATTCGCGACGCGATCAGGATGATCTTTCCCGAGACGGTCACGCTCGTCAGCGAAGCGCGCCAGGGCCTGAGCTAGGCGAGCTACCAATCCGGCTCGGGCCGCTCGCGGCCACGGATCGCTGGTCGGTCGGCGAGCGCCCAACGCCAGGTGACCAGCACGCCGATCGCCATCATCGCCGTCGCGAGCATCGAGCCGAGCGAGAGCAGCGGGACGCCGGTCAGCCCGTTTCCGATGTTGCAGCCATGAGCGATGCTGCCGCCGAAGCCCATCGCGAGGCCACCGATCGCCGCCCGTGACGCCCGGCGCCCGTCCGGGAGGCGCAACGGGCCGCGGACCGTCAGCGCTGCGCCGGCGACCGTGCCGATCGCGAGGAAGACCGCAAAGCTCGCGGTGCCGCCGTCGAAGATCGCGACGCGGGCGCTCTCGGCGGCGCCGACGAAGCCGAGCCCGTAGCCGTAGTCCGCCCACCCGGCAAGCACCCAGGTCAAGACGCCGATCAGCCCGAGGCCGATTCCGGCGCGCAGACCGACCGAGCCGCGGCGAAGCAGGAAGAGGAACAGGCCGGCGCCGAGCAGCAGGGCAAGCGGCACGAAGTCGATCCCGAACGCGGCATAGAGCGTCCGGTCGGCCGGGGCGTCAACCGCCTGATCGAGGTCTGCGAGCAGCCCGTCGAACGGGCCACGGATCAGGAGCTCGCCGATGACGAAGCCGCAGATCGCGATCGCGGTGGCGATCGAGCCGGCGCCGGACTTCCAGAGGATGCCGGCGATGCAGCCGCCGGCGAGCGCCATGCCGGCGCCGAACAGCAGGCCGCCGAGCAGCTGCGCCACCGGGAAGAGGCCGATCGCCGGCAGCGCATCGACGTTGCTGAAGGGCTCGACGTCGGCGAGCACCAGCAGCGGCAGCAGCAGCAGCTGCAGGGCAACGGCGACCGCGAAGATCCGCAGGATCGTCCAATCGCCGCCGAACCCGGCCCGGCGGACACCGGCGTTGAAGCAGACCGTTTCGCGTGCGGTCCAGGCGCCGAATGCGCCGCCCGCCACCAGCCCGCCGATCGCCGCCTCCATCAGAGCGATTCTCGCAGGCTCGCCGGCACCGCTCAGCCGACCAACCCACGGCTACGTAGATCGGCGAGCGCCGCATCACCGCGCTCGTCGACGCTCTGGCCCGCGACCCAGGCCGCAAGCTCCGGCAGCCCGGCCTCCAGGGAGACGGACGACTCGAAGCCGAGCGCCTCGCGAGCGGCGCCCGTATCCGCGTAGCAGTGGCGGACGTCGCCGGCGCGGAACTCGCCGGGCAGCTCGGGCTCCAGCCCCGGGCCGATCAGCTCGGACAGCGAGCGGGCGAGGTCGATGACCCGCAGACGCTCACCGGTCGCCACGTTGAAGCTGTGGCCCGGGGCACCGGGAGCGGCCATCGCCGCGCGGGTCGCGGCGACGACGTCGGAGACGTGAACGAGATCGCGGATCTGGCCGCCGTCCTCGAAGACGACCGGCGGCTTGCCCGCCAGCAGCCGGGCGGCGAAGATCGCGGCGACTCCGGTGTATGGATTGGAAAGCGCCTGGCGCGGGCCGTAGACGTTGAGATAGCGCAGCGCCGTCGCCTCGAACCCGTAGGCCTCCCCGAGCACCAGCGCCAGCTCCTCGGTGTCGCGCTTGCTGATCCCGTAGACGCTCGCCGGTCGCAGCGGGCGATCCTCGCGCACCGGCACCGGCTCGAGCTCGATGCCGCAACGCGGGCAGCGCGGCTCCCAGCGCCGCTCGCGGAGCTGGCTGACCGGTCTCAGGCCGGGGGTGAGCAGGCCGTGCTCGGCGCACTCGTAGGAGCCCTCGCCGTAGACGACCATCGAGCTTGCAACGACCACCCGGCGAATCCGATCGCGGCGGGCGATCACCTGCTCGAGCAGCGTCGCCGTGCCGCCGCTGTTCGCGTCGATCGCCTTGCGGACGTTGACCATCGACTCGCCGTTGCCGACGATCCCACCGAGGTGGTAGATCCGGTCGCAGCCCTCCAGTGCCCGGGCCACGTCCTCCGCATTGCGGAGGTCACCGACGATCAGCTCCGCATCCCCCGGGAAGTGGTCGGGCGGCTCGCCCGAGGGGTGTGCCAGCGGGTCGAGGTTGTCGAGGGCGCGGACGCGCTCGCCGGCCTCGAGCAGGGCCTCGAGCAGGTGGCAGCCGATGAAACCGGCGCCCCCGGTTACGAGCACGCCGCTCACCAGATCGTGTCCACGGTGAGCTCGGTGAGGACCGCCTGGCAGGCGAGCAGGACGATCACCAACGACACCCGCCGACGGGGAACGAACGCGGCCGCCGCAAGGCAGGCGAGCGGCGCCAGGAAGAGCCAGATCCGCTCGGTCTCCGCCTTCGAGAAGCCGAGCAGCGCCGCGATGCAGACGACGACTGCCAGCGAGACCGCGATCGGACTGCCGATCCCGAGCGAGCGCGCCGCATACCAGCTGATCGGCAGCCCGAGGGCGACGAAGAAGGCGACCGGCGAGCCGAGGACCCAGAAGGCCCAGGGCCGCGCATTGGAGATCCCGAGCTCGTAGGCCTCGCTCGCCGAGCTGAGCACGCCGATCGGGTCATAGCCGCTGATCGCATGGAGCGAACCGTAGAAGGCTGCGAGCGCGACCGCCGAGCCGCCGGCGATCCAGACGGCCGTGCGGAGGCCCTCCCGCTGCGCGACGAGCACGGTCGCGAAGGCACCGATCGCCAGCAGCGCCCAGGAGAAGAAGGAGGCGACTGCGAGCACCACCATGCCGCCGATCCGCGTCGCGGCTCCACCGGCAACCAGCAGCAGCGCCGCCGCGACCCCCAGGGTCGCGAACAGAGCATCGGCTGAGGCGACCCCGTAGAGCATCGCCGCGGGCGAGAAGGCGAGCATCAGTGCCGCCGCCCGGGCGCGACCCTCGCCGAGCTCGAGGCGCCGGGCGGCGACGTAGGTGAGGGGCACGGAGGCGATCCCGGCGACGATCACCAGCGCGGCGAACCCACGCGGTCCACCGATCCCGAGGGCGTCGATCAGGAGCAGCATGCCGGGCGGATGGGCCGAGGGATGGATCGGGAGCGAGGGCGCGATCTCCGCGAACCGATCGAGGAAGTCGCGCAGCCCGAGGTCGAACGCCGGCAGCGCCGGCAGGTACTCGTTCGCGGCCTCCGGATCGGCACCGAAGACCGAGTACCAGGACTCGGTGCCGCCGCGAGAGGCGGCGAGCGCGAGCCGGGCCAGCAGGCCAAGCGCGGCCGCGGAGGCGAGGAAGAGCCCGGTGCCGCCGAAACCACGGGCGAGCGGGATCGCGGCGGCCACGCAGACGCCGAGCAGCGCGATCCATGCGACCGCGGCGGCGTCCAGCCGCGGCATCCAGGTGGCGAAGAAGGGCGGCAGCGGGACACCGAGGCGGGCCCCCGCAGCGTCACCGATCAGGCCCCAGGCGACGGTTGCGAGCGCGACTGCGGTGAGCACGCCCGCAAGCCGCTCCCCGCCGGGGCGGGCCGGGCTCGGCTCGATCGGGCTGTCGGCAGCCGCCGTCACCGCTCGCAGACAACCACATCCCGGTCCGGCGTTTCCGGTTCCGTAAGGTCGAGGTGGGTAGGTTGCGCGGGATGAGATGCGAGGTGATCCTCCCGGTTCTGAACGAGGCGGCCGCGCTGCCGGGCGTCCTGGCGGCGATGCCCCGCGGCTATGAGCCGATCGTCGTCGACAACGGCTCCGAGGACGGGTCGGCCGAGATCGCCGGCCGGCTCGGCGCCAGGGTGATCGACGAGCCCCGGCGCGGCTTCGGCGCAGCCTGCTTCGCCGGGCTCTCCTCGGCCACTGCCGAGGTGGTCTGCTTCATGGACTGCGACGGGTCGCTCGATCCGGTCGAGCTCGATCGCGTCGCCGGGCCGGTGCTCGCCGCCGAGCGGGAGCTGATGCTGGGCGCGCGGCGGCCCGACCCCGGAGCTTGGCCGCTACACGCCAGACTCGCGAACCGAGCGCTTGCGCGTCGCGTGCGCTCCCGGACCGGGATCGCCCTGACCGACATCGGCCCGATGCGGGCCGCGCGCCGGCGGGACCTGCTCGAGCTCGGGATCCGCGATCGACGCTTCGGGTGGCCGCTGGAGATGGTGCTTCGGGCGGCTGAGGCCGGCTGGCGGGTTGCAGAGATCGAGGTCTCCTACCGCCGACGGCAGGGCCGCTCGAAGGTGACGGGCACGGTGCGCGGAACCCTCCGCGCCGCGCGGGACATGTCGAAGGCGATGCGATGAGCCCCGGCCTGCGGCCGGACGGCATCACCCTGCTGGTCCTCGCCAAGGAGCCGCTCCCGGGCAGGGCCAAGACCCGGCTCGCCCCGGCGCTCGGCGCGGCCGGGGCGGCGCGGCTCGCTGAGGCCGCCCTCGCCGACACCCTGCTGGCAGTCGCGAAGGCGGCGCGGATCGGTGGCAACCGGACGCTGCTCGCGCTAGACGGCGGCCCGGGCGACTGGATCCCGCCGGGCTTCGACGTCGTTGGCCAGCGCGGGGACGGCCTGGCCGAGCGCCTGACGGCGGCGTTCGAGGACGCGGGCGGGCCCGCGCTGCTGGTTGGAATGGACACCCCGCAGGTCACCGCCGCGACGCTGAGCGCCGCCTGCAGTCGGCTCTGCGAACCGGGGACGGACGCGGTGATCGGGCTGGCTGAGGACGGCGGATGGTGGGCGCTCGGCATGCGCGACCCGCACCCCCTCGCGTTCCTCGGGGTCCCGATGAGCGAGGCCCATACCGGCGCCGCGCAGCTCGACTCGCTCGACTCGCTCGGGCTGACGACGCGCAGGCTAGAGCCGATGAGGGACGTCGACACGATCGAGGACGCGATTGCGGTCGCCGCGGAGATCCCCGGCTCGGGGTTCGCGGCGGCGCTGACGGAGCTCACCGCCGGATCGCCGGTGGATCGATGAGCGGGCGGTCGCGCGGGTACGGGCGGGCTGCCGCCCTGACGACAGCGACAGCGATCCTGATCGCAGCCTGTGGATCGGACCCCGCGTTCCCGCCGCCGGCCGAGCCCGGAGTCGCCCCCGTGCCCACCGCGGAGCCGGTCGGCAGGGTGATCGCGCTGCCCGGGGGTGGCGAGGCCGAGGGCGTCGTCGCGGACCCCGTGACCGGGCTGGCAGCGGTCGGCACCCGCGACCCCGACGCCCTCTTCCTGGTCGCCGAGCCGCTCTCGCCGAGGCCCGCCGTTCGCCGGATCGGGGTACCGGAGAGCGTCCGGCACCTGCAGCTCGCGATGCCCGGCGGCCCGGTGCTCGGTACCGCTGAGCGCAGCGACGACCTGCTCGAGGTGGCGCTGCCATCGGGTCGCGTGCGGACGACGCCGGTCGGCGACTTCCCGCACGACGCGGCGGCCGCGGCCGGGAGGATCTTCGTCGCCGACGAGGGCGCCGACACGATCTCGGTGGTCGAGGGCGGGGTGGTGGTCGACACGCTGCCGGCGCCAGAGCAGCCGGGGGGAATCGCCGTCGCCGGCGAAAGCGTCGGCGCGATCGCCGTCGCCGAGCGGACGCTGGCGACCTACGACGCGCGGACGCTGGAGAGCACCGGGGAGGTCGGGGCCGGCGTCGGGCCGACCCACATAGTCGCCTCCGATGACGGGCGCTTCTACGTCGCCGACACCCAGGGCGACGCGATTCTGGTCTTCGAGGCCGGACCCGAGCCGCGGCTCCTCGACCGGGCGAACCTGCCCGGTGGGCCCTACGGGCTCGCGATCGACACCGCCGGTGGGCGCCTCTGGGTGACGCAGCCCGAGCGCAACCGGGTGGTCGAGCTCGAGTTGACCGATCTCGCACCGAAGCGCCTGAGGAGCTTCCCCACGGTCCAGCAACCGAACAGCGTCGCCGTCGATCCGGGCACCGGCTACGTCTACATCGCCGGTCGCAGCGGCGGCGAGTTGCAGGCCTTCGATCCGAACCCGGGGCAGGCCGGGGGCAGCTGATGGCTTCCAGGAGCCCCCTACGAGAGAGCGAGCCGGCGCGGCGCCCACCGGGCCCGACGCCGCCGGAGGCCGGCCCGTTCGACCGCGGCTTCTGGCGCAGCCCGCTGCGCGGTGAGTGGCTGAGCTCGTTCCTCGGCTCGGCGCTGCTGCCGCTGCTGCTGATCACCGGGATCACCGGGTTCCTCTCGCACGCCGCCTACGACCCCGACCTCGGCGCGAATGACATCACCGGCGGCTTCGACAGCGGCTTCTACTTCTTCGACTGGCCGACCAGCCCCGTCTGGCTGTACTCGGTCACGCAGTCGCTGCACGTGCTCTGTGGCCTGGCGGCGATACCGATCCTGATCGCGAAGCTCTGGTCGGTGGTCCCGAGGCTGTTCGAGCGACCGCCGGCACGGTCGCTGGCGCACGGACTCGAGCGGCTCAGCGTCGCGACGCTGGTCGGCTCGGCGCTGTTCCTGCTGGTCACCGGGACCCTGAACATCACCTACTGGCTCCCGTTCCCATTCGCGTTCACGCCCGCGCACTACTACGCGGCGATCATCTTCATCGCGGCGCTGACCCTGCACGTCGCCCTGAAGCTGCCCGCCGTGAGCCGGGCCTTCCGGCGGCACGGGGCCTTCCGCCCGCTCGGGGAGGGGATCGAGCGCATGCGCGCCGCCGACCCCGCCGAGGACGGTCTCGCGGCCACCAACCCGGCGGCGCCGACGATCTCGCGACGCGGCTTGATCGCAGCCGTGGGCGCGGGCTCACTGGGAATCGCCGCGCTCAACGTCGGCACGAACCTGCTGCCGGCCCTGCGCGAGACGGCGCTGCTCTCCCCCCGGGGACAGAGCTACGGCGACGGGCCGAACGACTTCCAGATCAACAAGACGGCCGAGGCCGCGGGGATCGGTGCCGACCGCGTCGGTGCGGACTGGCGGCTCGAGCTGGCCGGCGGCGATTCCGTGATCCGCCTCAGCCGCGAGCAGCTGCTCGCGATGGAGCAGCGCACCGAGCGGCTGCCGATCGCCTGCGTCGAGGGATGGACCAGCTGGCAGACGTGGACCGGCGTGCCGCTCCGGGAGCTGGCCGCGGCCGCCGGCTTCGAGGACGCCGAGCTACTGGTCGAGTCGCTTCAGCAGGCGGGTGCCTTTCGCCAGGCGACGCTGAACAGCGGCCAGGTGAGCGACGAGCGGTCGCTGCTCGCGCTCCGGGTCAACGGTGCCGAGCTCTCGCTCGACCACGGCTTTCCCGCCCGGGTGATCGTCCCGGCGCTCCCCGGCGTCCACAACACCAAGTGGGTCAAGCGGATGACCTTCACGGAGGCCTGAGTGCGGGGACGGCAGCGAGCCGACGGGAAACTGGACCGGTTCCGGTACGAGTACGGGGCGGAGCCGCTGCACCTGCTCGCCACTCTCAGCAGCCTCGCCATCGTCGGATACGCGATCCTGCGGATCTTCGAGATCCCCTCGACCCTGGGGATCCTGCTCTGGCTGGTCGGCGTGATCCTCCTCCACGACCTGATCGCGGTGCCGCTCTACTCGCTGCTGTTGAGGGTCTCCGAGGAGACGGTCGACGCGACGGTCAGACCGCGCCGCAAGGCACTGCTGGTGCTCAACTACGTGCGGATTCCCGCGGCCTTCTCGCTGCTGCTCTTGCTGATCTGCTTTCCGCTCGTCTTCCAGCTCGACGAGTCGCGCTACGCGCTGACGACCGGCCTCGACCTCGATCGCTACCTCGGCAACTGGCTGCTGATCAGCGGCGTCCTGTTCGGCCTGTCGGGGCTGCTCCTGGCCCTGAGGCTGCGCGGTGGCCGTGCCAAGCGCCCGATGTCGGCGCGCCCGCGGCGCCGGCCGCCGCCGCCGGCCGGCGGCGGCGCGATGGCGATCCTGGCCCGCGCGGTGCTGATCGCAGGTTGCCTGCTCGCAGTCTGGGTCGCGGCCTTGGTCGTCTACGGGCTGCTCAGCTCCTTCCCCCTCTGAGCGACTGAGAAGTCACGCTCGAGTGCGGCGATCGGCACCTGCGGCCGGGCAACCGTCACCGAGGTCGCCGTAGCCTCGGCCCGATGATCCGGCGGCAGCGGGGAAGCGCGACGATCGAGCATGCGGCCCTGGTCCTGCTCGCCGCCGTGGTTGCGTTCGCCTCGGTCTCCGGTGCCCGTCTGCTGGCATCGGAGGGGCGCTCGCCGGCGCTGGTCTCCGAGCTCCTGCGCAAGCAGCGCTGCGCGGTCCGCTACCCGGACCCGTGCTGGCGAGACCCGCTGGCTGAGGCATACGGGCGGGCACTGGCCGGTGCGGTCCGGGCGCTCGCGCCGGCGCCGGCCAGCGTCCGCGGGCTCGTCGGGGTCGACTACCGGCGCTGCCGGCGGGCGAGCTGCGCGATCCCGCTGCCGGGTCCCGCCGGCGCACACCTGACGACCTCGAACCGGCGGACGACCGCCTTCACCGCCGTGCGCGAGGACGGCGCCGGCGAGAAGACGATCGAGTACTGGATCTACCGGCCGACGATCGGCTGGGAACTGGCCCGGCAGCGGCTCGACGAGGACTCGATCAGGGCGCTCGCGCCGACCGCGCTAGGGGAGGATGCGGATCCGCGGCTGGTGCCGCTCGAGACCCTGCTGGGTCGCGACGAGGCCGACTTCCCAGCTGCCGAGGAGCCGCCCTGGCGCTTCACGGTGGAGAGCCGCTGGGGGCGCTGAAGACCGATCGCGCCGCGGCGCGTCAGTATTGCGGGGCGGCGCGCCGGTCGGCAGCGCCCGCCAGCGCTCGGAGGAATCGAATGGCAGCAGACAAGCAGGCAGTGATCAGCAGGATCCGCGACCACTATGCGTCCCTCGGGATTCCTCTGGACGCGCTCAGCGACCGCGAGATCGAGTACGGCGTCCGGCAGCTGGCAGCCGCCGCCCGCGAGGCGGGCACCGGCAGCAAGGAGGCGACGGCGGCGATGCGCGCTGCGGTCGAGGCAGCCAGGGAGCGCGAATAGGGAGACGTCGTTCAGGCGCAGGGCCGCCTCGATCCGGATCGGAGCGCTCTCACCAGACCGCGTCGTGGAACTCCATCACCCCGGCGGCGGACTCCAGCTCGGCGCCGGCGAGCCTGCCGCTGAAGCTTCCGAAGGGCTGCCGGTAGCTGTAGCGGACGAGGCCGAGGTTCTGGGCCGCCTGCCTCTCCGCCTCCGGCCTGAACTCGAGCCGCGAGCCGTCGTCGAGCTCGACGCTACCGAGGTCGTCGGCGAACCGCGCCGGGCCGGGCTCGATCAGCTCCGCACCGAGCCAGATCGCCCGCTCGCTGCCGCGCTCGGGGTCGTTGACCCCGCTGACCAGGTTCCAGGCGAGGTCGCGGCCGTCGGCCGCGCGCCCGACCCCGGCCGACCAGGACCAGACCGTGTGGCGTGGGTGGTACCCCGCCGACTCGTCCTCGATACCCCGCGCGGAGCCGACGAACCGGCGCCCGCCGGCGAGCCGCACGTCGCAGTCGATCGTCGCGAACCGCTTGCGCGTCCAGACGTAGCCGCCCTCGGCGGTCGGGCAGACGGACTCCACCCAGCGACCGCTGCCGACCATCAGCGTGGCCTGCACCTCGTCGGAGTCGATTCGGGTCACCACGCCCGGCTGATCGGAGCCGATCGGCCACGGTCGGCCGCCGGGGCGCAGGCTTCGAACCTCACCGGCCGCGAAAGGAGGTCGCAGCCTCGTTCGCTCGACCATCTCGCCGCTCGCACGGTCGACCACCGCCCAGAACGTCTGCCCGGCCGGCCCGACCTGGACCCGCGCCGCGCAGAGCAGGAAGTCGTCGGCGAAGACGCCGACGTACCGCCAGCGCTTGCGGAGCCGGCGGCCGGGGCCGAGTAGCGGCATCCCGGACGGCGGCAGGGGGATCTCGGGGCGGCCGGGGCCCGGTCCTCGCCACGGCAGCCGCCCGGGCCGCGGCCCCACCGTTGCTACTCGATCCTGGCGATCAACTCGCCGCTGTTGATCGCGGCCCCAACCTCGACCGGCAGCGACGTCACCGTGCCCGAGCGATGGGCGGTGATCTCGTTCTCCATCTTCATCGCCTCGATCACGCAGACGATCGCGCCCTCCTCCACCTCGTCGCCCTCGGCAACCTCGACCTTGAATATCGAGCCCTGAAGCGGAGCGGTCAGGTCCTCGCTTGAGGTCGCTGCGCCGCCGCCTGCCTTCGCCTCGCGCTTCTGGGGGCGCTTGGCCCCGTCGACGCTACCGGCGCCGGCTCCCAGCGCCTCGCCGATCACCTTGACCCCGAACAGCTTGCCCCCGACCTCGACCTGGTACTCGCGGGTGACCAGCTCTTTGTCGCCGCCGTCCTCGGAAGCGGCCGGCGGAGTCGTTGGGGCGAGCGCGGCCAGCCACTCCTCGTTCTCGGTCAGATCGCGGCAGGTCTCGCCTCTCGCCCACTGCTCGGTGGCCATGATCGCCGCGTGGAAGGGGATCAGGGTCGTCAGCGTGCCGACGTCGAACTCATCCAGCGCCCTGATCATCCGCCGGGTCGCCTTTGCGCGATCGACGTCCCAGGTGATCAGCTTGGCGACCATCGGGTCATAGAGGGGGGTTACCTCGCCGCCCGTCTCGAGCCCGGAGTCGACCCGGACGCCGGGGCCCGAGGGCTCCTTGTAGGCGTCAACGCGGCCGGGTGCGGGAGCGAAGTTGAGGTGCGCGGCCTCGGCGTTGATCCTGCACTCGATCGCATGGCCGCGGAGCTCCACGTCCTCCTGCGAGATCGACAGGGGCTCGCCGGCGGCGATCCTGATCTGCTCCCGGACGATGTCGACGCCGGTGACCATCTCGGTCACGCAGTGCTCGACCTGGACCCGGGTGTTCATCTCGAGGAAGAAGTACTCGTCTCCGACCTGCAGGCCCTCGACCGTCCCGGCCCCTCGGTAGTCGACCGCGCGGGCCGCCTCGGTCGCGATCTTCCCGATCCGCTCGCGCATCTCGGCGTCGACGCGCGGGCCGGGAGCCTCCTCGATCAGCTTCTGGTGTCGCCGCTGGATCGAGCAGTCGCGCTCGCCAAGATGGATCACGCTTCCGTGTGCGTCCGCGAGCACCTGGACCTCGACGTGGCGGGGATCATCGAGGTAGCGCTCGAGGTAGACGCGGTCGTCGCTGAAGAACTTCTCGCCCTCGCGGCCCGCTCCCTCGAATGCGGCGGCGAGATCGTCGGGGGTCAGCGCCACGCGGAAGCCCTTGCCGCCGCCGCCGCCGACCGCCTTGCAAGCGATCGGGTAGCCGATCTCCTCCGCCTTCGCGGCGGCCGCATCGAGATCGGGGGCCGGCTCGGTGTCGCCGGGGACGATCGGCACGCCGGCCTTCTCCATGATCTCCCGCGCTCGCGTCTTCGACCCCATCGCCTCGATCGCGGCGGCCGGCGGGCCGATCCAGGTCAAGCCCGCCTCCTCGATCGCGGCGGCGAACTCGGCGTTCTCGGCCAGGAAGCCGTACCCGGGGTGAATCGCCTCGGCGCCGGACTCGAGCGCCACCTCGATGATCCTCGGAATGTTCAGGTAGCTCTCAGCCGGCACCGCCGGGCCCAGCAGGAATGCCTCGTCGGCGAGCCGCACGTGGGGCGTGTCACGGTCCGCCTCGGAGTAGACGGCAACGGAGCCGATGCCCATCTCCTTCAGCGTCCGGATGATGCGGATCGCGATCTCTCCGCGGTTGGCGATCAGGACCTTCTCGAACATAGGCGCGGGAGGATAGTCGGCCTCGGGGAGCCGGTGACTGCCACTAGGATCAGCCCCGATGAGCGCAGCCGAGACCAGCCCCCGGCCGCGTGAGCCGATCAGCGAGGCGGAGCTTCAGCGGAGCATCCGAGTGATCAGGATCGCGATCCTCGGCAGCGTCGCCACGATCATCGCGCTGACGCTGGCCTTCACCGTCGCGCTCGACGCGCCGGCCTTCCCGCTGTTGGCGATCGCCGGCTTCGTCGTCGTCTTCGACCTCGTCTTCCTGGTCGTCTTCACGCGCCAGCGCCGGCAGGCGATAGCCGCCCTCCACCGTCGGGAAGCCGGCGCCGGACGGGAATAGCAGCGCTATCCCGACCTGACGAGCCTGCGCCGCCGTCGGGCAAGGAAGAGGCCGGGCGGGAATAGCAGCGCTATCCCGACCTGACGAGCCTGCGCCGCCGTCGGGCAAGGAAGAGGCCGGGCGGGAATAGCAGCGCTATCCCGCCCGGCCGATGACGCCGCCCGACGGCGGCGCAGGCCGTCAGGTCAGAACTCGGGGAAGGCGTCGGACACATCCAGCGCCTCCAGCGCGTCGCCGACCGTGCGGTCGAGCGCCGAGCGGACGATCATGTCGTCCTCGATGACCAGCGCCTGGAACCAGGGGAGGTCGACGTCCACCCCGCTCTCCTTGCCGGTGCCGTGGAAGCGGATCCGCACGATCGCCACCTCGCCCTCGCGCTGGTAGCTCTCGATCTCGACCCGGATCGCCTCCCACGGCTCGTGCAGGTGCTCCCAGAAGCGGCGAAAGCCCTCGTGACCCGAGTAGAGGGGCTCGGTGCCGGGGAACGAGGCGGAGGTATGCCACTCGACCTCGGGTGAGAGGAACTCGAGCGTGCGATCGAGGTTGCCCTCGTTCCACGCGGCGTAGCCGGCGCGGATCCGTTCAAGCAGAGAGTCGGCCATCGGCATGGATCTAATCAGGCCCCGGGCCGCTCCTCAAACCGATTGCCGCCGACCGACGCCGGCTCGCCTCAGGCGGCGAGCTGCAGCTCGGAGTCCTCTAGCCAGATCACCTCGTCGCGGGCCGGCCCGACCCCGACCAGCTTGATCGGCACCCCGACGAACTCGCTGATGAACCGCAGATACTCGCGGGCAGCCTCGGGCAGCTCCTCGACCGAGCGGCACCCGCTGATGTCCTCCTGCCAGCCCGGGAGGTCCTCGTACTCGGCAGCGGCGTGATGCAGCACCGACTGGTGGTAGGGGAACTCCTCGAAGGTCGCCCCCTCGTGGCCGCGATAACGGACCGCCACGCGCAGCGGATCGAGCCCGGCCAGAACGTCGAGCTTCGTGATCACCAGGCCGGTCATCGCGTTGAGCCGCACCGCGTAACGAAGCGCGACGAGATCGAGCCAGCCACAACGACGGGAGCGGCCGGTGGTGGTCCCCACCTCCTGGCCGACGGAGCCGAGGTGCTCGCCAACCTGATCGTCGAGCTCGGTCGGGAACGGACCGGAACCGACCCGGGTCGAGTAGGCCTTCGTCACCCCCCAGACGTCGTCGATGTCCCGAGGCCCGACGCCGGCGCCGATGCAAGCGGCCCCGGCAACGGGATTCGACGACGTGACGAATGGGTAGGTGCCGTGATCGAGATCGAGCAGCACGCCCTGCGCCCCCTCGAACAGGACAGAACGACCGGCGTCAAGGGCGTTCCAGCAGAGGTGCGCCGTATCGGCGATATAGGGCTCCAGCCGGTGCCCGTAGGTCACGTACTCCTCGGTCATCGCATGCAGGTCGAGGGCCGGGTCCTTCACGTGTGGCCGCAGCATCTGCCGCTTCGGCTCCATCGCCGCCATGATCTTCTGACGAAGGATCTTCTCGTCGAGCAGGTCTTGGACGCGAATCCCGAGGCGGGAGGCCTTGTCCGCGTAGCAGGGGCCGATTCCCCGGCGGGTGGTCCCGATCTTGAGGCTGCCGAGCTGCTGCTCGCCGGCGGTGTCGAGCAGCACGTGGTAGGGCATGATCAGATGGGCGTTGGCGCTGATCCGCAGTTGACCGGTCGCGACACCCCGACGCTTCAGGGCCTCGATCTCGTCGGTGATGATCTTCGGATCGATCACCACCCCGTTGCCGATCACGCAGGTCGTGCCCGGGTGCAGGATTCCGGATGGGATCAGGTGCAGCTTGAACTCCTCGTCGCCGCGGACGATCGTGTGGCCGGCGTTGTTGCCGCCCTGGAAGCGCACGACCATCTCGGCCTGCTCGGCGAGCAGGTCGGTGACCTTGCCCTTCCCCTCGTCGCCCCACTGGGCGCCCACTATGACCAGGCCCGGCATGCGGCGCAGATTAGGTGGATTCGCCGGCGTCCGCGGGGGCGGGCGCGTACTCGAGCCGCTTGTCGGACCCGGTCAGCACAAGGGGATCGCCGCAGATCTCGGCCAGGCGGGAGACGATCCGCTCGCCGAGCTGCTCGAACAGCTTCGGCTCCTCGAGGTTGGTCGTGACGATCACCGAGCGCTCGTCGCTATAGCGGCGGTCGATTATCGAGTAGAGCTGCTCCAGCACCCACTCGGTGCGGCTCTCGGCTCCGAGATCGTCGAGATGAAGCAGGTCCACCGAGACCAGCCGGTTGAAGAACGTGAAGTAGGAGTCCTCGCCGACCTCGGCGTCGAACGTGCGCCGGATTCGCGCCAGCAGCCCCGGCAGCGAGTACACGGCCGCGGTCCGGCCCGCGTCGAGTGCCGCCTTCGAGGCGAGCATCGCCAGGGTCGTCTTGCCGGTCCCGGTGGTTCCCTGGATCCAGAGCCCGCGACCCTCGTCGAGCCGGGAGTCGATCTGCTCGCAGAACTCGCGAACGTCGGCGACCTGGTTTCGCATCCCCGGCTGCCGAGCCATCTCGGACACCGGTGGGCGCTCGAAGGAGACGCCGCGGTAGCGTCGCGGCAGGGTCGCCGAGATCCCCCTCGCCCGGGCCCGCTCGATCCGCCGCGCCCGGCATTTGCAGGGACTGGCCAAGTCATTCTCATCGTCGACGATCCAGCCGCTACCGTCGCAGACTGCGAACGGGCACACCGCTCGCGGAGCCGGCTCGGAGGGCCGCCCCGGACCTCCCTCGCCCGGTCCGCCGGCGCCGCCGTCGAGCGCCCTCAACGGCATCTCGGGAAGCTCCGACTCGAGCCGCCCGCGAGCAGGACGCCCGGCGCTCAAGCCGCCTCACCGACCTCAGCCGCACGCTGCTCATCCTGCCTCGAGAGACTGATGAAGCGCGGGTACTGCGCCTGGAAGGCGAGCGGCACCTTCCCGATCGGCCCGTTGCGGTGCTTGGCGAGGATCAGGTCCGCCTCGCCGGGGCGATCCGATTCCTCCGGGTTGTAGTAGTCGTCCCTGTAGATGAAGGAGACGATGTCGGCGTCCTGCTCGATCGAGCCGGACTCGCGCAGATCGGCGAGCATCGGCACCTTGTCCGGTCGCTGCTCGGGCGCGCGGGAGAGCTGCGAGAGGGCGACGACCGGAACCTGCAGCTCACGGGCCAGGACCTTGAGCCCGCGGCTCATCTGGCCGACCTGCTCAACCCGGCCGGCGCGTGGATCGTCAGGTCGCATCAGCTGGATGTAGTCGACGATCACCATCCCGAGGCCGCCGGAGCTGGACTGCAGGCGCCGGGCCTTGGCGCGCAGGTCCATCATGCTGAGATCGGAGGAATCGTCGATCCAGAGCGGCGCCTCGGCCAGCTCGTTGCAGGCACGAAGCACCTTGCTCCACTCCTTGGTGACCTGGCCCTTGCGCAGGCGGTCGGACGAGATCCGGGCCCGCGAGGCGATGAAGCGGTGGGCGAGCTCTGTCTCCGACATCTCGAGGGAGAAGAAGGCGACCGGCATCTTCGCCTTCCAGGCGACGTTCTCGGCGATGTTGCAGACCAGGCTCGACTTGCCCATCGCCGGCCGGGCGGCGATGATCACCAGGTTGCCGGGCTGAAAGCCACCGGTCATCTCGTCGAGCATGCGGAAGCCGGAGGGAGTCCCGGTCATCTTCGACTCGCCGTTGGCGAGCTTCTCCAGCCGCTCGGTCTCGTGCACGAGGATGTCGGCGAGGGCGCTGAACTCCGAGGCCTGATCGTCGCGGGCAACCTCGAACAGAAGCTTCTCGGCGCGCTCGACCAGCTCGCGCGGCTCGGCATCGCGGCCGTGGATCGAGCTCTGGATCCGCTGCGAGGCCGCCAGCAGGCGCCGCAGGAGCGCGTTCTGACGGACGATCTGCGCATAGTGGCCGGCGTTGCCGGGCACCGGCGTGCTCGACGCGAGCGCCGAGATCGCCTCGGCCCCACCGACGTCCTCGAGTTGGCCCTCGGTCCGGAGCTGCTCGGCGACGGTCAGCGCGTCGATCGCCTCGCCGCGGCCGTCGAGCTCGCGGATCGCCCGATGGATCGCCCGGTGCCGCGGCCGGTAGAAGTCCTCGGGGTCGAGCCGGACGTCGAGAACCGCATCGACGGCGACCTGCGAGACCATCATCGCGCCGAGAACCGACTCCTCGGCCTCGAGGTTCTGCGGCGGCAAAGTGGCTTCGCTGATTGGCTCTTCTTGCATAGTGCTCGTACTGCTTGGTGGGCGGACAGGAGCAATCACTCCTCCCCATTGAAGGCGCTGGGGAGGCGGATTTGGCCCCCCACCCGGAACCGCCTACGAATGAATCACACCGGCGAGCCGGACGCGAGTCGTGAACCGGGATTTTGCGGGCTACTTCTGCTCGGCGACAATCGTCTTCACAGAGGCTGTGGCGCCGCCCGCGACCTCGATCTCGACCATGTAGGTACCGACCTCGCGGATCGGGTCGTCGAGGCGAACCCTCTTGCGGTCGATCCGCAGGCCGCGGGCCTCGGCGATCGCCTCGGCGATCTCCTTGCCCCCAACCGAGCCGAACAGCTTCCCGTCCTCCCCCGCACGGTGGCTGATCGTCAGCACGGTCTTCGAGAGCAGCGCGGCAGTCTCGCCGGCGCGCTCGAGCGCCTCGCGGGCGGCCTTCTCGGCCGCCTGCCGCCGTCGCTGGGCCTCCTCGAGCGCCGCGGTCGTCGCCGGTTGGGCGAGCTTGCGGGGGACGAGGAAGTTGCGTAGATAGCCCGGCGCGACGTCGATTGCATCGCCCGCGGAGCCAAGCCCGTCAACGTCGCTGAGCAGAATCGCCTGCGCCATCGGTGCTACCCCCGCCTAGCGATCGCCGACGTACGGCAGCAGGCCGACCTCACGCGCCCGCTTGACCGCCAGCGCCAGCTGACGCTGGTGCAGGCGGGAGAGGCCGGTGACCCTTCGAGAGCGGATCTTGCCGCGATCGGAGATGAAGCGGCGGATCGTGGTCAGGTCCTTGTAGTCGATCTCCTCGACGTTGATCTTCGTGTACTTGCGCGGACGGTTGCGGTCGAACGCCCGTCGCCCGCCGCTGCGCCGCGGGGCCTGCGTGGCCATCAGCTCGCGGCCTCCTTCTCAATCAAGCTCTGCATCGAGGGCGTGATCTTAGAGAGGGCCGCCGGATTCTGCCCGACCCCCCTAGGGACTTACGGACAGAGGCTTCGGAGTGGGCCTAGAACGGGATGTCGTCGTCGGAGCCGCCACTCGCTGCGACGCCGGCGGGCTCACCGAAATCGGAGGTGTCGGCCGGCACATCGGACTGCGGCTGGAATCCGCCGCCGGAGCCGCCGCCGTCGCCGGTTGAGTCGCGCGATCCGAGGAACTGGACCGTGTCCGCGATGATCTCGACCTTCTGCCGCTTGCCGCTGCCGTCCTTGGCCTCCCACTCGCTCCAGTCGAGCCGGCCGTCGACCGCTACCGGGCGGCCCTTGGAGAGGTAGTTCGCGCAGTTCTCGCCCTGGGCGCCGAAGACCGTGACATCGAGGTAATTGGGCTTGTCGACCCAGTTGCCGCTGCCGTCCTTGCGACGTGAGTTGACCGCGACCCGGAGGCTGCACACGGAAAGGCCGCCGCCGGTGCTGCGGAGTTCGGGATCCCGGGTGAGGTTGCCGGTGATCGTGACCCGGTTGATGTTTGAGGCTGCCACTTGGCTTGCTCCTTCTGTTCTGAACGCTTGATCACCGAGTGTAAGGACCGGGGCGGCGCGTTCTCGCCCCCCGCCCCGGGCCGGGCCCACCTGAAGCCGCACAGTGCGGCTTTTGGTCACTCCCCGTGCGCGGCCGGCGTTAGGAGGCGGCGCCCGCGTCGGCAGCGGACTCGCCACCGCCCTCGCCGTCCTGGCGGCCGCGGCGGGGGCCGCGGTCGTCGCGACGGCCGCGACCGCGACCGCGGTCGTCGTCCTCGTCGCGGCGCATGATCTGCTCGGTGTCGGGCGGCTCGATGATCGGCGACTCCGGCTTGATCTTGAAGACGCGAAAGCGGAGGACGCCGTCGGTGATCTTCAGATTGTGGTCGAGCTCGTCGAGCAGCGGCTTCTCGCCGCTGAAGCGGTAGTAGCGGTAGTCGGCCTCACCACTCTGCTCGATCTCGTAGGCCATCTTGCGAAGACCCCAGACCGACTCGTGGGCGAGGGTGCCTTTCGATTCGAGGCGGGCCTTGGTGTCGGCCGCGACCTTGTCCCGCTGGTCATCCGCAGCCCGCGGATCGAGCATCAGGATCAGTTCGTAGTCAGAGGTTGCCAAGACGGCGCGGCACTATAGCGGGGCGCCGCATCACGCCGCGGGGTTGCCGATGGCGTGCGTGGCCTGCGGATCAACTGGCGGGTGGCATGGCGGCCGCTGGCCCTGCTGATGCTGGTGCCTGCCGCACTGCTCGCCGGATCGAACCTGCCGGCCGTCCCGCCCCCACCGGAGCCGCCGACCGGGCTGGCGCTGCCGGCGCCCGCCGAGCGCTCCCGAGATCCCGAGCCGCGCCCCCGCCAAGCCGCGCGGAGCCGGCGCCCGGGGACCGGCTCGGCGGGAGGCCGGACCGAAGGGCGCCGGGCCTGGGCGAGGAGGCCCGAACGCCCGGTCGCGCGCCGGGCACCCGGTCGCGCCGGCGGAGCTGCCTCGCCGAACCCGACGCCGACGCCGGCGCCACCGAGCGACTCCGCGGCCCCCGCTCCGATCCCGCCGGCGCCCGCGGCCGCGGCGCCCCTACCGGCACCCGCGCCGGCTCCCCCGGCTCCGGGCCCCCGCGAGAGCGGGGGGCCGTCGGCCGGCTATCGGGAGTTCGGCCCGTGACCCTCGGTCGGCTCGCGCATCACAGCCCACCCCGCGGGACCTTCGAGTGCCCGCTCAGCCGCCGGCGTCGGCCAGTCGCTTCGCCTCGATGTCGGCCAGCTGCTCGTCGATCCAGGAGCCGGGATCGGTGCGATCGATGATCTCGCGCAGGTGGGTGGCTCGTAGGCGACGCTCCTCGGCTGACATCGTCAGCGCCCGGTAGATCGTCTCCGACTGCTCGGAGATGTCGAACGGGTTGACGCTCAGCGCGCCCTCGCCCAGCTCCTCGTGCGCGCCCGTGTTCTCGCTCAGCATCAGCACTCCGTCCCGGGTGTTGACCGCGGGCGCCTCCTTGGCGACCAGGTTCATCCCGTCGAACAGCGCGTTGACGATCAGCAGGTCGTACTGCTTGTAGCGGGCGACCGCCTCGAGGAAGTTCTCGTAGATCCGCAGGTCGATCGGCATCCAGTCGGTGGTCCCGTGCCGGTGGTTGACGACCGCGACCAGCGCCTCGATCCGCTCCAGGTACTCCTGGTACTCGGGGACGTCCTGCCGCGACGGCTGCAGGTGGGCGATGAAGGTGACCTTCTCGGCGAACTCCGGATAGTCGGTGAGGAACTGATCGAAAGCGGTGAACCCCCGGAGGATGTTCTTCGAGAGGTCGGCGCGATCGACGCGGAGGATCAGATGCTCTCGTCGCCGGCTGAGCAGCTCGCGCTCGTAGTTCGCAATCAGGCTCGAGTCCGCGACGCGGCGAAGCCGATCGGAGTCGACCCCCAGTGGATAGGCGCGGATCCAGGTCTCGCCGCCCTCGTGATAGACGACGTCGTTCGTGTAGTCGACCTCGAACTCCATCAGCTCTCGGCAGCAGTCGAGGAAGTTGTGCACGTAGGAGGGCAGGTGGAAGCCGACGATGTCGTTGGCCAACAGGCCCCGGTAGATCGCCTCTCGCCAGCGGCCGGGGATCACCCGCCAGGCATCGGCATGAGGCCAGGGAATGTGGACGAAGTGGTGCAGGAATGCGTCGGGGCGCTGCTCGCGGATCAGTGCCGGCGCCGTGTAGAGGTGGTAGTCGTGCAGCATCACCAAGGGGCTCTCCTGGCCCTCGATCCGGTTCAGCACGCAGTTCGCCATGTCCTCGTTGACGACGGTGTAGCCGCGCTCCCAGGCCTCCTTCTCCTCGGCCCGGATGTCGGGCGCGTTGGAGAGGTCCCACAGGTAGTGCTGGATGAACCACAGGTGCGGGTTCGCGATCACGTTGTAGAACAGGTCGTAGGCGCCCGGATCGGAGGCGACGAGCTCGAGGTCGTAGGTGATGCCCTCGAGCTCGACCTCGACCGGCCCGCCGGCCTCCTCGCTGATCGCGACGTCCTCCTCGGTCATCGCCGAGGCGACCCAGAGCACGCGCCGGTGGGTGGCCAGCCCGCTGAGGGCGGTGACCAACCCGCCGCCGCCACGGCGGACGACGCGCTCGCCGTCGGGGCCGCGCTCGAACTGGGCGGGGCCGCGGTTGGAGACGATGATCAGCTGCTCGTCGGCCGCCATCACGCTCCTCTCAGTCCTCAAGCAGATCGCGGAACAGCTGAGCGTAGTCGCGCAACAGCCGCGGCGTCAGGAATCGCTCGCGGACCTGTTCCTTGCCGGCCCGGCCAAGGCGCCGGCCGAGCTCGGGGTCGCGGAGGATCTCGAGGCTTCGCTGAGCGCACTCCTCCGGGGAGGAGACGAGGAAGCCGGACTCGCCGTCGCTGATCTGCAAGGGGATCCCGCCGACGTCGCCGCCGATCGTCGGCCGCGCCTTCCACAGCGCCTCGGACACGGTCAGGCCAAATCCCTCCCTGACCGACTTCTGCAGGCAGATCTGGGCCTGCGACTGGAAGGCATTCACCTCGATCGCGCCGACGTTGTTGAGGTTGTTGAGGATCTGGATATCGGGATCGGAGCCCGCGTACTGGACGGTGTTGTTGAAGTACTCCCAGCCCTCGGGATCGTCGGTCGCCATCGACCCCACCAACGCCAGCTGCACCTCTGGGATCTCGTCGGTGACGGCCCGGTAGGCGTCGATCACCCCGACCGGGTCCTTCCATGGATCGAAGCGCGAGACCTGCAACATCAGCGGTCGCTCCGGGTCGACGCCGAACTGCTGGCAGACGTAGGCGGCGTCCTCGGCGCTGAACGCCATGTTCTTGGGCGAGAGCGGATCGATCGCCGGCGGCACGATCCGCACGTTCGGAGCGTCGCCCATCTGCTCCGGCACGTACTCGGGCTGGTGCCAGAAGCTCGCGTCGTACTCGCGGATGTGGGGCAGGATCAGGTCCAGCGCGTCGTGGTTCGGCGTCGAGAGGTCGATGTGGCAGCGCCAGACCCACTTGCTGCTGCTGCCCGGCGCGTACGACCGCATCAGCGCGGGCTGCGGGTCGTGGACGACGATCACGTCCCAACCGCCCTCCATTCCCATCGCGTTGAGCTGGTTGTAGCGGTCGTAGATCTCCTTCTGCTCCTCGGTGAGGATCTCCGGCGCCCCCTGAAGCGAGTTGTGCATCAGCTTCGTCACGTTGAAGAACTCCTCGCGCCCGAGGATCACCTGCCAGTGCGCATCGATGCCGACGTCGCGCATCAGCGGCACCAGCGTGTAGAGGATCTCCGAGACGCCGCCGCCGAACGCGGTGGCGCTCAGGTGCAGAACCTGCTTGCCCTGCAGCGACTCCGCCAGGGCCCGGATCTCCTCGACGAGCGGACGGCCGACTATGTGCGTGTAGTCGGCAAGCGACCGGGCACCGAGATTGACCTCCTGGAGCACGGGCGCCAGGCTACAGGGAGACACCTGACCGCATGCCCCCGCGGGAGCGGTGCGAACGGCGCTCAGACCCCGCCGGTCTCGACGCGGCGCTCGCGCAGTCGCTCGATACCGCGATCGAGCAGCTCGATGATCCTGCCGTGCAGCTCGGCGTTGGCCGAGGCGACGCATGACATCTGGAACTCGTGGCCCGAACCGAGCAGCGGCCTCGGCCCGAGCCCACTCCCGTAGGCGTCGGTGACGATCGCGCCCGACTCCTCGAGGATCAGTGCCGCCGCGGCCAGATCGTAGGGGGAGTTGTTGAGCACGGCACCCCGCCCGACCCGTTCGAACTCGGCCCGCATGCCCGGGACCTCGTCGATGATCCGCGGGCCCGGCTCGATGTATGCGTCCATCTGCCCGGTGGCAACCCTGGTCATGTCGTAGGTCGCCGAGCCGAGGTCGAAGGTCCCGCCGCTGACCGAGGAGCCGTCGATCAGCTCCTCGAGCACCACGGCGACGTCAACCGCCGGGCGGCCACGCAGCCCGTAGGTCCAGAGCATGCGATCGGTCGTCGTCGTCACCGAGAGCGACGGGGACGGCTCGACGCCGTGGCCACGGCGGGCGAAGAAGCGAGAGCCGCTCTTGATCTCGATCACCAGGCCCAACTCGACGTCGGCCATCGTCGGGGAGCCGTCGCGGTAGCGAGCTGCGGCGACCGAGACGCACGCCGACTCGAGCCCGGCCATCGCCGGCCTGGTCCCGTCGATCGGATCGACAACCAGGACCCACTCGGGGTCTGCCGTCGGTGTCACCATCCCCCGATCCTCCGAGTAGAAGGCGACGCCGGGCGCGTGCCGGCGGAGGTGCTCCTCCATCCGGCGCTCGGCGCGCTCGTCGATCGCGAAGGTGACGTCTCCGCCGGCGCCGTCGCCGGCGTGCTCGCGGCCGCCGCGCCGGCCGAGCTCCGGGAGCACCTCGGCCCGGAGCACTTCGCCGAGCCCGAGCACCAGCGGCCCGAGCGGATGCCGCATCAACTCAGCGAGCTGGGACGCGCCTGGAGGGTGACCTCGATCTTCCTGCGGTCGCCGTCGCGAATCACCTCGAGCTCGACCTTGTCGCCCGGCCGCGCCTCGGTGATCAGCCTCGAAAGATCACTCTCCCCGATCAGCTCCTCGCCATCGATCGCGACGATCACGTCGCCGCCTACCTCGATCTCCTGGCCCTGGAAGTCGATCGTCTCGTCGCCGGCGCCCTGCAGGCCGGCGTCGGAAGCGGGGCTGTCCTTGGTGACCTGGACGACGAGCGACCCGGTCGGCGCGTCGATCTTCAGGCGGTCCGCCAGCTGTGGATAGAGCGGCACGCTGGTCACGCCGATGAACGCGTACTCGGCGGTGCCGTCATCGCGAAGGTCATCGACCGAGCGCTTGACGAGATTCGCGGGGACCGCGAAGCCGACCCCTTCGTTGCCGCCGGAGGTCGTGTTGATCTGCTGGTTGACGCCGATCACCTCGCCCTCGGGGTCGATCAGCGGACCCCCCGAGTTGCCGGGGTTGATCGATGCGTCGGTCTGGATCCCACCGTCGATCCGGAAGTCGGTCAGCGACTCGATCGACCGGTCCGTGGCGGAGACGATCCCGATCGAGAGGGACTGCTCCTGGCCGAACGGGCTGCCGATCGCAGCGACCGGCTCACCGACCGGGACCTTGTCCGAGTCGCCGAGCTTCAGCGGCTTGAAGCTGAGCCCATCGGGATCGATCTTGAGCAGCGCGATGTCGGCGTTCAGGTCGACGCCGACGATCTCCGCCGGCACCTGGTTGCGGTCGGTGAACTCGACGAAGACCTCGTCCGCCTGCTGGACGTCGGTGCTACCGGTCGCCTGGGCGTCGGTGACGACGTGGGCGTTGGTGACGATCTCGCCGTCGTCGCTGATCACGAAGCCCGAGCCCTGTCCGCCGCCGACGCCGCCGGAGCCGCCGATGACCGAGCGGACGGTGACGACGCCGGCCGAGGCGTCCTCGTAGATGCCCTGCGCGTCGAAGGCGCCGACCGGGATCGCCTCGGACCGCGGCTCCTTGGCGGCAGTCTCGCTCGACCGCGCCGGCGTCGACGCGGTCGACTGCGTCCCGGCGGAGTCGTCATCGCTGCTGCAGCCCGCGAGGACGGCGGCGACCGCCAGGGTCGCTGCGATCCCGCCGACGAGGGTGCTCCTGCGGCCGGTGCGACTGCGGGGTGCCTCGCTGCTGTCGGTGTGGGTGGTGATGGTGGTGGCTCCTCGGGCGCCGGTGATCGGGTCGTGAATCAGGATAAGCAAGATCGGCGATGCGCTCCCCCAATCCGCTCTGCGAAGAGGTTTGCGGCCGCCCGAGCCGGGGGCCAGGGAGGCCGCGCCCCGGATCCGGCCTCGACGGGCGGTGGAGCCCGAGAGCGCGTGGGCTAGTTTGCGAGCCCGATGTTGGACCCGAGGATCTACCGAGCGGCCTTCCTGCCCGTCATCGCGGCGGTGGTCGTCCTCATGTTCTCGCTGGAACGGGCACCCGAGCCGCTGGAGGGGCCGATCAGCGCCCCGATCCTGAAGGGAAGGGAGAGCGCCCGCATCGCGCGCTCGCTGGCGGACCTGGCCCCGGAGCGCTCCCCCGGCTCACCGGGTGATCGCGCGGTGGCGAACGTGGTTCGGGAGCGGTTCGGCGCGGTGACCGGCGGAGAGCTCGGCGTCCAGACCTTCGAGACGAGCTACGAGGGCGAGACGGTCGAAGCCGAGAACGTGATCCTGACCCTCCCCGGCCGGCGGGCGGAGACGCTCCTGGTCGTCGCCGGCCGGGACTCAGAGGTTGGTCCGGGCGCGACAACCTCAGCCTCCGCCACCGCGACTCTGCTGAGCCTCGCCGACATCCTCGGCAGCTCGCGCCATGAGCGCACGATCGTGCTCGCCTCGGTGTCCGGCAGCGGCGACGGCGCGGACGGGGTCAGGCAGCTGACCGACCAGCTCGAGCTCGAGCGGGGCATCGAGGCTGCGATCGTCGTCTCACAGCCGGGAGTCGCCGACCGCGAGCCGCCGTTCGTCTTCCCCGGCCATGCCGATTCCGACAGCGCGCCCGCAACGCTGATCGAGACCGCCGAGGCGATCGGCACCGTCCAGTTCGGCCGGCCGGCCTACCCGACCGATGCGTGGCTGGAGCTGACGCGACTGGCGCTACCCGTGGGCGTCGGGCTCGGCACCGCGCTCGCCGACGAGGGGATCGACGCGGTCACCGTCTCGGGATCTGGCGAGCGCCAGCCGGACCCGACCTCCTCGGCGCCTGAGGAGGTCTCGAGTGAGACGCTTTCGATGGCCGGAAACACCGCCCTGAACCTGGTGCTGACCCTCGATCAGCCCACCGCCAGCATTCCGGCTGACCCGGCCAGCTACCTGAAGGTGGGCGACAACCTGCTACCCGGGTGGACGTTGAGGCTGCTGGCGCTGGCCCTGGTGCTGCCCTCGCTGGTGGCCGGCGCCGACGCCTGGCTGCGCGACCGACGACGAAACGCGCGCACGACCCGGCGCTCGATCCCTTGGGTGCTCGAACGGGCCCTGCTGCCGCTGGCCGCGTTGCTGCTCACCTACCTGATCGGCCTCGTCGGCCTGGTCGACAGACCCGGCTTCCCCTACGACCCGGGCCTGTTCTCAGCGGGGGCCGCCGGGCCGGTCGCGCTCGCAGCGATCGCGCTCGGCGTCGCGCTCACCGCGCTCCTGATCAGGCCGCTGCGGACACCCCTGGGCGTCGAGCCGCAGACGCTCGCTGCGGCTGCGGGTATCGTCTCCGCGCTGAGCGTGCTCGGGATCTGGCTCGTGAACCCGTTCCTGGCGCTGCTGCTGACTCCGGCCGCTCACGTCTGGGTGCTCGGCGCAAGGGCTCAGGGGCCGCCGAGGCCGGTCGTGATCGGCACCGTGGCGCTCCTGGCCCTGGTGCCGGTGATCGCCGCCGGTGTCGAGGTCGCGGCGGCGCTGGACCTCGGGATCTCGGCCCCCTGGCACCTGCTGCTGTTGATCGAGAGCGGCCAGCTGAGCCCGCCCCTGGCCTTGCTCGGGTGCCTGTTGCTCGGTGGGCTGGTCTCCTGCGTGGTCGCCGCTGGAGCGGATTCCGGCCTCGAGCCGAGGGTCGATCCGGTGCCGCTGCGCGGCCCGAGCGGCTACGCGGGACCGGGCTCGCTGGGCGGCACGCCGTCGAGCCTGCCGCGGCGCTAGCGGCGGCCGCAGGAGGCCGACTAGACGAAGGGCCAGGACGCGGACTGGGGCTAAAGCAAACGGGCGCCCAGCCGATTCAGAGCCTAGAACCATTCTGTGTTCTGTGTTTGCAAGGGACTACGACAGTCCTACATCACAACCGAAGAAGTGCGGTGATGCTGATGCGTGCCAATATTGATCACCTCGACCATGTCCATCGCCGGGTGGCGAAGGGCGAGTACCGGGTCAACTCCCCGCGAGTAGCCGCAGCGATGCTCCAGCGGATCGGAGCGATCGTGCTCGACCGCGAGGTCAGCGGCTCAGCTGATCGTGGCCGAGTGCCGGTAGCGAGCGGCCATCGTCACGCCTGAGCTCGAGCCCATGGCCTGAGCCGACCCGGCCGATCTCGGCCAGGCGGCAGCCGATTCTGCTCAGCGCCTCGCCCGCCGCGGCAACCCGCCCGGCGGGCAGGGCGCAGAGCAGCTCGTAGTCCTCGCCACCGAGCACGAGCTCGTGCGCGCCGCGGTCGAGGGCGTCGGCGACCTGATCGACACCGGCGGCGATCGGCACCCGATCGATCTCGATCTCGATCGCGACGCCGGATGCCGCCGCGAGCTGCTCGGCATCGGCGCCGAGCCCGTCGGAGAGATCGATCATCGCCCTCGCCCCCGCCCGGGCCAGGGCAGCGCCCTCGGCAAGCCGGGGCATCGGCCACAGCTGCCGGTCGACCAGCGCTGCAATCCGATCGCCGGCCGGCGAAGCCGCAGCGTCAGGCCGCTCGAGCAGCAGCAGGCCGGCGGCCGCTGCGCCGAGCTCGCCGGTCACGCAGACCACGTCTCCCGGCTCGGCGCCCCGTCTGCCGACCAGGTCCTCCGCGGCGGCGGCGTGGCCGACCACCGTCACCGCGAGCGCCAGCGCCGGCGCCCTGGTGAGGTCGCCGCCCAGCACCTCGACGCCGGTGCGTGCAGCGCAGTCGGCGAGCCCATCGACGACCGCCAGGGTCGCCTCCCGATCGAGGTCATCCGGCTTCCCGAGCCAGACGTAGGCCTCGCCCGGCTCCGCCCCCATCGCTGCGAGATCGCTGAGCGCGGTCGCGAGGGCCTTGTGGCCGGCGGCCTTCGGGGGGCACCACTCGCGCCGGAAGTGGACCCCGTCGACGAGCGCATCGATGCTCGTCGCCGTGGCGCCCTCGGGGACGGTGACCGCCGCGTCGTCGCCGATCCCGATCAGATGCGGGCCGGCGGCGGCTGGGCGGAGCCGCTCACGGATCGCGGCGATCAGGTCGAACTCGGGGGAGCTCCGCATCTGGGGCTCGAGCGGCACGACTCCATTCAAGCGCCGTTCACCGATCCCGTCCACCCCGGCGACGGTCAGACCGGGACCGCGTTGACGGCCTGAAAGAGCGTCAGGGCGATCGTCGCGGCGATCAGCCAGCGATCACGCGAGACCGCGGCAAGCGGCAACAGCCAGATCACGTACCAGGGAACCAGCCAGGCGGTCGCCACCAGCAGTCCGAACGCCCCCCAGCCGGCGGCTCGGATCCAGTCGGCTCCGCGAACGACCCAGGCGAGCAGGGCGAGCAGGGCGGCCACGTAGAGCGCCGCGAGCAGGTAGCGGACCGGGTCAACACCGACGTCGAAGACGCGCGAGAGGGTCCCCGGAACGCTCCAGCGGCTGACCGTGCGCTGATTCTCGCCGGCGACGTCGAGCGCCGAGCCTGCCTCGGGGCCGAAGATCAGCAGCGCCAGCGCCAGCAACGCGGCGCCGGCTCCGACCATGCCGGCGAACAGCCGCCCGCGGCGCTCGGCGCCGGCGATCGCGAACGGCGCGTACAGCCCGCCCGCCGCCTTGACCGCAATCGAGGCGACGAAGGCGACGCCGGCGGTGGCGGGCAGCGCGCAGAGCAGCGCCAAGGCCCCGGCGAGCGCCAGCGCGACCATCAGGCCGTCGTTGTGCCCGCCGCCGACGACGTGGACGAGCACCAGGGGGTTGAGGGCGACGAAAGCCGCCGCCGGGGCACCGGCCAGGCCACGGAGCCGGGCGATCCGCGCGGTGATCACGGCGACCGCGGCGACCGAGAGGCCGGCGATCAGCTTCAGCGACCAGAGTGCGAAGCCAACCCCGATCGCGGCGAGCGGGTAGCTCAGCAGGGTGAACAAGGGCCCGTAGACGCTGACCGCGAAGCGGAAGTCGTCGACCCGGCTGGCGGCCTCGTCGGCGGGGATCGCGGCCGGGGCGAACTCATAGGGGTTGAGGCCCTGCTCGGCTCCGAGCCGGCCGTAGGCGATGTAGCTGAACAGGTCGAGCGAGAGCAGCGGCGGGGCGAGCGTGAAGATCGCCAGGAGGACCGCGATCAGTGCCCAGAGCGCGCGGCTCGCCCGCTCGTCGACCGTGAGCCAGAGCAGGGCCCAGGCGCCGATCGCCAGGTAGAGCAGCGCCAGAAACAGGCCGGGCGAGATCCCGAGCCCGTCGCCGAACACGCCGAGGATCCAGCGGGGCGCATCGTCGGCCGCCGCGGGAACCAGGTCGGCTCCCGCCGCGGCGAGCAGCGCGGCAGAGACCGCGAGCACGATCGCCGCGAGCGGCGCCCCCCACCCGACGGCCCGCTCCACCGCCGGCTCGCTGACCCCAGTTCTCCGATCCATCTCTCCCGAGCAGCGTACGCTGCCGCCGGCACGCAGCAGCCCGCGTCGACGGAGACGGGGCCCGGCGCCCGTCCGCCAACCGCGACAATGCCGGCCGTGCGACGCGCCGTCTTCATCGACGCCCTCGGAACGATGCTCTGGCTCGAGGCTCCCTGGGAGCGGATCGACCCCTCGGCCGTGCTCGGGATCGAGCCCGATCGCGTTCGCGCCGCGTTCATCGCCGAGATGGCCTACTACATGGCGCACACCGAGCAGGGACGCGACCCCGACTCGTTGGCCGAGCTGCGACGGCGCTGCGCCGCTGTGCTCTCACGGGAGCTCGGGCGCGAGATCAGCGTCGCGACGATGATGGATGCACTCCACTTCCATCCCTACGACGACGCGATCCCGGCCCTGCAGTCCCTGCGCGGAGCTGGGATCCGCCTGGTCTGCGTCTCGAACTGGGACTGCTCGCTGCCCGGCGTCCTCGCCCGGCTCGGACTCGGGGTCGAGCTCGACGGTGTCGTCAGCTCCGCGACCGCCGGCGCCCGCAAGCCCGACCCCGCGATCTTCGCCCCGGCCCTCGCGATCGCCGGCTGCCCGGCCTCCGAGGCGCTGCACGTCGGCGACAGCGCCGACGACGTGACGGCCGCGCGTGGCGCGGGCATCGACGTGCTGAGGCTGGACCGCGGCGGGGCCGGCGACATCTCGTCGCTGACCGAGATCAGCGACCATCTCGGCCGATGAGCACCGTGCCGGAAGCCGAGCAAGCCGAGAATCCGACCTCCGACCTCCTGCCGAGCGGGGACGGCTACGTCGGGGTGCCGCGGACCGCCGTCGGGGTCCGCGAGATCGTCATCGCCGTCCTGGTGGTGATCGGGATCTCGATCGCCGGCTTCGTCGTCGTCGCTCTGTTCGACCCGTCGCTCACCTCCAGCGGCGGCGACGAGCTCTCCGACGGCGGCGCGCTCGTCCTGCAGGCCTTCACGGTGCTCGGCTTCGTCGTCGCGGCGTTCGCGGCAACGATGATGGCCAACCGAGACGATCTGGCCGACGCCGCCCGGCGGCTCGGGATACGGCCGTTCGGGCCGCGGATCGTCGTCACGCTGCTGATCGCGATCGCGAGCTACCTGTTTCTCGCCGCGGTTATCGCGGGCCTGCTCCAACCCAGGCAGGAGGACATCGCCGAGACCCTGGGCGCCGACGAGGACGCGACGCTGGCGGTGACGATCGCCGCCGGCGTGCTGATCGTCGCCGGTGCGGCGATCGGCGAGGAGCTCTTCTTCCGGGGTCTGGTGTTCGGCGGAATCCGCCAGCGAATGGCGCTCTGGCCGGCGGCGCTGATCTCGGGGGTCATCTTCGGGCTCCCGCATCTGCCCACCGGTGATCTCGCCGTCGGGCTCCAGCTGGCGGTGTTCGGGGCGGTGCTGGCCTGGGCCTATGAGCGCAGCGGGACGCTCTGGGCTCCGATCACGCTGCACGCGCTCAACAACACGCTCGCCTTCCTGGTCCTGATCGACGTGATCAAGATCTGACCCTGGATCCGGCTCGACCTCCCAACCGGGGGGCGAGGAACTAGACTGAACGCCATGATTCGCCGTTCACGCTGGGGGGTCATGCTCGCTCTCAGCGCGGCGTTCCTCGCACTGGGCGGTGGCTCCGCAGCGGCAGGGGCACAGGCACCGGCCGCCGGGGCGGGGGGTTCGGTTGCCCAGGCTGAGCCCAACACGAAGGCCGGCGGCCCGGCGGCCCGAGCAGCCGGCGGTTCGCGAGTCCCGCCTCAGGCTGCGGCTCAAGGGACTCAGCGGCGGTCGGCTCAAGGTCGGGGACCGGTTCACCGCCGCCGGCACGCTCGCACCCTTCGTCAAGGGGGAGCGCGTGACCCTGATCGTGCGCCGCGGAACGAAGACGATCAAGCGCAAGGTCGTCACCCCGAAGTTGAAGCGGGGATCGAACTTCAGCCGGTTCTCGATCTCTCAGAAGCAGACCCGGCCCGGCCGCTACTCGGTCCAGGCGATCCACAAGCGCAGCTCGAAGCTGACCTTCGCCCAGGACCGGACCAAGGGCTTCAAGATCAAGTACCCCGCCCTGCGGCAGGGCAACAGGAGCACGACCGTGCGCCTCTTCAACAACCTGCTCGCCAGGCTCGGCTACGTCAACGACCGGGGCAAGAGCTTCGACTCGGCCACGGCGAGGGCAGTGCTCGCGTTCCGCAAGGTCAACGGCATGGCCTGGAACAGCAAGGCCAGCGGCAAGATCTTCAAGCGGCTCGCCAAGGGCGCCGGCGGCTACAGGGTCAAGCATCCCGGCTCCGGCAAGCACGTCGAGCTCGACATCTCCAGGCAGGTGCTGGTCCTCGCCAAGGGCGACAAGGTGAAGGGCGTCTACCACACCTCGACCGGCGCCTCGGCGACGCCGACGCCGCTCGGCACCTGGCGCTTCTACCGCAAGGAGCCCGGCTTCAACAGCCTCGGGATGTACTACTCGGTCTACTGGAACCGCGGCTACGCGACCCACGGATACAAGTCGGTCCCCAACTACCCGGCCAGCCACGGCTGCGCCCGCAACCCGATCCCCGACTCGAAGCACATCTACGACTGGATCGACCTCGGCGATCTGATCCACGTCGATCGCTGAGCCGGCGGCGGGCCCGGACTGTCGACCGCATACGATCCGGCACCGTGGCCGACCCCCGCCAGACCCTGATCGACGAGCTCCGCGAGCATGCGCTGGTGATCGGCGAGGTGACGCTGACCAGCGGCAAGACCGCCACCTACTACGTCGACGCGAAGCGGGCGATCCTGCGCCAGCCCGCCTTCGGGGCCCTCGGTGAGCTCGTCTCGGCGCGGGCCAGGGAGCTCGGGGCCCGCGCCGTCGGCGGGATGACGATGGGCGCCGACCCGATCGCAAGCGCCGCCCTGGCGGGCTCACACGGCGGCGATCTGCTCGCCTTCTTCGTTCGCAAGGACAAGAAGCAGCACGGCCTCCAGCGCTGGGTCGAGGGCCCGTTGCTCGAGCCGGGTACGCCGGTCCTGATCGTCGAGGACGTGGTCACCACCGGCGGCTCGACCGTGCAGGCGATCGAGCGCTGTCGCGAGCAGGGGCTCGAGATCCGTGGCACCGTCTCGGTCCTCGATCGCCTCGCCGGCGGCGCCGAGGCGATCGAGGCGGCCGGCGGCGGCGCCTACACGCCGCTGGCGACGATCGACGACATCTACCCCAACCGCCCCGACGCGTGAACGGTTAAGCGGGCCGGAGCACACCCAACCGTTCACCGACGCCGCGCGGGCGCCCCCGGGCAACGCCCCGACCAGGATTCGAACCTGGGGCCTACTCCTTAGGAGGGAGTCGCTCTATCCAGCTGAGCTATCGGGGCCTCGGGGCAGATTACCGCTCTAGCAAGCGGGTTCGGGAGTTCGGTGATCGGCGTCGACGGCGTCCCGGGGCGGCGAGATCGGGCACCAGTGACCGTTAGTGACCAATGGAGGCCCGAAATGCCGCGGTTCGGCCCGGATGACCTGCGCGATTCACTCGCCCTACGCGGTCGGATGAAGCGCCGCATCAGCTGCGACCCAGCCCCTACCCCTTCTTGATCACCTTGAACTTGGCGGTCGCAGCCTTGCCGACGTTGCCTGCCTTGTCTTTCGCCTTGATCGAGATCGTGTGCTTCTTGCCCTTGCCGCCCTTCGATTTCGCCTTCACCTTGTAGGGGGATGAGCAGGGCTTGTAGGAGGCCTTATCGAGTTTGCACTTGAACTTGGCGCCCTTCTCCGACTTGAAGGAGACCTTGACCTTGGCCTTCTTGCTCTTGGTCTTGACCTTCTTCTTCGGCCCCTTGGTGATCTTCGTCTTCGGGGCTGCCGTGTCGACGGTGAAGCTGCGCTCGACCGGCGGGGCCTCGGTGTTGGCCGACTCGTCGGTCGCTCTGACCTTGAAGGTGTAGTCGCCGTCGGTGAGGTTGTTGTAGGACTTCGGGCTGGTGCAGGGGGCGAAGCTGCCGGTGGCCCCGCCGGGGCCGTCGAGGCGGCATTCGAAGGTTGCTCCGGGCTCGGAGGAGAAGGCGAAGCTCGGGTCGTTGTCGTTGGTCGTGCCGGTTGGGCCGGAGTCGATCTTCGTGTTTGGTGGGGTCGTGTCGGGGGTGAATGCCCACAGCTCGGTGCCGCTGGTTCCGTCGGTGGCGCCGAAGTAGAGGGTGCCGCCGACGTTGGTGAGGTTGTCCAGGTCCGAGCTGCCGCCGCCGGGGTTGATGTCCTTGACCAGGGTGGTGCCGGCTGCGGTGCCGTCGGACTTCCAGAGCTCGTAGCCGTTGGTGCCGTCGTTGGCGCCGAAGTAGAGGGTGCCGCCGACGTTGGTGAGGCCGTACGGGGACGAGCTGCCGATGCCGGGGTTGATGTCCTTGACCAGGGTGGTGCCGGCTGCGGTGCCGTCGGACTTCCAGAGCTCGTAGCCGTTGGTGCCGTCGTTGGCGCTGAAGTAGAGGGTGCCGCCGACGTCGGTGAGGTATGTCCGAGGTTCGAGGGGCCGCCGCCGGGGTTGATGTCCTTGACCAGGGTGGTGCCGGCTGCGGTGCCGTCGGACTTCCAGAGCTCGCGGCCGTTGGTGCGGTCGTTGGCGCGGAAGTAGAGGGTGCCGCCGACGTTGGTGAGGTTGTCCGGGTTCGAGTTGCCGCCGCCGGGGTTGATGTCTTTGACCAGGGTGGTGCCGGCTGCGGTGCCGTCGGACTTCCAGAGCTCGCGGCCGTTGGTGCCGTCGTTGGCCTGGAAGTAGAGGGTGCCGCCGGACGTTGGTGAGGAGGTCCGGTCCCGAGCTGCCGCCGCCGGGGTCGATGTCCTTGACCAGGGTGGTGCCGGCTGCGGTGCCGTCGGACTTCCAGAGCTCAGTGCCGTTGGTGGGGTCGTTGGCACGGAAGTAGAGGGTGCCGCCGACGTTGGTGAGGCCGCCCAGGTTCGAGCCGACGCTGCCCGGGTTGATGTCCTTGACCAGGGTGGTGCCGGCTTCGGTGCCGTCGGACTTCCAGAGCTCGGCGCCGTTGGTGCCGTCGTCGGCTTCGAAGTAGAGGGTGCCGCCGACGTTGGTGAGCCAGCTCGGGCCCGAGCCGCTGCTGCCGGCGTTGATGTCCTTGACCAGGGTGGTGCCGGCTGCGGTGCCGTCGGACTTCCAGAGCTCGTAGCCGTTGGTGCGGTCGTTGGCGCCGAAGTAGAGGGTGCCGCCGACGTTGGTGAGGCCGTACGGGGACGAGCTGCCGATGCCGGGGTTGATGTCCTTGACCAGGGTGGTGCCGGCTGCGGTGCCGTCGGACTTCCGGAGCTCGTAGCCGTTGGTGCCGTCGTTAGCGCTGAAGTAGAGGGTGCCGCCGACGTCGGTGAGGAATTCGAGGTTCGAGGGGTCGCTGCCAGGGCGGATGTCCTTGACCAGGTAGGGCTCGGGGGGTGCGGCGAGAGCGGCGGCCGAGCTCACCGCCAGGGCGCAGAGGGCTGCGGCGAGAGCGGCGAAAGTCCGTGGTGCGATCCGACGCTTGGCCGTCGCGGCTTCGGCGAGGGAGTGACGGGTACTGGACGGATCGACGTGCATGGACTTCCTCTCGCTGGGCCGCACTCGCCGCAGCGAAGGTGCCGGAGGCGGAATCATAATCGAGGTAGCCTGGTTCGTGCGCCGGTTGGCTGGTTATGAGGTTCGTGCATCAGGGGAGGGTGCCGAGCCGTGCACGCCGGGACTTCTCCTCGCTCGCTCGACTGGACTTGCCCGACGGGACTGGATAGGGTCGCTCAGGCCACCGGGCGCGAGGCGTCCCCGCGGACGGGCCGACGCCGCGAGCAGCGCTCGGGAAAGCACAAGCGAAAGGGAGGCAGAACATGTCGAAGCTCAAGCGGCGGCCCTCACCGGCGATGGTCGTATCGTTGATCGCGCTGTTCGTGGCGCTCGGAAGCGGTGCCTACGCGGCGTCGAAGATCCGTACCAAGGACATCAAGGACGAGGCCGTCACCGGCAAGAAGCTCGCCAAGGACGCGGTCAAGTCGAGCAAGACCAAGGACGGCGGGCTCAAGGGGAAGGACCTTAAGGACGAGACGGTCGGCCTGCAGCAGCTAGACAGCGCGAGCGTCGGCGACGGATTCCAGCCGCGCAGCGATCTGATCTACGCCTCGGTCTCGGGCGGCTCGCTCGTCGCGGACAACTCACGCGGGGCGACCAGCGCGACGAGCACGGGGATCGGCCAGTACACCGTCACCTTCGACCGTGACGTGAGCGGCTGCGCGTGGTTCCCGAGTCGGAGCGCGATCGGCACCGCGATCCCCGCGAACGGGGACTTCCTCGGAGTCGGAGGCGACGCCGGCAACCCGAACAACGTGCGGGTCAGGGTCCGCGATGAGAACAACGCCTTCGCGAACCGCAGCTTCTCGCTGCTGGTCGTCTGCTGAGCGCGGGAGCGGCGTGGGCGTCACCGACGTCCACGCCGCTTCGTCAACGCAATCGAGAAGCCTGACCCTCTATCTCGCCGGCGAAACGCGAATGCCGGCGGGCGGCTCGGCGGGCGGCCTCTCGTCCGGGCCCTCGGCGAGGCGGCGCCTGACGAGCCTCTCCATGCGCTCACCGCAGCGCCGCGCGAAACGGATCTGCTGTCGGCGGCCGACGGCGCCGAAGCCGAGCCGGAGGATCGGGTTGCGGATCTCGGCGATCTGGGAGACGGCCCGGATCCTGAACTCGACCCGGCCCGAGTCGAGCCACTTCCAGAGCTCGTAGTCGATCCAGCCGCGCTCGAGGTGCCCGCGAAGGGTCCCGTAGCCCGCACCCCATACCGCGACCGGCCTGCCCTCGACCTCGCGTCGCTCGTTGATCACCTCGCCAACGCGCACGCCGATCCGAACCCGGACGAACAGGTAGCGGACCTCGAGCAGCATGTCCCGCCCCTCGAGCGGCTCGCCGGCCCGGTAGAAGGCGCGAACCTGCCGGCGATCGGTGAAGTCGTAGTCGGCGAGCACCCGCTGCGCCAGCGCGAACGGTCCGTCGGCAGCGGCTCACCCGGTGGCTCGGCCGGCAGCTCGTGCAGGTAGTCGTCGATCAGCCAGGGGTCGCCGACGACCTCGTCGATCCGGTCGCGATCGAAGTTGAACGGCAGCGTCGCAAGTCGCTCGAGCTGGGAGCGCACCCGGCCGGGCCAGGGCAGCCAGGGAGGATCGCCGGCCGAGGGCGCGCCCTCCGTCCCGAGCCGCGAGGGCGCATCCAGGGCCGCGGCATCGATCTTCACCGTGTGGATGTCGACGCCGCCGGTCATCCGGCCGCCGGAGAGCTCGACCACCCGCTCGAGGACCGAGGTCCACATGTGCAGCTGGACCTCCTTGCTCATCCGCAGACGGTCGTAGAGGATGTCGGTGATCCAGTCCTTGCTGCGAGCCCAGCTCTCGATCTCGAAGATCACGAGCTCGCCTTCGTCGAAGGCGCGGAACTCGATCTGACCGGCCTCGAGGTGCTGCTCGAGGGTCACCAGCCTGAACAGGCTCGGCTCCCGCTTGACCACGCGAACCGGGCCGTCCCAGGGAGCGGCCATGCGGACCACGTACTCATCGCCGACGATCATCCGGGCGTCCTCGCCCCGCACCTTCTGAAAGGAGGCGAACTCGGTCGGGACGACGCGATCGGGATCGGCGGCAACCCACCCGAGGAGCTCACTCGGCGTCAGCCGGCTCTCGCGGATCCGGGTCCGGTAGCGGCGGTGGAAGAGCGGGCCGGTGCCGGTCTCGGGCGGCTGGATCAGCTCGTCGTTGACTCCCGGCTCGAGCGGCGGGGGGCGGTTGTCGGCGAGGCTGCCGCCGACCTCGTCCCGGTGCAGCGGCGTCGTCCGCCACATGTATCGCCACGAAGTCAGCCCTATGCCCAGGGGCCATCGCGCCGCCATCGGCAGTCTTCGCGGGGGCGTGCGTTGGCCGGCCATGGCTGGCGCCGAAGCGTACAAGCGTCGAGCCGGCGGTCCGGCGGCTGGTCGCTCCCGGCAGCGGATATCGTGCCTTCATCCTCCTGGACCTCCTGCATCGGGTCGGCCTCAAGGGCTGGCACTTCCACATCTCCTCGCTGGGCGCGATCGCGCTCTGCATCGGGCTCTGGATCAGGGCGAAGACGGTCGATCAGGACGAGCGCGGCAACGCCGAGCGCCGCGCCCTGTTCGTCGGGCTCTGGCCGCCGACCATCTGGCTGATCGGCGACTCGCTCGACCGCCGTCGGCGGCTGGGACGCTAGCCCGCACCGCCGGCGACGCTGCCCTCGGCCAGTCGCTTCAGGTTGAGCAGCTGCCGGCGCATCATCAGCAGGTCGCCGGGGGGCAGCAGCAGGCGCGCCACGGCGCCAAGCGGACCGCGCGTGGCGCCGGGAATCAGCTTGACGACGAGCCTCGAGCGCCCGGGACCGACGTCATCGACCTGGTAGGTGACCGCGAGCTCCCCGAACAGCGCCCCCCGATGCCGGAGGGTGATCGAGCGATCCGTCTCGAACTCGGCCAGCTCGAAGATCGTCATCACGCGCTGGCCCCGACGCAGCCGCTCGAGCCCGGGCGTCAGCTCCTGCGGGCTGCGGCGGCCGCGATTGTCGAGCAGGTCGTAGCTGTAGGAGCGGCGCGTAGTTGGCAGAGCCAGCGGAACACGACCGCCGCCGGCGCCTCGACCGAGACGCCACGAAACAGCGCGCCGTCGGAGCTCGGAACCAGCTCGTCGCACGGGTACGGCCGCGCCCGCTCAGGCGCCGTGGTGCCCCAGTGGCGGACGAGCTCCGGCCAGATCGTCACCGATCGCAGCTAGGCGCCGTTGCCGGGCAGTGCCCGATTGCCGTTGCTGCTGCCGGCGGCCGGTCCGGCGCCGTTCGTCGAGGGATCCCGCGAATCCCTCGCACGCCCCGGCGGCCCGTTACCCGGACCATCAGATAGGTCGCGGCCGCGAGGCTCAGCGCGAACATTCCGCCGGCTGGGAAGGCGATCAGAAAGAGGCTGAAGGTCGCCGTTCCGACGACGATGCCGGTCAGGGCAAGCGCCCCGGGCAGCCGGCGCTCCGCGCGCAGCCCGCCGCCGAGAGCGTAGGCGGCGAACAGCGCGGCCGTGCCGAGCAGCGAAGCGCCGCAGGCCGCATAGATCACGGTGAAGGCGAGCCGCAGGAGGGTCGAGCTCTCACACCCCGGCCCCGCGCAAGCGCTGTCCACGGTCGAGTAGATCAGCCCGATCGGGATCAACGCGAGGTAGAGAAGGGCGAGCGCACCGAAGCCGCAGAGCAGTCTCATCGGCCCATTGTTGCGGGCGGGACTCGGTAGCTCACCTAGCGCGGCACGACCACCACGGGGCAGGCGGCGTTGCGGATCACCTTGGTGGAGACGCTGCCGAGCAGCGCCCGGTCGACCGGCCCGTAGCCGCGCGAGCCGAGCACCAGCAGGTCGAGCCCGACGGTGGCGTCCGCGAGCACCTCTGAGGGCTTGCCGGTGGCCAGCTCCGTCTCCACCTCGAGCTCTTCGATCGGCTCGGCGGCCGCGGCGAGGGCCTTCGTCAGGCCGATCCGGAGGCCGTCTGCATAGGCAACCGGGCTGACGACCTCGGCGATCAGCGGCCCGGGGTCGGAGACGACTCCGATCAGCCGCAGCTTGGCCTTCAGATGCCTCGCCCAGACCGCGGCGAGGTCGAGCGCAAGCTCGGCTTCGGGCCCGCCGTCGTAGCCGACGCCGATCTCCTCGATCGCAGCGGTCGTCCCGGCCGACTTGTCGCGAGGGGCGACGACAACCGGGCAGCCGGCGCCGGTCAGCAGGTTGTCGGCGGTGGTCCCCGGCATCACCCGGCCGAGCAGCCCCCGGTGCGTGGAGCCGACCACGATCAGCGAGGCGCCGAGCTCGTCGGCGAGCTCGGTCAGGGCGCGTGCGGGGGAGGATCCGGTCAGCCGGTGCTCGCCGAGGGGGAAGCCGCCGGCCGCCTCCCCGGCGGCGGCGAAGACCTGGTTGAAGTGCTCGGCCAAGGACGCTTCGTCGGGGTGGAAGTCGATCGAGAGCGGGCTGTAGTCGAGCACCGCCGCGGCCTCGACCTCTGCTCCGAGCGCCCGGGCGAGCATTACCGCCCAGGCGACGGCATCGGCCGATTCATCACGCCCATCGACTCCGACGACTACCTTCATACGCCGCCAGCCTCGCCGAACCTGAGATCGGACGCAACCGGTGTTAATCCCGGTTCGAGCGGTGGGAAGTACCGACCGCAGCGGGCCGGCTCAGTCTCCGGCATCGTCGCTTCCCTTCGCCTCGGCCGCTGCCTTGGCTTCGGCCTTCGGCACCGGGTCGGAGTCGGGCTCGGAGTCATAGAGGCTCTCGGCGGCGACCTGGTTCAGGCGCCGGTCCCAGAGCTTCACGTCGAGGAACAGCTCCTCGTCGAAGCCGTGAACCGCATCGACCGCGATCAGGCTGAAGCGGCCGTCGTTGACCGCCGCCTGATCGACGACCTCACCGCCGAGCTCGGCGGTTGCCGCGATCGCGCCACGCACCAGCGGCGTGCCCCAGATCAGCGTCACTTCGCCGCCGCGACCGCCGTCGGCGCGCCACTCCCCGATCACGGCGTCGTTGAGGTCGATCTCCCAGTCGGGGTTGTCGGCGGCGGTCACGTCGGTGAAGTCGGCGTCGGCCTCGAGACCCACCGGCTGTCCGTCCTTCGCCCGGCCGAAGTGGACGTAACCGAAGTACTCGGGAGAGCCGGCATCCTCGGCCGATGCCCGCCCGACGATCGGCAGGTAGGTGCGCCCACCCCAGCTCCGGTCGGGGAAGAAGCGCAGCGTCTCGGGGTCGAGGGCGGCGCCGGCCTCCTCGGACAGCGGCTCGCATCCCTCGGCGAAGACGTCGGTGAGCCTCTGCAGCCACTCCCCGTACGGCGGCCGCTCCTGCGCCGTGTCGGACATGAAGCGGGGAAACGGGCGTGCGATCGGCGGGCTCATCTGCGTGCAGCCTAGTTGGTCGTTATCGGCCGGTCAGTCCTGGCCCCGGTCGGCGAGGACCGCGCGCAGGTCCGCGGCGGCGCGCTCGGGCGGGTAGACGTTGATGTCGACGCCGGTACCGAGCTCGAACCCGGCCTTGGTCGCGAGGCGCGGCACCAAGTCGAGGTGCCAGTGGAACTCGTCGCTGCCCCGCGGCGCCGTCCGCACCCAGAGGTTGAGCTGGGGCGTCGCTCCGAAGACCCCCTCCAGCGCCCGCAGGGCCGTCGTCAGCATCGCCGCGCCGCGGTCGTCGTTCTCGAATCGCGGCTCGCGGCTGCGGGGGACGAGGCGCAGCTCGAACGGCGAGCGCGACGCCCATGGGCAGAACAGAACGGCCTCGGCATCGACGGCGACGAGCCGCTCCCGGCGGCGGACCTCCTCGACGATCAGGTCCTCGAGCAGGTGGCTGCCCATCGTTCGCTCGTGGTAGGCGGTGAACCGCTCGCGCTCCCTGGCGACCGTCGCCGGAACGAACGGCAGCGCATAGAGCTGAGCGTGGCTGTGCTCGAGCGAAGCTCCCGCCAGCGGCCCCTCGTTGACGATCAGGTGCACGTACGAGGCGTCGGCGTGGGCGGCGATCCGCTCGCGCCAGGCCGCCACCGCGGCGGCGATTCCAGCCTCGCCGAGATCGACCAGCCGGTCCCGGTGGGCGGGCGCGTTGACGATCACCTCGTGAGCGCCCACGGCCGGGGCGCTGCCGAACAGCTGCTGGGCGGAGGCGCGAGAGGACCCCGTCAGCGGGTCTGCGGCACTGCTCAGCCCCGACTCGCGTGAGCTCGGCGCGGAGTCGTCCAGCTCGCCCGAGAGGGCCGGGTAGAGGTTGGGGACCGAGCGCTGCGCCCAGCCCGGTGCGTCAGGCGGGCCGCCGCCCGCCCTGTCCGCCCAGACCTCCGGCGGGGTGCGGTCCTCGCGACCCTCGCAGAACGGACAGGTCTCGGCCGCATCGGCCGCCGGGACGGCCTGCGGGGGTGCGAACGCCTCGGGCCGCTCGGCGCGGCCCGGCGCGAGGATCGACCGCAGCCCGGTCAGCTGGTCGATGCGGATCTCGGGGGTGCCGCGCTCGGGCAAGCCTCGACCCCTACCGCGGCGCGCCCGCGTAGCGATCGATGTCGGCGGCGAGATCGCCCTCGCTTGCGTAGACGCCACGATGGACCTCGGCGACGTTGCCCTGCTCGTCGTAGAAGACCGTCGCCGGGAACTCGAGCTCGGCACCGAGCGAGCGGGCGATGTCGCCGTCGGGATCAGAGAAGCTCGGATAGGGGATCGGATGGCCGCGGAGGAAGGTCGCGGCTGCATCATCGGAGTCCTGGGTGTTGATGCCGAGGAAGGCGACCTCGTCCCCGCGCTCGGCCGCCTGGCTCTGCAGGAACGGGAACTCGGCCCGACACGGTCCGCACCACGAGGCCCACTTGTTGACGACGATCGGGTAGCCCTCCAGCGCCGCGATCTGCTCCTCGAATCCGGCGACACCGCCGTCGACGACGATCCCACCGGTGGCGTAGAGCTCAGCGAGTGCCGGCGGTGCCGCATCCGCCAGCCTCGAATAGTCGGGCGCGTCAGCGGCGTTGCCGGGATCGAGCTCCTCGTCAGAGCCACAGGCCGAGAGCGCCAGCGCGGCGCTCGCAACGGCGATCGCGATCAAGATCCGGTGCGGTTTTCGGGTCGGTCGTGGCATAACGCTGTGCGGGGTGGTTTAATGCGAGATGGTCCACAGGGGAACTTGACGGACCGCAGGGACCAGTCGGCCGGGCAACAACCTTTCGCCGGACCGGCTCGTCTCCATCGAGGTTACTGCCCGCGCTGTTCTTACCCAGGTCATCGCGGGCAGCAGACGCCCTTTTCATGGCAGACACCGCAGCACTCGCCGCAGAGACGGCCGAAGCGCTATCGAGCGCAGACATCGAACGCGTGCAGCAGTTCACGCGCGAGCCGATCCTGCTCCCGGGCGAGGAGCCCGCCGACGTCCTCCCCGGGACCGCCCGCCGGCTTGCGGTCGACGCCGCCCTGGCCGAGATCGAGGCGGGGGCAGAGGAACCGTCGATGGCCTGGCGTCAGGACTTCTCGCTGCTGCTCGGTCTGCAACGGGTGCTCGACGAGGACCCGCCGAAGCTGCTCGACGGAGCCGAGCTCGACGAGCATCAGGTCGATGCCCTCTCCGGCACCCTGGCGGCGCTGACCACGGAGATCGAGAAGCCGGGGTCGAACGGCAACGGCAACGGGTTCCGGATCAGCGACAGCGGTGGTGGCGAGAACGGGCCCGCCGCCCCGGTCTCCGAGGACGAGGATGCGGACGAGGATGAGCTCGCCGAGGACGAGGAGCCACTCGACTGGGATGAGACGGCTGAGGAAGACGAGGTGGTGGCGGAGCTGCCCGAGGACCCGAGCGCCAGCCGCCGATTCTGGTTCGAGCACGCGACCGGGGCCGGCAAGACGGTGGCCGCGGTCGGCTTCATCGAGGCGTCGCGGACCGGCGGCATCCTGATCCTCACCCACAGGCGCAACCTCGTCGAGCAGTTCATCGGCGAGATCTCGGATCGGGGCTACGCGGACCGGCTCTCACCGCCGCTGCTCCGCGACCAGGACCACCCGTACGGCCCGGTCACGGTCGAGACCTATCAGTGGTTCGTCCGCAACGCCGGCAAGGTCTCGGGTGCCTACTCGATCGTGATCTGCGACGAGGCGCACACGGCGCTCGGTGAGAAGACCAGCGCCTGCATCCGCTCGTGGCGGGAGCCGGTGTTCATCGGCATGACCGCGACCGGCGCCCTGATCGCCCGCCACGTGGCCGACCTGTTCCCGACCCAGACGTCGCGCTTCGACCTCGCCCAGGCCGCCCGCCGCGGCGTGATCGCGCCGCTGCGCTGCATCAGGATCCCGCCGGGCCCGGGTGTGCGAACGCTCGCCAAGGTGCCCCTGCGCCGCGGCGAGGTCGACCAGGACTTCGACCAGGAGGAGCTGGCAAAGCTGCTCGACCAGGCCCCGTTCAACGTCGCGATCGCCGATCTCTACCAGTCGCGGTTCCGGAAGATCCCCGGCGTCGTCTACACGGCCGGCGTGCAGCATGCCAAGCACGTCGCCGAGGCGATGCAGGCGGTCGGCATGAGGGCCCGCGCGGTCAGCGGCGAGACCCCGAAGCGTGAGTTGACTGAGACGCTCGCCGCATTCGAGCGCGGCGAGGTCGACGTCCTCTGCAACGCGATGCTGCTCGCCGAGGGCTGGAACTCGCCGCGGGCGACGATCTGCATGCACCTGGCGCCAACCGCCTCGAAGCGGATCTACCAGCAGCGCGTCGGACGTGTGACCCGCCGCAACCCCGGCAAGGAGGCGGGCTTGGTGATCGACTTCGTGCACCCCGCGACCCGCAACGAGGAGAACATCGTCACTCTGCACAGCCTCCTCGATCGCGACGTCTATAGAGGCGGCGCGATCGTCGTCGGACCGGTGCGGCGGGGCCGCGGGCGCCGGGTCCGGGTCGAGAAGCGGGTGGTCCCGGTCTCGACCGACTCCGATCGGCGCATGCAGGTGCTCGAGCGGGAGCTGTGGCGAACGGCGGTCGAACGCCTCGACTACTCGGAGCAGCACGTCTGGGCCGCCCTGGCCGGCGCCCGCGTGCAGCCGAACTCCTGGCGCAAGGCGAAGGCGATGCTGCAGCACGACCAGGCCAAGGAGCTGCGCCGGCGCTTTCTGCTCACCTGCATCCAGCGCAACCGCTCGAGCCAGCTGAAGCTGAAGGCGCTCGCCGAGCTCGCAGCCACGCGCGAGGCGGAGCCGTTCGATGAGGCGATCGACATGGTCGGCACCTGGCAACGCGATCAGCGCCGAGCCGGCGTCCGGGTTCTCCTCCAGGCGCTGACCGAGAAGCGGATCGGCCGGCGCGATCAGGCGCAGGCCTGGGTCTGGCGGCTCGCGGAGTTCACGCGGGATTGCCACGAGGAGTACGCGGTGGCGCGCTGGCCGGAGACCAAGCGCCTGCTCGGGCTGTTCGTCAACTCCTCGGGCCGTGCCCACGGCAAGAACGCGCGCCGACTGGTGCAGGCCGCAAAGGGACAGGACCGGCGGCTCGCCGTCGCCCTGCTCGCCGCCGCCGTCGCCCACACGCCGGAGGCCGAGGAGGTGCTTCGCGGCGCCCGGATGCGGATGGCCCGCAAGCCCTCGGCGGTCGCCCGCGAGCTGCTCCGCAACCTCCCGAAGGGCGGGGGGAAGAAGCGCCGGCGCCGCAAGCGGCGAAGCGAGGACGAGAGCGGCGGGGACGGCGCCGGCTCCAGGGAGGGCGCGAGGCGACGAGGCAACGGCGAGGACGGCGGCGGGCCGGGGCCGGCGGCGGACGACGAGTAGCCAGCCCGAGGCGCCTCAGAGGCCAGGAGCCCTAGAGCAGCCTCAGGTGCACCTCTCCCGACCCGAGTGCGAGCTGCCCGCCGCTCTCGCCGCGGACGATCAGGTTCCCCCGCTCGTCGACTCCCTCGGCGAAGCCCCGCCGCCCGAGTCCCTCCGGGCCACCGTCCCAGCTGATCGGTCGGCCGAGCAGGGCATCGCGTTCCGCGAACGCGGCCAGCACATCGCCGGCCTTCGCCTCCACCCAGCGCCCGAGCCGCTTGTCGAGGGCGCGCCGGAGCCCACTCGGGGTCGCGCCGTGGCCGAGCGAGGTCGCCGGCCAGCGCAGGTCGTCCGGGAACTCGTCGACCGAGACGTTGACCCCGACGCCGATCACCGCCCACTCCGGTGGCCGCGCTTCGATCAGGACTCCACCGAGCTTGTGCTCATCGAGCCAGATGTCGTTCGGCCACTTGATCCGACACGCCACCGGCGCCAGCGACTCGCAGGCCTCGCAGACCGCGACCGGCACAGCCAGCGGCAGCAGCAGGTGGCGCAGCTCGAGCGGGCGGAGAATCGCCGAGTAGAGCAGCGCCGCGTCGGGCGGCGCCGACCAGCGGCGCCCCTGCCGGCCGCGACCCGCGGTCTGCTCGGAAGCCGTCACCACCGTCCCGGCGGCGGCCCCCGCAACGGCGAGCTCGCGCGCCCGCTCGTTGGTCGAGTCGGCCCGCTCGTGGTGGATGTGGGGCCTGCCGAATCGAACGCTCAAGGAGCCGGCTCCAGCTCGAGCTCATCGCCGCTGCGGACCTCGAGCTCGTCAGCCGCGCTGCCGCGGTTGACCGCGACGGCCATCCTGCCGGAGGAGTCCTCGTAGAAGAGGAAGGCCCCCTCGCCGACCTCGCTGAAGGAGCTCACCCGGATCGCCGATCGCCGGCGCGCGCGGACCCCGACCGAGACCCTGGCCGCGCCGGCAAGCGGGTGGCCGCCGAGGTCGCCGGCGCTGAGATCGAGGGCGATGTTGCCGAAGCCGTCGATCCGGTCCGCATGAGCGAAGACCCGCTGCTGCTCGATCCGCGGCCGCGAGGGAAGCTGGCGCTCGAGCCCGCCGGGCTCGATCGGCCTGCCGGCCTCGCTGAGCTCCGCCCCGATCGCGAGCCGTGCGGCGACGGGCGCGAACAGGTCGCGACCGTGGAAGGTGGCCGAAGCCGGCTCCAGCCTGAACGGCGAGTCGGAGATGTCGACGGCCTCGACCGCCCCGCCGAGTACATCGAGAGCCGGCGTCAGGAGGCCGTTGTCGGGCCCGACGAAGAGGTGCCCCTCGCCGGCCGAGCGGACCGCGACCGCCCGCCGCGGCCCGCCGACCCCCGGGTCGACCACGGCGAGGTGGACGCCGGTGGGTGCAAACGGAATCGTGTCGGCGAGCACGGCCGCACCGCCGCGGACGTCGTGGCGGGAGACCCCGTGGGTGATGTCGATCACCGGCGTGCCGGGAGCGAGCCGCGCGATCACCGCCCGGCAGACGCCGGCGAAGTCGTCCCCGATGCCGTAGTCGGAGAGGAAGGTGATCGGCAGCGGCGAGGCCACGCGCAGATCCTAGGGGCCGGCCGGCCCGGGGCCGCCGGAGCCGGTGGTCAGTCGCTGAAGCCGGAGACCGAGCCGATCTCGACCGCGACGACGTTCGCGGTGACGATCCGCGCCGAGGAGCCGGGCACTGACTTCGAGCACTGCAGGTCGAGAGCCTGTCCGGCGGTGACCGCGAACAGCGCGGTGAGCGTGAAGTTCTCCGGTTCGGTGTCGGCGCGAACCACCTGCTCTCGGCTGGTGGCCGTGGATCCGTTGGCCAAACGGCAGCTGACGTTGCTGGCGACGGCGTTGACGGTCTGCGCCTCGATCGTGGCGGTGGCGAGATAGTCGCCGGGCGGCACGGCGAGGCTGACGACCGTCGAGCCGAACAGGCTCGAGCTGAAGCTGTCGAAGTTGACCGAGCCACTGGCCTGGAAACCTCGACTCGCCGGCCCCAGGACCCCACTCGCGAGGTCCTTGCCGGTCAGGCTCGCGTTCTTGACCTTGGCGCTCGTTACCGCGTTCCGCTTCAGCTGCTTCGTCCCGACACTGCTCTTGCCGAGCCGGTCGGCAGCGTAGGCCCCCCCGCCGAGCAGAACGACGAACGCGAGCAGCGTCACCATCACGTTCGCGTAGGTCAGCTTCGGGCGGGCACTCATCGCTGCGGCTGCCGAGTATAGGCGGAACAGGCAATCAGGAAGTTGCCTTCTACATTGAGCGGAACTCAGCCGGCGGCACGGGCAGCGTCGGCGAGCAGTGCCACGACCAGCCCGGCTGGATCGTGCTGCTCGGCCTCGACCTCGACCTCGAGGCCGTGCTCGCGCGCGGTCGCGCTCGTCACCGGGCCGATCGAGACGACCCGGGCGGACTCCGGGAGCCCGTCGCCGACGGCCGCGACGAAGTTGCGCACCGTCGAGGACGAGGTGAAGGTGACGTAGTCAGCGTCCGCCGCGGCCGCGATCGTCGCCGGATCGGCCTCCTCTCTGACCGTCTCGTAGAGCGCGACCACATCGAGCGCCGCCCCCTTCTCGGCGAGCGCTTCCGGCAGCACGTCCCGCGCCTCCCGCGCCCGCGCGATCAGGACCGGGCGGCCCTCGACCTCGACCGCCGCGAGCGCCTCGACCAGCGACTCGGCGATCGAGCGAGGTGGGACGATGTCGGCGATCACGCCGTGCCGCCGCAGCTCCCGGGCCGTACCCGGTCCGATCGCCGCGACGGTCGCATTGGCAAGCGCCCGCGCGTCGAGGGCGCGGCTGTTCAGCGCCTCGAACAGCAGCCGCACGCCGTTCGGACTGGTCAGGCAGACCAACGCGTAGGAGTGGATCGCGTCGAGTGCCGCAGCGACCTCGGCGCTGTCGATCGTCGGCTCGATCCGGATCGCCGGCAGCTCGATGACCCCGGCCCCGAGCCGCCTCAACGTCTCGGCCAACCCACTTGCCTGGGCCCGGGCCCGGGTGACCACCACCTTGCGCCCGTGCAGGGGCCTCCGCTCCAGCCAGGCGATCGCCTCACGGCGGGCGGCGACCGGGCCGAAGATGAGGATCGAGGGGGGGCCGAGGCCCGCTTCGGCGACCGCGCCGGGGAGCGTCGCCGTGGTCGCCAGCACCGCCCGCTGGTCGGGGTGCGTCCCGCGCTGAACGGCCGCGGCCGGCTGATCGGGATCGCGGCCGGCCGCGATCAGGCGCTCGGCGATCCGCGGCAGGTTCTTGACACCCATGTAGAGGACCAGCGTCCCGGGGAAGCCGGCGAGCGCCTCCCAGTCGATCGCGCTCTCCGGCTTCTCGGGATCCTCGTGGCCGGTGACGAATGCGACGGCGGAGGCGTCGTCGCGGTGGGTGACCGGGATCCCGGCATAGGCGGGCGCCGCGATCCCGGCGGTGACGCCCGGAACTACCTCGAACGGAATCCCGGCTCCGACCAGGGTCTCCGCCTCCTCGCCGCCGCGCCCGAAGACGAACGGATCGCCGCCCTTGAGCCTGACGACCGAGCGGCCCGCCGCCGCCTCGGCCACCATTCGCGCCTCGATCTCGCCCTGCTCCATCGCCACCTCGCCCGGCCGCTTGCCGACGTAGACGAGCTCGGCGTCGGGACGAGCCCCGTCGAGGGCGCCGGCGGGGATCAGCCGGTCGTAGAGGATCAGGTCTGCGGTCGCGATCAGCTCCAGGGCCCGTGCGGTCATCAACCCCGGATCACCGGGACCCGCGCCGACCAGGTAGACGACGCCGGAGCGGGCGGCCGGCGAGGGTGGCGAGTCGGACCTCATGGGCTGGATTCTGGCGCCCGGCGGAGGATCTCGCGGGCTCCGCCGGCCTCGAGTCGGGCGATCAGCGCCTCGGCCACGGCGACGGGCTGGCCGGGGTCGCCGGCCACCGTCTCCCGCACCCACTCGCTGCCGTCGGGCGCGCCCGCGTAGCCGACCATCGCCAGCCCGCCGTCGCCGCGGACGCAGCTGACTCCGAGCGGCGTGTCGCAGTCGGCGTCCATGCCGCGAACCACGGCCCGTTCCGCCGTCAGCTCGATCAGCGCTCTGGGGTTGGTGATCCCCCGCGCGAGGGCGGTGGCGCGCTCGTCGTCGCGGCGCGCCTCGAGCGCCAGCGCCCCCTGGCCGGCGGCCGGCGTCATCTCGATCGGCCCGAGCGCGAAGGCCGCCTCGTCCCGGCGGCCGAGCCGGTCGAGCCCGGCGGCGGCGAGGACGATCGCGTCGCACTCGCCGGCGGCGAGCTTGCGCAGGCGAGTGTCGACGTTGCCGCGGATCGGCGCCACCTCGAGGTCGGGGCGCAGCGCGAGGAGCTGCGAGCGGCGGCGAAGCGACGCGGTTCCCACCCGGGCACCATCGGGAACGTCGTTGATCGAGGTCGCGGCGCCGACCCAGACGTCGGCCGGGACCTCGCGCGGCGGAACCCCGACCAGCGCGAGGCCGTCGGGCAGCTCGATCGGCAGGTCCTTGGCGCTGTGAACGGCGAGATCGACCTCGCCGGCGAGCAGCGCCCGCTCGATCTCGCGGACGAACCGCGACTTGTCGCCGCCCCCGTGGCCGGTCTGGCCCTCGTCGCCGGAGGTCTTGATCGTGATCAGCTCCGCGCCGCCGATCGCCTCGGCGACCGCCGTGGCCTGGACCAGGGCGAGGGCGCTGCCGCGGGTGCCGATCCGCAGCCTCGGCTCGCTCACGGGATCTGGACCTCGTCCGCTACTTCGCGCGACCGCGGTCGGCGCGGCGGATCGGGGTGACCTCGGCCTCGCTGACCTCGGGCTCGCTGGTTGCGTCGAGGCCGAACAGGCTGCGAATCGCCGCGATCTGCATGTAGCCCTCGTCGGCGTCGGCCGCCCGCTTCAGCCGCAGGGTCGGCTCGTGCAGGATCCGGCTCGATATCGCTCTCGCCATCGCCTCGATCCGCGCCTGGTCCTCGGCGCCGAGGTCGGCCCAGCGGTCGGCGTTCTCGGCGAGGACCCGGGCGACGATCTCATCGGCACGGCCGCGGAGCGCAGCGACGGTCGGCAGCACCTCGAGCGAGTCGAGCCAGCGCAGAAAGCGCGCCAGCTCCGAGCCGACGATCCGCTCGGCCCGCCCCGACTCCGCCTCCCGTCCACCGCTATTGCGTTCAGCGACCGTCTGAACGTCGTCGACGTCGTGGATGCTGACCCCGTCGACGTCGAGGCAGGCCGGGTCGACGTCCCGCGGCACAGCGAGGTCGATCAGCAGCAGGGGGCGGCCCCCGCGCTCGGCCATCATCAGGCTCAGCTCCTCGCGCTCGATGATGTGATGCGGGGAGTTGGTCGAGGAGACGACGATGTCCGCCCGCTCGAGCTGTGCCGGCAGCTCGTCGAAGCGGATCGCGCTCCCGCCGAAGCGGGCGGCGAGCCCGATCGCGCGGTCGTAGCGGCGATTGGCGACGAACACGGCCTCGACGCCCTTCGCCGCCAGCGCTCGGGCGGTCAACTCGGCGGTCTCGCCGGCGCCGATCAGCAGCACCCGCCGGGAGCCGAGGTTGCCGCCGAGCGTGCTCTGCGCCAGCTCGACCGCGGCCGAGGGGACCGAGGTACCGCCCTCGCCGATCCGGGTCTCGGACCGGACCCGCTTGCCCGCGGCCAGGGCGCCGCGAAAGAGACGGTTGAGGATCGGGCCCGTTGCACCCTCGACCAGCGCCAGCTCGTAGGCGCGCTTGACCTGGCCCTGGATCTCGGCCTCACCGAGGATCATCGAGTCGAGCCCCGACGCGACCGAGAAGAGATGGTGAGCCGCGTCCGGGCCCCGACGCGAGTAGAGGCTGCCGACCAGCTCGGTCGGCCGGATCCCGGCCTCTCGCGCCAGCGTCCCCAGCGCCAGGCTCTCGGCTTCGACCGGGTCGGAGGCGACCAGGTAGAGCTCCGTCCGGTTGCAGGTGGAGATCGCCGCTGCCTCGGCGACCGGCGCAGCTGCCCGGAGCTCGCCGAGCACGCCGGTCGCCCTGCCCTCGGTAAGCGCCAGGCGCTCGCGCAGACCGAGTGGGGCCGTCTTGTGCGAGACGCCGAGCGCAAGCAGCTCGCTCATGCCGGCGCCTCCTCGGAGCTGCGCTCGGGTTCGACTCCCGGCTCGCTATCGAGGCCCTGGTTGCGCTCGCGTTCACGCCGCTCCGCCAACTCGGCGAGCGACTCGATCTCACGCGAGAGGTGTCCGAGCCGAGCAGCCATGATCCCGACGTAGACGATAAGCAGCACGACGAACACGAGGTAGGCTGCGGCCACGTACGGGCCGGCATCATCCAACGGCAGGGCAGGCATCGATCCGTCCTCCTAGCGCACCGCGGCGCCGGGAGCGATCCGCGCCGCCGCCCCGCCCGGCGGCGGCGAGCTGTCGAGGGCGCGGCGCAGGCGATTGAGCTGCCCCCGGGTCCGCTTCGCGGTGAGCTCGAAGCGAACCAGCGTGTACCAGAGCAGCGCCATCGCGACCAGGCAGACCCAGAACGTGAGCTGCATCTTCGGCGGCAGTCCGCCGTTCGCGGTGGCGAAGGTGCGCGGATGGATGAAGGACTCGGCGAGCCGGACCGCCATGAAGTTGAGGGGCACGAAGGCGCCGGCGGTGATCGCGAAGACCGAGGCGTAGCGGGCCTGCCGCTCACGATCGGGGATCGCGTAGCGCAACGGGTAGTAGGTCGCGTACAGCAGGAAGACGATCAGGAAGCTGACCAGCGTCGGCTCGCGCCACTCCCACCACACTCCCCACGAGGCCCGGGCCCAGATCGCGCCGGTGAGCAGAACCGCGACGCCGAAGATCACCGACATGTGGATCGAGACGTAGGAGCGGGCATCGTGGACCGGGTCTCCCGTGCGGAGGTGGCGGATCGCGTGGATTCCCCCGATGATGAAGCCGACGAGGGCGATGATCGCGAGCGGAACGTGCAGGTAGAAGATCTTCTGGACGAAGCCCTGATCGGCGTCGAGCGGCGCGTAGAAGAAGACCAGGCCGAAGCCGAGGCCGAGCATCACGGCCGTCAGGATCGAGATGTTGCGAAGGGCGTTGGCTCTCATGGCGGTGGTGGGATCTCGCGAGTCAGTCCTCGAGCAGGAAGTCGAACACCGCGTATCCGATCAGCAGGAACACAAGATCGTACAAAGCCATGATCAGCAGCCACTGCCCGTAGTCCCCGTAGGACGGGCCGCCCGGGGCGAGAAGCGGATCGGCGATCGAGGCCGCCGCGATCAGCAGCGGGATCAGCAGCGGCATCAGTATCAGCGGCGCGAGCAGGTCGCGGGCCCGCGAGTTGGTCGCCATCGAGGAGATCAGGGCGCCGGTCACGGCGAGGCCGGCATTGAGCAGGACGAGCACCGGGATCAGCGGCGGAACCCCGCTCCAGCTGTCGAGGAAGAAGAGCCCGAAGACCGGCACCGAGACGATCTCCAGGGCGGCCAGGTAGACCATCAGCGCAGCTGCCTTGGCGATGAACAGGGCCGTGCCGTCGATCGGCGCGAGGCGAATCGCCTCGAAGCCGCCCTGTTCCCGCTCGGCGATGAACAGGCGGTTGATCGCGAGCAGTGCGGCGAACAGGATCGTGACCAGCAACACGCCGGCGGCGAGACTGCCGTCGAGCGTTGTGCGGTCGAGGCCGAAGCGGAAGATCACGTAGATCGAGGTCGAGAACAGCACCATCGCCGGCACCGACTCCATCGTCCGCAGCTCGACGCGCAGGTCCTTGGCCAGAATCGTGCGCGTGACCGCGAGGCCTCCGGGTCCCGGCGCGCTCACGCGATCGCCTCCCGTCGCTCGCCGGCGCGATCGGCGAACACCGCCCGGGCGGCGTCCTCGCTGAGCTCCTGCGCCGGGCCCCGGTAGGCGACGGCGCCGTCTCGGCGCAGGGCGAGGATCTGGTCGGCGCCGGCGAGCGCGGCGGCGACGTCATGGGTGACGAGCACCCTGCTGCGCCCCCCAGCGGCCCCGATCAGGGGAGCCACGGTCTCAGCGCCCTCGGGGTCGAGGTGGGCGACCGGCTCGTCGAGCAAGAGCAGCTCTGGTTCGTGCAGGACCGTCCTGCAGATCGCCAGGCGCTGGACCATTCCCGCGGACATCTCGGCGATCCGGGTGCCGGCGCGGTGATCGAGTCGAACGGCCTCGAGCAGCTCAGCGATCCGATCGCGGCCTTCGTCCGGAAGGCCGAAGAGCCGGGCGTGGAAGCGAAGGTTCTCCTCGGCGCTGAGGTCACGGTAGAGCAGCGCCTGGTGGCCCAGGTAGCCGACCCTTGCGCGAATCGCGAAGGCGTTGCGGGGCAGATCGGAGCCGAGCACGTTGACGCTGCCCCCGGTCGGGCGCAGCAGCCCGGCGAGAATCCGCAGCAGGGTTGACTTGCCGGCGCCGTTGGCGCCGATCACGGCGAGCGTCCGCCCGCGTTCGAGCTCGAGATCGATGCCGCTCAACACCCAGCTGTCGCCGTAGGCGCGGGAAAGGCCGGCCGTGACGACGGCGCGGTCGCTTGTCGGGCCGTCGGCCACGACCCAACGCTAGCGCCGCGGGGCCGGACCGTCCCGGGCGCGACGCGAGGCGGCGCCCAGGTTGCCCGCCGCCCGCCGCTGCCGCGGCGCGCGATTGCGACTCCCTTTAGCGACCGGGCCTAGCTTGCGGGCGATGCCCTCCCCCGATTCGAGCCGGTTCCGGCGGCGCCTGGAGATCGCGGTTGCGCTGCTCGCCGCCGCCGGTGTCGCCGCTGCGCTCCTGGTCAGTGACGCCGTGGTCAGCGAGCCGGCCCCGCTCGTCGAGCGCGGCCAGAGCGACGCGACGCCGACGGCAGGGGCGGACGGAGAGCGTCGCCGATCGGCGCGCCCGGCAGCCCCCCGGCAGCCCGAGCCGGAGATCGCCTGGCGGCGCTCCCGCGCCGTGGGCAGCCACGCCGCCGGCCGTCTCGAGCGGGGCGTGCTGCTGCCCGCGAGCGGCCGTGAGTGGGTCAGCTGGGACCCGATTCTCAAGCGGCGCCCGAATCGTGAGTGGCGTCGATGGGGAACCGATCGGCTGGTGCGGATGACGACCACCGTGCTGCGCGAGTTCGGCCGCGCACACCCCCGCGCCCCGCGTGTCGCGGTCGGCGACCTGAGTCGACCCAGGGGTGGTGACTTCGGTCCGCAGTTCGGATCGATCGGCCATTCGTCCCACCAGAACGGCCTCGACGTCGACGTCTACTACCCGCGACTCGACGGCCGGGTGCGCCCGCCGGACGGCCCCGGCCAGGTCGATCTCCGGCTCGCCCAGGACCTCGTCGACCGGTTCGTGCGGGCCGGCGCCGCGAAGGTCTTCGTCGGGCCCAGCCTCGGGCTCGAGGGCCCCGCCGAGACGGTCGTCCCGTTGGTCAACCACGACAACCACCTGCACGCCCGGCTGGCGCTCGACTGATCCGCCGCCGGCATCGCGCGCGATCGCGCGCGATCGCGGTCGCGACGCTAGCTTTGGCGCCGATGGCCGACCCCTTCCGCTACTGCCCACGATGCGCGGCGGCGCTCCGCGCGCGGCCCTCGGCGCCTCCCGATCCCGATCGGCTGGCGTGCCCCGAGTGCGGGTACGTGCACTACGACAACCCATCGCCGACCGTGCAGGCGTGGATCGATCGCGGGGACACCTACCTCGCGCTCGAGCGCAACCAGGAGCCGCTGAAGGGACGCTGGAACCTGCCCGGCGGATTCGTCGAGCCGGGTGAGGGTGGCCCGGAGGCGATCCGCCGCGAGGTCCGCGAGGAGACCGGCCTGGAGATCGAGGTGATCGACCTGATCGGGATCTTTCCGTCCAGCTACGGCGACGGCCCCGACCGCATCCCGATCCTCGACATCGCCTACCGCTGCCACGAGACCGGCGGCAGCTGGGAGATCTCGGACGAGTCCGCCGGGGCGCGCTGGTTCGCGCTCGACGAGTTCCCCGAGCCCGCCTTCGAGGGCGAGCGCCGCGCGCTTGCGGAGCTGCGGGCGTCGCCCCGGGGTTGAGTGGCGAGACTCGGCCGGTCCGTTCGGGCCGGACGGCCGGCGGCGCCCTAACGGCCCTTGCGCAGCGTCCGGGCGCCGGTGCGCAGCATCGAGCCGCCGCCCTCGCGAAGGGCCTTCATCCGGCCGCCGTTGGAGCCGTAGAGCACGCCCGCTGTGGAGCGGATCGCCTCGCCGAGAGTCGCGTCATAGGGGTACCACCAGAAGTTGCGTGCGTGGCCGGGCTCCCAGGAGACGAGCTTGACGTCGACGCACTCGTAGAAGCCAAACTTGGAGTGAACGCGCCCCAGCCCCGACTCCTTGACCCCGCCCCACGACGTCTGCACCGCCGCGTGGCTGTAGAGGTGGTCGTTGATCCAGACCATTCCCGACTCGATCCGCCGCGCCATCCGCTCGCCCTTTCTGCGGTCCCGCGTCCAGACCGAGGCCCCGAGGCCGAACTCGGAGTCGTTGGCAAGCTCGATCGCCTCCTCCTCGTTGGCGACGACGACCACCGGCACGACCGGCCCGAAGATCTCCTCACGCATGACCCTCATCTCGGGCTTGACCGCGCTCAGCACCGTCGGCGCGATGTAGTGGCCGGGTGAGCCCTCGACCTCGCGCGGGCCGCCGACGAGCCGCTCGGCCCCCTGAGCGAGCGCATCGTCGACGAGGTCGCAGACGAGCTCGTACTGCTCGGAGCTGACCATCGGCCCGACCTCTACCTCCCAGCTCTGGGGATCGCCGAGCCGGAGCCGTTCCGTCTCGCGGACCAGCCCCTCGAGGAACGGCTCGGCGACCTCCTGGAGCACGTAGACGCGCTCGATTCCGGCGCAGGTCTGGCCGGCATTGGCGAAGCCGCCCCAAGCGACGCCGCTGACCGCCTTCTCGAGATCGGCATCGGCGCAGACGATCGCCGGGTCCTTGCCGCCGAGCTCGAGCACCACCCCCTTGATCTGTCGAGCGCAGATCTCGCCGACGCTGCGCCCAACGCCAACCGAACCGGTGAAGAAGATCTTCCGCGCGCTCGACTCGACCAGCGCCTGGCCGACGTCGCCACCGCCGTGGATGACGCGGACCAGGCCCTCCGGCAGGCCCGACTTCTCGAAGACCTCGCGGATCCGCTCACCGAGCAGCGGGGTCAGGGACGCCGGCTTGAGGATCACCCCGTTACCCGCCATCAGGGCGATCGCGATCTCCCCGAACGGGATCGACCACGGGTAGTTCCAGGGCGAGATCACCCCGACCACCCCGATCGGCTCGAAGGTGAACTTCGCCTTCTTCGAGAAGAACAGCGTGTTGCCCATCTTGATCTCGCTGTCGTCGAGGATGCTCGGCCCGGCCTCCGCGATCCATCCGAGCGCGTCGATCGTCGGCACCACCTCCATCGTGTAGCACTCGGTGATCGGCTTGCCCTGCTCGCTGGCCAGGAGCCGTGCCACGTCGTCGACCTCGGCCGCGAGGACACCCGCGGCCTTCTCCATGTAGCGGGCGCGGTCGGCCAGGGACAACTCGCCCCACAGCGACTGCACCTCGGCGACGTCGTCGACAACGGCCTGCACCTCTGCGGGCGCGATCGTCTCGACCGAGCCGATCAGCTCTCCGGTCGCCGGATTGAACGATTCCAGGTGCCCCATCCGGCCGCGATTCTATTCGGCCCTGGGGAAGAATCCGGGCCGCGGCGCGGCGAAGCGTGTCGGCACCTCGCTCTACCGGCGGGGGGAGATCCGGGCCAGGCGCGCGGAAGCCTCCGCCTCCCAGCCCCGGTCCGTGGCCTCGAAGAAGCGCTCGTCCCCGAGTCCCTCGGGCAGTAGCGGCTGCGGGCTCACCGCATCGGGATGCTCGTGCGGATACTGATAGCCGACGCCGCGCCCGAGCTTCGCAGCGCCCGCGTAGCTCGAGTCGCGGAGCGCCGCCGGCGGATCCTGGAGCCCGTGCTCGCGGAGATGGGCGGCCGCGCGGTTCAGCCCCGCGTAGGAGGCGTTCGACTTCGGCGCCAGGGCCAGGTAGGTCGCCGCCTGCGCGAGGTTGATCCGGCACTCCGGGAGACCGACGCGGTCGACCGCAGCTGCCGCGGCCGTCGCCACGAGAAGCGCCTGCGGATCGGCGTTGCCGACGTCCTCGGATGCGAGGATCACCATCCGCCGGGCGATGAACCGCGGATCCTCGCCACCCTCGAGCATCGCGGCCAGGTAGTAGAGGGACGCGTCGGCGTCCGAGCCCCGGGTCGCCTTGATCCAGGCGGAGATGAAGTCGTAGTGCCGATCCCCCTCGCGGTCGTAGCCGACGGCCTTGCGCTGCAGCGCGTCCTCGGCCCGCTGCAGGTCGACGGCGCCGCCCGCGGCGCGCGCCGTCTCGACCGCGCGCTCGAGCGCCCCAAGGGCGGTCCGGGCATCGCCGCCGCAGCGGGTCGCGAGGTGGCGGACCGCGTCATCGGAGACCTCGGGAGGATCGTCGAAGCCACGCTCGCGATCGGCCAGCGCCTCGTGCAGCAGCTGCTCGAGCTGCGGAGAGTCGAGTGCCTTCAGCTCGTAGATCTGGCAGCGCGAGAGCAGGGCCGAGTTGACCTCGAAGTAGGGGTTCTCCGTCGTCGCTCCGATCAGGGTCACGGTCCCGTCCTCGACCGCCGGCAACAGGGCATCCTGCTGGCCCTTGTTGAAGCGGTGGATCTCGTCGAGGAAGAAGACCGTCCGGCGCCCGGACCCGGCGAGTCGCTCCCCGGCGCGCGCCAGCACCGCCCGGACCTCGGCGCGGCCGGCGTTCACCGCTGACTCCTCCTCGAATGCCCAGTCCGCGGTCGAGGCGACGATCCGAGCCAGGGTCGTCTTCCCGGTGCCCGGCGGCCCGTAGAGGATCATCGAGTGCGGGTTTCCCGACTCGATCGCCGTCCTCAGCGCTGAGCCCGCCGCCAGCAGGTGCCCCTGGCCCACCAGCCCGCCCAGCGCCCTCGGACGCATGCGGACGGCGAGCGGCGCGCCGGCCGGCGGGCCCTCGCCGCCGCCCGTGCCGGTGTCGCCAAAGAGCTGCTCGGACATCGGCCCAGTATCCGGTCGCCGGTGGACGCGATCGAATCGCCCGGCTCTGCGGAGCAAGGCCGAGGCGGGTCCGGGGACGCGGCGGGCTAACCTCCCGCGGGTGAGCGAGCTGCCCCCCGACCCCTCCAGCAACGGCGCCGGCGCCAACGGATCGACGACCGGCGATCAACCGCAGCCGATGCGGCTCGGCGGCATGGCCATGCGCAACGGCCTGCTGGTCCACGGCCCGACGGCCTGGGCGGCCGCTGCGCGTAACGCCGCCAGCGGCGAGATCGACGTCGCCTCCGGTCCGAAGCCGAACTTCGGCGGCAACCGGGTTGCATCGATCCCGCTGCTGCGTGGCCCGGTCAGGATGGCCGAGGCGTTCGCCGTGATCCCGATCGCCCGCCGGGCGCTGCCCGCCGCGCGACTTCCGTTCGAGGATCCGCGGGTGCTGGCTGCAGCGGTGGGCGTGAGCATCGCCAACGGCCTCCTCCGGCGCACTGGCGCCGGCTCGCAGGCGACCCGGGAGGCGGCCTCGGCAACGCTCGGTCTGCTGCCGGCGCTCGTCGCCTTGAGCGGCACCGAGTTGGCCGCCTATCACGGGGTCGAGCACAAGGCGATCGCGGCCTACGAGCAGGGAAGCCGCGATCCCGCGACCGCGGCCAAGGAGCACCAGCGCTGCGGTTCGAACCTGATCGCCCCGATGATGATCTTCACGATCGCCGGCCAGGCGCTGATCGAGCGCCTGCCGAACCGGCCCGGGCAGATGGCGCGGCTGACGGCCTCGGTCGCCAGCCTCTCGCTGGCCGTCGAGGTGTTCGCCTTCTCGGAGCGGCACCCCGACAGCCCATTGGGCCGGGCCGTGCACTTCAGCGGCGACTCGATCCAGCGCCTGTTCGCGACCCGCGAGCCCAGCGCCGAGCAGATCGAGGTCGGGGTGGCCGCGATGGACGCGGTGCTGGCCGCCGAGGCCGCCGGCTGAGAGCCGCCGCAGGGCGGCCCCCACCGGACCGATCGGCGGACGACACGGGGCCGGCAACCCGCTAAGTTCGGACCACCGGATACCCGAGCAACGGGAGCAAGCACCGAGCGGGACCACCGCACGGAGCCTCCATGGCAATGACACCCCTGGGCGACATCGACAGCATCCTCTACGAGATCGAGCGCTGGCTGCCGGTCCTGACCGTGATCTTCCTCGGGCTGCTCGTCTTCTTGATGTTCCGGACGCTCTCGGTGATGCCGAAGACGAAGCCGAAGGAGATCCGAGCGAACAGGCGCAACGTCGGCGTCACCTGGGATGACATCGCCGGCGTCGAGGGGACCAAGGCGGAGCTTCAGGAGGTGGTCGACTTCCTCTCGCACCCGAAGCGGTTCAAGGCGCTCGGCGCTCGGGTCCCGAAGGGCATCATGCTCCACGGACCACCGGGCACCGGCAAGACGATGCTGGCAAAGGCGGTCGCGCACGAATCGGGCGCCAACTTCTTCAGCCAGTCCGCGTCCTCGTTCGTCGAGATGTTCGCCGGTCTCGGCGCCGCTCGGATCCGGCGCCTGTTCCGCGAAGCGCGCGAGCACGCCCCCGCGATCCTCTTCATCGACGAGCTCGACGCCGTCGGCGCCGCGCGCGGATCCGACATCTCCGGCGAGCGAGACCAGACCCTGAACCAGCTGCTGGTGGAGATGGACGGCTTCGAGGCCACCGACAACATCGTCGTGATGGCCGCTTCGAACATGCTCGAGAAGCTCGATCCGGCGCTGCTTCGCCCCGGCCGCTTCGACCGTCAGGTGCTGGTCCCGCCGCCCGACCTGCTCGGCCGCAGGGAGATCCTCCGGGTCCACACTGCCAACAAGCCGCTTGCCCAGGACGTCGACCTGCAGATCGTCGCCCAGCACACCTCGGGCCTGACCGGCGCCGATCTCGCGAACCTCTGCAACGAGGCAGCGATCCAGGCGGGTCGGGCGAAGCGCGAGTTCATCGCGCAGAAGGACTTCGACAATGCCTTCGAGCGGGTGATCGCCGGGCTCGCCAGCCGCAAGGTGATCACCAAGCACGAGAAGCGCGTCGTCGCCTGGCACGAGGCAGGCCACGCGCTCATCTCCGAGCTGTTGCCGACCGTTGACAAGGTTCAGAAGGTCTCGATCGTGCCGCGCGGCACGGCGCTCGGCTACACCCTCAACCTGCCCCAGGAGGATCGCTACCTGAAGTCGCGTGAGGAGCTGATCGACTACATGAAGGTCCTGCTCGGTGGCCGCCTCGCCGAGCAGATCACGTTCGGCAAGGTGACGACCGGGGCCTCCGACGATCTCGCGAAGGTGACGAGGATCGCCCGAAGCATGGTCTACGAGTACGGGATGGGCACATCGATCCGCTCGCACCAGGTTCCCGCCGACGACTGGAACATCTCCGAGAAGATGCGGCAGCGCCGCGACGAGGAGGTCTCCGAGATCGCCGAGGAGGCCTATCGCGGCGCCCACCGCCTGCTCTCCGAGCATCGCGAGCTGCTCGACGCGATCGCCGAGGAGCTGCTCGTCGACGAGTCGATCGACCGGGCCCGCATCGCGGAGATCATGGGGGCAGATCGGCGCCTCGCTGACGGCGTCGAGTCAGAAGGGCCACCCGCGTCACCGTCGGTGGCAGAGGCGCTGCGGACCAGCGTCGCCGACCGCGGCGCAAAGCCGGCTCCCCCCGGGCACGCCGCCGATCGCAAGCCGCCCGGATAGAGCACCCGGCGACGGCAGATCGAGGCCGCTCGGCGACGCCCTCGTCGACATCGGCAACCCCTCGGCCAACCGCGGTCAAGGTCGCCCGGCGCCCTCACCGGCGACTAGGCGGCGGCGCTGATCGACTCCCCCGGGGCGAGGACGGTCACGTCGGTGTCGGGACGAACGCGCCGGGCGTGCTCGATGAACTCGACCGCCGGCACCGCGCTCATCCAGGGCCAGATACGCGGGGCCCAGGCCGGCGTGTAGGTCCCCCAGTGGATCGGCACCGCCCGCCTCGGCCGCAGCAGGTCGAGCGCCGATGCGGCCTCGCTCGGGTTCATGTGGCCGGGCCCCAATGTCGGCCCCCAGCCCCAGATCGGGAGCAGCGCGAGGTCGAGGTCGTCGGCGATCTCGGCCATGCCGTCGAAGACCTCTGTGTCCCCTGCGAAGTAGACGGCGGCGCTGTCGTCGCTGACCACGTAGCCGAGCGAGGGCGGCTCGACCGTTCCCCGCCGCTCGGCCGCATGAACCGCGGGCGTCGCGCGGACGCGCAGGGTGCCGATCCGGAGGCTGTCCCCCGGCGTCACCTCCTCGATCGCGGTGAAGCCCTCGCGCGCGAGCAACCCCGCAGCTCCTCGAGGGACGACGATCGGCGTCTGGCGCGAGAGCCGTCGCAGGCTCGGCAGGTCGAGGTGATCGTGGTGGACGTGGGAGATCAGGACCGCGTCGAGCCCGCGCAACTCGAGGTCCGGAACCGCGTTGCGGCGACGCAGCAGGCCGTAGAGGCTCGCCCGCAACAGGGGATCGGTCAGAACGCGGGTGCCGTCGCCTTTGATCTCCGCAGTCGCGTGGCCCAGGTACGTTGCGGTCAGGTCGCTCACGCTGCTTCACGATAGAGCGCCCCGAGCCGCGGGCGTCGCCCAATAGAATCCGGTCCGATGCTCGAGCGGATCGATCACATCGGCGTCGCCGTCGACGACTTGGACGGCGCGATCGCGCTGTATGAGGGGACCCTCGGGATGCCGGTGGTGCACCGTGAGACGGTCGCCGAGCAGGGGGTCGAGGCCGTGCTTCTGGACGTCGGTGATGGGCACGTCGAGCTGCTCGCGCCGCTCGGAGAGGAGACTCCGGTCGGCAAGTTCCTCGCCAGGAACGGGCCCGGACTGCATCACGTCGCCTACGCCGTCGAGGACATCGAGACGACCCTGGAGCGGCTCGCCGCCGCAGGGATGACCCTGATCGATCGGCAGCCGCGGACCGGCATCCGCTCCAGCAGGGTCGCCTTCATCCATCCGAAGTCGACCGGCGGCGTGCTGACCGAGATCGTCCAACCGGCGAAGGGACACTGACCACGATGAGCGAGCTGAATCGGATCGAGGTCGGCTTCGTCGGCAACCAGGTGATCAGCTTGAAGCTCGGTGACAAGCAGCTTTCCGAGCTGCGGAAGAAGCTCTCCGGCGGTGGCTGGCACACGGTCGAGACCGACGAGGGCGAGGTCGAGGTCGATCTCGCCAAGGTCGCGTTCGTCAAGGTGGCGGCCGGCAGCCACTCCGTCGGCTTCGGCTCGTCCTGAGACGTGGGCCGGCTGCTCGCGCTCGCCCTGCTCGCCGTCCTCGGGGCGGCGCTGTGGTGGCGCAAGCATCCCTCGGCTTGCCCGTACGGACAGCGGTTCTGGGTCGAGGCACCACACCCGCTGATCACCAGGGAGCGACTGCGAGCCGTGCTCGCGCCGCGCGACGGCGAGCGGATCCTCGAGATCGGTCCCGGCACCGGCTACTACACGCTCGATCTCGCGGCCTGGGTCGGCACCGGTGCGGTCGAGATGCTCGATCTGCAGCAGGAGATGCTCGACCACACGATGGCGCGGGCGGGCGACCGTGGCATCTCGAACCTGACCCCGACCCTCGCCGACGCGACGACTCTGCCGTACGCCGACGCCAGCTTCGACGCGGTGGTGCTGATCACGACGCTCGGGGAGATCCCGGACCGCGAGTCGGCGATCGGCGAGATCGCCCGGGTGCTGCGGCCCGGCGGCCGGCTCGTGGTCGGCGAGCTGTTCGGGGACCCGCACTTCACGACGCCGGGCGATGTCGAACGACTCGGCCGGGCAAGCGGCCTGCTGCTCGAACAGCGATCAGGCCCCTGGGTCGGCTTCTTCGCCCGGCTCTCGAAGCCGGCCGGGGACGACGGGCCGGCGGGCTGAGCTCAGCCCGCCAGGGCTTCCCAGAGGCGCTCCTCGGCGACCCTGACCCGCTCGGCCGCGGCCCCGATCTGCGCCCAGGCCCCGGGGTCGGGCCGCTCGTTCTCGCTCGCGGCGAACAGCCCTTCTGCCAGCGCCGACCAGAGCTCGGCGGCGTTGCTCGCCAGAGCCGCTTCGGGCCCGCGCCCGACCTCCGCCAGAAAGCGCGCGTACATCGCCCGGAAGTTGCCGCCCCCGGTTCCCCGCCGCTCGATCACCTGGTAGTTGAAGCGCGCACACCAGCGCCAGTCGGTCGCCGCCTCGGGCCAGGCGGCTACCTCGGCGGAGAAGCGGCGCAGCGCCGGCATCCCCTCGATCTCGCCGAGGCTGGGCTCGAGCATCAGCCGCGCCGCGGCCTCGATTGCCGCCGGCGCCGCCGAGCGCAGTGCCTCGACCGAGATCGCCTCGCCCTCGGGGAGATCGAGCATCTGGCCGCTGAGCGGGTAGAACGGATGCTGTCCGTGGCGAGCCAGGGCGAGCCCCCGCAGCGATGTCCGCTGGATCTCCTCGAACCCGGTGTCGGCGACGTAGGCGGCCTCCTCGTCGTATCCGGTCAGCACCACCGCGTGCCCGGGGAAGTGGGCCGACTTGCCGTAGTGGTCCAGGTAGTAGAGGTCGGTGAGCAGGATCGCCGGCCGGCCGGCGTCGATCGTCTCCGCCGCCAGCCGCCACGACTCCGCCGCGTCGTCGGCGCTGCGGAGCCTCAGGGGGGCGCCGGTGAGCTCTACGAACTGCTCCTCCAGTCGGCCGGTCCGGCCGTTGGTGAAGCGCGACGGACTCCCCTCCTCGAGGACGAAGTAGTAGAAGCACGGCCCGGCGCCGAGGCCGAAGACGAGCTCCTCGCTGACCGGGACCCCGTGGTGGTGGAGCAGATCGCGCAGAGCGGTCGAGCCGCAGTGGCTTCCAGGGAGGTGTTGGAAGCCCGGGACCTCGACGGTGGGAGCGGGGGGGCCCATCGACCGGATTCTCCCAGGGCCGGGCCGATGCCGGCGCCCTATCCTCCCCCGCCGTGCTCGAGCAACCCAGACCACTGCGCCCGCGGCTGCGGGCCGCCGGCGCCACCGGCAACTCGCTGCTGGGGGCGCTCGGCCGGCTCGACCAGCGGCTGCTGGTGATGCTGCGGACCCGGGGCCACAACCCGATGAGTGAGCGGCTCGCGGGCGCGCTCGGCCGCTTCGGTGAGTGGGGGCTCGGGTGGGTGGCGATCGGTGTCCTCGGTGCGGGCCTCGATCGGGATCGTGCCGCGGCCTGGTTGACGGCCGGGGGCCTCGCGCCGTTGGCGGTCATCGTCAACTACGGGGTCAAGGTCGTGATCGGGCGCGAGCGTCCGTTGATCGAGGACCATCCGCGCCTCGCTCGGGCGCCGAGCAAGCTCTCCTTTCCCTCCGCTCACGCGACCTCCTCGGGAGCCGCCGCGGCGGCGATGGCCCGGCTCTCGCCCTCCGCCGCTCCCGCCCTGAACGGGCTGGCGCTCGCGATCTGCCTCGGACGCCCGTTCCTCGGCATGCACTACCCGAGCGATGCGGTCGCGGGCTTTCTGCTCGGACGAGAGATCGGCCGCGCGTGTCCACTGCCCGGAACGGGCCCGCACGAGATCTGGGCGCGGTGAAGGTCGGGATCGTCGGCATGCCGAACGCCGGCAAGTCGACGCTGTTCAACGCGCTCACCCAGGCCGGCGCCGAGTCCGCCGGCTACCCGTTCACGACGATCGAGCCGAATGTCGCGATCGCCGCGGTCCCCGACGAGCGGCTCGACGCCGTCTGCGCAACGGTCGGCGCCCACCCGGTCGTGCACGAGACGCTCGAGGTCCACGACATCGCGGGGCTCGTCAAGGGGGCTCACGCCGGGGAGGGCCTCGGCAACCAGTTTCTCGCCTCGATCCGCGAGACGGACGCGATCTGCCACGTGGTCCGCGCTCACTCCGACCGTGGCGTCCCCCACCCCGACGGCAGCGTCGACCCGGTCGCCGACGCGGAGATGGTCGAGGCCGAGCTCTTGCTCGCCGACCTCGAGCAGGCAAGCCGCAGGCTGGAGCGCGTTGGCAAGCAGGCCAAGGCCCTGGAGAAGGCCGCGATCGCCGAGCGCGATTGGCTCGAACGGGTCGTCGAAGGCCTCGAGGGCGGACGCCCGGTCCGCGCCTTCCCGGCCCCGCCCGATGCCCCGGACGCAGTGCGCAAGCTGCAGGCGCTGACCTCGAAGCCGGTTCTCTACGTCGCCAACGTCGACGAGGGAGTGCTGGCCCCGCCGGCCGAGTTGCTTGCTCACGCCGAGGCGTCGGGCGATGAGGCGATCGCGCTCAGCGCGAAGATCGAGGCGGAGCTCGCTGAGCTCGAAGGCGACGACGCGGCAGCGATGCGGGAGGACCTCGGGCTGAGCGAATCCGGCCTCGATCGGATGATCAGGGCCGCCTACTCGCTGCTCGACCTGATCAGCTTCTTCACGGCCGGCGAAGGGACGGAGGGCCGCGCCTGGAGCCTGCGGTCGGGATCGACCGCCTGGGACGCCGCCGGCCGCATCCACTCGGACATCGCCGACGGCTTCGTCAAGGCTGAGGTGATCGGCTGGCGCGAGCTCGTCGACGCCGGCGGTTACGCGGCCGCCCGTGAGCGCGGCGCCCTGCGAATCGAGGGCCGGGACTACGTGATGGCCGACGGGGACGTGATCACGATCAAGCACACCTGAGCCCGCGATGCCCGGCGGGCCGGGGCCCGTGCGGGTCAGCCGAGCAGCCGATCCGCCCGGTTGGAGACCGTGACGTGGATCGCCGCGGGCTCGACCGCGTAGTCGATCAGGCCGAGGGCCTTGAGCCGGTCGAGGGCAAACTGGAAGGCGGCGGCCTGCCGGTCGTCCGCGTAGTCGCGGAGGATGTCGAACGAGTAGCCGGTCGTGTGCAGCGAATAGGCCGGCGTCGCCTCACCGTTGCGACCGACGAGCGCAGCCTGGTAGGCGCGGTCGCGGACCGCACTGGTCACGGTCAGGCTCTGCCTGCGGGCCCTCTTGCCGTGCGTTCTGGTGATCGCCTGGACCCGGCCCGACAGGTAGATCAGGGTCGCCAGCGCCTCCGGCCGCAGCGCCCGGTAGAGCGATCGATCGACCCCGAGCGGCCCGGCGAGCTCGCCGAGCTGCCGGCCGACCGCGAAGCCGTACCGCCCGCCCGCCGGGAGCCGCACCAACTCACCCGAGTCGAGGCCGTCGGCGAGCTCGCCGGCGTCATCGAAGACCCTGGTATCCGCCTCGGGGTGAAAGACCTCCTCGGCGGTGGCCTTGTTGCCGTGCAGCTCCGCCAGCCTCTTCAGCTCCTCGCGGTCCTCGCGAAAGAGGCGCATGATCTCCCGCGCAGCGAGCACCCGCCAGTAGTAGCTGGAGCTGTCGTCGCTGAAGCCGGAGAGGATCTTCCAGGCCGCCTCGTGCTGGATCGGTGAGGAGTCGAAGTAGAGCTGAGCGTAGGAGAGGCCGCGAAGCTCGATCAGGTCGATGAGGGGCAGCTCGGCCTCCTCCTCGGAGACGTAGGCCGAGACGACGTCGCCGAGGTTGCCGATGCCCATGTGGTAGCTGGTGACGGCGAGGTCCTCGCGCCCGAACCGACGGCCCGCGATCCCCAGGTAGCGGGCCATCCCGTCGAGGGCGTCGGGCGGATAGAAGCGCGCGTCGGCCCTGACTCGCTCGCGGACCGCGGTACGAGCATCGCGCTCGGCCGCGTCGGCACGGGCGATCAGGCGCCGAACCTTGCGGGCTCGCTTCTTCCCCTTGCGCTCCGACTCCCGAACTGCGCGCTGCCGGAGGCGCTCGGCCCGCGCGTTGGACGAGAGAATGCGGGCGGTCAGCGCCTGGCTGCGGGCGAGATCGATCTCCATCCCGAGCAGGTCGAGGCCGGTCGAGGCGACGATCTGCGCGAGCCCTGAGGCGTTGGCGGGGTCGGTGCCCCCGGCGATCACCTGGGGACGCCCGGCGCTCTCGAGCAGGACCATCGCCTCGATCAGCTCGGCGTCAACGCCGTGGCGGTCCGCGGCGCGCTCGATCTGCCTGCGAAAGCGCGCCGTGCGTCGGGCCGAGGCGACCACGCCACCGGGGCTGAGCTCGTACAGCACGTGCGAGAAGCCGTCGGCGGCGGCGGCCTCGAAGTCGCCGCGCCGCTCGGCCGTCCAGGCGAACGGGTCCTCGGCTGTGCCCCCCTTCACAGCCCCGACGAAGACCTCCCCGGGCGAGCGCTCGCTCCGCTCCCCGAGCCCGGTCACGGCGAGCACCACGAGGGCGAGGACGAGGGCCGCGCCGAGCAGCAAGACGATCCCACCGAGGCCGCGAATCGGCGCCGGCAGGGACTCGGTCCAAGTCCTTCGATCCCGCCCGGACATCGCTTGAGCATGGCAAATCGCCGCGGCCGGCCCGAGCGCTACCGGTAGGGTTCCACCGGTGCGGACCGAGGCGCAGTTTCCGGCCGTCGATGAGAGGGCCGGCCATTACGAGAGCTTCTACCTGAAGGCGGCAGCGCCTGGCGGCGGCCGGGCACTCTGGATCCGGCACACGGTCCACAAGCGCCCCGGCAGCGAGCCGACCTGCTCGATCTGGTTCACGGACTTCGGTGGAGCCTCAGGGCCGCCACGGGCGACCAAGGCGACCTTCGGAGCCGACCGCCTCGAGGTCCCCGAGGGCGGCTATCTCCGCGTTGCCGATGCCGAGATCGGCCCGGGGCGGGCGGTCGGCAGGATCGAGACCGGGGAGCTGCGCGCGGAGTGGGATCTTCGCTTCGACGATCGCCACGAGTCCTTCCGCCACCTGCCCTCGGAGCGGATGTACCGCGCATCGCTGCCCCGCACGAAGCTGCTCAGCCCGCACCCTGGGGCGCTGTTCGCCGGCACGCTCGAGATCGACGGCGAGTCCCGCGACCTCGAGGCATGGCCGGGCATGGTCGGGCACAACTGGGGCGCCGAGCACGCCGAGCGCTGGGTCTGGATCCACGGCGCCGACTTCGACGGTGGCCCGTCCGGCGACTACCTCGACCTCGCCGCCGGCCGGGTCAGGATCGGGCCGCTGCAGACACCGTGGATCGCGAACGGGTCGCTGGTGATCGGCGGCGAGGCCTACCGGCTCGGCGGGATCGGCCGCGTCTACGGGACCGACATCGAGGCGGAGCCCACCAGCTGCAGCTTCGTCGTCCCCGGCAAGGGGGTCACCGTTCGCGGCACGGTCAGCGCGCCGCCGGAGCGCTTCGTCGGCTGGATCTACGCCGATCCCGACGGCGGCGAGCACAACACCGTCAACAGCTCGATCGCCGATCTCGAGGTGCGCGTCGAGCGGCCCTCTCAGAAGCACGTTCACCTGCGACTGCCGGGCGCCGCGACCTACGAACTGGGTATGCGCGAGACCGACCATGGGATCGCGATCCGCACCGACCAGGACGGCTGAGCGCCGCGGCAGGCGCTACTTGCGGACGCGCTTGAAGCTGACCCAGGTCGACCGCAGGCCGAGCCTCGAGCGCAGCTCGTCACCGCTGACGGCCGTCTTGCCGCGGCTACCGACCACCCGCGCCTTGACGATCCGCGGCGAGATGCCCGTCTTCAGCACCCGAATCGCCCGCAGCCTGCCTTCGACCAGGCTGCCGAGCAGGCTCTCCATCTTCGTGCGCGAGTAGCTGAGCCTCCAGGAGTGGTACGGCGATCGGTCGTCGTAGGGGTCCTTGACGCTCCTCAGGTAGGGCCGTGACGAGCCGCCCGAGAACCCGTACTCGACGTTCTCGGTCCGCCCGCCCGAGGTCGAGAAGAAGAAGGCCGGGACCACGTCGCCCCGATGGCGAACGACCTCACCGGCGGTCTTGGCGACGGCGCGCGAGGTCGAGCGCTGCTCGTTCGCAACCCCACCGTAGACCTGACTGCGGGTGTCGTCGTAGAGCCGAAAGCCCTCGCCGTCGACACCGGTGGCGAGCGCGTAGCTGCGCGCAGCCACCGCCTGCGCGCGCAGCGCGTCGGGTGGCCATCCAGCGGGGACCTCGTTCGGGACAACCCCCCGCAGATAGCCCTCGAGCGGCACCCGGTTGATCACGTTGAGACCGCCGGAGGCCGCCCGCGCGACGAGCTTGCCGCGGTAGCTGCCCTCGCCGGCGATCGCGATGTTTCCGGCCGGCTTCGCCGTCAGCTTCGTGCCGCAGTTGCTGATCCGCTTGCCGTTGCGCCTCAGTAGCCGGACCTTGCGGCCGCCGGAACCGAGCTCGGCCCGGTAGGTCTTGCCCGGCCTGACGCCGCGCCCGCAGGCCCTGCGCGCGTTGCTGAACCTGACCGAGCCCGAGCGGACGGCGAGCAGCACGCTGACCCGCTTGGTCCTCGCCCGGCCGATCTTCGTGCCCGAGTAGTAGTGGCGAACGATCTTCCGGTAGCCGACCCCCTTCTTCGCGTAGCCGTAGGCGCCCCACTGGCTCATGCCGACGCCGTGCCCGTAGCCCTTGCCCCGGATCTTGAACTTGACGGCGCCGTCGGCGACCGCGGGCACCAGCATCAGGACCAGCAGCAAGAGCATCGCTACCAGAGCGATCACGCTGCGGGCTGTGTGGGTTCCGGCGGTCATCTTCGGAGCGAGGGGCGGCCCGGGGCCGCAGCTAATGGTTCGCCGTCTCAGTCAACCCGCCTCGGCCACGATCGTTTCGGCAATGCCCCTTGCAGGCGTCCGGGTATGGTCCCGGTCCGGGAGCCGAGGCCAGCGAGCACAGCACCAGAACCGGAGGACCCAGATGAGCAGCAGCGCGAGCGAGAGATCCGTGATCGAGGCGGTGCCGAAGCAGCTGCTGATCGCAGGCGAGTGGCGGGATAGCTCCACGGGCGCCCGCTTCGAGGTCGAGGATCCCTCGACCGGCGACCCGCTCTGCGAGATCGCCGACGCCGACGCCGACGACGCCGTGGCAGCGCTCGAGGCAGCGGTCACGGCGCGCGACGAGTGGGCTGCGACGCCCGCGAACGAGCGCTCGGCGATCCTCTATGAGGCGTTCCGCAGGATGAACGAGCGGGTCGACGCGCTGGCCTTGCTGATGACGTTGGAGATGGGAAAGGCTGTCGCCGAGTCGAGGGGGGAGGTCGCCTACGCGGCCGAGTTCTTCCGCTGGAACGCCGGCGAGGCGCTGCGGATCGACGGCTACTACAAGCAGGCGGGCAACGGCGCGAGCCGGGTGCTGGTCATGCGCCAGCCCGTCGGCCCCTGCTATCTGATCACGCCGTGGAACTTCCCCGCGGCGATGGGCACCCGCAAGATCGGCCCGGCGATCGCGGCCGGCTGCACGATGGTGATCAAGCCGGCCCAGTCGACGCCGCTGTCGATGCTCGCGCTCGGGGAGATCCTGCAGGAGTGCGGCCTCCCGGCCGGTGTGCTCAACATCCTCACCTCGACCGCGTCGCGGCAGGTCTCGGCGCCGATCATCGGCGACCCGCGGCTGCGCAAGCTGAGCTTCACGGGCTCCACCGAGGTCGGCCAGAAGCTGATCGAGCAGGCCGGCGAGACGGTGCTCAACGTCTCGATGGAGCTCGGCGGCAACGCCCCCTTCCTGGTCTTCGAGGACGCCGACCTCGATGCCGCGGTCGAGGGGGCGATGGTCGCGAAGATGCGGAACGTCGGCGAGGCCTGCACCGCGGCCAACCGATTCCACGTGCACGAGGCCGTCGCCACGGAGTTCACGACGAAGCTCGCCGAGCGGATGGACGCGCTCGCCGTCGGCCGCGGCAGCGAGCAGGGCACCGACGTCGGCCCGCTGATCGACGACGAGACGCGCTCGAAGGTGGCAGAGCTGGTCGAGGATGCGGTCGCAAAGGGAGCGACGGTTCACTGCGGCGGGGCGGCCCGTGAGGGTGCCGGGTACTTCTTCCAGCCGACCGTGCTCGGCGGCGTCAGCCCCGATGCCCGGCTGCTCAGGGAGGAGATCTTCGGGCCGGTCGCCCCGGTGACGACCTTCTCGACCGACGAGCAGGCGATCGCGGCGGCCAACGACACCGAGTACGGACTCGTCGCCTACGTCTTCACCCGAGACATCAACCGGGCGCTGAAGGTCTGCGAGGCGCTCGAGACGGGGATGATCGGCCTCAACCAGGGGCTGGTCTCGAACGCCGGCGCGCCGTTCGGGGGAGTCAAGGCATCCGGCATCGGCCGCGAGGGCGGCAACGAGGGAATCGACGAGTACCTCGAGACCAAGTACGTCGCGATCAAGGCCTGAGGTGAGCGGCCCGCCCGCTCCGAGCCGGCTTCGCCCCGCCCGCTAGCGCCCGAGCAGGCTTCCGATCAGACCGCCGCCACGGCGGTTCTCCAGATAGCACTGGTGGTAGTCCTCGGCCATGTAGAAGCCCGTCGCCGGCTCGATCGCGGTCACGATCGGCTGCCGGTGCCGCTGCTGCTCGGCCTGCTTGGAGGCCTCGGCCTCGGCTCGCTGCGCATCGCTGTGGAAGAAGATCACCGAGCGGTATTGGGTGCCGATATCGGGGCCCTGCCGGTTGATCTGGGTCGGGTCGTGGACCTTCCAGTAGATCCGCAGGAGATCCCCGAACGAGACCCGCTCCGGGTCGAAGGTCACCTGACAGACCTCGGCGTGGCCGGTGGCGCCCGTGCAGACCTGCTCGTAAGTCGGGTTAGCGACGTGGCCGCCCTCGTAGCCGACGGCGGTGTCGAGGACGCCCTCGACCTCGCGGAAGGCAGCCTCGACCTGCCAGAAGCAGCCGGCGCCGAAGCTGACCTTCTCGGTCGTCGCCGGCTCGTTGGCCGTGCTGTGATCGGTCTTCGTCATCTGGCCTCCAGCCTGTTGGTTCGATTGCTGAGACGATGATCCCAGCCAATCGTTACGGGAGCCTCAAGGCGCGGGGGGCGCTCAGTCGTGCGGGCGGGCCATCTTCGCGTGATCGAGCGCCTCGTCGAGGGTCGCCTCGTCGACCCCGAGCTCCCGCGCGACGTCGCGCAGCGGGCGGCCGGAGTCCGCAGCGGTCTTGACGATCTCGGCCGCCTTGTCGTAGCCGATGTGCGGGTTGAGCGCGGTTGCCGTCGCCAGCGTCCCCTCGGCTGCGGCGCGGTTCGCCTCCTCGTTCGCCTCGACTCCCTGGATCACCTTGGCGTCGAGCAGGCGCGCGGCCGAGGCGAGCAGCGTGATCGACTCGAGCAGGTTCTTGGCGATCAGCGGCACCCTGACGTTGAGCTCGAACTGACCCTGCGAGCCCGCGGCGGTGATCGCGACGTCGTTGCCGATCACCTGGTCACCGACCTGGATCACGACCTCGGGGATCACCGGATTGACCTTGCCGGGCATGATCGAGGAGCCCTTCTGCAGCTCCGGCAGGCGCAGCTCGGCGAAGCCGACCCGCGGCCCCGAGCCCATCAGCGCCAGATCGTTCGCGATCTTGATCATCGAGACGGCGACGACCTTGAGCGCGCCCGACAGCTCGACCAGCGAGTCCCGGTTCGCCTGTGCCTCGAAGCGGTCATGGGGGCCGAAGATGTCGAGGCCGGAATCCCCGCCGAGGATCGCCCGGGCGCGCTGGGCGAACTCCTTGTGGGTGTTGAGCCCGGTGCCGGTCGCGGTGCCGCCCAGGGGGATCTGTCCGACCCGGGCGAGCGAACCGCGGACCCGCTCAGCGCCGAGCCTGATCTGCGCCGCGTACCCGCCGAACTCCTGCCCGAGGGTGACCGGAACGGCATCCATCAGGTGAGTGCGCCCGGCCTTGACGATACCCGCGAACTCCTCCGCCTTCGCCTCGAGCGCGGCCGCAAGGTCGTCGAGGGCCGGCAGCAGGTCGTTGACGGTCCGATCGAGCGCGGCGAGGTGGACCGCCGACGGGAAGACGTCGTTCGAGGACTGGCCCATGTTGACGTGGTCGTTGGGGTGGGCCCCGTCGCCCGCCAGGTTCGCGATCACCTCGTTGCAGTTCATGTTCGAGGACGTGCCGGAGCCGGTCTGAAAGACATCGATCGGGAACTGCGAGTCATGCTCCCCGCGGCCGATCGCGTCGCCGGCCTCGGCGATCCGCTCGGCGAGGTCGGCGTCGAGCAGGCCGAGCTCGGCGTTCGTTCGCGCAGCCGCCGCCTTGATCTTGCCCAGCCAGTGGACGACGGGGGCCGGCACCGGCTGCCCCGACACAGGGAAGTTGTCGACCGCCTTGTCGGTCTCCCCGCCCCAAAGCTTCTCGTCCGGCTCGCTCATTCAGCTCCTCCATCTCGGTTGCAGTTCGAGCTGGAAGCTATCTGTCGCTCCGCTCATCCGCTCTCCCGCGCGGCCACGTAGGCGGTGCCGAAGCTGCGCTCGAACGCCGCAGGCAGCGGTTCCCCGCCCCTGTTGAAGCGGGCTGCCGCGCTCAGGCGACGGATCAGATCGGTGTGGATCCCGGCGGTCTCGGCCGCGCCCGCCTCGGCCGCTCCGACCAGATAGCCGAGCTCGGTGCTGGCCCGGCCGCTCGGGTCCTCGCGCGCCTCGGCGTTGAGCCGGGTCGCGACGGCGATCAGCGTCGCGCCGACCTCGCCCAGATCGCCGGCCGGCTGATCCCTGGTCAGGCAGTCGCTGATCGGCGTTGCGTCCTCGAGCAGAACCCGCTCGGGAGCCCCCTTCAGGGCGGCGCGGAAGGCGTCGCTGCCGTCGAGGCAGGCGGCCGGCGTCGGCTCGGGTTGCGAGCCGCAGCCGGCGAGGGCGGGGGCGAGTGCCACGAGCGCGAGCAGTGATCTGAGCGGGGCCGGCACGGCGCGGATGCTAGAGAGCGACATGGCCCGGCCCGCCGGCGCCCGGCCCGCCGATGGCGGCGCTCCTACAATCCGCCGGCCGATGGCCTCCTACGCTCCCGTCGACCCGAAGCAGTCGTTTCCCGCCCTGGAGGAGCGGGTGCTCGAGCGCTGGCGCGAGGGCGATACGTTCAAGCGACAGCTCGAGCTGCGTCAGGGCCGGCCGCTATGGAGCTTCTACGAGGGACCGCCGACCGCGAACGGCAGGCCGGGCTCCCACCATGTCCTGAGCCGGGTATTCAAGGACATCTACCCGCGCTACAAGGCTATGTGCGGCTACTACGTCCCGCGCAAGGGCGGCTGGGACTGCCACGGGCTACCGGTGGAGCTCGAGGTCGAGAAGGAGCTTGGCATCTCCTCCAAGGAGCAGATCGAGGAGTTCGGGATCGCCGAGTTCAACGCACGCTGTCGCGCCTCGGTCTTCCGCTACGTCGCCGACTGGGACCGCATGGTCGAGCGGATCGGCCACTGGATCGACCTCGACGACCCCTACGTGACGATGGACGACGACTACATCGAATCGGTCTGGTGGTCGCTGCGGCGGCTCTGGGACGACGAGAACCTGTACCAGGGCTACAAGGTCGTCCCGTACTGCCCGCGCTGCGGGACGGCGCTCTCATCACACGAGGTGGCGCTCGGCTACAGGGACGTCGTCGATCCATCCGTCTACGTGCGCCTGCCGGTCACCGAGCCCGCCGCCGCGAGCCCGCTTGCCGCCGGCGACAACCTGTTGGTCTGGACGACGACGCCGTGGACGCTGATCTCGCACGCGGCGGTCGCCGCCGGCGCCGAGATCTCCTACGTGCGAGCGAGGCCGGCCGGTTCCGACGAGGTCGTGATCGTCGCCGAGGCCCTGGCGGAGTCGGTGCTCGGAGCGGACGCCGAGATCCACGAGACCTTCACCGGTACCGAGATCGCGGGAACCAGATACGAGGCCCCGTTTCGCTACATCGACGGATCCGAGTTCGGGCCCCGCGGGCACACCGTGCTGCTCGCCGACTTCGTCACAACCGAGGACGGAACCGGCCTCGTCCACACGGCCCTCGCCTTCGGCGAGGACGACTTCAGGCTCGGCGAGCAGTACGAGATGACGCTGCAGAACCCCGTCGACCTGGGCGGGCGCTTCGACGAGCGCGTCGCCGACTTCCAGGGCAAGCTCGTCTACGAGCACAACCCCGAGATCATCGCTGCCCTCGAGCGCGCCGGCAGGCTCTTCGAGCTGGTCGACTACGAGCACGCCTATCCGCACTGCTGGCGCTGCGATACCGCGCTGTTGTACTACGCCAAGTCGACCTGGTTCATCCGCACCTCGGCCTACCGCGATCGGATGCTGGCCGAGAACGAGCGGATCGGATGGCACCCCGAGCACATCAAGGACGGTCGCTTCGGGAAGTGGCTCGAGGGCAACGTCGATTGGGCGCTGTCGCGGGCTCGGTACTGGGGAACCCCGCTGCCGATCTGGGAGTGCTCGTCGGCGAGCTGCGGGGAGCGCTTCTGCGCCGGCTCGACCGCCGATCTCAGCGCCCGAGGCGGCGAGGTCCCAGACGATCTGCACCGGCCGTTCGTCGATCAGGTCGTGCTCGAGTGCGACTCCTGCGGCGGCGAGATGCGAAGGGTTCCGGAGGTGATTGACACCTGGTACGACAGCGGCGCGATGCCCTTCGCGCAGTTCCACTACCCGTTCGAGAACGAGGAGCTGTTCGAGGCGCGATTCCCAGCAGACTTCATCTGCGAGGCGATCGACCAGACCCGTGGGTGGTTCTACTCGCAGCTCGCCGAGTCGGTGCTGCTGTTCGACCAGACCGACTACCTGAACTGCGTATGCCTCGGCCTGATCCTCGATCCCGATGGGCGGAAGATGAGCAAGCGCCTCGGAAACCTCGTCGACCCGCACGACGTGATCTCCGAGCACGGCGCCGACGCCTTCCGCTGGTACTACCTCGCATCGCAGCAGCCCTGGGCCGGATACCGGTTCAGCACCGAGACGGTCGGGGAGGCGGTCCGTCAGTTCCTGCTCACCCTCTGGAACACCTACGCCTTCTACGTCCTCTACGCAAACGCCGAGGGGATCGACGCAGAGGATCCCCCGGCGCCCCCCGACCAGGACGGCTATCTGCCGCCCGGCGGCTCCGCGGAGCGCCTCGACCGCTGGGCCGTCTCCAGGCTCGAGAAGACGATCGAAACCGTCCGCGGCGCACTCGACGGTTTCGACTCGACGACCGCCGGGCGGGCGATCGCGGCGTATGTGGACGATCTCTCCAACTGGTACGTCCGCGTCAGCCGCCGGCGCTTCTGGGAGGGCGACCCCGCGGCCTTCGGCACCCTGCGGCGCTGCCTGCTGGAGACGGCGCAACTGCTTGCCCCGTTCATGCCGTTCGCCGCCGACGCGATCTGGTCCAATCTCGCCCACGGAGACGGCGCGACCAGCGAGCAGTCGGTCCACCTGACCGACTTCCCGGTCGCCGAGAGCGGCCGCCGTGACGAGGCGCTGGAGGCGGGGATGGAGGCTGCTCGACGAGCGGTGGAACTGGGCCGCGCCGCCCGCGCGCACGCGAAGCTGAAGATGCGCCAGCCGCTGGCGAGCGCGGTGATCGTCGCGACCGAAGCCGAGCGCGAGACGATCGAGGGCTTCGCCGACCTCGTCCGCGCCGAGCTCAACGTCAAGGCGCTCGAGTTCGTCTCCGAGGAGGCGGAGCTGGCCGGCTACTCGGTGAAGCCCAACTACCGGACGCTCGGGCCACGCTTCGGCAGCGACATGCCGCAGGTCGCCGCTGCGGTCGGGTCGCTCGATCCCAGCCACGTGCGGGACGCGATCGCGGGCGAACGGGAGATCGGGATCAGCATCGAGGGCCGCGACCACACCCTGGCGCCTGATGACCTGACCCTGGTGATGGAGCCGCTGGAGGGCTACATGGTCGAGTCGGAGGCGGGCAGGGCCGTGGCCCTGGCGCTCGACCTCGACGAGGCCCTGATCCGTGAGGGGCTTGCCCGAGAGATCGTCCGGACGGTGCAGAACGCACGCAAGGAGAGCGGCCTCGAGGTCACCGACCGGGTCGAGCTCACGCTCGACGGCGACCGGGAGCTGCTCGCGGCCGCCCGCGATCACGAGGACTACATCAGGGGGGAGACCCTGGCCGAGGCGATCGCCTACGGCGGCGCCGACGGTGCCGCGGCCGCGGTGACGATCGACGGGCGCGAGCTCCGAGTCACCCTCGCCCCCGCGGGCGGCTAGCTCAACGGACCCGTAGCTTCAGCTTCATCGACGACGGATGGATCGTGCAGTAGAGCTTGTAGGTCCCCTTCTTCTTGAACCTGTGGACGAAGTTGACACCGCGCTTGGCGGTCGTCTTCGACGCGATCTTGCCGCCCGGGCCACGCCGCTTGGTCACGTTGTGGGGCGCCCCCCCACCGGTCCACTTGAACCGGACCTTGGTGCCCCGCTTGACTGTCTTGGCCGCCGGGCTGAAGAAGTTGTTGCCGACCGTCACCTTCGCCCCCTTGCCGCCCGCCGCGGCGGGCCCGGCGGCGAGCACCGTCGCGCCGAGGATCCCGAAGGCGAGTGCCAGTGCCAGTGCCTTGAACATGCGTCTACTCCTCGATTGCCTGCTGAGCTTCGATTGCGACAACACTGCCGCGGCCGATTAGGATCGGTGCCGTGGCAGCGAATCCCGGCGGCGACACTATCGCGGTACTGGCTGCCGCCGGCCTGATCTTCATCTGGGCGCTGCTACTCGGGGTCTGGAAGTACCGCCAGATGGCGGCGGCCCCGGACGGCCTCGCGCATCCATACGTGGACACCGCCCACCGCGCGGCGCTGCTCTACAGCTTCGCGACCCTCTTGATCGCCGCCTTCGTCGAGCTCTCCGGCTGGAGTGCCGGCGTCAACGCCGCGGCGGCCTTCACCGTGATCGCCTTCTTCGTCGCGGCGATCGGCAGCTACTGCTGGCACGGCTACGCGCGTGACACCGACAACCAGCTCCGCGAGCCCGCCGCCGGCACGCACGCGTTCATGGCGGCGCTGATCGTCGCCGAGATCGGCGGCTTCGCGGTGATCTTCGCCGGCTTCCTCGAGGCCCAGCTGCTCTAGATGTAGAGCGGGCCCGGCTAGCCGGTCAGCACCGGCTCCAGCTCGGCCTCGAGACGCTTCTTCGGCATCGCGCCGACGATCCGCTTGGCGGCCTGGCCGCCCTTGAAGAGGATCATCGTCGGGATCGAGAGCACCTCGTAGGCGACCGCAGTCTGCTGGTTCTCGTCGACGTTCAGGCTCAGCACCTTGAGGTCGTCGCGCTCGTTGTCGATCTCCTCGAGGATCGGGTGGACGACCCGGCAGGGCCCGCACCACGGGGCCCAGAAATCGACCAGCACGGGACCGGTCGCGTCGAGCACCTCCGCCTGGAAGTCGTCATCGGTGACCTGGGTCAGGTTCGCCACTTTGTTCTCCTCGTTCGCTTCTGGGCTCTGATGTCTATCTAACCGGGCAGACCGAGTCGGCTTGACTGGATCGAGCCCGCGCCTCGCCATACTATACAAAATGAAGTAAGTCTCCCCGGCGAGCTGCGGTCTCAGCCGCCGGAGCGCTTGTGGAGACGCATCAGCGGAACCCGCCAGGCGGCCTCGGCGATGATCGCGCGGCTCATCTTCGACTCGCCGACCCGGCGGTCGTGGAAGTAGATCGGCACCTCGACCACCCGGAACCCGGCCTTGATCGCCCGGTAGGTGGTCTCCACCTGGAACGCGTAACCGAGCGCGCCCAGCGTCTCGATCTCGATCGCCTCGAGCACGCTTCGGCGCAGGCACTTGAACCCACCGGTGAGATCGCGGACCCCGAGCCCGAGCCAGGCGCGGGCGTAGACGCTCCCGAAGCGAGAGATCTGACGGCGGGCCCGCCCCCACTCCCCCACGCGGCCACCGGGGACGTAGCGGGAGCCGATCACGAGGTCGGCGTCAGCGGCAGCCGCGATCAGCCGCGGGACGTCGGCGGGATCGTGCGAGAAGTCGGCGTCCATCTGGACGATCAGCTCGGCGCCGGCCGCGAGGGCGTGCTGGAAGCCGGCGACGTAGGCCGGGCCGAGGCCCTCCTTGGCTGGGCGGTGGATGACGTCGACGACAGGGTGCAGAGCGGCCAGCCGGTCGGCGATCCGGCCGGTGCCGTCCGGCGAGTCGTCATCGACGATCGTGATCCGCGAGCCGGCGGGCAGCTGGTCGAGCAGGCTCGCCGTCAACGGCTCGACGTTGTCGGCCTCGTTGTAGGTCGGGACGAGAACGTGGATGCTCGGGCTCGAGTGGCTCATGCGGGAGCGGCGATGCTAGAGCCGCCGCCACTCGGGCCGGTCTAACGTGCGTCCATGCGCAACGCCGAGATCGCCGCCGCCTTCAGCGAGCTCGCCACTCTCTATGAGCTCGACGGCGCGAACCGCTACCGGGTCCTCGCCTACAAGGAGGCGGCCCGCGTGATCGGAGACTGCCCGCACTCGGTCGCCGAGCTCGCCCGGGAGGGCAGGGCCACCGAGCTCCAGGGGATAGGCGAGACCCTGCAGGCGAAGATCATCTCGCTGCTCGACGACGGTGAGATCCCATCGGCCGTGAAGCTGAAGAAGAAGTTCCCCGCGACGTTGGTAGAGATCACGCGGCTGCCCGGGATCGGGGCAAAGACGGCCCGCAAGATGTATGACGAGCTTGGGGTCGCGACACTCGAGGACCTCCGGGTCGCCGCTGTCGAGCGCCGCCTGCGCGGGGTGAAGGGGCTCGGCGCAAAGCTCGAGGAGAACGTGCTCTCCGAGCTCGAGCGGATCGAGGCGGGCGGCCCGGGAGAGCGTCGCCTGCTCTCCGAGGTGCTGGAGATCGGCGAGCGGCTGGTCGCCGACCTGCGCGGGAATCCGGGCAGCGACGAGGTCGCGCTGGCGGGCTCGGCTCGGCGCTGGGCCGAGACCTGCAAGGACATCGACATCGTCGCCTCGGCCGCAGATCCGCGGGCGCTGGCCGGGGCCCTGCTCGAACACGAGCTCGCCGGAGAGCAGCTCTCCAGCGGCAGCGGCGGCGCCAGCATTCGCACCCACAACGGGCTCACGGTCGACCTCCGGATCGTGCCGCGCGAGGAATACGGGAATCTGCTGCAGCACTTCACCGGCAGCAAGGAGCACAACGTGAAGCTGCGCGAGCGCGCCCTCGGGATGGGGCTTTCCGTCTCGGAGCACGGCATCACCGACACCGAGACCGGTGAGGTCCATACGTGCGCGACCGAGGCCGACGTCTACGAGCGGCTCGGGCTGCGGTACATCGAGCCGGAGCTACGCCAGGGGGAGCGTGAGATCGAGCTCGCCGCGGCTGACGAGCTCCCGCGGTTGGTCAGCCTCGATCAGATCCGCGGCGACCTGCACTGCCACACCACGCTCTCCGACGGCAAGAGCACCCTCGAGGAGATGGTCGACGCCGCCCGCCGCCGCGGCTACTCCTATCTCGCCCTCACCGATCACTCCGCCAGCCATGGGTTCGGCGACGACGTCCAGGCGGACGCGCTACTCGAGCGGGTCGCCGAGATTCACGAGCTCGACGCTGCGACGAAGCGGATCAAGCTGCTGGCGGGATCAGAGGTCAACGTGATGCCCGACGGCTCGCTCGACTACGCCGACGAGGTGCTGGCCGAGCTCGACTGGGTCATCGCCAGCGTCCATACCTCGTTCCGGATGAGCGCCGAGCGGATGACGGCGCGGATCATCAGAGCGATCGAGCACCCGCTGGTCGACTGCATCGGCCACCTCACAGGCCGGCTGCTGCTGCGCCGGGATCCCTACGAGTTGGCGGTCGAACCGATCTTCGAGGCGGCTGCGGCCAACGGGACGATGATCGAGATCAACGCCAACCCGCGCCGCCGTGACCTCAACGAGGGCCACGCCCGGCTCGCCGCCGATGCGGGCGTCTGGATCGTGATCAATACCGACGCCCATCGGACCTCGACGCTCGACAACATGCGGTACGGCGTCGCCACCGCCCGCCGAGCGGGCCTCGGCCCCGATCAGATCGCCAACACTCGCACCTGGCGCTCGTTCGCTCCACTCCGCAAGCGGGCCAAGGAACAACCCCGCGGAACGGTTCGGCAACGGCAGGCCTAGGGCGGTGGTGGATGGACGGTCGGGGCGTCCCCGCGCATCAGGCCGGGGGTCCGAATCAGCTTGATCGGCTCGAAGGCGGAGCCTTTCTCCACGTAGAAGCAGACGCCGTCACGCTCCTCGATTGCGGTCACCGCCGCTTCCCGCCGGCGCCAGGCGAGAGCGAAGAGCAGCGCCGCGCCCGTCGCGATCGCCGGGACCTGGGGGAAGACCGCACCGAGCCCACCGGCGACCGCCGCGAACAGGGCGATCGGCCAGAGGCGCGCCACCGCGATCGATGCCGGGGCCTCCGAGGGCAGCGAGGTCGACGTCCTGGCGGCGGCGAGCGGGTCGCGAAGCGCCCTCGCGGCGCGGTCGGGCCGGCCCATCAGCAGCCCGATCGCGATCGCGATCAGCCACCAGACCAGCGCCAGGGCTGCGAGCACGTCGTCGCCCTCGTTGTTGAGCGCGATTCCCGAGATCGCGCCGAGGGCCGTCGCCTCGACCGCGACGAGCAACACCGTGCCCCGCAGCAGATCCTTGTACTGCATCAGGCGAGGGCCTCCAGCACCGCGACGAAGCCCTCCGGCCCCTCGACCGCGAGATCCGCGGACTCGATCACCTCGGCCGGGGTCTCGTCGGCCACCACCGCCACGCACACCGCCCGCTCGAGCTCGCCCAAATCGACCATCCGCCGCAGCGCCCGGAAGGCATCGGCGTCGGTGCGGTCATCGCCGGCGTAGAAGCCGACGCCCACCCCGGCCTGGCCGATCGTCGCCGCCAGCGCGATTCCCTTGTCGACATCGACCCGCGGGCGCAGCTCGAGAACCATCCGACCGCGATGGGTGTTGAGGCCCGCGGCCTCCGCCTCCGCGGCGATCAGAGCAACGGCGGACTCCGCGGCCGGCGGATCGGCGGCGCCCCTCCAGTGGAGGGCGACGATCGCTCCCTTGTCCTCGAGGCGCAGCCCGCAGGAGTCGAGGCGCTCGCGATCGAGGCCCGCCGCGAACGTCCCCGCAACGCCCTCGAGGCCGGCCAGGGCCGGAGCCGGCTCGGCGCGATCGCGGCCGGGGAGGAGCGCCTCGAAGCCGTGGTTACCAACGTAGCTGAACCGCTCCAGCCCAACGATCCGCTTCGCGTCCGCCGCGCGGCGTCCGGAGACGATGCCGACGATCGCGTAGCGCTCGCCGATCCGCGCGAGCAGCTCGCGCGTGCGCCACGGCACCGCGACCTGCTCGGGGCGGTCGATGATCGGGGCGAGGGTCCCGTCGAGGTCGAAGAAGGCTCCGGCTCGCGCCGGGTCGACCGTGAGTGGTGCCGTGACACCGAGGATCTCGCTCGGGCTCGCGAAGGTGGAGGTCATCGCGCGCTCTAGTATCGCGCCGTGCCCCGCGATCGGCTCCTCAAGCTCGCGGCGATCGGCGTCGCGGCCGGCGCCTTCAGCGCCCTGTTCGGCGTCGGGGGCGGCACCGTGATCGTGCCGTTGCTGATCTTCTGGCTCGCCTACGGTGAGCGCACGGCGACGGCGACCTCGCTCTCGGCGATCGTGCTGATCGGATCGTTCGCCGCCGCCGGCCACGGCTTCTACGGCAACGTCGACCCGCGCAACGCCCTGCTGCTCGCCGTGCCGGCCGTGGTCGGCGTGATCGCCGGAGTCGCTCTTCAGCAACGGATCCCCGAGCGCGTCGTCTCGCTGCTGTTCGCCGCCCTGCTTGTCGGGGTCGCTCTGGAGCTGATCATCCCCTGATGGCCGAGCTGCTGACAGCCGTCTTCGCGGTGCTCGGCGGGGTGGTCGGTGGCGTGCTCGGCGTCGGAGGCGGAGTCGTCTTCGTACCCGCCCTCGTGATCATCCTCGGGGAGTCCCAGCTCGAGGCGGAGGCTACCTCGCTGCTGGCGATCGTCCCGGTCGCAGCCGTCGGCACATGGCGGCAGTACCGTCAGCACAACGTCCGTCTCCGCGACGGCATGGTGCTCGGACTGCTCTCGGTCCCCGGCGTGGCGCTTGGCGTGGTGGTCGCCAACGCGGTCGGCGAGCGGGCGCTCGAGCTCGGCTTCGCGGCGCTGATCCTGTTCGTAGCGTTCCAGCTCGTCCGGCGGGCGCTCGGGCCGAGCGCCGCCGCCCCGGCAGGCCGACCCGACCATCCCGCATAGCGATGGGCGACCGGATCGAGCTCGGCCACGGCGCCTGGATCGACTCAGACGAGATCGAGCTGCGAGCCTCCCGCTCCTCCGGCCCGGGCGGCCAGCACGCAAACGTGACCGCCTCGCGAATCGAGGCCCGCTTCGAGGTGCCCGCCTCACGGACGCTGAGCGAGGCTCAGAAGTCGGCGATCTGCGCCCGCCTGGGGCCGCGGGTCACCGCCGTCTCGCAGGACAGCCGCAGCCAGGCTCGCAACCGCGAGCTTGCGGTCGCGCGGCTGACGGGGCGGCTGTCCGAGGCGCTCCGGCCGCGACGCACGCGGCGGCGTACCGGTCCGACGGAGAGCTCCCGCCGGCGGCGGCTCGAGGGAAAGCGGCGGCACTCGGAGCGCAAGCGGTTGCGGCGCAGGCCGCGGCCCTACGGGGACTGAGAGCCCGGCCCGGCCTCCGGGGATCGGCTCAGACGCCGTGCTCGAGGGCGCCCTTGACCCCTGCGTCGAGCGCATTGAGCCGGTACAGCGCCAGCGCCTCAGCGGAGGCGAAGCCGCGCCCCCCGCCCGCCGGGCGCGGCCTGCCGGCGGCCTCGGGGCCGTGATGGGAGAGGACGCAGTGGAGCAGCGCCAGCCGCCGCCCACTCGGCAGGTGGCGGGCTGCGGCCCCGATGATCTCGCTGCCGATCGCGAGGTGTCCGAGCATCCTTCCCTCGTCGCTGATCCCGAACTCGGCCCCGTAGGTGAACTCGCGCGTCTTGCCGATGTCGTGCAGCAGCGCGGCCGCCGTCAACAGGTCGGAATCGAGCCGCGGGTGCAGCTGGCAGAGCTCCCCGACCAGGGTGCCGACGGCCACCGTGTGCTCGAGCAGACCGCCGAGATAGGCGTGGTGGCCGCTGCGTGAGCAGGGCGCCCGGCGCAGACGGCCGGCCACGGGCTCGGTATCGACCACGGCGTGGACGACCCGCTGGAGACCCGGGTCGTGGACCTCCCGACAGAGGTGCTCGAAGAAGCCCTCGAGCTCCTCGACCGACCGGTAGGCGGCCGGCAGGAAGTCGGCGGGGTCGTAGGAGCCCGGCTCGAGCCGCCGCAACGCCGTCACCTCGGCCTGCAACTCACCGCGGAAGCGCTCGACCTTGCCACGGACCTCGATCGCGTCGCCGCGCTCGAAGCGGGCGCCGAGTTGATCGGCCTCGCGGAAGATGCGGGCCTCGATCGAGCCGCTGCGGTCGCGCAGCTGCAGGGACAGATAGGGCGTGCCCTTCCGCGATCTGAACCGGTCCTTGCGAACCACCGCGTAGCGCCCGGTCAGGGGCCTTCCCGGCTGCAATCCGGCAACGCCGATCGCTGCCGGCGGCTCGGCGACGCCCGCGGCCGGCGGCTGACTTGCGGCTGCTGCTTCCACACCGACGATGATCGCTGTCGCTCCGGACGCCGACCGCCGATCCTTTGACGCCGATACCCTCGTGGTGTGGATCCGATCATCTGGGAGAACGAGGCGCCCGAGCTCCGGGATCCGGTGCTCGTCGCGACCTTCTCGGGCTGGAACGATGCGGCCTCGGCGGCCAGCGCGGCGCTCGGCGCGGTGGCCGACTCGCTCGACAACGAGCTGATCGCCCGGATCGATCCCGAGGACTTCTACGACTTCCAGGCGACGCGCCCGCAGATCGAGCTGACCGAGGGCAGGATGCGCGGCGTCGCCTGGCCCGAGAACCTGATCGTCGCCGGCCGCAGCGAGCTTGGCGAGCGCGACCTCTTGATGATCAGCGGCACCGAGCCGGGCACCCGCTGGCGGACCTTCTGCAACTCGCTGCTCGACGTCGCCGAGCGCTGCGGGGTGAGCTCGATGATCAGCCTCGGTGCGCTGATCGCCGACGTCGCTCACACACGGCCGGTGCCGATCACGGGGCTGGCAACGACCGACGAGCTGATCGAGCGGCTCGGCTTCGAGGACGTCGCCTACGAGGGACCGACGGGGATCGTCGGCGTCCTCCACTACATGGCCAAGGAGCGGGGCTTCACGGCCGCCAGCCTCTGGGCCGCGGTCCCCCACTACGCCGCCGCCGTGCCCAACCCGAAGGCGGCGCTGGCGCTGCTTCGTCGGCTCGAGGGCCTGATCGGGGTGCCGCTGGAGGCGGGCGAGCTCGACGCGGCTTCCGACTCGTTCGAGGCGCAGGTCACCGAGGCCGTCGCGGCGAACCCAGAGATCAAGGAGCTCGTCGAGCGGCTCGAGGCTCAACAGGACGACCTCGCCGGCCTCGCGCCTGACGACGTGCCCTCCGGCGACGCGATCGCCAAGGACTTCCAGGACTTCCTCCGCCGCCAGGGCGAGTAGCCGGCGGCTGTCGCCCTGCCCTAGGCCTCGGACGCGGGGCAGATCAGCCGGAAATCGCACCAGGAGCAGTTCTCGAACGAGGGCCGCGGCTCGAAGTCCTGGTCGCTGATCCCGGCCGCCACCTCGAGCACCGTACGCTCGACCCGCTCGAGGTCGTCGGCCTCGCCGGCGACCGGGACCTTCTCATCGTCGAGCACGTACCAGTAGGAGCCGTCGGCCGCCTCGAGCTCCCAGGCCTCGCGGGCGCCGATCCGGTAGAGCGGGATCTGCACGTCGTCGGTGAGCTCGTCGGGCGTCTTCGGCGCTCCGGTCTTGTAATCGATCAGCTCGAGGCTTCCGTCGGGATGGCGATCGACGCGATCGACCCGCCCGCGGACGCTGTGCTCGCCGATCCGGAACGAGAACGCCCGCTCCAGGTACACGGGCCGCGCGGCCCCGGCGCTGTGGCGCTCGTAGTAGCGGGCGAGCGCGGCCACGGCGCGATCCCGGTACTGGAGCTCGTCGTCGCTGGCGCCGAACCCCTGCCGGCGCCAACCAACCTCGAATAGGCCAAGGAGGCGATCGAGCCCGCCACTGCCGTCGCCCTCGGCGCCGCCGAAGCCCCGGAGCTCCTCGGAGTGGTAGCGGTCCAGCACCTGGTGGACGAGGATCCCGAATCGCTGATTGATCGTCGGCTCCTGGGGAATCGCGAAGACCCGCGCGAACTTGTATTTCAGCGGGCAGGTGCGATAGAGGTCGATGTCGGAGGCCGACAGGCCGAGGCCCTCCCCGCGCCTCGGCAGGAAGGCCTCGAGCCCGGGCTCGGTCTGGCGAGCCAGGTGCTCGCGGCGGCGGACGCGCTCCCGGGCCTCCTCGACGATGTAATCGTCGAGTGCGGAGCGCTCGAGCTCCGTGCGCTGTTCGGGGGTCGCAACCCTCCCGAGCAGCTCGTTCAGGGCGGCGAGCGCCTCGCGCTCCGACTCCTCCCCCGGGCGCTGGATCAAGGCCGAGAGCTTCAGCAGCTCGAGGAACCGGGCGACCGCACGGTTGACGTCCTCGACGGTGTCGAGCCGCATCTCGCTGAGCGCCGCCCCGGCCCGCCACGACGCCTCGAGCACGTCGTCGCGGATCAACCGGTAGGTGGCGTGCAGACCCTCGGCCGGGCCGAACAGCTCCTCGCCCTGAAGCTGCTCCTCGATGCCGAGCCCAGCGGCCGCCTCGTAGATCGGCGAGGGCGAGCAGGCGACGCCGCGGATCTCCTCCGGATAGGCGAGCACCAGCGAGTCCCGGGCCCGGCTCGAGGCGACGTAGGCGCGCCGCGCCCGGAGCGCCTCCTCGGCAACGGGCCCGGAGGGCGGCAGCGGCTCGGACAGGAGCGCGTCGTCGATCCAGGTGCCGCGCTCGGCTCCGCCCCTGTAGGACCCGGCCTCCAGCCCGAGCAGGTAGACGCGCTCGAACTCCATGCCCTTGACCTGGTCAGGCTCGGCCACCAGCACAGCGCCGCGGGGCGCCGAGTCCACCGGGCGGCTGAACCGCTGCCCGGCCTCGGCCACCGCGCTCAGATAGCTGACGAACTCGCGCGTCGATCCGTCGGGCCGCCGCCGCGTCCAGCCGCCCGCGAGGTCCGCCAGCGCGGCCAGGTTGACGAGCCGCTCGGCGGTCTCGGGGCTGGCGGCGAACAGGCCGTGTCGCCGGAAACCGATGCGCTCGATCAAGCGGCGAACGAAGACGTCCGCGCGAACGCCGTCGAGTGCCTTGGCCGCGGCCCGGTAGAGCTTCAGGAAGGAGCGAATCCGATCCCGTGACGGCGGCGGTAGCTGCGGGCTCTCGAGCGCCGCCTCGAGCGCCGAGATCATGTCGAGCTTGCGACGGCGGGCGATCGTCGTGCAGCGCGCGAGGTCGACGGAGGCGAGCTCGACCGGCGGCCTGCTCAGCGCACGCACAACGGCCGAGGCGTCTCCGGGGTCTGCGAGCGCCCGGAGCCAGGCGATCACATCGCGGACCTCGGGCCGGTGAAAGAAGGCCGCCGCCGCACCGCTGCGGAAGGGTACGTTGCGCTCCTCGAGAGCCGAGGCCACGAGCAGGCCCTCGCGGCCCGCCGGTCCGGTGATCACACAGAGATCCTCGGGCATGCACTCGCCCGAGGCGAGCAGGTGCTCGACCTCACGGGCAACGGCCTGGGCCTGGGCGCGCTCGTTCGCGCAGCGCCAGAGACGGACCGAGTCCGGGCCCGCGGGTGGGCGGGCGGTGGGCGGTGGCTCGCATCCCGAGCCCGAGTAGCCCTCCCCGAGCAGACCCGCGACCGCCATGCAGACGCTTGCCGGCCCCGCCGCCCCCCGGTGGGGCTCACAGAGTTGAAAGCGGGCCGCGTCGGCATAGGTGGCGAGGAACCTGGCCGAGGCCGCCTCCCCGAAGGCTCGGTAGATGTGGATCCCCTGGTCCGGATCGCAGGCGGCCAACACGTTGCGATGGGGGGCGATCAGCGGGATCAGGGCGGAGCGGGCGCCACCGGCGTCCTCCAGCTCATCGATCATCAGCTGTGGAAAGCGCTCGCCAATCGTCTCGGCGACGTCCTGGCGGCGGCTGAGCATGCGCCCGAGCTCGAGCACGAGCTCGGCCTCGTCGAGCACGCCGCGCTCGCGCATGATCGCGTCGTGGCGCTCGAACAGGTCGGCGAACTCGAGCTCTCTGAGCGCGGACTCGCGTTCGGCGCGGCCGGAAGCGCCGCGCTCGGTCGCGCGGGCGAGATCGCGGAGCTCCGAGGTGCCGACTCCCTCCGCCTTGAGGACGTCGACGCGCTCCAGCAGGCGGGCGAGCAGGCCGGCCGGGTTGCCGCGGATCTCGTGCCGGCGAAGGGGCAGGTCGTCGAGGCGCTCGAGCAGGATCGCCAGTCTGTCTGCCGGCCCGACGACCTCGAAGAAAGGGTCGACCCCGGCTTCGAGCGCGTAGTCGCGCAGAAGCCGCTCGGCAAAGCCCTCCCAGGTCTCGATCCAGAGCTCCTCGTACGGTCCCTGCAGGAGCAGCTCGATTCGCTCCCTGAGGTGCCCGCGTGCGGCCGGGTTGGCGGCCAGCACCGCGATCCGCCCGGCGTCGAGAGGGCCGTCGGCGAGGCGGGCGAAGCGGCGGGCGAGGGCCTCGCTGCGCCCAGCCCCGGCTCGGGCCAGGACGAGCGCCGGCCCACCCTGGTGGCGGACGATCGCGGTCGCGGTCGAGTCGGGGGCGAGGCCGGCGTCCATGCCAGGACGGTAGCGGTCGCCTCACTACGATTGCGGCGATGGACTCAATCGATTGGATCGGGCTCTGCCGGCGGGTGGTGACCAGGCAGCGCGAGCTGTTCGTGACGAGCAGCGCGATCGCGGCACGGACCGAGTACGAGGGACGCGGTGAGGGCGGCGACATGAGCCTGGCCCTCGATCGCCGCTGCGAGGACATCGTCTTCGAGGAGCTGGAGCGCGTGCTCGGCCCGCCCGGGCCGTCGGTGATCGCCGTCAGCGAGGAGCGGGGCGAGGTCACGATCGGCTCCGGCGAGGCCGCGGCGCGCGTGATCATCGACCCGATCGACGGCTCGATGAACATGCGGCGGACAATTCCCTCGCATTCGCTCTCGATCGCCGTCGCCGGCGGCGACTCGATGGCCGACGTCAGCTTCGGCTTCGTTCACGACTTCGGCGCCGACGAGGAGTTCGCCGCTCGGGCCGGCGCCGGCGCCACTCTTGACGGCGGGCCGTTCGAGCTCGACCCGCCCGACCACGGGCTCGAGGTCGTCGGGATCGAGTCCGCCGAGCCAAGCTGGATCGGCCCGGCGATCGCCCTGCTCGAGGGTCGCGTCTACCGGCTGCGGGTTGTCGGCTCGATCGCGATCACGATGAGCTACGTCGCCGCGGCCCGCTTCGACGCGATGTTCTCCGCCCGGCCATGCCGTTCGGTCGACGCCGCCGCCGCGCAGCTGATCGTCCGCGAGGCGGGCGGGGCGGTTGACATCGGCGGGCTCGACCCCGCCGATGCCCGGCTCGGGCTCGATGCCCGCTACACGGTCGCCGCGGCGCGCCGGCCGCAGAACCTCGAGCCGATCCTCGAGGCGCAGGCGGCGGGGCCCGCGGTGCGCGGTTGAGCGAGCTCGTCGACTGGGGCCTCGCCCGACGGGTGGCGATCGTCGCCGCCGGCGAGGACGGCGGGTCCCCCAGCGCCGCGGCCCTCGAGTCAGCGGTCGAACGGGCAGAGCGGGCGGTCGAGGACTACACCGGCCTCGAGCCCGAGGAGGATCTACCGGCCCCCGAATGGGTGAGCCGGCGCGAGTGGGCCGAGCTGAGCCTGGAGTCGATGCGGGACACGCTGGCCCCGTTCGAGCGGCGCCTCGGCCACGCGGCCGGGCCGACCGCGGCGCTTGCGGCCCCACTCGCCGGCGCCCTCGCGATCGTCGCCGGCGCGCAGCTCGGTGCCCTGGTTGGATACGCCTCGCGCCGGGTGCTCGGCCAGTACGAGTTCCCGATCGCCGATGCCGAGCGGCCGCCGCGACTGCTGTTCGTCGGCGCCAACGTCGAGCGTGCGACCGCGGACCTCGGCGATGATCCGGATGCGCTGCTGGGCTGGATCGCGCTGCACGAGGTGACCCACGCCGTGCAGCTCGGCGCGACGCCCTGGCTGCGTGAGCATCTGCGGGACCTCGTCGAGGAGCTGCTCGAGGAGAGCCGGATCGGCCTCGGCTGGAGTGAGATCGCCGCGGCCGCCCGGCGCGTCGCGGGCAGCGACCCGCGGGGCTGGATCGCTGAGCTGGGCAGCAGCGACCCGCTGACGCTGCTCACCGCGGCCGACTCGCGCCGGGCCCTCGAGCGCACGCAGGCGACGATGGCGGCGGTCGAGGGCTACGCCGAGCACGTCATGGACGCAGCCGCGCCGCTGCTCGGCGAGGACGTCAGTGACCTCCGGGCCGCGGTCGACCGCCGTCGCGAACAGCGCCCGCCGCTTGCACGGGTGCTCTCCTGGCTGCTGGGGATGGAGCTGAAGCTGCGCCAGTACCGGGACGGCAAGCGCTTCTGCGACGAGACGGTTCGGCTCGCGGGTGTCGAGGCGCTGAACGCCGCCTGGGGGTCGCCGGAGGCGCTCCCGACCCCGGCCGAGCTGAGTGACCCGCCCGCCTGGCTGCGACGCCGGGCGCTGAGCCCAGCCTGAATCGACCGCCGGCGACCGTCCTCGGCCGCATGCGTTGGCGGCAACTAGGCGGCAATGTGACCGGTGTCACACATGGCTCTGTAACGCCGTTTGCCCGGCTGTGTAGGAACAGTTGTTCGGTGCTACACTGAATATCCTTACTACTAAGTAAGTTAGAAACCAACGAACTCCACGAGGGGGTTGAGGACCAACATGGCTACTGCCACGAAGAGCAAGACCAAGAGCAAGGGTCAGACCAAGACCGCTGCGAAGAAGACCACGACTGCCGCCAAGCCGGCTCCCAAGACCAACGCCGAGATCGCCCGAGAGCGCGCTCTGCAGACCGCCGAGACCGCCGTCGACATCCCGGTCGGCGCCGCGCTGACCGTTTACGAGCGTGCCAGCGAGGCCGTCGAGCCCTTTGGCACCGCGAGCAAGCGCGAGGCCGAGCTGAAGCGGGTCCGCACGCAGCTTCGCCGCGAGCTGAACAAGGTCGAGCGCCGGGGTGGCACAGCCCGCCGCCGCGCCGTCCAGCGCGCGAAGCGCACGCGGAACCGCCTCGAGCGCGAGGTCAAGCAGCAGCGCCGCAGCATCGAGACCACGGTCCGGCAGAACCGCCGCCGGGCCGAGACCGAGCTGAAGCGGTTCGAGAAGGACGTGAGGGAGACCCGCGACGACGCCGCCAAGCGCGTCCGCGAGCTGGCCGATCGCGTCCAGGGCAACGACGCCAAGGCCGCGGCCTAGCCCCGCTTAGCCCGAGCCACCGGCCCGATGCGTCGACCAGGAGATGGGTCGGCGGCAGCGGGCGCCTCAGGAGAGGCGGACGGCTCGGAGTGATCTACTCGCCCCATATCCGCGAGTAGACATGGTCGAGGGCTTCGGCCCTGCGACCAACCTCTCCTCCCCGATTCGGCGGGCCCTCGTGGCCCGCCGAATCATTTAAGCCGAGCCGGACGGGCGCGGTCGGTGGCCGCCGTCTGTGACAATGGAGCCGATGGCTTCCCCGACGACAGAGCAGGTGACCGAGGCGCTGAGGGCGGTGATCGACCCGGAGCTCCGTCAGTCGATCGTCGACCTCGGCATGGTTCGCTCGATCGAGTTCAAGGACGGCGGCCGCGTCGAGGTGGTCGTCTCCCTGACCACGCCCGGCTGCCCGATCCGCTCGCACTTCGAGCAGGCTGTCGCCAAGCAGGTGAGCGCCCTGGAGGGCGTCGAGAGCGTCGGCGTCGGCTTCGATGTCCTCTCCGACTCGGAGAAGGCGAACCTCCAGCAGAAGCTGGGCCGCCCGGGTGGCCTGCCCGAGGGTGCCCTGGCGCAGGTCAAGAACGTGGTCTGCGTGGCCTCCGGCAAGGGCGGCGTCGGCAAGTCGACGATGACGGCGAACCTGGCTGCCGCGCTGCAGGCCGAGGGCAGGAAGGTGGGGGCTCTCGACGCTGATGTCTACGGCTACTCGTTGCCGCGCATGCTCGGCGTGAATCGCAAGCCGGACGTCAACGCCGAGCGCAAGATCCTGCCGCTGGTCTCGCCTACCGGCGTCAAGGTGATGTCGATCGGCTTCTTCGTCGAGGAGAACGCGGCCGTCGTCTGGCGCGGCCCGATGCTGCACAAGGCGATCCAGCAGTTCCTCGAGGACGTCGACTGGGGCGAGCTCGACTACCTGCTGCTCGACCTGCCGCCCGGGACCGGTGACGTCTCGATGACGCTCGCGCAGCTGCTCCCGCAGGCGCGCTTCTTGATCGTCACAACGCCGCAGCCCGCCGCTCAGTCCGTCGCGCGCCGGGCCGCGGACATGGCTTCCAAGGTCGATCTCGAGATGCTCGGCGTGATCGAGAACATGTCCGGCTTCACGACGCCCGACGGCCAGCGCTTCACGATCTTCGGTCAGGGCGGCGGCCAGCAGCTCGCCGACGAGCTCGACGTTCCGCTGATCGGCAAGATCCCGCTCCAGGAGGAGCTGCGCGAGCATGCCGACGATGGCTCGCCGCTGGTCGTCGACGAGCCGCAGGCTCCGGCCTCGATCGCGCTGCGCGAGGCGGCCCGCGGCATCATCGCCGCGACTCCGGTCGAGCTACCCGTGATGCAGGCACCGGCCGCACCGATGCCCGAGCCGGTGGCCGCCGGCGCCACGAGCGGAACCGAGCTTCCGGTCGTGCAGTCCGGAGGCTGAGCCCCGCCCCGCAATCAGGACACGATCAGGACGCCCGAGCCCTCGAGGCTCCCCGAGCGGAGCTCGGCCAGCGCCCGGTTGGCCTCGCCGAGCGGGTAGGTCGTGACCTCAGCGCGGACGCCGGCCTCGGCGGCAAGCGGCAGCAGCTGGTCGCCGTCGGCCCGGGTCAGGTTTGCGACCGAGCGGATCTGGCGCTCCTCCCAGAGGATCTCGTAGGGAAACGCCGGGATCTCAGACATGTGGATTCCGGCGCAGACAACGCGACCGGCGGGCCCGACAGCGCGCAGCGCGGCCGGGACGAGCGAGCCGACCGGGGCGAAGACGATCGCCGCATCGAGCTCCTCGGGCGGAGCCGCGCTCGAGTCCCCCGACCACTCGGCGCCCACCCGCCTGGCGAAGTCCTGACCCTCGGTGTCGCCGTCGCGGGTGAAGGCGAACACCCGCCGACCCTGGTGGACCGCGATCTGGGCGACGAGGTGGGCGGACGAGCCGAACCCGTAGAGGCCGAGACGCTCTGCCTCGCCGCACATCCTCAGGGCGCGGTACCCGATCAGCCCCGCGCAGAGCAGCGGTGCCACCTGCTCGTCGGAGGGCTCCTCGCCGAGGGGAAAGGTGTAGCGCGCGTCCGCGACCGTGCGCTCCGCGTAGCCGCCGTCGCGGGTGTAGCCGGTGAACACCGCACGCTCACACAGGTTCTCCCTACCCGCCCGGCATTGGCGGCACTCCCCGCAGGTCCAGGCGAGCCAGGGAACGCCGACCCGAGCGCCCGGGACGAGGCCCTCGACGCCCGATCCGACCCCAATCACCCGTCCGACGATCTGATGACCGGGAACGAGCGGCAGCTTCGGGGAGCTGAGCTCGCCGTCGACGACGTGCAGGTCGGTCCGGCAGACGCCGCAGGCGGCGACCGAGATCAGCACCTCCCCAGGACCCGGCTCGGGGTCGGGTAGCTGACGCTCGATCAGCGGCTCGCCGATCCGCTCCAGCACCATCGCTCGCACCGGCTCAGGGTCGCACAGATTGCCTACCGGCAAATGTGCGAGGACACGATCGCGCCCCCGGGGCCGTTCCGGGGCGCCGCGCTGCTACTTGCCGGCGAAGTACGCGGTGTTGATCGGCCCGTACTTGGCCCACTCCTCAGGCAGCTGGTCCTCGGCGAAGCAGGCGTCCACCGGGCACGCCTCCACGCATGCGTCACAGTCGATGCACTCGTCGGGGTCGATGTAAAGCTGCTTGTGGTCCTCGTAGTCGGGCTCGTCGGGAGTCGGGTGGATGCAGTCGACGGGACAGACCTCGACGCAGGAGTTGTCCTTCTCTCCAATGCACGGTTCGGCGATGACGTAGGTCACGGTTGGGTTCCTTCGAGTCGCTTTCGATCTCAGATCTGGCGGCCGGCAGCCGCGCGGATGCGCCATTGTAGAGGCCCCAAGCAGCGGTGCCCCGTGCCGACTGGCGCGGGCTACTGGGTAGGGTTCGGGCCGTGATCCTGCTGACTGGCGCAACCGGGGTCGTGGGTTCGGTGCTGCTCGAGCAGTTGCTCGCCGAGGGGCGCCGGGTGCGCTGCATGGTCCGGGATCCGAAGTGGCTGGGGCCGAATCGGGTTCGGGTGCAGCTCTCGCTCAGCGACCTCGCCGACCCGCGCGGCCTGCGTCATGCGGTGCGGGGCGCCGACACCGTCGTCCACCTCGCAGCCGCGATCCGCGACCAGCCGCCGCAGCGGCTCGAGGAGATCAACGCGTTTGGCACCTATCGGCTGCTGCGGGCCGCCGAGGACGCCGGAGTGCGGCGATTCGTCTTCTTCACCGCGATCGGCGCGACGCTGCATCAGCGCACCCGTTTCTTCCGCTCGAAGGCGCTCGCCGAGCAGATCGTCGAGCGCGCCGGGATCGAGACCTCGATCATCGCCCCCTCGATCGTCTACGACCGCAGCGACCCGTGGGTGACGCTGATGCGCCGGCTGGCGATGCTGCCCGTGGTGCCGATCGCGGGGAGTGGGACGGCCGCCTTCGAGCCGATCTGGGCTCGCGACGTGGCACGCGCGACGATCTCGGCGATCGATGCCGAGCCGGGGCGCTGGGAGCTCGCGGGCCCCGAGCGCCTCACCTACAACCAGATCGCCTGGCTGATCGCCGCCGCCGCCGGCCGCCGGCGGCGGCTGGCCCATATTCCGTTGCCGTTCGTCCGCTCCGGGCTGATCTGGCTGCGGCGGATCGCCGGGGAGCGGGCCTTCGCGACCTGGGAGGAGGCGGAGCTGATGGAGGTTCCGATGCTGGCCCGTAGCGGCACCGAGGACGTCGAACGGCTCGGGGTCGAGCCCGCGAGGATGGCGGACGTGCTGAGCGGTCCCTGATGCGGGGCCGGGAGCCGAAAGCGGAGGAGCCCGGCCGACCAAAGTCGAACCGGGCTCCTCGAAGGGTGGGCCCAGAGGCCCATCGCGTAGGGGGTTGCCCTACATCATCCCGCCCATGTCCGGCATACCGCCACCGGGCATGCCGGCGCCCTCGGGCTCCGGCGGCTCGGCGACGATGCACTCCGTCGTGAGGATGTTCTTCGCGATCGACGCGGCGTTCTGCAGCGCCGAACGCGTGACCATCGTCGGGTCGATGACGCCGTCGGCAACCAGGTCACCGTAGTCACCCGTGCTCGCGTTGAGACCCTCGCCGGGCTTCATGTCGCGGACGTTGTTGACCACGACCGAGCCCTCGAATCCCGAGTTCGAGGCGATCTGGCGGATCGGCTCCTCGAGCGCCTTGCGGATGATCTCCACGCCGGTCGCCTCGTCACCGTCGAGGCCGTCGGCCGAGACCGCGTCCTGGGCGTTGAGGAGAGCGACGCCACCGCCGGGAACGATGCCCTCCTCGAGGGCGGCCCTGGTGGCCTGCAGCGCGTCCTCGACGCGATGCTTCTTCTCCTTCATCTCGGTCTCGGTGGCGGCGCCGACCTTGACCACGGCGACACCGCCCGCGAGCTTCGCCAGGCGCTCTTGGAGCTTCTCCCGGTCGAAGTCGCTGTCGGTGTTATCGATCTCGGAGCGGATCTGGTTGATCCGGCCCTCGATCTGCTCCTTCTCACCGGCACCGTCGATCAGCGTCGTGTCGTCCTTGCCGACGACCACGCGGCGCGCCCTGCCGAGCTGGCTGATCTGGGTGTTCTCCAGCTTCAGGCCCATCTCCTCGGTGATCACCTCGCCGCCCGTGAGGATCGCGATGTCCTCGAGCATGCGCTTGCGGCGATCGCCGAAGCCCGGCGCCTTGACCGCCACACCGGTAAAGGTGCCGCGGAGCTTGTTGACTACCAGCGTCGCGAGGGCCTCACCCTCGACGTCCTCGGCGACGATCACCAGGGACTTGCCGCCCTGCATCACCTGCTCGAGGATCGGCAGCATGTCGCGCACGTTGCCGATCTTCTGGTTGGCGATCAGGATGTACGGATCCTCGAGGACCGCCTCCATCCGCTCCTGGTCGGTGACCATGTAGGGCGAGATGTAGCCCTTGTCGAACTGCATGCCCTCGGTGAACTCGAGCTCCATGCCGAACGTCTGGCCCTCTTCGACGTTGACCACGCCGTCCTTGCCGACCTTCTCGATCGCGTCGGCGATCACGTCGCCGATCTCGTCGTCGGCGGCGGAGATCGAAGCGACCTTGGAGATCTGCTCCTTGCCCCCGACCTCCTTCGACTGCTTGTCGCGCAGGTTGTCGACGACCTGGTCGACCGCGACCTCGATGCCGCGACGTAGCGCCAGCGGATTGGCGCCGGCCGCGACGTTCCGGAGTCCGGAACGGACGATCGTCTGTGCGAGCAGGGTCGCGGTGGTGGTGCCGTCACCGGCGACGTCGTTGGTCGCGGTCGCGACCTCGCGAACCAGCTGCGCGCCCTGGTTCTCGAACACGTCCTCGATCTCGATCTCACGCGCGATCGTCACACCGTCGTTGGTGATCGTCGGCGCGCCGAACTTCTTGTCGAGCACGACGTAACGACCCTTCGGGCCGAGCGTGACCTTGACCGCGTTGGCGACGGCATCAACGCCGTCCTGCAACGCGCCACGCGCCTCGGCGCCGTACTTCAGCTCCTTGTGAGCCATATCTCTCGATTCCTCCTAGTGGTTGGTGGTTCTAGTCTCTGAGCGGCGTTACTCGACCTTGGCCAGAACGTCGGACTCGCGCAGGACCAGCAGGTCCTCGCCGTCGACCTTGACCTCGGTGCCGCCGTACTTGCTGTAGAGGACGGTGTCCCCGGCGGCGACGTCCAGAGGCCGGCGCTCGCCGTCCTCGATCGGACCGTCGCCGACGGCGAGAACCTCGCCCTTCTGCGGCTTCTCCTTGGCTGTGTCGGGGAGCACGATGCCGCTGGCAGTCGTCTCCTCCTCGTCGAGCGCCCGAACGATCAGGCGGTCACCAAGGGGCTTGAGCTTCATTCCTACTTACCTCCGTGGAGTCTGTGATTAGTGGATTCCGGTTAGGGCGGCCGGCCCGCGGCGGTGGAAACGATGGTCCGGACCACCGGGCCGGGCTTGGCACTCTAGTGCTGAGAGTGCCAAAGACCCCTGGGAATATAGCGGCAGACGCCAGATAGTCAAGCGGATCTGAGCCTACCCCGCTTAGATCGCCCGCGAGCACGCCGAGCAGCGTGCCGCGCCTGCGTCCGGGCCGACGTCGACCATGCGGGCATGGCCCGAATCCGAAGCCTCCGGGAGCGACTCGCCGAGGCGCTCTGGGTAGCTCCAGCTGTGGGGCTCCTCGTGGCTATGGCCCTGGCGGCGCTGACGATCGAGATCGACGGCGGGATCGCGGTCGGCGACGGCGCCGTGATCGGCTTCGGCGGCGGCCCCGACAGCGCCCGTTCGATCCTGTCGACGATCGCCGCCTCGATGCTCACCTTCCTGGCGCTCGTCTTCACGCTGACGGTGGTCGCGCTGCAGCTCGCATCCGACTTCTCGCCGCGGCTGCTGAGCAGCTTCCTCTCCGCCCGCGTCAGCAAGATGGCGCTGGCCCTGTTCGTGGCGACCTTCACCTACTCCGTGCTGGTTCTGCGTGAGGTCGCACCCGCAGACGTGCCGGAGCTGTCGGTCACGGTGGCAATCGTGCTCGCGATCCTCGCGGTGCTGGTGTTCGTCTACTACGTCAGCGAGATCGCCCAGTCGCTCCGCCTGGCGAACATCGTCGACCGGGCAGGGGCCGCTACCAGGGCGGAGATCGCCGCGATGGCGGACCACCGCGGGGAGCCCGGCGCCGAGGAGCGCGAGCGTGAGCGTGGCCTGGGCGCGATTCAGGGGACGGAGGCTGCAGCGGTCGTTCATTGGCCGGACGGGCCGGGCGTCGTCACCACCCTCGACCTGGATGGAATGCGGAAGCTGGCGGGGGAGCTCGAGGCGATCCTCGAGCTCCGGATGGCGGTCGGCGACTTCCTCACAACGGGGGCGCCGACGGTAGCCGTCTACGGCAGCGACCGCGAGCTCGGCCCCGAGCGCGTGACCGGCCTTATGGCGACGGCCAAGGAGCGGACGTTCAGCCAGGACCCAGCCTTCGGGCTGCGCCAGCTGACCGACATCGCGGCGCGGGCGCTGTCCCCGGGGATCAACGATCCGACGACCGCTGTGCAGGCGCTGGATCAGATCCACGACGCGCTCCTGCGGCTTGGTGGACGACGGCTCCCCTCCGGGGTCCTGCGCGGCCCCGACGATCAGGTTCGGGTTCTACTTCCGGCCCTCTCCTGGGATGACTACCTGCACCTCAGCCTCGACGAGATCCGGATCTATGGAGAGGGCTCGCTCCAGGTCAGCCAAAGGATGCGGGCGCTGCTCGAGGATCTTGCGGAGCGGCTTCCAGCAGCGCGGCAGGCCGCGATCGCGGCTCAGCTGCGGCTGCTGGATCGCGCCGTCGAAGCGGGCTTTGTCGATGAGGACGACAGGCGCCGGGCGGGACTCGCGAGGGGCTGAGGAGCGCCGGGGCGACCCGACTCTCAGTTCGGCGAAGGGGGCTCGCCGTTGCCGAACGAGCCGACCGGGCGTTCGACGATCTGGGAGAAGCGGATCACGGTGACCAGATCGTCCTCGGAGATGCTCCGGTCGTAGATCTTCTCGAGAAAGCTGACGGACTCCTCGAGACGGCGGAACTCAGGGTTGTCGTGCTCGATATCGCGCGGGCTGAGATCGCGAACGCGCTTGACGTCGACGTCGTCGATCACGGCGGCGAAGATCTTCTCCCGGGGGCCGTGGCGGCTGCCGACCGTGACCCAGACCACCTGACCGCGGTCGTATTTCCGGGTCTTGTCCCCGAGTCGGATCGTCGCCGTCTTGCGACCCCGCTTGAGCTGATCGCCGAAGATCGGCGAGTAGAAGTTGAGAACGTAGAGGGCACCGCTCATTGCGCAAGGCAGCCTAGCCTGAATCCCAGGGCTAGGGTGGATATCCCTGCTCACCGATCAGGGGCACGAACCGACAGGGGGCGAGCGGCTCGCGGATGAAATCGGCGTCCTCGCCCTCAGCCCCCTCCTGCGGCCGGCGGAATCTGGTCAGGAGCTCCTCGCCGGCGCTCGCGACCGGCGCGACCAGCCTCCCCCCGGGCGCCAACTGAGCGAGCAGCGCGGCGGGGGCGTGGGGGACAGCCGCGTGCACCGCGATCGCGTCGAACGGCGCCTGCTCCGGGCAGCCGAGGCTCCCATCGCCGATCCGCACGTCGACCGCGTCGTATCCCAACGACGCCAGGCGCGCCCGGGCGCTGAGTGCGAGGCTCTCGATCCGCTCGATCGAGACGACCCGCTCGGCAAGCTCGGCCAGGACCGCCGCCGAGTAGCCGCTGCCGGTCCCGATCTCGAGCACGGACTCGGAGCCGGCCAGCTCCAGCCCCTGGCAGATCGCGGCCACGATCCACGGCTGGGAGATCGTCTGCCCCTCCTCGATGCCGAGGGCGCAATCCGCGTAGGCGAGGCGCTGCTCCGCTTCCGGCACGAAGTCCTCTCTGGGCACCGAGCCCATCGCGGCAAGCACCCGCCGGTCGGTGATGCCGCGCGCCGCGAGTTGCTCGGCAACCATCGCCCGTCGCTCGCGCTCGCGGTCCGCAGCCATCGCCTCAGAAGATGTAGGCTCGGAGCCGGTCGGGCTCGATGACGGTGACCCTGCCCCGGCCGACGCGGACGACACCGGCGCGCTCGAGCACCGCCAGGAACCGGCTGACGCTCTCCCGGGACGTGCCGGCCAGCTGGGCGAGGTCGGCCTGGTTCATGCGGATCGTCGGTCCCTCGTGCCCGGGGGAGCTGGGACCTTCCTCGGTGACGAGTTGCGAGAGCACGCCGGCGACCCGGCTCGGGACGGTCTGAAACGACTGCCTCGAGACCCGCTCGTTCGTCTCCCGCACTCGGCGGGTCAGCGCAACCACGAGCTTCGAGGTGATCTCCGGGTTGCGCTCGAGCAGCCCGCGCATGTCGGGCGCCGAGATTGCGAGGAGCTCGACATCGGAGAGGGCCTCGACCGAGGCGGAGCGGACCTCGCCGTCGAGCATCGCCAGCTCGCCGACGATCTCGCCCGGACCGAGCGTCGCCAACGCGATCGCCCGGCCGTCGGAGTGCTCGCGCGTCACCCTGACCTCGCCGCTGCGGACGACGTAGCAGGCATCGCTCTCGTCGCCCTCGTGAAACACCCTCGCGCCCTTTGGGAAACGGCGCGCCACCGCGACCTGCGCGATGCGCTGCAGCTCTCCCTCGGAGAGGCCCGAGAGCAAGGGGACGTGACGCAGGAGCTCGGTCGCGTCTGTGCTCGCCTCCCTCATCCCCGGGCATTATCGCCGCTGCGGTCCGGCACCGTCGGGGGCCGGCGGGGAACGTCGCGCCGGGCGCCTAGAGCTGGCAACCCGGGCACCAGGACGTCGTCCGGTTCGCGTCGCCCTGCCCTCGCCGCCTGATCCGGCCCCCGCATCGCGGACAGGGCTTGATCTCGGCCCCGTAGATCCGCTTCGGCCGCTGCCCCGTCCGCACCGTCTCGCGCATGATCGCCCGGCAGGAGGCGACGATCCGCTCGGCCTCCTCAGCGGCGAGCTCGGCGATCGGGCGCCAGGGGCTGACCGCAGCCGCGAAGCACGCCTCGATCCTGATCACGTTGCCGACGCCCGCGAGCAGCCGCTGGTCGAGGAGCGCCGCCCCGACGGCCTCGGTCGGCTCCCAGCCGATCAGCCGGCGGCTCGCCGCCGCCTCGTCGAACCCGGGCTCGAGCGGGTCGGGTCCGAGACGGCGGAGGGTGGGATCGATGAGGATGCGGCGGGCGCTGGTCAGGCACAGCAGCTTGCCGCCCGACTGCGAGGCAGTCGCATCGCCGGCCGCGAGCGTCAGCCATGGGCGTCCGGACGGCTCCGATCCATCGACGCGGACGAACCAGCGTCCGTTCATGCCGAGATGGCTGTGAACCACGCGCCCGCCGTCGAAGCGCAACAGCAGATGCTTGCCGCGCGCCTCCGCGGCCTCCAGGGTCGCCCCCTCGAGCTCCCCGGCGCGTGAGTGGAGCGGCGAGCGGCGGCTCGGCGCCGCGACCGAATCGAGCCGACGGCGGCCGAGCGCCGCGTCGATCCGCAGCGCGATCCGGTGAACGGTGTCGCCCTCCGGCACCGGCGCTCCTCCTCAGTCGCGGGCGGTCAAGGCTTGAGCCTACGACCGGTGACGAACAGCCACTGCGACCAGGCGACGAACAGGGCAGCGATCGCCGCGGTCACCGCGAACGAGAGCGTGACGCTGACGTCACTCTGGCCGAGAAAGCCGTAGCGGACGGCGTTGACGATGTAGAAGAGCGGGTTCGCGTGCGAGACGGCCTCCCAGAACGGGGGCAGGATCTCGATCGAGTAGAAGACGCCGCCGAGGAAGGTCAGCGGCAGGATCAGGATGTTGTTGACGAAGCTGTGATGGTCGAAGCTGTTCGCGTAGATGCCGACGACGGTGCCCATCGCGCCAAACAGGATCACGAGCAGCGCAACCGCGAGCGCCAGCGCCGGCGGCTGCTCGACGGGCACCCCGGTGAGCGGCACCGAGAGGGCCATCAGCGCGGCGCCGATCGCGAGGGCTCTGAAGACGCCCCCGATCGTCAACCCGAGGTTCATCTGCCAGCTGTGCATCGGTGCCGCGAGCACGTCGTTGATGTAGCGGTCGTTCCTCGCCTGCAGGATCGACGACGAGTTGTTCGAGAAAGCCGCCTGCGCCATCGCCATCGCGATCAGGCCGGGAACGATGAAGACCTCGTAGGGGAAGCCCTCGAACTCGCGGATCCGGCTACCGAGCGAGAGGCCGAAGACGAGGATGAAGAGAAAGCTGGCGACGACCGGGGCGAGGATCGTCTGGGTCCAGAGCTTCGAGACGCGCAGCGTCTCCCGGCCGGAGAGCGCGATCAGTGAGCGGGAGGGATCGGGCTTCATGCTCCGATCCCTGAGGCCGTGGCCCGCCCCGAGACGGTCCGCAGGTAGACCTGCTCGAGGGAGCTCGCGTCGTAGCGCTGCTTGAGCCCCTCGGCGCTGTCGCGGGCGACGATCTCACCGCCGGCGATCAAGGCGATGTCCTCGCAGAGCGACTCGGCCTCCTCCAGGTAGTGCGTCGTGAGGACGATCGTCGTCCCCTCCCTGTGCAGGCGACGGATGTAGCGCCAGAGGTCGTGGCGCAACTCGATGTCGACGCCGGCGGTCGGCTCGTCGAGGATCACCAGCCGCGGCCTGTGCAGAAGCGCCCGCGCCAGGGTCAATCGCCGCTTCATCCCCCCGGAGAGCTTCGGCGTGAGCGAGCCCGCCTTCGCCCGCAGGTCGAACGCGTCGATCATCTCGTCCGCCCGGCTCGCCGCCAGCTCCCGGGTCATTCCGTAGTAGCCCCCGTGGTAGATCAGCGACTCGCGGACGCTGAGGAAGCGGTCGAGGTTCGGGTCCTGCTCGGCCACCCCGACCAGTCGTCGCGCGTCCAGAGTCGTGTGCTCGTGACCGAAGACCCGGATCCGCCCGCCGGTCGTGCGGATCAGGTTGCAGACCGCATTGATCAGCGTCGTCTTCCCGGCGCCGTTCGGGCCGAGCAGGCCGAAGAACTCGCCCGCCGGCACGTCGAGATCGAGGCCGCCGAGGGCGGCCGTGCCGTCGTCATAGGTCTTCGAGAGGCCGGCGATAGAGAGCGCGGGAGTGACGGTGTCCACCGCCGAGAGGTTAGGGGTGCGACCCCGGCGGCCCCGGGGCCGATCGCCGGCGGGTTCCCGACCCGCGACGCCGTTTGGGACGATGAACCGGTGAGCCGCACCGAAGTCTCGGCAGCACCGGCGAAGCCTCCCGATCGAGGCGGACTCCCCGCCGAGTTCGAGACGGCGACGCTGACGCGGCGCGCCCTGCAGGCGCTCGCGGCGCTGACGGTGCTCGGCGCGATCGTCCTGCTCACCCCGGGCCTCGGCGAGATCCGCGCCGAGCTCCGAGACGCGGACCCCGGGTGGCTGCTTCTCGCAACCCTCCTGGAGGCGCTCTCGTTCGGCTCCTACATCGTCATGTTCGCGCCGGTCTTCTGCGGCGCGCTTGGCTGGCGCCGAAGCTGGCAGATCGGCGGCTCGGAGCTGGCGATGGGATCGCTGGTCCCAACCAGCGGGCTCAGTGGGCTGGCGCTCGGGGCCTGGATCCTGCACAGCGGCGGGATGGGAACCGACTTCATCGCGCGCCGCTCGGTCGCCTTCTTCCTGATCAAGAGCTCGGTCAACTTCGTCGCGGTCGCCGTGATCGGGACGCTCTTGTTCGTCGGGCTGCTCGGCCCTGAGCTCTCACCGCTGCTGACCGCCGCGCCGGCCGCCGCGGCGCTGCTCGTGATCGCGGCGGTGCTCGTCATCCCCCGGTTCGGACCGGGCCCCGACCCGGGCCCCGACGCCTCGCGGCTGCAGCTATTGACGAGCTCGATCCGCCGCGCGCTGGTCACCGGCACCGCCGAATCGATCGCGATCATCCGCTCCCGCGACTGGATGGTCCTGGCAGGAGCGACGGGCTACTGGGCGTTCGACAACGCGGTGCTCTGGGCGACCTTCCACGCCTTCGGCTTCGCGCCGCCGATCACCGTGATCCTGATGGGCTATCTGATCGGCCAGCTCGGCGGGCTGCTGCCCCTGCCTGGGGGGATCGGCGGCATCGACGGCGGGCTGATCGGGGCGCTGGTCGTCTACGGCGCGCCGGTTGCGGCAACGGCTGCGGCCGTCCTCGCCTACCGGGTGATCCTCTTCTGGCTTCCGCTGATCGTCGGCGGCGCGGCCTTCGTATCGCTGCGCCGGGACATGCCCGGCCCGGACGAGCTGACCCGCTGCATGCCCGCGCACCAGACCGCCGCCGGCTCAGGCTGAGGCGACCATCCGCTTCGGCTGACGCGAGAAGCCCGCCTCGAGCAGCGACTGCTCCATGCCGGAGCCGATCACCGGCTCGCCGTCGACCTTCTCGATTCCCAGCTTCGGGATCAGGCCGTCGACGGCTGCCTCGGTCAGGGCGACCAGTGCCGCGGTCAGCTCCTCGGCCTCGATCCTCGCGAGCAGCAGGATGCCCTTGCCGCCGCGCTCGACGTAGAGCAGGGGCTCGCCGTCACGGGTCAATACGTAGGCGCCGGCGACGCGGCTCGGGCGGCGGCCACCGCGCCGTTCCTCGGTCCCGGCGTCGGCGGCCTCGCGCAACGGCGGCTTCGGCCAGGGGAGCTGGGCCCCGTACGGCTGCGCGGGGTCGGTCGCCGCGAGTACCAGGTGCTCGCCGTCGCTGCGCGGCAGCGAGCGCAGGCGCTCGACCGCGCCGGCGAGCGCGAACTGGGCGCCGCCGAGGCCCTCGACGAAGTAGCCACGCCGGGCGGTGCCGAGGATCTCGAGGTTCGAGAGCTCCCCGTACAGGGTCGTGAAGCCCCCCGGCACACCCTCCGACAGCACCGTCTCCCGGGTCACGATCCCGTGGCGCTCGAGCATCAGCTCGGCCTGCGCTCTCCAGCGCGGTCCCTGTGGCGGGGCGTCCTCGAGCAACTCGCTGACCAGCGACCAGCGGCCCTGGAGCGCCTGGCCGGTCGCCGCTCGGCGCGAGGAGAAGCGGCGCGCCCGACGGGCCTCGGAGCGGGTCACCGCCCGCAGGCGTGGGGCGCGGAGCGGCGCGAAGGCGTCGTTGGTGACCTCCCCGGCCCAGGCCAGGTCCCAGAGGGCCGCGTGCAGCTCCTCCCTCTCGACATCACCGATCTCTGAGGTGATGTCGAGCCAGAAGCGAGGTCGCTCGGCGAGCAGCCCGCGGATCCGCTCGTGCAGCTCGCCGGTCGGGGGGTCGAGCTTTGCGTTCGAAGGTGGCGGCCCCGCGAGGCGCACATCCTCGCGGAAGTAGAGCGCCACACGGCCGCTGCGCCCGACCGGGCCGGCGCCGATCCAGACCAGCTCACCGCCGGTGGTGAGCTGGTCGAGCCACGATTGCGAGTAGGCGCCCAGCCGCCGAGGCAGGACATCGCGCTCCCAGACCTCCGGGGTCAGCGCCACGCCCTGGAGCGGCACGAGCGCCTCGCGCAGCCTGTCAGGGCCGGCGCCGGCCGGGCGATGAGCGTCGACGTTCTGCCACGACGGCAGGAAGCGCGCGAGCTCGCGCGGGTCGGCCGCCTCGACCTCCTTGCGGAGCACCGCGAGGCTGGCCCGCCGCACGCGGCGCAGGACCTCGGGATCGCACCACTCGCGCTCGGTCCCGCCGGGCAGCAGCTCGCCCCGGATCAGCTCGTTGTCACGCTCGAGCTGCCTGAGGACCGGCTCGACATCGACCGCGTAGCGCCTCGCCGCCTGCCCCGTCGGAAATGGCCCGTGCGTTCGCGCGTAGCGACGCATCAGCGCCTCGAGCGACCCATCGACCCGCTCGAGAAACGCATCGGGCAGGCCGGAGGGCACCGGCACGCCCAGGGCGTCGCGGTAGAGGCCGGCATCCTGGGCGGCGATCCAGCGCTCCTCGCCGGCGATCCGCACCTTGACCGCGCGACGCTCCGAGTCGAGCTTGGCCAGCATCGAGTCCGCCGAATAGCCCTCAACCACGCGCTCGGAAGCCTCCTCGGCCGTCAGGTCCCCCAACCTGCGCAGGATCTGCTCGAGGTGGTCGCGGTCGGAGGCGCGCGCCTGCTCGGTCCGGTGCTGAAGCGAGTCCTCGAGCTCCGCGAGGGCCGCCGGATCGATCAGCTCGCGGAGCTCCTCCTGGCCGAGCAGCTCGCGGAGCAGATCGCGGTCCAGCGCCAGGGCCGCTGCGCGGCGCTCCGCGTTCGGGGTGTCCCCCTCGTACATGTAGGTCGCCACGTAGTCGAACAGCAGCGAGCTGGCGAACGGGCTCGCGGTCTGCGTCTCGACCTCGACCAGCGAGATCCGGCGGGAGCCGATGTCGCGGAGGATCTCGGTCAGCGCGGGCAGGTCGAGCACGTCCTTGAGCACCTCGCGATAGGTCTCCAGGGTCACGGGGAAGCGGGGGAAGTCCTTGGCAACCTCGAGCAACGACTGCGACTTGAGCCGCTGCTGCCAGAGCGGGGTGCGCTTGCCGGGGTAGGCGCGGGGGATCAACAGTGAGCGGCCGGCGGCCTCGCGGAAGCGGGCGCCGAACAGCGCCGAGCCGCCGAGCTCGGAGACGATCAGGTCCTCGACCTCGTCGGGCTCGAGCGTCACCAGCTCCGGGCTCGGCGCCTCGTCCGCATCGGGGAGATGGACGACGATCCCGTCGTCGGACCAGATCGCGTCGGCCTCGAGCTCGAACTGCTCGCGGATCCGCGCGCTCAGCGCCAGCGCCCAGGCCGCGTGAACGCGACCGCCGAACGGGCTCAGGATGCAGAGGCGCCAGTCCCCGATCTCATCCCGGAAGCGCTCGATGACGATCGTCTCGTCCGAGGGCACGACCCGGGTAGCCGCCTGCTGCTCGCGCAGGTAGGCGACCAGATTCGATGCCGCGAGTTGGTCGAGGTCGTAGTCGCGGGCGAGATCGGCTGGATCCGCATTGACCGCCTCGCGCGAGAACTCGCCGATCGAGCGGCCGAGCTCGACGGTGCGGCCGACGCCGTCGCCGCGCCAGAACGGAACCGCGCCCGGCACACCCGGCGCCGGCGTGACGATCACCCGGTCGCGGGTGATGTCGTCGATTCGCCAGGTGCTCGCCCCGAGCAGGAACACCTGCCCCGGGCGCGCCTCGTAGACCATCTCCTCGTCGAGCTCGCCGACGCGGCGGCCGTCCGGCAGGTGGACCCCGTACAGGCCGCGGTCCGGGATCGTGCCGGCGTTGGTCACCGCGAGCTGGCGGGCGCCCTTGCGGCCGCGGATCGTGCCCTCGGTGCGGTCCCAGACGAGGCGCGGTCGCAGCTCGGCGAAGCGCTCGGAGGGATAACGGCCGTCGAGCATGTCGAGCACGTTCTCGAGCTGCTCCCGGCTGAGCTCCTCGTAGGGCTCGGCGCCCTTGACGACGGACTCGACCTCATCCACGTCCCACTCGCGGTCGGCGACCATCGAGACCAGGTGCTGGGCGAGCACGTCGAGCGGATTGCGGGGGATCACCGTCTCCTCGATCTCCCCGAGCCGCATCTTCTTGGTGACGACCGCGCACTCGAGCAGGTCGGAGCGGAACTTCGGGAAGATCCGTCCCTTCGAGACCGCCCCGAGCTCGTGCCCCGCGCGGCCGACCCGCTGGATCCCGCGGGCCACCGACTTCGGCGACTCGACCTGGATCACGAGGTCGACCGCGCCCATGTCGATCCCGAGCTCGAGCGAGGAGGTCGCGACCAGGCAGGGGAGCCGCCCCGACTTGAGCAGCTCCTCGACCTTGGTCCGCTCCTCGTGGGCGAGCGAGCCGTGGTGTGCCCGGGCGATCTCCGGTGGCGGGCTGTCCCCGTCGGGGTCAGCCTCGGCGTGCTGGTCGGCGACCATCTCGTTCAACCGCTTCGCGAGCCGCTCGGCACCGCGGCGGTTGTTGACGAAGATGATCGTCGAGGTGTGCTCGCGGACCAGATCGAGCAGCTTCGGGTAGATCGCCGGCCAGATCGAGCGGTGGTTGGGCTCGCCGGCGAGTAGTGGATCGATCCGGTCGGGCCCAGGCATCTCGTCAGCGCTGCTCGGCGGCGCGGGGACGGCGCCGCCGGGATCGGTCATGTCCTCGACCGGGACCACGATCTCGAGGTCGAGCTCCTTGCGGACACCGGCATCGACGATCTCGCAGTCGCGGCCGGGGCCGACCAGGAACTTCGCGATCCGCTCGAGCGGCCTCTGGGTCGCCGAGAGCCCGATCCGCTGCAGGGGACGTCGGGGCAGCCCCTCGAGCCGCTCGTCCCCGAGCTCGAGCTGCTCGTCGTGCTCGGGGTGCTGCACGTGATGGTCGAGCCGCTCCAAGGTCAGCGCCAGGTGCGCGCCGCGCTTGGTCGGGGCGACGGCGTGGATCTCGTCGACGATCACCGCCTCGACCCCGACCAGGATCTTGCGGGCCTGGGAGGTCAGCATCAGATACAGCGACTCCGGCGTCGTGATCAGGATGTCGGGCGCTGTACGCAGCATCGCCTGGCGCTCCCTCTGCGGCGTGTCGCCGGTTCGCAGCCCCACCGCGACCTCGGCGCCGATCCCGGCCAGCGGCGCCCGCAGATTGCGCTCGACGTCGTAGGAGAGCGCCTTCAGCGGCGAGACGTAGACGATCCGCACGCCCTGGCCGAGCTGCTCGGGCCGGCGGGCGAGGCTGTCGATCCCCCAGAGGAAGGCGGCGAGAGTCTTGCCCGAGCCGGTCGGCGCGCAGATCAGCGTGTTCGCGCCGCTCGCGATCTTCGGCCAGCCCGCCGCCTGCGCGGGTGTCGCAGCCTCGAACGAGCGCTCGAACCACTCCTGGGTGCGGGCGCTGAAGGGGACCGAATCAACGGTCTCGGGACTCGCTTTCGGGTCGGAGGCCAAGCCACCGATCTTACGCGCCGCGCGGCGGCAGCTAGAAGGGCAGCGAGTCGGCGACGTCGGCGAGGCGGGGCGCCGCCCTATCTCGATCGCTGAGAACCGGCTCCGCGATCGGCCACTCGATCCCCACGTCGGGGTCGTTCCAGGCGATCTCCGACTCGGTCGCGGGGTCGTAGAGCGAGGTCAGCTTGTAGGCGACATCGGCGACGTCACTCAGCACCGCGAACCCGTGCCCGAAGCCGACCGGCACCCAGAGCTGTCGATGGGTCTCGTCATCGAGCACGTGGCCCTCCCACTGCTTGTAGGTGGGTGAGTCGCGGCGGAGGTCGACGGCGACGTCGAAGATCGCGCCACGGACGCAGCGGACCAGCTTGCCCTGCCCGGGGGCCGTCTGGAAGTGGATGCCCCGCAGAGTGCCCCGCTGGGTCGAGCGCGAGTGGTTCTCCTGCACGAACGGGCCCTCGATCCCGAGCTCCGCCCAGGCAGGCTCGCTGTAGGTCTCGATCAGGAACCCGCGACTGTCGCCATGGGCCGTCGGCTCCAGCGCGACGAGGTCGCGCAGCCTGGTCTCGACCCGGGTCGGCGCCATCGTGCCGCTCAGCCGCCCAAGCTGCGGCCGTACTGCTTCTCGTAGTAGGAGCGGTACTCGCCGGAGCGGATCGGGCCCCACCAGGCCTCGTTGTCGCGGTACCAGGCGACCGTGCGCTCGATGCCCTCGTCGAAGCCGACCGCTGCGCTCCAGCCGAGGCCCTCGGTGCGATCGGCCGAGAGCGAGTAGCGACGGTCGTGGCCGAGCCGATCGTCGACGTATTCGACCAACGACTCGTCACGGCCGGTGAGCTCGAGGATCCGCTTGACCACCTCGATGTTCGGCTTCTCGTCGGGGCCGCCGACGTTGTAGACCTGACCAGCCTCACCGCGCTCGAGGACGGCGTCGATCGCCATCGCGAAGTCCTCGACGAAGAGCCAGTTCCGGACCTGCATGCCGTCCCCGTAGACCGGCAGCGGGTCGCCCGCAAGCGCGTTCAGGACCATCAGCGGGATCAGCTTCTCGGGGTGCTGGTAGGGCCCGTAGTTGTTCGAGGCGCGGGTGATCAGGGTGTCCGCCCCATAGGTGTGGTGGAAGGCGCTGACGACGAGGTCACCGCCGGCCTTCGAGGCTGAATACGGCGAGGAGGGATCGAGCGGCGAGGCCTCGGTGAAGCTGCCCTCCTCGATCGAGCCGTAGACCTCGTCGGTCGAGATCTGCAGGTGGCGGACGCCGGCGTCGCGGGCCGCCTCGAGCAGCACGTAGGTGCCGTAGACGTCGGTCTGGATGAAGGCGCCCGGATCCTCGATCGAGCGATCCACGTGCGACTCGGCGGCGAAGTTGACGACCGCGTCGCAACCGGCGATCGCGGCGGCGACCGCAGCCGGGTCGGTGATGTCGGCCTCGAGGAACTCGAGCCGCTTGGGATCGGCATCGGCGAGGTTCTCGCGCCGGCCGGCGTAGGTCAGCTTGTCGAGCACGACGACGCGGTGGTCGGGATGCTGGCGGAGATGACAGCGCACATAGGTGGAGCCGATGAAGCCGGCGCCGCCGGCGACGAGCAGCTTCATCCGCCCAGCTCCCGGTCCGCCAGATAGCGCCGCAGAGACCGCTCCCAGGGGGGCAACTCGATCGCGTTCTCCCGCTCGCTGACCAGTACCGAGTACGCGGGACGGGGGGCCTTGCGCGCCATCACGTCGCTGGTCGTCGACATCACCCGCGTCTCGTAGGAGGCGAGATCGAAGATCTCCTGCGCGAACTCGAACCAGGTGCAGCTACCGGTGCCGGCGATGTGATGGATCCCGTAGTCGTCGCGCCGGATCAGCGCGATCAGCGCCTCGCCGAGGTCCACGCAGCAGGTCGGGCAGCCGCGCTGATCGCTGACCACCAGCACCTCGGGCTGCTCGTGCCCGATCTGCAGCATCGTCTCGACGAAGTTCTTGCCTGCACGTCCGTAGAGCCAGGAGGAACGGACGATGAAATGGCGCGGGTTGGCGACTGCGACCGAGGTCTCACCGCCGAGCTTGCTGCGGCCGTAGGCGCTGATCGGCGACGGTAGGTCGGACTCGACGTACGGCTCGCGCTTGGTCCCGTCGAAGACGTAGTCGCTCGACGGATAGACGACCTTCGCCCCGACCCGCTCCGCCGCGGCGGCGAGCAGAGCGGCCCCCTCGTCGTTGACCTTCATCGCGCCGCGCTCGTCATCCTCGGCGCCGTCCACGTCCGACCACGCGGCGCAGTTGATCACCGCCTCGGGGGCGGAGCCGCCGACGGCTTCGTCGATCGAACGCGGGTCGGTGATGTCGAGCCCGTCGCGCCCGAACGCGGTCACCTCATGTCCGGCGCGCTCGCCGGCCTCGATCACCTCGCGGGCGAGCATCCCGTCTCCCCCGGCCACCAGGATCCTCACGGCAGCGTCAACTCCGAGTTGTCCCCGACGATCATCCGGATCGTCTTCGGCAGGCCGGCGCTGCGCGAGAGCGTCGCGTTGCGCCCGAGCAGGCTCGCCTCCATCCGCGAGGCGAGGTTGCAGACCTTCGAGCCGCGCAGCAGGATCGAGTGCTCGACCTCGGAGTTGACGACCTCGCAGTCCCTGCCGATCGCCGTGTAGGGACCGATGTACGCGTCGGCGATGTGCGCATCCGGCCCGATCACGGCGGGGCCGCGAACCGTGGTCCGCTCCAGCAGCGCTCCCTCCCCGATCACGACCCGGCCCTCGACGTTGCAGTCGACGAGCTCACCGGCGTTGCGCGGCTCGATGTCCTCGAGCACGAGACGGTTCGCCGCGAGCATGTCCTGGAGCTGGCCGGTGTCCTTCCACCAGCCCTTGACGCGGTGATACTCGACCGTCTTGCCGTCGTCGATCAGCCGCTGGATCGTGTCGGTGATCTCGAGCTCGCCGCGGGCGGAGGGCTTGATCGTCTTCGCGGCGGCAAGCACCGACGGGCGGAACATGTAGACGCCGACCAGGGCCAGGTCCGAGGGCGGGTCCTTCGGCTTCTCGACCAGCCTGACTATGCGGTCGCCGTCGAGCTCGGCGACGCCGTAGTGCTCGGGGTGCACGACCGGAGTCAGCATGATCAGCGCCTCCGGCTCGTTGCGGCGGAAGGCCTCGACGAGCTCGGTGATGCCGTCGCGGAGCAGGTTGTCGCCGAGATACATAACGAACGGCGAGTCCCCGAGGAACTGCTCGGCGGTGAGCACGGCGTGGGCCAGGCCGAGCGGCTCGGCCTGCGGGATGTAGGTGACGCTCGCGCCGAGCGCGCTCCCGTCGCCGACGGCCGCGCGGATCTCATCGCCGGTCTCGGGCGCGATCACGATCCCGATCTCGGTCACGCCGGCCTCGACCAGGGCCTCGATCCCATAGAAGAGGACAGGCTTGTTCGCGACGGGGACGAGTTGCTTGGCGGAGGTGTGCGTGATCGGGCGCAGCCGCGTGCCGGCGCCGCCCGAGAGGATCAGGCCCTTGAGGTTCTCCATCGGAGCGGCAGGCTAGCGGTCAGCGGCCGATTCCACGCCCCCGGGCGGCTGGTCCGAGCAGCGCGGGTGCAACCGCCCGTTCCAGGCCCCCGACCACCCGTGACCTGCGACCGGTCGACGTCAGTAGCCGCCGCCGAGCTTGCGGTGGTCCCAGCTGGCGGTGCGGACCGGCCGGAAGCGGATCGCAACCCGCTTCGGTGCCTGCGCCTGCAGAGCTGCGGCGGCGTCGGCGCCGAGCTCGTCGATGCCGTCGGCGTAGCGCACCGTCAACTCCTTGCCGAACTCGAAGACGCGCTCGCTGTCACGGACGATCTCTGCCTCGGCCTCGATCTGGATCCCGCGCAGCTCCTGGTACTCGCGTCCGGCCTCGACCAGGAGCGTCGCGCGGGGGTCGCGCTCGAGGTTCTTCACCTTCTGCGACTTCGCGTAGGTCCAGACCCAGATCTCGCCGTCACGGACCGTGAACCACATCGGCATCGAATGCGGCCAGCCTCGGGGGCCGTGGCTGGAGACGATCACCACCCGTTCGGAGTCGAGCAACTCGGCCTGCTCGGCCGGCGTCAGCCTGATCTCATCGCGACGGCTCATCGCGTCGCAGCCTACGTCGCCCGGCCTGCGGGCACCAGGCGTAGATCCCAGTGCTTGCCGCTAGGCGTCATCGGCTGGGTCAGGCCCTCCGTCCAGTCGGCCATCAGATCGTCGTAATGGCGACTGCCGGGCTGCCCGGATTGGCCGGTGAAGGCCTGCCAGACGGAGGCCCCCGGGTCGGCTGGGTCGGCGACCATCCGCCAGCAGGGCGCCCAGACGGCCTTGTAGGGGTCGTTCGGGTCGAAGGCGACCTGCTTGACCGTCTCCTGAGCGCCGCCGGACTGGACCGAGCGGTTGAAGAACCCCGCGAGCAACGGGTTCGCCTCGCCGAGCGCGTGCGGGAACTCCATCTCGTGCACGCGCCCCCACCGCCAGCCCTCGGGCTCGATGCCGAAGCGCTCCTCGAGATCGTCCAGCGCACCTCGAAGGCAGTCGAGCACGTGCTCCGGCCAGGGCCTGCCGATCAACTCGTCGTCGCCCTCGTCCCAGAGGCTGAGCAGGTGCGCCTGCCAGCGCCAGGGGCAGGTGACGTGGGCGACGAACGGATTCGAGGACCCGTCCAGCCAGCGCCGGGCGAGGTCGCGGTCACCGATCGCCAGGCGGGCGGTCTCCCGTGCCAGCCGCAGCGTGAACGCCTGGTAGATCGTCGGCGCCACGGCATCGGTGGACATCCGGCCGTCCCAGCTTCGCAGGCGCTCGATCGCCCGGATCTCGCGCTGTCCCTTGGCAAGGTCCTCGATCCGCGCGAGCCGGTGGACGGTCGCGACACCCGGAATCGAGTACTCGTCGACCTGGATCAGCTCGAAGCTCTCGATGTCGTGGTCGTCGCGCTCGGTCAGGAGCTGCTCGATCCGAGCGGCGCGGTAGCCGTCCAGGTAGTGGCTGCTGATGTGGTGGGGGAACTCGTCGCCGACGATCCGGTTGTTCGCGGTGATCAGGTAGCCGCACTCGGGATCGGTCAGCTCCGGCATCTGCTCGTGGGGAACCCAGCCGTCCCACTCATGCTCGCCGGTCCAGCCCGGTCGCGGCAGGTCCGCCACGCCGCCGCGGCGGATCGGGATCCGGCCCACCGTCTTGTAGCCGATCGACCCGTGGCGGTCCGCCCAGACCAGGTTCGAGACCGGCGTGCACTGGTCGGCGAGCAGCTCGACCAACTCGGCGCCGCTGGTCGCCTCCAAGGTTCGCACCTGCGCCTGCGACAGCGCCGGCAGCCTCAGGCCCGAGAAGGCCAGTGCGAGCGGCTCGCTCGCGTCGGCGCCGAGGACCTCGTTGACGATTGGCCCGTGGTGGGTCGCGCGGACGACGAGGTGGTCCGGCTCGGAGCCGCGGATCAGGATCCGCTCCTCGCGGATCTCGAGCGGGCGCGACTCCCCCTCGAACTCGTAACTGTCACCGTCGAGTCGCTCGACGAACAGGTCCATCACGTCGGCCATCGCGTTGGTGAAGGTCCAGGCGACGTCGTTGCCCTGTCCCATCAGCACGCCCGGCGAGCCGGGGATCGACGCCCCTCTGACGAAGCGCTCGCCGACCCTGAGGTCGACCTGGTAGGTGATCCCGGGCATGCTCGGCGGCAGATGCGGGTCGCCGGCCAGCAGCGGGGCTCCGGAGGCGGTGTGCTCGCCCGAGACCGCCCAGTTGTTGGAGCCGCTGGCCGACGGCGCGAAGCCGAGCGCGTCGCGAACGGCACCGATCTGGCGGGCGAGGCCAATCCCGTCGCCAGACCAGCTGCCGCCGGGGCTGAGAACGGCCGGATTCGAGGACGGGTAGAGCGGGTCCAGGCGCTCGGTCAGCTCGGGGCCGAGTGCGCGGATCATCTCAGCGCGCAGCAGCTCCTGCTCCCAGTTGGTCGAGAGGCCGAAGGTCAGCAGCTTCAGCGCCGAGAACATGTCGGCCGGGCGCCACTCCTCGAAGTCGATCCGCAGCAGCTGGAACTCGATCGGCAGCGCCGCGGCATGGTGGACCTGCGAGTTGACCCCCGCGCAGTAGGCCTCGAGCTCGGAGCGGAGGCCGTCGCCGATCGCTCTCACCTCCGCCTCGGCTACACGGGCGAAGCCGAGCGTCCGCAGCATGCGGTCGGTGGCGAGGGCCTCGCGGCCGGCGATCTCGGACAGGCGGCCTGCCGCGACGCGACGATAGAGCTCCATCTGCCAGAGGCGGTCCTGGGCGTGACAGACGCCCTCGGCGAACCAGAGATCGTGGGTGCTGTCGGCCTCGATGTGCGGAACGCCCCAGCGATCCCGCCTGATCATCGCGGGCGCCGAGAGGCCGGTGACGCGCTGAGTGCCGGAGCGCTTCGGAAGCGGTCGACGCAGCAGCTGCCAGCGCGCCGCCAGGCCGCTGCCGACGGCCAACGCTCCCAGCGCCGCCGCGGCGATCCCGCCGCGGCGGACCGGCTTGACCCAGGTTTGACTCGACTTGCGGCGCATCGCAGCCATGATTATCAACCCTTCCGCTCGCAGAGTCACGGAGGGTCGGCGGGCGATCGGTCGGCGGCTCAATCGCTCAGCTCGCGCAACCTCATCCCCTCGCCGGCGAGCTTTTCGAGATGGGCCTGCATCGCGAGGGCGGCGGCCGGCTGCAAGCGCTCCGGGACGTCGTCCCAGACAGCCGCCTGCAGCGCGCGCCGCGATCGCTCACCCGCCTCGAGAGCGGCAACCAGCCGCCGCTCCCGATCGAGGCGGTGCTCCCGGTACTCGGCGATCCTCGCAGCGGGATCCGTGATCCACGGACCGTGGCCGGGGCAGAGCAGCTGCGGATCGAGCTCCGCAACGCGCTCCAGCGACCGCATGTAGTCGGCCAGCGACCCTCCCGCCGCCTGCGGCGGCACGATCGACGAGCCCTCGCCGAGGATCAGGTCACCGCAGAAGCAGACCCCGTCGCGAACGAAGACGACGTGGTCGTCTGCGTGCCCCGGCGTCGCGATCACGCGGAACGGGCCCGCGTCGGAGTCAGGGCGCGGGGCGCTGCCCCGGACCTCCCGGACCGTGGTCTCGCTCCTCGCGGCGGCGAGCGCTGCGCCCTCGTCGACCGCCGCCCTGCCGCCCCAGATCACCTCGGCTCCGAGCATCGCCGCCCCTTCGGCGTGGTCGAGATGGGCATGCGTGATCAACGTGGCGCCGATCCCGCCGCGGCTCTCGGCGACAGCCCGCACCGCCTCGATGTGGCCCTCGATCGCCGGGCCGGGGTCGATCACCCACGCCGGATCGCTGCCGACGACGTAGGTGTTGGTCCCCTCGAGCGTCATCGGCCCCGGGTTCGGGGCAACGATCCTCTGGACGTCGGGGTGGCCGGGAGCCCGCGCAACTGCGGTCGGCATCGGCCGCCCGACTACTCGCTGACCGCGGCGAGCACGGACTCGCGGGCGTCTTCGGGCTCGAGCACGACCATGTCTCCGGCACCCTTGAGGACCTCGCGCACCAGCCACGAGGTCCCGGCGAATGGCATCTCGATGATCAGGGCGCCGTCGGCGAGCTCCTCGACCACGGTGCGTTCCTCGCGGACCCATCTCGCCCGCTCCGGGGAGACCCAGACCCTCGCGATCCGCGCATCGGTCACCTCGCCCTCGCTGAGCCAGTGCTGCCCGGAGAGCTGTTCCTCGACCTCTTCGCTCCGCTCGAACGTCTCGCCTGTCGGCTCCGCCTGCTTGGTGCGATCGAGACGGAAGTGGCGGACGGCGTCTCGCTTGCGATCGCGGCAGCCGACGTACCAGCCACCGGGGCCGCGGGCGAGCCGGTACGGCTCGATCTCGCGCGAGGTGAACTGGTCCTCGTTCTCCTTGTAGTAGTTGATCTTCAGCACCCGCCTGTCCTTGGTCGCCTCGTTGACGGCGCTGACGATCTCCGGCTCGTCCCTCTCGATCGTGATCTGCAGGCCCTCCTCGGAGGGATCGTGCCCGAGCGCAGCGACGATCTTCGAGCGGGCCGTGTCGAGCCCCGCCTGTGGCAGGTGGTCGGCGAAGAAATCGATCGCCGCGACGAGGGCCTTGGCCTCGAGCGGCAGCAGCCTGGCCGGCCGCGCGAAGCTGTCGCCGTACGCCTCTGGATCGACCTCGATCTCGTCGCCGACGATCTCGGCGTAGAGGACGTAGGTGCCGCCGCCGAAGTTGACCACGTTGAGGACGTCGATGTCACCGCGCAGCTCCTTCTCGCTGATTCCGAGCTCGGCGCAGACATCGGCGGTCGCGAGCCGCCGATCGTTGCGGGCCGAGTCGATCAGCATCCCGGCGAGCGTCACCAGCCGGGCGAAGCGCTCAGGCCGGATCACCGTCTCGGCCTTGCCGTTCGAGCGACTGCGCCGCTCTGCCTCCTCGAGCGCGGGTCGGGCGACGGCCTTGGCCGTCTCGAATCCCTCCGCGTGGCGCTTCCGCAGCAGCGCCCGCCGCTCCTCGGCCTCGGCGACCAGCTCGGGCGGAGCAAGCGCGACGGCGTTGTGACGCCAGCCGAGGAGCCAGGCGATCAGCTGCCGGGAGGACGAGAAGTCGGTCTCGAATATCGAGCCCTTGCCCGGGGCGCCGTCGGCCTTGCGTGCGCGCCGAGTCTCCCCGAACTGGCCGTAGTCGCGCTCGACCAGCCAATCGATCCGGTCGCTGAGGAAGATCTCCGCCCGACCCGCGTTCGCGCCCATCTGCCAGTCGGCGCGCGAGGCATAGTCGCGTCGGTCGAAGTCATCGGGGGTCGTGAAGTCGTGCTCCGCCTTGGTCGCGTAGCTGACCTTGCCCTGGATCCGCGAGAGGCGGAAGACGCGGACCGCATCCCGCTCATGCGATCGCCCGATCAGGTAGAACTGGCCGGAGCGAAAGACGAGATGGTAGGGGTCGACCTTGCGATCCTCGGTCGCATCCCGCTCCATCGTGTAGTAGTTGAACTCGATCGTCTTCCGACGTGAGATCGCGGTCTCGATCTTCGCCAGCCGCTGCGACAACTCGCGGCCGCCGGCGGAGGCGGTCATCGCCATCTCGATCGGGGCCGAATCCCCGTTGCCGTTGCTGAGCGGGCTCTTGCGCCCCCACGAGACCTGCTGCAAGGCGAGCCGCAGCGGCTCGGCGTAGGCGAACTGCCCGTCGAGCAGCGTCAGCGCCGTGCCCAGCGCGGCAAGCTCCGAGTCGACGAACTCGATCGCCGGCAGGTAGTAGTTCTCGGGCGGCAGCGCATACAGCTCCGACTCGAGGAAGCCCTCGCTGGGCCGATCCACCTTGAGCGCGATGCCAAGGCTCTCGAGCTCCGCACGGTCGGCGTAGAAGCGGCGGGCGAAGGCGTCCTCGTTCATCGAGGAGTAGCCCTCCACCTCCTGCTTGATCTCCAGCGCGGAGACCGGCCTGCGGTTCGCCATCAAGAACGAGATCAGCGAAAGCTGGCGGATGAGCTTCTCGGTGTCCTTTGCCACGGGGCGCAGGATAGTTGCGGCCCGCCGCCGCTCGTCTGGTTGCGAGCACCGAATCGCGCAGTTTGCGCACTCGGCCGGGCTCCTGGGGGCCGCTACGCAGCGCGCTGGCGGAAGTAGGCCGCGGTGTCGATCCCGCGGTCGAACCCCGACCAGGCCTCACCGTCGGCGAGGCTGCGCTCGATCCGATCGAAGCTGCCGAGCTTGCCGCCGAGGTTGTCCATCATGTGGACCAGGGTGGCCTCCCTGGTCGCGGGCACGACCGGCGAGCCGTGCTCGAGCGATCCGTGGTGGCTGAGGATGATGTGCAGCACCGACTGCGCCAGATCGGCGTCGAAGCCGTCGATCGCCTCGATCTCGCGACGAACCCGGTAGTAGCCGAGCGGGATCTCGCCCTGAAGCCGACCCTGATCCGTGAGGTCGATCGCAAGCGGATCGTCGTTGTAGGCCTCGAGCTTGCCGACATCGTGAAGCAGCGCTCCGGTGACGGCGACGTCGCGATCGATGCCCGGGAAGAAGGAGGCCGCGGCGCTGACGCTCTGGGCGACGGAGAGCGCGTGCTCGAGCAGGCCGTGACGATAGGCCTGGTGGTAGTGCTTGGCGGCAGGAGCGTCGCGAAAGCGCTCCCAGATCGAGGTCCTCGGGGAGAAGAAGCCGTCGAGCAGGCGCCGCAGGTCGGGAGTCTGGATCGTCTCGAGCAGCGAGCGGAGATCGGCCTCGAGCCGCTCGAGCGGGACCGGGGAGACCCCGTGCAGCATCGCCGGGTCGTACTCGTCCGCCGCGGCGGGGCAGATCCCCTCGACGATGATCGCGTCGCCCCATCGCTGACTCGACTCGAACCGGCCGTCAACCCTGACGATCGCACCCGGCTCGGTGATCGCGAACCGCGCGTCGACCTCGTCCCAGGACTTGGCGGCGACCGAGCCGGAGCGGTCGGAGAGGCGGAGCGCCAGCCACTCGCCGCCCTTCTTGGTCGGCCTGCGGCTGCGATCGCGAACGACGTACACGCCGTCGACGCGATCACCGTCGGCAAGCGCCGCCAGGTCGCGATGCTCGGGTGCCCCGGTCGCCCCGTCGAGCTGTGGTTGCCGGTCCATGGAGCAGACCAAATTAGGGAAGCCGGCGGACGGCGCCGGGGTGGGCGAAGAGCCCACTCGGCGTAGTCTGAGGGCATGAAGATCGTCGTCGGAGCCGGCTTTGCCGGGTTGAACGCGGCCGCCACCCTGGTCGAGTCCGGCGAGGACGTCCGCGTGCTCGAGGCCCGCAACCGGATCGGCGGCCGGGTCCACTCACGAACGCTGCCGAACGGCGCCGTGATCGAGATGGGCGCCGAGTTCATCCTCCCGGCCAACACCTACATCCGCGAGCGTGCCGGACAACTCGGCCTCGAGCTCTGGGACAAGGGCGTTTGCTACGGGCGTCGGGAGGCACGCGGCGGAGCGGAGGTACGGGACGGCGACCTGCACGCGGCGCTGGCCGCGATCGAGGGGGCGCTGGCAGCCGATCCCGCCGCGGCGCGCAAGTCCGCGGCCGAGCTGGTCGGCGAGCTCGACGTCTCCCCGGGGGCGCGCGAGTACATCCTCGCCCGGACCGAGATCTCGGCCGCAAGCCCAGCCGACGCGGTGCCGGCCGCCGACCTGCTCGGCGTCGCCCACGTCGACGACCTGCCCTCCCCCGGGATCGCGGGCGGCAACCAGACGCTGGCCCGGGCCCTGGCAGCCCGGATCGGCGCCGACCGGATCGTGCTCGGAGCGCCGGTCGAGAGGATCACGATCGGCGAGGGCGGCGTCCGCGTCGCGGGCGGCGGCGTCGAGCTCGACGGCAGCGGTGCGATCGTCGCGGTTCCGGCGAGCGTCCTCTCGGAGATCGAGCTCGACCCGCCGCTCGAGGACAGCCGGGCCGGTGCCTTCGCAGCGGTTCGCTACGGCGAGGCGGCGAAGCTCTTCGCGCCGCTCGAGTCAGCGGTCGAGCCGCGGGCCGTGATGTCGATGCCCGAGCGCTACTGGTGCTGGACCGGAAACGGGGCCGACGGCCGTTTGCAGCCGGCGCTCAGCGCCTTCGCCGGATCGCGCGGCGCGCTCGAGGGCCTGGGCGTGGCGGAAGGGCCCGAGCGCTGGCTCGCCTCGCTGCGGGCGCTGCGGCCGGAGCTCGAGATCGATGACGGCGACGCGCTGCTCTCGACCTGGAGCGACGATCGGTGGGTCCGAGCCGCCTACTCGATCTCACCCGGGGCGGAGCTGACCGAGCGGATGCTGGCGCCGCACGAGCGGCTGGCGTTCTGCGGGGAGCACACGGCCGGCGAGTTCTCGGGGCTGATGGAGGGCGCGCTCCGCAGCGGCCGCGACGCGGCGCTGAGGCTACTCGCCGGAGCACCGCCGACGCCCTGAGCCCGGGGGCCCCGCCCTAGACCTCGTTGAAGAAGTTGAGCCCGATGCCGTCGAGCCACTGCTGCGCCTCGATGTTCAACCTGAACAGCTCACCGGTGTAGACGAGCACGCCCATCACGATCAGCACCGCACCGCCGAAGGCCATCAGCTCGCGGTAGTGGCGCTTGACGACCGCGAAGGCGCTGGTCATCCGGGTGAAGCCGATCGCGGTGAGCAGGAACGGAATCGCCAGCCCCAGCGAGTAGACGGCGAGCATCACCCCGCCCTGCCAGACCGAGCTCGAGGTCGAGGCGAGACCGAGGATCGCCGCCAGGGTCGGGCCCACGCATGGGGTCCAGGCGATCGCGAAGGCGCCCCCGGCGACTATCGGGCCGCCCTTGCCCGCCCGCTCCATCAGCGCATCCACACGCCACTCGGCGTTGAGCTTGGCGATGAACAACGTCGCGACGAAGAAGATTCCCATCGCGATGATCAGAACGCCGGCGACCTTGTTGAGCGTCTGCAGGTTCGTGCGCAGGGCCTGGCTGATGCCGGTGGCGGAGAGGCCGAGGATGATGAAGATCGTCGAGAAGCTGGCGATGAACAGCAGCGAGGGCGGCACCACCTTGCGCCAGTCGGCGTCCTCGAGGTCGCTCGCCGCAACCCCCGTCACCGCCGAGAGATAGCCGGGCACCAGCGGCAGCACGCAGGGGGACAGGAACGAGATCGCGCCCGCGAAGAGCGCGGTGAGGAGGCTTACACCGCCGATCTCGACCATGGCTCAAATGATCTCAGTTGAGCAGATGCCGCTCGATGTCCTGCTCGAGCTGCTCGCGGTTCGCATAGGCGCCCTGGAACACGTTGACGACCTCGCCCTGCTCGTCGATGAACACCGTCGTCGGCGAGACGACGCCGCCGCCGAGCGAGGCGATCGCCGCTGCTGAGGGATCGAACACGTGCGGGTAGGGAACCGGCAGCTCGGCGAGAAACTGCTCGGCGGCGCCGAGGTCGTCCTGCATGTCGATGCCGACGAACGCGACCTCATCGGCATGCAGATCGGCGGAGTCGCCGAAGTAGGGGAACTCGGCGCGGCACGGCTCACACCAGGACGCCCACTGGTTGACGACCACCGGGTGGCCCTCGAGCTCGGCCAGCTTCGCGTCGAGCGATCCCTCATCGAGGATCTGACCCGCCTCGGCTCGGTTCGCCGCGAGCGCCTTCGGAACCCCCTTCTCCTTCGGGGGCGGGGCCGACTGCGCACCCTGGGCCGGCGCGGCCACATCTCCGTCATCCGAGGATCCACAGGCGGCGAGCGCGAGCGCCGCGATCGGCAGGGCCAGGCCCAGGGTCCATTTCCGACTTCTGCTCATCTGCTTCCCTCGAATTGTCGGTGGCGGTCTCCGCCGGCCGCAGGCGGCGGCGCCGGGCTCAAGCGCCGGCATCGATGAGACCCGCGTTGGCGGCTTTCGTCGCAAGAGCGCCCAAACGAGGCTAGCTGGGCGCAGCTACCGGCCGGGGCGGCGGGCTCGCGGCGCGGGACCCCTGCAGGTTTCTACGTGCTGATCGGAGTCGGCCCTGCACCGATCGATTCAGTTGCCCTGATCGTCGCGCGCGAATCGCCGGGCCCGCCAACGGGTCAAAGCACCGATGAGGCCCTCGAGCTCCCGACGCGGCACGGCAGCAGCTGTTGCTGCGCTCGCCGCCGCGCTGCTGCTCGCCGCATGCGGGTCGGGCTCGTCGGCCGACGGCGACGCCGGCGCGGTCGAGGGCCCCGACGGGGCGAGCAGGGAGTTCACCACCGACTTCTCCCGACACAGCGTGCCGCTCGAGGAGTTCGCGAGCGGCGGACCGCCGAAGGATGGGATTCCCGCCATCGACGATCCCCGCTTCGTCTCGGTGAACGAGGCTGACTCGTTCCTCGATCCGGGCGAGCCCGTCGCGGTGCTCGAGGTCGACGGGGAGGTGCACGCCTATCCGATCCAGATCCTCGTCTGGCACGAGATCGCCAACGACATGATCGCCGGTCAGCCGGTGGCCGTCACCTACTGCCCGCTGTGCAACTCGACGGTCGCCTTCAGCCGCGAGGTCGATGATCGCGTGCTCGACTTCGGCACCACCGGGCGGCTGCGCAACTCGGACCTCGTCATGTACGACCGCCAGACCGAATCCTGGTGGCAGCAGCTGACCGCGGAGGCGGTGGTCGGAGAGCTGACGGGCTCGAGGCTCGAGGTGCTGCCCTCGCAGATTCTCTCCTGGAAGGAGGTGCAGCGCGTCCACCCCGACGCCGAGGTGCTGTCCCGCGATACCGGCGTCAGCCGCAACTATGGCGCCACCCCGTACGCCGGCTACGAGGACCCGGACTCCCAGCCGTTCCTGCTCGAGGGCAGAGCGGACGATCGCCTGCCCCCCAAGGAACGGGTCACGGCGATCCAGGCCGCGGACGGCTCCGCGGTCGTCTATCCGTTCTCGCGGCTCGCGCGGGACGCGCCGATCAATGACCGGATCGGCGGTCGGCCGGTCGTCGTCCTCTTCGATCCCGAGGTGAAGTCCGCCCTCGACGACACCAGCCTCGCCGCCAGCGACGAGGTCGGCGCGGCGGCGGTCTTCGAGCGGACCCTCGACGGGCGCGAGCTGAGCTTCGAGCCCGCCGCGGAGCCCGGCACAGCCCGTGACCGGGAGACGAGATCGACCTGGGATACGACCGGCCGCGCCGTGAGCGGGCAGCTCGAGGGGGAGCGCCTGCGACAGATCCCCTCCGACGACCAGTTCTGGTTCGCCCTCGCCGCCTTCATCGAGGACGTCGACATCAGGGTCGGATCCTGAAACCCGATGCCCGGATCCGGGTCTGACCGAGAAGCAGGATCAGCTTGCGCACCGCACTGAGAAACCCGGTCACCCAGCTTGGCCTCAGCGCCGGCTTCCTCGCTGCATCGGCGGCGGCGTTCGCCCGCTTCTGCCTCGGCTGCTGAGAGCCGGAACCCGATCGGGGCCGTCGGGGTCGAAGCTGCATGACGTCGATCGCGGCAACGACCTGGCGGCGGGTTAGCCCGGGACTCGAGCGCCCGCGGGCCGGCGCTCGGCCCCGGGGTCGCGGTGCTGTCAGGGTTAGCGTCGTGCACCCCGCCTCCGCCGAGCAGGATCTGATCGAGCGCGCCAAGGGCGGCGATCGAGACGCCTTCGAGGAGCTCGTACGCCGGCATGCCGACCGCCTCTACGCGGTCGTGATCCGCTTCGTGGCCGATGACGACGAGGCGCAGGAGGTGACCCAGGAGGCGTTTCTGCGCGCCTGGCGGGGCATCGGCCGATTCCAGGGCCGTTCGCAGTTCTTCACCTGGCTCTATCGAATCGGCATCAACGAGGCGAAGCGCAGAGCCGCGAAGCGGCCTCCGCCGGAGCTCCTCACCCCGCTCGACGACGAGCCGATCCCGGAGGCCCCCGACTGGAGCGAGGCGCCCCAGGTGCGGCTCGAGCAGGGCGCCCTGAGGGACGTGCTCGAGCGCGCGATCCGCTCCCTGCCCGTCCCGTACCGGGCGACGATCATCCTCCGCGACGTCGAGGGGCTCTCGACCCGCGAGGCTGCCGAGGTGATGGAGCTGACCGAGACGGCTTTCAAGAGCCGGCTGCACCGCGCGCGGCTCGCGGTGCGGCGCTCGCTCGACGAGTACTTCCTGGAGGAGCAGCTGTGATTCGGCGCACGATCCAACGACGGCGCTTCATCAGGGAGCACCGCTGGACTCACGCCCATCTGTCCGATTACCTCGACAGCGAGCTCGACGAGCGCCGGCGTGAGAGGGTCGAGAATCACGTCACTCTCTGCCCCGAATGCCATCGGGTGCTCGCGACGCTGCGCCGGACGATGGCGGGGCTACGATCGATCGGCGCCGATCGCGGCGGCGAGACGGTCGCAGCGGGCGTCATCGACCGCCTGCGCCGAGAGGGCTGAGCGCCAGGGGGCGGATCTGACGAAGCTCCCGGCGGGCTGGGCAAGGAAGAGGCTCGCGAAGCGTGCTAGTCCGCACGTGAGCGGGCCGATGACCCACGACCTCCGGCGGAATCTGACGAAGCTCCCGGCGGGCTGGGCAAGGAAGAGGCCCGCGAAGCGTGCTCCGCACGTGAGCGGGCCGATGACACCGCCCAGCCCGCCGGGAGCAAGTCAGATGGCGAGGCCCGGAATCGAACCGGGGACACCACGATTTTCAGTCGTGTGCTCTACCAACTGAGCTACCTCGCCTGGGCCCCGGCGGTCCCGGGGGCGCGCTAAGGCTAGCGCTCCCCGGCGGCGTCGAGCGCCCGAGCGACGGCGTCCGCCGGGTCCGACGCCGCGACCACGCCGGGAGCGTCGGCCATCGCTCCGCGCCCGCTCAGGCGCCAGGAGTCGAGCGTCACTACCGGCCGCTCCAGCGCCGCGCGAAGGCGATCTCCGAGAGGGTCCCCCACTCGCCGCCGAGCGCGATCACCGCGTCGGCGGAGGCGACGACCGCGAGGTTCCGGGCCTGGCCGATTCCGGTCGCGACCGCGTAGGTGAGATGCGGGTTGCCGCTGTCGAGATCATCGGCCATCAGGATCCCGATCACCTCCCCCCCGGCCGCCGTCGCGGCCTCGGCGACGGCGCTCATGATGCCCTCCCGGCCACCGCAGACGACGACCGCCCGCGCCTCCGCCAGCAGCCGGCCGATCTCCGCCGCCTGCCGGTCGAGCTCGCCGTCGGATCGCGAGGAGCCGCAGACCGCGATCTGAGTTCGGCGGGCGATCGCGCTAGCTCCGGACAGGCCGCCGCTCGCCGGCTGCGAGCATTCCACCCATCAGCTCGATCGCCCCGCCCTTGTGCAGGTGATCGTTGAGATTCCCGCACTTGGGGCTCTGCACGCACGAGGGGCACCCCGACTCGCATCGGCACTCGCCGACGAGGCGAGCCGCATCGGCGAGCAGCCGCTCGAACTCCTCGAAACCGCGACGGGCGATGCCGATCCCCCCCGGGTAGCCGTCGTAGATGAAGATCGTCGGCTTGCCCGTCTGGTAGTGGACGTTGGTCGAGAGCCCGCCGATGTCCCAGCGGTCGCACATCGCGAGCAGCGGCAGGACCGCGATCTGGGCGTGCTCGGAGGCATGCAGCGCACCGAGCTGGACCTCGGGCGGCAGCACCTGCGGTCCGGCGAGCTCCTCTCCGAGCACGTACCAGAGAGCCTGGGTGCGGAAGTTCTGCTCAGGGAGCTCGAGGGCGACGAAGTCGATCGGCTCGTGATCCCCGAGCCGCTTGCGCTGAAAGGCGACGACCTGCTCGGTGACCGCGACGGTCCCGAACGAGAGCTCGACCCCCACGGTCTGGCGCTGCTCGCCGAGCCGCTCGATGTAGATGTCGGTCTCCTTGCGGGCCTGCGTGTAGTAGTCGCCCTCGAACGGCTCGACGACGGCGCGGCGCAACTCGACGTCGAGCTCACGGACCTCGAAGGCGCGGCCCATGTGCAGGTAGACCGCGCCCGGATGCACGGTCGAGAACGCGCGCTCGGCCTCGACCGTCCCGAGCAGCTCGCCGGAGCCCGCATCGAGGACCGTGACCGCGTCGGCGGAGGCCGAGCGCAGCCCGATCCACCCGGCCGGAAACCCCGGGCCGCGAACCGCGACCTTGCCCGAGCCGCCCCGGCGCAGGAGGCCCTTCTCGATCAGCTGGTCGGCGCGGCCGCGCCAGTTGTCACCGAGCGTCTCGTCGTCGTGCGGACCGCCGAGCGGGGACTCGTAGGCGGCCGCCAGCAGATGCGTCGACTGGATCTGCTCGTTGGCGTGGTCGAGGATCGCGGCCTCCACGGGACGGGTCAGGAACTCGGTCGGATGGCGGCAGAAGAACTGATCGAGACCGTCCTCCCCGGCCATGTAGATCGCCAGGCCCTCGGTCCGCCGGCCGGCGCGCCCCCACATCTGACGCAGGCTCGCGACGGTGCCCGGAAAGGTGACGCAGAGCGCCGCGTCGAGCTCGCCGATGTCGATGCCGAGCTCGAGGGCGTCGGTGGCGACCACGGCGCGCAGCTCTCCGGCCGCGAGCCGGGCCTCGATCTCTCGCCGCTGCTGCGGCGTGTAGCCGGCGCGGTAGGGGGCGATCAACTCGCCGAGCTCGGCGTGGCCGCGCTCGGCGAGGCGCATCCGGGTGAACTTCTGGATCAGCTCGATTCCCTTGCGGCTGCGGAGGAAGCAGATCGTCCGCACGCCGCTGATCAGCAGCTCGGCGAGCAGGTCGGCCGCCTCCGAGAGGACCGAGCGGCGGGCCCCCGCCGCCTCATCGACCAGCGGCGGGTTCCAGATCGCGATTCGCCTGCCCGCCTTCGGCGCAGCGTCGTCGTCGACCAGCTCGAACGGCGTGCCGGCCAGTCGCTCGGCGAGCTCGAGCGGGTTGGCGATCGTCGCCGAGGTCAGGATCAGGCGCGGCTCGCCCTGACTGCCGCGGTAGATCCGGCTGATGCGGCGCAGGCGGCGCAGCACATTGGCGACGTTGGAGCCGAACACCCCCCGGTAGACGTGGGCCTCGTCGACGACGACGAACCGCAGGTTGGCGAAGAAGTCGCCCCAGCCCTTGTGGTGGGGAAGGATCCCGACGTGCAGCATGTCGGGGTTGGTCAGCACCAGGTTCGAGCGGCGACGGATGGCACGGCGCTCCTCGCGCGGGGTGTCACCGTCGTAGATCGCGGGGCGGAGACCGGGCGGGCCGAGTTCGGCAAGCTTGCGCGCCTGATCCTGGGCAAGCGCCTTGGTCGGGTAGAGGTACAGCGCCCGCGCGTGCTCGTCGCGGGCGATCGCGTCGAGCACCGGGAGGTTGAAGGCCAACGACTTGCCTGATGCGGTGCCGCTCGTGACGATCACGTTCGCGGCCTCGGACACGCGCAGCGCCGCGAGCTGGTGTGCGTAGAGGGCCTCGATGCCCTGCTCCCGGAGCGCCGCTCTCAGCCCAGGATCGAGGCCCTCGGGCAGCGGCACCTCGATCGCCGGCTGCTCCCGCTCGGCGCTCTCGGCCACGAGCCTGCCGTCTCCGCGGCCCGGGTCGAGGGCCGCCCTCCAGCCGTCGTCGATGACCGATCCCCAGGGCAGACCGACGCGCGCCTCAGCCATCGGCGATAGCCCCGGCAACTCTGATCGCGTCGAGCGCCTCGACGTCGTGGAGGCGGTGGATCTCAGCGCCGCCGGCAACCGCGATCGCGGCGGCGGCGAGCGTTCCCGGGCCGCGGTCGCCGGCCGCCAGCCTCCGATCCCAGGACCCGGCGAGGACGGCTCCGATGAAGTCCTTCCGCGAGAGCGACATGAAGATCGGCCGCCCGAGCGCGCCCAGCTCGCCGACGCGGGCGAGGATCTCGATCGCCTGATCGGTGTCGAGGTCGAAATCGAGGCCCGGATCAAGCGCGATCGCCTCTGCCGGCACGCCGAGCGCGCCGGCGCGCTCGAGCCGCTCGCCGAAGAACTCGAGCAGGCGGGCGACGACGTCGCCGTAGTCGGGAACCGGTCGGTCCTCGCGGGGCGGCCCCTCGATGTGCATCAACACGTAGCCGCAGCCGGCCTCGGCGACCACCTCGAGCATCTCGTCCCGTCCGCCCCCGATGTCGTTGATCGCGTGCGCGCCCGCGGCCGCCGCCCGCCGGGCGACGTCGGGGTTGAACGTGTCCGCGGTCACCGGAACGTCGAGGCTCTCGACCAGGCCTGCGACGGCCGGCAGCAGCCGCGCGGCCTCGGCGTCGGCGTCGACCGCGGGGCCGCTGCGGGCGGGCACGGCACCGACGTCGATCAGGTCGAAGCCAGCCTCCGCGAGGCGCACCCCGTCGAGAATCGCCCGCTCGGGCGTGCCACTCCGCGCGCCCTCGTACATCGAGTCCTCGGTCACGTTGACGATCCCCGCACCGAGCGGCCGCCCCCGGTCGGCGGCGAGCGTGCGGTCGGAGAGGCGCCAATCGGGCATCGTTCGACAAGCTAGCGGCGCGCGGGCGATGTTGAGACCCAGGGCGCAGGGCGGCGGCTCGTCGCGCGCGGTCGCTGCGGCCAATACGCTCCCCCGATGGCGCTGCGTTGCCTGTACACCGACCTCGACGGGACCCTGCTCGGCGCGGGCGGCTCCCTGTTCCGGGATGCCGAGGGCGGCTTCTCCAGAGCGCAGGCGCTGCTGCTCGAGGCCTGCGACCGGGCGGGGGTCGAGGTCGTGATCATGTCCGGCCGGCGCGAGGCACAGGTCCACAGCGATGCCCGGCTGATCGGCCAGACCTCCTATATCTATGAGGCCGGCTGCGCGATGGTGATCGATCGCGAGCGGACCCTGCTGACCGGGGACTGGGCGCCGAGCGAGCAGCAGACCGTCGCCGAGCGAATCCTCGAGGACGGTGTCGCGGAGCTCCTGCTCGGGCACTTCGAGGGCAGGCTCGAGTGGCATGAGCCTTGGCACACGGGCCGTGAGCTGTCGCTGCTGATGCGCGGCAAGGTCGACGTCGGGGAGGCGAACGAGCTGGTCCGTGCGGCGGGCCACGACGACCTGCGCTTTCTCGACAACGGCGCGATCGGGCGGCCGATGCCCGGGATCGATATCGCCCACGCGTACCATCTGGTGCCGGGCGGGGCCAGCAAGGCTGCCGCGGTCGGCGCTCACATGCAGGCCCGTGGCTACAGCCGCGGGGAGTGCATCGCCGCCGGCGACTCGATCGAGGACCTCGAGGCGGCCCTGCACGTCGAGCGCTTCTTCTGCGTCGCGAACGGGCCGGAGAGGGACCCGGCGCTGCGCGCCGCGCTCGGCGGCTACGACAACGTGACCGTCACCGAGGGCAGGATGGGGGACGGCGTCTACGAGGCCGTGGTCTCGACCCTGGCGGGGGGCGGGGGGCCGTGACGGACTGGCCACTGAACCTGATCGACCTCGAGGCGCCCGCCGCCGAGGTGCTCGAGCGGACCGCCTACGACTACTACCGCTCCGGCTCGGGCGACGAGATCACCCTGGCCCGCAACCGCTTGGCGCTCGACGAGCTCGAGTTGCTCCCGCACGTGCTTCGCGACGTCTCCGAGATCGAGATCCGGACGAGCCTGCTCGGCAGCGACTGCTCGATGCCGGTGGTCGTCGCGCCGACCGCGTTCCACGGCCTCGCCGACCCCGACGCGGAGTCGGCGACCGCACGCGGGGCCGCGGCGGCCGACTCGATCTTCTGTCTCTCCTCGCTCTCGAACACGACACCGGAGGCGGTCGCCGCGGCTGCCGGCGACTCACGGCGGTGGTTCCAGCTCTACGTGTTCAAGGACCGGGACCTGACTCGCGACCTGATCGCCCGAGCCGAGGCGAACGGCTACGAGGCGATCTTGCTGACGGTTGACGCGCCGACGCTCGGCCGACGCGAACGCGACATGCGAAACGCCTTCGCGCTGCCCGAGCACCTGACGATCGCATCCGTCGGCGATGCGGTCGAGGCCACCGCGGGGCAGTCGGGCCTCGCCGCCTACTTCGCCTCCCAGCTGGACCCGAAGCTGACCTGGTCCGACCTCGAGTGGCTGGTCGAGACCTCCGCCCTGCCGATCGCGGTGAAGGGAGTGCACCGGGCCGACGACGCCGAGCGAGCGGTCGAGGCCGGGGCCGCTGGCGTGATCGTCTCCAACCACGGCGCCCGCCAGCTCGACACGGTCCCGGCCACGATCGAGATGCTCGCTCCGGTGGCGGACGCGGTCGCCGGACGCGCCGAGGTGCTGGTCGACGGCGGGATCCGCCGTGGGACCGACGTCGTCAAGGCGCTCTGCCTCGGCGCGAGGGCGGTCATGGTCGGACGCCCGATTCTCTGGGGCCTCGCTCTCGGCGGCGAGGCGGGGGTGCGTCGGACCCTCGACATGTTGCGGCTCGAGCTGGAGACCGCGATGGCGCTCTGCGGCGCCGCCTCGCTCGACGAGCTCGGCCCGGATCTGCTCGCGCCCTGAACGGAGCGGCGTCGGCGGTCGCTGCCGGTACGCTAGCCCGCGTGAGCGAGATCGCCTCCGCGACATCTCTGCTGCCGCTCGCAGCCGACAATCTGCTCGCCGCGCGGAACATGATGGCGTTCACGCTTGGGTTTCACATCATCCTCGCCTGCGTCGGCGTGGCGCTCCCCGCGATCATGCTCGCCGCCGAGTACCGGGGGCGCAAGCACAACGATCCCGTCGCACTCGACCTCGCTCGGAAATGGTCGAAGGCCGCGGCGGTGCTGTTCGCCGTCGGCGCCGTCACCGGGACCGTCCTCTCGTTCGAGATGGGCCTGCTCTGGCCCCGCTTCATGGAGCGCTGGGGCGACGTCTTCGGGACCGGCTTCGCGATCGAGGGGATCTTCTTCTTCACCGAGGCGATCTTCATCGCGATCTACATCTACGGGTGGAAGCGCCTCGACGGCTGGAAGCACTTCTGGACCGGCGTGCCGATCGTGATCGCCGGGATCGGCGGCGCTTTCAGCGTCGTCGCGGTGAACTCCTGGATGAACCAGCCGCAGGGCTTCGAGATCGCAGCCGACGGCAGCGTCACCGACGTGGCGCCGCTCGCGGCCCTGTTCAACCCGGCAACCGTCTACGAGTTCCCGCACATGCTGCTCGCCGCCTACATGGTCTGCGGATTCGGGCTCGCCTCGGTGTACGCGGTGAGCTGGATCCGGGGCAATCGGACCCGCCGGACCCGGCTCGGCTTCATGATCCCGTTCGCGGTCGCGGCGATCGCGACGCCGGTGCAGATCTTCGTCGGTGATGTCGCCGCCCGCGGCGTCGCCGATCATCAGCCGGCCAAGTTCGCCGGCTTCGAGTGCATCCAGGAGACGGGCTCCAACCAGACCGAGTGGCTGGGCGGCATCTGCACCGATGACGGCGTCAAGTACGGGATCGGGATCCCGGGGCTCGACTCGCTGCTGGTCGGGTTCAGCACCGACACCGTCGTCACCGGATTCAACGACATTCCCGACGACGAGCAGCCGCCGGCGACGACGCTGCTGCATCTCGCCTTCGACGCGATGGTCGGGATCGGCTTCGGGTTGCTTGGGCTTGCCGGCTGGTTCGGCTGGAGCCTCTGGCGACGAAGGAAGCTGCCAGAGTCGAAGTGGTTCTGGCGGGGGGCTGCGGTCTCGGGAGTCGCGGCGGTGGTCGCGATGGAGGCGGGCTGGATCGTCACCGAGGTCGGCCGCCAGCCGTGGATCGTCCAGGGCTTCATGCGAACCGAGGAGGCGGTGACCCAGGCGGACGGGATCTGGTTCGCGTTCGCCGGGACCCTGCTCCTCTACGCGGCGATCGGGTTGATCGCATTCAAGGCGCTGCAGGTGATCGCCCGCCAGCGCAGCGATGCGCCGGTGCCGTACGGGCCGCGGCCCGACGAGCCGCTCGACCGCCCGCCCGTGCGGGAGCCGGCGGAGGTGGAGAAATGAGCAAGCCGGAGGCGGTGGCGGTGATCCTCCTGGCCGGGGCGACTCTGTATGCGGTCTTCGGCGGCGCCGACTTCGGCGCCGGCATCATCAGCCTGCTCTCCCGCCGCGACGGCCCGCTCGGTGCCCGCGCGCGGAACCGGCTCGAGCGCTCGATCGGCCCGGTGTGGGAGGCCAACCACGTCTGGCTGATCTTCTGCCTGGTCGTGCTCTGGACCGGCTTTCCAAGGGCGTTCGGGCCGCTGATGGAGACGCTCTATGTGCCGCTCGCCCTGGCGGCGGTCGGCATCGTGCTGCGCGGATCGGGCTTCGCCTTCGGGCACACGTTCAGCGGCGCCGCCCGCGATCGCGCCGAGCTCGTGTTCGCGATCTCCTCGCTGATCACCCCCTTCTTCATGGGCTGCGTTGTCGGGGCGGTCGCCGCCGGGGGGGTCCCGGCATCCGGCCCGGGTGAGCCGTTCTCGAGCTGGCTCGCCCCGCTGCCCCTGCTGATCGGGGTGCTGTTCGTGGTCAGCAGCGCCTACCTCGCCGCCGTCTTTCTGATCGACGACGCGCGCCGCGCCGGCGAGAACGAGCTCGTCGCCTACTTCCGGCGCCTGGCGATCCTCCTCGCGATCCTCGCCGGCGCCGTCGCCGTGGCGGGGTTGGTGGCGCTGCGGGCCGACGCTCGCTTCGTCTACGACGGCTTGGTCGGACCGGGGCTGCCGATGATGGTCGCCTCGCTGGTGCTCGGCGGGCTCGTGCTCGGCGGTCTGGCCAGGGGCGCCGACCGCTTCCTCCGCCCGCTCGCCGTCGGTGCCGTGGTCGCCGTGATCTGGGGTTGGGGGGTCGCGCAGCATCCGTACCTGCTGCCGACCTCGTTGACGATCGATCAGGCGGCCGGGGCCGGGGCGACGCTGACCGCGGTGATCGTCGTCTTCATCTGCGCGCTGCTGATCGTCGGGCCCTCACTCGCCTTCCTCTACCGGCTCTCGCAGGAGCAGGTGCTCGAGTAGCGCGGGCCGATTGCCGCGCGGCGAGTCCGGTTCGAGCGTGCCGGTCACCCGCCGACCTCCACGGGTGGATACTCTGAGTCTGATGAGCAGCGAACAGGTCACGGTCGCCGAGGAGGAGTACCTGCAGGCGCTCTTCTGGCTGCAGGAGGCGCAGCTTCCGATGACCGCGGCCAACGTCGCCCGGGCGATGCAGCTCTCGCCCCCGACGGTGAGCGAGATGATCGGCAGGCTCGAGGCCGACGGCTACATCAGTCGTGCGGCCGACAAGACCCTCGGCTTCACCGCCGAAGGTCGCGAGCACGCGGAGGCGATCGTACGCCGCCACCGTTTGATCGAGCGCTTTCTCACCGACGTGCTCGGGATCCCGTGGGACGAGGTCCACGAGGAGGCCGAGCGGCTCGAGCACGCGATGTCGCCGGTGCTCGAGGAACGGATGCTGGCCGCGATCGGCGATGCCAAGACATGCCCCCACGGGCACCCGATCGTGCTCGGGGAGCGCGAGCGCGGCTCACTGCTCGCCGACTGCGAGGTCGGGGCGAGCGTCACCATCCTTCGCTTCGAGAACGAGGCGGAGGACCTGCTGCACTATCTCCGCGCCTCTGGGCTAGAGCCCGGGCTGGAGGGAGCGGTTGAAGCCTCGGACGAGGACGAGGTCGTGATCTCCTCCGGGGAGCGGTCGCTGAGCGTCTCGCGGAGCGTCGCCGAGACCGTGTCGGTCAGGGCCGACCCGGCGCCTCCGCCGCGCGCCGCGCTGCCGGAGCAGCTCGAGCTCTCGAGCGACCGCTACGGTCGCTGACCGGTCCGGGCCCCGGGGCGCGATCGGGGCCGGACGCCTCACGCCGCGCCGTGCTCGGCGGTGGCGGGATCGCCGCAGATCTGCCGCAGTCTCCGGTAGAGAAGCTCGTCCCGACCTGCCGGGAGACCCTGGTCCCGGCGAAGGCTGGTCTCGTGCTCGCGAACCGCCGCCGCCAGGGCGTAGAAGCGGCGATCGAGGTTGCGGCGGCTGAGGTCGCGAAGGTCCTCATCGCGAACCCCCTCGTAGAAGCTGATCGGCATTGGCGTCCCTCCTCTCGGGCTGTCGATTGACGCCCGGCGGCCACCGAGCTACCGAGGAGACTACGAGCAAAGGGTTAAGCCGATGCTAAATACCTGTGAACGCGCAGGATCGCGCCCGCGGCTGCCCACCCGTTGTGCGCGGCAGGCCTCAGGAGCGCTGGCGCCCGAGCGCCCGGGCAAGCCGTGCGATCCCCTCGGGGACGAGATCGGGCGGCACGCTTGCGAACGAGAGCCGCAGGCTCCGCTCGCCACCCTCGAGCATGAAATCGGGCCCGGCGACGAAAGCGACGCCCTCCTCCTTGGCGAGCGGCAGGAGCGCCGGCGTGTCGGAGCCCGCCGCCAGGTCGAGCCAGAGGAAGTAGCCGCCGCCGGGGATCACGAACTCCGCCTCGGCGATCTGCTCGCCGAGGGCGGCGACGACCGCGTCCCGCCGCTCGGCGAGCGCGACGTTGACGAAATCGATGTTTGCGTCCAGCCCGCCCGAGCGGCAGAGCTCGTAGACGATCGACTCGGCGAGCATGTTCGGCGAGATGTAGGTCTCGTTGGCGCGCTGGGCGAGTGCCGCGATCTGCTCGGCCGGCCCGATCAGGTACCCAACCCGGACGCCGGGGCTGACCGTCTTCGAGAACGATGAGGCGTGCACCACCTGCGCCCCGGTCCCCTCGGCGATCGACAGCATCGTCGGGACCTCCTCCGATCCGGCGAAGCGGACCTCGCGGTAGGGGTCGTCCTCGAAGATCCAGAACCCGTGCCGCTCGGCGAGCTCGACGAGGCGGCGGCGCTTGGCCTCCGAGAGCGTGCAGCCGGCGGGGTTGTGGAAGTTGCTGATGATGTGGACCAGCTTCGGTGTGTGGCCGTCGGCGATCACCTGTTCGAACTGCTCGACGTTGATCCCGTCGGCCTCGAGCTCGACCCCGATGCGCCTCGTGCCGAGCCGCTCGAGCATCAGCAAGGTGCGGTCGTAGGACGGCTGCTCGACGACGACCGTATCGCCGGGGCCGAGCAGGTGCTCGAACAGCATCCAGCCCGCCTCCAGCGAGCCGTTGGTGACCATCACCCGCTCCGCGGTCGGCCCCTCACCGTGACGCTCCGCCAGCCAGGCACGCAGCTCCGGGTGCCCGGCGCCGGTGCCGTACGAGAGCGCCCGCGCCGGATCGTCGCTGATCGCCCGTTGGGCCGCTTCCCGCACGGCCTCGGCCGGGAGCAGGTCGACGCTGGGGGCGCCGCGCGCAAAGCTGATCATCTCCGCCATCGCGGCCGAGTATATGAGTCAGCCGCGCCTGCGCACGGCTAGGAGCCGGCGATCTCGGCCGCGATCGCCGCCGCCTCGGATGGGCTGGTCCCGACCCGCACGCCTCGCGCCTCGAGCGCGTCCTTCTTCGCCTCGGCCGTGCCGGAGGAGCCGGAGATGATCGCGCCGGCGTGGCCCATCTGCTTGCCGGGAGGGGCGGTGAAGCCGGCGATGTAGCCGACCACGGGCTTGGTCACGCTCTCGGCGATGTAGTCGGCGGCGCGCTCCTCGGCATCGCCGCCGATCTCGCCGACCATCACGATCAGCTCGGTCTCGGGGTCGTTCTCGAACAACTCGAGGACGTCGATGAAGTCGCTGCCGACGATCGGGTCGCCACCGATGCCGACGATCGTCGAGTTGCCGAGCCCGGCCTGCTTGAGCTCGTTGCCGATCTGGTACGTGAGCGTTCCCGACTTCGAGACGACGCCGATCGAGCCCCGATCGAAGAACTGGGCAGGGATGATCCCGACGTTCGCCTTGCCCGGGCTGAGCACGCCCGGGCAGTTCGGGCCGATCAGCCGAACGCCGCGCTCGCGCGCCTTCCAGTAGGTCGGCAGCATGTCGTGGACCGGGATTCCCTCGGTGATCGCGATCACCGTCTCGACGCCGGCGTCGATCGCCTCTTCGATCGCGGCACCGGCGAACCGCGCCGGGACGAAGATCATCGACGTGTTCGCGCCGCGCTCGCTGACCGCCTCGGCGATCGAGTCGAACACGGGGACCCCATCGACGTCCTGGCCGCCCTTCCCGGGCGTGACGCCGGCGACCAGGTCGGTCCCGTAGTCACGGTTGCGCAAACCGTGGAAGCTTCCCTCCCGGCCGGTCAGGCCGCTGACCGCGAGCTTCGTGTCGCTGTCGATGATGATCGACATCCGTGCCTCCTACGCCCGCCCCGCCGCAAGCTCGACGACGGCCTCCGCGGCCCCGAGCATCGTCTTCTCGACGTTCAGGTTCGGGAGCCCGGCCTCGGCCAGCAGAGCGAGTCCCTCCTCGGAATTGGTGCCGTCGAGGCGGACGACCAGCGGGACATCGATCTCGACGCGCTCGAAGGCCTCGATGATGCCCTTCGCCACCTCGTCGCAGCGCGTGATCCCGCCGAAGATGTTGAACAGCACGGCCTTGACCCTGGGGTTGGAGGTGATCACCTCGAGCGCGTCGACGATCGCCTCCGCCTTCGAGCCGCCGCCGGCGTCGAGGAAGTTCGCCGGCCGGCCGCCGGCGTTGGCGACGACGTCGAGGGTCGACATGCAGAGCCCGGCGCCGTTACCGAGGATCCCGATGTCGCCGTCGAGCGCGACGTAGGTGAGACCACGCTCCTTCGCCATCCGCTCCTGGGGGTCCTGGTCTGGATCGTCGTCGACCGCCTCGGCGAGCTGCTCGTGGCGAAACAGCGCCGAGCCGTCGATCGTGACCTTCGCGTCGAGCGCGACGACGTCGCGCTCTGCGGTGATGATCAGCGGGTTGACCTCGATCAGGGTCGCGTCGTTGGCGCCGAAGGCCTCGTAGAGCTTGACCATCGTCCCGGCGACCGCCTCGACGACGTCCTCGTCGATCTGAGCGTCCACCGCGAGCCGTCGCGCATCGTCGATCGACAGGCCCGCGGACGGCATGACATGGAGCCTGACGAGCGCGTCGGGGTCCGTCTCGGCGATCTCCTCGACGTTCATCCCACCCATCCGCGAGAGCATCAGCAGCGGCTTCTTCGCGGACCGGTCGAGGATCACCGAGGCGTAGTACTCGGCGTCGATCTCGGACGCGACCTCGACCCAGACCTCATGGACCCTGAACGGCCCCTCCCCGCGCGGGCCGCGGATATCCATGCCGATGATCGAGCCCGCGTGAGCGCGCGCCTCGTCGCTGTCCTTGGCGACCTTGATCCCGCCGGCCTTACCACGACCGCCGATCTGGACCTGCGCCTTGATCACGCACGGATAGCCGATCCGCTCGGCGACCGCGACCGCCGCATCGACGTCAGCGGCGGCCCCGCCATCCGGCACCGCTACTCCGGCGCGCGCGAACAGCTGCTTGCCTTGGTATTCGAGCAGGTCCATGACTGCGGCGGCAGCCTAGCCGACCGCAGGCCGAGCGGCAGACAGCCCCGCGGGCGGCCATCGATCGCGGCGCCCGATCGCCCCGGCCCGCGGGACCGCGCGACGGCGACTCGATTGCGTAGGCTCTGAGGATCGGCCAGTGGACCTTCATCACCAATCATGCCCGCGTGCTGCTCGTCATCACGCGGGATCCGACCGTGAGGCTTCGCGATATCGCCGCGACGCTCGACATAACCGAGCGCGCCGCACAGCGAATCGTGACCGAGCTCGTCGAGGAGGGCTACCTGACCCGGAAGCGCGAGGGCCGGCGCAATACGTACACGGTGCACCGCCGGGAGAGCATGCGGGCGCCCCAGGCCCGGGAGACCGACGTCGGCGAGATCCTCGACGTCCTGCTCAGCAACCAGGACCCGTTGGAGACCAAGGGCTAGAGGCCCTGTCGGCGACGTCGCCGGGCCGCAGGGCGGCGACTGTAATAATGCCGCGCCCCGATGCCACTTCCCAAGCGCAGCGAAATCGAGTGGGTCACCACTGACTGCTACGGCACCCTGATCGATTGGGACAAGGGGATCGCCGAGGCGTTCGAGCGCGAGGCCGCCGAGGACGGCCTGACCCTCGACACCAAGGCGCTGCTGCCGCGGTTCTACGAGCTCCAGTACCAGGTGATGGCCGGCTCCTATGAGCTGTACGCGGAGGTCCTGCGGCGGGCCGCGGTCAAGGCCGCAGCCGAGGTCGGCTGGGAGCTCGAGCCCTCTCGGGCGCAGTTCCTGCCCGACTCGATCGGCGACTGGCAGCCGTTTCGTGAGGCCAACGCCGCGATGGACCGCCTCGCGGCGAGGTACCGGCTCGGCATCGTCTCGAACATCGACGACAAGCTTCTGGGGATCTCGAGGCGTCACCTGCGCACGCCGCTGGAACTTGTCGTCACCGCCCAGCAGGTGCGCAGCTACAAGCCGGAGCCGGCCCATTTCAAGGAGTGCGCCCGGCGGATCGGCAAGAAGAAGGGCTGGGTGCACATCACGAGCGGCCTCTACACGGACGTCGAGCCGTTGCTGAAGATGCGGGTGCCGGTGATCTGGGTCAACCGCCGCGGCGAGAAGATCGAGAAGGGCGGCAAGCGGCCGACGACCGAGGTCAAGACCTTCCGCGACGCGGCAAAGCGGCTCGGCTGCTGAGGCGGCCCGCCTCGGTCGCTTCCGCGGGCGGGCGCCGACTAGGCTTCGGTAATGCGGATCTCGATCGCCGCCGATGAGCGTGCCGGGATTGCCGAGGCGATCGCCGGATCGCTGGCGAGCCGCGGACACGAGGTGGTCGCGCACGGCGCGCTCGAAGACGCCGAGCGCACCGACTGGGCCTGGGCCTCCGAGGCAGCGGCGAGGGACGTCGCCGAGGGCCGGGTCGATCAGGCGGTCGTCGCCTGCTGGACCGGGACCGGAGCGGCGATCGCGGCGAACAAGGTGAGCGGGGTCCGGGCGGCCCTCTGCGCCGACGCGGAGACCGCGTCGGGAGCCCGCCGGTGGAACGACGCGAACGTGCTGGCGCTGAGCCTGCGGACGACCTCGGAGGCGCTGCTGGAGGAGATACTCGATGCCTGGTTCGCCGCCGAGCCGAGCGGCTCGCCCGAGGACCGCGCCAACGTCGATCACCTGGACGAGATCTAGCGTGCAACGCCTGTTCCCCGATCCGGCCCCGACGACGATCGCCGAGCAGCTCGCGGCGCCGTGGCCGGCGCCGATCGCGGCGGAGCGACCGCACCTGTTCACGAACTTCGCCGCGACCGTCGACGGCCATGCGACGATCGGGGGACGCTCGGGTGAGATCGGCACCGACGCCGACACCGAGATGCTGATGGCGCTCCGCGCGAGCGCCGATGCCGTGATGGTCGGCGCCGGGACCTTGCGGGCCGAGCGCTACGGGCGCCTGCTGCCGGATCCTCAGGCGCGCTCGCTCCGCGAGCGGCGCGGCCGGTCACCGGACCCGCTCGCGGTGGTGATCAGCAACCGGCTCGCCCTGCCCTGGGACGCGGGCCTGTTCACCTCCGGCGGCGGCCGGGTGATCGTCTTCACCGCCAGCGACGAAGAGCCGCCGGAGACGGCCACCCCGGTGCAGGTCGTGCGCCACGCGGGTGCGGTCGACCTCAGGGAGGCGCTCGAGCACCTGCGCGAGGAGCGCGGGATCAGGGCGCTGCTCTGCGAGGGCGGACCGCGGCTACACGGCGACCTGCTCGCTGAGGGGCTGGTCGACGAGCTGTTCGTCACCCTCGGGCCGAGAGTTGCCGGCGGCGCGGGCCCGAGGATCGTCGAGGGCCTCGAATCGGGGCCGCTCGACCTCGAGCTGCGCTGGCTGCTTCAGGAGGGTGACGAGCTCTTCACGCGCTACGCGGTGAAGCGCTGAACGGGACCGTGGCGGCTCTCAGCGGAGTGCGAGCTCGCCGGCCGCATCGGGGATCAGGCCGGCCTCCTCGCCCCGCCGCTCGCCGCGCCGGAGCATCCGCAGGGCGAGGATCGTGCCGCTCAAGAGCACCAGGCCGCCGAGGCTCAGCTGGACGCTGAGCAGACCCTCGCGGCTCCAGTAGACGTCGCGGAGATCGAGCAGCAGAGCGGCCTCGTCAAAGACCAGCCCTGCCCCGGCGCCGAACGGGATCGCCAGCGCCGCCTCGCGATCCAGGTCTTCGGTCAACAGGGCCGCGGTTGCCGAGCCGAGGGCGAGGAGGATACCCGGCACGAAGTGATGGATATGGCGACCGCCGACCCGGACGTTGCGGAACGGCCACCAGCCGGAGCGGATCCCGCCGGTCGAGAGGCGGGCGACGACAAAGGCTCCGGCGAACCCACTGAGCAGGTTGAAGAGGACCACCTCCTGCCGGCCGGCGGACTCGTAGCCCTCGATCGCGACCCGGACGGTGTCCTGGGTCGCGCGGCCGGCCAGGTGCAGCGCCTCGACCGGCCCCTCGACCGGCCCCTCGCCCGAGGGGCCGGGCCGCGTCGCCTGCCGGCGCAGGCGGCGCGCGAACTCGCCGGCCAGCACCGCCCCGGCCGTAACCGCCGTCGCCGTCGCGAGCAGCAGCGTCAGGCGGTCGGCGCGACCGAGTCCGGCGCGGGCACGCCCGAGCAGATGGCGCTTCCCGCGGCGGCTACTGACGATCGGCAGCGCCACCGTCAGAGCCGGACGAGATTCGGGGCTTCGGCCCCGCGCGTGACACCGCGGAAGTCAACCACGAGCTTCGCGTCGCCGACCAGCGCCTCGTAGTCGATGCCGCCGTGGGCGGTGACGATCGCGACGAGATCGGCCTCGGCGACGCCGGCCTCGAGCCCGACCGACTCGAGCCCCGCCTCACTCAGCTCCGCGACCAGCGGGTCGTGGTAGGAGACCTCGGCGCCGAGCTCCCGCAGGTGGCGAATGATCTTCAGCGCCGGGGCCTCGCGAAGGTCCGCGACGCCGGCCTTGTAGGAGACCCCGAGGATCAGGATCCGCGAGCCGTTGACGGCCTTGCCCGCATCGTTGAGCGCGCGCTCGATCTTGCCGACGCAGAACAGCGGATGCGACTGGTTGACCTTCCCCGCGAGCTCTACGAACTCGGGGTAGAAATCGAGCTCCCGCGCCTTGAAGGCCAGGTAGAACGGATCCACGGGCAGGCAGTGTCCGCCCATCCCCGGCCCCGGCTCGAAGCGCATGAAGCCGAACGGCTTGGTCGAGGCGGCATCGACCACCTCCCAGATGTCGATCCCGAGACGATCCGTGAGTTGGGCCAGCTCGTTGACGAGGGCGATGTTGACCGAGCGGAAGATGTTCTCGAGCAGCTTCGTCAACTCGGCGGACTCGGGCGAGGAGACGGGCACGACCTCGTCACAGATCAGCCCATAGACCTCCGACGCGCGCTCGGTACAGGCGTCGGTGATCCCGCCGACCACCTTCGGCGTCGTCGCGATCGTGTGGTCCGAGCGGCCCGGATCGATCCGCTCGGGTGAGTAGGCGAGGTGGAAGTCGGCCCCTGCCCGGAGGCCCGACTCCTCGAGCAGCGGCTGCAGGTGATCGCGGGTGGTGCCCGGGTAGGTCGTCGACTCCAAAACCACGATCTGGCCCTCGCGGAGGACGCCGGCGAGCGTCCGAGCCGCCGCTGAGATGTAGCTGAGATCGGGCTCCCGCTGGTTGGCGAGCGGAGTCGGCACGCAGATCAGCAGCGCGTCGCAGCGGGCCAGCGCCTCGGGGTCGTTCGTTGGCTCGAACGCATCGCCGAGCCCCGCCAGCCGGGCCGAGGGAACGTCCTCGACATCGCTCTCCCCCGCGGCGAGCCGCTCGACCCGCCGCGAGTCCGTGTCGTAGCCGATCACCGCATGGCCCGCCTCGCCGAAGGCGAGCGCGAGCGGGAGGCCGACGTATCCGAGGCCGATGATTCCGATGCGCATGGGCGCAGTGTAGGCGGCCGCTCAGCCGCGTTCGGGGTGGCGCCGGGGGGTGAGTCGGGTGGCGCGGAGGAGGGCGCGACCGCGTCCCGGCGAGGTGCCGTCGCGGCCCGCGATCGAATAGCCTGCGAATCGATGCAGCGCCTGCTCGCCCCCGCCCAGATCGGCCTCGACGCAGCGAGGCACCTGGCGTGGTATCTGCAGCATCGGATCAACGGCGCCGGGCCCAGAGCCTGAGCTTGGCCCCCGGCCGAGTGGGCCATGTAGGGATCGAACCTACGACCTTGAGATTAAGAGTCTCCTGCTCTACCAACTGAGCTAATGGCCCGGAGCTCATTTTACGCGAGCGGGGCGCGCCGGGGCCGGCGGGGGCTCAGGGGGCGGGGGCGGAGTCCGGTTCGAGCGATCCGAACGGATTCTCGATCGCGCCCTGACCATCCCCCTGGCTCTTGAGCTGACGCTGCAGGGCCTTGCCCTGGCGCTCGGCGGCCTTCAGCTGGCCCTCGAGCGCCGACTTGCCGCTCTCGTCCACCGACGCGAGCGCCTCCTTGGAGGCCTGCTCCGCGGCCTTCGTGTCACCGGATAGGAAGGCGAAGGTGGCCAGATCGAGGTAGCTGTTCGGGCCCGGGCGTTCCTCGGCAACCACCGCAGCCGCCCGCTGGGCGCCCTCGAGGCGGCGTTGGATGGTGGCCGGGCTGCTCGACTCCAGGGCGATCCCCGAGTAGGCGCGGAAGACCAGGATCGCGACCGAGGGGTCGGGCTTGCCCTGATTCGCCTTCAGATAGCGCTCCCACGCGTCGATCGAGGCCTCGAAATCGCTCACCGCCTCGTCGGTCAGGACCTGGGTTCCCTGCTCGGCGTCGACCTCGAGCGCCTGCTGGCCGTTCAGGTAGTTGTAACGGGCGAGGGCGAGCAGGGCGTCGGCGTTGCGGGGGTCGGTCTCGAGCGTCGCCTCGGCCGTCTCGATCTCCTCGTTGAACTCGGGGTTGCCGCCGCTGCCGCTGTTGCCGCCGATCCCGATTGCGTCACCGAGCCCACCGGGCGCGTCGCCGCCGATCCCGAAGAGAACGAGGCTGCCGCCGAGCAGCAGCGCCAGGAAGACGTAGATGACCTGAATGAAGCGCTTTCGCTTGCCGCGGATGTCGAAGAGCATCGCTGCCGGAGCCTAGACGATCGTTTCCGTCGGGCGGCCCGCTCAGCTCTCTCCGGCGACGAGGTCGGTCGTCGCCTCCCGGGGGCGGCCAAGGATCCGAGCGAGGACGATGCTGAACTCGAACAGCAGGACCAGCGGCACCATCGCGATCAGCATCGTCACCGGATCGGTCCCAGGGAGCAGCATCGCCAGAACCGCGATCCCGAGGACCGCGTATCGACGGTTTGCCGCCAGCTGACCGGGGCTGATGATTCCGAGGCGGGTCACGGCGAGGACGCCGACCGGGATCTGGAAGAGCACGCCGACCGACAGCAGCGACAGGGCGAAGAAGCTGTAGTACTCACGCGCCCTGACCTGGATGTTGAACTCGTCGCTGTTGAAGTTGAGCAGGAAGTCGATCGCCGCCGGGGTGATCACGTAGTAGGCGAAGACGACCCCGGCGACGAACAGGAACGGGACCATCAAGATCAACGGCAGCACGACCCGCTTCTCGGTCGGGCTGAAGGCCGGCAGGACGAAGGCGTAGGCCTGGTAGAGGATCACCGGCAGGGAGATCAGGATCGCCCCGTACAGGGAGATCGTCAGGGTCGTCATGAACGGCTCGCCGACCGAGAGCGTCAGCAGCCTGCGCCCCTCCAGCGGTCGATTCGCGATCTCGAGCAGCAGATGGTTCTGCCATAGGCAGAGCGCCGCGGCGACGAGCAGGACGCCGCCGCTGATCAGGATGCGCGTGCGCAGCTCGTCGAGATGCTCGACCAGCGTCAGGCGCTCATCGAAGTCGGCCGCCCGGATCCGGGCCATCGCTCAGACGTCTCCCCCGTGCGCAGCTACGCGCGCCTCAGGCGCTGCGCTGCCCCGCCGGCTCATTGTCCTGGGGATCCTCGACGCCGTTCTCGATCTCGGGCGGATCGTCGTCATCGTCATCGTCCCGGCCGGCGCCGCTGATCGAGTCCTTGAACTCGCGCATGCCCCGGCCCAGGGACTTGCCGAGCTCGGGTAGGCGCTTGGGGCCGAATATCACGAGTGCGATGACGAGAACGATCGCTAACTCAAGGGGTCCGATATTGGGCATCGACCCATGGTAGCGCCGTCGCAGGCCCGAACCGAAAGGTGGTCGGCCGTTGGATGTAGGCTCCCGGCCCGTGATCCTCTCCGACAAGTCGATCGCCGAGCAGCTCGCCGGGGGCGGCATCGTCATCGATCCGCTCGGCGAGGACGCGATGCAGCCGTCGTCGGTCGATCTCCGGGTCGATCGCTACTTCCGCGTCTTTCGCAACGACACCACCCCCTACATCGACCCGAAGCGTGCGCAGGAGGACCTGACCGAGCTGGTCGAGGTCGCCGAAGGAGACGACCGGGCCTTCATTCTCCACCCCGGCGAGTTCGTGCTCGGCTCGACGCTCGAGCGCGTCGCGCTCGGACATGACCTCGTCGCCCGTCTCGAGGGCAAGTCGTCGCTCGGGAGGCTCGGGCTGCTGATCCACAGCACCGCCGGCTTCGTCGACGCCGGCTGGGACGGCCACCTCACCCTCGAGCTCTCGAACGTCGCCAACCTGCCGATCGCGATCTACCCCGGGATGAAGATCGGGCAGATCTCGTTCCTGCGGATGACCAGCGCCGCCGAGGTTCCGTACGGCAGCAGTCGCGCCGGTTCCAAGTACAAGGGCCAGAAGGGACCGACGCCGTCCCGCTACTACCTGAATTTCGCCGAGAACCGCGATAGATAGCGGTAAATCGTCGGGCCGGCGGGTCGCCGCGCCCAGGTCGCCTGGACGGCCGTCCAGATTACGCCCGGGCCCTGACCGGCTGCCCGGCGTTGCCGATACGGCTCGTGGCGATCTGGATGACCGATGGAAACAGAGATACGAGCGGGGGCCGGCAGCGGGTCGGCGGCAGCCGGCCGAGGGGACCCGGCGAGGACCCGCACATCTGCACGGCGTGCGACTCCCACCTGGTTCAGCCGGTGGAGTGGGCGCCGGTCGACCGACGCCGTTGGCGGGTCGAGCTCTACTGCCCCGAGTGCGGGCATCAGACGGCTGGGGTCTTTCCTCAACGGGTGCTCGATCGCTTCGACCGGATCCTCGACGACGGGACCGCCTCGCTGACCGAGGACCTGGCGGAGCTCGAGCGTGGCAAGGCGGACGACGTCGACCGCTTCCGGCGGGCGCTGAGCAGCAAGCGGCCTCCGCCCGATCTCGACTGACCGCAAACCGCGGCTGAGCTCACGAGTAGCGCTCGACGACCCCGTCGGCAACGAGCTCGAACAGCTCTCGGTCGCCCTCGGCAAGCGCCGCCTCGCGCAGCCGACCCTTGGCCCGCTCGACCCGCTCCCGCGCCTCGGCTCGGACCTGATCCGTCGCTCCGGTCGCCGCGATCCGGTCGCAGATCCGTTCCGCGGCCGCGCCGTCGAGGCCGCGCAGGTCGAGCGACGCGAGCTCGGGGTCGTGGTCGCGGGCACGGATCAGCGGCAGGTTCACGGTGCCGTCGAGCAGGTCGGTGCCCCTCGCCTTGCCGGTGCGCTCAACCGGCCCGACCACGTCGAGGACGTCGTCGAGCAGCTGGAACGCGAGCCCGATCTGGCGGCCGAAGGCGAGTAGCGCCTCGCGCTCGGACTCGGGCCTGCTGGCGCCGATCACGCAGGCGCACTCGAACAGCGCCGCCGTCTTCAGACGACACCTGCGGAAGTAGCGCTCCGCGCTGACGTCGATCCGGAACGCATCCTGGCGCTGCGCCAGCTCCCCCTGGGCGAGGGCGACGGAGGCCGCCGCCAGAGCGGCGACCTGCTCCTCGGAGCCGACCGCGGTCAGCTCGGCGAAGGCCCGGGAGAACAACAGGTCACCGGTGGCGACCGCGCGGCTGCGGCCGGCTGCGGCGACCACCGTGGGACGGCCGCGACGGAGCGGCGCGTCGTCGAGGATGTCGTCGTGGACGAGCGTTGCCATGTGCACCAACTCGATCGCGGTGGCCGCGTTGATCGCGGCCTCGCCCCCGGCGCGGCCGGCGCAGAGCAGCACCAGGAGCGGGCGCATGCGCTTGCCCCCGGCTGCCAGAGTGGCGCCGGCCGCCGCGGCGAGCGGCTCGCCGTGAGCGCCGATGACCTCCACGAGGCGCTCCTCGACCCGCTGAAGCCGGACCGGAAGCCAGGCCCCCGCGAGGTCGCTGACCGCGGTCACCGGCTCGGGAATCGAGGAGCGGCCCATCAGTGCTCCGGGGCCTCCGGTCTGACTCCGGAGTGGATCGCGATGATCCCGCCGGCGAGGATCGTCCAGCGGATCTCGCCAAGCCCGGCGCGGTCGAGCCGCTCGGCGAGCTCCGGCGGCGCCGGAAACCGCTTCACCGACTCGGGCAGGTAGCTGTAGGCCTCGCGGTCGCCGGCGATGCTGCCCAGGCGCGGCACCAGCCGGTCGAACCAGAACGAGAAGAAGGTCGAGAGCGGCGCTCGCTGCGGCTGGGTGATCTCGAGGATCACCAGCCTGCCGCCGGGCTTCAGCACCCGGACGAGCTCGGCGAGGCCGCGATCGAGATCGGCGAAGTTGCGGACGCCGAAGCCGACCGTCACGGCGTCGAAGCTGCGGTCGTCGTAGGGAAGGTCGAGCGCATCGCCCCACTCGAAGATCGGACTGCCGCCGCGTCCCGCGCGAGAGCCGCCCTTCTCCCGGGCGAGATCGAGCATCCGCTCGGAGAAGTCGGAGCCGATCACGTGCCCCCGCGAGCCGACCCGACGCTGCAGCTCGAGCGTCAGGTCGCCGGTCCCGCAGGCGACGTCGAGGGCCGAGTCGCCGGCCTCGAGCGCGGTCAGATCGACCGCCCGCTCGCGCCAGCGGTGATGCATCCCCGCAGTCATCGCCGAGTTCATCAGGTCATAGACGCCGGCGATCCGATCGAACATCCCCCGGACCTGGCCGGCGAACTCCTCGGACTCGCGTGAGGGCTTGCTCTCGATCATTCGGGCATCTCCGGCGGATCGTAGCCCGGCGCCCGTCTGCGCCCGGACGGCCCAGGCCGCTACTCGCCGTCGGCTTCCGTGCCGTCGAGCGAGGCCAGGTACTGCACGAGCGCGTCGAAGGCCTCGGGGTCCTCGCTCTCGAGCCGATCGTAGGCGGGCATGAAGGACGGCCCGACGATCACCGATCTCGCGATCGCCGCCGCCGGAAGCCGGGCCCCGACCTCGGTCAGGTCCGGTCCAAGCGCACCGCCGTTCTCGCCGATCTTGTGACAGCCGAGGCAGCCCTGGGAGGCGACCACCTCCTTGCCCTCGTCGAACTCCGCGGCGCTCGCCAGCTCGATCTCGGTCGGCGGTCCCGCCTCGGCGCCGAGGAACGTCAGGTAGCCCATCGAGGCGATCGTCAGCACCGCAGCGAACATCGCGATCGGGCGCCTCAACGGGTGCCGTTCGGGGCCACGGTCGTAGAACGGAAGCAGGATCAGCAACACGATCGCGATCGTCGGGATCCCGATCGTCGCCAGCGGGGTCAGCTCCGGGGGCTTGATCACGCGCAGCAGCTCGAACAGGAAGAAGAAGTACCACTCCGGTCGGGGCGTGTAGGTGGTGGTGGTCGGGTCCGCCTTCGGGCCCTGCTCGGCGCCGAGGAAGATCGCCATCACGGCGATCACGATGACCACGACCAGCGCCATCACCGAGTCCTTCATCACCGCGTAGGGGAAGAACGGCTTGCCCTTCTTCTTCAGGACCTCATACTCGCGAAGGTAGCTCTCCTTCTCCTGGCGGTTCATCAGACCTTCTCTGCCCGCGAGGACTTCGGCTTCGTGTCAGCCCGGACCCACGGCGGCGCCGTCGTGCCCTGCTTGACGACGAGGTAGAGATGGGCCCCGATCAGGGCGATGATCGCCCCGGGGACCATCATCATGTGGATCGAATAGAAGCGTGAGAGGGTCGTCTGGCTGAACTCCGGACCGGCGCGGAGGAAGTCCGAGAGGAACGGGCCGACGATCGGGCCGGTGCCGTTGATGTTGACGCCGACGATCGTCGCCCAGTAGGAGCGCTGGTCGAACGGCAGCAGGTAGCCGGTGAAGCCCATCACCATCGTCAGGATCAGGAGCACGACGCCGATGATCCAGTTCAGCTCGCGCGGGTACTTGTAGGCGCCGACGAAGAAGGTCCGCGCCATGTGCACGAAGACGAGGATGACCATCACCGAGGCGCCCCACTTGTGCATGCCGCGCACGAACTCGCCCATGAAGACGTTGTTGGTGAGGTTGGTGATCGAGTCGTAGGCCTCGATCGTCGAGGGCGTGTAGTACATCGCCAAGAAGACCCCGGTGATGGCCTGCACGACGAACGCGAACAGGGTCGCCGAGCCGAGCGTGTAGAGCCAGTTCGTGCCCTTCGGGACCTTGCGGTACAGCGACCCAGTCAGAAACGCCGTCGCCGAGGTCCGCTCATCGAGCCAGGCGAGCAGATCCGCCGGGGCGTCCTTGGCGCCCTCGACGACCCGCGCGGAGCCACCGCTGCCGTTGGACCCAGGCTTGCCCGGCCGCCGCAACGGCGGCGGCAGCAGCCGTGCAGCGCGGCCGTTGCCGTTGCCCTTGACGGGGGTGCCTTCGGTCTCTGTCTCGGTCTCAGCCATCGGCGATCATCGTTCCTCAGGGAGCCGGTGCGGTCGAGGGGCGCGGTGGGTACAGGTACTCCCAGATGCCGCCGGTGAACTCGCCGGGGTCGCGGGCGCGGACCGGCTCGAGCTGGGAGGTGACGCTGAAGCGGGGACCGAGCTCGACCACGTCACCGGCGAGGCGGGTCTGGAAGCGGTCGAGCGGGCGCGGTGGCGGGCCGCCGAGGACCTCGCCCTCGAATCCGTAGACACCGCCGTGGCAGGGGCAGATGAAGTTCGCGGCCGCCTCGAAGTAGCGGACCGGGCAGCCGAGGTGTGCGCAGCGCGAGGAGATCGCGATGAACTCGTCCGGGCTCTCGCCGAGCTCCTCGCTACCGCGCCGCACGTAGGCGGTCGACTTGCCGGCCTCACCGATGCCCTCGACGATCGTGATCACCACGGACGTGTAGGTATCCGCGGGGAAGTCATCGACCGTCCCGACGGCCTGCCAGATCTCCTCGGGCCGCTCGAAGACCGGCGCGAGGGCGAAGCCGAGCGCCGGGAGGATGACCACCGCACCGGCAGCGCCGCCGATCGCCATGCTGGCGACGGTGAAGGCCTTGCGGCGGGTCATCGACTCGCCCTCGAAGTAGCCGGCCGGCTTCATCTCGGGCGGGCCGTCGCTGCCGTCGGCCTCGGTGTTGTTGTCCGTACCTGGTTCAGCCACGGTGGGAGAGGCGGAAGCCTACCGCCTCGGCCGCCTCGGACAGTTGCTCGTCGATGCCGGCCAGCGCGGCGGCATCGACCGCCGAGGCGAACAAACCTTCGGCGGGGTTTCCATCGCGAACGGCTGCCTTGCCACGCTCATGGGCATCGTCGCCGCCGGTCGCGAGCGCGACCGCGGCGGCCAGCCACAGGGTCGCGGCGCGCTCCTCGATCGGCTCGCCCTCACCGGCGTGGAGCTGGGCCAGCAGCGAGATCAGATCGGCGAGCTCCCGCACCGAGTCGAGGTCGCCGAGCGCGGCGAGTCGCTCCAGTCCCTTGGCATAGAGGTAGTCGCCGGCGAGCAGCGCGAGGTCCTGATCCGGCGGCTCGAGCAGGCGCGCTCGGCCGTAGTGGAGCAGGTAGCCCTCGCGGACGCACTCGACGATCAGCGAATAGGCGGCGGCGCGGTCACTGGTTCTCGGACCCGACGCCGCGAGCATCCCGAGCGCCGGAGCCTCCGCGGGATCGACCACGTGGGGGGAGATCACCGACTCCTCGTCGCGGAGCTCACGAGCCAGCTCGGCGAGCGCCCCCTCGGCGGTGGGCGGTTGGGTGGGGCTCATGGGCGGACCTCGGCCAGGGTCTCGGCGACCGCTGCGCAGGTGCGCTCGATCGCCGCCGGGTCGTGGGCGAGCGAGACGAACCACGCCTCGAACTGCGAGGGCGGCGCATACACCCCGCGCTCGAGCAGGCCTCTGCAGAGCGCACCGTAGGCGTCGGTGTCGCAGGCCTTGGCCGCCGCGAAGTCGCGCGGCGGCGTCGGGCTCATGAACAGCGTCACCAGGGCCGGCATCGAGCTGACCGAGGCCCACGACCGGGCGCCGGCAGCGTCGATCGCGTCCCGCAGGCCCGCGGCGAGCAGCTCGGTCAGCTCCGCGAGGCGGCCGTACGCCTCCGAGTCGAGCAGCTCGAGCGTGGCCAGGCCCGCGGCGACCGCCAGCGGGTTGCCGGACAGCGTCCCCGCCTGGTAGACGTCGCCGGCGGGAGCGACGCGCTCCATCAACTCGCGACTGCCCCCGTAGGCCGCCGCCGGCAGGCCGCCGCCGATCACCTTGCCCATGATCGTCAGATCAGCGCTGACCCCGAGCAGCTCCTGGGCACCGCCGCGAGCCACCCGGAAGCCCGAGATCACCTCGTCGAAGACCAGCAGCGAGCCACTCGAGTCGGCGAGATCGCGGAGGTGCTCGAGAAAGCCCTCGGCCGCCGGCACCACCCCCATGTTGGCTGGAATCGGCTCGCAGAGGATCGCCGCGGGGTCGAGCTCGAGCACCGCGCGCTCGACCGCGTCGAAGTCGTTCCACGGCACGACCGCGGTTGCGGCCGCCTGGGCTGCCGGGACCCCGGGCGAGGTGGGGATGCCCTGGGTCGCGAGGCCGGAGCCGGCGTCGGCGAGCAACCCGTCGACGTGCCCGTGGTAGGCACCCGCGAACTTGACCAGGCGCTCGCGCCCGGTAGCCGCGCGGGCGAGCCGCACGGCGCTGAGCGCGGCCTCGGTGCCCGAGTTGACCATGCGCAGCATCTCGACCGCGTGGAACCGCGAGCAGACCTCCTCCGCGAGCGCCACCTCCCCGGCGGTCGCGGCGCCGTAGGAGGTGCCCCGCGCTGCCGCCTCGCTGACCGCCTCGACGACCGCCGGGTTGGCGTGCCCGGCGATCAGCGGCCCCCAGGACGAGATCCAGTCCACGTAGCGGTTGCCGTCGACATCGACCAGTTCGCAGCCGCTGCCGCTCTCGACGAAGATCGGGTCGCGGCCGATCGAGCCCATCGCCCGCACCGGTGAGTTGACCCCACCCGGCATCACCTCGACAGCCCGGCGATAGAGCTCTCTGGAGCGCTCGTCCCTCAACCCATCCGCCCTCGGGATCGGCGGCTAGGCGCCGTGCTCCCGCTCCCACTCACGGTAGTCGTCCGTGAAGTAGCGGAGCCGGATCTTCTTGTACTCGGTGCTGCTGTAGAGGACCGCGCGGTCGGGCCCGTGGAGCCCGTGCTCGTCGGCAATCGAGTCGAGGATCGCGTCGCACTCCTCCTTCGAGCGGCCGTGCGCCATCGTGAACACCGAGTAGGGCCAGTCCTCGTAGGTGGGCCGCTCGTAGCAGTGGGACACGCCGCGCACGGCAGCCATCCGGCCGCCGACGTCGGCGACGCGCTCGGGCGGGACCCTCCAGACGCCCATCCCGTTCGCCGAGAATCCGGCGCGGCGGTGGAAGAGGATCGCCGCCACCCGCCTGAGGATCTTGCGATCGATCAGCTCCTGGAGACGATCCAACAGCTCCGGCGCTTCGATCCCGAGCTCCTCGGCGGCGTCGTCCCAGGGCCTGTCGACCACCGCCATCGGCCCCTGGGTTGCGCGGATCAGCGCGATGTCGTCGTCGTCGTAGGGCCGGGGCTCGAGCTCCCTCGGGGGCACCGCCTCGACCTTCGCCGCCAGCGCATCGGTGTCTCCCTCCATCTCGAGGTTCATGTTGATCTTGAACATCGTCAGCGTCGGCAGCTGCCGGATCGACTCGGCGCCGGTCCGCTGCTGGAGCGCTTCGAGCGTCCCCTGGAGGCCGAGCTCGGAGTCGGGCGGTGTCGCGATCGTGAACCAGAGGTTGAACTCGTGCGTGCGCAGGTAGTTGTGCGAGACCCCCGGATGCGAGTTGATGATCTCCGCCGGGCGATGCGGGAACTCGGAGTCGACCTTCGCCGCGACGAGCATCGACGAGTAGCCGAGTGCCCTGGTGTCGAAGATCGGTGTGATCTCGCGGATGATCCGCCCGTCGAGTAGGCGCTGGATACGGGCCATCGCATCGTCGAGGGGGATCCCTGCCCGCTCGGCGATCAGCGCGTACGGCTCCGGCACGAGCGGGAACTCGGACTGCAGCACGTTCATCAGCCGCCGGTCGACGAGATCGAGCGGGATCGCGGCGCCGTCCTTGCGGGTCCTCGCCTTCGAGCGGGCCCCGGCTGGCCTGCCCTCGGTTGTCGGAGTGTCGGTCAACTCAGCCATCCAGCCGCTTCCTTCGCGTAGTAGGTGACGATCACATCGGCTCCCGCCCGCTTGATCGCTGTCAGTGACTCCAAGGCCGTGGCCCGTTCGTCGAGCCAGCCGTTGGCGGCTGCGGCCTTGAGCATCGAGTACTCGCCGGAGACATGGTAGGCGGCGAGTGGCGCGCCGGTCTCGAGCTTGACCCGGCTGACGATGTCCAGATAGGGGATCGCGGGCTTGACCATCAGCATGTCGGCGCCCTCCTCGAGGTCGAGCCTCGCCTCGCGAAGCGCCTCGAGCGCGTTCGCCGGGTCCATCTGGTAGCCCCGTCTGCCGACCTCCCGGGGGGCGGAGCCGGCCGCCTCGCGGAAGGGCCCATAGAAGGCGGAGGCGTACTTGACGGCGTAGGAGATGATCGGCGTCGCCGAGAAGCCCTCGGAGTCGAGCTGGCCACGAACGGCGGCCACATGCCCATCCATCATGCCGCTGGGGGCAACGGCATCGGCGCCGGCCGCGGCCTGGGAGACAGCGGCCTTTGCGATCAGCTCGAGCGTCAGGTCATTGTCGACCTCGCCGTCATCGAGAATGCCGCAGTGCCCACCGGCGGTGTACCCGCAGAGGCAGGTGTCGGCGATCACGACAAGCTCCGGGTGGGCCTCCTTCAGCGCCCGAATCGCGAGCTGGACGACGCCCTCGTCGTCGTAGGCGCCGCTGCCGGCCTCGTCCTTGGCGGCCGGCACCCCGAACAGCAGGACCGCCGGGACGCCGGCGCCGGCGACCGCGCCCGCCTCCTCGACGAGGGCCGAGATCGAGAGCCGCTCGATGCCCGGCATCGCCGCGATCGGCTCCCGAACTCCCTCGCCGGCGCTGACGAACAGCGGCTGGATCAGCTCGGCCGGGCGCAGCGTCGTCTCCCGCACCATCTCGCGCAGAACGCCGGTCCGCCTCAGGCGGCGCATGCGGATTGCAGGGAATCCCATCGCTCAGCAGTCTAGATCGAGCGGCGGGCTGGGGCTCGTCCCCGCTCGCCCGCCCTTGGCCGGCGGCTGGTAGGACCTGACGCCCGGCGGTAGCGCTCGTTGTTGCGACAGAGCCCGAATGGAATGCGGACCAGGCGACAGCACCGATGCGGCCGGCCTTCAGCCGTTTGGATCGCTGCCGATAATCATTGGTGATGGCCTCTTCGCGACCGCTCGCGGCCGATTCCCCTGGCTCACCGCGCCGGTGGGCCCCGCTTCGGGCGGGGCCCACCCTGGGCCGCCGCGCACGCCAGGGGGAGCAGGCGGCGTTTGCGGAGATCTTCCGCGAGCACCATCAGGCGATCTACCGCTACTGCCTGGCGATCCTCCGCAACCCGTCCGACGCCGAGGATGCGCTGCAGTCGACGATGTCGGCGGCGCTGCGGGCGCTCCCCGGAGAGGACCGCGAGGTCGAGCTTCGTCCCTGGCTGTTCAGGGTCGCGCACAACGAGGCGATCTCGATCGTGCGAAGCCGGCGAGAGACGCAGCTGGACTGCGAACCCACCGCCGGGCGGGCGGAGTCCCCTGCGGCGGAGCTCGAGAATCGCGACCGGCTGCGGCACCTGGTCGAGGATCTCAAGGGCCTGCCCGAGCGTCAGCGCTCGGCGCTGGTGATGCGGGAGCTGTCCGGACTCGGCTACGGCGAGATCGCGGCGGCGCTCGACTGCGCCGAGGGCGCTGCTCGGCAGTCGGTATACGAGGCGCGAATGGCGCTGCGGAGCCGGGAGGAGGGCCGCGAGATGCGCTGCGATGAGGTCCGAAGAGCCGTCAGCGACGGCGACGGCCGGCGCCTGCGCGGGCGCAGGCTCAAGGCCCACCTCCGCGCCTGCGAGGGATGCGCCGGCTTCAAGCTCGCGATCGAGGTGCGGCGGCAGGATCTGCGCGCGCTCTGCCCACCGCTGCCGATCGCGGCGGCGGGCGGAGTCCTCGCGGGCCTCGGGATCGGAGGTGCGGGCAGCGCCGGTGCGGCGACCGGCGTTGCCGCGGTGGGCTCCGGGGCGGCGGCGCTCGGCGGTGGAGTGGCCGCTGGGGCCTCGGTCAAGGCAGCGACGGTCGTCGCTGCGGTCATCGTCGCTGCGGGTGCCTCCGACGCAGCGGGAATCGTCGAGCTGCCCGGACCGCTCACTGTCGGCAGCGAAGCGGGCAGCGAAGCCGCACCCGCGACGGGGACCTCGGACCGCTCGGAGCCGGAGGGCAGGCAGGGTGCGGGCCACCGCGGGATCGAGGCCTCGGGGGCGCGGGTCGAGAGTCGGGGGCGAGGCGACAAGCGTCAGGGTCGAGCGGGTGACGCCCGCGGTCGGACGAGGGCGAACGGGAACGGCCGGGGCAAGGGACTCGACAGACGACCCGGCAAGGGGCTGGGCCGCGGAATCGGCGGCCGGGGCGAGGGACCGCCCGCCCAGCCTCCAGGCCCCCCGGCCTCCGGTGGGCCGCCCGGCGGTGGGCCGCCCGCCAACGTGGGCCCAAAGCCGGGCGGCGGACCGCCCGCGCCTCTCCCGGCACAGCCGGCCAAGCCCGAGACCGGCGGGGCGGGCGGAGGTGGCGGGGCGCCCCCGGCGGTGGTGGGCCCCCCCGGCGGTGGGCCGCCCCCGGCGGTGGGTGGTGGCCGGGGCAAGGGCGGGCCGCCCGAATAGTCCGGTGATAGGACCTGACGGAGCGCGCCTGAGCGCGTTCTCAGTCCAAGACGACCGAAGAGCAAATCCCCCACGAGAGTGGAATCGATAGGAGGAGCGACGACATGAGGAACTTGAAGATCATCTCGCTGGCCGTACTCGGCTGCATGCTGCTGCTCGGCGCGTCGGCGAACGCGGCCAAGCTTGACGGGGCGAAAGAGGCCGGGAAGCTGGCCAAGAGCCAGTGCAAGGCCGAGAAGCGCGCTGACAAGGGGGCGTTCTCAGCTCTCTACGGGAAGCGGGCGATGCGAACCTGCGTCAAGGGCGAGAAGTCGGAGATCAAGGGTGAGCTGAGGAACGCGTCGCAGGCCTGCAAGGCGGAGCGGGCGGAGGATCCGGACGCCTTCGAGGAGGCCTACGGCTCCAACGGGAACCGCAAGAACGCGCTCGGCAAGTGCGTCTCGCGCACGGTCAAGAAGGCCACGGTCGAGGAGGTCGGCTCGTTCAAGAACTCCGCGAAGGAGTGCAAGGCGGAGCGGGCGGAGGATCCGGACGCCTTCAAGGAGGCCTACGGCTCCAACGGGAACCGCAAGAACGCGCTCGGCAAGTGCGTCTCCTCCAAGCACGTGCCGGCACAGGACTAGAGCGCTCAGAGCTGATCGTCGTCGCAGACGACGCAGCCGCCCCAGTCCCGAGGGGCGCCGTTACACGCCCGTCGACCGCCTGTCGGTCGACAGGCGTGCTGCGTCAGGCGAAGCGGCGCAGGGCGAGTCGGGCGAGCAGGCCGTAGGCGAGCGCGAGAGCGGCCAGGTGGGCGATCGCGACGGTGAGAGACGGGCCGGCCTCTTCGAGGGCGCCCTCGAGCGCGCGCAGCGACGGGTCGAAGGGGAACAGGGCTGTGACCACCCCGATCGCGTCGAACAGCGCCGGGCTGACCGTGCCGGAGGGCACGAGCGAGAGGAACGCCACCGGCAACGAGACCATGAAGGCGAGCAGTGAGGCCGCACGGACCTCGCGCGTGGCACCTCCGAGCGCGGCGCCGAAGGCGGCGAAGGCGGCACCGCCGGCGACGATCGCCGGGATCCACAGCGCGAAGCGCTGCCACTGCAGCGAGACGAACAGCTCGAGGCCGGCCAGCATCAGCAGCGTCACGGCGAGTGCAGCGACAACGCCGAGGGCGATCTTCTCGATCAACAGGCCGGTCGGGCTGACCAGGCCCCGAACCAGCCGGCGGAAGGCGTTCTCCTCGCGCTCGAGGGCGAGCGAGCCCGCCACCAGGAGCACGGTCACGAACATCAGGGTGATCGTCGCTGCGACGGCGATCGCGAATGTATCCAGCGACGGGCTGCCACCGTTGACGACCTCTTTGTCAACCTGAATCGGCTGGCTCACGGCCCCCAGCAGATCGTCGGCGACGTCGAGGTTCTCCGCGGCCAGCGCTGAGAAGCGGATCACACGGTCGATCTCCGCACGGCTGTCGCCCCCCTTCGGCAGCTCGCCGCGAACCTCTCTGAGGATCGCCTCCGCGCTGCGCAGGCCGAGGATCTCGAAGCCCTGGCCGAGGAAGTTGAGCGAACCGCCGTCGAGCAGGATCCCGAGGTAGCCGATCGAGACGTCGGAGATCCGTTGCGAGATCCGCAGGTTGGCGTCGGAGAGCAGCGAGTCGATCCGTTCGTCGACGAGCTGGCCCTTGACCGGGTCCTCCTCGTTGACGAGGACCTCGACGATCGGCTGCTCGGGAGTCAGGCCCGCCAGCGACTGCAGCTTCTCGATCAGGTCCGACGGCAGGACCAGCGCGCCGAGCACGTCCCCGGACTCGACCAGCTCCCGAGCTTCCTCGCGGCTGGAGACCGGCACGCATTCGATCCGATCGCAGAGCTCGGCACGGGCACCGACGAGATCGAACTCCTCGCCGCCGACATTCAGCGGCGAGCCCGGCGGCACCTCGTTGAGCAAGGCGACGCGCGGCTTGCTCGGGCCACCGGAGAGCGCGAACCCGATCAGGACGGCGATCACGATCGGGTAGATCACGAGCAGCGCCGTCAGCAGCGGGGAGCGCCACATCAGCCTCAGATCCTTGAGCAGGAGCCAGCGCATCGGACGTCAGTGGCCGCGCTCACCGAGGAAGCGGACGAAGGCGCCCTCGGCATCGCCCGACTCGATGCCCGCCTCGTCGTGCAACTCCTCGGCGCCGCCGTCGAAGAGCGCCTCGCCGTCGGCGAGCACCAGCAGCCGATCGCCGTAGCGCTCCGCCTCGGCGATGTCGTGCGTCGTGAAGATCACCGTCGTGCCGTCCGCCGCCAGGCCGAGCACGAACTCCCAGAGTCGGGCGCGCTGGCGGGCATCGAGGCCGGTCGAGGGCTCATCGAGCAGCATCACCGCCGGCCTCGCGAGGAGGCCGATCGCGATGTTGACCCGCTGCTGGTTGCCACCCGACAGCGTCCCCGCCAGATCGCCCCGGCGCTCGCCGAGCGCGGTCTGCGAGAGCATCTCCTCGACCGCCGCATCGACATCGGGAACGTCCTCCAGTCGCGCGAACAGCTCGAGGTTCTCCTCGACCGTCAGCTTGCGGTAGAAGGCCGGCTGCTGCGGCACGAAGCCGACCCGCCCCTCGGCGATCGTGACGGTGCCGCCGTCCTGCCCCAGGCTGCCGGCGATGATCGAGAGCAGGGTCGTCTTGCCGGCGCCGTTCGGCCCGATCACCGCCAAGAGCTCCCCGGTGGCGACCGCGAATCCGACCCCGGCCAGCGCCCGGCGGTCACCGAAGCTCTTGTCCAGAGCCGCGACCTCGATCGCGGCCACGGTCGTTGCCCGCGCCTCCATCGCCGGAAAGCTAGACGGTCCTGGGGAGCAGCTCGTCGCCGGGATCGGCAAGACTGGGCCGATGCGCATCCTCTTCGTCGCCGACGTGGTCGGCAAGCCCGGCCTGCGCGGGTTGGCCGCGAAGCTACCCGAGCTGCGCGAGCGGCATCGCTCCGACCTGGCGATCGTCAACGGCGAGAACTCAGCCGGGGGCGTTGGCATCAACGAGCGCTCGGCGGCGGCGATCTTCGCCGCCGGCGCCGACGTGATCACGCTCGGCAACCACGCCTACCGGCAGCGTGACTCCTACGAGCTGCTCGACCGCGACGAGCGGATCGTGCGGCCCGCGAACTACCCGAAGGGGAACCCGGGACGCGGCTCGACCGTGGTCGAGGTCGGGGGCAGCCGGGTCGGGGTGCTGAACCTCTCGGGAGCGCTGCAGCTGACCGTCGCCCGCTCCCCGTTCGGGGCCGCCGACGCCGAGCTCGGCGAGCTCGAGCGCCGCGGGGCCGAGGTCGTCGTCGTCGACTTCCATGCCGAGGTGACCAGCGAGAAGGTGGCGATGGGCTGGTACCTGGACGGCCGGGTCGCCGCGGTGCTCGGCACGCACACCCACGTGCCGACCGCCGACGGCCGGGTGCTCCCAGGCGGCACCGCCTTCATCTCGGACGCCGGGATGACGGGATCCCGGCGCAGCATCCTCGGAGTGCGAATCGAGGATGCGATGGAGGCGTTCACCCGGCAGATGCCGACCCGCTTCCGGACGGCCGAGGAGGACGTCTGGATCAACGCCGTCGCGCTCGAGACGGGCAGCGACGGCCGGGCTGTCTCGATCGAGCAGATCCTCGAGCCGGTCGAGCCCGCGTAGGTGCGCCACCGGGAGGCGATGGCGGCGCTGAAGGCGGCGGGCACCGCGCAGAATCGTAAGGTCTACTCCCGTCACGGGGCACGGCAGCCCCTCTACGGGGTCAGCTACGCAGAGCTTGGCCGGCTCCGGAGGCAGATCGGCATCGACCAGCGGCTCGCCGAGCAGCTCTGGGGCCGGTTGGCGGTCAGCCGCGCGCGGCGGGGGCCGCCTCGGGCGCTGGGAAGGGCTCCGGTTCGCCCGGCCGGGTCGCGATCGCCACCAGCAACAGCGGCAGGAACCAGACGATGTAGAGGTAGAACCAGTGCTCGGCGGTGAGCTCGACGGCGATCATCACAGCCGCTCCGAGGGCCCCGATCTGGGCCGGCGACCGTTCCCGCGGTACCAGCGCCACCGCCACGGCCAGCGCCGCCGCAGCGAGCTTGACGCCGGTGTGCAGGGCCTCGAGATCGGTCTGCCCCCAGATCGAGAACGGGGATTCACGGCCCGCCTGGCTGCCGATCGTGCGCTCCCAGAAGGTCGCGAACCCGGGGTCGATCGCCGGGTGTGCGAGCAGCAGCGCCGCCGCCGCCGCGAAGGCGCCGCCGTAGAGCAGGATCGGTCGCAGGCGGGGCCGGATCGGGGCCGCGAGCAGGCCCCGATCCCCCGCTAGATAGAGCGGCGCGAGCGTCAGCGGGGCGAACTTGGTCAGCGCCGTGACCGCCAACAGCGCCCCTCGGGCAAGCGGCTGGGCGAAGAGCACGAGGCTCCAGATCAGCCCCGCCGCAAGCAGCGAGTCGTTCGCGTTCGACTGCAGGACGAAGGCGGTGTACGGGTAGGCGAGCCAGGCCAGCGCCAGGGTGGCGCCGAGGCGCCTGCCGGAGAGGCGGAGGCCGAGCACGACCAGCCCGAGCACGCAGAGCAGGTCGAAGAAGAGCGCGGCCGCGCGTGCGGCCGGCAGTGAGTCCCAGGCGCCACTCCAGGGGAAGATCTGCTCGAACGGAACGTACGCGAAGTAGTTGGCCGGGCCGTAGGTGTCCCCGGTCGGGTTGTTCTGGGGAAAGGCGGCGTCGCCGTAGATCGGCTCCGCGTCCGTGATCCGGTCCGCCCCGATCACACCGGCGTAGCCGACGTCGATCACACCCGAGTCGGCGACGTTGATCGCGATCCGAAAGACGGCGAGGGCCACGCACAGCAGGACCATCGCCCGCAGCGGCATCGACGGTCGCAGGGAGGAGGTCCGGCGGCCGAAGCCGACCCAGAGCATGCGCGCCAGCAGGTACAGCAGCGGCGGGTAGTACAGGGCCACGGAGGCGCTGATCTCGGCCTCGTTGAAGAGCGCCTGCGAGAGACCGAAAGAGAGCAGCACGAGCAGGTCGAGATGGGCGATCCGCCTGGGACGGCGCCAGTCGAACAGGCCGAGAAAGAAGATCGCGGCCATCGGGATCCAGACGAAGGGCGCATTGAGGATGTGGCCGAACTGGCCCTCCCTTCCCCGGGCCATCGGCCAGGCGACCTGCACCCCGGTCCACGACTCGAGGATCTCGCCGGTGCTGCCGTCAACGAGCACCAGGATCACCTTCTCGCCGCGGTCGAAGTAGCCGACCTCCCAGTTGCCGACCGGCTCCGCCTCGACGCCGGCTGTCAGCTTCCCCCTGCCGGCGCGCTCGGCGATCACAGTCGGGTCGGTGTCCGCAATCCGCAGCGCTCTTCGCGGACCGATCAGGTAGTCGGCCGGCTTCTCCGGCAGCGACGCGGGGAGCTCGGTGCCGGCGGTCGACCCGGCCGGCGTCGAGGCCGCCGCGGGAGCGGGCGCCGCCGCGGCCAGCGTCACGAGCAGGGCGGCAGCGACGGCGGCGCGCCACGTCCGGCGGCGCGGAGCCCGGTCGGCTGTTTGCTGAACCCTCGCCTGCTCGATACGGCGACGCTACCGGGGCGGCTGACGCTCGCGCCCGAAGGTCCAGAGCTTGTTGCCGATGAAGTTGACCGGGGTGGCGACCGCGACCGCGACGGCCTGGGCCGGGAGCTCGGCGACCCCAACCACGTCGACGAGGATCAGGAGGACCAGCAGGTTGACCGCGAGGCCGGCGAGGCTGACCGCGAAGAACCGCGCCGCCTGAAAGCCGGCGTGGTCGTCCAACGCCCCCTGCGAGCGGAACGTCCAGACGCGGTTGAGGATGAAGTTGTTGGTGACCGCGACGACGAACGCGGCGACCGCCGCGAGCAGGTGGTGGACGTCGCCGACCGAGGTCAGCAGGGCGAAGACGACCAGGTTGATCACATAGCCGGTGCCTCCGACCACCGCGAACTGGAACAGCTGCAGCCAATTGGCCGGGCGGCGAGTGCCGAGATGGACCCTGCGAGCGAGCGCCCAGGCCGCGTCGGCCGCCCGCGCGGTTCTGCCACGATCGGCGACGGAGGGCGCTGCGGTGCGCTGATCGGTGAGCGGCGCCTCGGTCATCGCACGGCCTTCTGTCGCCGGCGGCCGCCCGCCGCGGGGACGAGGCCGAAGTGACCTCGGGCGAGGGCGGCGACGTCGGAGATCGCCCACTGGTCGCGGGCGGGTCGCTCCCCGGTCAGTCCGACGGTCAGCAGCGGCCCGAGCGAGTCGGCGGCGAGCAGCGAACCGTGGCTGCCGCCCGGGATGTGCGTGGTGCCGCCCCAGTCGACAAGCTCGTAGCCGGGGGCCGCCGAGACCAGCAGGTCGGCGGCGTAGGGGGAGCGCAGGGCCGCCCAGAGCCGCGCGAAGGCGTCCGGGTAGAGGGCCGAGTCGACGATTCCGCCGGAGCGCTCGAGGTCGAGCAACTCGAGGTCGCCCTCCCAGCTCCAGCCTCGGGCGCGCCGGTCGGTCGCGGTCCGGCCCGGGGCGAAGCTGAGTTGCCGGCCCTCCCGCGCAACCACCGCCCACCGACAGTCCGGGACCCCGACCGAGCGGCGCTGCGCCGGGCGCCCGTCGCCGTCGGCGAGCCAGGCGAGCAGGTCGACTCCGGGGTGCTGAGCGAGGGTTGCCCGGACCCCATCGTGCAAGCGGCGGCCGCGGGACCCGTCGCGGAGAATCCAGACCCCCGCCGCCCGCGAGCTCGGCCCCACCGCGAGCTCGGCCCGAGAGGGATCGTCGGCATTCGGCTGCAGCACACGCCAGTCCTCGTTGAGCAGGGCGCCGAGGTCGAGCTCCGAGTGAACCTCGGTCTGGGAGTGGTCGGCCATCAGGATCACGGCGTTGTCGACCAGAAAGGCGTCGATCCCACCTGCGGCCTCGACGATCGCCCCCAGGCACTGATCGGCGTGGGCGATCGAGGTCGCGCTGGCTGCGGGGCCGTGACGGTGCGAGTAGTGGTCGTTGTCCGGCAGGGAGAACAGCATGAAGTCGTAGAGGTCGCGCTCCACCAACTCGACGCCGACGCAGGCCGAGTAGTCATCGCGGGCGTCCGGGCGGGCGAGCGTCGGCCGGCACGGCACCTTCCGGGAGGCATACAGCTCGCCGTAGAAGAGCTCGTCGGGGCCCCAGACAGCGTGATGGAACTTCGCGGCGGTCGCCACCCTGCCGAGCAGGCCCTCGAGCCCCAGCTCATGGCGGGTCCGGCCCCGATAGATCAGGAACGGCGTGCAGGCGCTGCGCAGGCCGATGTCGCCGAAGCTCTCGTAGAGCGTCTCGACATCGTGCGAGAGGTGGCCCATGTTCATGTTGTAGACCGTGTCGTAGAGGGCGCTGAAGAGCCCGAAGGTCCGGGTCGCCTCCCACGAGGACCCGTACTCGACATAGCGGCGCTCGGCCCGGTGGTACCAGTTCATCCCAGGGATGAAGTGACCGTCGGGGCGGGCGCCGGTCATGATCTCGGAGGTGCACACCGGGGTCACCGACGGGAAGCTCGAGACGCAGTCCTCGATCAGTTCGCCGCGATCGAGCAGCGCGCCGAAGGTCGGCGCGTCCCCCGCTGCGACCGTCCGCGTCAACATGTCGGTCCGCAGTGAGTCGACGACGACGAGTACGAGCTTGCGTTGCGCGTTCGCTGATTCGGGCACGGAGTCGGGGTAGGTTGGCAGAGTCCGGTGGCGGGAACCCCCGCTCCGCCGGCTCAGCGAAGGACCCGGAGACCCTCGTACTTCTCGCCCGCCCGGCGGCGACGGCCGGCGGCCACCACCGCCAGCCCGATCAGCACCAGCAGCGAGGCGGGCGGGACGAACAGGGCGAGCAGCGCGGTCAGGATTCCGGCGGCGGCGAAGATCAGCTCGAGCGTCGACGCCGCACCCTGGTCTTCCTCGGCCCGCTGCTGCGCCCCGGCGAGCAGGTCCCCGGCGAGCAGGGCCGAGCCGGCGCCGAGCAGGGCGCCGAGGGCGAAGCCGATCGCCGCGGGCTCGCCGCGCTCGGCGAGCGACGCAGCGCCGAAGACGGCGGCGAGGACGGCGGCGGCTGCCGCCGCGCGGACCCGGCGATCGAACGGGCCCGGCACGCTGCCTGGGGGCCGCCGCCGCTCGTAGAACGCCAGCACGTTGGCGGCCAGGAGGATCGCCACGAACCAGCCGTCACCGATGAACTCCCAGTCGGTCGCGCGGACATCGATGCCGGCGTCGGCGGAGGCCATCGCGGCGATGAACAGCGCCGCCAGCAGCCCACCGATTCCGACCGCCAGCGCGAGGCCGATCGCCTGGCAGATAGCGAGGAACAGGTCCATCGCCGCCGCAGGCTAGTGGACGCTGCGACCGCGCGTGAGCCGGTCCGGCAGACTTAGCGGCGTGAGCGGCCACCCCCCCAGCAGCCGGCCCGAGCCGAGCGGCAGCCCGGCGGGAAGGCGACATCGACGGGCGCACACGACCGCGCGTGACCTCGAGCGATACGCCGGGTTGTTCGCCGGCAGGACGCGCGTGATGCGATCTTCCGCGATGCGGGACCTGATGGAGATCACAGCCCGACCGGAGGTGATCTCGCTCGCCGGCGGCCTCCCGGACACCTCCACCTTCCCGCCCGATTCGTTCGCCGCGCAGATGACGCGGATTGCCCAGGAGTCCTCGGCGGAGGCGCTCCAGTACGGGCCGACCGAGGGCTTCACGCGGACCAAGCAGGTGATCGGCGAGCTGATGGCAGCCGAGGGGATGGATCCCGACCCCGACGATCTGATCGTCACCACCGGCGGCCAGCAGGCGCTCGATCTGGTCGCGAAGACGCTGCTCGATCCAGGCGACGTCGTGATCGCCGAGGGACCCACGTACCCCGGGGCTGTGCCGGTCTTCTGCTCGTACGAGGCCGACCTCCGGCAGATACCGATCGACGGCGAGGGGATGCGGATCGACTGCCTGCTGGCGACGCTCGAGACGCTCGATCGGCAGCGGCGCCGGCCAAAGCTGATCTACTCGGTCCCGACCTTTCAGAACCCGGGTGGGGTGACGATGTCGCTCGCCCGGCGTCGCGAGCTGGTCGAGATCGCGCGCGATCGCGAGCTGCTGATCCTCGAGGACAACCCCTACGGCCTGCTCCGCTTCGAAGGAGCGCCGCTGGAGTCCCTCTACGCCCTCGACGGAGGCGACTACGTCCTCTACACCGGCACCTTCTCGAAGATCCTGTCGCCGGGGATCAGGGTCGGGTGGCTCTGCGCGCCGCCTCCGGTGATGGAGAAGGTGGTGCTCGGCAAGCAGGCGGCCGATCTCTGCACGTCGACGCTGACCCAGTACTTCGTCGGCGAGTTCTTTGCGGAAGGACGCTGGCGAGAGTACATCGCCGACGTCTCCGCGATCTACCGATCACGGCGCGACGCGCTGCTCGGCGGCCTCGAGCGGTTCTTCCCGCCGGAGGCGCGCTGGTCGCGGCCCGAGGGCGGGCTGTTCGTCTGGGCGACCCTGCCGGACTACATCAACACCACCGACCTGCTCGCCAAGGCCCTCCGCGAGAACGTCGCCTTCGTGCCCGGCGAGGCCGCCTTCGCGGACGGACTCGGCAGGGCCTCGATGCGGCTCAACTTTTCGGCCCGGAGTGAGGACGAGATCCGCGAGGGAGTCCGCAGGATCGGGCGCGCCGTCGGTGAGCAGATGGCCCTCTACCGCACGATCACCGGCGAGCACCGGGTTCCTGAACCGGCGGAGGGCGACGGGGAGGCCGCCGAAGTGCTGCCGCTGCGGCGGCCGGGTGAGCGTTCGTGAAGGTTGCCGTGGTCAAGGGTGGACGCTCGCTCGAGCGGGCGGTCTCGCTGCGGTCCGGCGCCCGAGTCGAGGATGCGCTCGGGGCGCTCGGACACCGAGCGGTCGCGCTCGACGCGGGCGAGCAGCTAGTCGCCAGCCTCAAGGCCGAGCGGCCCGACGTCGCGTTCATCGCCCTGCACGGGCCGGGCGGCGAGGACGGCACAGTTCAGGAGCTGCTCGAGATCCTCGGGATTCCGTATACGGGCTCGGGGGTGGCCGCATCCATGCGCAGCATGGACAAGGCGACGACCAAGAACATCCTCCGCGAGTCCGGAATCCCCACCCCGGATTGGGTTGCCTTCAACGCCACGGCCTTTCGCGAGCTCGGGGCGGCCGACGCGCTCGAGGAGATCGAGGCGGGGCTCGGCTTCCCGCTCGTGGTCAAGCCCGCGGCTCAGGGCTCCTCGCTCGGGGTCCACTTCGCCGCGACCCGGGATCAAGTTCCCGAGGCCCTGATCGCCGCCTTCAGCTACGACGACCGCGTGCTGCTCGAGCGCCACGTGCACGGTCGGGAGCTCGCGGTCTCGGTGATCGACGGAGAGGCGCTGCCGATCGTCGAGGCGGTCCCACTCGAGGCTGACCAGTTCAACTACGAGGCCCGCTACGAGATCGGCCGCACCTCCTACAACTGCCCGGCCGAGCTCGGCGGCCGTGACGAGGAGGTGCGCGAGGCGGCCTTGGGCACCTGGCGGGCGCTGGGGCTGGCCGGCTTCGCGCGGATCGACGTGATGCTCTCCGAGGATGGACCCCAGGTCCTCGAAGCCAACGCGATCCCCGGCCTGACCGACACCTCGCTGCTGCCGATGGCCTGCGAAGCGGCTGGAATCAGCTTCGAGAGGTTCGTGGCGATCGCGATCGAGCTCGCGATCGGCAGCCCGGCCGGAGCCGGCCGTTAGCTAGCGCTCGTCGTCGGGATCGGGATCGGGGTCGGCGGGTGGCTCCTCGCCCTCCTCGCCCATGAAGTCCTCGGGCGAGACGTTCTCGAGGAAGTCCTTGAACTTCTCCACGACCTCGTCCTGATCCTCGACCTCGTGCTCGAACTCGATCGACGACTCCTCGATCACGTCCTCGGCCGCGTAGATCGGAGCCTCCATGCGAACCGCGAGCGCGAGCGCGTCGGACGGGCGCGAGTCGATCTCGATCTCGCTGCCGTTGATCGAGATCGTGATCGATGCGTAGAACGTGTTGTCCCGCAGCTCGGTGACCGAGACGCGCTCGCACTTGGCGTCGAGCTGGCCGAGCACGTCGGAGAGCAGATCGTGCGTCATCGGGCGCGGGGTCGAGGCGCCCTGAAGCTTCATCAGGATCGCCGCCGCCTCCGGATGACCGATCCAGATCGGTAGGAACCGGTTGCCGTCGTCGGTCTTCAGCAGAACGATCGGCTGCTTGCCGACCATGTCGAAGCTGACTCCGTAAATCTGCATCCTCTGCATGCGATCACCACCGCGGCGCGGCTGGGGCCGGACGATTATAGGTGCGAGCAGGTCGCCGCCAGTAGGGCTCCAACGGTGGGCATTCCCAGGGGCGGATGGGCGATCCTGGATTCGAACCAGGGACCTCGTCCTTATCAGAGACGCGCTCTAACCAACTGAGCTAATCGCCCGCGCCGCGGCATTGTAGTGAGCGCCTGCCGGAGGGCGTGGCTAATCGCGGTGGATCGAGGCCGCCAGATCGAGCAGCTCCTCGAGGTCCTCGAAGTGGATCTCGGCCCGCAGGCCGCGACGGACGGCGCTGACCCGCACATCGCGGCCCAGGGCCAGCTCGAGCGCATCCTCGGCCCGGCCGAGTGCCGCCTGTTGGTCGGGGTCAGGGGTGACGACGGCCGCCGGAGCGCGTTCCAGCTTCGCGCGCCGCTCGGTCTCCCGCACGGACCAACCTCCGCGGACCGCCTCGCGGGCGAGGCGTCGGCGCTCCCGCTGGCCCTTTGCGGCGAGCAGCGCCCTCCCGTGGCCCTCGCTGAGATCGCCGCTCGCGAGCATGTCGAGCACCTGGTCGGGCAGGTCAAGGAGCCGGATCAGGTTGGAGATCGCCGAGCGCGACCTTCCCAGGCGGCGCGCGACCTCCTCCTTGCTCAGAGCGAGGTCCTCGACCAGCGCCGCGCAGGCGCGGGCCTCCTCGAGCGGGTTGAGATCCTCGCGCGCCATGTTCTCGATCATCGCGGTCTGCAGCCGCCGGCTCTCGTCCTCGGTCCGAAGGACGGCAGGCACCGCCTCGAGCCCGGCCCGCTGGGCGGCCCGCCAGCGGCGCTCGCCGGCGATCAGCCCGTAGCGTCCGTCGCGCAGCGGCTCCACGACCAGCGGCTGAATCACGCCGGCCTCGGCCACCGACTCGGCGAGCCGCTCGAGCGCCTCCGCGTCGAAGCTCTTGCGCGGCTGGTCGGGATTGGGCAGGATCAGCTCGACCGGTATCTCCCGGAGCTCGTCGCGGCCCGCCTCGGGCTCAGGCAGGATCGCCGCCAGCCCGCGGCCGATCCCGTTCCTGCGGTTAGCCACGGGCCAGCACCTCCTCCGCGAGCGCCCGGTAGGCGAGCGCCCCCCGGGATCCGGGGGCATGCTCGGTCACCGGCACCGCGAAGCTCGGCGCCTCCGCGACCCTGACGCTGCGCGGCACCACGGCGTTCAGCACCAGCTCTGGGAAGTGTTCACGCAACTCTCTCTCGACGTCCTGTGCCAGTCGGGTCCTCTCATCGGCCATGGTGATCACCAGCCCGGTCAGAACCAGCGCGGGGTTGAGCTCGCGCCGGACCGAGTGCAGGGTGTCGAGGAACTGGACCAGGCCCTCGAGCGCCAGGTACTCGGCCTGGACCGGGATGATCGCCCGGTCGGCAGCGGTCAGCGCGTTGACCGTTACCGGGCCGAGCGAGGGCGGGCAGTCGATCAGGGTTGCGGCGAACCGCTCGCGGACGGCTCCGAGCCCGTCGCGAAGGCGGTGGTGCGGGCGGTCGAGGCCGGGCAACTCGACGGCAGCGCCCGCCAGATCGCGGTTCGCGGGAACGATCCACATGTTGTCGTGGGCCGCCGGTCGAGCGGCCTCCGCGACCGCGTGCGAGCCGCACAGGCAGTCGTAGGAGGACGGCCGCTGCTCGCGGCCGAGTCCGAGGGCGACCGTCGCATTGCACTGCGGATCGAGATCGACGACCAGCGTCTGCTCCCCCAGATCGGCGATGCAGGCCCCGAGATTGACCGCGGTGGTCGTCTTCCCGACCCCACCCTTCTGATTGGCGATCGCGTAGACGAGTCCCATCGCCGGCGCGACTCTAGATCACCGTGCGGGTACCGACCCTGGATCTGTCCGGGCCGGAGAGGAATCTCCGCAAAGACCGCGAAAGTGGTCTCAATACCTGGAAGCCGGGGCGCGCCGCCGGTCAGTGGGCCCTGCTCATTGTTTGCGACCGAGCGGCCGCCGGTTGGCCAGACCGGGCCGGCGCGGCAGCCCGTCCGGGGTCGGCCCCGACTTGCGGATCAGGTGCAGGTGCCGGTTCTCGCTTGTCGAGTACGGTCGAACCGGGGTTATCCGCTCGGGCGTCATCGCGAGCTGCGCGGCTGCCCGCGCGAGCTCGGCCTCCTGGTCAGGGTCGCGACGACCTTCGTAGGCGATCAGGGCGCCGCCCTGGCGAAGCAGTGGCGAGGCGAGCTCTGCCACAGCGCTGAGCCGGCCGACGGCGCGGGCGGTGACGACGTCGAAGGCGCCGGGGGCGGCGGCGGCATAGATCTCCGCGCGCTCAGCGACGACCGCGACGTTCTCGAGGCCGGCCGCTGCGGCCGCGCGGGCGATGAACTCGCACTTGCGCCCGGAGGAGTCGACCAGGACGAACTGCGTCGCAGGGAGCACGGCTGCGAGAGCGAGGCCCGGGAAACCGGCTCCGGAGCCGATATCGCAGACCCGGTCGGCCCGCTCGAGCTCGGACAGGGCACGGGCGGAGAGGCTGTCGGCGACGTGGACGTCCCAGGCCCGGTCTCGGTCTCGGACCGAGGTTGGCGCCAGCGGGTCGGTGGCAACCAGGTCGACGAGGGCCGTGAGCGCCTCGCGGGCCGGGGCCGGCAGGGGCGCCGGATCGGGCGTCGGGTCGCTCAATCGGCGAGCAGCGGGGCGACGACGACGCGGCGTTCCGGATCGTCGCCCTCGCTGAACGTCTCGACGTCGCTGCGGTCCTTGAGCACCTCGTGCACGGTGCGACGCTCCGAGGCGGACATCGGCTCCAGCCGGACCGCCTCGCCGTTGCGCGCGGCGCGATCAGCCGCCGTCTCCGCCTCCTCGGTCAGCAGCTCGCGGCGGCGCTCTCGGTAGCGAGCGGCATCGACGGTCACCCGCTTGCGCTCTGAAAGGCCCTGGTATGCGGCTCGATAGCAGATCAGCTGCAGGGCATCGAGGGTCTGGCCGCGGCGGCCAATCAGGATCCCGAGATCGTCCTCGCCGTTGATCTCGGCCAGGATCTCATCGTCGCCCTCGGTGATCTCGACGTCCGCGTCCAGGTCGAGCTCATCGAGGATCCGGTCGATGATCGCCGCGACGCGCTCGCGCGGCTCGCTTGGCATCCCCGGGTTCACGGCTGGTTCGGACATCTAACGTCGCTTTCCACTTCGCTTCTTCTTCTTCCGCGGCGGTGGCGGCGGCGGCGGCTTCTCGGCCTCGAGCTCCTCGGCCGTCTTCTTCGGCGGCGGCGGCATCAGCGAGGTCACCACCTGCTGCTGCCCGAACGTCCAGACGTTGGTCGAGATCCAGTAGACGGAGAGGCCGGCGAGGAAGGTGCCGACGAACGGGGCGAAGACCAGCGGCAGACCGAAGACGATGAACTTCTGTGGCCCCTCGAGCCCCTGGCCGCGGACGGCCATCGCCAGGCCGGCGAGCAGCTGCGTGCCGACGAACAGCACGATCAGGATCACGAGCTCGGAGCCGAGCGGCTTCTCGAGGATCGACTCGATGAACAGAAAGCCCTCGTTCGGCCCGGGTATGTCGCAGGGCGGCTCCTGCGCGGATCGCACGTCGCAGCGGAAGCTCTCCCCGCGGAGCATGTAGAAGAGGGCGATGAAGACCGGCAGCTGCAGCAGCAGCGGCACGCAGGAGGCGAGCGGATTGATCTCGTTCTCCTGGTAGAACTTCATCATCTCCTGCTGCTGGCGCTGGCGGTCGTCCTTGTACTTCTCCTGAATCGCCTTGAGTTGCGGCTGCAGCTCCTGCAGGGCCCGCATCGAGCGGATCTGGCGGAGTGACAGCGGCACGATCGCCAGCCGCACCGTGAAGGTCAGGGCGATGATCGCAGCGCCCCAGCTGAGCCCGACCGTGTCGTGAAAGAAGACGACGATCGCCTCGGGGATGTCGGTGAAGATGGAGGCGATGGTGAGCATCAGTGGTTTCTCTCGGGGTCTGTGTTGGGGCTGGCGGCGGGTTCGGGGCGGAAGAGCCTACGGCTCTCGAGAGGATCGAGGCCGCCCGAGCTGATCGGATTGCAGCGCAGGACCCTCCAGACCGCGAGGATGGTGCCACGAAACGGGCCGAGCTCGCGTACAGCCTGCTCGGCATAGCTCGAGCATGTCGGGTAGTAGCGGCACCGCGGTCCGAGCAACGGCGACACCAGCCGCCGGTAGATCCGGATCGGCAGCAACGCCAACCAGGTGAGCACCCCGGTCTGAGCGCGCTCGGCCTCCCCGTCGCCCTGCGTTTCACGTGCAACGGTCGCGCTCAAGCGTCGGCCCTCGCCTGCTCGAGGAGCTCGGAGATCGACCCGCGGAGGCCCTCGAGGCCCTGCTTGTCGACCAGGGCCGCGACACCGGAACGGCCGACCAGGACGAAGTCGTAGCCCGGGGGGAGGCTCTCGGAAAGCCCCCAGAACGCCTCCCGCATCGAGCGCTTCACCCGATTGCGGTCGACTGCCGGGCCGACCTTGCGACCGACCGAGACTCCCAGTCGGACGTCCGACCCCGAGTCGTCTGGGTCCCGCGGGAAGGCATAGAGGACGAGGTGGCGGTTGGCGTGCGAGCGGCCGTCTCGGTAGGCGCGGTCGAAGTCCCCGCTTCTCGACAGCCGACCGCGCTTGCGGCCCCCGCGTTCGGACCGGCTCATCGCATCCGCGCCCCTAGACAGTCAGGCGTCTGCGGCCCTTGCGGCGGCGGCGGCGCAGGATCTCACGACCGTGGCGGGTCTGCATTCGGGAGCGGAACCCGTGCGTGCGGGCGCGCTTCCTCTTCTTTGGCTGCCAGGTTCGCTTCATGAAAGGCCCCGTCGGCGTCGCGGGGACGCGCAGTATACGCACACCGATTTCGCTTTCGGCGCGATTTGCGGAGTCGGCACCTGGAGCACCGTAAACGGCGTCGAGGTGAGACCTATGATCGGCCGGCAGGCTCCCCCGGAGCCGGACCGAGACCGCAGAGCCCGACCGAGAGAGGCAATTGCAGCAGCAGAGCAACCAGGACCTGACCGAGATCTGGGAGGGGGTTCGTGACGAGCTCCGGCGAGCGGTTCCGGCCTCGGCCTTCGAGAGCTGGCTGGAGCCGCTGAGCGCAGTCGGCATCCAGGGCACCCAGCTCTACGTGGCCGGACCGGATCGCGTTCGTGAGTGGTTCGAGCGGCGCTACTCACCGCTGGCGGTGCGCGCGACCCGTAAGCAGCTGCCGGAGGTCACCGAGATCGTCTTCTCGAGTGAGGAGGCGGGTGGGTCGGCTGCCGCGCGGTCGCGATCAAGTGTCCCGGCCGGACTCGAGCGCGATCTCGACTTCGATCGATTCGTGATCGGCACCGGCAATCGCTTCGCGCACGCATCGGCGCTGGCGGTCGCCGAGCTGCCGGGCGAGGCCTACAACCCACTCTTCCTCTATGGAGATCCCGGTCTCGGGAAGACCCACCTGCTGGTCGCGATCGCCAACTATCTGCGGAAGCGGCGACGGGACATGACCGTCGTCTACACGACGGCCGAGCGCTTCACCTCCGAGTTCGTCGCATCGCTGCGCAGCAACGGGGCAAGCGGGGCCGAGTTGTTCAAGCGTCGTTACCGCGACGTCGGCGCGCTGCTGATCGATGACGTGCAGTTCCTCGAGGACAAGCCGCGAACCGAAGACGAGTTCTTCCATACCTTCAACGATCTGTACGCGGCCGGTAGCCAGATAGTGCTCTCAAGCGATCGGCCGCCCGAGGCGATGGAGCGCCTCACCGAGCGGCTCAGGGACCGGTTCGCCTGGGGGCTCGCAGTTCAAGTTCAGGGACCCGACCTTGCCACCCGGGTGGCGCTGCTGCGGCGCCTTGCGACCGAGCGGGCGATCGTCGTCCCGGACATCGAGGTCCTGCGTCAGATCGCCGTGACCGTGCCGACCAACCTGCGCCGGCTCGAAGGGGCGCTGACCCGGGTGGTCGCCTACGCCTCGCTGCTCGGCGAGGCGCCGTCGCCGGAGCTGGTCGAGGAGGCGCTCGCCACTCGTGATCGCGGCGTTCCGCTCCCCGAGAAGACCGATCCCGAGCTATCCGAAATCCAGCAGGCAACCTGCGACGTGCTGCACGTCTCACGCGCCGATCTCTGCTCGCCGCGCCGGATACCGGCACTCGTTCGAGCACGCCAACTCGGGATGTACGTCGCCCGGAACACGACCGACTGCTCGCTGGCGGAGATCGCGCGGTCGTTCGATCGCGATCACTCGACCGTTCTGCACTCGATCCGCGCCATCGAGAAGCAACTCGAGCCGGGATCGGACATCCACAGGGCGCTCGAAGCTATCCACGAGCGCCTGCGGATAGCGCCGGAGCCCACCTGACCCAGTGGCAGACCTCCACCCTCGTGAGACTTCTCCACCGCGCTTCCCACGGCCACCAAAGGCGCTTTGGAAAGCGCAATCCGAGGCTTTTGCAAGGGTTCCAACAGAACCAAGATCAACTCAGATGACCGGAAGAGGAATGACTAGATGAAGATCACGGCTGATCGCGACCCGCTTCTCGACGCTCTACAGGCAGCGGCGCGAGCTGTCTCGACCCGCTCCACCCTGCCGTCGCTCGGCGGCATCCTGCTGACCGCCGAGGACGGCGCTGCCAAGGCCCGCGCCACCGATACCGAGCTTGGCTTGACGGTCGAGATCGATGCCGAGGTCGAGGGTGAGGGAAGCATGCTGCTGCCCGGGCGGCTGCTCACCGATGTGGCGCGCGCACTGCCCGCCGGCCCGGTGACGCTTGCCGAGCGCTCCGAGCAGCGCGATGTCGAGCTCACCGCGGGCACGGCGAAGTTCCACCTCCGGGTGCTTCCGACCGAGGATTTCCCGCGGCTGCCCGCCTTCGAGGGCGACGCGATCAAGATGCCGGCCGAGGCCCTCGCCTCGACGATCGAGAGGGTCGCGCGCGCCGCCTCGCGAGACGAGGTGCGGCCGATCCTCACCGGCATCCTGGTCAGCGTCGCGGACTCGAAGCTGACGATGGTCGCGACCGATTCGTACCGGCTCTCGGTCAAGACGACCGAGCTCGAGTCCGCCTCGCCCGATCCGTTCGAGGCCAATGTGCCGGCGCGTGCACTGCGCGAGCTCGCGCGAATCGTCGCCAACACCGGCGTCGATCAGGTCGAGGTCGCCCTCCCGGGCAACCAGATCGTCTTCCGCGCCGGCCCCTACGTGCTCTCCTCGCGCCTGATCGATGGGCAGTTCCCCAGCTACCGGCAGCTACTTCCCGACAGCTTCGACCACGACGTCCGCCTCCCGAAGGCGGAGCTGCTCGACGTCACCAAGCGGATCCGGTATTTGGCACAGCGCAACGCCCCACTGCGGATGGCCTTCGAGAGTGGCGAGGTGACGGTTTCCGCCGAGACGCCGGAGATCGGTGACGCGAGCGAATCGATGCCCTGCGCGTTCGAGGGCGAGGCGCTCGAGATTGCCTTCAACCCGCAGTTCCTGATCGAGGGAATCGAGAGCATCGAGACCGAGGAGCTGGTCTTGAGACTGACCTCTCCCCTGCGGCCCGGCCTGCTTCAGCAGGCGGGCGACCAGGACTTCAGCTACCTCGTGATGCCGATCAGGCTGAACGTCTGAGGTCGTCGCAGGCTCGTGCTCGCTGCCGGGCTGAGTACGCGCTCGTTTCGCAACCTCGCCGATGGTCGAGTCGAGCTGGCGGCCGGGCTGACCGTGGCCCACGGCCCGAACGGGGCGGGGAAGACCAACCTGCTCGAGGCGCTCTTCTTCGCGCTCACGGGCCGCTCCTGCAGGACTCGGCGCGAGCGCGAGATGATCGCCTTCGGGGAGAGCCTGGCCCGGACGGAGGTCGAGCTCGAGCCCGAGGCCGGCGAGACGGACGAGCCGTTCTCGATGCTTGCCTCGGTCACGGCCGAGGACGGCCGGCGCCGGCGAACCGCCGGCCGCGAGGTGACCCCCGAGGACGACCGCAGAAGGCCTGCCGTCAGCGTCTTCATGCCTGACAGGTTGGCCTTGGTCAAGGGCCCGCCCTCACCGCGCCGCGCCCACCTCGATCGCCTCGCTGCCGCTGTCTGGCCGGCGCGGGCCGAGGCGCGCACGGCCTACTCACGGGCGCTTGCCCAGCGCAACGCGTTGCTCTCCAGGGTTCGCCGGGGCGGCAGCGCAACCGGGCTCGCGGCGTGGGACCTCGAGCTGGCACGGACGGCAGTGCCGCTCGTCGCGGCCCGCGCCGCGGCCGCGGAGGCGCTCGCCGCCCCGTTCGCCGCGGCCGCGGACGCGCTGGGTCTTCGGGGTGAGATCGCGCTCGTCTACAGGCCCCGAACCGGGGAAGCCGACGAGGCAGAGATCGCCGCCGAGCTGGCCGCCAGGCAGGCGGCCGACGTCGCCCGCGGGTTCACCGGGTGGGGTCCCCACCGCGACGAGGTCGAGCTCCGCCGCGACGGCCGCTCGCTGCGCCGCTACGGCTCCCAGGGGCAGCAGCGGTTGGCCCTGCTGGCCCTGTTGTTCGCGGAGCGCGAGGCACTGCAGGCAGCCCGGCGTAGGCTGCCGCTGATGCTGCTCGATGACGTCATGAGCGAGCTCGACCCGGAGCGTCGCGTGCGGCTGGTCGAGTTGCTCGACTGCGGCGGCCAGGCGCTGATTACGACGACCGAGTCCGCGCACGTGCCCGACGGCGAGGCGCACCGGAGGATGCTCGTCGAGGACGGCCGGGTGACGGCGGCGTGACGGTGCCCGGCGCGATGCGCAATGGTGGGGCCGGATGAGCCGCTCCGCGCCCCGCAGGATCGCCGATCCCCTGGCGCGAGTGCTGCGAGAGCAGGCGCCGAGGACCCTGCTGGCGGAGGTCCAGACCGCATGGCCGGAGGTCTGCGGTGAGGCGATCGCCGCCGCGACCGAGCCGGTCGCCGAGCGGGAAGGCAGGGTGACGATCGCCTGCGAGAGCGGGGCCTGGGCCCAGGAGCTGGAGCTGATGTCGGACGCCCTGCGCTCTCGTCTCGATGCGACCGTCGGCCAGAACCGGATCACCTCGCTGCGGTTCACCGCCGACCTCAGCCGGCATCGCTGAGCGAGCCTGCTCGGCTGACGCCTGCGGTCACGGCGATACCGTAACGATAATTCCCCTATTTGCAGGTATTTCGTTGCACTAGCGCGCACGGCGGCAGGGCCTGTCGGACCGGCAGCCCTGGTATCCTTATGTCAACTACCTTCCTGCCCCGCGGCCCTGGGTCAGGGCTCTCGCCCGATCCCGTCGCGCGGGGCCTTTGTATGCGCGGTGCCGCCGGGGCGGACGGCACCATCTATACGTAGACGAAAGGATCTTTGTGGCGAAGAAGTCGAGTGACGGCGCGGATAGCTATGGGGCCAAGGACATCACCGTCCTCGAGGGCCTCGAGGCCGTTCGCAAGCGCCCCGGGATGTACATCGGCTCGACCGGGATCCGCGGTCTGCACCATCTCGTCTACGAGGTGCTCGACAACTCCGTGGACGAGGCCCTCGCCGGGCACTGTTCCGAGGTCAACGTAACCATTCACCCCGACTACTCGGTTACGGTCACCGATGACGGTCGCGGGATCCCCACCGACACCATGGCCAAAGAGGGCCGGCCGGCGGCGGAGGTCGTGCTCACGGTCCTGCACGCGGGCGGGAAGTTCGGCGACGGCGGCGGCTACAAGGTGTCCGGCGGCCTGCACGGCGTCGGCGTCTCGGTCGTCAATGCCCTATCCGAGCGGCTGCACCTGCGGATCGAGCGCGACGGCAAGACCCACGAACAGGACTACGAGCGCGGCGTCCCCCAGGGGCCGCTGGACGCGACGGGAAGGGCAGACCGAACCGGGACGACGATCACCTTCCTCCCCGATTCGGAGATCTTCGACGAGCTCATGTACGACTTCGACACCCTTGCCTCGCGGATGCGCGAGACGGCGTTTCTGACGCGGGGCCTGCGAATCAAGCTCAACGACGAGCGCGGCCAGGGCCAGGCCGAGGAGTTCCACTACGAGGGCGGGATCGTCGACTTCATCGAGTACCTGAACGCCTCCAAGGACGCCCTGCACCGGAAGGTCGTCTACTTCGAGAGCGACGGCGAGGAGGGGCAGCTGGAGATCGCGATGCAATGGAACACCGGCTACCAGGAGTCCGTCTTCACCTTCGCGAACAACATCAACACGCACGAGGGGGGCTCCCACCTCTCGGGCTTCCGCTCCGCCCTTACCCGGACGCTCAACGCCTATGCACGCGAGAAGGGCCTGCTCAAGGAGAAGGACGCGAACCTCAGCGGCGACGACGTCCGCGAGGGGCTGACCGCGGTGATCTCGGTCAAGCTGCACGACCCGCAGTTCGAGGGCCAGACGAAGACGAAGCTCGGCAACCCGCCGATCGAGGGCTTCGTCAAGGAGGCCGTCAACCGCAAGCTCGCCGAGTTCCTCGAGGAGAACCCGGCGGACAGCAAGCGGATCGTGACCAAGGCGATCGAGGCGGCCCGCGCCCGCGACGCCGCCCGCAAGGCGCGCGATCTGACCCGGCGCAAGTCGGTGCTCGAGAACTCGACCCTGCCCGGCAAGCTCGCCGACTGCACGGTCCGCGATCCGAGCCTCGCCGAGTTGTTCGTCGTCGAGGGCGACTCGGCCGGCGGCTCCGCCAAGCAGGGTCGGGATCGATCGACGCAAGCCGTGCTGCCGCTGCGGGGCAAGATCATCAACGTCGAGAAGGCGCGGATCGACAAGGTCCTCGCCAACAACGAGATCCAGGCGCTGATCACGGCGATCGGTACCGGCGTCCACGAGGAGTTCGACATCGAGGAGCTGCGCTACCACCGGATCGTCCTGATGACCGACGCCGACGTGGACGGGGCTCACATCCGCACCCTGGTCCTCACCTTCCTCTATCGGCAGATGCCGGACCTGATCGAGGCGGGCCATGTGTTCATCGCGAAGCCGCCCCTCTACAAGGCAAAGAACGGCCGCAACGACGTCTACATCGAGAAGGAGAGCGCGCTGGAGGAGTATCTGCTGCGCGACAAGCTCGACGAGTTCGTGCTGGTCGATCGCGCCGGTGGCGAGCACAGGCTGTCAGCGTCGAAGTGGCAGCGCTTCAACCGGCTGCTGAAGGAGTACGAGGGCTGGGCGAGCGCGCTTCAGGCGCAGTTCGGCCACGACCTCGTCCTCTTCCTCTCCGAGTCGCGGATCCTCGATGAGGGGGTTGCCTCGCTGGCCGGCGCCAAGCAACTGGTCGAGTCCGCCAACCCCGACGAGGATGCCTACGAGACCGAGCTCCTCGCCGACGCCGACGGGTCGCTGACGATCAAGGCCGTCCACCGTCGCAGCGGCCTGGCCCGCCGCCACGTCGTCCCGGCTTCGCTGTTCGAGAGCACCGACTACAGGAAGCTGGTCGAGGTCCACGCCGCCCTCGCCAAGCAGATCGGCCACCAGCCGTTCGAGGTCCGCCTCGGCGACAAGAAGCGGCCGGCGGACTCGTTCGCCGTGGTTCGCCGGGTGGTGCTCGAGTTGGCTAAGGAGGGCGTGCGCCTACAGCGCTTCAAGGGCCTCGGCGAGATGAACGCGGAGCAGCTGCGCGAGACGACGATGGATCCGTCGACGCGGACGCTGCAGCGGGTCGGGATCGAGGATGCTGCCCGGGCCGAGCAGGTCTTCAGCGACCTGATGGGAGACAAGGTCGAGCCCCGAAAGGCGTTCATCCAAAAGCACGCCAAGGACGTCGGGGTGCTCGATGTCTAGGCCGGTTCTCCCCCTCGACTTCGAAGGAGGCACACGCTGATGGAGGGTTCATCGGAGCTGCTTTCCGGCGGCAATATCGAGGAGCGCGAGCTGACGACCGAGATGCGGGCCTCGTATCTCGACTACGCGATGAGCGTGATCGTCGGCCGCGCCCTTCCCGACGTCCGCGACGGACTGAAGCCCGTCCACCGCCGGGTTCTCTACGCGATGCACGACCTCGGCCTGCAGCCGACGCGGGCCTACCGCAAGTGCGCCTACATCGTCGGCGAGGTGATGGGCAAGTACCACCCGCACGGTGACTCGGCGATCTACGACACGCTCGTCCGTATGGCCCAGGAGTTCAGCCTGCGCTCCCCGCTCGTCGACGGTCAGGGCAACTTCGGCTCGATCGACGACGACCCGGCGGCCGCGATGCGCTACACCGAGGCCCGCCTGACCCGCCTGGCGACGGAGATGCTCCGGGACATCGAGTCGGAGACCGTCGACTTCGTCCCCAACTACGACGAGTCGAGCACCGAGCCGAGCGTGATGCCGGCCCGGTTCCCGAACCTGCTCGTCAACGGCTCTTCAGGGATCGCGGTGGGGATGGCGACCAACATCCCCCCGCACAACCTGATCGAGGTGACCGCGGCAGTCAACGCCTTCCTCGATGACCCCGAGATCGACACCGACGGCCTGATGAGGTACGTCAAGGGACCGGACTTCCCCGGCGGCGGGCTGATCATGGGCTCGGACGGCATCCGCGAGGCCTATCGCTCCGGCCGCGGCAGCGTTCGGGTCCGGGCCCGGGCACACGTCGAGCCGCTGAAGGGCGGTAAGGAGGCGATCATCGTCACCGAGTTGCCCTTCATGGTCAAGAAGGGCGGCGAGGGTGGCCTGATCCAGAAGATCGCCGACCTCGTTCGCGAGAAGAAGATCTCCGAGATCTCCGACCTGCGGGACGAGTCGGACCGGGCCGGGATGCGGCTGGTGATCGAGTGCAAGCGCGACGCGATGCCCCGCATCGTGCTCAACAAGCTCTACAAGCACACGCAGATGCAGTCGACCTTCGGCGTCAATGCCGTCGCGCTCGTCGACAACGTCCCGCAGACGCTCTCGTTGCGCGACCTGATCCGCCACTACGTCAGCCATCAGCGTGACGTAGTCACCCGCCGCACCCAGTACGAGCTGCGCCAGGCCGAGGCCCGCGCCCACGTGCTCGAGGGGCTGCTGGTCGCCCTCGACAACCTCGACGAGGTGATCGCCCTGATCCGCGGCTCCGCGGATGCCGACGAGGCGCGCGGCGGGCTGATGGACAAGTTCGCGCTCTCCGAGATCCAGGCTCAGGCGATCCTCGACATGCGCCTACAGCGCCTGACGGCGCTCGAGGCGGGCAAGGTCCGCGAGGAGCACGATGAGCTGACCGCGAAGATCAAGCACCTGCGAGGGGTCCTCGGTGACGAGAAGCTGATCGACGGCCTGATCCGCGAAGAGCTGGCGGAGGTCGCGGAGCGCTACGGCGACGAGCGGCGGACGGAGATCGGTCTCGCCGAGGGCGAGGTCGACATCGAGGACATGATCGCCGACCAGCAGATGGTGATCTCGCTGACCGCCTCCGGCTACGCGAAGCGCCTGCCGCTGGCGACCTACCGCCAGCAGCACCGTGGCGGCAAGGGCGTCAGCGGAATGGACCTCAAGGAGGGCGACTACATCGAGCACCTGCGGATCTGCTCGACGCACGACTTCCTGCTGTTCTTCACCAACCGGGGCAAGGTCTATCGGCTCAAGGTCTACGAGCTACCCGAGGGATCACGCACCGCCCGGGGCAAGGCGCTGGTCAACGTCCTGCCGCTGAGCGAGGGCGAGAGAGTGATGGCCGTGATCCCGACCCGGGACTTCAGCGAGGGCAAGTACCTGGCCTTCGCGACGGCCAAGGGCCTGGTCAAGAAGACCGAGTTCACCAAGTACAACACCCCGATCCGAGCCGACGGGATCATCGCGATCAAGGTCCGCGACGACGACGAGCTGGTCCAGGTGCGGCTGACCAGCGGCGAGGATGATCTCCTGCTCGTCTCGAAGTCCGGCCATGCATCGCGATTCAGCGAGCAGGCCGTCCGCCCGATGGGCCGCGACACCTCGGGCGTCAAGGGGATGAACGTCGCCGCCAAGGTCGGCGGCGAGCCGAACCGCGTCTTGGCGATGGACGTCGCCCGTGAGGACACGGAGCTGTTCGTAGTCACCGCAAACGGCTACGGCAAGCGCACCGCGATCTCCGAGTACCCGGTCAAGGGTCGCGGCACGAAGGGGGTGCTGACAGCGAAGCTGACCGAGAAGAAGGGCGGGCTCGCAGGCGCCCTGATCGTCCGCGAGCACGAGCAGCTCCTGTTCATCAGCCAGAACGGGATGGTGCAGCGCACGTCGGTCAAGGGCATCTCGCAGATGGGTCGCGCGACCCAGGGCGTGCGGGTGATGAACATCAAGGAGGACGATCTGGTCAGTGCCGTGGCGCTGGTCGTCGAAGACTCGGCGGCGGAGGCCGACGAGGATCTCCCCGACGGGCTCGTCTCGGGCGACGGCGATGGGGTTGCGGCCGGCGAGGATTGAGCGGAGTGGACGCCGACTGACCGGTCTGCTTGAATCGAGCGACCGGAGAAAGGAGGTGGTCCTAACTTGAGTTCAATGTTCTCTGGGACACCGGAGGTGACGGGCCGCTAGGCGGCGCGGGCCGCCCGGCGAATACCACCCGGGCACCGACGGGCCGGCGTGATCGGGACAGTCCCGCCCGATCGTCGATAGGCGCCGAACCCGTTTCCGAACCGCACCTGAGCGAGGCCGCCGCCCATTTCGGGTGGCGGCCTCGCCGCTCTTCCGGCGGACCGACCATCCGTCCGCCGCCGCGAGACCTCGATACTTTGGGGGCCCGATCGTGTTCCAGACCCCAATGCGCAATCACCTCCCCCCGACGCTCGTCGCTGCCCTACTCGTCGCCCTGGCGACCCTCGCCCCCGTCGCCACCGCCGGCGAACAGGTCGTCCGCGACGCTCGTGCGGAGACCAAGCAGCTGAAGGGACACCCGCGACTCGACATCCTCCGCGCCACCGCCGGCCATCGCGGGGGGCTGCTCGAGCACACGGTTACGATGAGGCGGGCGGTCACGCCGGAGCGCGGCAGGGAGAGGCCGCTGATCGGCCTCAACGTACGCGGCGGCAGGCGCTCTGACCCGGAGTTCCTGGTCTTTGGAGCAGCGGTGTTCAAGGTCCGCGCCAAGGGCGACCCGAAGGTCGTCGCCGATGCCGAGCTGAGCTCGCGCGGACGCCGCTGGGTCTACGTCTTCGATCCGGCGGAGTTCGGGCTCAGGCGTTACGGCTGGGTTGCGATCACGTCGAAGGGCAAGACCGCCGACGTCGCGCCCGCCCGCCGATACCGCACGCACCGGCCCTGAGGGCCGCAGCGGCGGGCGCTCAGGCGGCGAGGCCGAGGTAGGGCTCCCAGGACTCCGGAACCCTCGGCGCCGCCACGCGGATGAAGATGCTCGGTCCCGGGGCCCTCGGCGAGGAGCTCGGGTGCATCTGGATCTCGATCGGCAGGCGGTTGCCCTTGCGGCGGTTGCAGGGGCCGCAGGCCGCGACGATGTTCTCCCAGACGGACTTGCCTCCGCGGCTCCGTGGGATCACATGGTCGACGGTGAGCCCGGAGCGCTGTGAGCCGCAGTACTGGCAGGTCCACGAGTCCCGCGCAAGCACGGCCTTCCGCGTGATCTTCCGGCGATGGATGTCGCGCGGGATCCGCACATAGGTCACGAGCCGGACCACGAGCGGCCGATCGAGAGCGATCCGCTCGCTGCGCAGGCACTCGTCGCTGCGCTCGACGAGCTCGGCCCGCCCCTTGAGCAGCAGCACCGCCGCCCGCCGCACGGTGCAGACGTTGATCGGCTCGTAGCTCGCGTTGAGCACCAGGACTCTGCCGCCGATCGAGCGTACGGCGGCCCGCGAGTCGGCCTCGGCACCGTTCGGCGGGCGTCCCCACCCCCGCGCCCCCTGGGCCGGACTGGCAAGAGTGTCCATCGCGCGGCGATTCTATCCACGAGGCGCACCGGCGGCCCGCATCGAAGCCGACCCGGGCGCCTCCGATCCGTCGACCACCTACAGCGGCGGCGGACCGCCGAGCGGATAGCTGCCCAGGATCCGGACCGTGCCGGCCTTGCGCCGCAGCGCGGCGACGGCCTCGGCCGCGATGCCCTCCGAGACGTCGCCGGCGATGTCGATGAAGAACAGGTACCGACCGAGCCCGCGCCGCAGCGGCCGCGACTCGATCCGGGTCAGGTTGACGCCGCGATTCGAGAACTCCATCAGGGCATCGACGAGCGCCCCGGGCCGGTCGTCTCCGGGCTCGGAGAAGACGAGTGTCGTCCGCCAGGGCCCCTCGGCGCCGGGTGCAACCGCGAGCTCGCCGCCGGCGAGCCAGACGAAGCGGGTGACGTTGTCGGCGACGTCCTCGACCCCGCCGCGGAGGATCACACAGTCGTAGGCCGTCGCCGCGGTCGCCGAGCCGAGCGCCGCCCAGGGTTCGGCCGAGCCCGCGACCCGCCGCACGGCGTCGCTGGTGCTGGCGCTCGAGCGCACCTCTGCGCCCGGCAGCTGCTCGCGGATGAAGCGGGCGCATTGAGCGTTGGCCTGGGGGTGGGAGAGCACAACGTCGATCTCGCCGAGCTCCAGCTCACGCGCCGCGATCAGGTTGTGGCGGATCGGGTGGTCGTACTCGCCGACGATCTGTACGTGCGAGGTGTCGAACGCGATCGCGTCGAGGGTTGAGCGCACCGAGCCCTCGATCGAGTTCTCGAACGGGACGAACCCGCGGCCGACGTCGCCGCTCTCGACGGCGTTGACCGCGTCGAAGATCGTCGCCTGAGGCGCGAGATCGACCCCCTCGCGACGGCCGAGGGAGGCGAGCAGCGCCTCCTCGTTGTAGGTCCCGGTCGGGCCGAGGTAGCTGACCTTCACCGGCCGGCGCGCTCCTCGGCGAGCCTCAGCGCCTCGATCTCCTCCGGCGAGAGCTCGAGCTCCGATCGCCCGGCGGTTATCGGCTTCGCGTAGACCCGGGCCTGCTCGCGCTGGAGGATCGCGGAGACGACGACCCCGTTGCCGCGCTCGTCGAGCAGCGCGATCGAGCTTGACTGCCTGCCGCTGGTCTCGTTGAAGGCGTCGTAGCGGACCACGGCGCTCCCGGAGACCGAGCCCTCGAGCCGCTCCTCCGCCGCCGCCATCCGCCCGGAGAGCAGCTCGGCGGCCTGCTCGAGCTTGGTGCCGACTTCGTCGACCCGCCGTCGCGTCTCGACCCCGTGTGAGACGAGGTCCTCGGCGCCGGAGTCGCCGAGCACGGCGCGCTGTTCGCGCCGCAGCCGTCGCAACCGCAACGCGAGCGCCGCGCTTGCGAGCAGCGCGAGCAGCGCGATGCCGGCAGCGGCAACGGCGACGATTCCCGCTGTCGAGCTCAGGTCCTCCAAGAGCGCTCAGAATAGGGAGGCTGCCGGGTGACCGGAGGCGACCCCCCGGCGGCTCTTGGCTCCGGCCACGCTAGCCGAAGGTGATCTGGTAGGCAGGTTCGGAGACGTTGTTCTCCGCAACCTGCTCGCCGCAGACCGTGTCCACCGTCACGGTCAGCTCCGCCGACTCGCCGGCGCTCGGCGTTGGCTTCGGGACGATCGTCACCGACTGCGTCGCCCCCGCCTCGATCGAGCCGATCCTCTGGGTGCCCGAGAAGTCGCCGGACAGCGTCACCTTGATGTCGCTCTCAGGCGCCTCGCCCTGATTCTGAACCGAGACCTCGAACTCGATCCCGTCGGCGGGCACCGATGCGCTGGCCCCGGGCTGCAGGACGACGCCGCTCGGCTGAGCGGTGGTCGAGACGAGGCCGAGGCCGTGGGTGAGGCCGTCACCAGGGTCGCAGTCGGAGGCGGTGCTGCCACCCGTGCCGGTGCCCGTGCTGGCCCCCGAGAGCAGCGATGCGATCTCGTCGGCGTTGAGGTAGTCCGGGTCGTTGTTGCCGGTCGGCAGGAATACGCTTTCGGGCACGCCGCCGTCGACGACGATCTCCTCGTCGGCGAGCGTCGCCTCGATCTGTTGCCGGGCGCGCCCGTAGAGCACGTCGCTGGCGACGAACACCTTCATCTGCTCGGCAATCGCCTTGGTTGCCTTCTTCGACCCCGCGGTGCCGAGCGCGGTCGGCAGCTGCTTCGAGATCTCCTCGAGCGCGTCATAGCGCAGCTGGTATGCGAGCACGACCTCCGCCTGGGCACCCGAGACCTCGTCGGGCGCATCGAGGCCCTTGGCCCGGTCGAGCAACCCCTGAGCGGTGCCGCGGTCGCCGTTCACCTGCTGGGTGAGGCTGACGTCGCCATTCTGGGAGTCGCCGCTGAGCGCGGCGAAGAAGCCGTCGCTGAGCTGCTTGGTCTCAGCGGTCAGGGCGCTGAGATCGCTGTTGTAGTTCTTGAACGCACGTTCCTTGCGGGCGTCGAGGCAGCCCTTGAAGGCGAGGAACAGGAGGATCAGCACGACGATCGAGACGCCCGCCAGGATCAGACGCCGGGTCATGATCTGCTGGCCGGAGGGGGCGCCTGCGACTCGGCCGGGTGCATCGTGCCGGCCGCGCCTTGCCTCCCGCGTCGGCTCGGGGTTCTCTGCTGGGTCGTCTTCGTCGAAGAAGTCCAAGGCTGCTCTCCGGGGCCTTTCGTCATCGTCAGTATGACCCCTGCCTCACCGGAAAAGCAGCCGGGTGCGCACGGCGCCTTGCTTTTCCGGCCCCGGCAGGAGCGCGCCGCCCCGCGCCGAACCCGGTCCCGTGGTCGAGGGCGAGCTACTTCTGGGGCGGTTCACCGTCGGCGAGCGGATCGGCCGCGGCGGCTACGGCACCGTTCATCGGGCCTGGGACGAGCGTCTCTGCCGGGATGTGGCCGTGAAGTCGGTCGACGGGCCCGCCGCCGGGCGCGTGCTGCGCGAGGCCCACGCAGCGGCCCGCCTCAACCATCCAGGCATCGTCACCCTCTACGAGCTCGGCAATGAGCACGGCGTGGCCTATCTCGTCAGCGAGCTCGTCCGCGGACCGAACCTGCGCCAGTTCGCGGCGGACGGACGGCTCTCCGACCGCGACCTGGCCGAGATCGGGTCCGAGCTCTGCGCCGCGCTCGCTCACGCGCACTCGCAGGGAGTCATCCACCGTGACCTGAAGCCCGACAACGTCCTGATCCGTGAGCGCCGCGGGCGTCGCGTGCGCAGAGGTGGCGAGCGCGCGATGCTCGCCGACTTCGGAATCGCAGCGGTGACCGACGAGCCCACCTTGACGGCGACCGGGCAGGTCGTCGGTACGCTCGCCTACATGGCGCCCGAGCAGGCCAGGGGCGAGAGCGCCGGCCCCGAGGCCGACGTCTACTCGCTGGCGCTGACCCTGTACGAGCTCTGGGCAGGAGAGAACCCGGTCGCCGGCCCGACACCGGCGGCGACGGCCCGGCGAATCGGCACCGTGCTGCCCTCGCTTGCCGAAGCGAGGCCCGAGCTGCCCCCCGCCTTGCATGCGGCAATCGACGCCGCCCTCGACCCCGATCCCGCGGCCCGCCCGTCGATCGCCGCCCTGCAGCTCGCGCTCGAGTCGCTCGCCGGGTCGCTGCATCCCGACCGCGCCGTCCCCGAGCCGATCGAGCCCCCGCAGCTGACGCCGCTGCCCGAGGCGATTCCCGCCAGGCCGTTCGCGGTGCTGCTCGCCGCCGGCAGCATCGCCGCGCTCGGTCTGCTCGCCGGCCGCCCCGGGCTCGCGCTCGCGGCCGCCGCCCTGTTCGCGCCGGCCGCCTTGCTGCTGTCGCGCCCGAGCGAGTGGATTGCCCCTGCCGCGGCGCCGTTGGCAGGCCTGCTGGGTGTCGCTCCTGCGTTTCTCGTCTACGCCGCAGGCCATCCGCGACCCGCCGCCCGAGCGGCGCTCGCCGCCCTGGGCTGGGGCTGGACCGTGATCGCCGGCGCCGCGATCGGCCGCGGTCTCGGCGTCACCGATACCGACGCGGGCGCCTGGGCCGGCTCGGGACCGCAGGCGGTCGAAGGCCTGTTCGCTCCGCTGCTCAGCGCTGAGGCGATCTCTGTGGGGCTGATCTGGGTCGGCGCCGCGATCCTCTTGGGTCTGGTCATCGAGGTCGCGGGCCCGGCGGCGCTCGCGGTTCTCGGGATGGTCTGGGCCGCCGGCCTCGTGGCCGCGCTCGGTGCAGTCGGCGGCGCCGCAGCCCCCTCGCTGCTGCTGACGCCGGCGCTGATCGCAGCGCTCGGCGTCCTCGTCTGGGACCGCGCCGGCCGCCCTGAGCTCGGCTTGCGTGCCCTGGGCCCGAAGCAGTCCCGGCTCGGCGCCTGGATTGACCATCTCCGCCGCCCGAGCCGCGAGTCCGCCCCCGAGCGGGCCCGCCGCCCGCCGTTGAACCCCGCCCACGGGCCGCTCGCCGACGCCCCATCGAGGGCGACTCGAGCGGCCTCCCGTCACGTCACTGCGGCCCTTCACGGCGCCGGATCCCGGGCCGGGTTGCCGTAGCATTCCCGGGACTCGCCAACTCCCGCTCTGCAGCGGGAGCGCGACCTCCTACGGGAACGAGAGCACCAAGTCATGAGCGTTCTGCGCAATCTCGAAGCAAGGATCGAGGGCCTCGTCGAGGGGGTCTTCAGCCGCGCCTTCAGCTCGCAGGTCCAGCCCGTCGAGATCGCCCGCAAGCTTGCGAAGGAGATGGACTCCCACCGGACCGCGTCGGTCTCGCAGGTCTATGCGCCGAACCAGTACACGGTCTGGCTCTCAACCGAGGACCACGAACGGCTCGAGGGCTACGAGCGGTCGCTGGCGCAGGAGCTCTCGGCCTATCTGCTCGAGCACGCCCGTCGCCAGGACTACGCGTTGCTGACCCGGCCTGAGGTCCTGATCGAGACCGACGACCGCCTGCGTCTCGGGGAGTTCGGGATCCAACCGCGCCTCGTCAAGCCACCGGCCCGCAAGGGGGAGAGCGCCGAGCAGGGTCAGCCGGGCCACACGATGGTCTACACCGCGCCGCCGAAGGAGACGAAGCCGAAGCGCGCGAAGGCCGCCCCCCCGGCTGAGACGCGAGCGATCGTCTCGCTCGGCGACCGCCGCTACGTGCTCGAGGGGCCGGTCGCGGTGATCGGCCGCTCGCGGGAGTGCGACTGCGTCCTCGACGACCGCAACATCTCCCGGCGCCATGCCGAGCTGCGCCGCGCCGCCACCGGCGACTGGTCGATCGCGGATCTAGGCTCGACCAACGGCGTCAAGCTCAACGACCGCCGCGTCGAGTCGGCTCGGCTGGCGCCCGGCGACGAGGTGGTCCTCGGCACAACCCGCTTCACCTTCGACATCGAGCAGTGAGCCGTTCCGCCGACTCACGGGGCGACGAACGCGATGGAAGGTGATCCGCTCGCGGTAGCCCTCAAGTTCGGGTTTCTCGCGGTCCTCTACCTGTTCCTGTTCGCCGTCGCCCGCAGCGCGCTCAAGGATCTGCGGGCCGGCGGGGCGTCCGCCCCGATCCAGGACGGAACGGGGATGCACGCGGTGCGGGGCGGGCGCGTCGCCGCCACGGACGCCTGGCTGGTCGCGCTGAGCGGCGCCGGACTGGAGGTCGGCGAGCGGGTCGACCTGTTCGGCGGGGTTACGATCGGTCGCGGCGCGGACGCCGACCTGCGGATCGAGGACCGATTCGCATCAGGGGTCCACTGCCGCGTGTACAGCCGCGGGAACACCTATCTGCTCGAGGACATGGGCTCGACCAACGGCACCTTCCTGAACGGCGCCCGCCTCGAGGGCGAGGCGAGGCTCAAGGATCTCGACGAGATCGCGATCGGGGACACTACGTTCCGCTTCGAGCTCTCGATTCCCGACGCCGGTGGCGGTTAGGTTCGCACGATGCTGCGAGTAGCTGAGGCCGTACATCGAACCGACACCGGACGGCAGCGAAACGCCAACGAGGACTCGTTCTTCTCACGGGCGCCCGTGTTCGCGGTCGCCGACGGGATGGGGGGAGCGCAGGCGGGCGAGGTCGCGTCGCGGCTGGCGGTGGAGGCCTTCGAGCCGGAGCCGAGCGGCGACGTCGGGCCCGAGGCCTACCTGCGGGGGACCGTTGAGGAGGCGAACAAGCTGATCTTCGATCACGCGCAGGGTGACGCCTCGCGGTCGGGGATGGGAACCACCTTGACCGCGGCGATCGTCGCCGGCGACGAGGTGAGCTTCGGCCACGTCGGGGACTCGCGGGCCTACCTTTACCGAGACGGCGAGTTGAGTCAACTGACGAACGATCACTCGCTGGTCGAGGAGCTGCGACGGCAGGGCAAGCTGACCCGCGACCAGGCCGCGGACCACCCGCAGCGTTCGGTGATCACCCGCGCGCTCGGGCCGGAGCCGGATGTCGCCGTCGACACGATGACCGTTCGCGGACGCCCCGACGACGTCTACGTCCTCTGCAGCGACGGCCTGACGACGATGGTCTCAGACGATCAGCTGGCCTCGATCCTGGCCGGCTCGGCCGATCTCGATCAGGCGGCGCGGAGCCTCGTGCGGGCTGCCAACGACCACGGGGGCCGCGACAACATCACCGTCGTGCTCTTCCGGCTCGAGGACACCGAGGCGGCCGGGGAGGAGCAGGCGGAGGGTGTGACCCTGGTCGGAGCCGCCGCCGAGCGGGCCGGCCTGACCGCCGACGCCGTCGGCGCGGCCGCCCCGGACGTCGGCGTTCCGCGGCGCCGGCCCGAGCCGCCGGCCCGCGGCCGCTGGCGCTCCCGCCTGTTGCGGCTGGCGCTCGTCGCGTTGATCGTCGCGGCGCTCGGCTCGGCCGCCTACTACGGCGCGCGCCAGGTCTGGTTCCTCGGTGCCGACGATGTCGGGCGGGTCACCCTCTACCGCGGGCTGCCCTACGAGCTGCCGTTCGGCATCGACCTGTACAGCCCCGTGTACACGGCGCCGGTCACCGTCAGCGCGCTGCCCGAGGATCGTCGCGACACCGCGACCAACCACGAGCTCCGCTCGCGCGACGACGCGGTATCGCTGATCGAGGACCTGCAGCGGGACGCAGAGCAGGCGGCTGCCGCCCGGCGCGAGCAGGCCGCCGCCGACCGGGGCAAGGGGAACGCCCGCAACGGAGGCAAGAAGGGCTCCAACGGCGGCAAGCCGGGCGGGGAGTCCGGGTCCGGTGGGGGTGGCGGGTGAGCGCCCGCAACCGGGAGCTGATCGGCCTGATCCCGGTAGCCCTCCTGCTTACCGCGGGATTCACCGCGGTGCTCACCGTCAGGGGCAGCGAGGTGAACGACCTGAGCCTGATCTTCGGCGGCTACTTCCTGGCGATCTGCGTCGTCACGCACATGGTGATCCGGGTCCGCCTCCCGAATGCCGACCCCTACCTGTTTCCGCTGGTGGCGCTGCTCGCCGCGATCGGCCTGGTGATGATCTACCGGATCGACGAGAGCCTCGCCCGCGACCAGGCCAACTGGTTCGTCCTCGGCCTGATCCTGTTCATCGCGACGATCGTCCTCTTGCGCGACTACCACGTGCTCGAGCGCTACCGGTACGTGATCGCCCTGGTCAGCCTCGGGTTGCTGCTGATGCCGCGCATGCCGCTGATCGGCTCGCAGGTCAACGGCGCGTACCTCGGTGTGGACATCGGTCCCCTCGCCTTCCAGCCGGCGGAGTTCGCGAAGATCGGCGTCGTCATCTTCCTCGCCAGCTACCTCCGCGACCGCCGCGAGGTTCTGGTCGTCGGCGCTCGGCGAGTCGCCGGTGTCACCCTGCCGCCGCTCAAGCATCTCGGGCCGCTCCTGGTCGTCTGGGGCGCCGCGATGCTGATGCTGGTCTTCATCCGCGACCTCGGCAGCTCGCTGATGTTCTTCGGTGCGTTCCTGGCGCTGATCTACGTCGCCACCAATCGCGTCTCGTTCGTGGTCATCGGCTTCGCGATGTTCCTGGCGGGAGCATGGTTCTTCGCGTCGACCGTCGGCCACGTCCAGGATCGCGTCGACATCTGGCTCGATCCCTACCAGGACCCGGACGGCGCCGGCTTCCAGGTCCTGCAGTCGATGTTCGCCCAGGCCGATGGGGGCCTGTTCGGCCGGGGCATCGCGGAGTCGCTGTTGATCCAGCCGAACGGCGTACCGCTGATTCCCGAGGTGCAGACGGACCTGATCTACGCCCTGATCGTCGATGAGCTCGGCCTCTTCGGAGGCGCCGCCGTGATCGTCACCTACGTCCTGATCGCCGCCCGCGGCTTCAAGATCGCGGCCCTCGCCCAGGACGGGTTCTCGAAGCTGCTGGCGGCCGGCCTGACCGCGGTCTTCGCGCTGCAGGCGTTCGTGATCATCGGCGGCGTCACCAGGGTGATCCCGCTGACCGGCGTCACGCTTCCGTTCGTCTCCTATGGCGGCAGCTCGGTGGTCGCGAACATGGTTCTGCTGGCGCTGCTGTTGCTGGTCTCCGACCGTGCCCGCCGTCCCGAGCAGGCGGTGTCGGGATGAACGCGCCGATCACCCGGCTCTACGCCTTCCTGCTGCTGCTCTTCGGCCTGCTGGTGCTGTTCACCTCGAACTGGGCGGTGTTCGACGCCGAGGAGCTCGAGGCGAGGACCGAGAACAAGCGGCCGCTGCTCGAGCAGCAGAAGATCAAGCGCGGCGAGATCCGCAGCGCCGACGGCGAGCTGTTGGCGGTCTCCGAGCCCGTCGGGAGCGGCGAGAGGAAGCGCTTCGTGCGCTCCTACCCGGCCGGGGAGTTGTTCGGCCACCCGGTCGGCTACGACTACGTCGACGAGGGCCGCACCGGGATCGAGAAGTCCGAGAACGACCTGCTGGTCGGCAAGGAGAACGAGTTCGCGACGATCCTCGAGCAGCTCAGCGGCTCGACCATGCAGGGGAGCGACCTGACGATCACGGTCGATGCCGGCGTCCAGCGGCTGGCCACCGATCTGCTCAGCCGCCAGTCCAGCCCCGGTGCGGTGGTCGCGATCGAGGTGAAGACCGGGGCGATCAGAGTGATGGCGAGCACTCCGGGCTATGACCCGAACCTGGTCCCGGAGCAGATCGCGGAGCTCAACGACCCGCCACCCGGGACGCCGCCGGTGCTGATCAACCGCGCCACGCAGAACCCCTACCCGCCCGGCTCGACGATGAAGGTGGTGACCGCCGCAGCGGCGCTCGACTCGGGCGAGTTCACCCCCGACAGCACCGTCGACGGCAGCTCACCGCAGGAGGTCTCGGGCGTGCCGCTCGAGAACTTCGGCAATCAGAGCTTCGGGACGATCACGCTCACCGACGCGCTGACCAACTCCGTCAACACTGCCTGGGCGAACGTCGGCGAGCAGCTCGGCACCGACACCATGGTCGACTACATGGAGCGCTTCGGCTTCTACGAGCGGCCGGAGATCGACTACCCCGAGGAGCAGATCCGGGCCTCGGGGCCGACCAGGGGCAGCCGGCTGGTCACGAGCGGCTTCGACGTCGGCCGCGTTGCGATCGGGCAGGGCGGCGCGGAGGGCCAGATGCTGGCGACGCCGCTGCAGATGGCGATGGTGGCCGCGACGATCGGCAACGAGGGCAAGCTGATCCGGCCGACCTTCTTGCAAGAGGTCACCGACCGGGACGGCCGGGTCACCGATCAGCTCGAGCCGGACGAGATCCGTCAGGCGGTCAGCCCCGAGACCGCGGCCGAGCTGACCGAGATGATGGTCAACGTGACCGAGGAGGGCACCGCTGCGGGCCTCAGCGTCGGCAGCGCGCCGTTCGCGGGTAAGACGGGCACGGCCGAGCGCAACAACGAGGGCCTGAACCAGCCGTGGTTTCTGATGTTCGCCCCGGCGGATGATCCCGAGATCGCGGTGGTCGCGACGATCGAGAGCTGTCAGGGTTGCTTCGGCGGTGAGGTGGCGGGTCCGATCGCGACCGCCGTGGCAGAGGATCTGCTCGCCGGGTGAGGCTGCAGGAGGGACAGGTGCTCGACGGGCGCTACACGCTCGTCCACCGGCTCGGCTCCGGCGGGATGGCCGACGTCTGGCGGGCCGAGGACGCGGGGCTGGGTCGCGAGGTGGCGCTCAAGGTCCTGCACGAGAACTTCGCCCGCGACGCTGAGTTCGTCGAGCGCTTCCGGCGCGAGGCCTCGGCGGCGGCGAAGCTCCAGCACCCGAACGTGGTCGCGGTCTTCGACCGCGGCGAGGTCGAGGACACCTACTACATCGCAATGGAGTTCGTCGACGGCTCCTCGCTGAAGGAGTTGATCCAGCGCGGGCTCAGCATCGACGAGTCGGTCGAGGTTGCCCGCCAGGTGCTGGGCGCGGCGGAGTTCGCGCACGATCGCGGCATCGTCCATCGCGACCTGAAGCCGCTCAACGTGCTGATCGACCGCAGCGGCCGGGTCCGCGTCACCGACTTCGGCATCGCCCGCGCGGGCGGCTCGGAGATCACGAGGACGGGGTCGGTGATGGGGACCGCGCAGTACCTCAGCCCCGAGCAGGCCCAGGGGCGCGACGTGACCGCGGCCTCCGACGTCTACTCGGTCGGTGTGATTCTGTTCGAGATGCTCACCGGGCGCGTCCCGTTCGACGCGGACAGCCCGGTCGCGATCGCGATGATGCAGGTCTCGGAGGCGCCCCCGGCTCCGAGCAGCATCAACCCGGCGGTGCCCCCCGCGCTCGACTCGGTGGTGCTCAAAGCGCTCGCCAAGGACCCCGCGAACAGGTATCAGTCGGCGGCCGAGATGATCGCTGCACTCGATGCCGCCGAGGCCAACCCGCAGGTGGCGGGCCACACGGAGCGCTACGCGGCGCTGCCGCCGGCGGACGACGAGCGCGGCAGCCGCAAGTGGTGGTGGATCGCCGGGATCGCCGCGCTGCTGGCGGCCGCGGCGCTGCTCTGGCTCTTCGTCTTCAGCAGCGACGAGGTCCGGGTGCCGGGAGTGACCGGCGAGACCGAGACCACCGCGACGCTGCGGCTCCAGGCCGCGGGCTTCGAGGTCGACACCGACCGGGTCGCGAACGCGCAGCCGGAGGGCACCGTGATCGAGCAGGACCCCCGCGGCGGCGAGACGGCGGAGGAGGGCTCGACGGTGACGCTCTCGGTCTCGCTCGGTCCGGCGCCGGTCAAGGTCCCCGACGTCGTCGGCAAGGCCCGCGCCAAGGCGCAGAAGCGGATCAGAAACGCCGGCTTCGAGGTTGCGGTCGAGGAGGCCTTCGACGAGACCGTCGCGGCGGGACGGGTGATCGAGACCAGCCCGGCGGCCGGCACTCTGCTCGTCCCCGGCCAGACCGTGACCCTGGTGGTCTCGCGAGGGACCGAAGCGGTGTCGATCCCGAGCGTCATCGGCCTCGACCGGTTCGCGGCCAAGTCGGTGCTCGAGGATGCGGGCTTCGTCGTCGACCAGGACTCCCAAAACTCCGACGCCCCCGAGGACGAGGTGGTCCGCCAGCTCCCCGCGGCCGGTGAGACGCGACCTGCCGGCTCCACGGTGACGATCATCTACTCGAACGGCGCCGGCTCGATCGTGCTCGACGACTACGTCGGGTTCAAGCAGGGCTTCGCCGAGCGCCAGCTGGCGAAGCTGGATCTCGACGCGGTCGTACGATTCGACACCGTGGACGACGAGTCCGATGACGGCATCGTGATCAGCCAGTCGCCGCCGGCCGGCAGCCGGCTGAGCCCTGGCGACCCGGTGGTGCTGGTCGTCGGCGAGTACGTGCCATGAGGGTCGCGGTGATTCGGGGCGGGCGCTCGAGCGAGCATGACGTCTCGCTGCGGTCGGGCGCGTCGGTCTCCGCCGGGCTCCGCGAGGCGGGTCACGAGGTCGTCGAGGTGACGATCGAGCGCGACGGCCGCTGGATCACCGACGGCAGCGAGCTGGTGGTCAAGCCGGCCGGCGGCCTGCTCGACTGCGACGTGGCCTTCCCGGTGCTGCACGGGCCGTTCGGCGAGGACGGCACCGTCCAGGGGATGCTCGAGTGCCTCGACATACCCTACGCCGGGCCCGGCGTGCTCGCCGCCGCGACCACGATCGACAAGCTGACCTGCAAGCGGCTGCTGGCCGAGCGCGGAACCCCGCAGGTGGATTTCTGCGAGGCCGGCGAGCCCGGCTGGCGGGAGCGCGTGGCGGGCTTCGGGCTGCCGGTCTGGGTCAAGCCCTCGCGGCTTGGATCGAGCGTCGGCATCGGCAGGGTCACCGACCCCGGCGAGCTCGACGATGCCGTCGCAGAGGCCGGCCGCTACGACCCACGGGTGATCGTCGAGGCGGACGCCGGCGGTCGCGAGGTCGAGTGCTCGGTACTGGGCAACGAGCGCCCGGAGACATCCGTCCCGGGGGAGATAGTCGCCCACGCCGACTGGTACGACTTCGAGGCGAAGTACGGCACCGGTGGGATGGAGTTGGTGATCCCGGCCCGGATCGGCGAACGAGCGGCCGCCGAGGTCCGCCGTCTCGCTGCCGAGGTGTTCGTCGCCTTTGGCTGTAGCGGCCTGGCCCGCTGCGACTTCTTCGTCACCGGCGAGGATCGGGTGCTGGTCAACGAGCTCAACACGATCCCCGGGTTCACCGAGACCAGCGTCTACGGCAAGCTCTTCGAGGCGAGCGGGATTCCCTACGCGGAGCTCTGCGATCGGCTCGTCCAGCTGGCGCTCGAGCGCTACCGGCGCGAGCGTCGGTTCGCCTTCTGAGGGGCGGGGGCCTGCCAGTTGCGCGTCGGCTCAGGCGAGCAGTCGCACGTCGGAGATCTCGACCCGGAAGCCGCCGTCGCCGTCAGCGGCGGGCGCGAGCCCCACGATCCAGATCAGGAAGTGGCGGTTGGCACCGGTCGAGTCGAGGGCGATCGTCTCCTCGCTGTCCTCGATCGTGATCGGCCCGGCGAGCGGCGTTCCCCAGGCGGCGAGGTCGGCCGGCGGCAGCGACTTGCCCGAGCCGAAGATCTCCGCCGTCCAGCCCGGCTCCGCAGAGGTGATCGCGATCCCGGTCGGCGCCACCTCATCCTCGGCCTCGAGCACGAGCCCGACGCCGTCCTTGATCCCGGCGAAGTCCTCTGACTCGTAGGTCTCGGTCGTCCAGGCGGTGCCGCTCGGATTGCCGTCGATCGGGTTGCCGAGCAGGTCGGAGCGCTCCTCCCCGTCCCCGGGGGAGGGATCGAAGTCCTCCGCGGCGACGATCGGCACCGGCTCCCCCTCCGCGGCAGCGCCGGCGGGTGCCTCCCGCGACGGCCCGTCGCTGCCGGTGAAGGCTGCGAGCCCGATCGCCGTTGCCGCCGCGGCGGTCAGGAGCAGGGCGCCGGCCCAGGAGACGCTACGGCGATTGAGCAGCCGCCGCCGGCGCCCGGGGACCGATTCGAGCACGGTCGTCGCCTCGCCGGTGGAGCGCCCGGCGCGGGCGACCTCGACCTCGAGCGCCCCCTCGAGCTCGGCCAGGAACGAGCTCATGCCGGGATAGCGGTCCCCGGGATCCTTGGCCACCGCCCGCTCGAGCGCTGCGGCGAGCGCCGCCGAGGTCTCGGGCCGCTTGCGCTGCACGTCAGGCACCGCCTCGTTGACGTGCTTCATCGCCACCCCGACCTGCGTCTCGGCGTGAAAGGGGACGTCGCCGGTGAGCATCTCGTAGAGGACGATCCCGAGCGAGTAGACGTCGGTGCGCGCGTCCACGGGCTTGCCCATCGCCTGCTCCGGGGAGACGTAGTCGGTCGTCCCGAGCACGCGGCCGGTTGCCGTCAGCCCGTGGACCTCGAGTGAGCGGGCGATGCCGAAGTCGGTGATCTTCGCCCTGCCCTCGGCATCGATCAGGACGTTCTGGGGCTTGACGTCGCGATGGATCAGGCGGGCGCCGTGAGCGCAGGCGAGGCCCCGGCCGATCTCGATCGCGTAGGCGGTCGCCTCGTCGAGCCCGAGCCGGCCGTCGGCGTCGATCCGCTTCTTCAGCGTCTCGCCGGGCACGTACTCGAAGACGATGTAGGGATGGCCCTCGTCCTCACCGGCGTCGATCACGGCGACCAGGTTCGGATGGGACAGCGACGCGGCCGCCCGCGCCTCACGGCGGAAGCGCTCGAGCTGGTCGGGCTGATCGGAGATCTCCCGATGCAGGACCTTGATCGCCACCTGCCGGTGAAGGGTCTCGTCGACCGCCAGGTAGACGGTCGACATGCCGCCACTGCCGAGCTTCGATTCGAGCCGGTAGCGGCCCGACAGCTGTGTGCCGATCATCGCCATCAGGCGGGTTTCAGATCTCGGGGCGGACTGCCGGTTCGCATCGGCATGAGTATTTTCGATCCTCGCGCACGCTGCGCCTGCCGAGGATAGGCAGCGGGCGCAGGTTTGCGGGCGACCGTGTGCGACACAGGAGGCATGATGGCGGCTGAGGTGGTTGAGGTGCGTTGGGCCAGCGACGTGGCCTGCTCGTGGTCGTGGGGGAGCGAGCCGAAGCTGCGACGGCTGATCTGGGAGTTCGGTGAGCAGCTTCGCTTCAGCTGGGTAATGGGTGGCCTGGCGCGGAGCTACGGGCCCTCATACCGCGACTCCGAGGGGAACGTCGGCTCTGGCGGCGACTGCTACCAGGACCTGATCTCCCACTGGCTCGACGTCGCCGGCGAGACGGGCATGCCGATCGATCCGCGGCTCTGGACCAGGGCCAAGCCCACCTCGAGCTATCCGGCGTGCCAGGCGGTGATCGCGGCCTCCGAGCAGGGCTGGGAGGCCGGCTATCGCTACCTGCGACGCCTGCGTGAGGCGTGGATGACCGAGCGCAAGAAGCTCGATCACGCCGAGGCGCTGATCGCCGAGGCCGCCTCCGCCGACCTCGATCTCGAGCGATTCGAGATCGATCTGCGCTCGCATGCGATCGTCGAGGCATTCGGCGCGCATCTGGAGGAGGTGCGCGCGGCGCCCGAAGAGGCCCGCGAGCAGGGAAAGGTGAAGCTGACGGAGGGCAACGAGCGGGTCGCCTTCCCGAGCGCCTGGTTCATCGGCGCCGACGGCGTTCGTCACGGTGTCTACGGCTGGCAGCCCTACGAGCGCTACCGGGACGCGGCGCTCGCGGCCGGCGCCGATCCGAGCGATCCCGGGCCGGCGGATGCGATCGCCGTGATCGAACGGTTCGGCGCCTGCGCGACCCGCGAAGTCGAGGAGATAAGCGGCCGCCCGCGCCCGGTCGTCGAGGCCGAGCTCTGGGCCCTGGCGCGCGACTGGAAGCTGAAGGCCACCCCGGTTCTCACCGGCGTGATCTGGGACCGGGCCTAGCCGCCGCGCGCGAACGCGGAGAGCTTGGCACCGAGCAGCTCGTCGAACTGCGGGCCGGATGCCGGGTCGAGCGCGTTCAGCGCCGGCAGGCCGGTCAGCTTGCCGACCAGCTCGATCGCGGCGCTGGTGCTCGTTGCGCGTCCCGAGACGAGATCGGGCTCGTAGTCGAAGGCGCGAACGACGCCGGTCACCGCATAGGGGTCGGAGGCGCAGAGCACGGTGCACGCGACCCGCTCGCCGAGCGCGGCGATAGCGGTGTCCCCGTTGTAGGGCTCGAGCGGCGAGGCTCCGGCCTCGGCGACGACCACGTCGGGCTTTCCCTCCGCCAGCAACGAGAGCAGCACCTCGAGCGCCTCGGCGTAGACCGCAGCCGGGACTGCGGTGGAGGGAACGCCGGCATCGGTGAAATCGAAGATCGGGTCCGCTCCGGCATCGCCGAGCGCGAGCACGTCGCGGAACCTCCCGACCCCGGTCAGCTTCGCGGCGGCTACGCGCAGGCCGAGCCGCCTGAGGCTGCGCACCGCGGCCTTGCCGGCGACGGTCTTGCCCGCCTCCATCGAGGTCCCGGTGATCAGCACGATCGGCGCCGTCAGTGGCTCACCGGCCCCGCTCGGGACGCAGCTTCGCATCGTCACCCTCGATCCCTCCCGGTGCGCGTGGCCGAGATAGCGCAACCGGGCGATCGGCGGCCGCGGCACCGCGGCCGAGGTGCAGCGTCCGAGGACCCCGCCGGCGCTCAGGGTCTCGAGCTCGAGGTCATCCTCGACCGCCGTCCAGTCCCCGACTATCTGCAGCGTCGCCGCCCTGCGGCCGAGGGCGCCGACGAGCTGGTCCCCGGGCATCACCTCGACGGCGCGGCCGACCGGGTTCTCGATCGAGTAGGGGACCGACCCATCGCCGGTCACCTCCGCGAGCACGTAGTCCCCGGTCGCCCAGCTCGACCGGGTGACCGGCTCGAACGACGGGCGGCGGTCCCCAAAGCCCGCGATCCTCGTGATGCTGGTCAGAAACGGCCCCGGCATTCAACCCGCCCCGTTCCCGCCCTCGACCGGCTCGAGCAGCATCGCCGCCAGCAGTGCCGCCCGCTCGGGCATCCGCGGGACGATCACATGCTCCTCCGGCGCGTGAGCGCCGTCGCCGACCGCACCCATGCCGTCCAGAACGGCCGTGTACTCGGAGGCCAGGTTGCCGTCGGAGGCGCCGCCGACGGCCGCCTCGTCGAGGTCGATGCCGAGCCGCGCACCGGCCGCGCGCGCTGACTCCCAGAGTCTCCGATTCCTGGGAGTGCGCTCTAGGGGCGGCCGCCCGAAGCCGCCGCTGACCTCGATCCGGATGCCGGGCTCGACGGCCTCGAGCGAAAGGATCTGGCGCTCGATCCGCTCGGCATCGGAGGCCTCTGGAACCCGCGCCTCGACCCGAGCGACCGCCTCAGGGGCGATCACGTTGGCGCCGAGGCCCCCGTCGATCGTCCCGACGTTGACGGTGATGCCGCGCTCGCGGTCGTTGAGCTCGAACAGACGCTGGACCTGGCGCGAGAGCTCGAGAATCGCGCTGACTCCCTTCTCGGGCTCGATCCCGGCATGGCTCGCCTGCCCGTGGATCCGCAGGTCGAAGCGACCGACCCCCTTGCGGGCGGTCTTCAGCGCGCCGCCGTCACCGAACGAGGGCTCGACGACGAATGCCCGCGCCGCCTCGTGCGCGAGGCGGATGGAGTGGGTGCGGGAGTCGGGGCTGCCGATCTCCTCGTCGGAGCAGATCAGGATCACCGGCGGCCGCACCGGCTCGAGCCCTAGCGCCTCGAGTGCGTCGAGTGCGAACAGGGCCTGCACCAGGCCGCCCTTCATGTCAAAGACTCCGGGCCCATGCAGACGCTCCCCGCGGCGGACGATCGGCATGCGCTCGAGCGTGCCGAGCGGCCAGACCGTGTCCAGGTGCCCGAGGATCAACTGGAAGCCCGGGGCGGGGCGGCTGTCGCCGGGATAGCAGAGCAGATGCGGCCCGACGTCCTGACCGGGCAGGATCTCGGCGGCGTAGCCGCGCGCGTTGAACTCGCGGGTCAGGAGCTCGAGCATCTTCACCTGCGCGGCCGGCTCCCTCGAAGGCGACTCGGCCTCGGCCAGGCTGCAGAGCAGCGCGACCATCTCCTCCTCGCGCCCGCGCAGCAGCGTCAGCAGCGCGCCGGGGTCCTCGGCGAGGTGCGGCGCATGTTGGTCGGGATCGTCGGCCACGCTCAGCGCCGGAACTCGGCCGGAAACGGGAACGAGTTGGTCTCGGCGATCTCCGCGAACCTGCCCGGCGGCAGGTACGCGAGCAGCGGCGTCCGCGCGAGCAGCTCGGCGTCGTCGATGTCGTCGCCCCGAACGGCGTCGGCCGCGGCGGTGGCGGCGACGATGCGGCCGATGATCAACGAGTTCTGCCCGTAGCCGTCGAGCACGCGATCGAGCTCGCACTCGAGCCAGAGATAGGCTCCGTCGACCAGCACCCCGTCCACGACGGAGGAGGGGATGGTCCTCAGTGCGGCAAGCGCCGGCTTCGAGTCGTCGGCATCGCGTGGGGATGCGGTCAGGCTCGAGGCGACGACCTGCTCCGGGCGCGGGTAGCTGACCGTGAAGGCGCCGGTCCGCTCGGCGTTTCGCTGCGTGGCGTGGCGCGGGCTGCAGGCGAAGCAGTAGTGCTCCCCCCAGCCGAGCGGCATCGCCATGTGCTTGGGGGCGAGGTCGTGGCCACCGTCCTCCTCGATCGTCCCGACGATCACCAGCGGGGCGACCATGAAGGTCCGCCGCCAGAGCTCCTCGCCGATCGGCAGGGCCCGGTGGGCCGGTTGCCCGGTGCTCTCATTCATGCCCTGACCCTCTCCGAGCGTGGCTCCGCCCGCATCCGTACGCTCTACTGAGCCCGCCTCGGGCACCCCCGGCCGGGCGGCTCCCGAGGAGCAGTTCGCGCTTAACGCCCACGGTGCTCAGGACCGCCTCACCTCGCCGGCCGCGGCGGTGACCTTCCCGATCCGTCTGCTGCCCGGGTGGTGAGAGGCGAGCAGGCCGACCGCCGCCTCGGCGTCCACCTCGGGGACGACAACGACGAATCCGAGCCCCATGTTGAAGACCTCGAACATCTCGTCGCTCTCGACCTCACCCTGGTCGGCGATCAGGTCGAACACCGGCGGCACCGGCAGTGGTTCGCTGATCTCGTAGCCGACGCGCCGCGAGAGCCTGAGCAGGTTGTTGAGTCCATCGCCGGTGATGTGGGCCAGTCCGCGGACATCCATGGAGGAGCCGAGCAGCTCGAGGATCGCGCCGACGTAGATCGTCGTCGGCTCGAGCAGGACGTCCCCGAGCGGGCGGCCGAGGCGCTCGTCGTCGAGGCGAATCGCCGCGAGGGCCTTGCGCGCGAGCGTGTAGCCGTTCGAGTGCAGACCGGATGAGGGCAGCCCGACCAGGACGTCGCCGGCCTCGATCCGCCCGCCGCTGACCACGGCGTCGATCTCGACCAGGCCGATCGAGCTCCCCGAGAGCTCCCAGCCGCTGACGACATCGCCCACCTGGGCGATCTCACCGCCGGGGATCTCGATTCCGCTGAGCTCGGCGCCGCGACGGAGCCCGACGCCGATCGCGCCGATCACCTCCGGGTCGGCCTCGCGGCAGAGGATCGTGTCGACGAGCGCGATCGGCTCGGCGCCGACGCAGATCAGGTCGTTGACGTTCATCGCCACGCAGTCGATCCCGATCGTCTCGAAGCGCCCGAGCCGCTCGGCGAGCACCATCTTCGTTCCCACTCCGTCGGCCCCGAACGCGACCCCGAGCCGCTCGTCGATTCGCAGCACGCTCGCGTAGTGACCTGGAAGCTGCACCACACGGGACGGCTTCCCGGTGTCGATCAGCCTCAGCGAGGCGCGCAGCGCCTCGACCGCGGAGTCGGCCGCCGCCTGGCTGACGCCCGCAGACTCGTACGCGCGTTGCCCGGGCGCCTCACTCATCGACCTGATTCAACCTCAATCGGCGGCGCAAGACCACCGCGGCCAGGCCGAGGCGATAGGCGGCGTAAGGCCACAGCGCCCGGTCCCGCTCGACGAGCTTGATCAGGCCCTGGGAGGCGAGCGTCGAGGCGAAGGCGACGGCGGTGCCGATCGCCAGCGAGCGCCTCAGGCCCCGATCGACCCCGCGCTTCCGTAGCCGTACGCCCTTGAGCAGGGCGGCGCCGCCGATCACCGGTAGAGCGACGGTCCGTGACAGCAGGTTCGCCTGCGCGCGGGTGAAGCCGCGCCAGCGGGCCGCGGCCAGGGTCGCTCCGTTGCGAGAGATCCCCGGCGCGAGCGCCGCCGCCTGCGCGAAGCCGAGCGCCAGGCCGTCACCCGGCCGGGCCTCACCGTGACCCCGCCGCTGAGGGCGGGTGTCGGCGACGAGCATCGCGACCGACCCGATCGCGAGCCCGGCGGCGGTGCCCCCGGGCCCCCCGAGCCGGCCCTCGATCTGGCGCTCGAAGAGCAGTCCCGCGGCCGCGGGGGGGATGAAGCTGAGCGCGATCACCGCCAGCCGCCGGGCGTCGAGCTCGCGCAGCTCAGAGGCGATCAGCTTCCGCTGTCCGATCAGCAGCGCCGCCGCGCCGCCGCCGTGGACCGCCACCTCGAAGGCCTTGCGATGCTCGGGGTCGAGCCCGTCATGGTCCCAGCCGCGGAGCCACGGCAGCAGTCGCAGATGCGCGGAGCTGGAGACCGGCAGCAGCTCGGTTGGTCCCTGCAGCGCGCCGAGGATCGCCGCCTGCCCCGCGCTCAATGCCGGGCCGCCGCGGGCCGGGGCCCGGTCTCGCACTAGGCGATCTCCGCGGCCTCGGCCTGTTCGCCGCCACGATCTCCGCGGCGCCAGCGAACGAGCAGCCAGATCCCGCCTCCGAGCAGGCCCAGCGCGATCGGATAGTCGAGGTAGTGGAGGTAGTCGCGCCACTGCTCCCAGTTGTCGCCAACCTCGCGTCCGAGCAGGCCGAGCATCAGGACCCACGGGATGCAGCCCGCGAGGGTCAGGACCGTGAAGCGCCAGAACGGCATCCGCGCCACGCCCGCGGGGAGCGAGATGAAGGTCCGGACGATCGGCAGCATCCTGGTGAAGAAGACGGTGGCGTCGCCGTAGCGCTCGAACCAGCGATCCGCGACAGCGAGATGCTTCGGGCTGATGTGGATCAGGCGGTTCTTCTCGAGCAGCTCGAGGCGACCGTAGTACCCGGCCGCATAGGCGATCCAGGAGCCGACGACGTTCCCGAGCACCCCGGCCGCGACGATCCCGAACAGGGTCATGTTGCCCTCGGAGACGTTGAAGCCCGCGAACAGCATGATCGCCTCGCTCGGGACGGGAATGCAGGCGCTTTCGAGCAGCATCAAGAGGAAGACCCCGATCAGGCCCACCGAGTCGATGAAGCTCGTCGCGAGGTCGACGATCGGATCAACGATGAAGTCAGTCATTGGCGGATGAGCGGCCGGTGCGACGATTGCGCTCGGGGTCCCACCGTTGCGCCGCGCCCGACGGCACTTTACCCTGTGCGCATGGACCGTCTGCGCGCGCCGGTGATCCGCCACCGAGCGCTTCAGCTCGCAGCGGACGCTGCGCTGGCCGCCCTGGCCTTCTATCTGGCGTTCCAGCTGCGCTTCTTCGACACCCTGACCGGAATGCCGGAGCGCTACTCGGAGATGCTCTGGGGCTCGATCGTGTTCGTCGCGCTCGGCAAGGCGGTGCTGTTCTCCGCGGTCGGGCTGCACCAGAAGTGGTGGCGGTACTTCAACGTCGGGGACAGCTGGGCGATCGTCCGTGCGGCGGCCCTCGCCTCGGCGTTGATGCTCGCGGTCTTCACGCTCGCGCAGCCGTTCTCGATCAACATCCCGCGCTCGGTGCTGATCCTCGATTTCGCCTTCACGGTCGGCCTGCTCGTCGCGGGCCGCAGCATCGCCCGCTTCGTGCGCGAGGAGCTGCCCCAGAGGCGCCTGCGGTCGGGCGGCGTTCCCGACATCCTCGTCGTCGGCGCCGGCTCCGGCGGTCAGATGGTCGTTCGTGAGCTGCTGCTCAACCCGAGCCTCGGCAACCCCGTCGGCTTCGTCGACGACGACCCCGGCAAGCAGGGGACGCGCCCGGCCGCCGGGCTCAAGGTCGTCGGGACGACCGCCGAGATGGGCGGGATCCTCGACGAGATCGAGCCCGACGAGGTGATCATCGCGATCCCCTCGGCGCCCGGAACCCTGCGCGGCAAGGTCGTCTCCGCGTGCCGGAGCCGGGAAATCGCGGTCCGCACCCTGCCGACGGTATTCGAGCTGCTGCGGGGCGGCGTGCAACTCACCAGGCAGGTGCGCGAAGTGCAGGTCGAGGATGTGCTCGGCCGCGAGCCGGTCGTCGAGCAGCTCGACGCGGTCGGCGGCTATCTGCGCGACCGGATCGTGCTGATCACCGGCGCGGGAGGCTCGATCGGATCCGAGCTCGCCCGTCAGATCGCCCGCGTCCGGCCGAGGCTGTTGGTGCTCGTCGATCATGCCGAGGACAACCTGTTCGAGGTCGACCGTGAGATGGTCAGCGAGTGGCACTTCAGCCGCGTCGAGTCGGTTCTCGCCGACTGCAAGGAGCCCGATCGCATGCTCGAGGTGATGCAGCGGTTCAAGCCCGAGGTCGTCTTCCATGCCGCCGCCTACAAGCACGTCCCGCTGATGGAAGGGAATCCGCTCGAGGCGATCCGCAACAACGCGATCGCCACCCGGGTGACGGCGGAGACCGCGGCGGTGGCGGGCACTGAGCGCTTCGTCTTGATCTCGACCGACAAGGCGGTCGACCCGCGGACCGTGATGGGCGCCTCGAAGGCGATGGCCGAGTGGGTTGTCGCCTCGGCGGGCCAGCGCTATCCGGAGACCCGCTTCGTTGCGGTCCGCTTCGGCAACGTGCTCGGCTCATCGGGCAGCGTGGTCCCGATCTTCCGGCGCCAGATCGAGCGGGGCGGGCCGGTGACGGTGACCCACCCGGAGATGACCCGATACTTCATGACGATCCCCGAGGCCGTGCAGCTGGTGATCCGCGCCGGGGATCTCGGCGACGCCCACGGCGACGTCTTCGTGCTGGAGATGGGAGAGCCGGTGCGGATCGTCGATCTGGCGCGGAACATGATCAGGCTCGCGGGATACGAGCCGGACACCGACATCGCGATCGAGTTCACGGCGCCCCGGCCGGGGGAGCAGTTGCACGAGCGGCTGCTCGCTGAGGGCGAGCACTCGGAGCCGACCGTCGCACCCCGGATCAACCGCGCCGTCAAGTCGGAACCGATCGACTCCGACGACGTCGAGGAGATGCTCTCCCGCCTGACGGCGCTGATCGGGTCCGGCGACGAAACGGATCTTGCCCAGCAGGTGATCGAGATAGTCAGCGGCCAACCCCCTGCCACGCTCGACCTCGACCGGGCGCCGGAGCGCCGCTGAAGGGCCGCTCCCCGGCGCTGATCTGTCGCGGGGACGGTCCCCGTTGGCACTAAGATCCGGCGCTGATCATGACTTCCTTCGAGGAGATTGGCGCGCTCCTCGGCTTCCTCGCGTTTGCGGGCTTGGCCGTGCTCGTGTTTCTGACCTTCCAACAGGCCCGGCATCTGCGGCGCCTGCGCGATTGGGCTGGGCGCGCCCCGGAGCGGGCCGCGGCGATCGCCGCGCGTCAGGATCCTGCCCTTGCCGAGGACGAGCCGAGCGAGGCGGAGATCGCCGCGGTCGATCGGGGCCCGAGCAGGCTGAGCCTGATGGCCGCCGGCCTTCGCGAGCGCTGGGCCGAGATCGACCGCCGCCTGCCGGTCGACCCCCGCCTGCTGTTCGGCGGCCTCGCCGCGATCGTGCTCGGCGTCGGCATCGCGACCAGTGGCTTCGGGCTGGTCGGCGAGGACGCCGGCCCGGCAACGTCGAGCAACCGGAAGGGCAGCTCGGGATCGAAGCAGGATCAGGGCGGCGGCGGGTCGAAGAAGTCCTCGACAACCGAGGTTGCCGTCCTCAACGGCACCGCGCCCCCGGGAGGTGCCGGCGTCCCGGGGATAGCGGATCGCTTCAGCCAGAACGTCAGGGACGCCGGGTTCGAGGTCGGCGCCGTCGACAACGCCGGCTCGTTCACGGTCAGCACCGTCATGTGGTCGGGGTCCGGTGAGGCCGACGCGGCGAAGCTGGCCGAGGCGCTCTCGCCGACCCTCGGCGAGCTGACCGTGATCGAGATGACCCCGGAGATCGAGGCGCTCGCTGGTGGCGCCGATGTCGCGCTCGTCGTCGGGCAGGACGACGCGGCGATCTGATGCCGGGCGCGATCCTGCTCGGCGCCGGCAGTGGCATCCCCACCGACCTTCTGGTCAAGGCGGGCGACGCGGCCGGCATCGTCGCGATCCTGGCGCTGCTGCTGGTCCTGCCGCTGTTCCTGACCCACAGGCGCGAGGTGAACCGGCTGCTCGAGTGGCAGAGGTTGGAGCCGGGCCGTGGCGAGGGTGCGGACGAGGCCGCTGGGGACGCGGCCGCCGCGACCGGGGCAGCCACGGCGACGACCGGCCGCCCGATGTCGCCGGCAGAGCGCGTGACCGCGGACCGGCCCGCGATCGAGCGGATCACGGCCGAGCGTGCCGCGATCGAGTCCCCGTCCTTCTGGCGGCGGTTGATCGCCCGCGGGCCCCGGCACCCGCTGGTGCTGGCGGGCCTGGCCCTGCTGCTCGCGGTGGGCGCGGTGCTCGTCGTCTCGCTGACCGGATCGATCGGCGACAACGAACCCGATACGTCGGGACGGTTCGACCGGACCGCGGTCAGCCTCGTCGTGCTGAACGGATCGTCAAAGACCGCTCTGGCCGACAAGGTCGCCGACTCGCTCAGCGCCGCGGGGTTCGAGGACGTGAGGACGGGTACGACAGCCCCCGAGAGGCAGACCGTGGTCTTCTACGACAAGGGGCAGAGACGGGCGGCAGAGGTGCTCCGCCGGGAGCTCGGCGTCAACGTCGTGCAGCGGATCGATCGGGCCAGGCAGGCGGCGGCGCCCGAGGCCGACGTCGTCGTCGTCGCCGGAGAGGACTACGCCAGGGCTTGAGTGGACCGCCCGAAACCGGCCTCGGCGGCGCCCGGTTGGGAACGGTCCTGCTGCTGGTCCTGCTGCTGCTCTCGCTCGCGGGCTTCACGGTCACGCGGGCGTTCCGGGTACGTGACGACATCGTCAACACGGTGGTGCTCAGCGAGCGGATAGCTCCCGGCGAGAGCGCCGAGATCAGCTTCAACACGACGCTCGCCGACGGCCGCGCCGACGTGCTGATCACCGATACCGAGGATCGCCAGGTCCGGGCGTTGTTGCTCGGCGCCCCGCTCGCCGCCGGCCCGCACGATTTCAGCTGGGACGGCATCGGCGACGACGGTGCGCCGGTTCCCACGGGCGACTACGGGATCCGCGTGATCCTCGGCGAGGAGGGTCGCGACATCAAGCCACCCGGTCGGATCGCGGTCGAGGGGCGGGGGGGCTGATGGACTCGTTGGCGCTCTGGGCCGGCACCGTCATCGCCGCGATCGCCGCCGCCGCTGCGCTGTGGATCCCGAACCGGCGCCGGGCGCTCGCTGCGCTGACCTTGGCGCTGCTGCTCGCGCCGATCCTGATCGCCGCCGACAACTGGGACAGCGAGCGGTTCCTCGATCTCCGTGACAGCCCGGCGCTGCTGTCCGCGTCGCTCGCAGTCGCCGCGGCGATCATCGCGCTCGGCGTCGTCCTCCTGCTTCGCCGGCCGCGGCTCTTGCCGCTCGCGCTGATCGCCCTGCTTCCGTTCAGGATCCCGATCGACCTCGGCTCCTCGACGGTCAATCTGCTGCTCCCGCTCTACGCGGTGCTCGCGGCCGGCTTGATCGCCGCCTGGCTGCGTCCCGAGCGGGTGCTGCCCGAGCCGTGGGCGCGGCGGCCGGGCCTGATCGGGGCGATCGGGCCGCTGCTCGGGGTCGCGATCGCGCTCTACGCTCTCCAGGGCGCCTACGCCGACGACCTCTCGACCGCGGTCGAGAACCTCTGCTTCTTCTTCCTCCCGTTCGCTGCGCTGTTCATCTTCGTCGCCGCGGCCCGGTGGGACCGCCGCCTGCTCCGGGCGACGGTGATCGTCCTCGCCGTCGAGGGCCTCGTCGTCTCCCTGGTCGGCTTCGGCCAGCTCGCCACGGGCGAGGTCTTCTGGAACCAGAAGCTGATCGACGGCAACGAGGCCCATCCCTACTTCCGGGTCAACTCCCTGTTCTTCGACCCCAACATCATGGGCCGCTACCTGGCGGTGACGATGATCGCGATGGCCGCGGTGGTCGCATGGGGAGCGCGCCGAGAGGTCCTCCGCGCCGGAGCCGTCTTCGTCGTCCTGCTCGCGGCGCTGGTCCTGACCTACTCGCAGACGAGCATGCTCGCGCTGCTCGTCGGGCTGCTGGCCCTGGGTCTCGCCCGCTGGGGCGCGACTCGCGCCGTCGTCGCCGCGGCCGCCACGCTCGCCGTCGTCGGCCTCGTCGTCGTCGGCCTCGGCGGCGGCGGACTGACGGCAGAGACCACGGGCCGCACGGGCCTGGTCAGCGGTGGGCTCGAGATCGCCGCTGACAGGCCGGTGAGCGGTTACGGATCGGGCACGTTCGCCGACCAGTTCGAGCGCCGCTTCGGGGGCGGCGACGGGATCGCCGTCGAGAGCCACACCGAGCCGGTGACCGTCGCCGCGGAGCAGGGCGTGATCGGCCTGGTCGTGTTCGTCGCGTTCCTGCTCGTCACCGGGGCTGGACTGTGGCTCGCGGCCGGGGTCGGGATCGCCCCGGCCCGCGACCCAATTGCGGCGTCGCTCCTCGCCGGCTACGCAGCGATGGTCGCCCACAGCCTCGGCTACGCGGCCCTGCTCACCGACCCGATCACCTGGATGCTGCTCGCGCTCGCGCTCGCCCTGCCGGGGCGGGTAGCGGTCCCCGACGCGGTTGCGAACCGGCCCCTCGCCGGTCGCTCCCCCGCGCGGCCGCAACCCCGCGCACCCGCCGCGGCCGGCTAGGAGCGCCAGATGCTCGGCTACCTGCGCCGCCTCGCGACGACCGGGTTCGCCTACACGGCGGCCAGTGTCTTGTCGAAGGTCGCCGCGGTCCTGCTGCTGCCGGTCTACACGGCGCTGCTCGATCCCTCCGAGTACGGCAAGGCCGAGGTCCTGTTCGGAGCGGTCGTCGCCGCCAGCATCGTCGTCCGCTTCGGCGTGATCGAGGCCCTGCTCCGCTTCTACTATCTGCCGGGCGAGCGTGGCGAGAGGGTCGTGTCGAGCGGCTTCGCTGCGATCTTCTGGGCGAGCACGGTCGGCGCATTGCTGCTGCTGCCCTTCGCCGAGCCGATCGCGGAGGCGCTGAAGAGCGACCCGGGCCTGGTCCGGATCGCGATCGGCGGACTCTGGGTGCTGACCCTCTACGAGTACCTGGTCACGCTCTTCCGCCTCGACGAGCGCGCCAAGGCCTACTTCGTCTTCTCCTTCGCCCACGTGCTCGCGGCGATTCCGCTGACCCTGCTGTTGATCGTCGGATTCGACGAGGGCGCTCAGGGCCTGCTGCTCGGTAGCTACGCGAGCGGCGTCCCGTTCGTGATCTGGCTGGCGGCCACCGAGCGCGGCCGGCTGTCGCTGACCCCTGATCGGGCGCTGCTGCGGAGGATGTTCCGGTTCGGCCTGCCGACGATGCCCGCCGAGCTCTCGCTCTACTCGCTCAGCTTCGTCGACCGGGTGATCATCGTCAGCCTGATCGGCAATGCGGAGGCGGGCCTCTACGCGCTCGCCTTCAAGTTCAGCCAGGCGATCCAGATCGTCGTCCGCGGCTTCCAGCTCGCCTGGCCGCCGCTCGCCTACTCGATCGCCGACGACGAGGAGGCGAAGCGCGTCTACTCGGTCGTCGTCACCGCGTTCACGGCGCTCTGCGCGGCGATCGTCGTCGCGATGTGGCTCGAGGCCCGGTGGATCGTCCGCCTGCTCGCCGACCCCGCGTTCTTCGATGCCTACAAGGCGATCGGGCTGCTGGCGCTCGGGGCGGCGCTCTACGGGCTCTACCTCGCGCTGCTGGTCGTGCTCGGCCGCACCGGCCGGACCGAGTTCAACTTCCCCGCCACGCTCGCCGCGCTGGTCGCCAACATCGGGCTCAACCTGTGGCTCGTGCCGGACAACGGCATCGTTGGCGCCGGCGTCGCCCTCGTGCTCTCCTACGCGCTGGCGCTGGTCCTGATGATGCTCTTCACCCAGCGCCTGTTCCCGGTCCCGTGGCAGTGGGGAAGGCTGACCGGCATCTTCGTCAGCGGTGCGCTCTTCGTCGCGGTCGGCGAGCAGCTTCCGACCGACGGTGCCGACGGCTTCCTCGGCCGTCTGCTCCTCGCCGCGCTCTACCCGGGCGTGCTGTGGCTCGTCGCTCTCAGCCCGGAGGAGCGCAAGGTCGCCCTGCGGCTCGCGCGCCCGACCGAGGTCCGGCGGCGCCTCGCCGAGCTCCGCGACCGCGCCGAGACCGGCGAGGCGGTTCAGCCTGGGGGGAGACGCTCGAGGTCGAGCTCCAGGACGAGGACCTGCGCAACTAGCCGGCTGAACCCTTCGGTGCGCGATCGGCACCCGATCGGTTCACTCGCCGGCGCGCGCGGCGGCGGCCTCGCGCAGGCCCTCGCCGTGTGGGTGCAGCGCCTGGCTCGCGTGCAGCAGGTAGTGGCGCGCGTCGTGCCCCGGTAGGACCACCGCCGCCGCGGCGCGTGGCAGATAGGAGAAGGCGGTCAGGGCCCGGACCGCGAACGCTGCTGCAGCGCCGTGGTGCTTGCGCATGTAGAGGTCTCGGTTGCGGTGGAACTCGACGATCCTGCGACGGCCGGACGAGCGGTCGCTCGAGAGCTGTTCGTGGTGGACGGCCTCGGCCGCCGGGACGTAGAGGGTGTGCCTGCCGGAGTCGCCGAGGCGCTTGCAGAGGTCGGTCTCGTCCGAGTAGACGAAGAAGTCCGGGTCGAGCCAGCCGACGGCCTCCACCGCGGCGCGGCGGACGAGCAGCGCTGCCGACTGCGCCCAGCCGACGCGGCGGGTTTCGGGGCCGCGGCTCTGGGTGATCAGCAACCGGTGCAGAAGGAGCGCCTGCGCCAGCGCGGTGCCGACGCCCGGCAGGCGCCATGCGCAGGGTTGCGGCTCGCCGTCGGGGCTGAGCAGCTGTGCTCCGGCCGCGGCGGCGCCCGGATCGGCGTCGAGCGCGGCAACCAGCGCCGCCGCCGCCCCGGGCAGCAGCTCGGAGTCCTCGTTGAGCAGCAGGCAGTACTCGCCGCGTGCCTCCTGCAGTAGCCGGGTGTCGTTTGCCGCCTTGCCCTCGGGCGTCTGCAGGTAGATCACCCGCATCGCCGCAGCGCCTGCCTCGAGCTCCTCGAGCGTCCCGGCGGAGCCATCCGTGGAGGCGTTGTCGAGCACGAGAACCTCGTGCTCGCCGGGGACCCCGACCTGGGCCCCGATCGCCTCCAGGCATGCACGCAGGTACTCGCGGCCGTTGGTGTTGACGACGCAGTAGGAGAGCTTCACGCCAGAATCGTCGCCCATGCGCGTCTCGCTCGTCGACCCATCGGCGTTTACGCCACCGTACGACCGCTCGCTCGCGGCCGCGCTGGCCCGTGCCGGAGTCGACGTCGAGTTGGTCACGAGCCGCTTCCTCTACGGCCCTGTGCCGCGCGCCGAGGGGTACGCGGTGCGCGAGCCGTTCTACGGGCTCTCGACCCGCGCCGGCCGCCGATCGCGCTCGCGAATCCCGATCAAGGCCCTCGAGCACGCGCCGCAGATGCTGATCGAGGCGCGACGCGCGGGGAGAACCTCCGACCTCACCCACTGGCAGTGGCTGACCTGGCCGCCGCTCGATCGATTCCTGATTCGCCCCTCGGGCAGGCCGCGGGTCTTCACGCTTCACTATCCGTTGCCGCCACCAGGCGACGCCCGCGGCCTGCGCCGCCAGCGAGCCGTACTGCGCGGCTTCGACGCGGTCATCGTTCATACCGCGTACGGGGCGGCCCGCCTCCGCGATGAGGTCGGCATCGAGCCCGAGCGGGTGCACGTGATCCCGCACGGTCCGCTCGACTACCTGACGCGGCTCGACGATCGGGTGGCGCTGCCCGCCGAGCTGGCCGCGGTGCCCGACAGCGTGCCGGTGATCCTCTTCTTCGGCCTGCTGCGCCCATACAAGGGGATCGACACCCTGCTCGAGGCGTTCGCCGAGCTCGACGGCGCCGAGCTGTGGATCGCGGGGATGCCGAGGATGCCGCTGGAGCCGCTCGAGCGGCTGGCGCGCCGCGCCTCGGGAACGGTCCGGTTCCTGCCCCGCTTCATCGCCGATCCCGAGATCCCGGCGCTGCTGCGCCGCGCCGACGTCCTCGCCCTTCCTTACCGCGAGATCGAGCAGTCGGGGGTGCTCTACGCGGGGCTCGCGTTCGGCAAGCCGATGGTGCTCAGCGACGTCGGCGGCTTCTCGGAGGTGGGACGCGACCAGGGAGCGGCGAGGCTCGTGCCGCCCGGCGACGCCGCGGCTCTGGCCGCCGCCCTCCGGGGGCTGCTCGACGACGCCGGCGAGCGCGAACGCCTCGGCGCCGCCGCCCTCGCCGCCGTCGCGGGCCCGTATTCCTGGGACGAGATCGCAGTCCGCACGATCGACCTCTACGAGTCGCTGCTGGGCGGCCCCTGATAATCACGGTATGAAGGCGATTGGAGAGGGCATCGGAGCGCGGGCGGTCTTCTGGGGCTCGGCGCTGGCGCTGGTCCACACGCACCTCACCTATCCGCTGACCCTCGCGGTGCTCGAGCGGCTCCGAGGCCGGCGGGAGCCGACGCCGCCACCGGCGGACTGGGGCCCACAGGTATCGCTGATCATCGCCGCCCACGACGAGGCCGAGGTGATCGAACGCAAGCTCGCGAATGTCGCCCTGCTCGACTATCCACGCGAGCGGCTCGAGGTGATCGTCGCCTCCGACGGATCTGAAGACCGGACCGCCGAGTTGGCCCGGGCGGGCGGCGCCGATCTCGTCCTCGACCTCCCGCGAGCGGGCAAGATCGCGGCTCAGAACGCAGCGGTCGAGCGGGCGAGCGGCGAGCTGCTCGCCTTCAGCGACGCAAACGCGTACTGGGAGCCGGAGGCGCTGCGCGAGCTGGTCTCGCCGTTCGCCGCGAGCGACGTCGGCTACGTCTGCGGTCAGGTCCGGTTCCTCGACGCCGACGGCGACAGCGAGGAGGGCGCCTACTGGCGTTACGAGATGTGGGTGCGCGAGCTCGAGTCGGGCCAGGCCGGGGTGACCGCCGGCAACGGCGGCATCTACGCGGTCCGCCGCAGCGCCTACGGCTTCCTCGCCGGCTCGCGGAGCCACGACCTCAACTTCCCGTTCCAGCTCGCCAAGGCTGGGTTCCGCTCGCTCTACGCGCCGAGGGCCCGGGCCGAGGAGAAGCTCGTCCCCGACCTCGGCGGCGAGTTCCGGCGCAAGCGGCGGATGATGCGCGGGATCTGGGACATCGTCGTCACCGACGGGATGCTCGACCCCCGCGGCTACAGCCCGCTGTACGCGTACGAGGTCTACTCCCACCGGGTGCTCCGCTACGCGTCCCCGAAGCTGCACGCCTGGCTGTTGCTAGCCAACCTGCGCCTGATCGGCCGCTCCCGCTTCTATCTGCTGACGCTGGCCGCCCAGCTGCTCGTCCTGCTCAGCCCGTGGCTGCCGGGATCGTCGAACCGCCTGGTGCGCGTCGTTCGCTACTACACGCTCGTCACCGCATCGATCGCGCTCGGAACGCTCGACCGCCTTCGCGACGGTCCCCCCGCGGCCTGGGAGAAGTCGGAGGGGACGAGGTGACCCTCGACGATCAGGAGATCGAGCGCGCCTTCGCGGAGCCACCCGACGCGGCTCCGGTCCGCAGCGGGCCGCCGGGCCGCGGGCTGCCGCGCGCCTTCGACGTCGTCGCGGCCGCCCTGGCGCTGGCCCTCTCGGCGCCGCTCCTGATCCTGGCCGCGCTGCTGATCAGGCTCGACTCGAACGGGCCGGTGATCTACCGCCAGCTCCGGGTCGGACTCGGCGGCCGCGAGTTCATGCTCTACAAGCTGCGGACGATGCGAACCGGGTCGGACCCGGTCGGCGTCGGCACCGTCGTCGACGCGGAGGACCCGAGGGTGACCCGGATCGGCCGCTTCCTGCGCCGCCTCTCATTCGATGAGGTCCCGAACCTGATCAACGTGCTGCGCGGTGAGATGGCGATTGTCGGGCCGCGGCCGACGATCCCCTCCCAGGTCGAGTTGTTCAGCCGCCGCCAGCACCGCCGTCACGCGGTCCGGCCGGGGATGACCGGCTGGGCGCAGATCAACGGTCGCACCGGGATCGAGTGGGGCGAGCGCATCGAGCTCGACATCTACTACGTCGAGCACCGCTCCCCGCTGCTCGACCTGAGGATCCTCGCTCGCACGTTCTGGCAGGTGATCAGCGGTCGCGGCCTCTACACGGGTGGCTAGCCGCCGTGAGTAGGCTCAGGGCATGACCGAGCGCGGCTCAGAGGTCGAGGTGCGGATCAGGTCGTTCCGGCCCGCCGACGTCGACGCGGTCCACCGCTGGTTCAACAATCCCGAGGCGACCTCGTCGCTGATGGAGGTACGGGAGTCGTTCTCGCGCGAGGACGCGACCGGGTGGGTGGAGCGGGCGATCGCCCACGATCGCAGCGACGGCGAGGATCGCAAGTGGGCGATCGAGGTCGAAGGGCACACCGACCCGGTCGGCTTCACCGCGCTCTACGGCCTCCGGCGCCAGCTCGCACCGGAGCTTGGCGCGATGATCGGCGCGCGGGCGCGCGGGCGTGGCGTCGGCCGCGAGGCCGAGCGGCTCACCGTCGCCAAGGCCTTCGAGGAGTTCGGCGCTCATCGGGTATACGGCCGGATTCCGGCCTTCAACGTGCCCGCGAAGAAGGCGGTCACCTGGCAGGGGTGGAAGCACGAGGGGACGATGCGCGAGCACATCCGGCGGCCGGACGGCACGCTGATCGACTGTGAGGTCTGGGGCATCACCCGCGCTGAGTGGGAGCAGCGCTGGAGCGGGACCGGGGCTTGAGCGCCCCCGGCACGGCATCCGCGATCCTCGAGCCCGACGGCGGCGCCGCCGCGGCGGGTGAGGAGTTCTTCCGCAGCCCCGAGTTCCTCGAGGCCGAGGGGACGACCCACACGCTGACCATCGAGCGGGGCCGCTCGCGGGCTGCAATCCCACTCCTGGTGCGGGAGATCGAGGGGGCGGCGGGAGCGATCGACGCGACCTCGCCGTACTCGTATCCGGGCGGCGAGCTCTCCGGTGAGCCGATCGACCCGGCCGAGGTCGACTGGTCCGGCACCGGCCTGGTCAGCGTCTTCATCCGCGACCGGATCGGCGGGCCTGCGGTGCTCGGGGGCGGGACCGATCGGTCGATAGTCCTCGTCTCGGACCCGCGTCTGCCGCGCAAGTCGCGGATGAGCGATCGCCAGCAGATCCGCAAGAACCAGGCCGACGGCTACGAGATCGCCCGCCTGCCGGGCCCCGAGACCAGCGCCGAGCAGCGGCTCGCGTTCCACCGCGTCTACACCGAGACGATGGCCTCCGTCGGCGCCGGCCGGCGCTACATGTTCGGCCCCGTCTACTTCGACCTGCTGTTCCGTTCGCCGCGGAGCAGCCTGTTCGTGGTCACCGGACCCGAGGGCGACGTCGCGGCCGCGGCGATCGCGGTGATCAGCGACGGCTTCCTGCACTACTACCTGTCGGGAACGGCCGATCTCCACCGCCGGCGGGCGCCGTCGAAGAACCTGATCGCGGCGGTGATCGACTACGCCGAGCGGCTCGCTCTGCCGATGAATCTCGGCGGGGGCGTCGAGCCCGGGGACGGCTTGGAGGAGTTCAAGCGCGGCTTCGCCAATGCCGAGCTGCCGTTCCGGACGCACGAGCTGGTCTGCGACCCCTCCCGCTATGAGCGGCTCTCGGCGGGCCGCGACGATCGCGGCTTCTTCCCGCTCTACCGGGCGCCGGAGTGATCGAGCGCGCGGCGGAGCGGGCGACCCCGCGCAACCCTCAGCGCGGCACCGTGCCGCCGCCTCCGTCGTCGCCGGGCGGCGACGGCTCCTCGTCCGCGAACTTGTCGATCCGCTCCTGGACGCGGCGCTTCACGCTCGGTATCTGATCGCGCAGGTACGAGCCCGCGCAGGCGGTGTAGTTGAGGTCGCTGTGGCTCATCACCCGTTTGACGCGCGGGCGCTTGCCCGACTTGAACCTGGCGGTCGAGCCGCCGCTCGAGCGCACGCGTGTGCTACCGCGCGCCCCGAGCCCGTGGACGTCGAGCTTCCAGGCGAGATAGCGGACGAGCGCCCGGCGCTCGGCGGGGCCGCTCGGCACCTGTTCGTGGTTGCCGATCGTCGCGACCCCGGTCGTCTGTGAGTTGAAGCCCTCAGCCTGGGCGCCGACCACCGGCCTGCGCATGCCCCCGCCGCGCCCCTGGTAGACGTTGCCGAAGCGGTCGACGAGCGCGTTGTAGCCGATGTCGTTCCAGCCGTTCGCGTTACGGTGGTAGCGGCAGATCCCGAGCACGATCCCCGGCGCCTCCGCCTCGCTGTAGTTGTTGACGCTGACCGTGTGGTGGATCACCGCCGCCTTGACCTTGCCGTAGGAAGCCTTGACCCGCGGCCGGCAGCCACCCTTCTTTCGGTTCGCGCCCCACTCCGAGCGGCGCACGATCTCTGGGCGTGGGGAGGCGGCTGAGGCGGTGCTGCCGGCGACGCCGATCAGCGCCGCATTGATGCTCCCGCGCAGCCCGTTGATCAGCCCGTTCAGCGGGGTGTCGTCACCGCTGACGTTGACGTAGTGGAGGTCTCCCTTCGGCCGCTCGCCCCGACTGCGGATCTGCACCTCGTCGCTGCCACCGGTGTAGAGCGGGTCGCCGTTGCCGATCGCCACCCACTCGCTCCAGGCCTCGCCGCTCTCGCGAACCCGCAACTCGAGCTCGTCCCGCTCGCCGGCGACGCCGACGAAGTCGAAGCGCTTGGGCGCCTCGACCGCGGCGCTGACGAACCGCACCGGCCCGTCCTCGTGCTCGTCGGCGACGCCGCTTTGGCGCAGACGTGCATGCCGCGCCCCGGCGACCGGGCTGACCCGCTCGAAGCTCGGCAGCGACTGCTCGAAATCGACCGCCGCCGGCAGGTAACGGTCGGTCGAGAGCGCCGGCGCTGCCACCCACAGCCCGGCTGCCGCGGCGAGGATCGCCGGGAGCAGTCTCAAGCTTTTGCTCAGCATACGGTTAGCAAAGGTTTACCAGTTGCCTGAAACACGCACAACCGGCCTAAGTATCGGCGCGCCGGCGATGGGCGTCCCCGCGCTCACCCGCCAGGGTTGATTTCGTGCAGGCCGCCCGCCGCCCTCGCGCCGCGGCGGCCGCCTACATCGCGATCGGCTCGGGCCCCCGGGCCCGGTACTGGCTGGTGAAGGCGCGGATCGCGTCGAGCGTTGCCGCGCCCTCGTAGGAGTCGCAGCCGAGGGTTTGGGTCCAGGCTGTCGCGGCCACCTCGTAGGGCATCTCCGCGTTCGGGAACAGGACCATGCCGGCGCTGTCCTCGTCGTAGAGGCCGAGCAGCTCGAGCTGACTCTGCTCGGCCAGGCTGGGCTGGTACTGGACCGCGATCCGGCCGTGCTCGAGGGCGTGGATGTAGTTCAGCGGGCTCGGCGTGTCGGCAAAGGCTCCGTCGGCGAGCGGATCGGGGGAGTGGTCCCCGGACGTCGGTGGGTTCGCCTCGTAGTCGGGGAGCTCATCGCCCTCGATGTGGGTGCTGCCCTCGTCCTTCTGATCGCTCAGCAGCTCGCAGTTCGCGGCCGTCGCCGCGGCCTCGAGGTCGGTCGTGCTGCCCTCGGTCGGCGCCTCGACGCTCTCGCGATCGTCGACCGTGACGCCGCTGGGGGCGACACCGAAAGTCGTGTTGATCCGGTCTCCGGAGGCCGAGCCGCCACCGGAGCCGTCGTCCCCACCGCCGGCGATCGCGAAGACGATGCCCGCGACCACGGCGACGCTGATCAGACCGGCGACGGCGTAGCCGAGCAGCAGTCGCTTGCGCTCCTGGCGCATCGATCCGGCCTCCGCCTCCTCGCGGGCCTTCTGCAGGCGTTCCTTCTCTTCCTTGCGCGATGCCATCGGTCGCAGAACCCTAGCGAACGCGATTGGCGGCCCTGCGCGTTCAGGCGGCGGCGCGAAGCCCGCCGGCGCTGCTGTGGACGCCGTCGAGGAAGTCGGCCAGCCGGTCGTTCAGCCTGCCGGGGTTCAGTCGCCACTCGAGGATCGAGTCCGCGTCCACCAGGCGGGCGTTCGGCATCTCCTCGACCAGCTCGTCGGAGTCGCTGAACGGGTGGATCGGGTCCGAGCGATGGCCGACGATCAGGGCAGGGGCCTCGATCGTCCGCCGCTCGGCCGCCGGCGGACAGGTCCGGCCGAGGAGCAGGCCCTGAAGCACCATCGCCGAGGTCTTCGGGTCACGGCGAACCCAGTCGAGCCCGATGTCGAGCAGGTAGTGGCTGCGCGGGATCCGCCGGGCGACGGCGGACGCGAGCCTCAGCAGCGGAGCGCCGAACTCGCTGGCGATCAGCACCGGCGTGAACGCGACCGCGACCGCGATCAGCGCATTGTCGAGCACCGGCATCTCGATCAACAGACCTGCGGTCCGCTCGGGGTGAGCGACCGCGAGCTCGAGCGAGACGTTCGCGCCCAGCGAGGTGCCGCCGACGACCGCCCGCTCGAGCCCGAGATGATCGAGCAGGGCCGCGACCTGCCCGCCGAAGGCGGTCATCGAATAGGCGTTGAAGTCCTCGGGCTTGTCGCTTTCCCCGTGTCCGAGCAGATCGACGCAGACGACCCGGTTCCCGCGCGCCGCCATCTCCGGCCCGAGGCGGGAGAACATCCGGCCGTTCATCAGCAGGCCGTGGACCAGGACGAGGACCCGGTCGCCCGAGCCGTAGGAGTGATAGGCGATCCGCCGGCCCTGGTAGTCGAAGCTCTCGTCCATGGTGCGCGTCCGAGACTAGTCGCTCATGGGGCGGTCACGGTCCGCTCGGGGGCTCGCTCCCAGGGCCGGGCAGCCTTCAGCGCGCCGAGCACGGCGAGCGTCGAGTCGGCCTTGTTGAGCGTGTAGAAGTGAAGCCCGTCGACGCCGCCCGCCAGCAGCTCCTCGCACTGACGGGATGCGTAGGCGATGCCGAACGCCCGCTCTGCCGCCGCGTCCTCGTCGCAGGCGGCGAGCCCCTCGCGTAGGGCGTCGGGGACGCGGGCTCCACAGACGTCGCAGAAGCGAATCAGCCCGGCGTAGCTGCGAATCGGCAGGATGCCGGGGAAGACGGGGACGGTGATCCCGGCCGCCCTGACCTCGGTCAGCCAGTCGAAGAAGACGGCGTTGTCGAAGAACAGCTGGGTGATCAGGAACTCGGCCCCGGCGTCGACCTTCTCCTTCAGGTATGCGATGTCCGCTTCCTGCGACTCCGCCTCGGGGTGGACCTCCGGAAAGCTCGAGCCGCCGATTCCCCAGTCACCGCGGGCGCGGATGAAGGCGGCCAGCTCTGCCGATCCCCGCAGACCCCCCTCCGGCGGCACGAAGTCGCGCGAACCCGCCGGCGGGTCGCCCCGCAGCGCGAGGATGTTGGAGATCCCGGCGGTCCGGAGCCGTTCGAGGATCGACTCGAGCCCCTCGATCGTCTCTCCGACGCAGCTCAGGTGGGCCATCGTCTCGATCCCGACCTCGCGCTGGATCCGCGCCGAGAGCTCGATCGTTCCCTCGCGAGTCGAGCCGGCAGCGCCGTAGGTGACCGAGACGAAGTCCGGGTCGAGCCGCTCGAGCTGTGTGATCGTGGCCCGGAGCTCCACCGCCGCCTCGTCGCTCTTCGGTGGGAAGAACTCGAACGAGAATGACGGCTCGTCCGCCCTCAGGATGTCGGGGATTCGCATGCGCGGATCGTAGACGGAGCCCGCCGCGCGGCGGCCCGGCGGTCGGTGCGCCGGTCGACGAGCTCCAGGCTCCGGAGCAGGCCCGTGGCGATCATCCCGCGTAGCGGCTCGGGGGGCATCGGCAGGCGCCGCGCCCCGGTCAGCTCCGGCACGCGGGCGTCCTCGTCGCAGGCGAGCCGGGAGAGCCAGACTCCGGCGAGGCTTGCGAGGGCGATCCCGTGCCCGGCGAAGCCGATCCCCCAGCTGATCCGTCGATCGGCGCTGCGCCCGACCCAGGGCAAGAAGTTGAGGTTGAACCCGATCGATCCCGACCAGAAGCGGGCGATCGGGAGCTCGCCGATCTCGGGGAAGCGACGCCTGAGCATTGCCTCGGTGAGGGCGAAGACCGCGGGGTCGCGATCGGGCAGCGGCAGCCCGCGGTTGCCGTAGCGCAGGTACCGGGAGCCGGAGACGATCCGCCCGTCGGCTGTGAGCCGGTGGCTCTCGAGGACCTCGTGAGCCGTGTAGACGCCCTCCTCACCCTGCCAACCGATTCGCGCGCGGGCGTCGGCCGGCAGTGGCTCGGTCGCGAGCAGGGTGACCCGGACCGCGACCGGACCGCCCCGCGGGGTGCCGAGCTCGCGTGAGTAGGCGTTCGTCGCGACCACGACCCGGCCCGCCCGCAGCTCGCCGCGCGGGGTTCTCAGGGTGACGGCACCGCCGGGCCGCGACTCGATCGCGAGCACGGGGGAGCGCTCGTGCACCTCGGCCCCGGCCTCGCGGGCCGCCGCAAGCAGGCCCCGCACGTAGCGACCGGGGTCGAGCACGCCGCCCCGCCGCTCGAGGTAGCCACAGGTGAAGGCCTCCGGCAGCCCGCGATCGGCCAGCTCGGCGGGCCGCAGCGGCTGCAGGTCGGCCCCGAGGGAGATGCCCGCTGCCGCCGCGCGCTCGAGACGCCGCCGCTGCCCGGCATGGATCCCGGCGACGACGTTGCCGACCGGGCGGTAGGCGCAGTCGATCCCGAGCTCGGCGATCAGCGACTCGACGTGCTCGACGGCACCGTCGGCGAGCCGCACGAGCGCCCCGCCGCGCTCACGGCCGAAGCCTCGCAACAGGCTCGGCAGGTCCTTGCCGATCGTCGGCGTCAGATGGCCGGCATTGCGCCCGCTTGCGCCGAATCCGGCGTAGCGGCGCTCGAGCACCGCGACGTCGACCCCACGGCGCCGGAGCTCGATCGCGGTGCTCAGGCCCGCGTAGCCGGCGCCGATCACCGCGACCTCGGTCTCGGCCATACCGCTCAGGGTCGTCTCGGGCTCGGGCTCGGGCTCGAGCCAGAGGCTCGGTCCGGGTTGAGCCACTGTCGCGTTCACGGGTCAACCGTATCTCGGCTGTCCGGTGGCCGCGATGCGCGGGGTACCGAGGCGGCTAGCCGGAGTCGGGGACCAGGCTGATCGCCCGCTCGGCCATTGCGGCGATCGTCAGGCTCGGATTCACCCCCGGATTGGCCGGTACCGCCGAGCCGTCGCAGACGAGCAGGTTCTCGTAGCCGAAGGCGCGCTGTGAGCTGTCGACGACGCCGCGGTCGGGGCCGGTGCCGATCACGGCGCCGCCGAGCAGATGCGCGGTCCCGGGCGTCCCCAGCAGCGACTCCATCAACGAGCTCTGCGCGTAGCCACCGATCCGCTCGGCTGCCCGCTTCGCCACCTCGTTCGCGAGCGGAATGAAGTTCTCGGGCGGTGGCGCAGCTGCGTCTACCTCCGTCTGCAGGGAGCCCAGCCGACCGAGCGGACCACGCCGCCGCCGCAGGGTCAGGGCCGTGTCGGTCGACTGCATCGTCGTGAACAGGACGGTCCGCCGCGACCAGCCACCGAGCCTGCCGGGACGGAGCCATCGGCCCGGCTTCGCCGCCAGCGCCGCGGCCACGGCCGCAGCCCTGCGCGGCCGGCTCCTGCCCGCGGTCAGCGGACCGAAGTTGATCCCCATCAGGTCGCCCCCTCGACCGTAGGTGTTGTTGGTGAAGTGCGTGTGGTCATCGGGGAAGACGGACGCCGTGATCGCGACGTCGGCGGTGTAGTCGGCGTCCGGCAGCTCCGAGGTGGCCGCCGTGATCGTCTCGCTGTTGGTGCGCACGAGATGGCCCAGCTTCGGTGACAGGTGGCGCAGCGAGCCCGTGTCACGGCAGCGGCGCAGCAGCCGGTTCGTGCCCAGGGCCCCGGCCCCGACCACCACTCCGGCCGCTGTCATCGTCCGCATCCGCCCCGGAATCGGTCCCGGGCGGCGGAAGCTGATCTCGTAGCCCGAGGCGCCACGGCCGTCGGGCCCCTCCAGGGGCCGGACGTCGGTCACCTCGCGCTCGGCGAAGATGCGGACGCCGCTGCGCTCCGCCAGCCACAGGTAGTTCTTTGCCAGCGTGTTCTTCGCGCCGTGCCGGCAGCCGAGCAGGCACTGCCCGCATCGGATGCAGGCCGTGCGGTCGGGACCCTCGCCCCCGAAGTACGGATCGGCGACCGTTCTGCCACGCTCGCCCGGCTCCCCCAGGTAGACCCCCACCGGGGTGCTGCGGTAGCCCTCGGGGACGCCGAGGTCCCCGGCGAGCGCCCGCATCAGCTGCTCGGAGGGCCCGTCGAAGTCGCCCTCCGTGACCCCGAGCATCGCCGAGGCGCGCTCGTAATGCGGCGCGAGCTCACGCCGCCAGTCGGCGAGGCCCTCCCAGGCGGGGTGCCGGTAGAAGTCGTCGGAGCGGGGGACGTACAGGGTGTTCGCATAGACCAGGCTGCCGCCGCCGACGCCCACGCCGCTGAGCACCGTGACGTGCTTGAACACGGTCATCCGCATGATTCCGCGCAGCCCGAGCCCCGGCCACCACCAGACCTTGCCGAGCTCGCTCGCGTCCGCGGCGAAGTCGGAGTCGGCGAACCTGCGGCCCTGCTCGAGCACACAGACGCGATAGCCCTTCTCGGCCAGCCTCAGGGCCGCGACGGAGCCACCGAACCCGGACCCGACGACGACCCAGTCGTAGTCGTGGGCGGGAGTCATCGCCATTCGGTCGGCGTCACCTCAGGTGTCGCGCAGCTCGCGCCTGAGGATCTTCCCCGAGGCCGATTTCGGGATCGCGTCGATCCGCTCGAGGATCCGCAGCCGCTTCTGCGGCGAGACCTGGGCTGCAACGTGCTCGAGCAACTCCTCGTCGGAGACCTCCGCCCCCTCGGCAACCACCACGAAGCCCTTCGGCAGCTCGCCGGCCTCCTCGTCGGGAACGCCGATCACAGCGCAGTCGGCGACCGCCGGATGCGCGATCAGGACCGCCTCGAGCTCCGCCGGCGGCACCTGGTAGCCCTTGTACTTGATCAGCTCCTTGAGCCGGTCGACGATCGTGTAGTAGCCGTCCTCGTCGACGATCGCGATATCACCGGTCCGCAGCCAGCCGTCGGGCCCGATCGTCGCCGCGGTCGCCTCGTCGTTGTTCAGGTAGCCGGCCATCACCTGCGGGCCCCGCACCCAGAGCTCGCCGCGCTCGCCCTCGGCGACGTCGAGACCGGACTCGGGATCGACGATCCGCGATTCGGTCCCGGGCACGCCCGGGCCGATCGTGCCCGGCTTGATGCCGTCCAGCGGGCAGAAGTGGCTGACCGGACTCAGCTCGGTCATGCCGTAGCCCTGGGTGACCGGGACCCCGAGGCGCTCGGCAAGCAGCTCGGTCAGCTCGGGCCCGAGGGGGGCGGCGCCAGACATGACCATTCGCAGCGACGACAGATCGGCCTCGTCGACGGCGGGATGCTTGGCCAGCGCCAGCGCGATCGGCGGCACGACGTAGGCGCAGCTGACCCGCTCCGACTCGATCAGCCCGAGGAACTCGCCGAGATCGAAGCGCGGCATCGTGACGATCGTGTTGCCCCCGACCAGGCCCATGTTCATGATCACCGTCATCCCGTAGATATGGAAGAAGGGGAGCACCCCGACCAGCACGTCATCGGGCTCCATCGGCATCGCCGCATTCGTCTGGACGATGTTGGCGACGAGATTGCGATGCGTCAGCATCACTCCCTTCGGCAGGCCCGTCGTGCCGCTGGAATAGGGCAGCACCGCGAGGTCGGCCGCAGCATCGATCGCCACCTCGGGCGCCTCGGCCCCCGAGCCGAGCAGCTCGGTGAACGCGGTGACGCCCTCCTCGTCCCCTTCGCCACCGACGAGGACGATCTCCTCGACGCCGACCGCCGACGCGGCCTCGCGCGCCGTCTCGAGGAAGGCCGGCACCGTGAAGATCATCCCCGCGCCGGAGTCGTTGAGCTGGTGCTCGAGCTCCCGCGCCGTGTACAGCGGATTCGCGGTCGTGTTGACCCCGCCGGCGCGGCTGACCCCGTGGAAGACCACCGCGTACTCGGGCAGGTTCGGCATGTAGATGCAGACGGCGTCCCCCTTGCTGAGCCCCCTCGCTGCGAGCGCGCCCGCGAGCGCGCCGGTCATCGCGTCGAGTTGCGCGTAGGTGATCGCGCGTCCGCTCGGCCCGTCGATCAACGCCGGCTTGTCCGCGTGATCGCCGGCGTCGGCGAGCACGAACGTGGTGATATCGACGTCCGGGATCTCGGGGGCAGGCTGGGATGCTGGCATCGGGGCTCTCCTCTCGGTTGGCCCCGAGCCTACCGCGAGTCGAGCGCCCGGCTCCGCCCGCTCGTGGCGCTCCGCCGCCGCCCGCTTTGCCCGTCAGCGGGCGTTCACACGGAGCTTCAGCCCACCCTCGGGCCCGAGCGTCGGCATCGGGTGGAGGCTCAGCGGCCGGCCGTCGATCAGCTGTGGCCGGAAGCGACGGAGGACCGTCGCGACCACGGCCTGGGCCTCCGCGAGGGCGAAGCGCTTGCCGAGGCAGATACGCGGCCCGGCGCCGAACGGGACGTAGGCCCCCGGTGGGAGGGCGGCGCGTGCCTCCGGGAGGAAGCGATCCGAGCTGAACCGGGCCGGGTCCGGGAACACCTCGGGGAGGCGCTGGGTGAGCAGCGAGCTGTAGTTGACCGAGGAGTGGGCCGGCACCGTGACTCCCTCGAACTCGAATGCGCGGATGTTGCGCCGGGGTCCAACCCAGGCCGGCGGATAGAGCCGCAGGGTCTCATCGAGGCAGCGAAGCAGCCGGGGAAGCGGCTCGGCGGGCCTCGCGGTCGGTTCGGAGTCGGCGGCCGCGATCTCCTCGTTCACCGCATCGAGCTCGCGTGGGTTGCGGGCGAGCTCGTAGAACATCATCGAGAGCGCCGATGTCATCGTGTCGTGGGACGCGAACAGCAGGGTGATCGCCTGGTCGGAGACCTCCTGCTCGGTCAGCCGGGTGCCGCTTGGCGACTCGGCTGTGGTCAACAGGCTGAGCACGTCCCCGGGCTGCTCGTCGTGCTCGACCTGTTCCCCGGCCCGGCGCTCGGCGATCTTCCAGCGGATGATGTCCTCGAGGGCACGCCTGGAGGACTGCGTCCGTGACCAGGGGGTGCCCGGCCCGCGCAGCAGCCGCACGTGGAAGTCGGTGCCGTAGTAGCGCAGCGCCCGCTCGAAGTGACGGGCGGCCTTCGCGCCCGCGCCCCGATCGTCGGGATCGAGGCCGATCAGCGCCCGCATCGCGATCCGGATCGAGGTCGCCCGGGACCACTCGTAGATGTCCACGACCTCACCGTCCCGCCAGCCGGAGATCGCCCTCGCCGCCTCGGCCTCGATCGCCCCCAGCGCGGCGTTGATCCGCTCGCCGTGGAACGCGGGCATCAGGATCTCGCGAGCGCGGTCGTGGTACTCACCGTCGGTGGTCAGCAGCCCGTCACCCAGCAGCGGGATCAGCTCGCCCATGCTGCCCTCGCGCCAGAGGAAGTTGTCGCGATCGGAGACCGTGATCAGGTGGTTGGCCGCGGGCCCGATCATGAAGATCTCGATCGCGTGCAGCACCCGGATCGAGAAGACCGGGCCGTACTCCTCGTAGAGGGGCATCAGCACCGACAGTGGGTCGCGGGCCAGCTGCCGCGAACGGCGAAGATCGAACCGCAGTGCCCCGTCGGGCCCGCCGCCCCGCCGTCGCTCCGCGACGAGCTCACCCGCCAGCCGCAGGATCGGGTTGGTCGGCTGGGCATCTGGGCGCGCGGCTGCGCCGCCCGCCGCGGGTGGGGCGTCCTGCCGTGGTTCAGTTGTTGTCGTTGCTCCGTTCATCCGTGAACGGTCGTCCCCGGGGCCAACTTGGGCCCCGAAGCTGCAATCGGCAGGCCCCGCTCGCAGCTTTAGTTCGCCAACTCGAGGCCTCCGGCCCGAGCGACAGCTACTTGGACAGAACGCCGGACATCGCCTTCAGTCCGAGGTCCATCCCACGCCAGAAGTTGCCGCCGTGGAACGGCTCGCCCCGGCTGAAGCGCCAGGGCACCGAGTACCCGAGCATCTTCTTGCCCGCCCGCCAGGCCCTCGACGAGCCCACGCGGTAGTCGTCTCCGGCATCAGGCCGGACCTCGATCGGCCGCTCGGGATCGCCCGTCAGCCGCAACGGGACCTGGGCGAAGGTGGCCTTGTCGAACTGCTCCATCACGCACATGCTGATCGGGTCGAAGCTCGCTGCGGGCGCCCCTGCGGTCACCTCGGATGCGAGGTGGGCGGCGGCGGCATCCGCCTGCAGGAAGGCCAGGAAGGCCTGCTTGACCGGGAAGTCACCGGCGTCGCCGACGGCGAATATCTCCGGGTGATCGAGCAGCCGGCGGCTTGCCGGATCGGTCGCGAGAAACCCCCTGTCGTCGGCCCTCAGCCCCGCGAACGGAGTCGAGGCGACGTAGGGCGGAAAGGCGACGAGCAGGTCGTACTCGAGCTGCTCTCCGCCCTCGTAGTGGACGGCGTCGGCGTCGATCCGCTCGACGACCCAGCCGTGATGACCGTCGATTCCCCGGCGCTCGAACTCACCGGCGACGACCTCGTGCAGCCGGGGGCCGAACGCCTGGATGTAGCTCTCCTCGCAGGTGGTCCAGACGATCTCGATTCCATCCCGCGCGCCCTTGCGGCGGAGCCAGGTGTCGAGCATCAGCACGATCTCGTACAGCGGCCCGGCGCACTTGTTGTTCGGCGGCACGAGGAAGACGACGCGCCGGCGCTCGTTCTCGGCTGCCGCATCGACGAGCCCCTGAAAGCGGCGCCCGAGGCGCATCATGTCGTCCGATGCCCAGGTGCTGATCGCGTGCTCGGACAGCCCCGGGATCTCCCCGGCCCGCATCCCGGCTCCGGTCGCGATCACGAGGAAGTCGTAGGAGACCGAGCGATTACCGACCCGCACCACGCGTGAGTCGGTGTCGATCTCCTCCGCGGTGCCCCGGATCAACTCGATGCCCTTGCGACTCGCCGGCTTCGCCAGCGGCACCTTGAGCCGCTCGGGGTCGAGCCCGAACGGCACGTAGATCGAGTTCGGCCGGAAGGCGAAGTGATCCTGGTCGGAGACGATCGTGATCCGGACGCGGTCGCCGGCGATCAGGTGCAGGTCGAACGCCGTCTCGAGGCCGCCGAAGCCACCGCCGAGGATGACGACATGCGCTTGCGCCTTGCCCGGCGTCGGGCGTGGGTGGGTCGGAGGTTGGACGGCTGCGCGTTGCTCGCTCACGCCCCCAGGATCGCAGGTGCGGGCAGGCGGGCGATCCGGGACAGTCCGCAGACCTTGGAGCCGAACGACGGGAGGCGACCCGCAGGTCGCCTCCCGTGTGCGGCGGTCGCTGCCACCGCATCGGCTGTGCGCTCGTCGAGCCCTAGTTGGCCTCGGCCGCCACGGTGGCGGTGCCGATCACCAGTCCCTCCGTGAACAGGGTCGTCGAGAACGCCGCGTTGAGCGCGGCCGCGGCATCCGCGGTCAGGCTCGCCTCGACGTTGGACACCGTGACGTCGGTGTCCATGATGTCGATGCTCGCCCCGCTCAGGTCGAGCGAGAGGATCGAGACCCTCGAAGCGCCGACCGAGGCGACGAGATCGGGGTCGGCGTCGATCTGGATCGTGAAATCCGTGAGATCGACGACTACGTCCTCGCCGGCTCCGTGCATCGACGGCTTGCTGAACTTGATCCCGCCACTGTGGGTGATGTCACCGCTGAGATCAGACGTGCTGACCATGCCGCCAGTGATCGGGAACTCGAACCCGCCGGGCCCGGCGGTCGCCGGTCCGATCGGTGAGAGCGAGATGCCCGCGCCCGCGAGCGCGGCGGCCGCAGCTGGGTCGGGCACGAGCGTCGTGTCCCCGCCCTTCAGCGAAACCGCCGAGAGGTCGGCGACGACCTTCGCCGTGCCGAACACGGTGCCCTTCTTGACCTTCAGGCCAAAGCCCTTCTTCAGCACCTTTGCCGAGGGCTTGGTCAGCTTCGCCTTGACCTTGCTGTAGACGGTTGCGAAGCCGTCTCGACTGATCTTCGCCTTGCTGTAGTCGAGCTCGAACAGCTTCAGGCTCGAGCCGCTGACGCCGACGTTGAGCTTCGCCTTGCTCAGGTTGATCAGCGGGTTGCGGAGCGTGACCTTGGTCTTGCCCTTCTTCAGCTGGAGCCGGCTGCCCTGGTGCTGGACCTTGCCCTCAGGCGCGCCGGGCGTGATCTGTCCGCCGGTCACCGGGAACTCGAGCCCCTTCTTGCCGGCCGACGCCGCACCCTTCGGCTTCACCTTGACCTTGCCCTTGGCGAGCGCCTTGCCGATCTTCTTGGTCGGCTTCAGCGTCGTTAGGCCGTCGCCGACCGGGTCCTTGGCCGCTGCCGGCTGCGCGACGATCATCATCGCCGCGATCGCGAGGGCCGTGGTTGCGATCAGGTGTGGCAGCCGGTGGCGCCGCCCCGATCTCTGAACTTCTCTCATTCTCTGCCTCCGAGGAATAGATGGCTTACGTTGCCGAGCAATACGCGGCGGCAGCCGAGGCGGTTGGGAAGTTCCGGGAAAAGCAGCGCCGGCAGCTCGCGGCGCTGGAGGAGGCCGTCGGCGCGGTGCTTCTACGGGCTGGCCGATCGGCTAGGCGCCTCAATCCCGGATTGACGGTCAGGCGATCTGGCAGGCGCCCTGCCGTCCCCGACCAGCGGATGCCGCCGGCCGTGAAGCTGCGAATATCGAGGAGGAGGGGGTCGAGGTCGCCCCCTCACCGGCGCGATCGATGGCATGGCCACCGGCTGAGAAACAGGCACACAACGAAGGGACGAAATCGTGGCGAAGAACTTCAAAGGCAAGATCGCGCTTGACATCAGGGATTCAGAGGGTGACTGGGCCCCGTTCCTTCCACCCAAGGCACCCGAAGGCGCCCCCAATGTCCTATTGCTCTCTTGGGACGACATCGGATACGGAACCATGGACGTGTTCGGCGGCCCCGTCGAGACCCCGAACATGCGGCGTATCGCCGACGTGGGGGTCCGATATTCGAACTTCCATACGACCGCCCTGTGCTCCCCGACGCGGGCCTCGCTTCTGACCGGCCGCAACGCCACCTCGAACGGGATGGCGACGATCGCGGAGTTCGGCTCGGGGTTCCCGGGGATCTCCGCTCGCATTCCCTTTGAGAACGGAATGATCTCCGAGGTGTTGGCCGAGCAGGGCTACAGCACGTACTGCGTCGGCAAGTGGCACCTGACCCCCGGCGACGAGACGACCCTCGCATCGTTCAAGGGCCGCTGGCCACTGGGGCGTGGCTTCGAGCGCTTCTACGGCTTCCTCGGCGGTGAGTCCAACAGCTGGTATCCGGACCTCGTCTACGACAACCATCAAGTTGATGCTCCCGCCACGCCCGAAGAGGGCTACCACCTCTCCAAGGACCTCTCCAACAGGGCGATCGAGTTCATCCGCGACGCGAAGGCCATCGACCCCGACAAGCCCTTCTTCATGTATCTCGCCTCCCAGGCCGGCCACGCGCCGCATCATGTGCCGAAGGAGTGGGCCGACAAGTACAAGGGCAAGTTCGACCAGGGCTACGAGGCGATCCGGTCCGAGATTCTCGAGCGGCAGAAGGAGCTCGGGCTGCTGCCCGACGCCACGGAGCTCTCGAAGATCAACCCGCATGGCGAACCTGCCGCCACCGGGCCTGACGGTCAGCCTTGGCCGCCCCTCGACACCGTTCGGCCCTGGGATTCGCTGAGCGCGGATGAGCAGCGCCTCTTCTCGCGCATGGCGGAGGTGTTCGCCGGCTACATCTCCTACACCGACCATGAGCTCGGGCGGGTGCTCGACTACCTCGAGGAATCCGAGCAGCTGGACAACACGCTGATCGTCGTCGTCTCCGACAACGGCGGCAGCGGCGAGGGCGGCCCCAACGGCTCGTTCAACGAGTGGCGTTTCTTCAATGGGATCGCCGACTCGACTGATGTGACGATGCCGCACATCGATGAGCTCGGCACTCCTTCCTCATACAACCACTACACGACAGGATGGGCCTGGGCGTTCGACACGCCATTCCCGTACTGGAAGCGTTGGGCCGGCTACGAGGGCGGGGTCGCCGACATGTGCTTCCTGGCCTGGCCGGCGAAGATCCAAGCCGAGGCCGAACCGCGAGGGCAGTACGTCCACGCCGTCGATATCGCACCGACGATCTATGAGTTGCTCGGCATCGAGCCGCCAGAGGTGATCAAGGGGTATCAGCAGAGCCCGATCGAGGGAGAGAGCTTCGCCCCGTCGATCACCGACGCCGAGGCGCCGGGTAAGGAGACGCAGTTCTACGCGATGTTGGGCCAGCGCTCGATCTACCACAAGGGTTGGCTCGCCTGCACCCTTCATCCGCCGCTCAGCGGATGGGGAAAATTCGATCAGGACGTGTGGGAGCTCTACAACCTCGAGGAGGACCGGGCGCAGTCGAACGATCTGGCCGAGCAGGAGCCGGTACGTCTCAATGAGCTCAAGAGCCTCTGGTACTACAACGCGGGGATCTACAACGGATTGCCGCTCGACGACCGAACCGCCCTGGAACAGGTCCTCGCAGATCGACCCCACGCAGCCAAGGACCGAGACCAGTACGTCTACTTCCCTGACTGCGCCGATGTCCCTGAGGAGGGGGGCGTTCGGATCACGGGTCGCTCGTACAAGATCGCGGCCGGGGTTGAGATTGATTCAGGCGACGCGCAGGGCGTCATCTACGCCCACGGGGGCGTGGCGGGTGGCCACAGCCTCTACGTCAAGGATGGCCGTCTGCGCTACGCCTTCAACTGGGTCGGGACCCATGTCCAAGACGTGGTGGCAGACCGCGACATCACTCCGGGCGAGCACATCTACGCGGCCGATTTCACGATGAGGGGCAAGAACGAGGACCCAGCCATGCCCGGCTTCGCCGGCACGCTGAGCCTCTACATCGACGACGACGAGGTCGGTAGCGCCGAGATCGTCACCCAGCCTGGCGTCTTCTGCCTCGTCGGCGATGGGATATGCGTCGGCCGCGACAGCGCATCACCTGTCACCCCGGATTACAAGGCACCGTTCCGCTTCACCGGCGGCACGATCGACAAGGTGATCGTGGATGTCTCCGGGGAGCCGTATATCGACCACGAGGCGCAAGTCCGCGCCTGGTTCATGCGCGACTAACGCGACTTCGGAAGCGATACACGCCGGCGTTCCCGAAGTGGAGCTAGCCGGACTCGAACCGGCGAGCGTATGCCCGTGGATTGCCAGCCTAGACCGTCGCATATTTCGCCGATCCAATCAAAGCCTTGGGCACCGGAGCAACAAAGCAAGCGATGGAGCTGATCGGACTCGAACCGACGACCTCCTGGGTGCGATCCAGGCGCTCTCCCAACTGAGCTACAGCCCCGTGCTGGATACCGGGCAGATATGGCCGTCGATCCGCGTTCGCAAGGATAGCCTGCCGGCCCGGGGACTAGGTAGCGCGATTCTGCGGTAGTGCCGGCAACTCGCGGTCGATCGGCGAGCTGCCGTCCGCCGCGGCAGCCTCTTGCAAGCCGGGTTGGGTGAGCGCGCTCGTCAGGCACGTCAGGCGCGGCATCTGCAACCCTTCTGAGGCCGATGGGAATCCTCGACGACGCCATCCGAGAGCATCTCGATCTGAAGCGCAAGCACGGCGCGCCCGGCGACGACATCGAGCGCCTCGAAAAGGAGGCGTTCGGTCCGCCGACCCGGCCGGGCGACGCTGACTTCGAGGAACCCGAGGCCGAGACCGAGGCAGGCGAGGCGCCGGCCGAGGAGACCGGTGAGGAATGGTCGCCGGAGCGGCCGCAGCCCGAGGCGGAGATCGAGGGGGAGCCGACCGCCGCCGACCGTGCTCGCAGTGACTACTCGCACCTCGACGACACGGTCGATCATCCCGCGGTGCCCGGGCCGGTCCCCGAGGAGGACCAGCCAACGGAGGAGCCTGAGCCCGCCGAGCCGCCGGAGGCGGAGATCTTCGACGCTGAGGCCGATGCCGACAACGATGACGAGGCCGACGTCGAGCTTGCGCCGGAGGAGGGGTTTGACCTCGACCTCGAGCTGGAGGACCCCTCCGGCCGGCCCCCCGACCCGGTGTCACGGCCGGGGTTCGAGCCGGACGACGACGAGGAGGACGTGCTCGAGGACGAGGAGGACGAGGACGTTCTAGAGGAGACACCGGAGTTCCTCCAGGACACGCCGGAGGGTGAGCGGCTCTGGTTCGAGCAGGGAAAGCCCAAGGACTTCGACTTCGACGATTGAGGTCGTGCCGGAGCCCTGCGGCGGGGCTCAGTCGATGTAGCCGCGGGTCCGGGAGGCGTCGACGACGCGCTCGATCGCGACCTTGAAAGCGGTCTTCCGCAGCGGCAGCTCCTCCAGCTCCGCGCGCGCCGCGACCTCGCGGTAGGCGCGACGCATCACCGATCCGAGCTTGTCGTTGACCTCGCGCTCGTCCCAGCGGAAGTGCTGCATGTTCTGGACCCACTCGAAGTACGAGCAGACGACCCCGCCCGCGTTCGCCATCAGGTCGGGGATGATGTAGACGCCCTTGTCCTCGAGGATCTCGTCGGCGACGAAGGTCGTCGGGTTGTTCGCCCCCTCGATGATCATCTTGCACTGCATCAGCGGGGCGTTGCCCTCGTGGATCATTCCGCCGAGCGCCGCCGGGAAGAAGACGTCACAGGGGATCTCGTAGAGGTCGCCCGGCGTGATCTCCTCCGCGCCCGGGAACTCGCCCAGGGTGCCGCCGTCGGCGGTCATGTGCACGATCAGGGCCTCGGCGTCGATGCCGTCGTCGTTGCGGATCGCCCCGAAGGCGTCGGAGACGCCGACCATCGTCGCGCCGAGCTCCTGCATGATCCGTGCCGCCCAGGAGCCGACGTTGCCGAATCCCTGGACGACGAACTTGGTCTCGCGCGGGGTCAGCTCGAGCTTCGGCGCCGCCTCGCGAAACATGTAGACGCAGCCGCGACCGGTCGCCGCGGCTCGGCCGTGGGAGCCCTCGAGCGCGATCGGCTTGCCGGTGACGATCGCCGGCGTGTGGCCCATCAGCTTCCCGTACTCGTCCATCATCCAGGCCATCACCTGGGCGTTGGTGTTGACGTCCGGCGCGGCGATGTCACGGTTCGGCCCGAGGACCTTGTAGATCTTCGCCATGAACGAGCGGGCGATCCGCTGCACCTCGGAGGACTCCATCAGATCGGCCGGGGCGTTGACGCCGCCCTTGGCGCCGCCGAACGGGACCCCGGCGATCGCCGTCTTCCAGGTCATCATCGAGGCCAGCGCCCGGACCTCGTCGATGTCCACCTCGGGGTGAAAGCGGATGCCGCCCTTGTAGGGCCCGCGGGCGCCGTTGTGCTGAATCCGGTAGCCGTGGAAGACCTCGGTGTGGCCGTCCGCCATCTTCACCGGAATCTGCACCGAGACCTCGCGGTAGGGCTCCCAGAAGACCGCCCGGATGTCATCGGGCAGCCCGAGCTGATCCCAGGCCCAATTGAAGTAGTGCTCGACGACCTCGAGGTCGGAGACCTTGGCACGTGCGGCGCGTGGATCCTCGTTGTCCCCGGCGGCGACTCCCGCATTCTCCTCGGCGGCGGGTACCTCGGTCTTCGTTGCCATTCCTCTCCTCCAGAAGTAGGCGCTCGCCCCGTCATCCTCCCACAACCCCGCGATTCGTACGGCCGCTGGTTGTGCGGGCGACCGGCCCCATACAATTCCCCTCAGGGGCCATAGCTCAGTTGGGAGAGCGCCTGCTTTGCAAGCAGGAGGTCGCCGGTTCGATCCCGGCTGGCTCCACTGCCGTTCGAACCCGGAGATGCTGCGATGAGTGAGGTCAAGCCGCGCCGCCGAGGCGATGGGCGACTGAGCGGGCCCTACTCGTCCTCGTCCGGCGGGTTGCGGATCGCGCCGACCAGCCCGAACAGCGCCGTGCCGATGATCAGGAACGAGAGGCCGAAGGCGAGGATCGAGGCAAAGTTGAGTTGCGCTGTTGCGAGCGCCGCCGCCGTCATCCCGGCGAAGGCGAGCACGAAGACCAGGCTGACGCCGAGCAGGATCCCGCGCAACTGCTTGTCCATCTGAGTCCGTCTCGCCTTCCGTCGAGTCCGCGCGTCAGCCGTCGTCCAGCGGCTCCGCGATACCGCGGTCCGCCGGAGCGAGCAGACGGATGATGGCCAATCCGAGCAGCAGGCCGCCGACACCCATCAGGTAGGGGCCGGTGGAGCCACCGGCCAGGCCGGTCGGATCGATCGCGGAGACCAGCGGCAGCACGCTCAGCAGCAGCCAGCCGGCGACCAGCGGTGTCGCCGGCACCTCGTAGAGGCCCGCGAAGAGCGGAACGACGCTGATCATCAGCACGCGGCCCCGAGGGTGCAGGACCAGGTAGCCGCCGAGCACCGCTGCGACCCCGCCTGCGGCACCGGCGAGGGGGACCGTCGAGTCGGGCTCGACCGCGGCCTGAAGGTAGAGCCCCGCGAGCGCTCCGACCACGTACAGGGCGAGGAACCGGGCCCGGCCGATCGATGCCTCGAGCGTGTTGCCGAGCAGCCAGAGGAAGCCGGCGTTGAGGACCAGCGCCAGCAGACCGGCGCTGAGCAAGATCGAGGTGAGCAGCGAGACCGGCCACGGGGCCGTGACCGCGCGGACCTCGTCGACCGGCGCCCCGCAGATGACCGCGCCCTGCCCGCCCTGGGTCGCCTCGCGGATCTCGCAGGCGCTGCCGGGATCGAGCAGCCGGGCTGGGATCGCCCCGTGTGAGACCGCGAACTCAGCCCGCTCGGAGACGGCCGGGGGACCGCCGGCCGAGCCCGGGGCATCCGAGAGGGTCAGCTGATAGACGAAGACACCGACCAGCACGGCGATCAGGGCCAGGGTCGCCACCGGGGCACGATCGGTGGGGACGTTGTCCTTGACCGGGAGCATCGGCGTCGAAGCCTAGGGGCAGGCGCCCCGGGGACCTATTTAGGTGAAAGCTGATCAGATTTGCCATAATAATGTTGTGTCGTCAACCACCTCCACCCCTGCCGCCCTCCCGGGCCCAAGCCGGCGCAGCGCCGACCCGTATCGCGACACCGCCGTGATCGACGAGCGGGCGCCGCGCTTCAACCAGGCAGTGGTCGGCCTGGTCGCCCTCGCGGGAGTGGCCTTCGGCTGGCCGCTGGCCTGGGCGCTGATGGCGCTGCAGCTGCTCGTCGGCGTTAGCTTCGGCCGCCGGTTCTGCCTCGCGTGTCTCGCCTACTTCGAGCTCGTCCAGCCGCGGATCGGCGAGGGCCGTCTCGAGGACTCGCGGGCGCCGCGCCTCGCAAACATGATGGGGATCGTCTTCCTCGGCTCCGCTGCGCTCGCCTGGTGGGCGGGCGCCGAGGCGCTCGGCGCCGCGCTCGGTGCCCTGGTCGCCGGGCTCGCCCTGCTCGCCGCGAGCACCGGCTTCTGCGCGGGCTGCGAGATCTATCGCCTCCAGGCCAGGCTTCGCGGCATCTCGCCGCGACATCACGACCGGATCGATCCGCGCGACCTGACCCCCGGGCTCGGCCCGCGGACCCTGGTCCAGTTCACCCATCCGCTCTGCACCGACTGCCGCGAGCTGGCCGGCAGCCTCGCCGGCGGCAGCGATCCGCTGATCGAGCTCGACGTCCGCGAGCGGCCGGACCTGGCCCGCAAGTACGGGGTGACGATCGTGCCCACCGTCGTCGCCGTCGGTCCCGACGGCGGCGTGCTCGAGCGACTCGCCTAGGCCCGCCTCCCGGCGCCGACCCGGCCGGATCGCCGGATCTGCCCCTCCGTAACCTGTCAGTAAGGCCCGAGGAGGAGATTGCTGGCTATGGGGCGTCCGGCCCACATACTCGTCGTCGACGACGAGCGGATGGTGCGCGAAGTCGTCGCCCGCTACCTGGAGCGCGAGGGCTTCCGCGTGACCGCGGTGGGCGATGGGCAGGCCGCCGTCCGCGCCCTGACCTCGGCTCCGGACCTGATCGTCCTCGACCTGATGCTGCCGAAGGTCGACGGGCTCGAGGTCCTACGTCGCGCTCGCGCGGCGACCAACAGCGCCGTCGTGATCCTCACCGCGCGCGGGGCGACGGATGACCGGATCAACGGGCTCGACCTCGGTGCCGATGACTACCTGGCGAAGCCGTTCTCGCCGCGGGAGCTGGTCGCCCGCGTTCACGCGGTCCTGCGGCGGGCCGAGGCGGCCGCCGGCTCGAACGGAGCCGGCGGCAGCGATGACGGCATCCTCCGCTTCGACGATCTCGCCGTCGACCCGGCCGCCCGCGAGGTGAGGCTGGCGGGCGAGATCGTCAACCTCGCTCCGCGCGAGTTCGATCTGCTCCATCACCTCGCCACCAATCCGCGCCGGGTCTTCAGCCGCGAGGACCTGCTCGATGCGCTCTGGGACCTCTCCTTCGACGGCGGCTCGGCGACGGTCACCGTTCACGTCCGGCGGCTGCGGGAGAAGATCGAGGCCGATCCATCGCAGCCGAGGCGGATCGTCACGGTGCGCGGCGCCGGGTACCGGTTCGAGCCATGAGCGCCGCGTCCGAGCAGCCGTTCGGGGCCGCCACGGTGGCCGGCGCCGTGACCGCGGTGGGCGCCCTCGCGACACTCGCGATCGGCGCGATGATCGGCATGCCCGGAGCGGAGCTGGGCCCGTTGGCGCTGTCGCTGGTCCCGGCCCTGATCCTCTCGGTCGCGGCCGCGGCGCTCGCGGCCAGGTTGCTGGCCGGCGCCTCGATCCGCCGGCGGACGCTCGGAGTGGTCGCCGTCGCCAGCCTGGTCGGCATCGTCAACCTGATCGTCCTCGCGTCGCTGATGTACCTGGACGGGAGCGACGCGGGCCACCTCGCCGTGCTCCTGCTCTACTCCGCGGCGGCCGGTGGGGGCGCGGCGTTCGCGCTGACCCGCTCCACCACCGGTGCGGTCGACCGGCTCAGCTCGACGGCCCGCAGGCTCGGCGACGGGGACCTCGACGCCCGGGTCGGCCCGATCGAAGCCGAGCCGGAGCTCGCGGGCCTGGCCCGCACGCTCGATGACATGGCCGTTCGCCTGCAGGAGTCGGTCGAGCGCGAACGGGCTCTCGAGGCGCATCGGCTGGAGATGATCACGGCTGCTTCCCACGACCTCCGGACCCCGCTTGCGAGCCTGCGCGCGATGATCGAGGCGATCGAGGACGGCGTCGTCGCGGAGGGGCCGGAGCGCGACCGGTACCTGGCCGAGATGGGCAAGTCGGTCGACTCGCTCGCGGACCTGACCGATGACCTGTTCGAGCTGATCAAGCTCGAGGCCGGGGCGATCGAGGCCGACGGCGACAGCACCCGCCTGGTCGACGCCACCGCCGCGGGCGTCGCGCTCTGCGAGGGCGCAGCGCTCGAGAAGGGGATCCGGATCCGGGCGGCGCTCGGCGATGCCGAGCAGGCGACCTGCTCGCCACGGGTCGCGCGGGTGATCCAGAACCTGGTCCAGAACGCGATACGGCATACGCCGAGCGACGGCTCGGTCGCGGTCCAGGCCGAGCGCACGGCTGACGGGATCCGGCTGCTCGTCTCCGACGATGGCGAGGGGATCCCGGCGGATGCGCTGGACAAGGTGTTCGAGCCGTTCTGGCGTGGCGACAGCGCCCGAACCTCGAAGGGCTCGGGTCTCGGGCTGACCCTGGTCAAACGGATCGTCGAGGGCCTCGGCGGCGAGATCAGGGTCAGCTCGCGCCCGGCGGAGGGCACGACCTTCGCCGTCCTCCTGCCGTCCGCCTAGCTCGGGCGGCGCGCCTCAGGCCGCCTGCGCGACGCGTGCCTCGCGGGCGGCCTCGTCCGCGTGATAGCTGGAGCGCACGAGTGGGCCCGCGGCGACAGCCTCGAAGCCGATCCGCCGCGCCTCGCGCTCGAGCGCTTCGAACTCCTCGGGCTCCCAGTAGCGGACGACCGGCAGATGGCGCTCGGTCGGCCGTAGGTACTGGCCCACCGTGAGGACCTGGACCCGGTGCTCGCGGAGGATGCCGAACGCCTCGACCATCTCCTCGAAGCTCTCGCCGAGCCCGACCATCAGGCCCGACTTGGTTATCACCTCGTCACCCCCGATCTCCTTCGCCAGCCGGAGCACGCGCGTCGAGCGCTCGAAGGTCGAACCACGGCGCGCCATCGGGTATAGCCGCGGCGCCACCTCGACGTTGTGGTTGAAGACGTCCGGGCGCTCGGCGATCACGCGGGCGAGCGGCATCTCCTGGCCACGGAAGTCCGGGGTCAAGACCTCGACCTTGCAGCCGGGCGCCTGCCGCCGGATCGAGCGAATCACACCGACGAACGCGCTCGCCCCGTAGTCCGGCAGGTCGTCGCGGTCGACCGAGGTGATCACCGCGTGGGTCAGGCCCATCCGCTTGACCGACTGCGCCACGCGGGCGGGCTCGAGTGGATCGTTCCAGGTCGGGACCCCGGTCTGCACGTTGCAGAAGCCGCAACGACGCGTGCAGGTATCGCCGAGGATCATGAATGTCGCGGTGCCGCGCTCCCAGCACTCACCGACGTTCGGGCAGTTCGCCTCCTCGCAGACGGTGTTCAGGTTCTCGGCCCGCATCATCCCCTTCAGGCGCCGGTAGCTCGGACCGCCCGGCGCGGGCACCTTCAGCCACGGGGGCTTGCGCTCACGGAACGGCCGCCCGGCCACCTTCTCGGTCGCGATCCCGCCGGGACGGGCGCGCGAGCGGGTCACGTGGATCCGCTCGCCGGTCGGGTCGTCTTCCAGGGCGCTCACAGAGCCAACGTTACTCCGCCGGGATTCGCGGCCTCAGGCGTCGGGATCGCCCTCGTCCTCGGGCGCCGCCGCCTCGGGGCGCCGGAGCCCGCCGGGGAGCCGGTCGACCGCCCGCCCGATCCGCTCGACGGCCCCCTCGAGCGGGGAGACCATGCTGACCGCCATCTCGATCGTCGGCAGCGCCTCGACGAGCTCGCCGGCCCGCGCCGCGACGGCCTCCGCCTGCTTCTCGATGATCATCCCCTGCTCGAGCATCCGCCGGCCAAGCTCCTCGATCTCGGCACCGAGCTCGGTGACCGCCTCCGTCTGGGTGCTGATCCGCTCACCGAGGCCCAGCACCTGGTCGGCCCGCCCGTCGATCCGCTCACCGAGCTCGAGCATCCGGTCGGTTCGCCTCTCCATTGCCTCGAGCCTCTCCAGCGACTTCTCGGCGAGGATCACCATCCGGTGCAGGTCGTCAGCAGCCCTGATGATCAGTCTCGGGGGGATCAGGAGATCGAGCGGCGAGGGCATCAGGGCGACTGTACCGCCGCCGACCGCTCAGCGCTCGTGCAGCCTGATTCTCAGGCCGCCCTTTGGCGAGAGGGTCGGCGCCTGGGTGATCGTGATGTCTGGATCGTCGACCAGCTCCCACTCGAAGCGCCGCAGCAGCCCGGCGGTGATCGCGTGTACCTCCGTGTATCCGAAGCGCTTGCCGATGCAGACCCGCGGGCCCATGCCGAACGGGATGTAGGCACCGACGGGCAGCGCCGCACGGGCCTCGGGCAGGAACCGCTCGGGCCTGAACGCCTCCGGCTCCTCCCAGACATCGGGTAGGCGATGGCTGACCCATGAGCTGTATGAGATCGGCAGTCCCGCGGGCACGCCGATCCCGGCGAACTCGAAGTCCCGAACGACGCGCCGGGGCCCGACCCAGGCCGGTGGGTACAGGCGCAGGGTCTCGTCGATCGCCCGCGTGAGCAGCGGCAGCCCGGTGAAGAGCTGCTCGGCGTCGGCCGGCTCGGTGCCCAGGACCTCCCCGGCCTCGCCCCGCAGAGCCGGGAACCAGCGGGGATTTCGGGCCAGCTCGTAGCTGAAGAAGGTGACCGTGGAGGTGGTCGTGTCGTGGCCGGCGAAGAGCAGCGTGAGGACGTGGTCGAGGACCTGCATGTCGTTCAGCGAGCTGCCGTCCGCGTCGGTCGCGCCGAGCAGCGAGCCGAGGATGTCGCCACGGTCGACGCCGCGCTCCCGGCGCGCCCGGATCTCAGGACCGATCAACCGCACCAGCTCAGCCCGTGCGCTCTTCAGCCGCGCCCATGGTGTGCCCGGTCCGACCAGCAGCTGCAGGGCGTACTCCTCGCCGTGGAAGGAGAGGCCGCGCTCGAACTCGGACGCGGTCTCGTGCGCCCGCCCCGAGTCGGGATCGAAACCGAACAGCGCCCGCATCGCGATTCGCATCGCGAGATTGCGGGTCCACTCGTAGATGTCGATCAGCTCGCGGTCGGCGAGCCGATCGAGCGCGGTCTCGGTCTCGGCGGCCATGATCGCCGCCGCCTCGACAACCCGCTCTCGATGGAAGGCGGGCATGATGATCGCCCGGGAGGCGTCGTGGTAGTCGCCGTCGGTGGTCAACAGGCCGTCGCCGATCAGCGGTATCAGGTCGCCTAGGTGCCCCTGGCGCCAGATGAAGTTCTCGCGGCCGGAGACGAGCATGAAGTGGTTCGCCTCGGGCCCGATCATGAACGCCTGCCGGTCGTGCATGATCCGCATCCCGAAGATCGGGCCGTACCGGTAATAGCTTTCGAGCAGCAGGTTGAGCACGTCGTGGCGGGCGCGCCATGTGCGCCTCAAGCTGAAGTTGCTCGGCCCCGGCGGCAACGGCATCCGCTTCAGGGCGGCGCGTGCCTGGCGGATGTCCGCGAGCACCGCCACCGGGCCGGGGGACGGCCGGGCCGGGCCGGGGTCGGCCAGGCGGGGAGCGGCCGGGGCCGCCGCTTCGGTCGCCGTCGGCGTCACCGCTCGGTCTCGCCCTCGAGCCCGAGCGGTCGCTGATCGGTCATCGAGCTGCCCGCAGTCGTCGTGCCATCTCAGTGCGCTGAGCTTATGGGCCCTGCCCGCGGAAGGCTCACCGGCGCGCGCCTACGCTGAGGTCCCGACGGGCTCGGATCGCGCCCCGGCCTCCTCGGAAAGCACCATGTCGAGGAAGCGTCCGATGCCCTCGGCCACGCGCGCCGTCCGCACCGAGGGCCAGAGGTCGAAGGCGTGCTCGGCTCCGGGCAGCTCGACGTAGATCACCGCCGAGCGGGACACCGCCGCCAACGCGGCGGTGAAGTCACGCGCGTCCCCGACCGGGGTCAGCGTGTCACGGCTGCCGTGGATGACCATGAACGGTGGCGCGTCGGGGTGGACCCGAAACAGGGGCGAGGCCTGCTCGTAGACCTCGCGGTTTCCCTCGAGCGGCAGCTTGATCACGACCTGCTCGAACGCCCATTCGCGGAGCTCGGGGTAGTAGTGCCCCGCGGAGTTGGTCAGGTCGTAGACCCCGTAGAAGGGCACCGCGGCCAGCAGCGAGGTATCGGCATCTTCGAACCCGGGCTGGAAGTGGGGATCGTTCTCGCTGAGGCCGGCGAGCGCCGCCAGGTGTCCGCCCGCCGACCCCCCCGTGATCGCGATCCGATCGGGATCGACGCCGAGATCCGCGGCCTGCTCGCGCACCCACGCGATCGCGCGCTTGACGTCCGCGATGTGGTCTGGCCAGGTCGCCTGCGGGCTGAGCCGGTAGTCGATGTTGAACCCAACCCAGCCGAGCGCCGCCATGTGATTGAGCAGCGGGATCCCCTGCTCGAGGCGCGAGCCCGAGAGCCAGCCGCCGCCGTGCACCTGGATGATCGCCGGGCGTCGTCTCGCTGAGCCCGCTGCCGGAGCGGGGATCGACGGCCGCGGCCGGTAGATGTCGAGCCGCAGCCGCGTGCCTTCGACCTCCGAGAAGACGCGTCCCCGTTCGATCTCGAGATGACGGGCCCGGAACATCAGCGGCGGAGCGAGCACGTGGCTGAGCGGCATCCGGGGGCCGTCTCCCGCAGCCGGAAGGTCCTCGAGCGCGCGCGCGACCGTCCGGGCGCTGCGATGGGCGGTGATCGCGTGCCGCAGGTGAAACAGGAGCGTCGATCCGAGCATCACCCCGAGCAGGCGTCCGAGGCGGTGGCGCATGCCGCCGACGGCGGCCAGGAGCGCGAGCAGCAGGCCGTCGAGGAGCGAGAGCTGCCAGGCGAGCTCGCGGGTGAACGTCGCCCCGAGCCAGCGACCGACCCGGGCCAGCAGCGTCGGCGGTGCCGACGGCTCGATCCCGAACACGCGGCGCTGCTCCCGCGCCTGGGCCCGCAGGTAGGCCCGGGCGGTCGAGTCCGCCGGCTCACCCATGTCGCGCCGAGCCCACTGCCGAGGCGTCGTGACGGCTAGGCCGCGACCGTCTCCCGGTCGCTGAACCGCTCGCCGGCCTCGGCCTTGGCGACGAGCGACGCCGGAGGCTCGAAGCGGTCGCCATAGCGCTCCGCGAGCTCGCGGGCGCGGGCGACGAACCCGGCCAGGCCGCCCTCGTAGCCGTTCATGTACTGGACGGCACCGCCGGTCCAGGCCGGGAAGCCGATTCCCATGATCGACCCGATGTTCGCGTCCGCGACCGTCTCGATCACGCCCTCGTCGAGGCAGCGGACCGTCTCCAGCGACTCGGCGAACAGCATCCGCTCCTTCATGTCCTCGAACGGGATCGTCGTGTTGTCACCGCCGAAGGCGTCCTTCAGTCCCTCCCAGAGACCGATCCGGTCGCCTTCCTGGTCGTACGAGTAGAAGCCGGCGCCGGCGAGTCGGCCGCCGCGGTCGTACTCGTCGAGCATCCGGTCGATCACTGCCTCGGCCGGGTGCTCGGGCCACTCCTCGCCTTCGGCCAGCAATGCCGCCTTCGTCTCCTCGCGAATCTTCCGCATCAGATTCAGGTTGAGCTCGTCGGAGAGCTGCAGCAACGGCGCCGGATATCCCGCCTGCGCGGACGCCTGCTCGATCGACGGCGCCGGGGCGCCCTCGGCGAGCATCGCCAGGCCCTCGGTGATGAACGTCCCGATCACGCGGCTCGTGTAGAAGCCGCGGCTGTCGTTGACGACGATCGGGGTCTTCTTGATCTGGCGGGCGACGTCGAGTGCCCGGTAGAGCGTCTGCTCGCTGGTCTCCTCCCCCTTGATGATCTCCAGCAACGGCATCTTGTCGACCGGGCTGAAGAAGTGCAGCCCGATGAAGTCCGCCGGCCGGCTCACCGACTCGGCCAGCATCGTGATCGGCAAAGTCGAGGTGTTCGAGCAGAGCAGTGCTCCCGCGGCGAGGTGCGGCTCGATCTCGCCGAACACCTCGGCCTTGACCTCGGGGTCCTCGAACACCGCCTCGATCACCAGATCGGCACCGTCGGCGTCCGCCGCATCGGTCGTCGGGGTGATCCGCGCGAGCAGGGCCTCGCCCTTCTCGGCGCTGACCTTGCCGCGCTCGACGCCCTTTGCGACGAGCTTCTCCGAGTAGGCCTTGCCGTTCTCGGCCGCCTCCTGGGAGACGTCCTTGAGCACCACCTCGATCCCGGCCTTGGCGCAGACGTAGGCGATCCCGGCGCCCATCATCCCGGCCCCGAGCACGACGGCCTTGCTCGAGCTGAACGGCTCGATGCCGTCGGGACGACCGCGATCGCCGTTGACCTGCTGGAGGTCGAAGAAGAACGCCTGGATCATGTTCTTCGAGATCTGACCGCAGACGAGGTCGACGAAGTAGCGGCCCTCGATCTCGATCGCGTTGTCGAAGTCGGTCTGCGCCCCCTCGACCGCGGCAGCCATGATGTGGTGCGGCGCCGGGTAGTTCGCTCCCTTGAGCTGCTTGCGCAGGTTCGCCGGGAACGCCGGCAGGTTCTGCGCGAGCGCCGGATGCGAGGGCTTGCCGCCGGGCATCTTGTAGCCGTCGGCGTCCCAGGGCTGCTGCGCTTCGGGGTTCGCCTCGATCCACGCCTTCGCGGCCCCGATCAACTCGTCGGGAGAGGCGACCAGCTCGTCGACGATCCCGATCTCCTTCGCCTGCTGGGGCCGGTAGCGTTTGCCCTCCATCAGCACCTTCATCAGCGCATCGACGATGCCGAGCAGCCGGACGGTGCGGACCACGCCGCCACCGCCGGGCAGCAGCCCGAGCTGGACCTCGGGCACGCCGAGCTGGATCCTGGGGTCGTCGACGACGATCCGGTGGTGGCAGGCGAGGCAGATCTCGAGCCCGCCTCCGAGCGCGGCGCCGTTGACCGCGGCGACGACCGGAACGCCGAGCGTCTCCAGCCTGCGCAGCTGCGACTTCACGGTCCGAACGCCCTCGGCCACCTGGGGGGCGTCGGCCGGCGTCGCCTGGATCAGGTCGTTGAGATCGCCGCCGGCGAAGAACGTCTTCTTGGCGGAGGTGATGATCACGCCCTTGATCTCGTCGCGCTCGGCCTCGAGCCGATCGACCGTCGCCCCCATCGAGGCGACGTAGTCGGCGTTCATCGTGTTGGCGCTCTGGTTCGGGTCGTCGAGCGTCAGGACGATGATTCCGTCATCGCCGCGCTCGTAGCGGATCGTCGTGCTCTCGGTCATCGAAGTGGCCTCTCTGGTTGGTTCGGGTTTGCCGGGTGGGGCGGTGCTCAGACGCGCTCGATCACGGTCGCGATCCCCATGCCGCCGCCGACGCAGAGCGTCGCTAGTCCGTAGCGGCCGCCGGTGCGCTCGAGCTCGTCGATCAGGGTGCCGAGGATCATGCCGCCGGTCGCCCCGAGCGGGTGGCCCATCGCGATCGCGCCGCCGTTGACGTTGACCTTGTCCAGGTCGAGGCCCATGTCACGAACGAAGCGGAGGACGACCGCCGCGAACGCCTCGTTGATCTCGACCAGGTCGAGGTCGTCGACCGTCAGTCCCGCCTTCTCCAGCGCCTTCTTCGACGCCGGCGCCGGGCCGGTCAGCATGATCGTCGGGTCGGCCCCGGAAAGGGCCGTCGCCAGCACCTTCGCGCGCGGCTCGAGGCCCTGATCGGCGCCGACCTGCTCGGAGCCGATCAGCAGCAGCGAGGCGCCGTCGACGATCCCCGAGGAGTTGCCGGGCGTGTGGACGTGGTTGATCCTCTCCACCCAGTGGTACTTCTGCAGCGCCACCGCGTCGAAGCCCCCCATCTCGCCGATCATCGCGAACGAGGGCTTCAATCCGCCCAGGGTCTCGGCCGTCGTGCCGGGACGGATGAACTCGTCGTGGTCGAGGACGACGCTCTCGTTGATGTCCTTGACCGCGACCACCGAGCCGTCGAACCTGCCCGCCTCGCGTGCGGCCGCTGCGCGCTCCTGCGAGCGGGCCGCGTAGGAGTCGACGTCGTCGCGCGAGAAGTCCTCGATCGTCGCGATCAGGTCTGCGCTCACCCCCTGCGGGACGAACGACGTGTCGTAGTTGGTCTCGGGGTCCATCGCCCAGGCGCCGCCGTCGGAGCCCATCGGGACCCTCGACATCGACTCGACCCCGCCGGTCATCACCAGGTCCTCCCAGCCGGACGCGACCTTCTGGGCACCGATGTTGACCGCCTCCAGCCCTGATGCGCAGAAGCGATTCAGCTGGACGCCGGCGACGGTGTCGGGCAGCCCCGCCTTGATCGCAGCGGTCTTGGCGATGTCGCCGCCCTGATCGCCGATCGGCGAGACGCAGCCGAGCACGACGTCCTCGATCGCGTTCGGATCGAGGCTGTCGTTGCGGGCGAGCGTCTCGTGCATCAGCCCGACGACCAGGTCGACCGGCTTGGTCGAGTGCAGCGAGCCGTTCACCTTTCCCTTGCCTCGGGGGGTGCGGACCGCGTCGTATACGAGTGCTTCGGCCATCTGCTTGGGTTGCTCCTTGTCGCTCGAGGTTGGTCTTGCTGTGCTTGGCGGGCCTAGAGCCCGTAGGTCTTCGAGATGATCTCCCGCTGGATCTCGTTCGTTCCGGCGTAGATCGGCATCACCAGGGCGGAGCGCACGTGGCGCTCCATGTCGTACTCGGTGGCGTAGCCGTATCCACCCATCATCTGCATTCCCTCCAGGGTCACGTCCTTGGCGAGCTGGGTGGCCTTCAGCTTGGTCATCGAGGCCTCCCGCGGCAGCATCTCGTCCGGCGCCGCGTCGACCTTGCGGGCGACGTCGTAGACGAGCAGGCGCGTGGCCTCGATCTCGGTGGCGAGGTCGGCGATTCGGTGCTTGATCGTCTGGAATGAGCCGATCGGGCGCCCGAACTGCCGCCGCTCCTTGACGTAGGAGAGCACGTCGTCGAAGGCGCGCTGGGCGATCCCGAGCGCGTTCGCCGCGACGATCAGGCGCTCGACGTTGAGTCCGCTCATCAGCTGGGTCCAGCCGCCGCCGACCTCGCCGACCACCGCGTCCTCGTCGAGGTAGCAGTCGGTGAAGAACATGTCGTTGACCTCCTTGCCGCCCATCGTCTCGATCCCGTTGATCTCGAGCCCGTCGGCGCCGGAGGGGACGAGGAACATCGTCAGGCCCTCGTGCTTGGAGCCGCCGCTGTCGGTGCGGACGATGACCAGGATCTGCTCGGCGATGTGGGCCGCTGAGATCCACGTCTTCTGACCGTTGAGCACGTAGCCCCCGTTCGATCGCTCCGCCTTGCAGGAGAGGTTGCCGACGTCGGAGCCGGCCTCCGGCTCCGACATCGCGATCGCCGAGACGCTGCCTTCGCACATGCCGCCGATCACCTGCTGCTTCTGCTCCTCGTCGCCGAACTTCTCGACCGCGCCGGCGGTGATCAGGGTCACCGGGTAGCCCGCCATCGGCAGCAGCCCGCGGAAGCCCTCCTCGAGGAACAGGCAGGCGTCGACCATGCCGCCGCCGGTGCCACCGTATTCCTCGGGCACCGAGGCCCCGAGCCAGCCGAGCTCGCCGAGCCTGCGAACGAGCTCGTGGTTGTGGAGCTCGGTGTAGTGCTCGGTCAGCTGCTCCCGCTGCTCGGCGGTCCCGCACTCGCGCCTGGCGAAGTCGCGGATCGCTTCGACGAAGTCCTGCTGCTCGTCGGTCAGTCCGCTGACGGGAGAGGTCTTGGTAGCGACGGTCATCGGTTACTCCTTGCTCGCGGGTTCGGCTCGGTTCGGGCTGCGGACGCCTTCGAGGATCTCGCCGGCGAAGCTGAGCGCGGCTCGGTTGAGCAGCTCCGCCACCTGGTCCCGGTCGAGGCGGCCGTGCTTGAGCCACTGCACCGTGGCGGCCTCGGCCATGCCGCCGTAGGCGCGGAACACGGCCTGGACCTCGGGTGCCGCGCCGGCGCCGTTACCCAGTCCAAGCACGGCGATCATCTGGGTCGCCGCCTGCTCGCGGGCCTCCTCGAAGATCGAGCCGATCTCATCCTCGCTGCCGAGCCCGGCACCGCTGACCGAGGCGAGCCAGGTCTCGCGGTTGCGCCAGACCATCTCCAGCCAGTTGTCGACGCTGACGGCGACGCGCTGCTCGGGCGTCGTGCCCTGTACGTACTCCGGCACCGGCGGAGGCGGGACCCGAACCAGCTCGCGGACGACCTCGACGTAGAGCTCGCGCTTGGTCCCAAAGTAGTGGTTGATCAGGCCCCTGGCGACCCCCGCCTGCGCCGCGATCTCGTCCGCGGAGACGGCGCTGTAGTCACGATCGTTGAACAGCTTGCGGGCCGCCGCGAGGATCTGCTTGCGTCGCTCATCCGGCTCGAGCCGGGCGCCGCGCTTGGGGGTGCTGGTAGCCGCTGCCACGCTGTTCGGACTGTAGCACCCTGTTGGCGTCACGCCAGTAACTGTGAGCCGTTCGCCAACGACCGCCGCCGGCCCCGACCGACCGTCCTTTCCGTGCCGCCCGCCGCCGAAAGGACGGACACAGAGGGGGGCGGTGGGATAGCCTCGATCCAGAGGCGCCGAGGACCCGGGCGCGACGGCCCCAGAGAGGAGTTCGGATGACCACGATTCGGGATGCCACCTACGACCTCTGGCGCGCGCACGGGATGACGACGATCTTCGGCAACCCGGGGTCGACCGAGCTGCCGATGCTCGCCGAGTTCCCCGATGACTTCCGCTACGTGCTCGGTCTGCAGGAGGCGGTGGTGGTCGGGATGGCCGACGGCTACGCGCAGGCTTCGGGGACCGTCGGTCACGCCAACCTGCACACCGCCCCCGGCGTCGGCAACGCGATGGGGGCGATCTTCAACGCGCAGGCCAACCACACGCCGCTGCTGATCACCGCCGGCCAGCAGGTCAGGCCGGTGATCACGATGCAGGCCAACCTGACCAACCGCGAGGCGACCCGGATGCCCGATCCGCTGGTCAAGTGGAGCTACGAGCCGCCACGGGCCGAGGACGTCCCCGCCGCGATCGCCCGCGGCATCCATACCGCGGCGATGGCGCCGAAGGGCCCCGCGTTCGTCTCGGTGCCGATGGACGACTGGACCGCCGAGGCGTCCCCGGACTCGACCGCCCACACGATCGCGCGCTCGGTCTCGAACCGGGTCACGGCCGTGGCCGGCGAGATCGCGGCGCTCGCCGATCGGCTCGCGAACGCGAGCAGCCCGGTGCTGGTCGCCGGCCCCGACATCGACGCCGCGGGCGGCTGGGAGTCCGCCGTTGCTCTCGCCGAGAAGCAGCGCCTTCCGGTGTGGGCGATCCCCGCCCCCGGCGGTGGCAGGATCGGGTTCCCCGAGGGCCATGCCGCCTTCCAGGGCGTTCTGCCGCCGGCGATCGGCCCGCTCGCGGAGACGCTCGCCGGACACGACCTGATCCTCGTCGCCGGCGCATCCGTGTTCAGCTACTACCCCTACATTCCCGGGGACCTGCTGCCGGAGGGCGCGTCGCTGGTCGCGATCACCTCCGACCCCGAGGAGGCCGCCCGGGCGCCGATGGGCGATGCGATCGTCGCCGACGTGGCGGCAACGCTGGGCGCTCTCGCAGCCGAGGTCCCGACGGCTGACCGAGCCCGGCCCGAGCCGCGCGAGGGGCCGCTCGAGCCGCCGGATTCGGACCCGATCAGCGGCACCGGGGCGATGGCGACCCTGGCCCGGGTCTTTCCCGCGGACGGGATCGTCGTGCTCGAGGCGCCCTCGAGCACGCTCGCCCTGCGGAATCAGCTGCGCATCTCGCGGCCGGGCAGCTACTTCTTCGGTGCCGGCGGCGGGCTCGGGTTCGGCCTCGCCGCCGCAGTCGGCGTGCAGCTCGCCCAGCCCGACCGCCAGGTCATCTGCGTCGTCGGGGAGGGCTCGGCCCAGTACGCGATCACCGCGTTCTGGTCGGCCGCCGCCTATGACGTCCCGGTCAAGTTCCTCGTCCTCCGCAACTCCGAGTACGCGATCCTCAAGTGGTTCGCGCTGGCCGAGGGCGTCGAGGGTGCCCCGGGCCTCGACCTTCCGGCGCTCGACGTTGCCGCCGTCGCCGCGGGATACGGCGTGCCCTCCCGCACTGTCGAGGGAGCGGAGGAGCTTGGCGATGGGCTCGAGCAGGCGCTGGCCGCCAAGGGTCCGGCGCTGGTCGAGGTCGGCGTCGCCCCCGGTATGTGGCTGGGCTGAGCGTGGCGGCGTCCATTGTCGATCACCCCGGGCCGGCCGCGGCCCCGGATCGCGCGCCGGACTGGGTCGCGGGTGGCACGCCGCAGCCGCTCCGCAGCCGCCTGACCGCGCTGCTCGGCTCAGAGCAGGTGCTGAGCCGGCCCAGCGACATCGTTCGGTACGCGTCGGATGCAAGCCCCTATCGGAGCTTCCCGCGAGCGGTCGTTCGACCGCGAGACGAGGCGGGGATGGCGGCGCTGATGCGGTTCGCGCGGGACCACGCCTTGCCGCTCGTCTTCCGCGCCGCCGGCACCAGCCTCAACGGCCAGTCGCAGACCGACGGTCTGCTCGTCGACGTCCGCAGCCGCTGGCGGGGGGTGGAGGTGCTCGAGGACGGCGCTGCGGCCCGGGTCAGTCCCGGCACGATCCTCGGCCACGTCAACCGCGTGCTTGCTAAGCATGGGCGCCGGCTCGGCCCCGATCCGGCCAGCACCGAGATCGCCACGGTCGGCGGCGTGATCGCCAACAACTCGGGCGGGATGCGCTGCGGGACCACCAGGGATGCCTACTCGACGCTTCGCTCGCTGCGCTTCGTGCTGCCCTCGGGAACGAAGATCGACACCGGCGAGCCGGGCGCGGCGCGGCGCTTCGCCGAGGCCGAGCCCGAGCTGGCCGCGGGCCTCGAGCGAATCCGCGACGAGATCCGTGCCGACGGCGACCTGCGCGAGCGAATCCGGCGCAAGTTCGCGATCAAGAACACGACCGGCTACCGGCTCTGCGCGTTCCTCGATGCCGACGAGCCGCTGGAGATCTTCCGGCGCCTGCTGGTCGGCTCCGAAGGCACGCTCGGCTTCGTCTCGGAGGCCACCTTCGAGACGGTCGAGGTGCCTGCGGCGACGACCCTGGCGTGGGTGCACTTTCCCAGCATCGACGCCGCGACTGCACCGGTCGCCGACTTGGTCGCGGCCGGCGCGACCGCGGTCGAGCTGATGGTTGCCCCGGCGTTGATGGTGGCGGCCAACTCGATCCCGGGGACGCCGGGCCACTGGAAGGAGCTCGACCCCGCATCCGCCGCCCTCTTGGTCGAGTTCGGGGCCGACGGCGTCGAGGGCCTGGCGGCGGCCGAGGCCCGAGCCGATCGACTGCTCGAGAGCCACGCGGCAATGCGCCCGGCCGAGTGGGCCCGCGACCGGGAGACGATCGAGCTCTTCTGGCGGGTGCGCGAGGGGCTGCACGGGCTGATCGGCAGGCTGCGCCCGGCGGGGACGTCGCTGATCGTCGAAGACGTATGCGTGCCGCCGGCGCGGCTTGCCGAGTGCGCGGGCGAGCTGCAGGCGCTGCTCGGCGAGCACGGCTTCCTGACCGGTGTCGCCGGACATGCCTCGGCGGGGAATCTGCACTTCATGCTGACCCCGGACTTCGCCGACCCCGAGGACGTCGATCGCTACGAGCGCTTCATCGCGGGGCTGGTCGAGCTGATCGTCGATCGCTACGACGGCTCGCTCAAGGCTGAGCACGGCACCGGCGTCAACATGGCTCCGTTCGTCGCCCGGGAGTGGGGGGAGCGGGCGACGGAGTTGATGTGGGAGGTCAAGCGGCTCGCCGATCCCGACGGGGTGCTCGGTCCCGGCGTCGTCCTCAACCGGGACCCGGGCTGCCACCTCGCCAACCTGAAGACGACGCCCGAGGTCGAGCAGTCGGTCACCGCCTGTGTCGAGTGCGGTTTCTGCGAGCCGGCGTGCCCGAGCCGCGACCTGACGCTGACGCCCCGGCAGCGAATCGCGCTGCGGCGGGAGATGGCCCGTCAACCCTCCGGCTCGGACGTCCTCGAGGCGCTCGAGGCCGAGTATCGCTACGACGGGCTCGAGACCTGCGCGGTCGACGGCAGCTGTGCGCTCACCTGCCCGCTCGGGATCGACACCGGCAGCCTGGTCAAGCAGCTTCGCGCCGAGGCCCATGCGCCGGCCTCGGACCGGGCCGCCGAGATCCTCGCGCGCCGCTGGCGGATCGCCGAGCGTGGCGGACGCGCCGGGCTGCGAGCCGGCGCCGCCGCCGCCGAGACCCTGGGGGACGGCGCGCTGCGGCGACTGACCGGCGCCGGTCGTCGCCTGCTCGGCAGCGAGGCGGTGCCGGCGTGGGTCGAGCCGATGCCGCCGCCCGCCCGCCCGTCGCAGCCCCTGACCGAGCGTCGCGGGGCGGCGGCCGTCTACCTGCCGGCATGCATCAACCGCATCTTCGGGCCATCGCATGCCGCGGAGCGCGACTGGGTGGCGAGCCTGCCGGAGGCGATGGTCGCCGTCTCGCGACGGGCCGGGCTCCCGCTCTGGATCCCGGCTGAGGCCCCCGGTACCTGCTGCGGGGTCCCGTTCAGCTCCAAGGGCCACGGGGCCGCCCACGCGACAATGGCGAGGCAGACCGTCGACAAGCTCTGGGCCTGGAGCGGCGGGGGTCAGCTCCCGATCGTGGGAGACGCGAGCTCGTGCACCCAGGGCCTGCTCGATGCGGCCGAGGTGCTCGACGACGCCGGTCGCGAGCGCCATTCGCGACTCGAGATCGTCGACTCGATCGAGTGGGCGGAGCGGCTCTTGGGGCGCCTGCCGATCGACCGGAGGGCGGGGCGGTCACCGTGCACCCGACCTGCGCCGCCCGTCATCTCGGGCTCGAGCCGACGCTGGTCGCGGTGGCCGCCGCGCTCGCCGAGCGAGTCGTGGTTCCCGAGAGCGCGGGCTGCTGCGGCTTCGCCGGCGATCGTGGCTTCCTCCACCCCGAGCTGACCGCGTCGGCGCTGAGCGAGGAGGCCGCCGAGGTCGATGCGGCCGGGCCCAGTGACGCCTACCTGAGCTCGAACCGGACCTGCGAGATCGGTCTCGAGCGGGAGACCGGCCACGCCTATTCGTCGCTCATCTTCCTGCTCGAGGAGCTGAGCCGCCCGACCATCTAGGCTGGCGCCGTGACCACGACCAACGCCCGTCTGGCGGAGACCCGCGCGAGGACCGACCAGGCCCTGCTCCGCGAGGTGATCGAGGCCCTCGCCCCGCTCGAGCGTCTGGCCGGCTCCGAGGGGGAGCGCGACGCGGCAGTCTGGATCGCGGATCGGCTCCGAGCGGCCGGGGCCGACGTGGCGATCGACGAGGAGCGCTTCGACGACGGCTACGCCGGGATGATCGGCCGGCTCGCCGCGGTTGCCGCCGGCGCCGGAGCCGTGGCGCTCAGCGGTCGCGGCCGGCGTCCGGCAACCCTCGCCGCCGCCGCCGCGACGGCCCTGATCGCCGACGACATCTCGAATGGGGCGCGACCCTGGCGCAAGGCGACGATGCCCAGCCTGCCGACCTGGAACGTCGTCGCCGAGGCAGGCGACCGAGCGGCCGAGCGGACGCTGGTGGTGATGGCGCACCACGACGCGGCCCGCACCGGCCAGATCTTCGACGACCGCGCCCAACGCCTGCTCGGGGAGCACCTGCCGGGGCTGGTCGAGCGGATCGACACCTCGCTGCCGCTCTGGTGGCCGCTGCTGGCCGGCCCGGCCGCGGTTGCCGTCGGTGCCGCGACCGGGCGCCGCGGGCTGACCGCGCTCGGCGCGGCCGCCAGCGCGATCGGCGCCGGCGTGATGGCCGACATCCAGCGCAGCCCGGTCGTCCCCGGCGCCAACGACAACCTCTCGGCGGTGGCCGTGCTCGTCGCCCTGGCCGAGGCCCTGGCGGAGCGACCGGTGCGGGGGGTGCGCGTTCTGTTGGTCTCCTGCGGCGCCGAGGAGGTCCTCCAGGGCGGGGTCTACGCCTTCTGTGAACGGCACCTGGCGCCGCTCGATCGCGAGCGCACCTGGGTGCTCAACCTCGACACGCTTGGATCGCCCGGTCTGGTGCTCTTGGAGGGGGAGGGGCCAATCGTGATGGAGGACTTCTTCGACCGGACCTGGCGCGATCTGATCGCGAGCGTGGCCGAGCGCGAGCGGATCCCGATCCGCCGCGGCATGCGGGCCCGGACGAGCACCGACTCGGTGGTCCCGAGCAGGATGGGGATCCCGACGGCCTGCGTGGTCTCGATCAACCGCTACAAGGGCCTCTCCAACTACCACCAGATGGACGACACCCCGGAGCGGGTCTCCTACCCGACCGTCGCCTGCGCGGCCGATCTCGCGGAGGCGATGGCTCGCGAGCTGGCCGTCCCCGCCCCGGCTTGAGATGAGCGAGGACAAGCTTCCGACGGGTCGGGTCCAACGCTTGACCCGGGTCGGCGCCGCGGCCGCCTCGCAGGCGGTCAAGCGGACCGGGACCCGGGCAGCCAACGTCGCCCGCTCCGAGGAGCGGGCCGACCGCGCGATGGAGCGGCGGCAGCTCGAGGCGGCGAAGCAGATCGTCACCGTCCTCGGCGGGATGAAGGGGGCGGCGATGAAGGTCGGCCAGGTGCTCAGCTTCATGGACATCGGGCTCGTCCCCGACGACTACCGCGAGGAGTTCCAGGCCGAGCTCGCAAAGCTTCGCGACGCGGCGCCGGCGGTCAGCTTCGATCAGATGCGCGAGGTGATCGAGGCGGATCTCGGCGAGCCGCTCTCGGCCGTGTTCAGTGAGTTCGACGAGGAGGCGATCGCCGCCGCGTCGATCGGCCAGGTCTACCGGGCACGGCTCGTCGCCGACGGCCGCGAGGTAGCCGTCAAGGTCCAGTACCCCGGGATCAACGACGCCGTGCGCGCCGACCTGAAGAACCTCGGCCTGATCCTGCGGGTCGTGCGGCGCCTGACGCCGAAGCTCGACATCGACGCCGTCGGCCGAGAGATCCGCGAGCGGATCGCCGAGGAGCTCGACTACGAGCTCGAGGCGGCGAATCATCGGACGATGGCCCGGATCTATCGGGGCCATCCGTTCATCGTCGTGCCCGACGTGGTCACCGCGCTCTCCCGCGAGCGGGTGATCGTCACCGAGTTCGCCGCCGGCGAGGGATTCGAGCAGCTCCGAGCCGAGCCGGACGAGGTCCGCGATCGGATCGGGGAGATCGTCTTCCGCTTCTACTACGGCTCGATGTTCCGCCACCATCGCTTCAGCGGCGACCCCCACCCCGGCAACATGATCCTGCTGCCCGACGGCCGCGTGGCGTTCCTCGACTTCGGCATGTTCAAGGCGGTGGCGCCCGAGATCACCGAGCGCGAGCTCGCCTGCCAGCGGGCGGTGATCGAGCGCGACCCCGAGCGGCTACACCGGCTGCTGACCGAGTACGGGTTCATCCCCGAGCCCGAGAAGCTCGATCCCCAGGTCCTCTGGGCCTTCGTCGTCGAGGGGATCTGGTGGTACACCGAAGACCGGTCGGTCCGTCTCGATCAGGAGATCGCCTCGACGGTCGCGATCGAGACCGCCGATCCCCGCTCCAAGCACTTCAAGGCGATGCGTCACCAGGACATCGTCCCCGAGCATCTCTTCGGCCGGCGGCTCGAGTTGCTGACCCTGGCGCTGCTCGGCCGGCTCGAGGCCGAGGCCAACTGGTACCGGATCGCCCGCGAGTGGATCTACGGGGACGAGCCGGTGACCGAGCTGGGGCGCGCCGAGGCGGAGTTCTACGCCGGTCGCTGAGCGCCCTGCGTCTCCCCGGCCGCGGTTCCGGCGGCGGCGAGCAGATCCTCGTGCGTCACCTCCCGCGGCTCGCGGGCGAAGGCCGAGGCGAACTCGGCGGCGACGGTGTCGGCGAGGGCCCCGACCTCCTGCCGGGCGCCGAGCTCTCTGACCAGCGACGTCATCCGTACGTACTCGATCCCGCAGGGGACGATCCACTCGAACGGCTGCAGGTCGTTGCTGACGTTGATCGCGAGGCCGTGCGTCGTCACCCCGCGGCTGACGTGGACGCCGATCGAGCCGACCTTCCGGGCGCCGGAGCCGTCGGGGGAGGCGACCGTGGCTGGCCCGACCCGCGTGCCCTGGGGTCCGGCCTCGCCCGCTGCGACCGGCGGCTCGCCGGCCGTCCAGACGCCCGTCAGTCCCTCGAAGACCTGCGCCGGCACGCCGTGGGCGCGCAGCGAGGAGATCATCACCCGCTCGAGCCGGCGGACGTAGGCGTGAACGTCGTCGCCGTAGGGACCGAGGTCGATGATCGGATAGGCGACCAGCTGCCCCGGCCCGTGGTAGGTGACGCGTCCGCCGCGGTCGGTCGCGGCGACCTCGATCCCCTGCATCTCGTACCACTGCTCGCCCATCGGCAGCTCCGCGTCGGGGGTGCGGCGGCCGCGCGTGTAGACGGGCCAGTGCTCGAGCAGCAGCAGCACGTCCGGGATCGCAGCTGCCTGTCGGGCGGCTCGAAGATCGTTCTGGAGCGCCAGCGCCTCGCGGTAAGGGGTCGTCTGCAGACGGGCTACCCAGAGCTCGGAGCTCATCCTCAGGAGTGTCGCAGGTTGATCCCGGCGGGCCGGCGGCTGCCGCCCGCACGGGCGCCGGCGCAGCCACGTCGCAGGCGCGCCTCCGAGAGGTCGCGGGCCGCCGCCAGCGGCGTCACGCCGCGGCGCTCGGCGTCGGCGAGGATCGAGGCGATCGTCTCCTCGATCCCGGCGACGCGCTCCAGCGCCACCGCGTGCTCCTCGCCGCGCAGCTCGCCGTAGACGCTGATCAGTCCGCCGACGTTGGCGATGAAATCGGGCGCGTAGAGGATCTCGCGCGCCAGCAGTCGCTCCGCGACCGCCTCGTCGGCGAGCACGTTGTTGGCGGCGCCGCAGAGGACCGCGGCGCCGAGCCGTTCGACCGATCGCTCGTCGATCAGGCCGCCGAGCGCGCAGGGCGCGAGCACGTCGCAGTCGCTCGCCAGCGCGTCGGCCGGCTCGACCCACTCCGCGCCGAGCGCCTCGGCGGGAGCCCGCAGGGCGGGGTCGACGTCGGCGATCGTCAGCCGCGCCCGGTCCGCCCTCAGCAGCTCGGCGAGATGGGAGCCGACGTGGCCGAAGCCGATGATCGCGACCCGGCGGTTCTCGAGGTCGCCGCTGCCCCAGCGATGCTCGGCGCAGGCCCGCATTGCTGCGCGGACGCCGAACGCCGTCACCGGGCTCGGGTCGCCGGAGCCGCCCCGGGAGGAGTCGAGTCCGACGACGTGGGAGCTGCGCTCCGCGATCACGGCCATGTCGTCGGCGCCGGTGCCGACGTCCTCGGCGGTCACGTACCGCCCCTCGAGCGATTCGACCAGGTCACCGAAGTCGAGCAGGATCGCCCGCCGCTCGTAGCCCTCGGGACGTTGCTCGTGCGGTGCAGCGATCACGCCCTTGCCACCCCCGAGGTCGAGGCCGGCGGCAGCGGCCTTGTGGGTCATCGCAGCGGCGAGCCGGGTCGCGTCGGCGACGGCATCGGCCTCCCGGTCGTATCGCCAGAGCCTGACCCCGCCGAGCGCCGGACCGAGCACCGTCGAGTCGACGGCGACCGTCATCAGCGCCCCGGATCGGCGACCACGCTCGACCGCGATCTCCTCGAGGGCGCTCATCGCCCGCCACCCTCGATCCGCTGCCGGACGCCGCCGAGGAAGCGCGCCGCCTCGACTCCGTCGAGCGCGCGGTGGTCCCAGGACATGCACAGGTAGGACATCGGCCGGATCGCGACCGCCTCGTCGCCCCGATCGTCTCTGGTCGCGACCGGTCGCCGGACGACCGCCTCGAGGTCGAGGATGCCGACCTGCGGCTGGTTGATGATCGGGGTTGCGATCAAGGCCCCGAACCGGCCGGGGTTGGTGATCGTGAAGGTGCCGCCGACGAGGTCGTCGGGAGCCAGATCAGCGGTCCGCGCCCGCCTCGCCAGCTCGTCGATCGCGGCCGCCAGCCCCTCGACCGAGAGGCGCTGTGCGCGGCGGATAACCGGCGCTACGAGCCCCTCGTCGATCGCCACGGCAATAGCGAGGTTGACGTCCTCGTGATGGACGATCTCGCCACCGTCGATCGAGGCGTTGAGCACCGGGTGCTCCTGCAGCCCCACGACCACCGCCTCGGCAACGAACGCCAGATAGGTGAGGGGCACGCCACGTCGCGCGAGAGCCTCCCGGCGCGCGCCGAGCTCGCGCTCGACCGCCGAGAAGTCGGCCTCGACGACCGTCGTGCAGTGCGCCGATGTCCGCCGGCTCGAGAGCATGTGCTCGGCGATCGCGCGGCGCATCCCGCCGAGCGGCTCGCGCCGCACCGGGCCGAACAGATCGGCCTCTCCGGCCGCGGGCGCCGAGCCGGTGCGCTCCGGCTCGGGCTCGGGCTCGGCGACGTAGGGGGACTCGGTGTGAAGCGGCCGATCGGCGCCGTTGCCGCCGGCCGCCGCCTCCCGCCGCCGCAGGTGGGCGAGCAGGTCGGCCTTGCGAATCCTGTTGCCGACGCCGTGCCCCTCGACGGAGTCGAGGTCGACACCGTGCTCGGCCGCGATCCGGCGCACCACGGGGGAGTGGAAGCGGGACCGATCGTGCTCGTAACCGCTCGGCTCCGGCGGGCCGACGACCGGCGCATCGCCGTCAGGCGCGCCGCCCTCGCCGGCGTTGGTCGTGATCCGGGCCAGGATCGTGCCGACCGCGACCGTCGCACCGACCTCGACGAGCACCTCGCTGAGCAGGCCGGCGCATGGGGCGGGGATCTCGACGTCGATCTTGTCGGTGCTCACCTCACAGATCGGCTCGTCGGCGGCGACCCGCTCGCCCGGCTCCTTCAGCCAGCCTGCGATCGTGCCCTCGACGACGGAGACGCCCATCTGGGGCATCACGACCTCGGCGGCACTCTCAGTAGCGGCGGAGCTCATCGCAGGCCTCCTTCATGTCCTCGAGCTGGGGCAGGACGGCCTGCTCCAGCGGGGGGCTGAACGGGATCGGCACGTCCGCAGCCGCGATCCGGCGGACCGGAGCGTCGAGGTGCTCGAACGCATGCTCGGTGATCAAGGCCGCGACCTCGGCGCCGACGCCGGCGCTGGCGGTCGCCTCATGCGCGACCAGGACCTTGCCCGTCTTCCGGGCCGAGGCGAGAACCGCATCGCGGTCGAGTGGGACCACCGTTCGCAGGTCGATCACCTCGATCTCCGCATCGAGCTCCGCCGCGGCGCGCTCGGCCAACAGCACCGCTGATCCGTAGGCGATCACGCTCAGCTCCGACCCGCTTCGCGCCACCCGTGCCTTCCCCAGCGGTACCAGGTGCTCGCCGGACGGCACCGGCCCCCTGACGCTCCGGTAGAGGCCCTTGTGCTCGAGGAAGCAGACCGGGTTCGGGTCACGGATCGCCGCCGTCAGCAGGCCCTTCGCGTCGGCCGCCGTCGCCGGCGCCGCTACCTTCAGCCCGGGAATCTGCATGAACCACGCCTCCGGGTTCTGGGAGTGGAACGGCCCACCGGAGAAGCCGCCGCCACTCGGCAGGCGCACGACCAACGGGACGGCGATGCCCTGCCGGTAGTGCATCTTCGCCGCGACGTTGGCGAGCTGATCGAAGCCGCAGGAGATGAAGTCCGCGAACTGCATCTCGCAGACGGGACGCATGCCCTCGATCGCGGCGCCGACTGCGGTGCCGATGATCGCGCTCTCGGCCAGCGGCGTGTCGAGGACGCGGCTCGAGCCGAACTCCTCGACGAACCCGGCGGTGACCTTGAAGGCACCTCCGAAGGCGCCGATGTCCTCACCGAGGCAGAAGACCGCCTCGTCGCGGCGCATCTCCTCCCGCAGCGCGCTGGAGATCGCCTCCAGGTAGGTGATCTCGGTCGCGGCGGCCGCAGCCCCGCCGCTGCCCGCGGCTCCGTCGCCGCGGGCGGTCGCCGGCTCGAGCCTGGTGCCCGCGCCGCCACCGCCGCCTGGTGTCGCCACCGCGCTCATGCCGCAACCCCGCTCGGATCGGCCGACGTCCACCCCGACCACGGGGCCGCGCCGTCGCCAAGCGGCTCCCAGGCGTCGGCATAGACGCCCTCGACCGCGGTCCGCGGATCCGGCAGCGGCGAGGCGAGCGCCCGCTCCGCGCAGCGCTCGACCTCGGCCGCGACCTCGGTCCTCAGCCGCGCCACGGCTTCCCGATCGATCCCATGTCGGTCGATCAGCCGTTCGACGTAGCGGTCGATCGGGTCGCGGTCGCGCCACTCGGCCAGCAACTCCTCCGGCACGTAGCTCATGTCGTCGTGCGCTCCGTGTCCGTGCATCCGCATCGTCTGGCACTCGATCAGCGTTGGGCCGCCTCCGGCGCGGGCGCGCTCGACGGCCGCGCGGGCGGCGGTGAAGACGGATTCGACCTCGTTGCCATCCACGGTCTCGCCGGCGAACCCGTAGGTCCGCGCCCGCTCGACCGGGTCGACCGCGAACTCGAGCTCGTTCGGGGTCGAGTAGGCGAACTGGTTGTTCTCGAGGATGAAGACCACCGGAAGCCGGTGGATCCCGGCCATGTTCATCGCCTCGTGCCACTGGCCGTTGGCGGTCGAGCCCTCGCCGAAGAAGGTGAGCGCAACCCGAGGCTCGCGGCGGAGCTTGAACGCGAGCGCGATGCCGCACGCGACCGGCGCCATGTCGGGCAGCATCGAGACCATCCCGACGCAGCCCAGCGCTCGATCGCCGAAGTGCATGTTGCCGTCCTTGCCGCCGGTGACCCCGCCGCTGCGTCCCATGTAGTTGGCCATGTAGCGATCCGGGGTCAGGCCGCGGACGAAGTGGGCTCCGAGATCGCGGTGGAGGATGCAGGCGCGGTCGCCGGGGGCCAGCGCGAACGCCGCCCCGACCGAGACCGCCTCCTGCCCACAGCCGTCGTAGAACGAGCCGGGGATCTTTCCCTGCTTGTAGAGGCTCAGGGCACGCTCCTCCGAGAGCCGCATCAGGAGCATGTAGCGGAGCAGGTTGAGCCTGTCGGGCTCGGTGAGCAGCCCACCCTCGTGGTCGGCGCGCGGTCGCGCGCGCAGCTTGCTGACGCTCATTTCGGTCCGCCTTTCTGGGCGTGCCGGCGGGTGGGATCTCCACTCCGCTCGGCTCGTTCTATCGCCGCTCCGGGATCTCCTCGGCGGCGCCTACGGACTTCAGAGGCGAGGGTTCCTCCTCTCCTCCTATGTATCTGTTGTCACTATACCCCCCGGCCCGGGCGGGATCCAGCTCAGGCCGACGCCCGGCGGGGCCGCCTACCTGCTGCCGCTGGCTCGCTTCTCCGCCTGCCGCTTCAGCTTCCGCAGCATTCTGCGGACGACGAGCCGGTGGCTGCGGGTCCCGATCACCGCGGCCCTGTGCAGGCGACCACGGGTGCCGATGAAGGCTGCGCGGGTCTCCGCCCGGACCCTTGAGCGCTGCCCGGGCAACAGGTCGATCCGAAAGACGAGGGCGTACTTCGAGAAGCGATGCTCGCCCATCAGCGCCAGCATCACCGGCGCGACGGCGCGGGCGACGACGAAGCCGGGCAGGGTTCCCCCGGGGTGGTGCAGGTCCCCCTCGGCGATCCTGTCGCGACAGCCGAGCCTGCTCGCCATCCGGCGCCCGAGCCGCCCGTCGAGCGAGCGTCCGAGCGTCGGGAACAGGGCGGCCCATGACGCCTCCGCCGGCGCGTCGATCTCGATCGCGTGCTCGTCGATCGGCGGTAGATCCTGGAGCGGCGTTTCGAGAGCCTGGTGCGACATCGGATGCTGCTCAGGCTGTCAGTCGCTCCGGCGTCGCGAGCCATGCCGAGATCGCCTCCAACAGCGCGGCCGCGGCAGCGACGCCGGCGGCGCGCTGGTCGCAGGAGATCGTCAACTCGGTCACGGTGCCCGTCGACGGCAGGCCGTCGCGGATCACAGCCGCCTGCCGGAGGCGGCCGATGCCGAGATGGCCCGCCTGGCCCGGGATCACCGTCGGGATGATCGAGTCGGCCCCGCCGCCGGCCGCGGTGACCGCGAAGGTGCCGCCCGCAAGCTCCGGCGAGGTCAGCTCTCCCGAGCTTGCCCGGCTGCGCAGGGTGGCGATCTCCGTCTCGAGCTCGGTCACGCTCTTGGTGTCGGCATCGAAGAGCGTCGGCAGGAGTGCTGCATGTGCCTGCTCGAACGTGAAGCCGACGTTGATCCGCGCGTGAAGCTCGAGCTCGCCGTCGCGATAGGAGGAGTTGAGCGACGGAAGCTCGCGCAGCGCCCGCCCCAGCGCTGCGATCACGGTGGCGGCCAGCTCGTCGGCGCGAAGCTCCCCGACCTCGACGGCTCTGACGGCGTAGACGTGGGGGATGGTCGCCTTCGACTCGGCGGCCCTCCGAGCCGCGGCCTGGCCCCTCCGGGTCAGGGGGCGGCGCTCGGACCGACCCCTGGCGGACGCCGACCCTCCCTGTTCGGCCACCCCGTCCTGCTGATCGTCCGCCATCACCTGAAGATATCCCAGCCGGGGAGGGGCCCGTGCGTGGATCGGCCGGTCGCTCAGCCCGCTTCGGAGGCCGCGGCTACGGCTTCCTCGAGCCGGTCGTCGCCCCAGAAGACACGCTCGCCGACGGCGACGCTCGGTACACCGCGGACTCCGCCCGCCGCCGCCCGCTCGGTCGTCGCCCGCAGGCGCCGTTTGACGGAATCGCTCGCTGCCGCCTTCGCGATCGCGTTCGGGTGAAGCTCGCATGCGGCCGCGGCGATCGCGACGTTGTCGGGCTCGGTCAGATCGCGCCCCCCGGCAAACGCCTGGCGGAATGCGGCGAGCGCGAACGAGACGCTGCGGCCGATGCTCTTCGCGTAGGTCGCGACCCGCATCGCGTAGAGGGTGTTGGCCGGGCAGGGATCGGGCCAGACGACCGGCTGCAGGCCGTAGATGCCGGCCCGCCGCTCGACCTCTGCCATGCCCCGCTCGCGATCAGGCGAGTTCATCCAGGAGTCGCGCCCCGATTCCTTCAACAGCGCACCGAGCAGGATCGGCTGCCACTCCGGCTGCTCGAGCCCGGCGTCGGCGAACAGCCGGCTGATTCGCTCCGCGGCCAGGTACGAGTAGGGGGAGCCGAGATCGAAGTAGAAGCTCGCCGAGCGCGGCCCCGGGCGCTCGTCTCCCGCCTTCATTGGGTCGCGCTGGGTGATCTCGAGCCCGCTCACGCTCCGAACGCTAGCCCGCGCCGGAGCCCGGCGGACATTCGGGGCGGCGGCTCAGGCGTGGGTTGCCCAGCCGTCCACCGCCCGGGCGGCCTCCATCACGGCCTCCGAGATCGTCGGGTGAGGGTGGATCACCCGTGCCAGCTCCTGGTAGCCACCCTCGAGCGCCTGGGCGGCGACCAGCTCGATGATCATGTTGCAGGCGGTCTTGCCGACGATGTGTGCCCCAAGGATCTCGCCGTAGGCGGCGTCCGCGACGATCTTGACCATCCCGTCGCGGTCTTCGTAGACCTGGGCTGCGCCGACTCCGCCGAGCTTGAACTTGCCGACCTTGATCTCGTGGCCGGCGTCCTTCGCCTCGGCCTCGGTCATGCCGATGCTGCCGACCTGGGGATCGCAGAAGGTCCCGGAGACGATTCTGTCGATTGCGATCGGGTGGGTCCGCAGACCGGCGATCGCCTCCGCGGCGACGATCCCCTCGTCGGAGGCCTTGTGAGCGAGTGCCGGCCCCGGCGTCAGGTCGCCGATCGCGTAGATCCCGTCGACGCTCGTCTTCTGGGCTGCGTCGACCTCGATCCTGCCGCGATCGTCGAGCTTCACCCCGACTTCGTCCAGATTCAGCGCCTCGACGTCCGGGCGGCGTCCACCCGCGATCACCAGGTAGTCGACCTCCGCGGACTCCTCCCCGTAGCTGAACTTGACGGAGTCAGGGCCCGGCTCGACCCCCTCGACCTTGGTCCCCGTCGAGATCTTGATCCCCTGCTTCTTGAAGGCCCGTTCGACGACTCTGGCGATGTCCCGGTCCTCGGCCGGGAGGATCTGATCGAGCATCTCGATCAGCGTCACCTCGGTCCCAAAGCGCACGTATGCGGAAGCGATCTCCGAGCCCGAGGCGCCGGCGCCGACCACGGCCAGGCTCTTCGGCAACTCAGGCAGGGACCAGGCGCCCCAAGTGTCGAGCACGCGCTCGCCGAAATCGACGCCGGGAATAGCCATCGCCACCGACCCGGTCGCGAGCAGGATGCTGGTGCACTCGTGCTCCGTCCCTCCGACCCCGACCTTGCCCGGGGCGACGACCGAGCCTTCGCCCTCGATCAGATCGATCTTGTTCTTCTTCAGCAGGCCGTCGACGCCGCCGGTCAGGCCGAGCCGAACCTTCTCCCGCCGCTCCTGGACCGCGGGCCAATCGAGACTGACCCCCTCGATCTCGACCCCGAGCTCGGCTGCCCCGTGGGCAGCCTCGTCGTAGACGTCGGCGGCATGGAGGATGGTCTTCGCCGGTATGCAGGCGTAGTTGAGACAGCGTCCCCCCGTCTGGTCCTTCTCGACCACCGCCGTCTTCAGCCCGAGTTGCGCGGCTCGGATCGCGGCGACATAGCCGCCCGGTCCCGATCCGATCACGATCAAGTCATATGGGTCAGCCATGGCTCGACTCTATATCTAATGCGGTGCTCGGCCGAACCTCGTCAGCGTGGCAGGTGACGGTCCGGCATCTGGATTCGGGCCAGGGCCTTGACCGTGAACCAGAACATGGTCCCCGCCACCGCCCCGACCAGCAGCGGCGTGATCGCGCCCAGCAGGCTGGTCGCCGAGATCAGCGTCAGCGCGGACCCGACCATGAAGATCGCCATCACCGCCTGGAACCCGAGCACCGCCCAGTAGCGGGCCTTCCACATCCCCAGGGCCATGATCCCGAAGAGGGTTGCGGGTGCGAGGAACTGCAAAGCGCCCGGCCGCTCGCCGCTGACCTCGGCCCCGGTGATCCAGGCCCCGGCGATCAACAGGGCGATCAGCGCCGAGATCAGCGCCCCGACCGTGACCACGAACGGCCGCTCGCCCTCCTCGAGCGGCTCCAGTGCCTCCCGCGCCAGCTGATTGCGGACCTCCGACCTGCTCACCCCCCGGGCTGCGGCCAGGGCGGCGATGTCATCACCGCCGACCGCTTCGCGACCGGCGTCCTGCGGCTCCGCCTCCTCCGCGTCGGTAGCCGCCGGAGCGCTCGTCTCGTCGCGCTGGGCGCTGCGCCGCTTGCGCTTGCGGCGCTCGCTCCGCTTTCGCTCCCTGTTGCTCATCTCGCCCCCAGGCCCGCACCGTCCGGGAGCGCCTCGCGGAGCCGCCGGCTGGCCTCGCCGGGCGATGGGGCGTCGCGGATCGCGCGCACGACGACGATCCGCTCGGCGCCCGCTGCGACGACCTCGGCGACGTTGGTCGGGTCGATCCCACCGATCGCGAACCACGGCATCGCGGCCGGCGTCGCCCGTTCGCGCGCGTAGCGCACGTAGTCGAGGCCGGAGGCCGGACGCCCGGGCTTCGTCGGGGTCTCCCAGACGGGCCCGATGCTGACGTAGTCGGGTCGTCCGGGCCCCTCCGCCGCCAGGGCCGCGTCGAGCTGCGAGGGTCGATGGGTCGAGAGCCCGACGATCGACCCCGGGCCGAGCACCTCGCGGGCCGCGGCGACGCCCGCATCATCCTGGCCGAGGTGGACGCCGTCGGCGCCGCCGGCGACGGCAAGGGCGGGCTCGTCGTTGACGATGAAGATCGCCCCGTGCTCGGCGGCGGCCTCGGCGAAGACGCTGGCTGCGGCCCGCAGCGCCCGGCCCGGGGCCCGCTTGTCACGCAGCTGAATCACGTCGGCACCCCCCGCCAGGGCGAGGCCCAGCAGGCCGTCGAGCTCGGCGGGGTCGGCGGCGGCGTCGCAGACGAAGTAGAGGCGGGCGGCCTCGAGCCGCTTCAGCCGGAGCGCGGGTTCCATCAGGCCAAAGGCTAAGCCCCGGACGCCTGCCGCCGCCCCCGGGGTACCATTCGCTCGTCAACGGGAGCCCCGCCTCGTTGGGGGGCTGAGAGGGTGGCTGTAGCCGCCGACCGTCCGAACCTGATCCGGGTGATGCCGGCGAAGGGATGCTCCTGCCGCCGCCCATTCGTGGAGGCAGTCGACTTGAACCGAGAGCAAAGCGCAGCGAAGGGCCGACAGCCGGCCGAATTACCGCAGGGTGCCGACCTGCTCGTCGTCGGCGCCGGGCTCGCCGGGCTCGTCTGTGCCTGGCGCGCCGCCGCGACTGGGGCCGAGGTGGTCGTCTGCGATGCGCCCGGCCGCCCGGCCGCAGCCTCGGTCGCGGCCGGGATGATCGCGCCGGTCGGCGAGTCGAGCTGGGGCGAGGAGAGAACGCTCGACGCGGCGACCTCCTCGGCGGCTCGCTGGCCTGAGTTCGCGCGTGAGCTCGAGGAGGCCGCGGGCTCGGCGGTCCCCTATCGGCGTTGTGGAGCCCTGCACGTGGCGCTCGATCGCGACGAGGCGGCCGAGCTGCGCCGCCGCCACCGCCTCCATGAGCGCCACTCGCTTGCGGCCGAGGAGCTGCTCGGCAGCGATTGCCGGAGACTCGAGCCCGGGCTGGCGACAACGGTGACGGCCGGGGTCAGCGCCCCGGCGGAGGCCGAGGTGGATCCGCGGGCGCTGCTCAGCGCCCTTCGCGCCGCGACTCGCGCCGCCGGCGGGCAGATCATCGAGGCGGAGGTGCACGAGATCGACGCGGCCGGCACCGGGGTGCGGCTCGCCGACGGTCACGGGCTCGCGGTCGCTCGGGTCGCGGTCTGCGCCGGCGCCTGGGCCGGCGACCGCGACCTGTTGCCGCCGGGCCGGCGGCTGCCGGTTCGACCGGTGAAGGGGGAGATCCTCAGGCTCCGGGCGGACCCCGACGCACTCCCGTGCGAGCGGATCATCGTCGGCGAGCGCTTCTACCTGGTTCCTCGGGCCGGTGGTGAGGTCGTGGTCGGTGCGAGCAGCGAGGAGAGCGGCTTCGACCTGCGGGTCACCGCCGGCGCCGTGCACGAGTTGCTGCGCGAGGCCTACCGGGCCCTGCCCGAGCTGGCCGAGCTCGAGCTGGTGGAGATCGCGGCGGGCCTGCGGCCCGGCTCGCCCGACAACGCGCCGATCATCGGCGTCCTCGACGACGACGCTGGGTCGCTGATCGCCGCCGGCCTCTACCGGAACGGTGTCTTGCTCGCGCCGATCCTGGCCGCGGCCTTCGACGCGCTGCTCGCCGGTGACGCGCCGCCCCCCGAGCTCGCCGCGCTGACGCCCGACCGCTTCGGAGCCCGTGAGCTGGAGTCGCTGCGATGAGGGTGACCGTCAACGGCCGGGACCTCGAGCTGGCCGACGGCTCGACCGTCGACGCCGCCGCGGCCGAGGTCGGGATCGAGCCCTCGGGGCGCGGAGTCGCCGTCGCCGTCGACGGCGAGGTCGTCCCACGAACCCTCCTCGACAGCACCGTCCTCAGCGACGGGCAGCGGATCGAGATAGTCGCCGCGATCCAGGGGGGCGCTCTGTGAGCGCCGTGGAGGGCTTCGAGCTGGGCGGCCGCAAGTGGGGCTCGAGACTGATCGTCGGGACCGGTGGCTTCCGCTCGATGGACGATCTCGAGCGGGCGCTGACAGCCTCGGGCACCGAGATCGTGACCGTCGCCCTGCGGCGCGTCGACACCCTCACCTCCAACTCGGTGATCGACGTCATCGACCGGCTCGGGCTGTTCGTGCTGCCGAACACGGCGGGCTGCTACACGGCCCGCGACGCCGTTCGAACCGCCCGACTCGCTCGCGAGGCCTTCGAGACCGACTGGATCAAGCTCGAGGTGATCGGCGACGATCGCACGCTGCTCCCCGACGCGGTGGAGCTCGTCACCGCCGCCGAGGAGCTGGTTGCGGACGGCTTCACGGTGCTCCCCTACACGACCGACGATCCGGTGCTCGCGAGGCGACTCGAGGAGCTTGGCTGCGCTGCCGTGATGCCACTCGGCTCGCCGATCGGATCGGGCGCCGGGATCCGCAACCGCTACAACCTGCGGATCGTGGTCGAGGCGGCCTCGGTGCCGGTGATCCTCGACGCCGGCATCGGTACCGCCTCCGACGCGACGATGGCGATGGAGCTGGGCTGCTCCGGGGTGCTGCTCGCCAGCGCGATCTCGCGGGCTGAGGATCCCGTGCTGATGGCTCGTGCGATGCGCTCCGCGGTCGAGGCGGGTCACGCCGCCCGTCGCGCCGGCAGGATTCCCGAGCGCTTGTACGCCGAGGCATCGACGCCCGTCGAGGGACTGCCCGATCTCGGCTGAGCCGCACCGCTCCGCCGGGCGGGGCGCGGCGCGCTACCCCCGCGAGTGAACCTTCGAGGTGGCGCCGGCCGTCGAAACCGTTCACGCCCACCCGATCGAGCCCGCCCGCCGGGCACAGAGGCGGTCGGTCGGCGACGATCCCTAGGCTGGCGGGCGATGAGCGGTTTCGAGGTCTGGCTCGCGCGCCACGGGGAAACAGCCTGGAGCCTCGCCAAGCGCCACACCGGACGAACCGACATCCCGCTGACCGGGCACGGCATCGAGCAGGCCCGAGCCCTGGCGCCCGCCCTCGCCGGACGGAGCTTCGCAAGGGTGCTGTGCAGCCCGCTCCTGCGGGCACGGCAGACGTGCGAGGGGGCTGGACTCCTGCCGGAGGCGGAGATCCGCGATCAGCTCGTCGAGTGGGACTACGGCGACTACGAGGGCATGACGACTGCCGAGATCCACGCCGAGCTGCGGCCGGGGTGGCTGCTGTGGACCGATGGTTGCCCCGGCGGCGAGACGCCCGCCGACGTTGCCATGCGCCTCGGTCCGCTGATCGCCGAGCTGCGCGCGCTCGAGGGTGACGCGATCGTCTTCGCTCACGGCCACGTGCTCCGGGCGCTCGCCGCAGGCTGGATCGAGCAGCCGCCCCTTGCCGGCCAGCGGCTCGCACTTGCGACCGGAACCCTGAGCAGGCTCGGGATCGAGCACGACTACCCGGTGATTCGGGCCTGGAGCGCCGCTGTCTGAGCCGCGGGCGCGACGAAGGCTGAACCCTTTCCCCGCCGGTTGGTGTCGTAGTGACGATGAGCAACCCCGAGCGTGCGCAGGGCGACGGCACGGGCCCGAGCCCGCTGCCGGGCTTCGGCCCGACGACCTCGATCTGCCCCGACTGCAAGCTTGCGCTGCCCGCGGAGGTGATCGAGCGGCAGGGCCGGGTGCTGATCAGCAGGGAGTGCCCCGATCACGGTCGCTTCGAGGCCGTGGTCTACGGCGATGCGGAGCGCTACGCGGAGATCCAGAAGTACAACAAGCCGGGCCAGGAGCCGCTGGGGCGCCAGACGGAGGTCGACGCCGGCTGTCCCCACGACTGCGGGATCTGCCCCGAGCACGCCCAGCACACCTGCCTCGGGATCATCGAGGTCAACACGGGCTGCAACCTCGACTGCCCGATCTGCTTCGCCGACTCCGGAACCGGTCACGACGAGAGCGGCTACTCGCTCAGCCTCTCCGAGGTCGAGTCGATGCTGGACACGTTCGTCGCCGCCGAGGGCGAGCCGGAGTCGATTCAGTTCTCGGGAGGCGAGCCGTCGATTCACCGCGAGATCCTGCCGATGCTGGCCGCGGCCAAGGACCGCGGCATCCCGCTGGTGATGCTCAACACCAACGGCATCCGGCTCGCGCGCGACCCCCGCTTCGCGCCGGCGCTGGCCGAGATCGGCGTCCACGTCTACATGCAGTTCGACGGATTCGAGGACTCGACCCACCTCGCGATCAGGGGGCGCCGCCTGCAGGAGGAGAAGCTGCGGGCGCTCGACGCCTGCGCGGCGCACGGGGTTGGCGTCTCGCTGGCGGCGGCGATCGAGCGCGGGATCAACGAGCACGAGTGCGGGGAGATCGTCCGCTTCGGGGTCGGGCATCCGGCCGTCACCGGCGTCTTCTTCCAGCCCGTCACCCACTCGGGCCGGTTTCGAAACGACTCCGACCCGCTGGAGAAGCTGACCAACTCGGACGTGATCGAGCTGATCTCGCGACAGCTGCCGGAGTGGTTCGAGCCGGCGGACTTCGTCCCCGTGCCCTGCTGCTCGCCGTCCTGCCGCTCGGCGACCTTCGCGCTCTACGACGGCGAGGACCTGATTCCCCTGCCGCGGTTGGTGGATGTCGACGACTACCTCGAGTACGTCAGCAATCGCGCGGTCCCGGACCTCGACGTGAAGCGGGCGCTCGAGGGCCTGTGGTCGGCGAAGGCGGCCGGAGGGACCGGGCCGACCGCCGACCGGCTCGACTGCGTCGCCTGCGCCGTCGGACTGCCGGTCGAGCTCCAGGAGGTCGCGACCCGTGGGTTCATGATCGCCGTGCAGGACTTCCAGGATCCCTACACGCTCGACGTCGACAAGCTGAAGAAGTGCTGCGTCTCCGAGATCACGCCGGACGGCCGGATGATTCCCTTCTGTGCTTACAACTCGGTCGGCTACCGGGAACAGGTCCGCGAGCTGCGCGGCGGGACGGTGCCCGCATGAGCCCGCTCCCGACCGCCGCCGATCTCGACACCTCCGCTCTCGCCGAGGTCGCAGCCGGGCTCGAGGCCGGGGACCTGAAGGGCTGCTGCGCGACGGTCTACGAGCAGCCGGCGGTGCGCTGGCTGCTCGGGGGCGAGCTGCACCCGGGCGGCGAGGACCTGACCCGGCGAATGCTCGATCTCGCCGCGGTCGGCCGCTCGCAGCGGGTCCTCGACGTGGCCTCCGGCGCCGGCACGACGGCGCTGCTCGCCGCCCGCGAGCGCGGCTGCGAGGTCGTCGGGATCGACTATGGGCCGGCGGCGGTCGCCGGGGCGCGGGCGGAGGCCGAAGCGGCCGGGGCGGCGGAGTCCGTCAGCTTCGTCGAGGGCGACGCCGAGCGGCTCCCGTTCGCCGACGCCTCCTTCGACGTCGCGATCTGCGAGTGCGCGCTCTGCACCTTCGCCGACAAGCGGGCCTCCGTCGCCGAGATCCGACGCGTGCTCCGGCCGGGCGGCCGGCTGGCGCTCAGCGACGTGATCGCCGACCACTCGCGCCTGCCGGAGGGGCTGCGCGGCGCGCTCGCGACGATCGCCTGCGTCGGCTCGGCGCTGACCGAGGATGGCTATCGGGAGCTGCTCGAGCGATCCGGCTTCGAGCTCGAGGTCGTCGAGCCCGCGGGCGGCGAGGTTGGCCGCATGGCCGAGCGGGTCCAGACCCGGCTGCGTGGCGCCCGGCTGCTCGGCCTCGACGGCCTGATTCCGCTCGAGGGTGGCCTGCCGACAGCGATCGCGCTCGCCGGCGAGGCGCGCTCAGCGGCCGCCGAGGGGGCGCTCGGCTACGCGATCTTCATCGCCCGCCTCGCCGCCTGAGGCGACGGCGCCCCTCCGCCTAGCCCCCGCGGGGGTGATCGAGCGCTCGCAGCAGGGCGAGCACCGGCCGCAGCAGACGGCGCGTCCCGGGGGTGAGGACGCGTCGCCGCCAGTAGTCGTCGGCGGCCCTCGCCGGGCCCTCGGTGAAGGTCGGATAGACGTGGATCATCCGCGAGAGGTCGGCGACCTTGCGCTTCTCGCGGATCAACCGCGCGGCCTCGGAGATGCTCTCGCCGGCGGCGGCACCGACGATCGTCGCGCCGAGCAGCCGTCCGCGCCTGCCTGCGACGAGCTTGACCGCGCCGGTCGTGCCCGCGGTCAGCGCCCGGTCGAGCTCCGAGTAGTCGAACTCGTACGTCTCGATGCGCTCGCCGTGGCGCTCTCGCGCCTGCGCCTCCGTGAGGCCGACGTGCGCGACCTCGGGGTCGGTGAACGTCGCCCACGGCGTCCAGTCGCGCTCGACCTTCGTCCGCGCGCGGAACAGCGCGTTCGCGGTCGCGACCAGCGCGTGGTAGCCGGCGACATGGGTGAACTGCAGGTCCGCGACGACGTCGCCGCCCGCGAAGATCCGGTCGCCGGTCGTCCGCAGCATCTCGTCGACAAGGATCTCGCCGGACGGTCCGGTCGCGACGCCGACGGCGTCGAGACCGAGGCCGTCGGTGACCGGCGTGCGCCCGGCAGCGACCAGGACCCGGTCGAAGCCGATCGCGCTGCCGTCGCCAAGATGCAGAACGCCGGCACCGTCTCCCTCGGCCACGAAGCGCGATGCCGTGGCGCCGATCCGGAGCTCGACTCCCTCGGCAACGAGGATTCGCGCCAGGGTCTCGCCGGCGAACGGCTCCTCGCGTGGCAGCAGCCGTCCGAGCGCCTCGATCAGGGTCACCCGGCTGCCGAGCCGGGCGAACGCCTGCCCGAGCTCGCATCCGATCGGGCCGCCGCCGAGGACGAGCAGGCGCTCGGGCAGCCGCTCGAGCTCGAAGACCGTGTCGTTGGTCAGCGGCGTGCAGTCATCGAGGCCCTCGATCGGCGGCAGCGCCGCGCGCGAGCCCGTGCAGATCAGCGCGCTTCGGAAGCGCAGCTCGCGGCCGCCGGCCGCGATCGTCCCCGGTCCGAGAAAGCGGGCCGCCGTGTTGATCACCTCGACCCCCTCCGCGCGCAGGTACTCGGGCGTGTCGCGTCGGCCGGCGGCCTCGATCACCGAGCGCACGCGCCGCATCACGGCGGCGAAGTCCACCTCCGGCTCTCCGGCGTTGATCCCGAACTCCGGCGCGGTGCGGACCGCCTGCGCCCGGGCAGCGCTGGCGAGCAGCGCCTTCGAGGGGACGCAGCCCGTCCACAGGCAGTCGCCCCCGGTCCGGTCGCGCTCGATCATTGCGGTCCTGGCGCCGAGGCCGGCCGCGGTCAGGGTCGAGATCAACCCGGTCGTCCCGCCGCCGATCGCAATCAGGTCGTAGCGTCCGCTCATCGCGGTTGGGGGTGGCGGGGCGCGGGCACGAAGGCGATCATGGCGGGCCACCGTAAACGAGCGCGAAAGGGCCTCGCCGCAGACCCCCTCCCGGCTCGTACGGGATACGCAATCATCGGGGCGCCCCCGTGGCGTAATTGGTTAACGCGCACGCCTTTTAAGCGTTGAGATTGTGGGTTCGAGTCCCACCGGGGGCACTCGTGCTCAATCCGGGACCACTCTGCCGCTGAGCTCGATCATGGTCGCTGACTGGACCGGCTCGGCGAGGATCACCGATCCCCGACCCTGATTGATCTCGATCGGTCGGCCGAGCTCGGCGCAGAGTCGGACCGCCGCGGCGCCGGTCGCCTCGTCCTCGGGAATGCCCGCCTCCGAGACGAAGCAGCGGGCCCGGATCCGGCCGCTGGGCCGATCGGTCCAGGCCCAGCAGTAACGCCAGCCCCGTCCCCCCGGGCTGAGGGCGTCGACCTCGGCGGCCGAGCCGTACTCGATCAGCTCGAAGGGCGGGCACCATTCGGGCCTGGCCCGGGCCGTGGTGCGGCCGTCTCGCTGCGAGATCGCGACCCGGCCGGCAGGGGTGAGCAGGGCATCGGCCGGGTATCCCTCCCTCGCGAGCAGCCAGCCGGTTCCGACGACCGGGTGGCCGGCGAACGGCAGCTCCTGCTCCGGGGTGAAGATCCGTATGCGACCGGTCTCGGCGTCGTCGACGAAGACCGTCTCCGAGTAGCCGAGGAAGCGGGCCAGCGCCTGGCGATCGTCCTCGGCCACGGCCGGCCCATCGACGACGACCCCGAGCCTGTTGCCGCCGGCCCCCCTCTCGTCGCAGAAGACGCGAAGAACCGTGACCTCGAGATCGACATTGATTCCCCGCATCGCGGTCGCATCTCCTCAGTGACGGAAGTGGCGGCGGCCGGTGAAGACCATCGCGACCCCGGCCGCATCGCAGGCGGCGATCACCTCGGCGTCCCGCTTCGAGCCGCCCGGCTGGATGATCGCCGCGGCGCCCGCGTCGATCACCTGCTGCGGTCCGTCGGCGAACGGGAAGAAGGCGTCGGATGCGGCGACGCAGCCGTCGAGCACGCTTGCGGCCCGCTCCCCGAATGCGTCGCCGGCCTTCTCGACGGCGAGCCTCGAGGAGTCCACCCTGCTCATCTGCCCGGCGCCGATCCCGATCGTGGCGCCCTCCCGGCCGAGCACGATCGCGTTCGAGCGGACGTGCCGGCAGACCTTCCAGGTGAACAGCAGGTCCTCCCATTGACGATCGGACGGCGCGGCCTCGGTGACCACGTCCATCGACTCGCGCTGATCGCGGCCGGAGTCGGTGTCCTGGACCAGCGCGCCCCCGCGGACCCGCTTGATGTCGACGCTGGGGATGAACTTGCGCTGCTCGGTGTCCTCGAGGATCCGGATCGCCTCCTTGCGGGTGAGGATCTCCATCGCCTCGGGGTCGTAGCCCGGCGCCAGCAGCACCTCGATGAAGTTCTCGGCGAGGCGCTCGGCCAGGGCGCTATCGACCGGCTCATTGAACGTGATCACACCGCCGAACGCCGAGACCGGGTCGCAGGCGAGTGCCTTCTCGTAGGCCTCGGCCGCGGTCGGACCGATCGCGACGCCGCACGGGTTGTTGTGCTTGACGATCACGCAGGCCGGGCTCCCCTCGAGATCGACGAGCACCCTCCGGGCGGAGTCGAGGTCGAGCACGTTGTTGAACGAGAGCGCGCGTCCGTGCTCCTTCGAGATCATGCTGAGCACGTGCGAGCGGGCCCCGACGTCCGCATACAGCGCCGCGCGCTGGTGTGGGTTCTCCCCGTAGGACAGGTCGAGGAACTTCTCCAGCGAGACGGTGAGATGGCCGGGGAAGGCCTCGTAGCCGGAGGCGAACCAGCCGCTGATCGCGGCGTCGTAGCGGGCCGTGTAGGCAAAGGCCTCGTTTGCGAGCCAGTGCCGCGTGTCACCGGAGATCGCGCCGTCGGAAGCCTCGATCTCGGCCAGCACGGCGTCGTAGCTCTCCGGCCTGACGACCACCGCGACATGCAGGTGGTTCTTCGCCGCGGCCCGGATCATCGTCGGGCCGCCGATGTCGATGTTCTCGAGCGCCTCGGTCTCGGTCACGTCGAGCTTTGCGACCGCCCGCTCGAACGGGTAGAGGTTCGTGCAGACGAGGTCGATCGGCTCGATCCCCTCGCTCGCGAGCGTCGCCATGTGCTCCTCGTCGTCGCGTCTTGCGAGCAGCGCTGCGTGCAGCCGCGGATGCAGGGTCTTGACCCGCCCCCCGAGGATCTCGGCCTGTCCGGTCAGCTCCTCGACCGACGTCACCTCGATGCCCGCTTCGCTGAGCTCGCGTGCCGTGCCCCCGGTCGAGATCAGCTCGACGCCCATCGAGCTCAAGCCCCGGGCGAAGCCGACGAGGTCGGTCTTGTCGGAGACCGAGATCAGGGCCCGTCTGATCTTCAGCGGGGGGGCGGGAACGTCGTGCTCGCGCGCGGCTGCGTCGGTGCCCTCGTTCACCGCGGGTCGATCCTGACCAGGCGGGGATTGCGCTCGTCGACCCGCACGCGCCCCTCCGCGATCAGCTCGATCGCGCGCGGCAGCAGGCGATGCTCGACCCGGTGGACCTGATCCTCGAACTCCTCGATCGGGCGAGTGTATGCGAGCTCGATCGGTTCCTGCAGGATGATCGGGCCGGTGTCGACGCCGGCGTCGACGAAGTGCACGGTGACGCCGCTGAAGCGGACACCGTGGCGGTATGCCTGGCCGATCGCGTCGAGGCCGGGGAAGCTCGGCAGCAGCGCCGGATGGACGTTGATGATGCGGCCTGCAAACCGCTCGATGAAGCTCGGGCAGAGGAGCTGCATGTAGCCGGCCAGGACCACCAGCTCCGCCCGGAGCTCGCCGAGCCAGTCGGCGATCGCCAGGTCACGCTGCTCGCGCTCCCCGTGCTCGCCGATCGTGAACGAGCGCGTCGCGATCCCGGCGTCGGCGGCACGGGCGAGCGCCCTGGCCTCGGGCCGGTCGGAGCCGACCGCGACGACCTCGACGGCACCCCGCCCGTGGAGGCGGTCGAGGATCGCCTGCAGGTTGGTGCCACTGCCGGAGGCGAGGACCGCGACGCGCAGGGGTTGCTCGTTCATCCCGATCCGATGCTAGTCGCGGCCGCAGCGGTAGCGGCTCAACGACCGGCCGGGATCGTCTCGATCTCCTCGAGCGCGAACTTGCTGTTTCCGTTGCCGTTGTCGCCAAGCGGGTAGCGGCCGGTGAAGCATGCGTCGCAGTGGTCCTCGGCGGGGGTCCCGATCGCCTCGTAGACGCCCTCGAGCGAGAGGTAGGCCAGCGAGTCGGCGTCGACGTGCTCGGCGATCTCATCGACGGTGCGGCGGTGGGCGATCATCTCCTCCCGGGTCGACATGTCGACGCCGTAGTGGCAGGGGTTGCGAATCGGCGGCGCCGAGATCCGCAGGTGGACCTCCTCGGCGCCGGCGTCCCGCAGCATGCCGACGATCTGCCGGGTCGTGTTGCCGCGGACGATCGAGTCGTCGACGACGACCACTCGCCGGCCGGCGATGATCTCGGGTAGCGGATTGAACTTCAGCCGGAGGCCGTGCTTGCGCAGCTCCTGGCCCGGCTGGATGAAGGTGCGGGCCACGTAGCGGTTCTTGATCAGGCCGTCGTCCTTGGGGATCCCGGAGGCGCGCGAGAAGCCGGCCGCCGCAGGATTGCCCGAGTCGGGGACCGCGATCACGAGATCGGCGGCGACCGGGGCCTCGCGCCAGAGGATCTCGCCCATCCGGCCGCGGACCTGCTGGACGACCCGGCCCTCGAGCCGGGAATCCGGGCGCGAGAAGTAGATCTGCTCGAAGACGCAGAACGAGGTCCGCTGCGGCTTAACCGCCTGCCGCACCTCGAGGCCCTTGGCGCTGAGCGAGACCATCTCGCCCGGATTGACCTCACGCAGCAGATCGGCGCCGATGATGTCGAAGGCACAGCTCTCGGAGGCGACGACGAAGTGCTCGCCGAGGCGGCCCAGGGACAGCGGCCGGACGCCGTGGGGGTCGCGGAAGGCCACCACCGCGTGCTTGGTCATCACGACCGTGGAGAAGGCGCCCTCGAGCCGCTGCATCGCCCCGACCACCGCATCCTCGACGGTTCGCTCCGGTGACGAGGAGATCAGCGCGGCGATGATCTCCGAGTCCGAGGTGCCGCGAAACCCGAGGCCGTGGGCCTCCTTGAGCTCGGTGTAGAGCTCGACCGCGTTGGTCAGGTTGCCGTTGTGGGCGAGCGCGACCTCGCGACCGTCGTCGCGCCAGACCGGCTGCGTGTTCTCCCAGCCGGCGCCGCCGGTGGTCGAGTAGCGGACGTGACCGATCGCCGCCTCACCCTGCAGGGCGCTGAGCTTCTGCTCGTCGAACACCTGCGAGACGAGGCCCAGGTCGCGAAGCGTGGTGATGTGCCCGCCCTCGCAGGTGGCGATGCCGGCCGACTCCTGACCGCGGTGCTGGAGCGCGTAGAGGGCGAAGTAGGCGAGCCGCGAGACGTCGTGTCCGGGCGCGTAGACGCCGAACACGCCGCACTCGTCTCTCGGGCCCTCGCGGGCGTCGAAGAAGGTCTCGCTCAAGGGAAAGTGGCCTCCGCTCACCGGCCGATCGAAGCGCTTGCGCAGGCGACTACCTGCGCGTCAAGGCTAGCACCGGCGGGGGTTGACACCCCGCTGCCGAGCCGCGCCCGGCCGCTGACGGCGCGACCGGCTCGGATGCCGCTAGAGGCGCTCGCCGAGCGAGCGCCAGGCGGCCGCCGCGTCGGCCGGGGTCGTCGCGACGCGCCGGTCGGCGGCGACGATCGCCAGCCGGTCGCCCCCGGCCTGGCCGAGGACGGCCCCGCCGGACGCATCGACGAGGCGCCTGACTTGCTCGGGCTCACCGGCGACGACGAAGCCGCCGCTGCCCTCGCCGAACAGCCACTGCTCTGCGCTGCCGCCACGCGAGGCGATCAGCTCGCCGAGGTCGACCTCGAGCCCGATCTCGCCGGCGATCGCGCACTCCGCCAGGGCGCAGGCGAGGCCGCCGTCGCTGATGTCGTGGGCGACCCGCAGCGCCCCGTCGCGGACCGCCTCGCGAACCGCTGCGATCGCGGCCGCGCAGCGGGCCAGGTCGGGCTCCGGCAGCCCCGGCGCCAGCTCACCCCGACGTTTGGCGAGCTCCGAGCCTGCGAGCGACGGCCGGAACGGCCCGAGCACCGCGATCAGGTCCCCCTCGGCCGGCGCCAGGCCGGCCACGGCCGACGGATCGGGCAACTCGCCGACCATGCCGACGACCGGCGTCGGGTAGATCGGACCGCCCTCGGTCTCGTTGTAGAGGGAGACGTTGCCGCCGACGACCGGGACTTCGAGCGCCTCGCAGGCATCCGCCAGTCCCTGCGTCGAGCGGTCGAGCTGCCAGGCGACGGTCGGCCTCTCCGGGTTGCCGAAGTTGAGGCAGTTCGTGAGGCCGAGCGGCTCGGCGCCGACGCAGGCGAGGTTCGCCGCGCACTCGAGCACCGCCTCGACGGTGCCGGCGTAGGGGTCGCAGGCGACGCGTCGCCCGTTGCCGTCGATCGAGACCGCGATGCCGCCGCCGGTCTCGGCGATCTGCAGGACCGCGGCATCGGCCTGCTCGGGGCGCCGCACGGTGCGTGACTGGACGATCGCGTCGTACTGCTCGAACGCCCACCGCTTCGAGGCGATCGTCGGTGAGCCGAGCAGGGCCAGCAGGATCTCGGTCGCATCCTCGGCGGCGAGCGTCGCCTCGTTGCCGTAGGTCCACTCGCCGGGATCGGCCGGCTCGAGGTCGTAGAGCGGGCACTCGTCGACCAACAGGGCGACCGGGATCTCGCCGACCTGCCGGTCGCCGTCGAACACCCGGATATCCGCGCCGCCGGTCACGGTGCCGATCACCGCGCCGCCGGTCTCCCATCTGGCGCAGATCCCGAGCACCGCATCGACCTTCTGCGGCTCGACGATCGCCAGCATCCGTTCCTGCGACTCGCTGACCATCACCTCGAAGGGCTCGAGGTCGGGGTTGCGCTTCGGCACCTTGGCGACGTCGATGTCGAGGCCGACCCCGCCCGCCGCGGCCATCTCCGCCGCCGAGGACGTCAGCCCCGCGGCACCGAGATCCTGAAGCGAGACCAGCAGCTCCCCCGAGAGCAGCTCGAGGCAGCACTCCATCACCTTCTTCTCCTCGAACGGGTCGCCGATCTGCACCGTCGGGCGCTTCTCGTCCCCGTGCTCGAGCTCGGCCGAGGCGAGCACCGAGGCGCCGCCGATCCCGTCGCGCCCGGTCGATGCCCCCATCAGCACCACCGCGTTGCCGACCCCTGCGGCAGCCGCGCGGACCATCGAGGAGGTCTCCGCGAGCCCGACGCACATCGCGTTGACGAGGCAGTTCTGCTCGTAGGGCGGCTCGAAGTACACCTCGCCGCCGATCGTCGGGACCCCGATCGAGTTGCCGTAGTGCCCGATGCCGGCGACGACGTGCTCGAACAGGTAGCGGGACCGCTCGGAGTCGAGCTCGCCGAAGCGCAGCGAGTCGAGCACCGCGATCGGCCGCGCGCCGAGCGCGAAGACGTCGCGGAGGATGCCGCCGACTCCGGTCGCCGCGCCCTGGAACGGCTCGACCGCCGAGGGGTGGTTGTGCGACTCGACCTTGAACGCGATCGAGTAGCCGGAGCCGACGTCGACCGCGCCGGCGTTCTCGCCCGGCCCCATCACCACCCGGGGGCCGTCCGTCGGCAGCCGGCGCAGCAGCTTCTTCGAGTGCTTGTAGGCGCAGTGCTCGGACCAAAGCAGCGAGAACATCGCCAGCTCGACGTCGTTCGGCTCGCGGTCCATGCCGGCGCAGATCAGTTCGAACTCGCGATCGGTGAGGCCGAGCTCGCGGTACTTCGGCGTGTCCGTCGCTGCGCCCATCGCTGCGCCCATTCAACTACGCCGCCGCGCGGAACGGCAGCCGGCGCCGGCCGGCTGATCCGGCGCCGCGGCTCAGTCGTAGCCGAGCTCGTCGAGCAGCTCGCCGGCGACGTCGGCGAAGGCCCGGGCGTCCTCGGCGCTGAGCGTCTCGCGCCAGGCGCCCACCGGTCCGAGCTCGGCCTCGATCGCGGCGCGCTCGGGCGGATCGACCATCGCTTCGTCGAAGTCGAGCTCGAGGAACGTGCAGACCTCGCGCAGGACCCGCTCGGTGTCGGTCAGCAACTCCTCGTAGCGGACCTCGAGGTAGCGCTCGATCAGGTGCTCCTGCTGGCGGGCGGAGCCGACCTTCTTCTCCCAGCGCTGGCCGATCACAAGCGCCTTGCCTGGGTCGAGCTCACCGGGCTTGGCGGCGGCCGTGTCACGACCGTCGCGGATCACGTGGATGAAGTGCGCCTCGCTCAGTGCACGCTGGATCCGGCGCATGCGCTTCAGGTAGGCGGGGGTCTCATCGCCCCACCTCGGGGTCCCGGCCCGCTCGCTCAGCATCCCGTAGAACTCGCGGAGCACGGCGGCGGCCTTGAGGTCGTCCAGGCCCTCGATCCGGCGCCGCATCTCGGATTCATCGATGCCGAGCTGCGCCAGGGGCCGGGCTGCGGCCATCACCTTGACGATCCGCTCGGCAGTCACCGGCTCGGAGCGGATCGTCTCGGCCAGCTTCGGCACGAAGCCGGTCTCGGCGACCATCGTCAGCTCGGGGTGGGCGTCGAGCATCGCGCTCAGCAGCGTCGTGCCGGAGCGGGCGGCGCCGACCACGAATGGAGCGGGGTCGCGGCGCTCCGCCGGCGGACGGATGCCGGTCGCGTGTCCGGCGACGCTCAACGCCCGCCGCATCGATCTCGGCAGTCGTGGCCCGCTGCGGGGCTCATGCACTCCGGCACCGTTCGCGCCGGCAAGCGAGTTCGCCTCGTAGCCGAGGTCGAGCAGCAGGTCACCGGCCAGCGCCTCGTAGGTCGCCTGGTCGGCCGGGGCCATCTTCGTCTTGTAGGCGCCGACGAGCGAGGGGTTGGGTGGCTCGAAGGTCTTCTCGTGACTCTTCAGCCGGCGCTCCGCCGACTGCGGGTCCCGCCCCTTGCCCCGCGGAAGCTCCCGCGCCTTCTCCTTCAGTCGCTCCTCGGCCCGCTCGTGGTAGCCGAGCATCGCCGGATCGAAGTCGAGCTCGATGAACTCGCAGATCCGGCGCAGCTGGCCCTCGGTGTCGAGCACGAGGTCCTCGAACCTGACCTCCATGTAGTAGCCGAGGTAGGGCTGTTGCGCGCGCCCCCGCAGGACGCGTCCCCGCCAGCGATCGGCCGCGGCCTCGATCGTCTCCGGCCCGAAGCTCTGCTTGAGGATCGACAGGGCCACGTCACGGCCGTCGCGGATCAGGTGGATGAAGCGCGCCTCGGGCAGGTACTCCTGGATCTCGCGCATGCGCTTCACGTACCCCGGGGTCTTGTCGCCCCATCGTGGCGGGCCGCCCTGCTTCTCCCCGTAGACCTTGAAGAACTCCCGCACCGCCGCCGGGCCGGTCAGCTCGGGGAGCGCGCCCCATCGCTGCGCCAGCTCCGAGGCCTCGATGTGGAAGTCCCCCCAGCGGCGATGGGAGGTCAGCATCTCGAGCATCCGCTCGGGGCTGGCGCCGTGCTTCTCGCGGGCCTTGATCAGATCGGGGATGAAGTGGGTCTCGGAGGGGATCGCGATCTCGGGGTGGGCGTCCAGCATCAGCCGCAGCAGTGTCGTTCCCGAGCGCGTCGCCCCGACCACGAACGGGGCCGGAGGTGGTCCCTGCGCCGCTCGTCGCATCGCGCGGCGCCGACTCCGGTAGCCGGTGACGCTGCGGAGCATCTCGCGTCTCGCCTTCACGCTCGGGCCCCCGTCGCCCGCTCGATCAGGGCGCCGTAGTCGGCCACCGTCCGCGACCAGCTCAGCTCCTCGCGGGTCTGCAGCGCACCCGCTGCCAGACGGGCGCGCTCGGCCCCTCCGCGAGGCGCTCGATCGCAGCGGTCAGGTCGCCGACGTCGGGCTTCATCGAGGGGATGCCGGAGTCGGCCGTCCCGTCCTCGATGTCTGCGACCAGGATCCCGTTGACGCCGTCGCGGACGATCTCGTTCATCGGCGGGCTGTCGTTGGTGATCTGGGGCATCCCGAAGGCCGCCGCCTCGTACAGGAAGAGCCCGAGCCCCTCCCAGCGGCTCGGGCCGAGGCAGACGTCGCACGACGCGAACAGGCGCAGGTGCTCCGCCGTCTCCATGTCGTCGAGGATCAGCTCGATCCGTGGGTCCGCGCTCGCCGCCCTCGTCAGGTAGTTCATCCGGCGCTCGACCTGGGCCTTGAAGACCAGTCGCAGGTTGTCGCCGCGGGCGGCTGCGAATGCCTCGATCACCTCTCTGTGCGGCTTGCGCGGCCCGAGCAGGGCCCCCGGGAAGTAGAAGCGGACGAGCCCGTCCTCGGAGCGCTCGATCGGCACCTCGAGCAGCTCGCGGTGCAGGCCCCAGCGCACGAACGGGCTCTCGATGCCCAGCTCCCGATATCGGGCCTGCTCGCAGCGGGTCATCGAGTAGAGCACGTCGTAGGCCGCCGCGGCGGGCTCGGCATCACCCGCCCCGAACATCTCCCAGACGAAGCGGCCGACGGTGCGGACGCCGGACTCGCGCAGGCGCCTGATCTCGTCGTGCTGGTAGCAGTTGTCCCAGTGCACGACCTCGATCGAGTTCTGCTCGATCCAGCGCGCGTACTCCTCGTAGGGCACCTCCCAATCGGAGGCCTCGGTGACGCCCGGCTGGTCCCAGACCCCGGTGCGATCGACGTGCGCCGCCATCGGCCCCTTGTCCCGGGTCGGCCGGGCGAGGATGAAGGTCTCGTGCCCGGACTCCTCGAGCGCGTCGCGGACGTAGCGCGAGACGAACGCCTGCCCGCGGTTGAACCACTTGGTGACGATGCCGACGCGGCTCACGCCGTCACCTCGTAGCCGAGCTCGCGCAGCCGCTCGCCGGCGACCTCGTTGTAGGCGGCGAGGTCGGCGGGCTGCATCTCGCGACGCCACTTGTCGAGCTTGCTCGGGTCGGGCGGCCGGGTGGTCGGCAGGTGGTTCTCGATCCGGTAGCCGGCCGCCTGCTTCGCGTGGGTGCCCTCGCCACGGAGCTCCCCTGCCATCTCCTGGAGGCGCTCCTCGGCCCGCTCGTAGTAGGTCAGCATGCGGGGGTCGTAGTCGAGCGCGATCAACTCGCAGATTCGCCGCAGGACCGGCTCGGGCTCGCGGACGAGGTCCTCGTAGCGGGCCTCGAGGTAGCGCCCCTCGCCCAGCTTCTGAGCCTGCTCACGGGACTTGTCGATCCGCTTCACCCAGCGGGCGGCCTGTTCCGGCGGCGGCGGCTGCTCGTTGATCGCGCGCGCCGTCTGGCTCAGCGCGACGTCGCGACCGTCGCGGATCAGGTGGATGAACCTCGCCTCGGGCAGGGCCCGGCCGATGCGCGTGATCGAGAGCATGTAGGCGGGCGTCTTGTCGCCCCAGCGCGGCTTGCCCTGCGCGCGAGCGTAGATCTCGAAGAAGGCGCGAACCGCGGCTCCCGCGTCGCCGGGCCCGACCCGCTCGAGCGCCGAACGCATCGTCGCCTCCTCGATTCCGAAGTCGGCCCAGGTGCGGTTGGCGGTAATCGCCGCGAGCATCGTCTCGGCGTCGGCGCCCTCGCTGCGGGCGGCCTTGATCAGGTCGGGCACGAAGTGGGTCTCGGGCGGTACCGCCAGCGCCGGATGGGCATCGAGCATCATCCGCAACAGGGTCGTGCCCGAGCGGGTCAGGCCGACCACGAACGGGGCCGGTGGTCGCGAGGCGTTCATCGGCTCACCACCTCGTAGCCGAGCTCGCTCAGCAGGTCGCCGGCGACGCGCTCGAAGATCGCGTTCTGGGAGGGGTCCATCTCCTCCTTCCACCGAGCCAGCCGAGTCGGATCCGGTGGCTTCGAGGTGAGCAGGTGCGCCTCCCTGCGGTGATCCGCCGGCCGCATCGGCTTGCCCTCCTCGCCGGGCAGGTCCCGCGCCATCTCCGCCAGGCGATCCTCGGCCCGCTCGTAGTAGTGCAGGACCGCCGGGTCCCAGGGCAGCTCGAGGAAATCGCAGACCCGACGCAGCTCCGGCTCGGTGTCGCGGACCAGGTTCTCGTACTGGACCTCGAGGTATCCGCCGAGCTGCTCACCGTCGGCTCGGGCGCCCTCGATCTTCTTCACCCAGCGCTCGGCGACGGTCTCGATCGGCGGTGGCTCCTTGAGCAGCCGTTTGAACCGCGAGAGGGCCGCGTCGCGTCCGTCGCGGATCATGTGCACGAAGCGCGCCTCCGGGATCGTGCGCTGGATCTGCTTCATCCGCTTGATGTAGTTCGGGGTCTTGTCCCCCCAGCGCGGCTTTCCCTCCCGCTCGGCGTAGAGCTCGAAGAAGGTGCGGACCACCGACTCGGCCTCGATCCGATCGAGCGCGCAGTAGCGGCGCAGCAGCTCGCCCGAGTCGAGGCCGAAGTCGCCCCACTGGCGGTGGCCGGTGACCACCCCGTGGGCCTCCTCGCAGCTCGCGCCGCGCTTGTTCGCCGTCTTGATCAGCTGCGGTACGAAGTGCGTCTCCGGCGGGATCGCGAGATCGGGGTGGGCGTCGAGCATCAACCGCATCAGCGTCGTGCCGGAGCGGGTGACGCCGACGATGAACGGAACCGGCGGTCCGGCCGGACCGCGGCCGCGTGTCATGCGTGCCGGCAGCCTCACCCGGGCTCACCCTTCCCGGGGCCGCCGAGGGTCTCGTATCCGAGGTCGGCGAGCAGCCCGCCGGCGACGCGCTCGAACTCCGCCTCCTCGGCGGCTGGCATCTCCTCGCGCCAGCGACCACAGCGGTCGGTGCTCGGCGGGCTGCTGGTCATCGCGTGCCCCGCCAGCCGCTCGCCGGCGGTGCGGATCGGGCCGTTCTCGCCCGAGCCGAGGTCGCGATCCATCTCGGTCAGTCGCCCGGCTGCGCGCCGATGGTAATCGAGCATCTTCGCGTCGTAGGGGAGCTCGAGGAACCCGCAGATCCTTCGCAGGGTGGCCTCGGGATCACCGACGAGGTCCTCGTAGCGGACCTCGAGGTAGTCGTCGAGGTCGGCGGAGTGGGCGCGGGCGGTCTCGATCCGCCGTTGCCAGCGCTCGGCTACCTCGGTGATCTCCGGCTCCTGGCCGTCGAGCGCGCGCTCCGCCTGGGAGAGCGCCACGTCGCGCCCGTCGCGGATCAGGTGGATGAAGCGGGCCTCGGGGAGGGCGCGCTCGATTCGCGGCATCGCCCGCATGTAGCGCGGCGTCTTGTCCCCCCAGCGCGGCTTCCCCTCCTTCTCGGCGTAGAGGTCGTAGAAGGCGCGGATCGCGTCGGTCGGGTTGAGCGGCTTGACGTCCTGAAGTCGTGCGAGCAGCGCCTCCTCGTCGAGACCGAAGTCGCCCCAGCGGGGGTGGTCGGTCGCGGCCCGGACGAGGCGCTTGCGGGTCGTGTTGTCGCGGCGCGCGAGCCTGATCATCTCCGGCACGAAGTGCGTCTCCGGCGGGATCGTCAGCTCGGGATGGGAGTCGAGCATCAGCCGCAGCAGGGTCGTGCCGGAGCGATTGACCCCGACGATGAACGGAGCCGGCGGCCGCTTCGAATCCGCCATCTGGCGGCGGAGCCGCGAGGCGACAGCGAAGGGTCGCTTCCAGAGCGGTAGCGCGGTGCTCAAGCGGAGTCCGCCTTGTCGAAGTCGCGCGGGCCGGTCCCGGGCCCGTCGCCGATCTCGTAGCCGAGCTCGACCAGCAGCTCGCCGGCGATCGACTCGAAGACCCGCCTGTCCTCGCGATCCATCTGCTCGCGCCAGCGGCTGACCCGGCTCGGGTCCGGTGCCTGGGTCGTCCGGGCGTGGGTCGCCATCCGCCGCTCGACGCTCAGCGTCGAGCGGCTTCCGTCGGCGGGAAGCTCGCGCCTCATCTCCTCCAGGCGCTCGGCCGAGTGCCGGTGGTAGTCGAGCACGGCTTCGTCCCAGGGCAGCCCGAAGAACTCGCAGACCGCGCGCATGGTCGGCTCGGTATCGAGGATCAGCTGCTCGTAGCGGACCTCCTCGTAGTGGGGGACGTACTTCGACTGCCGGCGGGCCTGGCCGATCCGCCGCACCCAGCGCTCGGCGATGGTCGGGATCGGGTGCTCCTTGACGGCCCGGTCGCGGATCGACAGGGCGACGTCGCGGCCGTCGCGGATCACATGCAGGAAGCGGGCCTCGGGAAGGGCGCCGCCGATCTTGCGGATGCTCTTCACGTAGATCGGCGTCTTCTCCCCCCAGCGCGGCTTGCCGACCCGCTGCGCGTAGAGGCCGTAGAAGGCGCGCAGGGCGTCGCCTGCATTGAGCGGCTCGATCGCCCGGAACGCCTCCAGGAGCTGCTCCTCGCTGAGTCCGAAGTCGCCCCACTCGCGCTGCCGGGTGATCGTCGCGAGGAGGTCCTCGGGTGTGGCTCCTCCGGCCTCGGCGACGTCGATCAGCTCCGGCACGAAGTGGGTCTCCGGGGGCATCGTCAGCTCCGGGTGCGCGTCGAGCATCATTCTCATCAGGGTCGTCCCGGAGCGGTTCACCCCGACCACGAACGGAGCGGGCAGCGACGAGGCTCCGCGCTTCGCCGCGCGGCGCCGGCTGGCCCTTCGCCAGATGCTCTTTGGACTGCTTGGGGACATCCGCAGGATTCGGGCTTGCGGGGTACCCGGCCCGGTGCGGGCAGGGCCGCGGCGCTCGGGTGGATGCCGATGCAACCCTCCCACCGCGAGCGCGAGTCCGGGATTGTAGGGCCTATCCGGCCCAGCGGCCGGCGATCGCGGTCAGCCGGAGTCGAGCAGCCGGCCGAGGCCGGCCAGCGTGCGCTCCCAGCTGAGCTGATCCCGGCGTGACCGCGCTCCGGCGTCAAGCCGGCTGCGCAGCCCGGGATCGGCGAGCCGCTCGATCGCCTCGGTCAGGGCGCCGGCATCCGGTCGGGTCGCGGGGATGCCGGAGCGTGCGGTGCCGTCGGGATGCGATCGGACCAGCAGCCCGTTGACGCCGTCGCTGACGACCTCGTTCATCGGTGGGTCGTCGTTGGTGATCACCGGCTGGCCGAAGGCCATCGCCTCATAGAGGGGAAGCCCGAGCCCCTCCCATCGGGAGGGCGTGATGCAGACGTCGCAGGCGGCGATCGCCCGCAGGTGCGGCTCCCATTCCTCGTCGCCGAGCCGGAACTCGATTCGCCTGTCCCTGCGCACCCTCCGGCTCAGGCTGCCGAGCCGCTCGCGCTCGACCTGGGCCTTGACGATCAGGCGCAGGTCGGGGTCCGAGGTGCGGGCGAAGGCCTCGGCAACCGGCTCCAGCGGCTTGCGGTGTCCGAGGAAGCCGCCCGGGAAGACGAAGCGGACGAGGCCGTCGTCGAGGCGCTCGACCGGGATCCCGAGCAGCTCGGGGTGGATGCCCCAGGGGACCCTCGGCGTCTCGAGCCCCCAGGACGCGTAGCGCCGCTGCTCGCACTCGGTCACCGAGTAGATCAGGTCGTAGGCCTCGCGGGCCGGCCCCAGGTGCTCCTCGGTGAAGTGCTCCCAGACGAAGCGACCGATGACCCGGACGCCGTGCCGGCGCACGCTCGCGAGCTCGTCGAACTGGTAGTTCTGGTCGCAGAGCACGACCTCGATCTCGTTCTCGGCGATCCAGCTCAGGTACTCGTCGAGGGGAACCTGGAAGCTGGATGCCTCCGTGACGCCGGGCTGATCCCAGATCCCTGAACGCTCCAGCGCGCCGGGCCGCGGCCCCTGCTCGCGCCTGGGCCGGGCGAGCACGAAGCTCTCGTGCCCGAGCTCGTCGACTGCGGAGCGGATGTAGCGGCCGACGATCGGCTGCCCGCGGTTGAACCACTTGGTCACGAGCCCGACCCTCACCGGGGCACCCCCGCGGCTGCGCCGGCCGGGATCACTCGCCGTTCGCGGGCCGCTTGCCCTTGCCGCCGCGGCGGTTGCCGCCGTGGAGGCTCATCGCCCGCTCCTTGCGCGGCAGGATCCGGGCGTGGTCGAGGTGCCCGGTCGGGACCGCGTGCACGCAGAGGCGCGAGTAGTGCTGGTGGCGCTCCTCCTCCCAGACGGTGCTGATCCCCTCGAAGCCGGCGGTGGTCAGCATCTGCTCCAGGCAGAGCTTGTTCGGGGTCCACCAGTTCGAGGGGTTGCCCGTCCCCTCGCCCTGGCCATGGAAGATCATCATCGGCTTGTCCTCCTGAAGCAGGGTTATCCCCGTCTCGATCACGAGCAGCTCCCGGACGACCTTGCGCAGCCGGAAGAGCAGGCTGATCACGTTCTCGACGTGGTACAGCACCCCGGAGCAGAGCACGACGTCGAACTCACCGAGCGCGAGCCACTTCTCGCTGAAGACGTCCATCTGGATGAACTCGAAGCCGTAGCGCGCGACGTTGTCGGCGAGGTCCTCGGAGGTGCAGAGGTCGAGTCCGACCACCTGCGATGCCCCGCGCCGCACGGCCTCTGCACAGTGCATTCCCTCCCAGCAGCCGACATCGAGGAAGCTCTTGCCGCTGAGCTCGACCGGCATCCGGAACTGCTCCCAGCGCGAGCCCTTGCCCGCCGCGCGCAGCTCCTCGTCGATTCCCTCGATCTCGATCTCGGAGTCCGGTGCCATCAGCGCCGGGAGCGTAGCTGAGCCCGTCGCATCCTCCTCCGGCGGGGTCAGCGTCGGGCGGATTCCGCGTCGGCGAGCAGCGCGATCGCGGCGTTGCGGCCGTTGAGGCCGATCACCGAGCCTCCCGGATGGGTTGCCGCCCCGCACAGATACAGGCCCTCGACCGGCGTTCGGTGGTCGAGGCGCCGGTCCCACATCTGCTCGGGTAGCACCTCGCCCTGGAAGATGTGGCCGCCGGTCAGCCCGATTCGCTGTTCGATGTCCGGCGGGCCGAGCACCTCCCGGTACTCGACGCACTCGTGGATATCGGGGGCGGAGGCGGCGATCGCGTCGAGGATCGCGTCGCCGACCCGCTCGCGTCGCGAGTCCCAGTCGCCGTCGGCCAGCTCATAGGGCGCGTACTGGGCGAAGACGCTCATCGTCTGCCGTCCCTCGGGGGCGATCGTCGGGTCATAGGCGGACTGGCAGTAGATCTCGCAGAAGCCGATCGCGACCTCGCCGCGGATGCTCGCCTCGAACGCCCGCTGCCCGTCGTCGAGTGACATCGCCACCGTCGTCATCGCCCGCTGCGGGTCGTCGCTCCCACGGGCCGCGGGCCAGGTCGGGGCCCGCCGCAGCCCCGCGTTCAGCTTCACGACCGGTGATCCCACCCGCCACTCACGCAGACGCTCGGCGAACGCCTCGTCGATCGGGTCATCGGCGAGCATCGCCGCCAGTCGCTTCGGATCCGCGTTGCAGATGACCGACCGCGAGCGGATCGACTCGCCGCTCTCGAGCTCGACTCCGCCGCCGACGCGGATCCGGGCGACGGGGACGCCGGCGGCGAGCGTGGCCCCCGCCTCGCGGGCAGCCTCCGCGATCGCGAACGAGACCCGTCCCATCCCGCCCTCGACGTAGCCCCAGGCCCCGGGCTCCCCATCGAGCGTTCCCATGCTGTGCATCAGCTTGACCATCGCCGTTCCGGGCGTCCGCGGTCCGGCCCAGGTGCCGATCACGCCCTGCCCCCACAGCGCCCGATGCAGGCGGGGGTCGGAGATGTGGCGCTCGAGCAGCTCCGCCACCGAGTCCTCGAAGACCAGCCTGACGAGCTCGGGATCGTCGAGGATCTCCTCGATCTCGGCGCGGGAGGGAGAGGAGCACGCCCAGAGGTCGCCGCCCGGACCCTCCCGGAGCCGCCGCCTGGCCCGGCCGTAGAGCCCGTAATAGCGGTCGAGCCCGTCGATGTCGGCGGCGCTGAAGCCGTTCGCCTCGAGCCGGCGGCGACTCGCGGCCGGGTCGAGGAACTCCGCATAGGAGCTGCCGTCGCCGAACCCGCACCAGAGGTGCGGGTCGACGGCGAAGACCCGGTAGCCGTGGCGGCGGAGCCCGAGCTCGTCGATGATCCGCCGGTCGAGGAGGCCGACCGCGTAGGCGCAGGGGCTGACCACGTAGCGCTCGTCCGCGAACGGCCGCTCGAGCGTGCAGGCGCCGCCGAGCTGCTCGCGACGCTCGAGCACCAGCGCCGACTTCCCCGCCCGGGCGAGGTAGGCCGCAGCCGCGAGCCCGTTGTGGCCGCCGCCGACGATGATCACGTCCCAGTCGCGGCCGGCCAGCTCGGCGACCGGCGCCGGCAGGCCGACCCTGCCCATCGACTCCGCGACGCTGAGACCCGATTCGGCCATCAGCGCAGCAGCTCCTCGAGCGCCGCCACGGTGTGCCGCCAGTCCCGCTGCCGGCAGAGCTGATCGACGCCGCGGCGCATCCGCTCGAGCTCGTCACGCTCTCCGAGCCGCTCGATCGCCCGGGTCAGCTCACCGGGGTCGGGATCCCAGGCCGTGATCCCGGAGCGCGCCTCGCCGTTGGCGATCGAGGCGACGAGGATGCCGCTGCGTCCGTCGAGCACCATCTCCGACATCGGCGGCTTGTCGTTGGTGATGATCGGCAGGCCGAACGCCGTCGCCTCGTAGAGCGGCAGGCCGAGGCCCTCCCAGCGAGACGGCGCCAGGCAGACGTCGCAGGCTGCGAAGCGGGCGCGATGGACGTCCTCGGGCTCGTCGTCGAGCGCCAGCTCGATCCGCGGGTCGCTCGCCGCAGCCTCGCGGAGGAACTCGTCGTTGCGCGGGACCTGGGCGCTGATCACGAGGCGCAGGTGCTCTCCCTGGGCCCGCCGGAAGGCCTTGACCACCTTGCGGACGGGCTTGCGGCGGCCGAGGAAGCTTCCCGGGAAGTAGAAGCGGACGAGGTCGCCCGCCGGGTGCGCTCGCTCGCGCCACTCGAGCAGCTCCGGATGGATGCCCCACGGCACGTACGGGCTCTCGATCCCGAGTCCCGCGTAGCGTTCGCGCTCGCAGCGGGTCAGGGAGTAGATCGTCTCGAACGCCCTCGCGGCGGCGGCGGCGTCCTGCTCTGAGAAGTACTCCCAGACGAACCTCCCGATCGTCCGGACGCCCTGACCGCGAAGGCCGCCGATCTCCTCGAATTGGTAGTTCTCGTCGCAGAGCACGGTCTCGATCGAGTTCGCCCGGACCCATGCCTCGTACTCGGCGGCGGGGACCCGGTGATCGCTCGCCTCGGTGACCGCGGGCTGGTCCCAGACCGGGTCGGGGTCGCCCGCCGGCGCCGATCCCTGCGCCCGCGGGCCGGAGCCGGGACGGGCGAGCACGAAGGTCTGGTGCCCGAGTTGCTCGAGCGCCGAGCGCAACTGCCGAGCGACCACCGCCTGCCCCGACGCGATCCACTTGCTGACGATTCCGATCCGCATCAGCGCTTCAGCGCGAGCGTCAGCCCGTCGGCGACGCCGACCATCGCCAGCTCGACCCGCTCGTCATCGGCGAGCTTGACGTTGAGCCGGTCGATCGCCTCGGCGTTCTCGTCGCCACCGGGATCGAGCACGCGCCCGTCTTGCAGGACGTTGTCGACAACGATCAGGCCACCCGGCCGGAGCAGCTCCAGGCAGCTCTCGAAGTAGTCGTCGTAGGCGCCCTTGTCAGCGTCGATGAAGGCGAGATCGAAGGGATCGGCGCCGGCGAGCTGGGCGAGTGTCTCCGCCGCAGGACCGACCCGGAGGTCGATCCGGTCCGCCACCCCGGCGAGGACGAAGTTGCCGGACGCTGTCCGCGCCCGCTCGGGGTCGAGCTCGCAGGCGATCAGCAGGCCGTCCTCGGGCAGTCCCCTGGCGATGCAGATCGCCGAGTAGCCGGTGAACGTCCCGACCTCGATCGCGCGCCGGGCGCCGAGCATCCGGGTCATCAGCGTCATCAGCGCCCCCTGGTCGGGGGCGATCTGCATCACCGCGATCTCGCCCAGCGCGGCGGTCTCCTCGCGAACCCTGGCGAGCACCGCGTCCTCGCGGCTACCGTGGGCGACGATGTAGTCGTGCAGCTCCTCGGTCAGTGCCGTGAACTTCGACACGGCTCACTCGGCGGCTGCGCCGACCTCGTAGCCGAGCTCCGCGAGCAGCCCGCCGGCGGCGGCCTCGAAGGCGGCGACGTCCTCGGCGCTCATCCGCTCCTTCCAGCGATACATCGCGCTCGGATCGGGCGGCCTCTGGGTCATCGCGTGCGCCTGCATCCGCTCCTCCCCCGGCCGCACCGGCTTGCCGTCGGCCGACGGCAGGTCGCGCGCCATCTCGGCCATCCGGTCCGCCGCGCGCTCGTAGTAGCGGAGCATCACCGGATCCCAGTCGAGCCGGATGAACTCGGCGATCCGGCGCAGCTCACCCTCGGTGTCGGTGACGAGATCCTCGTAGCGGACCTCGATGTAGTGGCCGAGCCTGCGGCCCTGCTTCTGCGCCCGCCGGATCCGGCGCTGCCAGCCGTCCGCCACCTGGGCGGCGGGGGCGCGCTCGCCCTCGCCCAGCGTCCGCTTCCACCGCGACAGCGCCACGTCGCGGCCGTCGCGGATCACGTGGATGAACCGTGCCTCCGGCAGCGCCGCCTCGATCTTCCGCATGTTCCTGACGTACGCCGGGGTCTTCTCGCCCCACCGCGGCTTGCCCTGCCGCTCCAGGTAGAGCGCGTAGAACGCGCGCAGCGCGGAGCCTGAGCTGAAGTCGTCGAGCGCCTCGAACGCGGCGAGCACGTCGGCCTCGTCGATCTGCAGGTCGCCCCACTGACGCACCGCGGTCATCACGGCGACCGCGGCCGCGGGGCTCGCACCGGCGTCGATCTCGTCGATCAGCTCGGGCACGAAATGGGTCTCCGGGGGGATCGCAAGCTCGGGGTGCGAATCGAGCATCAGCCGCAGCATCGTCGTGCCGGAGCGCCCGACTCCGACGATGAACGGGACCGGCTCGCGGTCGACGCCCCCTGGCTTGCGGAACAGCGCGGCCATCAACTCGCCAAGGGTCGCACGATCGGCGATCTCACGTCTCGCAGTCGGCGATGCCCGCCGCGCGTGCGACCGCGCAGAACGAGGGCTTCCGGGTCGCCTGGTCGGCTGCGACCACACCGAAGCCGGCCTCGAACTCGAACGGCGGGTTCGCCTGGTCGAAGAACCGGTGGATCGCGATCACCGGGACGCCGTCGTCGGCGAACGTGCCGATGATCCGCTCGAGGCCGCGGGCCTGCTCGGGGACCCCCACCGCGTAGCGCCCGGCAGTCGTCAGGCCGACCTCGGTCACCCAGACAGGGATCCCCGGCGCCGCTCGCTCGGCGGCGTCGCGCGCCTGATCGAACAGCTCGATCGTCTTCTCCACCGGGTCCGCATCCCGCTGCAGCAGGCTGTAGGGGTGGGCTCCGATGGCGTCGACATCGGGCCGGTCGGGCCCGCTCATCACCTCGTCGATGAACTCCGCGAACTGGATCTTCATCGGGTCCTCGGCCACCTGCTCGGCGGTCGTCGGCGATGGTCCGGCCATCACCACCGGGACGTCGGAGCCGCTCTCGTGGACGCGATCGGCGGTCAGGCTGAGCAGCTCGCGGTAGCGTTGAGCGTCTGGCACCGGCCGCCAGAAGTTGGGGATGTTCGGCTCGTTCCAGACCTCGATCCCGAGTGCGTCCGGGTAGCGTTCGGCGACCGCCGCGGCGAACTCCGCGTAGTCGTCGAGATGCTCCGCCGCCGGCGCGACCGACGGCCGCGGCTTCGAGCACGGCACCTCGGCGGCCCAGCACGGGGCGCTGGTCAGGACCCAGAGCGGCTTGAGGCCGAGATCGTCGAGCTGCTCGGCGACGACGTCCGCTCGCGTCAGGTCGACCTTGCCCGGCTGGAGCTCGGCCGTCGACCAGTTGATCGCCACCCGCACGAACGACGCACCCGACTCGGCGAGCAGCCGGTTCGGGTCGTTGTTGGGGATGAAGATCTCGTTGTAGCCGATCAGCGGCCGCTCCTCGCCCCCTTCGTCGCCGCCTCCACAGGCGCCGAGCGACGCTGCCAGCAGGATCAGCGCCGCCGCTGCGGCACGACCCCTCATGAGAGCAGCGAGTCGACGCTCGCCACCGCCCGCCCCCAGGTCAACTCCGCCCGCCGGCGCTCGGCACCGCGCTCGAGCCTTGCCCGCAGCTCGGGGTCGGCGAGCCGCTCGATCGCGGCGCTGAGCGCCGCGACGTCGACCGTCTTCGCCGGGATGCCGGAGTTGGCCTCGCCGTCGGGGTGGGAGGCGACCAGCAGCCCGCTCTCGCCGTCGACGATCAGCTCGTTCATCGGCGGGTCGTCGTTGGTCACGATCGGCTGGCCGAAGGCGATCGCCTCGTAGAGGTGGAGGCCGAGGCCCTCCCAGCGCGCCGGCGCCATGCAGACGTTGGCGTCGGCGCACATCTGCAGATGCTCGTCGGTGGGCAGGTCCTCGAGCACCAGCTCGATCCTCGGGTCGCGCGCCGCCGCGCGCTGCAGGAACTTCATCCGGCGCTCGATCTGCGCCTTGACGATCAGCCGCAGGTCGGGGTTGGCGGTGGCGACGAAGGCCTCGATGATCTCCTTGAACGGCTTGCGCTTTCCGAGCAGGCCGGCGTGGTAGTGGAAGGTCACCGGTGAGTCGCTGCGGTTGGGCACGACCTGCTCGTACTCCGGGTGGATCCCCCACTGCAGGAAGGGGGTCTCGATCCCCATCGTCTCGTAGCGGCGCTGCTCGGCCCGGGTCATCGAGTAGATCGTCTCGTAGGCGCTCCGCGCACCCTCGACGTGCTCGGGGCTGAACCGCTCCCAGACGAATCGGCCGATGGTCCGCACGCCGCTGGCCCGCAGCCCGGCGATCGCGCCAAACTCGTAGTTCTGGTCGAAGAAGCAGGCGTCGAGCCCGTGCTCGGCCGACCAGCCGACCAGCTCCGACTCGGGGATCAGGAAGTCGGAGGCCGGGGTCACGTTCTGCTGCGCCCAGACGTCGTCCTCGCGCGCCTCCTGCGGCATTGGAAAGCTCTCCTTGGTCGGGCGCCCGAGCACGAACGTCTCGTGCCCGAGCTCGTCCAGGGCGGAGCGAAGCTGGCGGGCGACGACGCCCTGCCCGCGGTTGAACCAGAAGGCGCAGATACCGACTCGCATCGAGCCGGGAGGATGGCAGTTTGGGGCGGCCGGGTCCGTCAACGACAGCGGGCGCGAACCCGAAGGTCCGCGCCCGGCGCCGCTTGGTCTCGGCGGGTTGGTCAGGACGCCGCGGGCTCGGGCTCCGCCTCCCCGCGAACTGCGGGCAGCCACTGCAGCGAGCGCGGCAGATACCAGTTCCACTTGCCGAGCAGCTTCATCGATGCCGGCAGAAGCACCGCCCGGACGATCGTCGCGTCGATCAGGATCGCGACGGCGAGGCCGATGCCCATCTGCTTCATGTCGATCATGCTCAGTGTCGCGAAGATCGCGAACACCGCGACCATCACGACGGCGGCGCTGGTCACCGCGCCCGCGGTGCCGACGATCCCGTCGCGGACCGCCTGGTCAGTGTCCATGCCGCCGTCGACCGCCTCGCGGATCCGGCTGATGATGAACACGTGGTAGTCCATCGAGAGCCCGAATAGGACGACGAACATGAACAGTGGCAGCCAGGCCGCTACCGACCCCGGCGTGTCGAACCCGAGCAGCTCGTGCCCGAGCCCGTGCTGGAAGACCAGCACCAGGACTCCGTAAGCCGCTCCGACCGAGAGCAGGTTGAGCGCGATCGCCTTCAGGGGGATCACGATCGACCGGAACGTGAACAGCATCAACAGGAACGCCAGGCCGAGCACGAAGGCGAACACCAGCGGTAGACGCTCCGTCATCCGGTTGGTGAAGTCGACGTTGCCTGCCGTCTCCCCGCTGACGCTGACCTCGGCGTCGACCCCGGCGAACGCCCTCGGGATGACCTCGTCCCGCAGCGTCTCCAGCGCCCGCTTGGAGGCGGCATCAGTTCCGGCCCCGACGATCGGGATCTCGATCCTGGCGACGGTGCCGTCGGGGCTGATCGCGACGGCGGTGCGGCCCGTGAACTGGCCGCCGGCGTCGGCCTCTGCCCGGAGCCGCTCGATCGCGGAGGCGACCTCTCCGGAGCGGACGTCGTCGGCCTCGACCGCGACCACGGCCGGGATGTTCTCGCCCGGGAACGCCGCCTCGATCCGATCGTACGTCTGGACGATCGCGAGATCGCGCGGGAAGCTCTCGGCGCCGGCGACCTCCATCTGCATGCTCAGGGCCGGGATCGCGAGGCCGACCAATGCGCCGCCCGCGATCAGCACCGAGAGCGCCGGGCGCTTCAGGACCCGGTCGACGATCGCGGCCCATGCGCCTTCGCCGGCCGATCGACGGCGACGAAGGCGGCCGACGAAGGGAATCCTTCCCTTCTCGACCCGGTCACCGAGCGCGGCGAGCACGGCAGGCAGGACAGTCAGCGAGGCGGCCATCGCCACCGCGACGACGAGCATCGTGCCGATTCCGAACGAGATGAACGTACCGTCGCCGGTCAGCAGCATCCCCGCCATCGCGGCGATCACCGTCAGACCGGAGACCAGCACCGCCCGTCCCGAGGTCGCCGAGGCGACCGCCAGCGCTTCGCGCGGACTGCGTCCGGCCGCCCGTTCCTCGCGCTCGCGGCGCAGGTAGAACAACGAGTAGTCGATCCCGACCGCGAGCCCGATCAGGAGGATCACGGAGGAGACGGACTCGTCGACCGGCAGCAGCTGGCTCGGGAGGGCGATCAGCCCGAACGTCGCCATCACGGCCGAGATCCCGATCAGCAGCGGTACGCCTGCGGCGGCCAGCGATCCGAATGCGATCACGAGGATCAGCAGCGTGATCGGCAGCGACAGGGTCTCTGCCTTCTGCAGGTCCTTCTCGAACGCCTCGCTCAACGCCTTGTCGGCGCTGGCGCCGCCGAACTGCTCGATCCGCAGGTCCGGGTGGTCGGCGGCGACTGCGCCGACGCCCTCGATGATCGGATCGACGCGGTCGGCGGCTGTGTTCGGGTCTCCCTTGATCTCGAACTGGACCAGGGCCGAGTGCCGATCGTCGGAGATCGCGCCGCCGCCGTCGCGCGGCGAACCGATCTTCTGGACGGCGACAGCCCTGGAGCTTGGAGCTGACGTCCGCGATCGCCGACTCGAACGGCGGGTCGGTGACCTTCAGTTCGTCGCTGTGCAGGAACACCATTTCTGCAGCCGGCTGCAGGCCGGCTTCGTCAAGGGCCTTTTCGGCGACTCCAGCCTCACCGGGGGTGCTCTCGGCGTTGGTCAGCTCGTTGGTGCCGATCGAGCCGCCGAGCATCAATGCCGCGACGACGAACGCGATCCATCCCAGGATCGCGGTCTTGCGATGAGCGGCGCTCCAGGCCCCGCCCTCTCTGCGATTCCTCTCTTCTGCGTTGCATCTGGTTCTCCCGTCCGTTGCCTGACTTGATCGTTTCCAGCCTGCCCGGACGGGGGCTTCGTTCCCAGGGGGCTCCCTGGCGTCTCGGCGGGTGGCAAGCCGCCCCTCAGGGTGTGGTTACCCGTACCCGCAAAGCCGCCGGCGAGGAGGACAATCAGCTGGCGATGAAAACCACGGTCTTGATCGTCGATGACCATGCCGGCTTCCGAGCCAGCGCCCGGCGCCTGCTCGAGGCCGATGGCTTCGAGGTGGTCGGCGAGGCCACCGACGGCGAGAGTGGCATCAACTCGGCGCGCACGCTCCAGCCCGAGGTCGTCCTGCTCGACGTCCAGCTGCCCGGCGTCGACGGCTTCAGCGTCGCCCGCGAGCTGACCCGGGATCAGGCGGCACCCGTTGTCGTGCTCACCTCGACCCGGTCCGGCTCCGACTTCGGCCCGCTCGTCGCCGAGAGCGGCGCCCGCGGGTTCGTGCCGAAGTCGGCGCTCTCGGGCCGAGCGCTGGGGGATCTGATCAGATGAGCGAGGCCCGGCTGAGCTCGCCGATCGGGGACGGTCAGGCACGGATCGTCAAGGAGCCGTCACGGCTCCTGTTGCTGGGGGTCGCTCTCGCCGGCGTCGCCGCCGGCGTCGCCGGGATGTTCCTGCTCGCCAACAGCGACACCTCCGACGGTGGCCCCGTGTTCATGGCCGTCGCGCTGGTGATCACCTGGTCGTTCATCGGCACCGGCCTCGTCGCCTGGCGCCATCGGCCCGGGAGTCGAATCGGCGCCCTGATGGTCGCCGTCGGCTTCGCCTGGATGCTGAATGCGTTGACCTCTTCGGGGGAGCCCGCGGTCTTCATCACCGGAGTGATCCTGTCCAACCTCTGGATCCTCCTCCTCTTCCAGCTCCTGCTGACGTTTCCCGGCGGCCGACTGCAGTCCCCGACCGAGCGTCTCCTCCTGGCGGGGGCCTGGATCTCGGGGCTGGCGTTGCAGATCCCGCCGCTGCTCTTTGAGCGACTCCCGAACCCCGACGTCTGCGATGGATGCCCCGAGAACCCACTCCTGATCAGCGACGATCCCGGGCTCGCCGACTTGCTCTTCAACCTGCAAGCCCTCGTTGCTGTGCCGGCGGTGGTCGGCTTGCTGGTGCTCTTGGTGCTGCGCTGGCGGGGGGCCCCGAAGGCACAGCGTGGCGCCTTCGCACCGGTGCTCTGGGCCGGCGGCATCACGCTGGCCCTGCTCGTACTGCAGCTGGCCAGCCTGGTTGCGCAACTCGAGGACGAGATCGCCGACTCGATCTTCCTCCTGCTCCTGCTCCCCTTCCTCGCGGTTCCGTTCGCCTTCCTCGCCGGCTTGCTGCGCACCCACCTCTCTCGCGAGGTAGCCGTCACGCGGCTGCTCGAAGGCCTGCGAGTGCTGCCGCCCCGCGGCGGCGCGCTCCGCGATCTCCTCGCCGACGCGCTTGGCGATCCCTCGCTGCAGCTGGGCTACTGGCTTCCCTCGGAGTCACGATATGTCGACCAGACCGGCAACCCTGTGGATCTCGAGCTTGCCGCCGAGGGCCGGTTCGCGGCCGTGGTCGAACGCGAGGGCAGGCGGGTGGGCATCCTGCTTTGCGATCCGGCGCTTGCCGATCAGCCCCGGCTCGTCGACACGGTTGGGGCCGCGGCGGCGCTGGCCCTGGAGAACGAGCGTCTCGAGGCAGCCTTGCGGGCCAGGGTCGAGGAGCTGCGCGCATCGCGCGCGCGGATCGTCCACGCGGCCGACACCGAGCGTCGCCGGCTCGAGCGCGATCTTCACGACGGCGCCCAGCAGCGGCTGGTCTCCCTGGCACTCAACCTGAGATTGATCCGCAACCAGATCCGCACATCACCCGAGGGAGCCGAGGAGCTGCTGGACGAGACGATGGCCGATCTCGAGCAGGCGACGACGGAGCTGCGCGAACTCGCCCGGGGCATCCACCCGGCGGTGCTCAGCGATCGAGGCCTGCGGGCCGCGGTCCACGCGCTCGCCGGTCGCTCGGCCGTTCCTGTTGAGCTCGGCGAGCTCCCCGCGGAGCGACTGCCCGCCGACGTCGAGGCCGCCGCCTACTACGTGATCGCCGAGGGCTTGACGAACGTCACCCGCTACGCCGCGGCCGGCAGCGCCGTGGTCTCGGTTGCCCGCGACAACGGGCAGCTCGCAGTCGAGGTGCGCGATGACGGTCGCGGCGGCGCGGACCCGACCCGCGGCTCGGGTTTGCGGGGTCTGGCGGACCGGGTGGCGGCCCTCGACGGCGAGTTCGAGGTCGAGAGTCCGATCGGGGCCGGGACGAAGTTGACCGCGAGGATCCCGTGCGGGTAGTCGTCGCAGAGGATTCAGTCCTCCTCCGGGAGGGAATCGCCCGCATCATCAGCGACGCAGGCCACGAGGTCGTCGGTCAGGCCGGTGATGGTGAGGACCTGCTGCGGAAGGTCCGCGCTCACAAACCCGACCTGGCGCTGATCGACATCCGGATGCCGCCGACACATACCGACGAGGGTTTGGCCGCGGCTCGCGAGATCCGCGCCGAGCTCCCCGAGATCGGCCTGCTCGTCCTCTCCCAGTACGTGGAGGAGAGCTATGCGATGGAGCTCCTCGCCGACAGTGCCGAGGGGATCGGCTACCTGCTCAAGGATCGCGTCGCCGATGTCGAGCGCTTCATCGACTCGATCGAGCGAGTCGCCGACGGCGGCTCCGCCCTCGACCCCGAGGTGGTCTCACAGATGCTCGGTCGCCGCCGGAGCGCCGACCCTCTGGCGGAACTGACGCCGCGCGAGCGTGAGGTGCTCGGGCTGATGGCCGAGGGGCGCTCCAACCAAGCGGTGGCCGCGGAGATGGTGATCACCGAGCGCGCGGTCGAGAAGCACGTGACCGCGATCTTCAGCAAGCTCAACCTGGTTGCCAGTGCCGAGGACCACCGACGAGTTCTCGCCGTGCGGACCTTCCTCAGCGCCGGTTAGCGACGGCCCGCGGCAGTCAGGCCGCGGTCGCCACCCGCGCCGCCGACTCGAACAGCTTCAGCCCGTCGGTCGAGCCGGTCAGTGGATCGACCGCGTGCTCTGGGTGCGGCATCAGGCCCATTACGTTGCCGGCCTCGCTGCGGACGCCGGCGATGTCGCGGAGCGAGCCGTTCGGGTTGTCGCCGGGCGCGTAGCGGAGCACGACCAGGCCCTCGGCCTCGAGCCGCTCGAGCTGGTCGGCCGGGGCGTAGTAGCGGCCGGTGGTGTGCTTGACGGGGATCGAGAGCCGCTCGCCGGGCTCGCAGGCCGAGGTCCAGGCGCAGTCGACGTCATCGACCAGCAGCTCGACCTGGCGGCAGAGGAACTTCAGGCCCTCGTTCGGGAGCAGCGCCCCGGGGAGCATCCCCGCCTCGCAGAGCACCTGAAAGCCGTTGCAGATGCCGAGCACCGGCCCCCCGTCCGCGGCGAAGGCGATCACCCGCTCCATCACCGGCGCGAACCGGGCGATCGCCCCGCAGCGCAGGTAGTCGCCATAGGAGAACCCGCCCGGTACGACGACCGCATCAACCCCCTTGAGGTCGGCATCCCCGTGCCAGAGTAGCTCCGCCTCTCCGACCCGCTCGCAGGCCTCGAGTGCGTCGATCTCGTCGCAGGAGCCCGGGAAACGGATCACCCCGAAGCGGGTCACGGTCCGCTCAGGCCCCGATCTCGCCGCCGTCGTTCAGCACAGCGCCCTCGCCCACGAGCTCGATCTCGTAGTCCTCGATCAGCGGGTTTGCGAGCAGCTTCTCGCAGAGGTCCGGCAACGCATCCGGGTCGTCGGTGTGCAGCTCGACCATGCGCCCGATCCGGACCTCTTCGACGCCCTCGAAGCCGAGGCTGGGCAGGGCCCGCTCGACCGCCTTCCCCTGGGGATCGACGACGCCGGACTTCGGTCGGATCAGGACGCGGGCGAGCATGCCCAGACCCTAGATCATGGGGTGGCGTCTCAGTCCCGGGCGCGGTTCATCCGCGCCCGGGCCCGCGCCATCAGCCCCGTGAATCTGGTCGGCGCACGCGCCTCTGCGGCTGCGTCGGCGAGCACCGGGTAGCCGGCAGCCTCCAGTGCGTCCCGCATCCCGAGCCGCGCGAGTGCCTCGGTCCAGCGCGGATCGTTGGCCGCGTAGGGGACCTCCGGCCGCCGCACCGCACCCCGCGCCCAGCGGGCAACCTGTGGCGGAGTCGGCTTGCCGACGGCGCGGTAGACCCGGGCGATCGCCCCGACCGGGTCGGCCCGCAGCTCCTCGTTGCGGAGCAGCACGTAGCGGTCGCCGAACAGCCTGTGGCCGTCGCGCCAGGTGCTCTCGAAGGTGTGTTTCCAGACCAGCAGGATTCGCATGAAGTTGGTCGGGCGCCGGATGTGGGAGTACTCGGGCCGGCGCAGCAGCTCCGCTGAGAGCTGGCGGCTCGACCACAGCTTCCGCTTCCGCCGCTCGTCGAAGAAGTCGGCGGGGTTCTCGTACTCCTCCGCGCGCTTGCGGTCCCTACCCATCATCATCGAGGCGGCGACGGCGCGGGGGTCGCGGACGACGTGGACGAGGACCGCGTCGGGTGCGAGCGGGGCGATCGCCTCGAGCTTGTCGTAGATCCGCGTGAACTTGATCATCACGTCCCCTGGTCGATCGAGCAGATGGCGCACGAAGCCGGTGCAGTGATCGGGCAGCCCCGGCCCGATCTCGAGCTCGGGCGCTCGCGGACCGCCCCAGTTGAACTCGTCGATCCCGAGCTCCGGGTAGTGCTCGGCGGCGAACGCGGCCCGCAGCTCCCTCGTCTCGGCGAAGGGATCGCTGCTGCGGGCGCCGCTGCCGCCGCCGGGGGTCTCGCTCTCCTCCCTGAAGGGCTCGTAGAAACAGCTCAGGTCGGGGTCCTCGAGCAGCGCGTCGTAGAGGATCGTCGTACCCGAGCGCCGCATTCCCTGGATCAGGAGCGTCATGGGGAGCAGGTTAGACCCGCCCCCCGGATCAGCGTTGATCAGCTTCGAGGCCCTCCGCCGCCGGCACCTCCTGGTCCTGCGTGAACCCGGGCGCCACCGCCGTCAACCGAGTGTTCGGCCGGTGATCCGCTCGTAGGCGTCGCGGTACTTCGCCGCCGTGTTCGCGATCACCTCTTCCGGCAGGTGCGGCGCCGGCGGCGAGTGGTCCCAGCCGGCCTGGTTGAGCCAATCGCGCACGTACTGCTTGTCGAAGCTGGCCTGGGCCCGTCCCGGCTCGTACTCGTCGGCTGGCCAGAACCGCGAGGAGTCCGGGGTCAGGACCTCGTCGCCGAGCACGATCTCGGCTCCCGGGCTGGCCCCGAACTCGAACTTCGTGTCGGCAAGGATGATGCCGCGCTCCAGCGCGTGCGCGGCCGCGTGCTCGTAGAGCTCGATCGAGATCCGCCTGAGCTCGGTCAGCAGGCTCCGCGAGCCGACCACCTCCGCCGCCCGGTCGAAGTCGATGTTCTCGTCGTGGTCGCCGATCTCGGCCTTGGTCGCCGGCGTGAAGATCGGCTCGGGCAGCTTCTCCGACTCCTGCAGGCCGGCCGGCAGCTCGATTCCGCAGACGGTTCCATCGGCCTGGTACTCGGTCCAGCCGGAGCCGGTGATGTAGCCGCGGACGACGCATTCGACCGGGTACATCTCGAGCCGCTTGACCCTCATCCCACGGCCCGCGACCTCCGCCGGGACGTCCTCGTCGAGGAAGTGGTTGGGAACGATCTCGCCGGTCGTCTCGAACCAGAAGATCGACATCTGGGTCAACACCTTGCCCTTGTCGGGAATCGGGTCCGGGAGGATCACGTCGTAAGCGCTGATCCGGTCCGATGCGACCATGATCAGATCATCGTCCGCGTGATAGATCTCGCGGACCTTGCCGGTCGAGTGGAGCTTCAACTCCGAGAGGGCGCTGCTCATGACCGGAACCTAGCAACGGATCGGCGCCGCGAGACGCCGCCTCGGCGTAGGATTATCCGCAATGAGCGACTTCCGCGAGGTGATCCCTGGGATTCTGCACTGGAAGGCATTCCACGATCGGATCCGCCAGGACGCGCACTCCTACTACCTGCCCGAGCAGCGGATCGCGATCGACCCGATGCCCTCCGACGGGCTGCTCGAGGCTCTCGGCGAGGCCGGCGGCGTGCAGCGCGTCCTGCTGACCAACCGCCATCACCTGCGCGGCTCCGAGCAGATCGCGGAGGTCTTCGGTTGCGAGGTCCTCTGCCCGGCCGCCGGGATGCACGAGTTCGAGCGGGACCAACCCGTCGCCCCCTACGAGTGGGGCGAGATCCTGGCGCCCGGCGTGACCGCACACGAGATCGCGGCGATCTGTCCCGACGACGGCTGCCTGCACATCGAGATCGGCCCCGGAGCCGTTGCCTTCGCCGACGCCGTGATCGGCCGAGACGGGGGTCTCGCCTTCGTCCCCGACTTCCTCATGGACGAGCCCGATCGGGTCAAGCCGGCGACGACCGCCGCACTCGAGCGAATCCTCGAGCTCGACTTCGACGCGATCCTGCTCGCCCACGGCACGCCGATTCCCAGCGGCGGCAAGGAGGTCCTCCGCCGCTTCATCGACGACCCCGCCCAGGTGAGCTTCGACGCCTGAGCGGCGCGGCGCCCTAGCGAGCCAGGGTCTCTAGCCGCTCGAACACGGCGTCGGCGTTGCTGAGATAGGCGCTGGGGTCGAAGACCGCGTCGAGATCGATCTCGGTGAGCCGATCGTCGCCGGCCACCGCATCGGCGAGCAGCTGCCGGAACGGCGTCCGCGTGTCCCAGGCGCGCTGGGCATTGGCCTGGACGATGCGGTAGGCCTCGTCGCGGGTCAAGCCCGCGTCCAGCAGCGCGGTCAGCGCCCGCTGCGAGTAGACCGCGCCGTGGGTCAGCTCGATGTTCTCGCGCATCCGGTCGGAGTCGATCGTCATCTCCGCGGCGACCCCGCGGCCGAGGTGCTGCACGTAATCGAGCGCGATCGTAGCGTCGGGCAGGATCACCCGCTCGGCGCCGGAGTGGGAGATGTCGCGCTCGTGCCAGAGCGCGACGTTCTCGAGGCCCGCCTGGGCGTAGCCGCGGATCACGCGAGCGAGACCGGTGATCCGCTCGGTCGTGATCGGGTTGCGCTTGTGCGGCATCGCCGAGGACCCCTTCTGGCCCTTGCCGAACGGCTCCTCGACCTCTCGCACCTCGGTCCTCTGCAGGTTTCGCACCTCGGTTGCGAACCGTTCGAGCCCGGCCGCGGCGATCGCGATCGCGCCGAGCAGCTCGGCGTGCCTGTCTCGGGGGACGACCTGGGTCGAGGCATCCTCCGGCCTGAGCCCGAGTGACTCCATGACCCGCGCCTCGACCGACGGGGGCAGCGATGCGTAGCTGCCGACAGCCCCCGAGAGCTTGCCGACCGCGATCTGCTCGAACGCGCGCCGCAGGCGCTCGACGTTGCGATCCGCCTCGAACGCGAAGCCGGCGAGCCGCAGCCCGAAGCTGGTCGGCTCGGCGTGGATCCCGTGGGTGCGCCCGATCGCGATCGTCTCCCGGTGCTCGAGGGCCCGTCGGACCAGCGCGTCGCGGAAGTCCCGGGCGCCGGTCGTCAGAATCGTGCCGGCCTCGACGAGCTGGATCGCGAGGGCGGTGTCGAGCACATCCGAGGAGGTCAGGCCGTAGTGGAGCCAGCGGCCGGCATCGCCGATCGACTCCCCGACGACGTCGACGAAGGCGGCGACGTCGTGGTTGGTCGTCCGCTCCCGCTCCTCGACGGCCTCGACCGTGAACGAGGCCCGCTCGCGGCAGGCGGCCGCCTCCGCAGCCGGGACGACGCCCTCGGCGACGAGCGCGTCGACGACCGCCAGCTCGACCTCGAGCCAGCCCGCCAGCTTCCGCTCCGGGGTCCAGATCGAGCCGATCGCCTCGCGTGTGTAGCGGGGGATCACCGGCCGGCGCCTAGCTGTTGATGATGCGCGCGGCCAGCAGGCCGGCGTTCTTGGCGCCGTCGATCGCGACCGCGGCGACCGGGACCCCGGGGGGCATCTGCGCGATCGAGAGCAGCGCGTCGATGCCGCCGATCGTCCCGGCCGAGATCGGCACCCCGATCACCGGCAGCTCGGTGTGAGCGGCGGCGACGCCGGGCAGGGCCGCGCTCAGCCCGGCGCCGGCGATGATCGCCCGCAGCCCCCGGGTCTGCGCCATCTTGCAGTACTCGACCACCGCCTCGGGCGTGCGGTGCGCGCTCATCACCCGTACCTCGTAGCGGATGCCGTGCTCCTCGAGCGCGAGGCCCGCCTTCATCATCGTCTCCTTGTCGTTCGCCGAGCCCATGATGATCCCGACCAACGGCTGCTCGACCTCGATCTCCCCGAATGCGGTCTCGACGTCGGGCATGGTCTCGGTTCCGGTCTCGGACTCGGTCATCTGCTGGTTCACGCTCCTACTCGGTCGACGGCCCGCTGGGCGATGTCGCTGCGCAGCTGGCGTCCGTCGAAGTTGATCCTGTCGGCCGCATCGTACGCGCGCTCGCGGGCGGCGGCAGGCCCGTCGCCGAGCGCGGTGACCGCCAGCACCCGTCCGCCGCTGGTCACGATCTCGCCGTCGCGCGAGGCCGTTCCCGCGTGGACGACCTCGGCGCCGGTCGCCTCCGCGTCGGCGATCCCCGTGATCGGGTCGCCGACCGACGAGCTCTCCGGATAGCCGGCGGAGGCCAGTACGACCGTCACGGCCCAGTCGGGGACGAACTCCACCTTGACGCCGGCGAGCCCACCGGGTTCGCGGGCGGCGAGGCAGAGATCGACCAGGTCCGATCGCAGCCGGGGAAGCACCGCCTGCGTCTCGGGGTCGCCGAAGCGGACGTTGTACTCGAGCACCTTGGGCCCGGCGGCGGTCATCATCAGCCCGGCGTAGAGCACCCCGTGGAACGGGATCCCGCGGCGTGCCATCAACTCGACGATCGGGCGGTGCACGGCATCGGTGATCCGCTCGAGATCGGCATCGGTGATCCCGGGGACCGGCGAGTAGCTGCCCATGCCGCCGGTGTTCGGGCCCTCGTCGCCGTCGAAGATCCGCTTGTAGTCCTGTGCCGGCGCCAGCGGCACGACGTTCTCGGAGTCGCAGATTGCGAGCAGCGAGAGCTCCTCGCCCTCGAGGTGCTCCTCGAGGACCACCGTCGTCTCGCCGAAGCGCTGCTCGGTGAAGAACACGTCGATGGCGTCGCGCGCCTCGCGCTCGTCGGCGGCGATGATCACCCCCTTGCCGGCGGCGAGCCCGTCCGCCTTGAGCACCGCCGGAAACGAGGCGCAGCTGATGTGCTCCAGCGCCTCGGAGCGGCTGCGGAGGACGACGTGGGAAGCCGTCGGGACGCCCGCCTCCCGCATCGCCTCCTTCGCGTAGAGCTTCGAGCCCTCCAGTTGAGCCGCCGCGGCGCTGGGGCCGAAGGCGGGCACGCCCGCTTCCTCGAGAGCATCGACGGCGCCCGCAACCAGCGGCGCCTCGGGTCCGACGACGACGAGGTCGACGCTTTCAGCGAGGGCGGCAGCGACTATCGCCTCGACGTCAGCGCCGGCGGCGATCAGCCGCGCCTCCGATGCGATCCCGGCATTGCCCGGAGTGCAGAGCAGCTCGGGGGAGTGCCGCGAGCGCGCCAGGGCGCGGACGATCGCATGCTCGCGGCCGCCGCCGCCGACGACGAGGATCTTCATCCGAGCGCGCCCTCCCCTGTCGCGGTTAGAGGCCGGCGGCGAAGTCCTCGGCGGGAATCGCGGTCAGGGTGTGGTTGGTGGTGGTCCCGCGCGAGCCCAGCTCGACGGAGGCGCGGGCCATCGTCTCGGCATCGGGTGCCTCGATCACGGAGATGAAGTCGTACTCGCCCAGCGTCGCCCACTGGTTCAGGACCTTGAGCCCGATCTGCTCCATCTCGGTGTTGACCTCGGCGATCCGGGCGGGGTTGTTCTTGATCGTCTTGACGCCGTCGGACGTCAGGTTCGTCAACAGAATGAAATGCGGCATCAGCGTCTCCCTCCTTGGAAGTTCAGGTGGTTGCTGCTCCATTCATATTCCACTTCGCGCCCCGACGCGCAGCCGGCGACCCTAGGGCAGCCGCGCGACGCCGGCCACTATCGGCTTGACCAGGGGCGCCACGCCGGACATCTCGCCTCGCTCGAGGCTCTCGAACTCGAGTTGCGAGCCGCGGATCACCGCCACGGTGTCGCGATTGCAGTGGCAGCCGTGGCCGAGCAGGAACCACGGACCGTGCAGGAGGTCCTGGGCGCGGGCCAGCCCCGGCGTCTCGGCGCGGACGTGCTCGAGCAGGATCAGTGAACCCCCGGGCCGCAGCACACGGCCGACCTCGCTCACGACCGCGGCCGGGTCGTCGACCGTGCAGAGCACCAGCGTCGCGACGACCGAGTCGAAGCTGTCGTCCTCGAACGGCAGGCTCTCGGCCGGCGTCTCGACCACCTGGGCTCCACGGTCCTCCCGAGCCACCCCCTGGCTCAGCTTCGCCCGAAGCCTCGCGGCCATCGGCGCGAACGGCTCGGTGAGAACCAGATCGGTGACCGTGTCGGCGTAGTGCGGGAGGTTGAGACCGGTGCCGGATCCGAGCTCGAGCGTGCGCCCGCCCGCCCGCCCGACCATCTCGCGGCGCCGGGCGCCGAGCTCGCCCCGCTCCGCGCCGGCGAGCATCCGGTCGTAGGCGGCTGCAAAGAGGCGCCCGTAGCTCGCGTCGTAGGCGCGGCGGATCCGCGAAGGCGGCGCGGCCTCAGACATCGGCGTTGAGGTCCGCGGAGGTGCCCTCCCGCCAGGCCGTGCGCAGATCCGCGTCGTCAACCGGCGCCGCTCCCAGCTCCTCGACCTGGCGGGCGTATGCGCCGAGGCCGCGGCGCGCCTGGGGGGTCGAGCTGCCGGCCATGAACCACCGTTGCTCGACGGCGAGGCCGGTGGCGAGCGGCGCGCTGGCGCCGAAGTAGATCGAGTGCTTGGCTCCGGCGATCGAGTGCGGGGAGCGGCGCGCCATCCGCTCGGCGATCGCGCGTGACTGCTCGAGCAGTTCCGCCCTCGGGACGGCGCGGTTGACCAGGCCGGCCGCCACCGCCTCCTCGGCGCCGAGGCTCTCGCCCTCGAGGATCATCTCGAGTGCCCGCACCGGGCCGACCGCGTGGGCGAGACGCTGGGTGCCGCCGGCGCCGGGCTGGATGCCGAGCAGCGTCTCCGGCAGCCCGATCTCGGCTTCGCCGATCGCCATCACCCGCAGGTCGCAGGCGAGCGCCAGCTCGCATCCGCCACCCATCGCGGTGCCCCCGATCGCGGCGATCAGCACCTTGTCGAGCCGGTTCATCCGCAGGAACAGCTCGTGGATCTCGCGCAGCGCGAGCACGCCCGCGGCGGGGGTCCGCCGCAGCGCGTCGCCGACGCGCGGGATCCGGTCGAGCCCACCGGTCGCGCTCAGCGCGGCAGCGGCTAGACGCGGCCCGACCTCCTGGCCCAGGCGCTCGGCGCCGGAGAGGATCTCGGCGACGTCGTAGTGGGTGATGAACTTGCCCTCGACTCCCCCGGTGATGATCGCGGCGCCGATCGAGGGATCGGACTCGAGCTCGCCGACCACCCGGTCGAGCCCGAGGACCATCTCGCGGGTCATGAAGTTGTGCGGCGGATTGAACAGGCGGATCGTCATCACCCGGCCGTCGCGCTCGACCCGTACCTGTTCGCCGTTGCTCGCGCTCATCGGCTCTCGCCTCCCTCGGCTGCTTGTTCGGTGATCAGTGCCGCGATCGCATCGCGACGGTAGTCGAAGATCCGCTCCAGATCACGCCTGACGATCAGATGCTCGGCGACGCTGCCGAGCGGACCGAGGCGGTGACCGTAGCGGACGACGTCGAGCATCCTCGTGCGCCGATCGTCGACCGCCTCGAACGAATGCGTGTGATGCCAGAGGGCGTAGGGCCCCTTCAGCTGGCGGTCGACGAAGGCGCGCGGCGGGTCCCACTCCTCGATCTCGGTCAGCCAGCTGACCGGGACTCCCCGCAGGCGGAGCCTGTAGCGGATTCGCGTGCCGGCGCGCATCTCGATCGGGGTCGGGGTGACGATCTCGAACCGCAGCCACGGCGGCGTGATCGCCTCGAGGTTCTCCGCCCGCGAGAAGAACCCGAAGGCGCGCTCGAGGCCGGCCTCCAGCAGCTGCTCGCGGCTCAGCACCCGCTCCTTCACGAGGGCGCCCCCCTCAGCCCCTCGAGCAGCGCCTCGAGGTCGGCCGTGGTCCGCTCCCAGCTCAGCTCGTTGCGCATCTCCCGCGCGCCGGCGCGCAGCTGCGCCCGCAGGCCCGGATCGCGCAGCCGCTCGATCGCGACCGTCAGCGCTGCGACGTCGGGGCGGTAGGCGGGTATCCCGGAGCGCGCCTCGCCGTCGGGAATGCCGGGCACCAGCAGCCCGTTGTGGCCGTCGCTGACGATCTCGTTCATCGGTGGATTGTCGTTGGTGAGCAGCGGCACCCCGAGCGCCGTTGCCTCGTATAGGTGGAGGCCGAGCCCCTCCCAGCGGCTCGGCGCGATGATCGCGTCGGCGGCGGCGAACAGCCGCATGTATTGCTCGGTCGGCAGGTCCTCGGCGAGGATCTCGATCCGCTTGTCGCGGCGGCCGATGCGGCCGCCGCGGGCAAGGCGCCTGACCTCGGTCAGGCGCCGGTCGACCTGCGCCTTGAGCAGCAGCCTGAGCTCGTCTCCCTCGGCCGCACGGAAGGCCTCGATCACCGCCGCGATCGGCTTGCGTCGGCTCATGAATCCACCCGGGAAGAGCAACGACACCCGGTCCGTGTCCCGGTCCCCGGGTTCTTGCTCGAGCCCGGCGGCGAGCAGGTCCGGGTGACACCCCCAGTGGACCCGAGGGCTGTCGATCCCCATCCGGCCGTAGCGCTCCTGCTCACAGGCCGTCAGCGAGTAGACGGTGTCGAACGCGCGGCGTGCCGGGTCGACGTGCTCGGCCGAGAACTGCTCCCAGACGAAGCGTCCAGCGGTGCGAACTCCCGAGTCGCGCAGGTGTGCGATCTCGTCGAACTGGTAGTTCTGGTCGAAGAGCACGATCTCCAGCGAGTCGGCTGCGGCCCAGGACACGTACTCGTCGATCGGGATCAGGTAGTCGGAGGCCGCCGTCACGCCCGCCTGCGCCCAGACTCCGTCGCTGTCGATCCTGCTCGGCTCGATGTTCGTCTTCCGGGTCGGCCGAGCGAGGACCGACGTCTCGTGCCCGAGCGAGTCGAGGGCCGAGCGCAGCTGGCGGGCGACGACACCCTGTCCGCGGTTGAACCAATAGGCGACGATTCCGATTCGCACGACTGCAAGGCTGACATGCCGGGCCCTCCCGGGCGGCCGGCCCGGGTGTGAGCAGACGCTAAGGTGGCCGCGATGCGTGCGGGAAGCGGGATCGGCGTCAGCCTGGGGCGGCGCCTGGCGGGCTGCGCCGCGGCGACCGCCGTGGTCTTGACCGGCGGCCCAACGGCCTTCGCCTCTGCCTCTGCACCTGATGCACCCCCGAGCCTGCGCGACTTTCAGCAGCGGACCGAGCAGTTCCTGGCGCCGCAGGGCGCCGGCGCGGGCCCGGCGGCAGTCGGGTCCGGCGGGGGGATCGGAGTCGATCCGGTCGAGCCACCGGCTGACGCGCCGCTGCTCGGCGACGGTCTCGCCGTCGCCCTCTACGGCGCCCCGCAGCTGACAGCCACGGCGATCGGCAAGCGCTCTCCAGCGGGAGCGGCGCGCAAGCTGCGCCGGCAGGCGCGCGCCTACGAGCGGGTCACCGGCCGGCCGGTGGCGCTCTCGCTCAACCTGATCGGCGTCGTCGCCACCGCCTCGGCCGGCTCCGATCGCCGCTACCGGGCGCGCCAGGACCCGAACGTGATTCGCACCTACCTGAAGGCGGCCCGCTCGGTCGGCGCGCGCTTGACCCTGGACATCCAGCCGGGGCGCGCCCCGGTGATCCAGGAGCTCCGTGCGCTGCGCGAGTGGATCGCCTTGCCGGACGTGGACGTCGGCATCGACCCGGAGTGGAACGTCGGTCGCAAGGGCGTTCCCGGTCGCGACGAGGGCTCGATCACCTATCGCAAGCTGAACCGCGCCTCGCGCTGGCTCGAGCGGCTGGTCGCGAGGGAGGGGGTGCCCGCCAAGGCACTGATCGTCCATCAGTTCCGCGCCGGCAGCATCAGCGGGCGGCGCCGGGTCAAGCAGCGCCAAGGGGCGAGCGTGCTGCTCAACTTCGACGGGATCGGCTCGCGGCGCGCGAAGAAGACCGGATACAAGGACCTCGCGACCAACCCGGATCTGTTCGACGGCTTCTCGCTCTTCTACGACCGCGACGTGAGCCTGATGAAGCCCCGGTCGGTGCTCCGCCTGCGGCCCGAGGTCGACTACGCGATGTACCAGTAGGGAGGCCCAGACCCCGGCGAGGCCGAGGTGGGTGGACTAGGGTGCCTCCGATGGGCCGCATCGTCCTCTTCGGAGCCACCGGCTACACCGGACGGCTGACCGCCTCAGCGCTGCTCGCAAGGGGCGCCCAGCCGCTTCTCGCCGGGCGCAATCAGAGATCCCTGGACGAGCTCGCAGCCGAGCTTGGCGGGGGACTCGAGACCGCTACCGCGGATGTATCGCAGCCGGCCAGCGTTCGGGCGCTGCTCGGCGAGGGCGACGTGATGCTGAGCACTGTCGGGCCGTTCACCAACTGGGGCGATCCGGCGGTCGAGGCGGCGATCGAAGCGCGGGCTCGGTATCTCGACTCGACCGGCGAGCCGCCCTTCATCCGCCGGGTCTTCGAGCGCTTCGGCCCGCCCGCGGAGGCCGCCGGCGTTCCGCTGCTGACCGCGATGGGCTACGACTGGGTGCCCGGCAACCTGGCCGCCGCGCTCGCCCTCACCGAGGCGGGCGAGGATGCCCGCCTGATCGAGATCGGCTACTTCCTGACCGGGGGCGGCGGCGGCTTCAGCGGCGGCACGATGGCATCGACGATCGCCTCGCTGCTCGAGCCCGGGTTCGCCTATCGGGACGGCCGGCTGATCACCGAGGCGAACGGCAAGCGGGTCCGCTCCTACGAGGTCCGCGGCCGCAGGCAGCAGGCTGTCTCGGCCTCGTCATCCGAGCATTTCGCGATCCCCGCCCAGTTCCCGAACGTGCGCGACGTCGAGCCGTTCCTCGGCTGGTTCGGCTCAGCCTCTCGTCCGTTGCAGCTGAGCTCCTACGCGATCACTGGGCTGACCCGGCTGCCGCCGGTGAAATCTGGGCTCGGCGCCCTGCTCGGCCGCTTCGCCAAGGGCTCGTCCGGCGGGCCGTCCGAGGAGCAGCTCGCCTCCAGCGGCTCCCACGTGCTTGCGATCGCGCGCGATCGCACCGGGACCGCCCTCAGCGAGGTCCGTCTCGAGGGCGTCAACGGCTACACGTTCACCGCCCGGTTTCTCGCCTGGGCCGCGGGTCGCGCGCTCGACGGCGGGATCGACGGCGTCGGCGCCCTCGGCCCGGCCCAGGCCTTCGGGGTCGAGGGCCTCGAGGCGGGCGTGGCCGAGGCGGGCATCGCCCGGATCTGAGGACGACGCCGCCGCGGTCGCGGCGGGTAGTCAGGGGGCCGCCTACCCGCTATCAACCAGGGATCGGTACCTGGTTCCCGAAGCCGTGGATGCTGCCGCTGATCGTGGCGGCACTGGTCGTGCCGGCGTTCGCGGCGTTCGCGCTCGGCGGCGCCGGAGCCGGGACCGCGGTCGGCTTTCTGACGATCGCCGGGTTGATCCTGCTCGCGGCGCGCACCCGGCCGCGCGACCCGATCGAGTTTCGCGGCGATCGGGCGGGGGCGCCGTTGCTGGCGCTGGCGCTGGCGCCGATCGATGACGCCACGACCGCGAATCGGATCGCGACGATGGCGGAGGCCGGTCCTGATCCCGATCGGCACGCGGTGCTGGTACTGGCGCCGGTCCTCTCGACACCGCTGCAGCGCTGGCTCAGCGACGAGGGCCCGGGCCGGATCGCGGCCCAGGAGCGCCTGGCGGTCTCGATCGCGACGCTCGCGGCCGCCGGCTGCCACGCGGAGGGGCGGGTGGTCAGCGAGAACCCGGGTGAGGCCCTCGAGGACGTCGCTGCCCAGCAGGGCGCCGCGCGGATCGTGTTCGTCGTCGTCGATCGGCGCTATGACCGGCTGATCGCCGACCTGACCGAGCGGCTCGACCGGCCGGTGCACCGGGTCGAGGCCGTCCCCGGCCCGGGCGCCCCCGGCTCCGCCTGAGGGCCGGTGCGAGGGTCGTTCAGGCGGTCGCCGGCTCGGCCCGTGTGCCGGCGGCGGTGAAGGTCAGCTCGCCGGCGGCGGTGTCGATGCGCACCGTGTCGCCGGGGGCGAACTCGCCCTCGAGCAGCTTCAGCGCCAGCTTGTCGACGAGCTGCTTCTGGATCACCCGCTTCAGCGGTCGGGCGCCGTATGTCGGGTCGTAGCCGAGGTTTCCGAGCAGCGTTCGCGCGTCGTCGGTCAGCTCGATCTCGATCCCCCGCTCGCTGACGCGGCCGACGAGCATCTCGACCTGGAGGTCGACGATCTCGCTGATGTCCTCGCGGCTGAGGCGGTGGAAGATCACGGTCTCGTCGATCCGATTGAGGAACTCGGGCTTGAAGGTGTTGATCAGGACGGCGTCGATCTTCTCGCGGATCTGCTCGTCGATCCGCTCCTCGGCGATCTCCTGCGAGCCCACATTCGAGGTCATGATCAGCACCGTGTTCTTGAAGTCCACGGTCCGACCCTGTCCGTCGGTGAGCCGGCCCTCGTCCATGATCTGAAGCAGCGTGTTGAAGACGTCGGGATGCGCCTTCTCGATCTCGTCGAGCAGGATCACCGCGTAGGGGCGACGGCGGACGGCCTCGGTCAGCTGCCCGCCCTCGTCGTAGCCGACGTAGCCGGGAGGGGCGCCGATCAGTCGCGAGACCGAGTGCTTCTCCATGTACTCGGACATGTCGATCCGGATCATCGCCTGCTCGGAGTCGAACATGAACTCGGCCAGGGCGCGCGCCAGCTCCGTCTTGCCGACGCCGGTCGGGCCGAGGAACAGGAAGCTGCCGATCGGCCGGTTGGGGTCGGCGAGGCCGGCGCGCGAGCGCCGCAGCGCATTCGCGACCGCGGCGACCGCCTCGTCCTGGCCGATCACGCGCTCGTGCAGGCGGGACTCCATCTGGATCAGCTTCTCGACCTCGCCCTCCATCAGACGGGCGACCGGAATTCCCGTCCACTTGGCGACGACGTCCGCCACGTCCTCCTCGGTGACCTCCTCGGTCAGCATCGAGCCGCCGTCCGAGCGCATCTCCTCGAGCTGCGACTGCTGGTCGGCGACGGTCTGCTCGAGCTCGGGGATCCGCCCGTAGCGGAGCTCCGCGGCCTTCTCCAGATCGGCGTCCCGCTCGGCCCGCTCGACCTCGCGATGCGCCGACTCGAGCTCCGCCTTCGCCTCCTTGATCGACTCGATCGCTGCCTTCTCGGTCTGCCAGCGGGCCTTCATCTGCGAGGCCGACTCGTTCAGCTCGGCGAGCTCGGCGTCGAGCGCCTCGAGCCGTGCCAGCGAGGCCTCGTCCTCCTCCTTCGAGAGGGCCTGGCGCTCGATCTCCAGCTGCTGGATCCGGCGGTCGACCTCGTCGACCTCGGTCGGCGCCGACTCGATCTCCATCTTCAGCCGCGAGGCGGCCTCGTCGATCAGGTCGATCGCCTTGTCGGGGAGGAAGCGATCGGCGATGTATCGCTCCGAGAGCGTCGCGGCGGCGACGATCGCCGGGTCGGCGATCCGCACCCCGTGGTGGACCTCGTAGCGTTCCTTCAGCCCGCGCAGGATCGCGATCGTGTCGGCCTCGGTCGGCTCGCCGACCGTGACCGGCTGGAAGCGCCGCTCGAGCGCCGCGTCCTTTTCGATGTGCTTGCGGTACTCGTCGAGCGTCGTCGCGCCGAGCGCGCGAAGCTCGCCGCGGGCGAGCATCGGCTTCAGCAGGTTCGCGGCGTCGACGGCGCCCTCGGCGGCACCGGCGCCGACGATCGTGTGCAGCTCGTCGATGAAGAGGACGATCCGACCCTCGGCCTCCTTGATCTCAGCGAGCACGGCCTTGAGCCGCTCCTCGAACTCACCCCGATACTTGGACCCGGCCAGCAGGCCGCCGACGTCGAGCGCGATCACCTTGCGATCGCGCAGCGACTCGGGCACGTCCCCGGCGACGATCCGCTGGGCCAGGCCCTCGACGATCGCTGTCTTGCCGACGCCGGGCTCTCCGATCAGCACCGGGTTGTTCTTCGTGCGCCGCGAGAGCACCTGGATCACCCGCCGGATCTCCTCGTCGCGACCGATCACCGGATCGAGCTTGCCGGCCTCGGCCTCCGCGGTCAGGTCCTGGCCGTACTTCTCCAGCGCCTGCATCGTCTCCTCGGGGTTCTGCGAGGTGATGCGATGGGGCCCGCGGACCTCGGCGATCGCCTTGTCGAGCGCTGCGCGGTCGGGCAGCAGGTCGGAGACCGCGGACGGCTCGTCGCGGAGCGCGAGCAGCAGGTGCTCGGTCGAGATGTACTCGTCGGTGAGCGCCGCCATCTCGTTCTCGGCCCGCTGCAGGACCTTGATCAGGGCCTGGGCGGGGCGGGGCTCGGGCTGCTCGGCGCCGCCGATCGTCGGCAGCTCGTCGATCAGCTGCTCGGTCCGGGCGCGGATCGACGGGACGTCGGCGGAGAGCTTGTTGAGGACCGGCACGACGAGGCCGTCCTCCTGGTCGAGCAGCGCCAGCAGTAGGTGCGCCGGCGCAACCTCGGTGTTGCGGCGCTGGGTCGCGAGCCGCTGCGCGGCGGCGACTGCCTCCTGGGACTTGACGGTGAATCTGTCTGCCTGCATCTCCAAGACCCTACTGTCTTATTGATGCAATGTCAAGAAATCTGCGCAAGATAGACTAAGATCTATCGCTGCACTTGGGCGTCGGGGAGATCGTATCGGAGCTCACGAGGACCGCGACAGGCGGGCCAGCACCAGCGCCCCACCGACTGCGGCGGCTGCCCCGAGCGCCGCGTTCTGCACGGCGGCGCGGCGCCCCCGCGGGTGGTGGATCGCCGCGGCGCCGAAGGCGACGGCATCGCCGACGTCCACCAGGGCCCCCAGCAAGGTCGCCTCGCGCAGGCTGTCGCGATCAGCGGCGGCGGACAGCGCGTGGATGCCGAGCGCGATGTCGCGCCCGCCGGCGAGCCTCGCCAGCGTCACCGTGGTCGCATCGGGTCGCTCGAATCCGAGCATCGCGAGCGCCGGCCGCGTGAAGCCGAAGGTCCCGACCCCAATCCCGATCCTCGCCCAGGCGATCGCCAGCGCGGCGCTCCTGGCCAGGGGATCGATCTCGGCGGTGGTCGGCAAGCGTCGGGCCGGGGATCAGGGAGCGGACCCGGACTCGTAGGCGCCGTAGGGGACCAGCTCGGCGCCGAGCGAGCGCCGCGCCCGTGCGATCTCGTCTGCCATTCGCTGCTGGAGCTCCGCCGAGCGCTTGCGCATCTCGAGCAGCTCCTCCCGCATCTCGTCGAGCCTGGCCTCGAGCTCGAGCACGGTCTCGACCCCGGCCAGATTGAGGCCCTGCTGGGCCGTCATCTCCTGGATCCGCCGCAGCCGCTCGACGTCCTCCTGCGAGTAGAGCCGGGTGTTCTTCGGCGAGCGCTTCGGCGCGATCAGACCGCGCGACTCGTACATCCGCAGCGTCTGCGGATGCATGTCGGCCAGCTCGGCCGCGACCGAGATCATGAACACGCCACGCTCGCGATCGAGCTCGCCGCTGACCCGGGTGACGGACCCTCGCACCCGCCCCGCGCCCCGGCCCTTCCGGCTGTCGCTTCGTCCGCTCACGCGGCACCCACCTTGCCGGACCTACCGGACCGATCATCGGCCGCGCCCGGGCCGTGACGACGTGCCTCGCGCAGGATCTCCTCGCGCGGGTCGTGGTCGTTGAGCGAGCTCGCCAGCTCCTCGAGTGCCTTGCGCTGCTCGTCGTTGAGGTCCTTCGGGACCTCGATCTCCATCCGGTAGCGGATATCGCCGCGCTTGCCGCCGCCCGGCTTCGGAGGGCCCTCGCCGCGCAGTCGCTGGATCGTCCCGTGCTTGGTTGCGGCCGGGATCTTGATTCGCTTCGTGCCCCGCAGCGTCGGGACCTCGATGCTGCCGCCGCCGACCGCCTCGGGGATCGTGATCGGCACCGCAACCTCGAGGTTGCCGTCCTTGCGCTGGCTGAAGACGGGCGAGGGCGCGACGCGGGTGGTCACGAACAGGTCGCCCGAAGGGCCGCCGAGGGGGCCGTCCTCACCCTTGCCGGCAAGCCGGATCCGGGTTCCGTCGCGAACGCCGGCCGGGACGTTGACCCGGTAGCGCTTCCGCTGCTGGGTCACCCCGCTGCCCGCGCAGTCCGGGCAGGGGGTCTCGACCACCTCGCCCCTGCCGCCGCACTGGGCACAGGGATGGGAGATCGAGAAGAAGCCCTGGCTCTCGGCGTCGACGCCGCGGCCTCCGCAGGAGGGGCAGGTCCGGGGTTGGGTGCCCGGGGCGGCGCCGCTGCCGCCGCAGGTGCCGCAGCGGGACTGCTTCGGGACGGTCACCCGGACCTGGGTTCCCTGCATCGCCTGCTCGAAGCTGAGCTTGATCTCGGTCTCGAGGTCGCGCCCGGCCGGCGGCTCGGGACTGCCGCCGCGGTTGAACAGCGAGCCGAAGACGTCGCCGAGGTCGCCGACCCCGAACCCCGCGGCCCGCGGGTCGCCGCCGCGCCCGAATCCACCGAAGGCGCCACCGAAGGCGCCGGCGGAGTCGTACTCCTTGCGCTTCTCGGGATCCTTGAGCGTGTCGTAGGCGCCCTGGACCTCCTTGAACCGCTCCTCTGCCTGCTCGTCGCCAGGATTGCGGTCGGGGTGGTACTTGCGGGCGAGCTTTCGGTAGGCGCTCTTCAGCTCGTCGTCGGAGACCCCCTTCTCGACCCCGAGGACCTCGTACAGATCTCGTGCCATTTCCCTCGACCCCTAGGCGCTGACCACGACGCGCGCCGGTCGCAGCACGAGGTCACCGATCCGATAGCCGCGCTCCAGCACCTCGATCACGATCCCGTCCTCGGTGCCGTCGCGATCGGCGGTCGCCACCGCCTCCGACGTCGCCGGGTCGAACTTCTCGCCGCCCGGGTCGAACGCCTCGACGCCGCCGCGACGGAGCCCGTCCCGCATCTCGCGATAGACGAGCGCCACGCCCTCGGCCAGGGCGTCCTGGGCCGAGACCTCCTCGCTCGCCGGCTCACCCTCGGGAGTGACGCCATCGGGATCGACGCCCACGGCCAGCAGCGCCCGCTCGAGATCGTCGAGCGCCGGGATCAGATCGCGGGCCATCGCCGCTCGGCCGCGCCGCTCGGCCAAGCCGGCCTCGGCGCTGACGCGGCGACGGTAGTTCTCGAGGTCCGCCCGCGCTCGCTGCGCGAGCTCGAGGTACTCGTCGCGCTCGCGACGGGCGACATCGAGCTCAGTCTCGGCGGCCTGCACGGCCTCGCCGGGCTCGGCCTCGGCGGCCTGCCCGGCGTCCGGCGCCGCGGCCGGCTCCTCGATCTGCTGATCGGGTCTCTCGCTCATCTTGGGCCTCCGGCCGCGCCCGCGCTCAGGCCTCGTCCTCGACTACCTCGGCGTCGACGATCTCCTCCTCGTCGCCGGCGCCGTTGCCCGAGGCGCCGTCGGTCGACCCCTCGGCCGCCTGCTGGGCGCTCGCTGCGTAGAGCGCCTCGCTGACCTTGTGGAAGGCGCTCTCTGCCGCCTCGGTCTTGGCCTGGATGTCGGCGATATCGGTCGAGTCGACGGCGCCCTTCAGCGCCGCGATCGCCTCGGTGACCTCCTTGCGGTCCGCGTCGCTGACCTTGTCGGCGTGCTCGGCGAGCTCCTTCTCGAACTGGAAGGCGCGCGCCTCGGCGACGTTGCGGGCCTCGGCCAGCTCCTTCGCCTTGCGGTCCTCCTCGGCGTGGCTCTCCGCGTCCTTGATCATCTGCTCGACCTCCTCCTCGGCGAGGCCCGAGCCGCCCTTGATCTCGATCGTCTGTTCCTTGCTCGTCCCGAGGTCCTTGGCGGCGACGTGGAGGATGCCGTTCGAGTCGATGTCGAAGGTGACCTCGATCTGCGGCAGGCCACGGGGCGCCGGCGGGATGCCCGTCAGCTGGAACTTGCCGAGCGACTTGTTGCCGGAGGCCATCTCGCGCTCGCCCTGGAGCACGTGAACCTCGACCTGGGTCTGGTTGTCGTCGGCGGTCGAGAAGATCTCCGACTTCTTGGTCGGGATCGTCGTGTTGCGCTCGATCAGCTTCGTCATCACGCCGCCCTTGGTCTCGATCCCGAGGGTCAGGGGCGTTACGTCGAGCAGCAGGACGTCCTTGACCTCCCCCGCCAGCACGCCGGCCTGAATCGCGGCGCCGACGGCCACGACCTCATCGGGGTTGACGCCCTTGTGCGGGTCCTTGCCGGTCAGCTCCTTGACCTTCTCCTGGACTGCGGGCATCCGGCTCATGCCGCCGACCATCACCACGTGGTCGATGTCGGTGTCGGCGTCCGCGAGCGCCTGCTTGACCGGATTCACGACCCGATCGAGCAGCTCGGAGGTGAGCTCCGCCAACTTCGCGCGGGTGAGCTTCATCTCGAGGTGCTTCGGCTGTCCCTCGACCGCGGTGATGAACGGCAGGTTGATCTGCGTGTCCTGGGCGGACGAGAGCTCGATCTTCGCCTTCTCGGCCGCTTCGTAGAGACGCTGCAGCGAGTTCTTGTCGGCGGCGAGGTCGATGCCCTGATCGCGCTTGAACTCCGCCACCATCCACTCGACGATCGCCTTGTCCCAGTTGTCACCTCCGAGGTGGTTGTCGCCGGAGGTCGACTTCACCTCGAAGACGCCGTCGCCGATCTCCAGCACGGAGACGTCGAAGGTGCCGCCACCGAGGTCGAAGACGAGGATCGTCTGATCGGTCGCCTCCTTGTCGAGGCCGTAGGCGAGCGATGCGGCGGTGGGCTCGTTGATGATCCGCTTGACCTCGAGGCCGGCGATCTTGCCGGCGTCCTTGGTCGCCTGCCGCTGGTCGTCGTTGAAGTACGCGGGTACCGTGATCACGGCCGAGTCGACCGTGTCGCCGAGCTTCGCCTCGGCGTCCGCCTTGATCTTCTGCAGGGTCATCGCCGAGATCTCCGGCGGGCTGTACTGCTTGTCGTCGACCTTGACCCGCACGTCGCCGTTCGGCCCGGCCTCGACGTGGTAAGGGACGATCGTCTCCTCTTCCTTGACTTCCGCCTCCTTGCGACCCATGAAGCGCTTGATCGAGAAGATCGTTCGCTCCGGGTTCATCACCGCCTGACGCTTGGCGACGGTGCCGACCAGGCGGTCGTCGTCGGTGAAGGCGACGACGGAGGGCGTCGTGCGCCCGCCCTCGGCGTTCTCGAGTACCTCGGGCTCACCGCCCTCCATCACCGCGAAGCAGGAGTTGGTCGTGCCGAGGTCGATCCCGATCGTCTTTGCCATGTTTCAGTTTCCTTTCGGTGCCAGTGCGTGAAAACGCGGCTGTGGTGCCTGTCTACTCAGGGTTACCAGCCGCGTACATTGAAAATCTGAGTGGAAACCTATCAGATGTTATGGAGCGACGCAAGCGCATCCCGCCCGCCGGACTTCCCGGCGGCTTCGGCACCGCATCGAACGGATTTCGGGCGGGTTTAGACTGTGCACGCCGTTCCCCGGCGGAGCGGCCTATCCATGGGGCAAGCAGAAGGAGAAGTCTCTTGATGTCTATCGACAGACGGCACGCCGGCTCGCGTGTCTGGCTCATCATCGGAGCGGTGATCGCAGCGGTCCTCACGGTCGCGCTGATCAGCCCGCCCGAGGGTGTCGCGAAGAAGAAGAAGGCGAAGAACGCCAAGGTCACCGTGATGACCCGCAATGTCTATCTCGGCGCCGACCTCGGCCCGGCGATCGGTGCGGACAACCTCGGCGCCGCCATCGACGGTGCCGGTGAGATCTACAACGAGATCGAGCGCACCAACTTCCCCGAGCGGGCGATTCCGCTGGCGAAGGAGATCAAGAAGTCGAAGGCCGATCTGATCGGCCTTCAGGAGGTCGCGCACTGGCGAGTCCAGGAGACGTCAGACGGCGGCGCGCCGCCGATCTCGCCGTTCGGCACGCTGGCGACCGAGACCAAGTACGACTTCCTCAAGGAGCTGATGTCCGTACCTCGGCGGCAAGTACAAGGTCATCGCGGTCCAGGATGAGTTCGAGGGCGAGCTGCCCGCCGACATCGACGGCAGCGATGCCACCGGTTCCGGCCCGCTCGGCGCCGGGGTGTTCGGCGCTGATCTCGACGCGCGCCTGACGATGCGCGACGTGATCCTCGCCCGCAAGGGCAGCAAGGTGAAGCCGATCAAGAAGTCGGTGCAGATGGATCAGTACGACACGACCTTCACCGCTGACGTCGGCGGTGCGATGGTCACCGCTGATCGCGGCTGGCTCTCGGTCGACGCGAAGTACCAGAAGAACAAGAAGTCGAAGCCGACCAAGTTCCGGTTCGTCAACACGCATCTCGAGGCGTTCGGCGATCCGACGATCAAGGAGGCCCAGGCGAAGGAGCTGACCAAGAAGGGTGGACCGCTGAAGACGAAGATGCGGGCGATCCTGGTCGGCGACCTGAACTCGGCGCTGGGTGATCCGCACGAGGTCGGTGACGGGTTCAACTCCGGCACCGACGGCGATCAGCTCGCCTTCAAGGCGCTGGCGGCGTTCGGGATGAAGGACTACGGCACGATGGGTGACTTCACCTGCTGCTACGGGTCCGCGCTCGACATCAACGAGGATCCGTTCGATCACACGATCGACCACGTCCTCGCCAACAAGAAGGCGAAGGCGAAGCTCCTCAAGGCATACGTGACGGGCAACGATCCGGAAGAGATCACCCCGTCCGGACTGTGGCCGTCCGATCACGGCGGCGCGGTCTCGAAGCTCAAGCTCCGCAAGTAGCAGAGCCGAGAAGCCAAGGAAAGGGCGGCCTCCGGGCCGCCCTTTCTGGTTAACGCCGCTTTCCGCTGACGAGGCTCGGAGGCCGCTCGGCAAGGACGCACAAGGCGAAGCGTGCACCCGCACGTGAGCCGCGGAGGACGCAGCCCACCGCTGACGAGGCTCGGAGGCCGCTCGGCAAGGACGCACAAGGCGAAGCGTGCACCCGCACGTGAGCCGCGGAGGACGCAGCCCAGCGGCCTCCGCGGCCGTCAGCCCTACTGGCCGGCGACGCGGGCTACGAAGTCCGCGACTTCCTCGGCCTGCTGCCCCTCGAGGATGCCGGCCGGCATCCTGCCCTGGACGCCGATCTCGATCGCGGCCAGGACCCGCTCCTGCTGGCCGGGGACATCGCCGAGCAGGTCGTCGAGGTTGGGTCCGACGACGCCGTCGGTACCGGCCCGGGCAAGCGTGTGGCAGGAGCCGCAGTTGGTCGCGAAGACGAGCTTGGCGCCCTCGTCGGAGGCGGCGACCTTCTCGGGGGAAGCATCCTCGTCCCCCTCCTTGGAGATCGCCCAGTAGGGGACGGCCACCGCGAAGGCGACGAAGAACAGTGCGAAGAAGAGGAAGCTGCGCTTGGTCATCTGGTCGTCCCCGGCTCCCGGGAGGGGCCGGATACTACCCGGGCCGCCCAGCGGCGGGCGCGCTGATCAGGACACCGGCTCGACCCGGCCCTCGCGCCTGGCGATGCACATCCGCCGCAGGCCGCACTCCCCGCAGCGCGGCCGCGGGCGGCACACCGCCCGCCCGTGCTCGATCAGGTTCATGTGCAGCTCGTAGGCATCGGCCGGATCGGTGATCGCGAGCATCTCGTCGTGAGCCTGCTCGAACGAGGCCCCTTCGGGGAACAGCCCGAGCCGCCCACCGACCCGGTGCACGTGGGTGTCGACAGGGATCTCCGGCCGGTCGAAGGCGAAGATCATCACGCAGGCGGCGGTCTTGCGCCCGACCCCGGGAAGGCCGGTCAGGTACTCGACCGCGACCTCGCGGGGAGCATGCCGCAGCCAGTCGAGATCGGGCTCGGGGCCGAGCCGCTCCAGCACCTCCTGGATCCTCGGCCCCTTGGTGTTGGCCAGCCCGCCGGGGCGGATCGCATCGATCACCGCCGCGGTCGGTGCGTCGCGGATCGCCGACCAGTCGCCGATCGCGTCGCGCAGGCCGCGGTAGGCGACGTCGCGGTTGGTGTCGCTGGTGTTCTGGGAGAGGATCGTCAGCACGAGCTCGTGCACCGGGTCGCCGTGCGGCTGGTTGCGCTTGCGCCCGTAGAGCTCGCGGAGCCGATCGCGGATCGAGCGCACGCGCGCTGCCGCGGGCCGCTGCCAGCCGCGGGGGACGGGGAACTGCGGCCGGCGATCGAAGTCGGCTCCGCGCCGCCCGGCCCGGCCACGATCCGCGTATCCACGTTCACCGCCGCCGCTCATCGGCCCCGAGCATAGGCGGACGCCGGAATCCCCCGGAGGGATCCAGCGTCAGGCGATCGCCCCGGCCCGGGTGCAGGCCTCCGATCCCGCCCGGACGGCGTCGCCGAGCACCTCCCCGACCCGATCGAGATCCCAGCCGCGGGCGTACAGCCCGCCGGCCAGTGCGCCCATGAAGGCGTCACCCGCGCCGAGCGGCTGCGGGCGCTCGAGCTCCGGCGCCGGTTCGGAGTGGGCCGTGGCTCGACCCGCGAGCCGCGCGGTCGCGCCGCTCGGGCCGGAGGTGACGACCGCGAGCGCCGGACCGAGCTCGAGCAGGCGCTCGGCCGCCTCGGCCCGGCCCGCCTCGGGCGCGCCGACCAGCCGCCGCGCCTCGAGGAGGTTGGCCTTGATCACCGTCACCTCCGCCGCCAGCTCGCGACAGCGCTCGAGCGCCGCCTCGAGCCGTCGCCAGCGTCCCGGCCGCAGGTTCGGGTCGAAGAGGACGGGGACCCCGGCCTGCCCCGCCTCCGCCACGGCCGCCCGCGTGACGCCCAGGGCCGCACCGCCCGTCAGCGTGTTCGAGCCGACCACCAGCGCCGAGGCGCCGATCAGCAGCTCGCGCTCGCCCCCCGCCAGCGCTCCCACGCCCGCCTCGATTCCGGCTCCGTGCAGCTCGAAGCTGGGATCCCCCGAGCCGTCGACCCGGACGAAGGCGAACGCGGTCGCGGTCCCCGGCAGCGTCTGCAGACCGGCCACGTCGACCCCCTCCGCCGCGAGCCCCCGGCGCAGCAGTCGCCCGAAGTGGTCGTCGCCGACACCGCCGACGAGGGCTGCCGGGGCTCCGGACCGCGCAGCCGCGACGGCGACGTTCGCCAGCGCGCCGCCGAAGTGGACGCTGAACCGCTCCGGCTCCCCTCCGGCCGGCTCGCCGATCAGATCGACGAGTGCCTCGCCGAGGCAGACGATGGTCAAGGCGCTTCGGCCCCTCTTGCCACGGCTGCAGAATAGGGTCACGGGCGATGACCGGCGAGCGCGAGATCGATGAGCAGTTGATCGGGGTGTCCGGGCTCGAGACGCTGGTCCGGCGCACCGGCGGCGACGGGGTCCCGACGCTCTTCGTGCACGGTAATCCGACCAGCTCCCGCGACTGGATCCCGTTCCTCGCTGCCGTCCCGGGGCCCGGGGTCGCGATCGACCTCCCCAACTTCGGCCGCTCCGAGCGGCCGCCGGTCGAGCGCTTCGACTCCTCGATGCACGCCTACGCGCGGTATCTGGGAGCCGTCATGGACGAGCTTGTCGACGGCGAGTTCAACCTCGTGGTCCATGATTGGGGCGCGATCGCCCTGCATCCAGCCTCGCGGCGGGCGGCGCGGGTCAGGCGGCTCGTCGTGATCAACGGCGTGCCGCTGCTGCGTGGCTATCGCTGGCACTGGCTTGGCCGGCTGTGGCGCACCCGCGGCGCCGGCGAGCTGTTCAGCCGGGCCACCACCCGCTCGACGGTTCGGCTCGCGCTGCGTCAGGCTCGCCCGCGGCTCCAACCGATGCCCGATTCGTTCGTCGACGAGATCTGGGCCAGCTATGACGGCGGCATGGCGGAGGCGGTGTTGCGGCTCTACCGCTCCGCCGATCCCGAGAAGCTCGAGGCCGCCGGCGCCCTGCTCGAGCGCCTCGACTGCCCGGCGGTCGTCGCCTGGGGCAGCGACGACCCGTACCTCCCCCGGGAGTTCGGCCGCGCCTACGCGAGCCGTCTGCCGAACGCGGAGTTGATCGAGCTGCGTGACGCCGGCCACTGGCCCTGGATCGATCGGCCGGAGCTGGTCGAGCGGCTCGCCGGCTTCCTCGCGGAGCAGCAAGCGGCGCCCCCTGGCTCTGATTAGAATCCGCGTCGTGCCGCGGCCGCTCTCCTACATAGGGAGCCGCCTGCCAAGGGGTTGGGGTGACCTCTTGCTGCAGTTCGGGCTCTTCTTCGCCGTCTACCAGGGCTACCAGGTGGTCCGCGGCCTCTCGGAGGCGAGGGAGGGAATCGCGTTTGCCAACGCCGAGCGCATCATCGATGTCGAGCGCTCGCTCGGGTTGTACTTCGAGCAGGGCCTGCAGTCGGCGGTGCTCAACCTCAGCTGGTTGATCGACGGCGCCAACTGGATGTACATGAACTCCCACTTCATCGTCACCACCAGCTTTCTCGCCTGGCTGTACCTGTTCCGCAACGAGCACTTCTACTTCGTCCGCAACATGTTCATGGTCGCGATGCTCCTGGCGCTGACCGGCTACCTGCTCTATCCGACGGCGCCGCCGCGCCTGATCCCGGACGAGGGCTTCGTCGACACGATCGCCGCGTTCACGGCGATCGACACCGATGCCGACTCGGTCGGGCTGCTCGTCAACAAGTACGCCGCTGTGCCGAGCATGCACATCGGCTTCGCGACGATGATCGCCGTCCCCGCCGTGCTGCTCGTTCGCAACCGGATCGCCAAGGCGGCGTGGATGGTCTATCCGCTGCTCGTCCTCTTCGTGGTCGTGGTCACCGGCAATCACTTCTGGCTCGACGCCGCGATCGGGGCTTCGGTCGCCGCCGTCTCGGCGCTCGTCGCGCATCGGCTGCTGGCTCCGCGCCGGCCCGGCCACTGGGCGTTCCGCACGGCCCCGGCTTTAGCGGGCGTGCGCCGCTGAGCGGACCGGGGTCGGGTAGGTTGCCGTCTCATGAGTGAGCAGCCCGGCCCCCCGGGGCCGGCCGGGAGTGAGCTTCGCGACGTCCGTTCCAGCAAGGAGCTGGCCGACTACGCCCGCGGTCGCCTGATCGACTCGCGGCTGACGCCGAACGCGATCTCGATGACCGGGCTGGTGCTCAACCTCGCCGCGGCGGCGCTGATCCTCGAGCGGCACTTCGTGCTCGCCGCGATCGCCTTCATCGTCGGCTCGATCATGGACACGCTCGACGGCCGCTACTCGCGGATGTCCGGGAAGGGATCCCTGTTCGGTGCGTTCCTCGACTCGACCCTCGATCGGATCGAAGAGGGAATCGTGATCGCCGCGATCGCCTGGCATCTCGCCGACAGCGGTGAGGATGTGGCCGCAGCCGCCTGCGTGCTGGCCGTGCTCGGCTCGTTGATGGTCAGCTATACGCGGGCCCGGGCCGAGGCCCTCGGGGTCGAGTGCAAGGTCGGGATCGCGACGCGGCCGGTGCGCGTCGTGATCCTCTCGGCCGGCATCCTCTTCGCCGAGGGTGAGCTGATCGCGGACGTCAACCTGCTCCCGGCGTCGATCTACGTGCTCGCCGCGCTGACCGCGCTGACCACCGTGCAGCGGGTCTGGCACGTGCGTGGTGAGCTCAAGCAGCTCGATTCCGCCTGAGCCCGCTTGCCGAGCCCACCGAGCGCGTGTAACCAAGCGCCGCCCCCGGTGTCATTTCGCCCAGTTCGGCGACTGCGCCCGATCGAGGCCGTCTCACGAAGCCTTGCGCTCTCGCCCCGACCAGATCCGGCAACCACTCGCCATCCCAAGAGGAGGCCTCTGAACACCCATGAGCACGAACGAGACTCAGTCCAACGGTTCCGCCGCAGCTCCGGGCCGCAGCGACGACGGCAAGGTCCGCGTCGCCATCGTCGGCGTCGGCAACTGCGCCAACGCCTTCATCCAGGGCGTCGAGTACTACAAGAACGCCGATCCCGACGAGCAGGTCCCGGGCCTGATGCACGTCGATCTCGGCGGCTATCACGTGCGGGACATCGAGTTCGTCGCCGCGTTCGACATCGACGCCGAGAAGGTCGGCAAGGACCTCTCCGACGCGATCTGGTCGGGCCAGAACGACACGATCAAGTTTGCCGACGTGCCGCCCCTGGGCGTCGAGGTCCATCGCGGCATGACCCACGACGGGCTCGGCAAGTACCTGAAGCAGAAGATCACCAAGGCACCGGGCGAGACCGCCGACATCGTCGGCATCCTCAAGGAGACGAAGGCGGACGTGCTGGTCTGCTACCTGCCGGTCGGCTCCGAGCAGGCCACCAAGTGGTACGTCGAGCAGGCGCTGCAGGCCGGCGTCGGCTTCGTCAACTGCCTGCCGGTGTTCATCGCTCGCGAGGACTACTGGGACGAGCGCTTCGAGGAGGCCGGCCTGCCGATCATCGGCGATGACATCAAGTCGCAGGTGGGTGCGACGATCGTCCATCGCCAGCTCGCCCGCCTCTTTCACGAGCGCGGCGTGCAGCTCGCCCACACCAGCCAGCTCAACGTCGGTGGCAACATGGACTTCTTCAACATGCTCGAGCGCGAGCGCCTCGACTCGAAGAAGATCTCGAAGACCAACGCCGTCACCTCGGTGATGGGCACCGAGCTGCCGGACGATGACGTCCACGTCGGTCCGTCCGACTACGTGCCGTGGCTGACCGACCGCAAGTGGGCGCACATCCGCCTCGAGGGCAACTCGTTCGGCGACGTGCCGCTGAACGTCGAGCTCAAGCTCGAGGTCTGGGACTCGCCGAACTCGGCCGGGGTCGTGATCGATGCCGTTCGCCTGATCAAGCTGGCGCTGAACAACGGCATCGCCGGACAGCTCGACGGCCCGTCCTCGTACCTGATGAAGAGCCCGCATACGCAGCGCCCCGACGACGAGGCGCGCGAGCAGACCGAGGAGTTCATCGCCGCCTACGCCCGCGCCGCCGCCGCCGGACGTGCGAAGGAGGACGTCGAATCGCAGCAGACCGAGGCCCAGGCCGAGGTCTGATCCCCGGGGCGAGGCAGCCGCAACCGCAGCCGATGTCGGGGCCCCGCCCGCGGATCGTCGAGCTGCGGCTCAGCGTCGATCGCGCCCCCTGGCTCGACGCCGGGCTCGTGGCTGAGGGCCCCGGGGGCAGCGCCGAGGTCGGCGCCACGCGGCTGCTGTTCGAACCGGGCTCCGGCGCTCCCGGGGCGATCACCGGCTGGACGCTGGAGGGCGTCGGCTCGGCGGACCTCGACGGCCTGGCGACGGCCCTGGCCGGGCACCCGGTCCGCCCGCCCGCGCCCGGCCCCGACGCGGTGCCGCGGGTCGATCACGTGGTCATCTTCACCGCCCGGCTCGAGCGGACGATCGAGGCCTTCGAGTCCGCCGGGGTCCGCTGCCGGCGGATTCGGGAGGTCGGCCCGGCGGATCGGCGACTTCGGCAGGCGTTCTTCCGCTTCGGCGAGGTGATCGCCGAGGTCGTCGAGGTGCCGGAGGAACAGGCCGGTCGCGACGGCGCCGCCCGGTTCTGGGGCCTGACCCTGGCCGTGGCCGACCTCGAGCGGGTCGCGGGCGATCTCGGCGAGCGCGTCGGCTCGATCAGGGATGCGGTCCAGCCCGGCAGGAGGATCGCCACGGTTCGCGAGCGTGCGGGCCTCGGGATCCCGGTCGCGCTGATCAGCCCGGAGCCGTCACGCGAGGCGGCGCCGGGCGCTTGATCAGGCGGACGCCTTGATCATGTCCGACCCCTTCTCGGCGATCATGTAGGTGGGCGCGTTGGTGTTGCCGCGGGTGATCGTCGGCATCACCGATGCGTCGATCACCCGCAGACCCTCGGCCCCGTTGACGCGCAGCTCGGGATCGACCACCGCGTCCTCGCCGGTGCCCATTCTGCAGGTGCCGACGGGGTGGTAGAGCAGCTCCACGCGCCTGCGGGCGTCGGCGACGATCTCCTCGTCCGTCTCCACCTTGGGACCCGGGTAGATCTCCCGGCCGGTTGCCGAGGCCAGCGGCTCGGTGGTCGCGATCTCGCGCGCCAGCTTGATTCCGTGGACGATCGCGTCGACGTCCCGCTGCTCGGTCAGGTGGTTGCCGAGGATCGCCGGCTTCGCCGCGGGATCAGCCGATCGCAGCCAGAGCCGGCCGCGCGACTGGGGCGCGACCAGCACCGGGCCCATCGTGTACGCGTGTTCGTCGGTCTCCTCGAAGCCGTTGTCGGAGAAGAACGCGGGTGCGAGGTGGAACTGAAGGTCCGGCGCTGTGGCCTCGCGGTCCGCGCGCGTCCAGAGAAAGCCCTCGGCAACGGTCGAAGTCAACGGCCCCTCACGCTTCAGGAGGAAGTCCAGCATCGCTCGCGGCTTCTCGGCATCGAGCAGCGACTCGCCCACGACCGACTCCCAGATCCCGACCACGTATGGATGGTCCTGGAGATTCTCGCCGACTCCGGGCAGAGCGACGCGGGGCTCGATCCCGAGCTGCTCGAGCTGGCCCGGGGGTCCGATCCCGGACAGCAGCAGCAGCTGGGGCGAGCCGATCGCCCCCGCCGAGAGGATCACCTCGCGGCCGGCGACCGCGATCGCCGTCGCCGCCCCGCGGCCCTTCGCGTAGCGGACCCCGGTGACCCGCTCGCCCGAGAACTCGAGCCCGAGCACCGTTGCCCTGCTCAGGAGGGTGAGATTCGGTCGCTTCAGAGACGGCCGAAGGAAGGCGTCGGCGGCGCTCCAGCGGCGCCCGTTCTTGATCGTTGTCTGCACCCGGCAGACGCCGTCCGGTTGACCGTCGTTGTAGTCGGGGTCCAGCGGGAAGTCGTTCGCACGGACTGCCTCGATCATCAGCTCGGTCAGCGAGCGCGGGCTGCGGGAGTCGGCGACGTTCAGGGTGCCGGCGGTGCCGTGGTTGGGCCCGGCCTCACCCTCGCGATGTTCGGAGCGCTTGAAGTAGGGCAGCACCTCCTCCCAACTCCACCCCGCGCAACCGTCGGCCGCCCAGCCGTCGTAGTCGACCGCGCAGCCGCGGACGTAGAGCATCGCGTTCATCGAGCTCGAGCCCCCGAGGCTCTTGCCCCGGGGGACATAGAGCCGGCGGTCGTCGCAGCCCGGCTCCGGCTCGGTCTCGTAGTCCCAGTCGAGCTTGGTGCGGAACTGCTGTGCGAAGGCCGCGGGGATCTTGATCTTCGGCGAGCGGTCGCTGCCGCCGGCCTCGATCAGCAGCACGCGGGTATCGCGGTCCTCGCTGAGGCGGGCGGCGAGTAGACAGCCGGCGGACCCGGCGCCGACGATCACGTAGTCGTAGTTGTCCATTGGCCCGTCTCTCCCTCCAGTCGTGGGCTGACCCGCAACTCTGTCAGTAGCGTCTGCATCGTATGCCGCCGGCTCGCCTCGCGGCATCTATCCTCATCGGGTGGCCAGGAGCTCCCGCCTCACGATCGCCCAGGTGACGCCCTACACGTGGGGCCCCCACGATGAGGCCAACGAGTTCGTTTCGGGGACCGCCGGGGAGCTCGCGAAGCGCGGACACCGGGTCGTGGTCGCCGCGCCGGTCGCGACCCGCCGGGAGGTTCGCCTCGCCGCCCGGTCGCTGACGGCCTCCCGGCCGACCGGGGGGGCGCCGCTCGGATCGGACTGGGGCGGATCGACGCTGCCCGGCGGAACGCCGCTCGTAGCGATCGGACAGGGGATTCCGATGCCGCGCGGGCCGAAGCCCAGGGCGGCGCCCGTCCCGCTCGACATGGGTGGTGTGCTCGAGCAGCTGCTGACCACGGTCAGCTTCGACATCGTCCACGTCCACGACCCGTTCGCACCGAGCGCCGCCTCCGCGGCCCTGCGGCACTCGTGGGCGCTCAACGTCGGCAGCTTCCACGAGCCGACCGAGCGGATCCTCTCAACCCAGGTGGCCCGCCCGATGGTCGAGATCTTCCTCGGCCGGCTCGACGCGCGCACCGTTGTCGGGGCCGCGACCCGCGATCTGATGGCCCGCTTCTTCGGCGGCAACTACTCGCTGGTGCCCGGCGGCGCCGACCCGCACCAGCCCTACTGGCCGTCCGAGCCGCCTGCCGGCGAGCGTCCGCTCCGGATCGCCTACTGCGCCCGCGAGGAGCGAGGCGCCCTGCGGATCGTGCTCCGTGCGCTCCGCAGGCTGCCGCTCGACGCCCACTGGGAGGCTGCGGTCTGGATCGGCGACGATGGCGTCGCCACGCCGCGGGTGCACCGCGAGCTGGCGGAGCGGATCAGGTTCGTGCGGCCCGAGCAGTGCAGCGCCGAGTCACTGATCACCGCCGCCGACGTGGTCTGCGCTACTTCGGGCGGCCCGCGGCCGGCAACGGGCCTGATCCGGCAGGCGTTCACCGCCGGGGCCGTCCCCGTCGCCTCGCGGATCGATCCGTACTCTGAGCTTCTCGGCGAGAACCAGGCCGGGCTGATGTTCGCGGTTGGAGATGTGATCACGCTGGCGGGGCAGTTAGAGCGGCTGATCGCGGATCCCCGGATGCGGGCGGAGCTGGCGCGGGCGAGCCGCTCGCGTGCGCGCGACTGGGGTCAGGTGACCGACGATCTCGAGCAGATCTACGCGCGGGTCTGCTCCCGCCGGCACGACCGCTCGGGGAACACGGCAGTGCGCAAGCGGATCTCGGCGCGGCCGCTGATCGACTGCGACCTGCACATGCACACCGATCACTCCAACGACTGCGCCACGCCGGTCGAGGTGTTGCTGGAAACCGCCCGCGACCGTGGGATGGGCGCGATCGCCGTCACCGATCACAACGAGATCAGCGGCGCGCTCGCCGCACGGGAGGCCGCCGAGCGTGACGGCGGCATCAAGGTGATCGTCGGCGAGGAGGTGAAAACGGCCGAGCAGGGCGAGGTGATCGGTCTCTTCCTCGAGGAGAAGATCGATCGCGGGATGACGATGCGGGAGACGATCGACGAGATCCGCCGGCAGGGAGGGCTGGTCTACGTGCCGCACCCCTTCGACCGCCTGCACTCGGTTCCCGACTACGAGCACCTGCTCGACATCGTCGAGGAGATCGACATCCTCGAGGTCTTCAATCCGCGGGTCGCCTTCAGCGCCTTCAACGAGGAGGCCGAGCGCTTCGCCGCCAAGTACAGGATCGTGCCCGGCGCCGGGTCCGACGGTCACGTGGCCCAGGCGCTCGGCAGCGTCCGCATCCGCCTCCACGACTTCGACGGGCCCGAGGAGTTCCTCGAGGCGATGCGCTGGGCCGACATCGCCCGCAAGCACAAGAACCTGGTCTACGTCCAGGCGCTGAAGTGGATGCAGGCCGCGAGCGGTCAGGCCGGTGGGCGCAAGCAGGTGAGCAACCCGCGGCCGGTGCAGGGGGGGCGCCGGCAGGAGGCGCGGCGGGCGCGCTCGTCCCGGAAGAGCAGGCCGCCGGCGCGCGGCAATAGTTGATTCACGGAGGGATAACGCGGTGCAACCGAAAGGAGAGGGGGGGCGACTGTCAAAAAGTGCCCCCGCTGTGCCGACCACCGAGGATCAGATCAAGGAGAAGTATCTGGAGCGCGCGATTCGTGAGCTGAACGAGCTCACGCATCGCCTCCAGGAGTGCGACACGTGCCCGCGCGGGAACCTGATGCCGGTGCTCGGCTCGGGGCATCCGCAGGCGGACGTGATGTTGCTCAAGTACGGGCCGAGCCCGGCTGAGATCGAGGAGGGCGTCGCCTTCTACGGACGGGCCGGCAACGCCGTCATCAAGAGCCTCAAGCGGCTCGCGGTCGATCCGCTCGCGGTCTACGGGACGCTCTGCGTCAAGTGCCCGCTCGCCGATCCAGCCGCCGCGGCCCCCGAGTGCGTCGCCCGTCTGGTCGAGGAGATCGCGATCGTCGAGCCGCGATGCGTGGTGGTGATGGGCGATTCGGCGCTCGAGTGCCTCAACGACCTGCAGATTCCGCTCTCACGTGAAATCGAGGCACGGCCCGGCGAGGTACAGCAGCTGACTCCCTCCACCGACGCGATCTTCACGCCCGATATCGATGCCTCACTCGATGCCGAGGACCCGAAGAAGGAGTTCTGGCGCTCGTTCAAGGTCCTCGGCCAGTGGTACAGCGACCTGCCGCCCTACTGATTCGCTGACACCCTCGGCGGCTAGGCTGGGCTCATGCGGCCGCTCAAGGAACTGCTGATCGTCGCGGCGACGGTCGTTGCCGCCGCGCTGATCGGATTCGGGGTGCCGCTGCTGTGGCTCTGGATCGGCTCGTTGGTGCAGGGGGGATCGGGCGCAAGCAGCCTCGACTTCTCGGTCGCGATGCTGGTCCTCTTCGGGATCATCGTCACCTACGTCGCGGTCCTCTACGTCGCCGGTTGGGCGATGGCGAAGGCCGACCCCGCCGTCCGCAGCGATACCCAGCGCGGCACCGCGCGCGAGCCGTGGATGCGGGGGATGACCGATTCGCGCGCGGTCAACCGGCGCAATCCGCTGGTCGGCGGAATCGAGCGGGTGTTCGTCATCACCACCCTCGTGGTCAGCGTTGCCTTCTGGTTCTGGCTGCTGTTCCTCGCCGGCAGCCCGCTGCCGAACACCTAGGACCGCGCTCAGCCTTCCCGCTCGAGCAGCGCGACGCACTCGATGTGGGGGGTCTGGGGGAACATGTCGACCGGGCGGACGCGGGTCAGCCGGTAGCCGCCGTCGTCGGCGAGCTGGCGGGCGTTGGGAGCCAGGGTCGTCGGATTGCAGGAGACGTAGACGATCCGCTTCGCGCCGCACTCGATCACGCGGCGGACGATCTTCTGTGAGAGCCCGGCCCGCGGGGGGTCGATGACGACGACGTCGGGCCCGCCGGCCTCCTCGAGCAGCGGCCGGATCCCGAGCCGCGCGTCCGCGGTCCGGAAGCGGGCGTTCTCGATCCCGTTCGCCTCGGCGTTCGCCTCGGCATCGGCGACGGCGGCGGCGACCGACTCGATTCCCCAGACCTCGCGTGCATCAGCCGCCATCGAGAGGCCGACCGTGCCGACTCCGCAGTAGAGGTCGAAGAGGCGCTCGGAGCTCTCGAGCGCCGCGAACTCCCGGGCGACGGCGTAGAGCAGCTCGGCCGTCTCCGTGTTGGTCTGCAGAAAGGCGGTCGGCGCGACCTCGAGTTCGAGGCCGGCGAGCCGCTCCCGCAGCACCGGCTCCCCGAGGACCCCGGTTGGCCCGTCGGTTCCGCCGCCGTCGCCTTCGACGATCGTGTGTAGGTCGGTCGGTGGCTGGGGAATCGCGGCGGGCGAGGTGATCAGTCGCGTCTGGATCTGGCCCGTGCGCCGGCCCTCGCGGACGACCAGGTTCCGCAGCACGCCGACCCTGGCGGTCCGGTCATAGGGGGGCACGACCTCCCTGCGCGCCCACGCGCGGACCTGATTGCGGGCCGCGTTGTTCGCGTCCGAGGCCAGCCGGCAGTCCTCGACGTCGACGACCCGGTCCCAGCGCCCGCGGGCGTGGAACCCGAGCGCCACGCCCGCGGGGGCGTCGCGATCGGGGCCGAACGAGTACTCGAGCTTGTTCCGGTAGCGCCACTGCTCGACCGCCGGCACGATCGGCTCCGGCTCGACCGCGTCGAAGCCGCCGATCCGGCTCAACGCCTCGGCGACCTGCTCGGCCTTGTGCTCGAGCTGCAGCTCGTAGGGCAGGCCCTGCCAGGCGGCCCCGGGACACGGCTCGGACCCGTGGGTGCAGGTGTCTGGGATCCGCTCCGGCGCCGCCTCGAGCAGCTCGACCGCACTCGCCTCGGCGTGCGAGCGCTTCGATTTCCCGACCCGGGCGCGGAGCAGATCGCCGGGCAGGCCGCCGGCGACGAACACGACGAATCCCCCCGGCGTGCGGGCGACACCGCGCCCGCCCTGCGCCAGGGAGTCGATCCGCAGCTCGAGCTCGGCCCCGCGTCGCGGGCGCTCGCCGGCGACCGTCTCTGCACCTGCTTCCATGCCGCCTATCGTTAGCAGCGGCAGCATGCGGGGCGGCCCCGCCGCGGTCGCGGGGGGCTGGTTCCCGTCTCCGGCGTCAGGCCTCCGCTCCTAGGCTCCGATGCGATCGTCGAGCGCCGCGAGCACCGTCTTGCGCGCCTTGTGGTTCCCCTCGTAGGTGCGGACCTTGCGGGCGTCGGCCTTGGTCAGGTCGGGGACCCGGGCGCGGATCTGGGCCGCCGTCAGCTCGTCGTAGGCGGTGATCGGGAAGCCCGGCATCCCGGCCCGTGACCGCAGCTTGTCCGCCTGCGCGAGCGGCTCATCGGCGGCGTCGACCGCTGCCTTGGTAGCCCGGCTGACCCGCCTGCTTGCCTGCTTGCGCGCCTTCGTGGTCCGGGTCTGGACCTCCTTGCGGGTCCGCTTCGCGCGGCGCTCCAGTTCCTTGCGTGCCTTGTCGAGCTCCTTGAGCAGCTCCTCGCTCTGCTTGCGGCCGCGGGAGACGAGCTTGTTGACCATCTCGTTTGCGTCCTTGCGCGTCAGCCGACCGCGCTTGACCGCGTCGTCGGTGACCTCCTGGATCCGGTCGCGGGAGGTCGAGTAACTCCGCTCGAGCGCATCGCGGAACTCGTCCATGCTCTTGTTTGCCGCCTCGCGGAGCTCCTCGATGCTCGCCTCGGCTCGCTTCTCCGCTTGATCGATCGTGCTCGTCGCGGACTTCTTGGTCGGAGCCCTCTTGGCTGAAGTCGTCTTCTTGCTCTTCGTCGCCTTCTTTGATTTCGCTGCTGCCATCGCTGGTCCTCCGGTCTCGGTTGGCTGGGGCCTTCGGGAACGCTACTCGTGATCGCCGGCCGGGGCCTCGCGGCAAACTACCCGTGGCTGATCGGATCATCACCCACCGCGAGGGGCCGCGTCCGATCATCGTGGTGAGCCGGCCCCTAGTCCGGCTCGGCAAGCTCGAACGCGGCCTCGACCGGCGCATGATCGGAGAGCCGGATCGGCAGCGCGCTCGCCGGTTCCGCCGCGGTCGGATCCGGGACCTCGCGACCCGCGGACGGCCACGGGGTCGGCTCGCCGAGAGCGGCGAGGCCGCGCCCGAGAATGTGATCGAGCGACCCGGCGCCGGTCGGGCCGCTGAAGCCGTAGTCGCGGCTCAGCGCCGCGAACAGCTCGGCGCTGCTCGAGGACCGGATGTTGAAGTCACCACCCAACAGCAGCGGGCTTCCGGCGGCCCAGTCGACGGCGGTGCGGGCGGCGAGCTCGAGCTCGGTCTCGGCCGCCCGCCGGGCGCCACTTGCGTGCAGGTTGGCGACGCAGAGGCCGGGGCGCAACCGGCTGAGCGCCATCCGTCTCGTCTCAGGCCTTCGGGTCAGGGTCACCTGACGGCGCTCGGCGAGCGTCCTCCCGAGGTTCCGCTGCGCGCGGACCAGGGTCAGGTTGCAGCCGCCCTCCCAGGACGCGATCAGGTCAGGGTTGATCCTCGCGGCGAGCGACTGCAGGGTCGACAGCGGCCCGCCGAGGTTCCGCGCCGTCGGCACCAGGTGCGGCTCGCTGCCGGTGGCGGTGGCCAGGCCCTCCGCCCACCGTGGCGGGCATTCCTGCAGCAACGCGATGTCCCACTCGGCGTCGGCGAGCACGCCGGCGAACGAGTCGAAGAGGTCGCGGTTGACCTGGGCGTGGGTCGCACCTCGCTCGGTCCTCCGTAGCAGCCGCGAGCGCCAGGTATGGAGCTCCCGGGCCGGGGCCGAGTCGCGACCGTGGAAGAGATTCCAGCTGATGACCCGAATCTCCATGTCCCGATTATCAGAGCGTCCACGGCGGCAAGCGCCGCGTTAGCATGGCCCGCCTCCGATGGCACGCGACTTTCTCACCGGTGAAGAGCTCTCGGCCACGGAGTTGGCGGCGCTGCTGGATCGGGCGGATCGGCTCAAGTCCGGCCGCCCCTCGGAAGGGGCCACCGCCCTCGTGGGGCACTCGGTCGCGCTCCTGTTCGAGCGGCCTTCGACCCGGACCAGGGTCTCGCTCGAGGTCGGCGTCGCGGAGCTCGGCGGGGTGCCGATCGTCCTCCGCGGGGACGAGCTGCAGCTCTCCCGCGGCGAGTCGATCGCCGATACGGGCCGGGTCCTATCCCGCTACGTCTCCGCGATCGCGATCCGCTCGGGGTCCGACGACGCGGTCGCGGCGCTCGCGGCCGCCTCCGACGCGCCGGTGATCAACGCGCTCACGCCCCTGCATCACCCGTGCCAGGCACTGGCCGACCTGCTCACGCTGAGAGAGCGATTCGGGGCGCTCGAGGGACTCCGCGTCGCCTACGTTGGCGACGGCAACAACGTCGCGCGCTCGCTGGCTCTGCTCGGCGCCACAGCCGGCGTCAGCGTCGTCGTCTCCTCGCCAGAGGGCTATGAGCTCGAAGGTGCCCCCGGGGCCGAGCTGGTCGCGGACCCGCGCGAGGCGGTGGCCGGGGCCGATGCGCTCTACACCGACGTCTGGGTGAGCATGGGGGATGAGGCCGAGGCCGAGCGTCGCCGCGCGGCGTTGCGGCCCTTCCGGATCGATTCCGAGTTGCTCGCGGCCGCCGCCGACGGCGCGATCGTCCTGCACTGCCTGCCGGCTCACCCGGGGGATGAGATCGCCGCCGAGGTCCTCTACGGCCCCTCCTCCGCGGTCTGGGACCAGGCTGAGAACCGCCTGCACGCGCAAAAGGCGCTGCTCGAGCTGCTCGTCGGCTAGCCGGCGGTTCGGCCCGCCATAGAATCGATCCGGCCTGGCCCCGTGGTGTAACGGTTAGCACTCGAGGTTTTCAACCTCGCAGCACGGGTTCGACTCCCGTCGGGGCTACTTCGCTGCCCGCTGAGTCGCCGAATCGAGGGCGATCGAGCCGGGTCTGATGGAATGGACAGCCCCGCGCGCCGCGGCTCAGAGCGTCCGCCGGATCCCCCCATGTATCCAGAGATCAACATCGGCCCGATCACCCTGCAGACCTTCGGCATCTGCTTCGGGCTCGGCTTCGTCGTCGCCGGCGCGGTGATCGCGCGGCGGCTGAAGGAGTGGGGAAGGCCGCCCGACTGGGCCTACGAGATGGCGTTCGCGGCGCTGGTCGGGGGCCTCGTCGGCGCCAGGCTCTACTACGTCCTCGACAACCTCGACGAGACCGGCGATGACCTCTTCGGCAGCCTCTTCTCCGGCGGCGGGCTGACCTGGTTCGGCGGTGCGATCGGGGGGGCGATCGCGGTCCTCGCCTGGGCGCGCTGGCGCGACATGCTCAACCTGCGCCTGCTCGATCTCTGCGCGGTGCCGCTGGCGATCGGCTACGCGATCGGGAGGGTCGGCTGCCAGCTCTCCGGCGACGGCGACTACGGCGAGCCCTGGGACGGGCCGTGGGCGATGGCCTACCCGGAGGGCACCGTCGCCACCGACGTGCCGGTCCACCCGACGCCGATCTACGAGACGCTCGCGATGGGCACCGCCGCGATCGTGCTCTGGGGACTGCGCGACCGCTTCCGCCCGGGGGTCCTGTTCGGGCTCTATCTGCTGCTCGCCGGACTCGAGCGCTTCGCCGTCGAGTTCATCAGGCGCAACCCGGATGTCGCGATCGGCCTCACCCAGGCGCAGCTGTTGAGCGTTGTGATGATCGTTGCCGGCGGCGTCTGGTTCTTCAGCCGTTGGCGTCAGCCACCCGACCCGGCCGCTCCGGCCTGAGCCCGGCCCCGCTCGCTCAGGCCGATCGCAGCAGCCCGCCGTCGAGCGGGATCACCGTGCCGGTCAGATAGCCCGCCCGCTCCGAGCAGATGAAGGCGACGAGATCACCGTACTCGCGCGGGGTCCCGAGACGCCCGGCCGGGATCTCACGTGCGGCCTGTTCCTCGGCTCCCTCGAGCGATCCGTAGAGCTCGGCCAGCCGGTCGGTGGCGATCCGGCCGGTCCCGATCGTGTTGACGGTGACGCCGTCGGCGGCGATCTCGGTGGCGAGCGTCTTGAACAGCCCCACGGTTGCCATCCGGTGGGCGTTGCTGAGCGCGAGACCGGCGATCGGTTCGCGAACCGAGGAGGAGGCCACGTTGACCACCCGGCCCCAGCCCCGCTCGCGCATGCCGCCGACGGTCGCCTCGATCAGGGTCTTCGGCGCGAGCACGAGCTCGCGGTAGGCGGCCTCCCACTGCTCGCGCGGGTTGTCGAGCGCTCCACCGGCGGGCGGGCCACCGGTGTTGACGACAAGGATCTCGACCGGGCCGAGCTCCTCCTCGACCGCGCCGGGCAGCGCCGCCAGGCCCTCGAGGTCGCTGCTGTCGGCCTCGAAGCAGGCGGTCTCGCTATCGAGCTCGGCGGCGACCGGCTCGAGCCTCGCCAGCGAACGCGAGGCCAGCGCGATTCGCGCCCCCTCCGCCGAGAGCGACTCGGCGATGCCGCGGCCGATGCCGCGGCTGGCCCCCATCACCAGCGCCGTCCGCCCCTCGATACCGAGATCCATCGCAGCTCCTCCGCTCGCTCAGTCCACCTTCGGGGCGAGACTACTCCGAGCGCCACCACGTATCCGCCCTCGAACAGGCCCTGGTACGCGAACAGCACCCCTCCGATCAGACCGACCAGGAAAGCGAGGCCGAAGAGCCAGACGGCGAACCGGCCGAGCGACCGAACGACTCCGAGCGCGGCTTCTGTCGGCGAGGCCAACGCCTCCCCCCTGAGCCCCACCCCCAGCGATCCGGGGGACCTGCCAAAGACCACCCGAGACGAGGCGAGACGAGGGCGCGCGTGGCGGCTGGTGGGAAGACGGCGCCCAGGTAGTCCGCCTTGCGGCTTTCCACCGACGACACGCCCAGCTGCCGCATCTAGCGTCGGGGCCAATCAACTAGCCAGGAGGTCAACTCGTGGGGAAGCTGAAAGGCCGCAGGCCCTCGCCCGCGCTGCTCGTCGCCGTCGTCGCGCTGGTCGCGGCGCTGGCCGGTACCACTGCGCTGAGCACCACGATGTGCGCTGAACAGGCCGAGGCTGCGTTCCCGGGCAAGAACAGGGAGATCGCGTTCGACGGCGCTCGAGGCCCCGAAGACCTCTTGGGCATCTGGTCGACGGACCCCTCCTCCCCCGCGATGGACACACTGAGCCTCAACGTCACCTCGTTCTTTGACCCGACGAGCTCGCCCTATGACCCCGCCTGGTCACCTAACGGCAGGAAGATCGCCTACGTCGACGAGCACCCGGCCCTGGACGGAGGCGCGATCTTCACGATGAACGCAAGGGGCGACGCGGTAAGGAGACGCACCGGCGCCGGCGCCGCCTACCCGGCTTGGTCCCCGGACGGCAAGTGGATCGTCTTCACCCGGTTCTTCGAAATCAAGTCGGGACTGACCTCGGAGATCTACAAGACGAAGGCGAAGGGCGGGCCAAAGTCGACGAAGATCAGGCTGACCAAGAACAAGGTCTTCGACTACATGCCCGCCTGGTCTACGCGGGGCCGGATCGCCTTCGTCCGTGAGCCTGACCTGACGCTGGGCAACACCGAGATCCTCTCGATGAAGGCGAACGGCAAGAAGCGTCGCCAGCTGACCCAGACAGACGGGCTGAGTGGGCCGGAGGAGTACGAGTACAACCCGAACTGGTCTCCGAACGGAAAGAAGATCGCCTTCGACTCGACCACCACCACCGGCGCGGGTATCGGGCTCTCGACGATGAAGGCGAATGGCTTCAAGCGACGCCGCTTGACCGTCAGCTTCGGGGAGGCGCCCGCCTGGTCGCCGAACGGGAAGAAGATCAGCTTCGCGCAGGGTCCGATCTACACGGCCAAGATCCCCAGGCGAGGACAAATTTCAGTTGCCGCGATCGTCCAGGAGACGGACCCCGGCGGGTATTCCGACCAGAACCCCGACTGGCGGCCCAAGCCAAAGCGTCGGCGGAAATAGTCCCCCCGGCGCCCCGCCCATGAACAAGCCATGGCACTGGCGGCCCCGACAGCCCCTCGGCACCGCCCCAGCACAGCACCCGTCAGCCGCCGTCGCCGGAGGGGACCGATCTGCGAGCGAGGACTTGCGGATACCGCTTAGGCCGAATACGGTGCCTGAAAAGGTGGGCGCGAGGCTTCCAGGAGGGGACAGGCCACTGACAGCGCCCGCAACTCGACCGAACGGAGGAGACCATGTCGAAGCTCAGGCAGCGCCCCTCACCGGCGCTGGTGATCTCGATGATCGCGCTGTTCGTGGCGCTCGGAAGCGGCGCCTACGCGGCGTCGAAGATCGACACCAGCGACATCCAGAAGGAAGCGGTGACCGGACCCAAGATCGCCAAGAAGGCGATCAAGGCGGGCAAGGTCAAGGACGGCGGGCTCAAGGGCAAGAACCTCGAGGACGGGACGATCACCGAGGACAACCTCGGCGATGAGGTGGTGACCAATGAGAAGATCAAGCCCGCGACCATCGGCAGCGAGCGGCTCGCCCACCCGAGCTACTGGGCCTTCGCCGAGGGCTTCCCTGCCAACCTGATCAGGGGGCATAAGGCCGTGCAGGCTCTGCGGATCAACCCCGGCAACTACCGGGTCGAGTTCGAGGACGACATCAGCGCCTGCTCGTACCAGGCCACCCCCGCTGACGTCAATCAGAACCTGACCGCCGCGGCGGAGCTCGACGTCACCAACGCGACACGGGTATTCGTCTCGCTCCGTGACGGGGCGGCGGGAACCCGTACCGACGGCGACTACCAGGTGGCCGTGCACTGCTAGGGGCTTGGTCGACGACCCGCTGGCGCGAGCGCAGCGAGCAACGACGAATGGAGGGCGCCCTCGGGGCGTCCTCCGTCGTTTCGGGCTCGCGATTCCGTTCGGACATCAACTACAGAGCGTCGGTGATCTGCGCATCGCCCTGAGCCGAGTACCGCCGTTCCCCGCATCACTTGGCGGGTACGGGTACGCCGTGCGGTGCATGGGCACTAATGGGCGCCAGCGGCCCCGGAAGCCCCAGGCCATGGCCCTGTCCGGCACCCCCCAGCACCCCGCCGCGCCCATGAACAAGCCATAATCGAGACACCCAGGGCGGTTAGCTCAGTTGGGAGAGCACCTGCCTTACAAGCAGGGGGTCACTGGTTCGAGCCCAGTACCGCCCATCCGACCCGAAGCCGTGGTGCGGATTACCCCAAGCCCGCAAGCGCCTCGTGTGTGCGCCGGGCGAGCGTGGTCGCGCCGATCTCTTCCTCGAAGCTCAGTGCGTCGCTGTAGTGCGCGAGGGCGCGCTCCCGTTCGCCGAGCGTTTCGGCGAGCAGGCCGAGGGTGAAGGCGGCGCTCGAGGGGACGAACACCCACGCCCACAGAAGCAGTTGGCCGTCGTAGGGAACGAGCTCCTCGTAGAGGTGACGGGCGGCGTCCTTGTCGTCGGTAGCGTGCGCGCATTCCGCGTAGCCCCAGAGCCGCGCGGAGTGCATGAAGTCTGCGATCAGCGGGCGGTCAGACGCGTGCCATGCGTCGAGGACGGCGCGTGCGGTGTCGGTGTCGCCTTGTGCTGCGGCGACCGCGCCGAGAAGGTGGGAGCAGTCGTACAGCGGGGTGGAGTCGAGCTGCTCCGCAATTTGGCGCGCCTCGTTCGCTTGGCCGGAGGCGAGCAGCTGGGCAACCGCGAACACAGCACCAGCCATCAGTGTTGACGGTTCCTCGGGGGCTGGTCGTATGGCTTCCTCGATGGCGCGGCGCGCATCCTCGGATCGCCCACGCGCGAAGGCTTCGAGGGCCTGCTGGGCGTGGGCGTTGGCCAGCAGCAGACGATCACCACTGCGCTCGGCTGCCAGCAGGGCCTGATCGGCCCAATCACAGAGGTCGTCGAGGCGTCCGAGTCTGGCGAGCGCGAGTCCCCCGATCGACCCTGCCGCCACCGAAGACCGCAATGTCCATCTCGGTGAGCGCCCTGCCGCTTGCAGCTGGGATTCGGCATCGGGGCTTCCCAGCAGATTCCAGGTTCGGAAGAACAGCGCTTCGTCGGCGCTCTCGGGGTCGGCGCTCTGTGCCGCCACGCGGCAAGCCTCGTCAGCGAGATCGAGCGGCGTTTTGCCGGGAAGTTGATCGCTGATCGTCTGCAGTGGCAGGCCGAACGCCCAGTCAGTCGAGAGATTCGCAAGCAGCCAAGCTCGGAGGCTCGCTGCGTCGAGATCGCGCCAGGACCGGCGCAGCGAAAGGCGGCGGCGCCCGCTCAGCTCGAGGCTCCAAACGTCGACTCCGAGCGCCTCGGCGATCAGCTCGAAGTCCCCGGTCTCAGGCGGGCGGACCCAAGTGAACGAGTCGATCACCCAGGGCACGACGGTCAGCAGCATCACGTCGTCCTCGAGCTCACGCGCGAGGGCCAGCCACTCGCGGCTGAGCTCCTCCAGCCGCTCGAGGTCGAACATCACCCAAAGGCACGGGATGAGCTGCGCATACAAGCGCTCCCGCCAGAGACCGTCGGGGTCGGTGTCGACGGGGAGCAGTTCCAGCGCCTGCTCGAGCAAGTCGGCCGCTTGCTCCGGCGCCGCGCGCCCCGAAGCTTGCGAGGCGGCGCACTCGGCGTAGCGAGCGGCGCGCTCGCCCTCCCCAAGCGCCGCCGCCTCCGCGAAGTGGTGGGCAAGGTCGGCGACTGCGCTCTCGGCATCGCCGAAGCGTCGCTCCAAGGCAAGGCCGATCTGCTGGTGGGTGTGCAGGCGGCGCATGGTGGAAAGCTCGTCCTCCAGGGTCTGCCGCACGAGTGCGTGCGCGAATCGCAGCCGGCCGGGCGAGCCGCTCTCCAGAACCAGCCGCGCGGTCAGTGCTTCATCGAGGCTGTCGAGCGCCTCGGCCATCGGCTGCTCGGCCACCTCGGCGACGATCGCTACGTCGAACTGCGCCCCGGTCACGGCGGCGACCGTGAGCAGGTCCCCCGCTTGCCGGGAGAGCCGCGAGACCCTGCGACCGACGACCTCGCGCACTCCCTCGGGGACGACGAACTGCTCCGCGCCCTCGGCGCGAACCCAGCGCCCCTCGACCTGCTCGATCGCACCGGACTCTGCGAGGTTGCGCAGGACCTGCCCGACGAAGAACGGGTTGCCCTGCGTCTGCTCGCTGATCAGCTCGACTAGCTCCCTCGAGTCCTCGTCCAGCGCGTCGCCGCGCATTGCCTGCACGAAAGCCGCGACTCCATCGGGATCGAGGCCGCGGACCGCGACCCGCTCTACCCCGTCGATGCGGCGTAGATCGGCCAGCACGTCGGCGAGCGGGTGCCTGCGGTCCAGTTCCGTATCGCGGTAGGTGCCGACGATCAGCAGCCGGGAGAGTCGCTCGCTCCGAACCAGGTGCATCAGCGCCTGCAGCGTTGGCTTCGGAGCCCAGTGGATGTCGTCTAACACCAGCACCACAGGCCGATTTTCGGACTCCATCGAGAGCCAGTCGACGAGGCCCTCGAAGATCGCCCACGCCTCGATCTGTCCCTCGGGCACCTCCTCGACCAGCTCGGGCACAAGCCTGGCAAGCACCCCACCGCGCAAATCGAGCACCCGCTCGCGCGTCGCCTCATCGACGCTCACCAGGTAGTGGCGCAGCGCCTCGGCGAACGGTTGGTAGGCGACCGCGAGATCCTCGTCGACGCGGCCGAAGAGGACCAGCGCGCCCTGCTCATGAGCGCGGGCGGCAATCTCCTGAGCGAGCCGCGTCTTACCCGCCCCCGGTTCGCCGGCCAGTAAGGCGACGCGGACACCACCAACCACCTGCCGCCAGAGCCCGTCGAGGCGCTCGACCTCGGCCGCTCGACCGACGAACGAATAAGCCGACTCGAACGCGAGCCTCGGCGGCAGCGGCACCGGCGCGAGGCCGCCGGCCTCCGCCAGGGGAGCCCAGCCGACCTCGACGGCCCCCACCGGTTCCGTCAGGCCCTTGAGCTCTATCGGCCCAAGTGAGGTGTAGGCGTGGCCACCGCGTGATCCGGCGAGCACGCGAACCGTCTCGGTCCCGAGGATCTGCCCGGCGGCGGCGGCCGCGCACAGACGCGCCGCCTCGACGACCGCCGTCCCGTGCAGGTCGCCGTCGTCGGCGACGGTCACGTCACCCGAGGAGACCCCGACGCGCAGCGGCAGGCCCTCCTCGCCGCCGCGCGCGTGTGCCTCGACGGCCTGCTGCATCGAGACGGCAGTCGCCAGTGCATCCGCGGCCCCGGTGAACTCGACCATCAGGCCATCGCCGAGACTCTTGATCTCCCGGCCGCCGTGTGCGTCGACAGCGTTGCGGAGCAGATCCAGGTGCGACTCCTGGACGACGCCGAAGCGCTCATCGCCCAGCCGAGCAAGGGCCTCCGTGGAGGCCACCGCATCGGTGAACAGAACCGTCAGTGTCGCTTCCACCATGGCGACCTTACCCCTCGGTCAGACGGGGCGCGGCTCCGGCTTGTCGCGGAATCATCCGGCCTGCGAACGGGCACCAGCCCCGCTCTGGTGCCCAAATCGGGAGTAATCCACGGTAATCCTCGGCTATCTGGCCGAGCAAGCGGAACGCCGCAACGGACGACATCCGGCTCGGTAGAGCCAGACTTCCCGATACAAATCGATCGACCCGCCCTGCCTTACAAGCAGGGGGTCACTGGTTCGAGCCCAGTACCGCCCATCGGCCGAGCTGCCTGCCCCTAAGGTGTTCAGCCCGAAAGGAAGCAGATCGTGCGCAAGTTCAAGCTGCAGGTCCAGACCACGGTCGATGGCTACATGGCCGGTCCGGGTGGCGAGATGGATTGGATGACCCACCCGTGGACCGACGACCTCAATGCCTACGTCGAGGCGCTTACCGCGCCGGTCGACTGCATCGTCCTCGGCCGCAGGCTCGCTGAGGGGTTCATCCCGCACTGGGCCGCCACGCCCGAGGACGAGCCTCAGGCAGCGATCGAGAAGATGAACGACACGCCCAAGGTCGTGATCTCCAGGAGCATCTCCGAGTCGCCGTGGCAGAACGCGATCGTTGCCGCTGACCTCGCTGAGACCGTCAATCGGCTCAAGGCCGGCTCCGGCGGGGACATGATCGCCTACGGGGGCGGCACGCTCGTTGCGAGCCTGATCGCCGAGGGCCTGCTCGACGAGCTGCATCTGCTCGTCAACCCGGTCGCGATCGGCGCCGGAATGCCTGTGTTCCCGGATCTCGGGGCGCAGCAGCCGCTGCGCCTCGTCAGCGCGCAGCCGTTCGAGTGCGGAGTGACCGCGTTGCAGCTCGAGCCGCAACGCTCCTGAGCTGCGAGCGGTCGGGCGCAGCCAGCAAGAGGCCACCGCGGGCGGTAGGCACCGCGGTGGCCTGCTGCCGGGGAAACGCCTGCTGGAACGGAGCAGGCGGGGCGGATGCTCGCCGCTCGTGACCGGGCAGTCGTTGTCAGGCTGTGAAAGGCGGCGTGGACCTGCGAGGGCCGGGCCCGCCGTCGCCCGGGCGGTTCTGGATGGCACCGGTGCGCGTAGGCTTGTTTGATGCGCCGTACGCATGCGTTGATCGTCTTCATCGCGTTTGCGTTCACGGTGATGGCCGACCCCGTCTCGTCGGTGGCCTATGCGATCGAGTCCGCCCTCGACGGTCTCGACGGCGACCTCAGCGAGCTCTTCCCGACGATGGCGCTCGTCGTAGCCACCGTCGCGATCGTCGCGGGCACCTACCACCAGCTGATCGCCCGCTTCCCGGCCGGCGGCGGCGGCCCTGAGGGCGTCGCCGCCGCGTTCGGGGAGGGCTGGGCGTTCATTCCGCTCGCGGCGCTGCTGGTCGACTTCACGCTCACCGTGGCGGTCTCCTGCGCTGCGGGCGCCTCGGCCCTGATCTCCTACCTGCCGGAGCTCGCCCCGGGGCGCCTGCCGATCTCGGTCGGGCTCGCGCTCGTGGTGGCGGCGGGGATCAGCCTCGGCCACCGCGGCAGGGTCGCGTTCGCCACCGCGACCCTGCTGTTCCTCGCCGGCTCGCTCGTCGTCCTCGTCTCCGGGATCAGCGCCGACCCGGTCGCGGCCACCGAGACGGCGCCGCTGCTCGGCAACGGGGAGGGGATCGCAATCCTTTTGGCGATGCCGCTGGGAATGGCGCTGGCCACCGGGATCGAGTCGCCCTCGAACGCGATCGGTCAGCTCGGTGACCTCGGTGAGCGGGGGCGCCGGATCTTCGGTCAGCTGACGATCTGGCTGCTCGTCGCGATCGTCGGTGGTCTCACGCTGCTGCTCACCGCGCTGGCCGTCTCGCTCGGGATCGGCACGCCCCCGCAGGACTCGACGCTGCTCGCCGAGATCGCCCGCGCCTCGACCGGCGGCGGCGCTGGGTTCGCAGCCTTCCAGGTGCTGACCGCGACGCTGCTGCTCGCCGCCGCCGCCTCGGCCTACGCCGCCGCCTCGGGGCTGCTCAGGGCCCTTGCCCTGCACGGGGAGTCCGGACGGGGCCTGATTCCCCGGCGCTTCGGCGTCGACAACCGGGCCTTCGTCCCCTACTGGGGGGTGGTCGCGGTCTGCGCCGCCTCCTGCGGCCTGTTGGCCCTCGTCGGAGGCGATGAGACGAGCATCGTCGGCTTCTACGCGGTCGCGGTCTTCCTCAGCTTCTTCGCGGCGCTTACGGCGAGCGCCCGTCTGTCGCTGAGGGATCGGCGACCGTGGGCCCTCGCGGTCAACTGCGCCGGGCTGGTTCCGGCGACCTACGTGCTCGTCGCGAACGCGCTGCGGCTCGACGGAGTCGTCTCGATCTCGTTCACGGTACTGGTCGCGTTCGCCCTCTGGCTGAGCTGGGTCCGACGCGGCCGCCCGAGCGGGATCGCCCGCTCCACCGCCGTGCACGGTCACCTCCGGCGGGGCTGAGGCGGCGACGGCCTGGACCTCGCGGGCGCTTGCGCGAAGCTCCGCAAAGGAGGAAGATCGAGACTGCCCAGGGCCCCTGCGGCAAGCGGTCGTCGATCAGGGAGGAGAGGCGATGGCGGACTACACCTCGGTCGGGCGCGAGCAGGCGCTCGACTACATGGCGCAGTACCCCGGGTACGGGGAGATGCGCTCCTACACGGACGCGCTCGGCGCCGAGCAGGTTGCGTTCACCTGGCGCAGGATTCCCGGCGGGACCGGCGGTCGCGGTAGCTACGGGCACCGGCACCGGACCCAGGAGGAGATCTACTTCGTCATCGCCGGAACCGTCACCTTCAAGGTCGGCGACGACGTCTTCGAGGCCGGGCCCGGGACGGCGGTCCGGATCGCGCCGGGTGAGCTGCGCTCCGTCCACAACGACACCGACACCGACGCCGAGCTTGTGATCTGCTCGTCGCGGGTCGAAGACGTCGAGGCCGAGACCCTGACCGAGGAGGGGTTCTGGCCGGAGTGAGACGTGCCGCCCGCCGGCCGCTAGCCTGAGCCCATGCGAGCGACCGTGATGTACGGGGCTGGAGACGTCCGGGTCGAGGAGGTGCCCGACGCGAGCATCTCGGAGCCGACCGACGCCCTGCTCCGGGTGACCAGGGCCTGCATCTGCGGCAGCGATCTGTGGCCCTACAAGACGATGGAGCCGGACCCCGACGGGGCGCGGATGGGGCATGAGTTCATCGGCGTGGTCGAGGACGTCGGCTCCGCGGTCGAGAGCGTCGCGCCCGGGGACCTGGTCGTCGCGCCGTTCGTCTTCTCCGACGGCACCTGCGACTTCTGCGGCGAGGGACTGCACACCTCCTGCCGCAACGGCGGGATCTGGGGACGCAACGGGGCCGACGGTGGCCAGGCCGAGGCGGTCTGCGTGCCGCAGGCGGACGGCACCCTGGTCAAGCTCCCGGTGGCCGAGGACGACGCCCTGATGCCCTCGCTGCTGACCCTCTCCGACGTCTTCGCGACCGGCCATCACGCGGCGCTCGGCGCCCGGGTCGAGCCCGGCAAGACGGCCGCGGTGGTCGGCGACGGCGCCGTCGGCCTCTGCGGCGTGATCGCGGCCCGCAGGCTCGGCGCCGAGCGGATCCTGATCCTCGGCCGCCACCCCGATCGCACCGACCTCGCCCGGGAGTTCGGCGCGACCGACGTCGTCGCCGAACGTGGCCCGGAGGCGACCGAGCGGGTTCGCGAGCTGACCGGAGGAGAGGGCGCTCACTCGGTGCTCGAGTGCGTCGGTCTCGAGCAGGCGTTCGAGACGGCGGTGCGGATCGCGCGACCCGGCGGTGCCGTCGGCCGGGTCGGGGTGCCGCAGTTCGACTCGCTGCCCGCGGCCGGCGTCTCGTTCGTCAACAACGTCACCGTCAGCGGCGGGATCGCGCCGGCCCGCGCCTACATCGACGAGCTGCTGCCGGAGGTCCTCGACGGGGCGCTGCAGCCGGGCCGCGTCTTCGACAGCGAGATCCCGCTCGCGGAGGTCCCCGGCGGCTACCGCGCGATGGACGAGCGTGAGTCGATCAAGGTGATGGTCAAGCCCTAGTCGCATGAGCGAGCAGCCACAGGGTCCGAAGGCGGTCACAGGGAGCGAGCTGAAGGCGCAGATCGAGGCCGAGCGGCTCGGCCGCCCGTTCCTCGTCTACCGCGACAGCGACGGCGTCCAGCGCATCCTGATGGTCGAGGAGGGGCGGCGCGAGCTGTGGATCGGGAGGGCCGAGTCGGCCGACATCGCGCTCGAGTGGGATCGCGAGGTCTCGGGCCTGCATGCGCAGCTCGAGCTGGTCGGCGACGAGTGCACGGTCGTCGACGACGGGCTCTCGACCAACGGCTCGTTCGTCAACGAGGACCGGGTCTCGGGCCGGCGGCGGCTGAGCGACGGCGACATCCTCCGCGTCGGCCGGACCGGGATCCTGTTTCGCGCCCCCGGAGCAGCTCAGGAGTCGACCGTGATCGCGACCGACGCGATCAGCGCCGCCGGCGTCTCGCCGGCTCAGAAGCGCGTCCTGCTCGCCCTCTGCCGGCCGTTCAAGGACGGCGCCGCCTTCGCGACCCCGGCCGGCAATCAGGAGATTGCCGCCGACCTGCACCTCAGCGTCGACGCCGTCAAGACCCATCTCCGCGCCCTGTTCGAGAAGTTCGAGCTGGTCGACGCGCCGCAGAACCAGAAGCGGGTGTTGCTGGTCCAGCGGGCGATGCAGAGCGGGCTCGTCAGCGCCCGCGACCTCTAGCGATCTCGGGTCTAGCGACCGGCGCTGCGCTGCCGCACGGTTCCGAGCGCCGCCCCCGCGCTCGTCGCGGCGCTCGAGTCGAGCAGCAGACGCGTGATCAGCTCGGGGTCGTCCCAGTTCGGCGTGTGGCCGCAGCCCTCGAGCAGGACCATCCGGCTCCCCGGGGGGCGCCGATGGGACTTCGGCGGGGCGACGAGCCGGTCCAGCTCTCCCCAGGCGATCGTCACCGGCACCGTCACCCGCTCCGGGTCCTCGAAGACGTGGCGACGCATCTCCTCGTTCGAGGCCGCGTACCCCGGCGCGTCGATCCAGTCCGCGATCATCTGGCGGGCGTCGGCAGCAGGGACGTTCTGCGGTCGGCCGACCACGGTCCGCAGCATCCCCTCGCGAACCCCCTCGCGTCGGGTTGCGGCCAGGAGCAGTGGCTTCGTCAGCTTCGCGAGGCCGCGGATGTCCACCGTGCGGGGCCCCAATGGGTTTTGCCAGAGGCCGGCGGGCGAGATCAGGCAGGCCGACGCGGCCCGCTCGGCCTTCGCCATCTCGAGCGCCACCCAGCCGCCGAGCGAGTTGCCGGCCACGTGGGGGCGCTCGATTCCGAGCCCCTCGAGGAATCCGGAGATCGCCGTTCCGAGCGCCGCAGCGGTCGGCGCGGCGCCGTCGGGCAGTCCCGGCGAGCGTCCGAAGCCCGGCATGTCGAGGGCGACCACGTCCCGGTGACGGGCCAGCGCCTCGATCTGCGGCTTCCAGACCAGGCGGGTCGCCCCGAGGCCGTGGATCAGGACGAGGGGCTCGCCCGCGCCGGCCCGCTCGTAGGAGATCGCGGGCCGCTCAGCCATCCTTGACCTCGAACTCGGCCCCCAGATCGCCGCCCCCGGGGACGTCGCGGGCGATGATCACGCGCCAGGTGCCGGGCTCCGCGCCCCTGGGAACCCTGACCGCGACCGCCGGCCCCCTGCCGCCGGGCTCGGCGACGTAGGCGATCTGGATCACGGCCCGGTCGCCGAGGTCGACGGGCTCGAACCCACCGCTCGTCCCCCGCTGCCGCTCGAGCTCGTAGCCGGCGCCGTAGCTGAACTCGCGATCGGTCTCGTTGACGACGCTCGCGGCGAGCGTTCCACCCGGTGCGACGGCCGCCGGCTCGACCTCGACCGAGAGCCCGCCACCGTCGCCACCCCCGCCACCGCTGCCCTCATCATCGCCACAGCCGCCGAGCAGGACCACGGCGAGCAGTAGGGCGGCGACGACGGCGGTGGTGCTCGGGCGCGATCTCATCGTGCAATTATCGCGGCTGCCCCGACGCGGCCGGGGGAGGAGCCGGTTTCGTGCCGTCGGCGCCTGCACTAGCTTTGCCGGGATGGTCCCGCGCCGACTCCTGCCGATCGCGGTCCTGATCGCGCTGCTGGCCGGCCTCGCCGCCGCCCCCGCGGGCCTCGCGGACGAGAACCCGGCGGGCCAGCCGCCGTTCGGCGCCGAGCCGCTCGCCGAGTTGGTCAGGATCGAGCAGCCGGACCGCCGCCCGCCCGGCTTCACGCTGACCGCGGCCGAGGCGATCGCGATCGCCGATCGGGCGCCCGAGGTGGTTGCCGAGCGTGAGCAGGACAGCCCGGCGATGCGGCCGGTCGCGTTCACGCGCGGCGGCGACCGCTGGCAGGTCAGCTACTTCTCCTCCTTCGAGAGCGGCGAGGAGGTCGCGCAGGCCGTCGTCGACGATCGCAGCGGCGAGCTGATCGAGGCCTGGCGCGACCAGCAGGTCGAGGTCAAGCTGGCGCGCGGCTACGAGGACGCGGTCGCCGGCAACGTCAACGAGGCCTGGGTCTGGATCCCGCTCTGCCTGCTGTTCCTGCTGCCGTTCTTCGACCCGAAGCGGCCGCTGCGGCTGCTGCACCTCGATCTGCTGGTGCTGCTCGGGTTCAGCGTCTCGCAGTTCTTCTTCAACAAGGGCGAGATCGTCGCCTCGGTGCCGCTCGTCTACCCGGTGCTCGCCTACGTGTTCGCACGGATGCTGATCGCGGGGCTCTGGCCGCGGACGCGAAGCGGCCCGCTGGTGCCGTTGGTCCCGGTTCGCTGGCTCGTCTGGGGCGCGGTGGCGCTGGCGGCCTTCAGGATCGGCTTCAACCTGCTCGACTCGCAGGTGATCGACATCGGCTTCGCCGGGGTGGTCGGCGCGGACCGGATCTCCTCCGGCGAGGGGATCTACGACGGCGCCTTCACCCCGCTCGTCGACCGCGGCGACTCCTACGGCCCGCTCAACTACCTGCTCTACGTCCCGTTCGAGCTGCTCTTCCCCTGGGGCGGCGGGCTCGAGCCGCTGCCCGCCGCCCACGCGTTCACGATCTTCTTCGACCTGCTCGTCGTCGGTCTGCTCGTGCTGCTCGGCCGGCGCCTGCGCGGCGGCAGCGAGGGGCGGGCGCTCGGCGTCGCGCTCGCCTTCGCCTGGCTCGCCTACCCCTACACGCTCTACGCGCTCAACGTCAACGGCAACGACGAGCTGGTCGCCGCGGCGCTGATCGCGGCGCTGCTGTTGGTGCACTCACCAGCCGGACGGGGCCTCGCCGTCGGGCTCGGCGCCGCCGCGAAGTTCGGGCCGCTGGCGCTGGCGCCGCTGTTCGCCGCGGGCACCGGCGAGCGGCGGCTGCGCTCGACCTTGCTGTTCGGGGCGGTGTTCGTGGCGGTCTGGGCGCTGGTCCTGCTGCCGCTGCTGCCCGACGGTGGGCTGCGTGAGTTCTATGACCGCACCTTCGGCTACCAGGCCTCGCGCGGCTCGCCGTTCAGCGTCTGGGGACTGGAGCCCTCGCTGGGCTGGCTGCAGGAGCTGGCGCGGGCGCTGCCGGTGGTGCTCGGGGTCGCCTTCTTCTTCGTGCCCCGCAGGCGGACGGCGACGCAGATCGCGGCGCTCGGCGCGGCGTTGCTGATCGCGACCCAGGTCGGCTCGACCCACTGGTTCTACTTCTTCATCGTCTGGTGGATCCCGTACGCGCTCGTCGCGCTGTTCGCCGGGCAGGAGCGGATCGCGCCGCTCAGCGGGCGATCGTCGTCCGCAGCTCGCCCAGGGTCGGCGAGCTGACCACGATCTCGTCTCCGTCCGCGAGCCAGACCCGCGGCTGCCTCGCGCTGCCGACCCCGGCCGGGGTGCCGGTCGAGACGATGTCGCCGGGCTCGAGCGTCATCAGCGACGAGAGGTGGCTGACCAGCTCGCGAACGCCGAAGATCAGATCGCCGGTGTCGGACTCCTGCATCCGCTCGCCGTTGAGGTCGAGCGCGATCCCGATCGCGTCCGGCGGCCCGGCCTCGTCGGGCGTCACCAGCCAGGGCCCGCAGGGCGCCGAGCCGTCGAAGACCTTGCCCGGGATCCACTGCGGCGTCGCGAACTGGAGGTCGCGCGCGGAGAGGTCGTTGAGCAGCATGTAGCCGGCGACGTGATCGAGCGCCTGCTCCGTCCCGACCTCCCTCGCGCGGCGTCCGATCACGAACGCGACCTCGGCCTCGTAGTCGACCTTCTCGCTCGCCGCCGGCAGGTTGACCGTGGCGCCGGGCGCCGCGAGCGCGTTCGCGAACTTGGCGAAGAAGGTCGGGACCGCCGGGGGATCGAGGCCCGCCTCCTCGGCGTGGGCGCGGTAGTTGAGCCCGACGCAGACGATCTTCTGGGGGTCGGTGAGGGGTGGCAGCAGCAGGGCCGCGTCCAGCGGCTCCGCGATGGGCGCTCCGCCGACCGCCTCGGCCATCGCCTCCAGTGGGACCGTCTCGAGCGCGGCCCGCAAGCCGCACGGCGCCGCCTGCCGCCGCCCGTCGGGCGCGGTCGCACGTTCGCCGCCGATCGCATCCCAGAGATCGACGACGCCGCCGTCGGCGATCGCGCCCGCCCGCGCACCCCGCTCCGAGCCGTAGGTGACCAGCTTCATGCTCCCCAGCCTAACTCGCAGGCCGTGCCATAATCGCCGCCCCCGGGCCCGCGGGCCCGAGTCTCCTGGGGGCGTAGCTCAGTTGGTTAGAGCGCCGGCCTGTCACGCCGGAGGCCGCGGGTTCGAGTCCCGTCGCTCCCGTTCTGCGTTTGTCCTGCAAGCGGGGGGTTGTCTGCGCCGCAGCGTCGTCGCGCTCGGATTCGCGACACCACTACGACACTACTCCGTCTCCTCCGCGTCGTGCTACGGCCCGCGGGTATGGTGTCCGCGCCTACGGAGACTGGGAGGTCACTGCGATGGCGAAGGACCCGTGCGTGGCGGGTAGCACCGGCCAGCTGACCGAGCATCCCGGCTGGAAGGTCGCCGCTGGCTGCGACGAGCTTGCGCTCAAGCAGTACGCGGCCTCACGAAGGGTCAGGACGACTTCATCGAGAAGCTGGCGGCGACGAGAGCGGTTGAGCAGGCGCGCTTCTGACGGGTCTGCGAGCCCTAGGTAGAAAGCACGGTCGTATCTGCGGCGCGATCGCTGCATCATCCGATGGAACAGTAGTACCAACCGATAGAGGGGAGTGGACATGAGAAAGAAGTTCGCGGCTACGGTCGCAGCCGTGGCGCTAGGAGCATTCGCCCTCGCCGCACCCGCAGGGGCCGCGGGTGGCAACGGCGCCTCGTTCTGCAGCAACTCGCAGGCCCCTGACGGCATCGTCAATCCCGAGGACCCAACGACTTGGGCCAACGCCGGCGAGGCGTCAGCTATCTCGCCCCGCAGAACCAGTTTGCGCCGGCGGCTGCCCCAGGCCAGCCCGTGAAGGCGTTCTGCAACCCGACCTCAGATCAACGGCGAGAACTGAGGGTCGCAAGACGGCCGCAGCCGCCGTTCTCGGCTGCGATTCGATAGGGGAGGCCCCGGTGGAAGCCGGGGCTTTTCTTATCGGTGGCCTGACCAGGGCGCCCCGGCCCCGGTGTCAACGGCCTTGCCGAGCATCCCGGGTTCAGGGTTGCCGCGCGCTGCGACGAGTTGGCGCTGCGGCTCGATCGGACGCTGAGCGACCGGTAGGACGAACTAATCGCGAGGATGGCGGCAGCAGGCGATGAACGTGGTTCCTCTACGCGAACCATCGAAGCCCTGGTGTCACTTGCATCTCGCACCCGTCAACCATAGGCTCGGCCCAACCTACTCGGGAGGAGCACCCAATGCGGAGGATCAAGCAGGCGCAGCCCTCGGCGGCGCTGATCGTTGCGGTGATCGCCCTGGTGGCGGCGCTCGGTGGCGGCGCGGTCGCGGGAGTGGCGGTCACATCGCTCAACAAGCAGGACAAGAAGCAGGTCACCAAGATCGCCAAGAAGCAGGGGAAGAAGCAGGGCAAAAAGCAGGCCAAAAAGCAGATCGGAAAGCAGTTCCCCGTCGAGTCGTCCCAGATCGCCGACGGGGCGGTGGGCGGCCCGCAGATCGCCGACAACTCGGTCGACGACTCCAAGCTCACCGACCTCGATCTGTTCGGTGACTCCTTCGTCACGGCACCGGTTGACGACCAGACCGACAAGGAGTTCGGACCCGGCCAGGAGGCGGCGCCGAAGGTTCCGCTGTTCAGCAAGGGCCAGCTGTCCGTCTACGGGAAGTGCTTCGAGATGCAGGCGGGCGAGATCTACGCCACGGTCTCGGTGGAGACCAGCGCGGCCGGGGCGATTCTCGGGGCAACCGACACCCCCGACCCAGAGCCCTCGCTCCCTGGAAGTCCCAGCGCCTTCAAGACCCGCACCGCGTGGCTGGACGGTGACCCCGAGTTCCTCGACCCGGACACCGACGAGCTGGATCGGACCGTCGGCATCGCAAGCGTCGGCGCCGGATCGTTCCAGAGCAGGGACCTAACCCGCGTGAGCTTCTCGGCGATGAGTCCGGACGGCACGGCTGTCAACGGGCTGATGGCCCTGGCGGTGGGAACCGGGGGCGTGTACGGGTCGGAGCAGACCTGCCTCTTTGGCGGCTTCGGGATTGGCTAGAAGTTGTACGGAGGGCGCCCTCGCGGCGTCCTCCGTCGTGTTGGGACCGCTGACGAAGCCGCCACCGCTAGACCCGACCACCCGGCGGTTCCTCGGCGTGGAACTGATCCCTGACTCCCTGCCAGGAAGGTGGAGCCGCCGCGCATAGACTCCCCTTCGCAAGCCGGTCGCCACGGCGCTGTCAGGCGTCCCGCCCCGGACCTGCGGCTTTCCACCGACGCCAGCACTGCGGGCCGAGGTACTGTCGCCCGGTGTTCCGACTGCGCGTCGCCCTTGTACTCGCTATGAGCGTCGTCATTGGCGGGTGTGGCTCCGATGACTCAGACGACGGCACGACCACGGCCGCGGCCGAGTCGATCACGAAGGAGGAGTTCATCGAGCAGGGCGATCGGCTCTGCCAAGAGTTTCGCAACGAAGTCGCCCCACTGGAGCGGAAGGCCGAAGCAGAGGAGGCCCGGCGCGATTACCAGGCCGTCGCCGATCTCTTCGGTGAGACGGTCGGGGCGGCCAAGGAAACCTATGAGCGATTCGACGCCCTCCCGGTTCCCGAGGGCGAGGAGGACACCGTCAGCAGTTACCTCGATGTTCAGAACCGACAGATCGCCGTAGCCGAGCAGTTGGAGGAGGCCATCCGCCTAGAGGACGCAGATCGCATTGCGGCGCTGACGGAGGAGGCCCAGAGGATCGACGCGGAAGCTGGCGGGATCGCGCAGGGGATCGGCTTTGAGGTCTGCGGACAGGACTAGCTGACCTGGGCTTTCGCAAGGGTGTCTGCTGTTCATCGGCACCCCAACGCGAGCAGCGTCGAGTGAGAGTTTTGAACTTCGACATCTGACCGAGGACCCCGAGAGCGCCGACTTCGTGACCGTCCCTCGGGCCCGCCGCCGCCGGTGGCGATCTGCGACAGTCATCGGTGCGACCTCAACACCCCGCCGGGAGGAGAGAAACATGCCCGAGATGACCAGCTACGAGCACGGGACGCCGTCGTGGGTCGACGTCGCCTCCGATGACATCGACGCGACCGTCTCCTTCTACGAGCAGCTGTTCGGCTGGGAGGCTTCGGAGGCGGGCGATCCCGAGGAGACCGGCGGCTACCGGATGCTGACCCAGGACGGCAAGGCGGTCGCCGGGGCGATGGCGCTCCAGGGCGCCGACCAGCCGCCGGCCTGGACGACCTACATCAGCGTCGACGATGCCGACGCCGCCGCCGAGCGGGTCAAGGCGGCGGGCGGGATGGTCGCGGTCGAGCCGATGGACGTGATGAGCGCCGGCCGGATGGCCGTCTTCATCGACACCGAGGGCGCTGCGTTCGCCGTCTGGGAGGCCAAGGACCACATCGGCTCGGAGCTCGTCAACGAGCCCAACAGCCTCGCCTGGAACGAGTTGCGAAGCCGCCAGCCGGAGGCCGCGAAGACCTTCTACTCGGAGGTCTTCGGCTGGGATCCGATGGCCTTCCCGGAGATGGAGGGCTACACGATCTGGACCGTCGGTGGCTCGGCCCCCGAGAACGGCAAGGGCGGCATGATCGACATGGCCACGATCCCGATGCCGGAGGAGGTGCCGCCGCACTGGGACGTCAACTTTGCGGTCGCCGACGCCGACGCGACCGCCGCCCGTTGCGCCGAGCTCGGAGGCACCGTGATCGTGCCGCCGATGGACATCCCGGTCGGACGGATGGCGGGCCTTCAGGACCCGACCGGTGCGATGTTCACCGTGATCAAGCTCAACCCGCGCCCCTGATCCTGAGTTGAGCGCGGAGGGTCCGGAGACGACGACGCCCGCCGGATCGGCGGGCGTCGTGCTCTCTCCTCCTCGCCCCCGTAGGGGGTCCCCTTTGTAGCTTCAGGGACCGTATCGCGATTTCGGCGCTCGTGCGGATCGGCACAGGCGCGGGGCCCGGCTCGGGCGAGATCTAGAGCGCCCCGCCAGCCGCCGCCGGCGCCGTCGGGTCGCCGCCCTCCTCGCCCAGCGACTCGCGCGCCAGGTACTCCTCGGCGAGCAGCGGGTTGTCGCGGGCGCGCTCGACGACGCGGAGCAGGTCCGACGCCGTCGCCACCTCCTCGACCTGCTCCTTGATGAACCACTGCATGAACTGCTCGCCCTGGTAGTCACCCTCCGCCCGGGCCTGTCCCGCGAGCGCGTTGATCTGCTCGCTGACCCGCTTCTCCTGGTCGAGCGCGAGCTGCGCGGGGGCGACGATGTCGCTGAACTCGGTCTGCGGCGGTTCGACTCCGGGCATCACCACCGGGTGGTCGGCATCGAGCAGGTATTGGACGATCATCATCGCGTGGTTGCGCTCCTCGATCGCCTGGCGGTAGTAGAACGCCGCGAGCCTCGGAAGCGTCTCTGCGTCGTAGTGGACGGCGATCGCCACGTACTGCTGGTGGGCTCCGAACTCGTTTCCGACCTGCTCGTTGAGCAGCTCGGCAAAGGACTTGTCTGGCATCGATTTCAGCTCCTGTCGGTGTCTGGGGAGAGACCCGAAGCTAGCGAAGATCGTCAGTTAGGCAGGCCGACGTACGGCTTAGGCAAGCCGAATAGTGCTCGATGCGTCAGTCCTGGAGGCCGAACCCCGAGCTCCGCGGCAGCAGCTCGAGCGGGCTCGTCGGCAGCCCGGCGGGGACGTTCGTCTCGTTGTAGCCGCTCGGCGCCACGTCGTTCGGCGTGTCCGGATGCATCATCGCCGCCAGGTACTGGATCTGGTCGCGGCCCACCGAGAGCTCGGTCTGGCCGCCGCCGTAGGCGCCGATTCCCTCTCGCTCGCAGTAGGCGTAGGCGGCGAACAGGTCCTCGAGCCCGCCGATCCTCGAGGGCTTGACGTTGACGATCCGAGGCTTCCAGGTGAGGTTCTCGATGTCGGCGACCGAGTGGATCGGGGCGTCCCATGTGACCCGGTCGCGGTGCGGCTCCAATACGGCGATCGTCTCCTCGTTCATCTCCGGATCCTCGAGCCAGGCATCGGGAAAGGCGGTCGCCATCCGCTCGTAGAACTCGGGACTGGCATCGACGTCGACCGGGGTGCCCTGGTAGCAGCCCTTGAGATCGAGCGAGTCGACCGCCCCCGAGGAGACCAGGCGCTCGATCACCTCGTCACTCCAGTCGGGTTGCGGATCGAGCTTGAACCGGGTACCGGGGTACTTCGCAAGTCGCGAGGAGATCGGCTCGAGCACGTGCTCGGCGTCCCCCTCCTCGGCCGGGTTGGCCCGCACCGAGCAGACGAAGTTGAGCGGTCGCAGGGGCCGGCCCAGCACCTCGTGGAGCGCCTTGCCGGCCTGACGCAGGGCGAGGTCGAGCGCCGCGCTCTCGTAGGCCCAGCGGCGGTAGCGGCGAGAGAAGTCGCGAACCGGGGGGGCGGCGGCGAACAGGTCGAGCCCGCCGATCAGGTCGCAGAACTCACCGAGCGTGGCCGGGCCGCTGAAGTCGTTGACCGCTCCCGCGTCCCGGTGCGCGATGTGGTCGAGGTCGTCGTAGACGACGTCCTCGCCGAGCCCGACCTCGCCGTCGCCGCGCAGGGTGATCAGCGTCGAGGGCCGCTCGAACCCCGATTCGAAGGTCCGGTCGAGCGCGGTCAGCTCGTAGGAGTCGACGGTCAGGGGCAGCGGGGCCAGCTTCGGAAAGAGTGACATCGGGCAATCTAATCACGGGTCTGCTCTACGCTCCCCGATCCCCATGGAACTCGATTCGACGACGATCGAGGTCTTCTCGCTGGCGGGTGTGATCGCCGTCGCCTCGTTCGTTGACCTCAGGCTGTTCGGCCGCGGCGGTCGCGAGCCCAGCTTCCGGGAGGCCGTCTACTGGTCGCTGGGCTGGGTCGCGGTGGCGCTGGTCGCGGCGCTGGCCCTCTGGCTCGCGGAGAGTGGCGAGCAGGCGGTGCTGTTCACGACCGTCTACCTGATCGAGCGCTCGCTCTCGATCGACAACGTCTTCGTCTTCCTGCTGCTGTTCGGCTACTTCCAGATCGCGCCGGAGTATCGCCCCCGGCTGATCATCCTCGGGATCATCTTCGCCCTCGCCCTGCGGGGGGTCGCGATCGTCGGCGGGATCGAGCTGCTCGAGCGCTTCGAGTTCCTGATCTACATCCTCGCCCTCGGCCTGCTGATCCTCGCGATCCGCATCGGGCGCGGCATGGAGGAGGGGATCGACGTCGAGCGGAACCTGATGATCCGCGCGGTCCGCAGGGTCTTTCCGGTCGACACCACCGCCCACGGCGGTCGCTGGTTCGTGCGGCGCGGTGGGGCACTGCACACGACGCCGATCTTCCTCTGCTTCGTCGGCCTCGTGTTCACCGACATCGTCTTCGCGATCGACTCGATCCCCGCCGCCTTCGCGATCACCCGGGACAGCTTCATCATCTGGTCGGCGAACGTCTTCGCGCTGCTCGGCCTGCGGGCGCTGATCGTGCTCGTCGATCGCCTGATCGAGAAGTTCGAGTACCTCGATCAGACGATCGCCGTGGTGCTCGGCGTGATCGCCGTCAAGCTGATCCTCGAGCAGGCCGATCTGATCCACATCTCCCCGCTCGCATCGCTCGCGATCGTCGCCGGGATCTTCGCCGCTGGAATCATCCTCTCGATCCTTCACGACGAGGACGAGCCCCCCGTGGAGGGAGGGCTCACGGCCGGTTCGCAGCCCGGGGGCTGAGCGTCCGGGGGGCGTTGCGTCCGAGATCAGGCGTCGGCTGCGGCAGCCTCGGAGGCGAGCTCGGCGAAGGCCTCGATCGCCGCGAGCAGATCGGGCTCGCGGGTGTCCTCCTCCTTGGTGTGACTGAGGCCTCGTGCGGAGGCGGCGAAGATCATCGCAGCGGGCACGACGCGGGCGATCTCGGCCGCGTCGTGCAGCGCGCCGCTGGTCAGCGGCTCACCGCGCCCGCCCGCATTCGCGGAGGCCGCGGCGGCCAGCGAGACCAGGCCCGGGTCGAACGCGATCGGCGCGATCCGCCACAGCGGCTCGATCGCGAGCGAGCAACGACGCCGCTCCGCCGCAGCTTCGGCGGCGCCGTGGATCTCCGCGTGCACCTGGGCGAGCGCGTCGGCGTCGGCGTGGCGAACGTCGATCGAGAGCCGGGCGCCGCCGGGGACGGCCGTGACGATCCCGGGATCGAGCTCGAGCAGGCCGCTGGTCCCGACCCCACCGCCCCCGATCGCGCTGCGCTCCACTGCGAGCGCCGTCTCGGCTGCCGCGAGGCCGGCGTCACGACGGGCTTCCATCGGCGTCGTCCCGGCGTGTCCGGCCTGCCCGGAGAAGGTCAGCAGCTCGCGCTCGACGCCGGCGCAGCCGGCGACCGCGGCGCAGGGCAGCCCCTCGGACTCGAGCACCGGGCCCTGCTCGATGTGGAGCTCGAGGTACCCGCCGACCCGCTCGAGGCGCCGCGACGCCAGCGGCGCCCGCTCCGGGGCGACGCCGCTGCCGGCGAGCACCTCTGCGATCGGACGGCCGTCGCCGTCGACCAGCGACGTGAGCGCATCCGGATCGAGGGTGCCGGCCAGGGCCGAGCTGCCGAACAGGCTGCGGCCGAAGCGCGCGCCCTCCTCGTCGGCGCAATCGAGCAGCGCCAGGGTTCGCGGCGGGCGCCGTCCGTTGCCGGCCCAGGCCCGAAGCACGCCGAGGGCGGCGGCGACGCCGAGGGCGCCGTCGAGCCAGCCTCCCGCCGGAACCGAGTCGAGATGGGAGCCGAGCGCGAGCGCAGGCTCGCGCTCGCCCTCGAGGTAGGCCCAGAGGTTTCCGGCCTCGTCGCGGTCGGGCTCGATTCCGATCTCGGCGAGCTTGCCGCCGAGCCACTCCCGGGCCAGCCGCCACTCCTCGCCCCAGCAGACCCGCCGGGCTCCCGCCGGGCCGCCGGTCAGCCGGTCGAGCTCACGCAGGTCGGCGACCACGGCGCCGGCGTCGATCGGGGGCCCGGCCGTCACGATCGCGCTAGGCGGCGAGCCGTTCCCGCCGCAGCGCCTGGGCGAGGCAGTGGGCGCCGCCACCGCCGAGCGTGAACATCTCGAGGTCGGGATCGAGCACCTCGAGCCCGCGGGCCCGGAGCTGCGCGTTGAGGTCCTCCGAGCGCCGGGTCGAGATCACCCGGTCCTCGCCGAGCGAGATCGCGTTGACGCCGAGACCGAACGCGTCCTCGACGCTGACCTCGATGATCTCGAAGCCGGCCGCATCGAGCCAGCGGACGAGCCCGCCGCTGGCCGCCTCGACGCACACGGCCGCAAGCTTGGGGGCGAGAATCGAGACGAGCACGTCGATGTGGACGAAGTGGCCTGGGATCGGCTCGATCCGGGCCTCCCAGTCGAACTCCTCGAAGATCGCGGCGAGCTGGGCGGCACCGGCGGTGTCGGTGCGCTCCTCGCCGTTGCCGATCAGCACCTTGCCGGGCTCGACGATGATCACGTCGCCGCCCTCGAGCGTCCCCGCGGTGATCAACGAGTGGATCGGGACTCCGGTGCGCTCGTAGAACTCGATCACCGCTGCGTACTCACCGCGCCGCCAGGGCTGGGCGAGCTGGCTGACCACCGGTCCCGCCGGGGTGGCGACGCTGGAGTCGCGGGCGAACACCTGGTAGGGCAGGTGCGGATCGGGCTCCAGGTAGTGCACCTCGACCCCGGCCTGCTCATAGGCGGCGACCATCTCCCGATGCTGGCCCAGCGCGGTCTCCGGCTCGAACCGGCGGCCGCTGTCGAGCGTCGCCTTCGAGATCACGCTGGTCCGCCGCCACTCGAAGTTGTCGGGCGGACACAGCAGCACGTCATGCAGTCGCCCGTACTCGGAGTCGGCGCCCCACGGCGGGGTCGTGGCCGCATCGCTCACTCGATCACCACCCGGATCGTCCGCAGGCTGCGGTCGCTGGCGCCGCGGACCTGGCCGCCGTGGGCGAGCGAGTCGGCGATGTAGTCGAGCGTCTCGCGGGTCAGGCGCTCGCCGGGCAGCACGTTGGGCACGCCGGGCGGATAGGCGGCCAGGGACTCGGCTGCGATCCGTCCCTCGGCGGCGTCGAAGCCGACGATCTCCTGGCGGCCGAGGAACGCCGCGCGCGGGGTCACCTCGGTCGGGCCCCAGGGCGGCGGCGGCGCGAACTGGCCGCCGTGGGCGTCGCCGGTGGCGCCGAGCGTCGCGATGGCGTCCTCGAGCCCCTCGAGCAGGCGCGAGCCGGTCTCGGCGACCGCCTCGCCGAGACCGAAGACGGCGACGATCACGTTCTCCGCGTAGAGCTCGAGCCAGATGTTGTGTCGGTCCTGCATCAGCCGCGCGATCTGGTGGCCGGTGGCACCGCTGCCGCGGACGTCGACGGTGAGTCGCAGCGGGTCCCAGGCATAGACGCTCGGGTGCTCGGCGATCCGCTCGTCGAGCACGTCGAGGCCGTCGATCTCCCGGACCTGATCGCGCAGCTCGGCGAGTGAGCGGATCGTCTCCTCGGCGAGCTGCTCGCCGTGGACGGCGTTCTGGCTGCGGGCGGCGTCGAGCGAGGCGGTCAGCAGGCCGCTGGGGCTCGTCGATTCGACGAGCGTCACCGAGCGGTCGATGATCCGCTCGTCGACGAGATCGGAGCCGAGGTGCAGAATCGCCGACTGGGTCAGGCTACCGCCGAGCTTGTGGACCGAGTTCAGCACCAGGTCGGCGCCGCGGGCGAGGGCGTTCTCCGGCAGCGCCGGGGAGAAGGCGAGATGGGCCCCCCAGGACTCGTCGACGATCAGCGGGATGCCGCGCGCGTGAGCGAGCTCCGCCAGCCGGCCGACATCGGCCACCGCGCCGAAGTAGGTCGGTGAGACGATCAGCACGGCGACCGCCTCGGGGTGCTCGTCGAGCGAACGTTCGAGCGCGTCCCCCGTCAGGCAGTGGGCGACGCCCATCCCGGTGTCGAGCTCCGGCGCCACGAACCGCGGCGATGTGCCGGAGAGGACCAGGCCGTCGATCACCGATGAGTGCACGTTGCGCTGGACGATCGCCGTCTCTCCGAGATGCGCGATCGTCATGCAGATCGCGTGGTTGCCACCGGAGGCGCCGTTGACCAGAAACCAGCTGCGCTGCGCACCCCAGGCGTCCGCCGCGAGCTGCTGCGCCTGGTAGAAGGGGGTGCTCAGCGGGTCGGGGCCGATGTCGACACCCGCGAGGCCCGCGGGCAGGTCCAGCATCAGGGCAGCTTCGCCGACCGCCGCCCGCAGACGCGGATCCGCGCCGCGCCCGCCCTTGTGACCGGGGATGTGGAACAGGCCCGGGTCGCTCAACGCCCGCTCGCGAAGGGCGTCGAGGTAGGGAGTCTCGCTCTGGTCCACGGACGGACGGTACTGCGCGCGGCCCGCCGGGGCGCCGCCATCGGGCCCCGATCCCTCGGCGGCTCGGCGATTGGGCCCGCGGCGGCGCTGATAGCCTTCGGCCGTCGACCCGATGGAAGACGACGACCGCCCTCGAAGTACCGGCTTGGCCCTCCCCCTAGGAGCGGGAGAGTGCGAGTGAACAAGCGGCCTCCGGCCGGCACTTCTCCCTGGCGATCGGCGGGACAGTGACCGCTCTGGCGCTAGTTGCGCTGCTCGCCCTCGTGCTGCTCAACGGCTTCTTCGTCGCCGCTGAGTTCGCTCTGGTCCGAACCCGCCGCGGGCGGATCGAGGCGCTGGCAGCCGAGGGCGCCCGGGGCGCCGACACGGTGCTCAGCCAACTCGATCAGATCGACCGCTATCTGGCTGCCTGCCAGCTCGGGATCACGATGGCCTCCCTCGGCATCGGCTTTCTCGGCGAGCCCGCGATCGCGGCGCTGCTCGAGCCGCTGCTCGAGGGACCGTTGGGCGAAGGCGCCGCGATCGGCATCTCGATCGCGCTGGCGTTCACGATCGCCACCGTCCTGCACATCACCGTCGGCGAGCAGGTGCCGAAGATGGTCGCGATCAACCGCGCCGAGGGCACCTCGCGCCTGGTGGCGCCGCCGCTGCATGCCTTCCGGGTGATCTCTGCCCCGTTCACGTGGGGTCTGTCGGTGGCCTCGAACGCGATGGTGCGGCTGTTCGGCGTCGACCCCGAGCGCATCGAGGAGCACCACGACGCCGACGACCTGCGCTCGCTGATCCTCACGTCCGGGAGCCAGGGCGACATCGAGGAGAACGAGGCGACGATGCTCTCCGGCGTCTTCCACCTCCATGAGCAGGAGGCCCGCGAGGTGATGACGCCGATCCCCGCCGTGATCACCGTCGATTCCTCCGACACGGTCGAGGACGCGCTCAAGCGCTGTGTCTCCTCCGGCCACACGCGGCTGGTCGCGATCGAGGACGACAACCCGGACCGCGTACGCGGCCTGGTCCACAACAACTCGATCGCGCGGCTCTACATGAGCGCCGGAGCGGACGCGTCGATCGAGCCCGCGATCCGCGAGGCCCCGATCGTGCCCGAGACGAAGCCGCTCGACGACCTCCTGGCCGAGTTGCAGCGCCAGCGCAGCTCGATGGCGGTCGTCGTCGACGAGTACGGCCGAACCGTCGGGATCGCGACGATCGAGGACATCCTCGAGGAGGTGGTCGGCGAGATCGAGGACGAGACCGACCCCCGCGGCGACTCGGTCCGTCGGCTGGCCGACGGCGATTGGTACGTGCGCGGCCACGTCTCGCTCGGTGACCTCGAGGATGCGGGGATCGAGCTCGCGGTCGAGACCGACGCCTACAACTCGATCGGCGGCTACGTGTTCAGCGAGCTCGGGCGCCTCCCGAAGCGCGGCGACACGATCCGCGGCGATCGGCACACGATCCGGGTCGAGTCCGTGCGCGACAACAGGATCGTCGCGCTGCGCATTCACCAGCTCGGCCCCAGCGGCGAGGCTGTGGAGCAGGCCGTCGAGCCCGACCTCCCCGGTAGCTGAACGCCGCTCGGTCTGCCCTGGGTCTGCGGACCCGCAGCCCCGATCGGGGATCGGCTTCCGTCCGTCGCCGCGCGTAGCGTTGCGACGATTCCGCGAGGGGAAGGTGGCGCCGATGTGGGTGGTCCGGCTCAGCGACAGGCAGCGCGAAGTCCTGAAGGCGCTGCTGCACTCCGAGGATCGCCTCGGTCCGGCCCTCTCGCGGGCGCTCGCGGCGCTCGAGCTGGCCCGCTGGGACGAGCTCCCGGACGCGGAGCTCCCGTGGGCGGAGATCACCGCGAGGGCGGGTCAGCAGGGCGTCTCGGAGGCCGACGTCGTCTGGGACCTCTGCGGACGCCGCGCGCACCACCGCCCCGAGCTCGAGGAGCCGCCTCCGAATCGGCGCAAGGCGGCGCGCTCGAGCTGAGCCCCGGCGGCGCCCGGGGCAGTCAGTAGCTGTAGAAGCCCTCGCCCGACTTGCTGCCGAGCCTGCCCTCTCCGATCATCTTGGTGAGCCTGCCCGGGGTCTCGTGGGCGGCGTCGCCGGTGTCCGCGTAGAGGCTCTCGCCGATCGCGGCGGCGACGTCGATGCCGACGAAGTCCAGGAGCCGCAGCGGCCCCATCGGGTGACCGGCCCCCAGCGTCATGCAGGCGTCGATGTCGTCCGCCGCCAGGCCGGTGCGCTCGAGCATCCGGACCGCGTCGAAGAGCAGCGGAAAGAGCAGGCGGTTGACGACGAATCCCGGTTGGTCGGGCACCTCTACCGCGCGCTTGCCGAGCGCCTCGCAGAAGCCGCGGGCGCGGTCGGCGACGCCTTCGGCGAGCCCGTCCGGGAGGCAGAGCTCGATCAGCTCCATCCTCGTCACCGGGTTGAAGACGTGCAGCCCGAAGAAGCGCTCCGCGGTCCCGGCCCGCTCGGCGAGCGCGGCGATTCCGAGCGACGACGTCGTCGTCGCCAGATCGGCATCGGGGCAGAGCGAGGCGAGCATCGCGTGCAGCTCCACCTTCGCGTCCGGCTGCTCGGCGATCGCCTCGACGATCAGGTCGCAGCCGACCAGGTCGGCGGGGTCGGTCGTCACTCGGAGCGCCCGTGGATCGCCGCCCTCGACCTTCTTGCAGAGTGCCTCGCCGCGCTCCTCGGCGCGCCAGGCCGAGGAGTCGCTCCGAGCGAGGACGCGCACCTCGCCGATCCTGGTCGCCGTCGCAGCGAGGCCGACAGCGATCGCGCCGCTCCCCGCGACCGCAGGGCTGAGGTAGGTATCCGGGGTGCTCACCGGGACCCGTCCTATCACGCACGGCCTGATGGGCGCGTGGCGCCCTCGGCACGAACCTCCCGAGGGCCGAGCTCACGGCGATCCAGAACTGGCCGGAAACACCCCGGCTCGCGGAGCCAGATCGGCTATCGTCGCTCGCCTGTTCGAGCAGGCGCAGCAAGGAGGGTCTTGAGATGAGCGAGGGCAAGTTCGGCGGCCGCGAGGTCGTGATCGTCGAGGCGGTCCGGACCCCGGTCGGCCGCGGTCACGAGGAGAAGGGCTACTACAAGGACACGCACCCCTCGACGCTCCTGGCCAAGGTCTTCAAGGAGGTGGTCGAGCGGGCAGGGATCGACGCCTCCGAGGTCGAGGACGTCGTCGGCGGCTGCGTCCAGCAGTTCGGCGAGCAGGGGATGAACATCACCCGCAACGCCTGGCTGGAGGCCGGCCTGCCGATCGAGACCGCGGCGACCACGGTCGACCGCCAGTGCGGCTCGGCCCAGCAGGGGATCAACTTCGCCGCGGCGCTGATTGCATCGGGCGTGCACGACGTCGCGATCGGCGGCGGCGTCGAGCACATGGGCCACATCTCCTTCGCCGACGGGTTCTCGGTCATGCAGGAGCACGGCATGGCGTTCTCGGAGGGGCTGACCGAGCGCTTCGACCTCGTGCCGCAGGGGATCTCCGCGGAGATGATCGCCGACCGGTGGGAGATTCCCCGCTCCGAGCTCGATGAGCTCAGCGTGCGCTCCCACCAGCTCGCCCAACGAGCCACCGAGGAGGGCCGGTTCGAGCGTGAGATCGTGCCGATGCAGGTCAACGGCGATACCCATGTGACCGACCAGGGGATTCGTCCGGGGACGAGCATCGAGGCGCTGAGCGAGCTCAAGCCCGCGTTCAAGCCCGACGGGAAGATCACCGCCGGCAACTCGTCCCAGATCTCCGACGGCGCTGCCGCGGTGCTCCTGATGAGCGCCGAGAAGGCCGACGCGCTCGGCGTCACGCCGCGCGCGCGAATCGTCGATCAGACGACGGTCGGCGTCGATCCGGTGCTGATGCTGACCGGCCCGATTCCCGCCACCCAGAGGATCCTCGACCGCAACGGCATCGGCATCGAGGACATCGACCTGATCGAGATCAACGAGGCGTTCGCCTCGGTGGTCGCCGCCTGGTATCGGGAGCACCGTCCGGACATGGACCGCGTCAACGTCAACGGGGGCGCGATCGCGCTCGGCCACCCGCTCGGTTCGACCGGCGCCCGGCTGATGACGACGCTGCTGCACGAGCTCGAGCGTTCCGAGGGGCGGACCGGCCTGGTCACGATGTGCTGCGGCGGGGGGCTCGGAACCGGGACGCTGATCGAGCGCGTCTGAGCCGGCCGCGAGGCTCGGCCTCAGTCGAAGCCGGCGACCAGGGCCTCGAGCCCGCTCATGTCCCGGAACGGCGGCCCGTGGCCGGGGCAGACGAGGCTCGGCTCGAGCTGCAGCAGCATGCGGATCGAGCGTCGGTTCTGCTCGGGGTCGAGGGTGAACAGGTCCGGCGGCTCGCCGACGCGGGTCCTGCCCGTGAGGAAGTCGACGTTGTTGACCACATCACCGCAGATCGCGACTCCGTCGGAGGCCCGGAAGTAGACGACCTCCCCAGGGGAGTGGCCGGGGGCGTGGATGACACGGAACCCCGCCACCTCGTCACCCTCGGTGAGCACGCGACCGACCGGATGGGGCGGGCCCTCCCAGAAGCGCGCGATCAGCCGGTTGACCGGGTGACCGGTGTGCGCCGGCTGCACCGGCGCGCGCCCCTCCATCGCGGCGACGTCGGCCTCGTGGCAGGCGAGCGGCACGCCGCGGGCCTCGCAGACGTGCTTCGCCACTCCCTGGTGGTCGGGGTGGCAGTGGGTGAGCGCGACGAGCGACAGCGGCCGGTCCTCGATCTCGCCGAGGATCCGGCGCCCGGCCAGCTTCGTCGCTGCGTCGATCAGCACGTCACCGACCAGGTAGACGTTGATCGCGTTGTTGAACCCGCGCAGCTGAAAGACCTCTGGAGCCAGCTCCTTGATGCCGACAACCTAGCGCCGCACGCCGGCCTCCCGACCCTCGGCCCGGGACTCGGGCAGCCCTACAGCGGGCTGCCCGGGCCGGGACCGCGCGGATCGCCGCTGTTGTCGGCGAGCTCGGTCAGGCGCCTGACCTGGATCTCCCCCTCGATACGCGCCGGGTCGTCGGTCGGCAGCCCGCTGATCAGGCGCTCGATTCGGTTGCGTATCTGGAGGGCGAAGTGCGGGGTTGCCGGTCCGACCAATGCGCGGATGTCCTCGACCGTGATCGGTCGGGCCGGATCGAGACGGTCGGCGCGCTCTGCTTCGCTCATCGCGAGCCGCAGCCTAGCCGGTCGCTCAGCGATCCTTGGGGGAGACCTCGGGCTCGGGAGCGCTGCCTACGCCGCCGAGGATCTCGTTGCCGGCGCCCCGCGCGATCTGCTCGAGCTCGGTCAGTCGATCGATCTCCGCCTGGAGCTCGGGCGAGATCGCAGTGGAGTCGCCAAGCAGCCAGGCGTGGTTGTAGACGGCGCGGGTCGGATCGTCGACGAAGCCCGGCTTCGTGTCGAGGAGAAACGCCCCGAGCGCATCCGGCATCTGATCGGCGGAGTCGGTCAGCAGCAGCGGTCCCGGCTTGCCACCCGCCGCGAGCGGGGCGGCCGCCGCCACGTCCGCCGGCCGGCCGGTGTTGGCGATCACGAAGCCGTGCCCGGGATCGATGATGTTCCAGCCAAAGTCTCCGTCGACGAAGCGGGCGAACTCGATCGCGTTCGAGACCGGGTCCTCGGCGCCAACCCGAATCGCGCGACCCGCGACCTTCTCGAGCTCTCGCAGCGCGCCCTTGCCGATCACCGACTCAGGACCGAGGACGTAGACCCCGGCGTCGGGGTACTGCTCGATCACGTCGATCGTCGCGTCGGGGACCTGGTCGCCGTCGGCGAAGACGATCGGATCACCGGAGCGCGCCGCCCAGGCCGCTGCCGGCATCGCGAACGGCGCCTGCTCGGAGGAGGCGACGACGATGTGGGCGGGCTCCGCCCGGCCCCCGAGGCGACGGCGCAGGCGGTCGACCTGCTTTGCGACCTCGGCCGGATCGCCCCCGGGCAGGCCGAGCGTGTTCAGGTCCTCCGGGGTGGCCACATCACCGATCGCGACCGCGTTGACGCCGCCGATCCGCTTCAGGCCCCTTGGGCTGAGCGCCGCCAGCGCCTCGGCGGTGAAGCCGGGTATCTCGTCGGACGCGCCGAGCAGGATCGGCGCGCCGATCGGATCGGCGGCGAGCGAGCCGGCGGCGAGCGCCGACTGCCAGGAGTCGGCCGGCGCCAGCACCGCGACCCGCGCCCGGTCCCGCTCGGCGGCCGGCGGATAGGAGGCGAGCGCGACACCGGCCGCATCGGCGGTCGGGTCGACTCCCGCGATCCGGGTCGTGTTCTGGGTTGCGACCGTCCGCGGCCCGACCTCGTCGACCGGGTCGGGCTCGGGCAGCTCGTCGAGCACGACGGTCGGTGCGACCGCGGGCAGCTGGACCCTCTGATCACCGCCGTCCGAGAACAGCGCATAGCCGATGCCGATCCCGGCGGCGACGGCGATCAGCCCGGCGGCGGCTGCCGCCAGCGGCCGTCGCGGGTCGTCGAGGAGGCCCTCGAAGCGGGAGGGCGGGGCGGCCTCGGTCGGCGGGGCCTGCGGCTCGGCGCTGGGCTGCCCGGCCGCGGCCTCCGGCGCGGCGGCCGCAGGCCCGGACGCAGCCGGCGCCGCGCCGGGCCCGGGCTGCGCAGCGCCCGGCGCGGGCCCCGGCGGCGACGCTGCCGACGCACCGGCCGTGGGTGCCGGCGGGGCGGAGGGCGCAGGCGGCTGCGGAGCGCTCTCGTCCGCGCCGCCACGCTTGCCTCGCCACCCCCGCCATCGAGGGCGAGGCAGGTTGATCCTTCTCGCCACGGGCCGAAGTCTTGCGCACCGCGGACCCGGCATTTCCGCCGCGAACCGAATACACTGGCTGACTGACCAGTCAATCAACGGGGGGCACCGGTTCGAAGCGGTCCGGGGCCCGATCGGAGGCACCGGCATGAACTTCGCACTGACTGATGAGCAGCGTGAGTGGAAGGCCCGCTGTCGCGCCTTCGCCGCGGATGTGATTCGGCCCGCGGCCCCGATCCACGATGCCGAGGAGAGCGTTCCTTGGGAGGTCATGAGGGAGGCCCACCGCCAGGGGATTGCGGGCCTCGAGGCGGTCCAGTTGACGACCACCGACCCGGAGGGCCAGATGGGGCCGATCTACGCAGAGGAGCTGCACTGGGGCTGCGCCGGGATCGCGCTCTCGATCACCGGCTCGACGCTCGCCGCGGCGGGCGTGGCCGCTTCCGGCACCCCCGAGCAGATCGCGCAGTGGGTGCCGGAGTGCCTCGGCATCGGTGGCGAGCTCAAGCTCGGCGCCTACGCCGTGACCGAGCCCCAGGCCGGCTCCGACGTCAAGAGCCTGCGGACGACGGCGGTCCGCGACGGCGACGAGTGGGTGCTGAACGGCACCAAGGTCTTCATCACCAACGGCGGGCTTGCCGATGTGAACGTCGTGGTCGCGACCGTCGATCCCGAGCTCGGGCACCGCGGCCAGGCCTCGTTCGTCGTCCCCAAGGGCACCCCCGGCCTGCAGATGGGCAAGAAGGAGAGCAAGCTCGGGATCCGCGCGTCGCAGACGTCGGAGCTGATCTTCGAGGAGTGCCGGATCCCGGTCGAGAACCTGCTCGGCGGGATCGAGAAGCTCGAGAAGAAGCTCGAGCGCGCCCGCTCCGGCGAGTCCAGCGGCCGGGCGTCGAACGCGCTCGCGACGTTCGAGATCACGCGGCCCTCGGTCGGGGCCTCGGCGCTCGGCATCGCCCAGGCGGCCTACGAGTGGACCCTGGGCTACCTGCTGGGGTCGGGGGTGAGCAGCGATCCGGTTGAGCAGTGGATCGACGAGAGCTCGACCGCCGGCCGGCCGCTGCACGAGCGGCAGCGGGTCCAGCAGGTGCTGGCCGAGGTCGCGACCGAGATCGAGGCCGCGCGGCTGCTGGTCCAGCGGGCCTCGTGGATGGGGCGGGCCGGAGTGCCGATGTCAGGCGGCCAGGGCTCGATGTCGAAGCTGAAGGCCGGCGACGTGGCGATGTGGGCGACGACGACCCTGATCGATCTCGTCGGGCCTGCGGCCTGGAGCTCACCGCTCGAGAAGTGGTTCCGCGACGCCAAGATCTACCAGCTGTTCGAGGGCACCGCCCAGGTGCAGCGGCTGGTCATCTCGCGGATGCAGGTGGCCGAGTACCGCGAGCGGCTCGAGGAGGCCCAGCGCGCGCTGGCCGCGGCCGAGCGGCAGGCAGGCGAGCCGGCCCCGGGGCCGGCCGAGCCCAGTCCCGCCCTGGCCTAGGCGGCGGCTGCGCGCGTCGCCGCGCTTGCGCGACGCTCAAGAACCCGCGCTTGCGGAGCGGCTCGTGCGGTTTTCCCTGCAAATTCGGTTGCAGAAGCAGGACTTTATGTTAAGGAACGCTCGCAATCGTGGCGGCACTGCTACTGTGCCCGTCTTCGGTGCCGTCGATGGGATCCCTCCTGACCACTACCCGCGGGCGCGTCAGCCGCTCGAGCAAACGCCTGCTTCTCGCCGGTCCGCTCGCCGTGGCCGTGCTGCTCGCCGGCACCGTCGCCGCGCCGGCGCAGGACCTCCAGGGCAAGCTCGACGAGAAGCAGGCGAAGCTCGACTCGGCTCATGACGACAAGGGCCTGCTGACCACCGAGATCAGCGGCTACAGCAAGAGGATCGATCGGCTCACCGGCGAGGTCGCGGCGCTCCGCAACCGGGAGGCCAAGGTCCAGGCCGAGCTCGACGAGGCCGAGGAGCGGCTGCGGGTCGAGGAGCGCAACCTGAAGCTTCTCCGTGAACGGCTGGAGCGGACAACCCGGATCCTGCGCGAGCGACTCGTCGCGATCTACAAGAGCGAGGAGCCCGACGCGCTGACCGTCCTGCTCGAGTCGGACGGCTTCGACGAGGTGCTCGAGCAGTACGAGTACCTGCAGCGGATCGAGAGCCAGGACTCCGACATCGTCGGCCGCGTCCGCGAGCTCAGGAACGACACTCGCGAGACGGTCGAGCGGATCACCGCCGTCCGCGACTCGATCGCCGCGAAGCAGGCCGAGCTGGCGCGCACCAGGTCCGCACTCGAGGGTCGCGAGAGCCAGCTCTCGGCTGCCCGCAGCGACAGCCAGCAGGCCCTGAGCCAGGTCAAGGGGCACATCGATCGGCTCGAGGGCGACATCGAGGACATCGAGGGCGACATCCAGGCGCAGCTCGCGGCCGCGGCCGCGGCCGACTCGCCGGACGCGCCGACGACGCTGCCCGCGGGCCCGATCCAGGGTGGCGGCAGCGGCATGATCTGGCCCGTCAACGGACCGGTCGTCTCCCCGTTCGGCCCGCGCTGGGGGCGTCTGCACGCCGGCGTCGACATCGCCGTCCCCGCCGGCACGCCGATCCGCGCGGCGAAGAGCGGCGTGATCGCGCTCGCCGCTCCCTACGGCGGCTACGGCAACTACACCTGCATAAACCACGGCGGCGGGCTCTCCACCTGCTACGCCCATCAGTCCAGCTTCGCGATCACCTCGGGCAGCGTCAGCCAGGGCGATGTGATCGGCTACGTCGGCTGCACCGGCAGCTGCTTCGGCGATCACCTGCACTTCGAGGTCCGGGTAAACGGGGTTCCCGTCGACCCGAGCGGCTACCTCTAGCCGGCCCGCGCCCGCCGGAGGCTCAGGGCCGGCGATCCAGCTCTCGCTCGAGCCAGCGCAACGCCACCGCCTGGAGCTCGGGATCGTGCTGGACCGAGCGGTGGTGCCCCCCGGGCACGACGATCAGTCGCCGAGGCTCGCCCGCCTCGGCGTAGAGCCGCTCGGACTCCGTGTAGGGGACGCGCTCGTCGCCGCGAGCGTGAAGGAGGATCAGCGGCTTCGGCGAGACCCCGCGCACCGCCTCGCGGAGGTCGTGCTCGGCGAGCCAGGCATCGAGTGCCCCGACGTCGGCGCGCATCTCCAGCTCGCCGCTTCGCAGTGCCCGCCTCAGGCCCTCCTCGGTCGCCGGGCAGATCGCGATCGCCCCTCGGACGAGGTCGCTGGTCGCGGCAGCGTGGATCGCCAGGTATCCGCCCATGCTCGATCCGCGAACGCAGATCCGGCCCGGGTCGACCCCCTCGATCGCGGCCAGCATGCCGGCGATTCGGCTGACGTCACCCAGTGCGGCGGGACCCATCACGTCCTCGCTGTCGCCGTGGCCGCGCTGGTCGAAGCAGACCGCCGCCCACCCCGAGGCAGCGCAGAGCCGGGCGAAGTCGGCGTGGTTCTCCTTCGCCGAGCCGGCCCCGTGGATGACCACCATCGCCGGCCACGGGGGCTCGGACTCCGGCAGCCAAAGCCAGTAGGGACGGCCGTCGTGGCTGCCGCGTTGGTCGGGTTGCCTCGGAGTCGGGAGTCGCATCCCCGACGACCGTAGCCGAGGGCGACGGGGCGGGAGCGCCCGGGCTGCTGTGAGAATGACCGGCGATGAACGAGGCTCACGCCAAGCGCAGCGACGTCGACCCGGTCGCGGGCTCGCCCGTGTACCCGCTGGGCAGCAGGGTCAATCGGGCCGGCCGGCTCGAGGTCGGGGGCTGCGACCTGGTCGAGGTTGCGGCCGAGTTCGGGACCCCCGCCTACGTCTATGCGCCCGCGGACATCCGGGCGCGGGCGCGGGCCTACGTCGATGCGCTTGCGGCGCAGACCGACTCCTTCGAGGTGCTGTTCGCGAGCAAGGCCGCGCCGATCACCGCGATCTACCGGATCTGCCGGGAGCAGGGCCTCTCCGTCGACGTCGCCTCCGGCGGCGAGTTGCACATGGCCCTGCGCGCCGGCTTCGATCCCGAGCGGATCTACATGCACGGCAACAACAAGACCGAGGCGGAGCTGCGCTACGCGTTCGAGTCGGGCGTCGGCCACCTCGTGCTCGACTCCTTCGACGAGATCGCCCGCGCCGACGCGCTGCTCGACCGGCCGCAGCGGGTCCTGATCAGGCTGACCCCCGGGATCAAGCCCTCGACGCACTCCTACGTGCAGACCGGCCAGCTCGACTCGAAGTTCGGCTTCGGCCTGTTCGACGGGCTCGCCGCCAGGGCGGTCGACGCCGTTGACGCGTCCGGGAACCTCGAGCTCGTCGGCCTGCACGCCCATATCGGCTCGCAGATCTTCGAGCTGGCGCCCTACCTGAAGGCGATCGAGGCGATGGCCGACTTCGCCCGCGACCTGGACCCCGAGATCATCAACGTCGGCGGCGGCCTCGGCATCGCCTACGCGGCCGACGACCAGCCGCCGCCGATCGAGCGCTACGTGGACGTCAAGGTCGAGGGGATCAGGCGGCTGTTCGATCGAGCCCCGCGGATCCTGATCGAGCCCGGCCGCTCGCTCGTCGGCAATGCCGGCCTGACGATCTACCGGGTCGGGACCGTGAAGGAGATCCCCGGCATCCGCACCTACGTCGCAGTCGACGGCGGCATGTCGGACAATCTCCGGCCGATGCTCTACGACGCCGGCTACGAGGCCGTGATCGCCGACCGTCCGGCCGCCGCCGCCGACCGCGAGGCGACGGTCGCGGGGATGCACTGCGAGTCGGGCGATGTGCTCGTCCGCGACGTGATGCTCGCCGACCCAGCCGTCGGCGACGTGCTCGCGACCCCGGCGACGGGCGCCTACGGTTACGCGATGGCCAACAACTACAACGGCGTCCCGAGACCGCCGGTGGTCTTCTGCGAGGACGGGCGGGCCGAGGTCGTGGTGCGGCGCGAGACCTGGGACGACCTGCTGGGCCGGGATGTCTGAGCCGGCGCGAATCGGGCTGCTCGGCCGCGGCACGGTCGGGGGCGCCTTTGCCGTGCTGCTCGACGAACGCGCGTCGGCGGTCGAGGCGATGACCGGGCGCCGGCCGCAGCTGAGCGGCGTCCTGCGCCGCGGCGAGGGGGACTTCGGGGAGATCCTCGCCGCCTCGGATCTGATCGTCGAGCTGATCGGCGGGATCGAGCCGGCGCGCGAGTACGTGCTCGCCGCGCTCGCCGCCGGTCGCCCGGTCGTCACGGCCAACAAGCAGTTGATCGCCCAACATGGGGGCGAGTTGTTCTCCGCGGCGCGCGATGCCGGCGTGCAGCTGCGCTTCGAGGCCGCCGTCGCCGGCGCGATTCCCGTGATCAGGGTCGTCCAGGAGAGCCTCGGCGCGCTCGAGATCGAGCGGATCTCGGGCATCGTCAACGGCACGACCAACTTCATCCTCAGCGAGATGGCCGCAACCGGGGCCGACTACGCGGAGGTACTCGCCCGCGCCCAGGAGCTCGGCTACGCCGAGGCCGACCCGACCGAGGATGTCAACGGCGCCGACGCCGCGGCGAAGATGGCGATCCTCGCCCGCCTCGCCTTCGACACCCCGGTCGAGCTCGACGACGTCGCCTTCGAGGGGATCGAGACGATCCAGCCCGAGGACATCGCCTATGCCCGCGAGCTCGGGTTATCACTGAAGCTGCTGGGCGTCGCGGAGCGGCACGCCGAGGCGATCAGCGTGCGGGTCTTTCCCTGCTTTCTCTATCGCGGTCACCCCCTGGCCCCGGTCGAGGGCCCGTTCAACGCGATCACGGTCGAGGCCCCTGCGATCACCGAGATCACGATGTCGGGGCCGGGCGCCGGCGGAACCGAGACCGCCTCCGCGGTGCTCGGTGACGTCGTCTCGATCCTGGCCGGCGAGGCGCCGGTCCACGTGCCGGGAGCCGAGCTCGAGGTCCGGGGGGATCTCGAGTCCTCCTTCTACCTGCACCTCGAGGTGGCCGACCGACCGGGCGTCCTCGCCGCGGTCGCCGAGGTGCTCGGGCGCAATCGGCTCTCGGTCAAGAGCGTCGTCCAGCACGGGCTCGGCGACGAGGCCCGCCTGGTGATGGTCCTGCACCGGGCTCCGGAGGCGAGCTTCTACGCCGCTGTCGAGCAGATCAGCGGCCTCGAGTTCATGCGCGGCGCGCCACGGGCGATCCGCGTGATCGAGAAGGAGTACGTCTGATGGCCGCGGGCGATGCGGGCGGTGTCGTGTGGCGCCTGGTGTGATCGAGCGCTATCGGGACCGCCTGCCGATCGGGCCCGACGACCCGGTGGTCTCGCTGAACGAGGGCTCGACGCCGCTGATCCCGGCCCCGCGCCTGTCGGAGCGCGTCGGCGCCGAGGTCCTGCTCAAGTTCGAGGGCGCGAACCCGACCGGCTCGTTCAAGGACCGGGGCATGACGGTCGCGGTCTCCAGGGCGGTCGCCGCCGGCGCCGAGGCGGTGATCTGCGCGTCGACCGGCAATACGGCCGCGAGCGCCGCCGCCTACGCCGCCCGGGCCGGTCTGCGCGGCGCCGTGATCGTCCCCGAGGGCAAGATCGCGATCGGCAAGCTCGCCCAGGCACTGATGCACGGAGCGCGGGTGGTGGCGCTGAGGGGGAACTTCGACGACGCGCTGCGGATCGTTCGCGAGCTCGCGGCGGCGCACCCGATCGAGCTCGTGAACTCGGTCAACCCGTTTCGGATCGAGGGACAGAAGACGGCGGCGTTCGAGGTCTGCGACGAGCTCGGGGCGGCGCCGGCCGCCCTCGCCATACCGGTCGGCAACGCCGGCAACGTGACGGCCTGGTGGAAGGGATTCGGCGAGTACGGCGAGGCGCCGATCCTCTACGGCTTTCAGGCCGAGGGCGCGGCGCCACTCGTTCGCGGCGAGCCCGTCGCCTCGCCGGAGACGGTCGCCTCGGCGATCAGGATCGGCAACCCCGCTCGCTGGGAAGAGGCGATGGACGCCTTCACGGCCTCGCGGGGGCGGGTGGCGGCCGTCTCCGACGAGCAGATCCTCGACGCCTACCGCTATCTCGCCACCGCCGAGGGCGTCTTCTGCGAGCCGGCCTCCGCCGCCTCGGTCGCCGGTCTGCTCGCCTACGGCATGCCCACCGCGGACGGGGGCCCAGCGCCCGAGTCGGTCGTCTGCGTGCTCACCGGCCACGGCCTCAAGGACCCCGACACCGCGCTCGGCAAGGCCCCGCCGGTGAGGGGCTGCGAGCCGACGACATCGGCGGTCGAGGAGATCGTCTTCGGCGCTTGACGGTGGCGGTTTGAGATGATGATGGCGGATCCCGGGACGCGCGGAGACGACCGCGGCGCCCGCCTGTCGGCACCGGAACGGAGGGTTGGGTGCTAGCGATCGCAGTCGTCGCCGCCGCCGTCAGCATCGTGCTGCTGTCGGTCGTCCTGGTCCGCGCCCGAGCGGCCGAGCGGCGCTACCGGAGCCTGCTCGAGCACCTCCCGCAGACCTCGGTCACCCTGTTCGACCATTCGCTGCGGTTGCGGCTCGTCGTTGCCGGCGGAGGCGGCGATCCCCCCGAGGCTCAGGGGCGCCGTCTCGAGGAGGTCGTCTCGGGGGAGCAGGGCGAGGTTCTCGCCGGCCACTACGCGGCGGCGCTCGAAGGGGAGAGTCGCTCGCTGGAATACGTCTCTGTGCGCGACGGTAGGGACTACTGGCTGCGGGTGGTGCCGGTCCGCGAGGACGGCAGGATCGTCGGCGGGATGGCCGTCTCCCAGGACATCACCGACCGCAGGCGGGCCGAGCGTGCTCAGGCGCTCGCCGAGGACCGCCGCCAGCTGATGATCGACGCGATGAACGAGGCCTACGTGGCGATCGACTCGCGCGGGCTGATCACCGACTGGAACGAGAGCGCCACGAAGACCTTCGGCTACACGCGCGAGGAGGCGATCGGGAGGCCGGCCAGGGAGCTGATCGCTCCCGAGGCCGATCACGACGAGATCGATTCGTTGATCGAGCGCTTCACCCGCGGGGAGCGGCGGGGCGACCGGCTCGACCTGCGCCGTGAGCGCGCCGCCCGGCACAAGAACGGGCACCTCTTCACGGTCGAGCTGGCGGCCACCAGCCACGAGCACAGGGGCGAGGTCTTCCTGCACACCTTCATGCACGACATCACCGAGCGCAAGCTCGCTGAGGCGGACGCCCGCGCGCGCGCAGCGGCGGTCGAGGCGCTGGCCGAGGCGACCGGCTCGCTCGCCCGCAGCACGACCCCAGAGGATGCGCGGGGTTCGATCTGTCGCGCTGCGGCGACGATTGCGGGGGCGGAGGTGGCGATCCTGTTCGAGCCCGACAGCCACGGTCGCGGCCTGCGGGCGACGGCCGCGATCGGCCTCGCGGCCGACGACGAGATGTTGCCGTTCGCCGGTGCCCCGTCGGGCGCGGTGCGCGCCTTCACGACCCGCGAGCCGCTGTTCGTACCCGACCTCTCGGAGAACGTCGGGCTGAAGGAGTCGATCGTGCGTCGAACCGGTCGGGGCTCGGCGCTCTGGGTGCCCGTCCGCCACGCCGAGCTCCCGCTGGGCGTGATCGCCGTCGCCTGGTCCGAGCCGTTGCCGGAGCTGCCCGAGCAGGTCAGTCAGATGATGACCCTGGTCGCCGCCGACGCGGCCGTCGCGATCGAGCGGGCGTCGCTGCTCGATCGCTTGGGGCGGATGGCGAGCACCGACGACCTCACCGACCTGCCGAACAGGCGGACCTGGAGCCTGGAGCTCGCGCGCGAGGTTGCCCGCGCCCGGCGCAGCGGCGAGCCGCTGACCGTCGCGATGGTCGATCTCGACCACTTCAAGGACTACAACGACCGCCACGGTCACCAGGCGGGTGATCGGCTGCTCAAGGAGGCCGCCGCCGCCTGGCGCGAGGCCCTCCGCGAGTCGGACCTGCTCGCGCGCTACGGCGGGGAGGAGTTCGCCGTCGCCCTGCCGAACTGCGACGGCGAGGCGGCCGTGGCGCTGGTCGAGCGGCTGCGGGCGGTAACGCCGGGCGGCGAGTCGTGCTCGGCGGGCCTCGCCACCTGGGACGGGCGCGAGACCCTCGATGCACTGGTCGGGCGCGCTGACGCCCTGCTGTACGAGGCGAAGCAGAGCGGCCGCGACCGAATCGTCGGCGGCTAGACCGCAATTCGTGACGCGGGCGCGTTGATCCGCGCGCGGCGGGCAGCCAGATTGCCCGGCTGTGGGAACCTCGAGCCTGAGCGAGACCGTGGCCGCCGGGCTGGCCGGGGTCGGGGACCTCCTGGCGCCGCCACGTTGCCTCGGATGCGGTGCACTCGCCGCCGCCCGCCTGCACGAGCGACTCTGCGACGGCTGCCGGGTCGAGATCGCGCGCGGCGGCCCGCGTTCGGGCCCGCTCGAGGGGCTCACATCCACCCTTGCCGCGACGGCCTATCGCGGGCCCGCCGTCCGGGTCGTGTCGGCGCTGAAGTCCGGGGCGAAGCCCGCCGCAGCCGAGACCATGGCCGAGCTCTTGGCCGAGGCGCTCGCGCCGCTCGCGGGGTCCTCGGTGCTGGTCCCGGTCGGGCCGGCGAGGAGCCGGCGCTTGAGTCGCGGCCTCGACCCCGCCGAGGAGCTGGCGCTGGCGCTGGCGCCCCGACTCGGGCTCGGCGTCGCTCGGGTCCTCGTCAGGGTCGATCGGCGCCGGCAGCGGGGCCGATGCCGCGAGCTCCGTCTCAGCGACCCGCCCCGCTTCCGGGTCCGCGGCGACGTGCCGGCTCAGGCCGTCTTGGTCGACGACGTGCTGACGACCGGGGGCACGCTGCGTTCCTGCGCGTCAGCTCTCGCAGCCGCGGGATCGCGGTCCGTGTCAGCCCTCGTCTTCGCCCGCACGGCGCCGGGCGGCCGCCGCGGGTGAGGGGTGGTCGGCGGGCTGGAACGGCCACTTCCTCCACCCGGTTGGGGGCGGCGAGCCTAGTACGCTGAATGCCATGAGCAGAGGTATGGGAATCATCGACCGCGCCCTGCGGATGGGTGAGAGCAAGCAGTTCAGGGAGTTCGACAAGCGGGTCGAGGCGATCAACCGCTACGAGCCGGAGATGGAGTTGCTCGACGACGCCGAGTTGCGGGTCGAGGCCGACAAGCTTCGCGAGCGCGCCCGCGGCGGCGAGTCGCTCGACGAGCTCCTGCCCGAGGCCTTCGCGCTCTGCCGGGAGGCCGGCAAGCGAACCCTCGGTCAGCGTCACTACGACGTGCAGTTGATCGGAGCCCAGGTTCTGCACTCCGGCGCGATCGCCGAGATGAAGACCGGCGAGGGCAAGACCCTGACGGCGACGCTCGCGGTCTTCCTCAACACGCTGGCCGGAGACAGCGTCCACGTCGTCACCGTCAACGACTACCTGGCGCGCCGCGATGCCGAGTGGATGGCCCCGCTCTATGAAGCCCTGGGGGTCAAGGTCGGCGTGATTCAGGACACCGACCTACCCGACCACGGCGACCGCCGGCACGCCGCCTACGCCGCCGATGTCACCTACGGGACCAACTCGGAGTTCGGCTTCGACTATCTGCGCGACAACATGGCGGGGTCGCTCGACCAGTGCTTCCAGCGAGACCACCGGTTCGCGATCGTCGACGAGGTCGACAACATCCTGATCGACGAGGCGCGGACGCCGCTGATCATCTCGGGCGCCCCCGAGCAGGCCGCCGAGCTGTACCACACGTTCGCGCGGCTGGCAAAGCAGATGGAGGGGGTCGAGTCGAAGCCGAAGCTGAAGGCGCTCGGCGAGTCGAAGGACACCTCGGAGGCCGAATACGACTACGAGTACGACGAGAAGCACAAGACGGTGGCGCCGACCGAGCGCGGCGTCGAGAAGGCCGAGAAGTTCCTCGGCGTCGACAACCTCTACCTCTCCGAGCACGGGACGCTGGTCAATCACCTGGTCCAGGCCCTGAAGGCGGAGTCCCTGTTCCGGCGGGACAAGGACTATGCGGTCGTCGAGGGGCAGGTGATGATCATCGACGAGTTCACCGGCCGGATCCTCGAGGGCCGCCGTTGGTCGGACGGCCTGCATCAGGCGGTCGAGGCGAAGGAGGGTCTCGCCCCCCGTGAGGAGAACCAGACGCTGGCGACGATCACCCTGCAGAACTACTTCCGCCTCTACGACAAGCTCAGCGGCATGACCGGCACCGCCCTGACCGAGGCGACCGAGTTCATGAAGATCTACAAGATGCCGGTGGTCGAGATCCCGACCAACGCAGAGATGATCCGCGACGACCAGAACGACCAGATCTACAAGACCAAGGAGGGCAAGTGGAAGGCGGTCGTCAACCAGATCGCCGAGCGCCACGAGAGTGGCCAGCCGATCCTCGTCGGGACGGTCTCGGTCGAGGTCTCGGAGATGCTCTCGTCGATGCTCGAGCGCCGTGGGATCAAGCACGTCGTGCTCAACGCGAAGCCGGAGCACGCTGAGAAGGAGGGTGAGACGGTTGCCCAGGCGGGTCGCCTCGGCGCGGTCACGATCGCGACCAACATGGCGGGGCGCGGGGTCGACATCAAGCTCGGCGGCGACCCCGAGCAGATGGCACTGCATGAGCTCAAGAAGCTCGGCATCGACGAGGGCGATCCGAGCTGGCAGGAGGAGCTCGACGCGCTGGTAGCGCAGCTCGCGCCGAGGTGCAAGCAGGAGGGTGAGAAGGTCCTCGAGCTCGGCGGCCTCTATATCTGCGGCACCGAGCGGCACGAATCACGGCGGATCGACAACCAGCTTCGCGGCCGCTCGGGGCGCCAGGGTGACCCGGGCGTGACCCGATTCTTCCTCAGCGCCGAGGACGACCTGGTGCGGCTCTTCGCGGGCGACCGCATCTACCGGATCCTCGATCGGCTCGGGCCCGTCGACGAGGAGGGCGAGGAGTATCCGCTCGAGGCCAAGCTCCTGACCAAGCAGATCGAGTCGGCGCAGAAGAAGGTCGAGGAGCAGAACTTCCTCACCCGCAAGCGCGTGCTCGAGTACGACGACGTGATGAACGAGCAGCGCCGGGTCGTCTACAAGTACCGGCGCGAGATCCTCGAGGGCCGTGACATGGGCGAGATCGCGCGCGAGCAGATCAGCGAGCTGATCGCCAAGAAGGTCTCCGAGTACACCCAGTCCGACGTCTTCGAGGAGTGGGACCTCGGGGGCCTGCAGACCCTGCTGGCGACGATGTGGCCGCTGGCCGAGGACCTCGCCGAGGTCGAGTCGGAGTCGTCGAGCCGCGAGCAGATCACCGAGTTGCTGGTCGACGACGCGCTCGGCGCCTACGAGGAGCGGGAGGACGAGTTCGGCGAGGAGCTGATGCGGGCGCTCGAGCGGCACATCCTGCTGCAGATCATCGACCAGCGCTGGAAGGAGCATCTGCACGAGATGGACTACCTGCGGGAGGGGATCCATCTCCGCGGGTTCGCCCAGATCGATCCGCTCGTCGCCTACAAGAACGAGGGCTTCCTGATGTTCGAGTCGCTGATGACGTCGATCTGGGAGGAGTACACGCGGATGATCTTCCACGTCAACGTCGAGCTCCAGCCGAGCCAGATCGAGGAGCAGTTCGGGGCGCCCGATCAGCCGGCCGAGATCGACTACTCGGGCGGCACCGAGGCCGATCAGCCGTCGGCACTGCGACAGGCGGCCGCCGGAGCCGGGGGCGGCGCCGCGGCTGCCGCTGCTGCGGTCACTCAGGGCGGCGGCAACGGCGCCCCGGAGAACCCCGAGACCGTGGTCAAGTCCGAGCAGGAGAAGATCGGCCGCAACGACCCCTGCTGGTGCGGATCCGGCAAGAAGTACAAGAAGTGCCACGGCGCCTGAGCTGACGATCCCCCGGTGATCGTCTACGGCTCCGAGGTCTCGTACTTCACCGGCAAGTTCGAGGCGTATCTCCGCTACAAGGAGATCCCCTACGAGCGGCGGCCGCTCGGCGTCTACCAGTACCTGTGGAGGATTCCGCGCAAGGTCGGTGTCGCCCAGCTGCCGACCGTCGAGCTGCCCGGCGGCCGCTGGATGACCGACACGACGCCGATGATCGCCTGGCTCGAGCAGCAGCACCGGACCCCGGCGGTGATCCCCGAGGACCCGCTGCAACGGTTCGTCGCCCTGTTGATCGAGGACTTCGGTGACGAGTGGCTGTGGCGACCGGCGATGCACTATCGCTGGAACAACGCGGCCGACCGCCGACTGCGCTCGACCGAGCTTGCCGAGGAGCTGATGCGACTGCCGCTGCCCCTGGCGCTGCGTCGCCGCTGGATCGCCTGGCGGCAGACCCGGCTGTTCGTCCGTGGCGACGGGGTCGACCGCAACACCCGGCCGCACATGGACGCGGCCTACACGCGGGTCCTCGACCGCCTCGAGCCGCTGTTCGCCTCGCGCCCGTTCGTCCTCGGCGGGCGGCCGACGGTGGCCGACTTCGGCCTGTTCGGCTCGATGTTCCGCCACTTCGCGCTCGATCCGACCCCGGGGCGGATCATGCGCGAGCGGGCGCCGAGCGTCTACGAGTGGGTTGCGCGGACCTGGAACGCGCGCGCGGACCGGATCGGCACGCGGCCGCTCCTCGAGGGGATCCCCGAGGACCTGGGGCCGCTGCTTCGCGAGAGCGGCGAGACCCACCTGCCGATGCTCGCCGCCAACGCCGATGCGCACCGACGGGCCGAGCCCGATCACGACCTGCGCGTGCAGGGCGTGACCTACGCGGGCGTGCCGACCAGCGCCTACCGCGTCTGGGCGCTCGAGCAGCTGCGGCGGGAGTTCCGCCGGCTGCCGCCGCCCGACCGCGAGCGGGCCGAGCACCTGCTCCGCGTCAACGGCTGCTGGGTGCCGCTGTGGCGCGTCGAGGACCCGCTCGACTCCGGACACGACCTCGACGGCAGGGCCCCGTTCGGGGCGGGTTCGCGGATGGTCCGCGACTGAGGGCCACGATCCGGCCGCCGGACCGGCGTCGCCCCTGCCCGGGCCCGGCCGCGACCACGGTAGCCTCCCGGGTCGATGGCTGAGGCACCCGACACCGGCGCCCGCATCGCGGAGGTCCGCGAGCAGCTCACCCTGCTCCGGGACTACCTTTGACCCGGCTGAGCTGAAGACCGAGATCGAGCGACTCGAGGCTGAGATGCAGGCGCCCGGCTTCTGGGACGAGCAGGAGCACGCCGCCGGGACCTCGGCCGCGCACACGCGCGCGCGGCGCAAGCTCGAGCTCTGGGAGGGGATCTCGTCCGACGTCGAGGACCTCGGCGAGCTGGCGGAGATGGCCGCCGAGGACGAGGAGATCGCCTCCGAGCTCGACTCGCAGCTCGCCTCGATCGAGACGCGACTCGCCGAGCTCGAGGAGGAGCGGCTGTTCAGCGGCGACTACGACTCCGGCGATGCGGTCGTCACGGTCCGGGCGGGGGCGGGCGGCACCGACTCGCAGGACTGGGCGGAGATGCTGTTGCGGATGTACCTGCGCTGGGCGGAGGCGCGGGGCTTCTCGGTCGAGATGAAGGAGGCCTCCGAGGGTGAGGAGGCCGGGATCAAGTCGGCGACCTTCCTCGCCCGCGGCGACAACGCCTACGGGCTGTTCAGCGCCGAGCGCGGCGTCCACCGGCTGGTGCGGATCTCGCCCTTCGACTCGCAGTCGCGCCGCCACACGGCGTTCGCGCAGCTCGACGTCGCGCCGCTCGTCTCCGACGACGTCGACGTCGAGCTCGAGGAGGCCGAGATCCGCGTCGATACCTACAGGGCATCCGGGGCGGGCGGCCAGCACGTCAACAAGACGGACTCCGCCGTGCGCCTCACCCATCTGCCGACCGGGATCGTCGTCCAGTGCCAGAACGAGCGGTCGCAGACGCAGAACAAGGCGACGGCGATGCAGATGCTGCGCGCCCGCCTGCTCGCCGAGGAGGAGCGCAGGAGGGCCGAGGAGCTCGCCGCGGAGCGCGGCCGGCAGAAGCCCGCGGAGTGGGGCTCGCAGATTCGGAGCTACACGCTGCACCCGAGCACCAGGGTCAAGGACCACCGGACCAACCATGAGGTCGGCGATGCACAGCGCGTCCTCGACGGGGACCTCGACGAGTTCATCCGCAGCTATCTGCTGCAGTCAGCGGCGCGCGCCTAGGTCGGCGAGCCGGGGGCCGCGGCGGTCAGCGGCTACGGTGCGCGTATGGCCCAGCGAATCTCAGTCGGGCTCTCCGGGGCGCCGAGCACGATCGACGCTTTCACCGAGGCGTCCGCCGTCGCACGCTCCGGCCTCGAGGGACCGCCCGACCTCTGTCTCGCGTTCGTCGGCTCCCACCACCTCCCCCGGCTGCCCGAGGCGATCACCGAGATCGAGGCCCGCCTGCAGCCGGGCGCGTTGATCGGCTGCGGCGCCGCCGGAGTCCTCGGCCCGAGCCGAGAGCTGGAGGACGGGCCGGGCGCCGTCGTCTGGGCGGCGGAGTTGCCCGGCGCCACGGTCGAGACCTTCGAGGTCGAGGGCGAGCCGGGCAGCGGACCGGATCAACTCGTCGGGATGCCGGCCGCCGCGGCGCCCGCCGACGCGATGCTGCTGTTGGTCGATCCCTATCGCTGCGCCGCGCCCGAGCTGCTCGAGCGGATCAACGCCGAGCGACCGGGTACGCCGGTTCTCGGTGGCCTCGCGAGCGCGATCGTCGACGGCGCCGGGGTCCTGCTTCGGGGCGGCGCCCGGGTCGAGGCCGGGGCGGTCGGGTGCCTGCTCGACGGCGTCGAGCTGCTGCCGTGCGTCTCGCAGGGGGCGGCGCCGGTCGGGCCGGAGATGGCGATCACGTCCGCCGAGGGAAACGTGATCCGGGAGCTCGCCTTCAAGCCGGCGCTGGAGCGGCTGGGCGAGGTGATCGCCGGCCTCGAGAGGGACGAGCGCCGCGAGGCCGCCGGCGGGATGCTGCTGGGGATCGTGATCGACGAGAACCGGCCCGAGCACGAGCGCGGCGACTTCCTCGTGCGCCCGCTCGTCGGCGCCGACCGCGAGTCTGGGGCGGTGGCGGTCGGCGAACGCGTCCGCGTCGGTCAGACGGTCCGCCTCCACGTTCGCGACGGGATCTCGGCCGACGCCGACCTGCGGGAGGCGCTGGCGCTACAGGCCGGCGCGGTGGGCTCTGGTGGCGCCGCCGGGGCGCTGATGTTCACCTGCAACGGGCGCGGTCGGGACATGTTCGGCGTCGCCGACCATGACGCCGATGCGGTCGAGGAGGTGCTCGCGGCGCCCGTCGGCGGCTTTTTCTGCGCGGGGGAGATCGGCCCGATCGGGGGCCGCAACTTCCTGCACGGATTCACGGCGACCCTGGCGGTGTTCGCAGGAGGGGCGAGCCCGGGCAGCGGCGCCGTCGAGTGACTGCGAATACGCTGCTGTGATGAGCGACCCAAACGCGCTCGAGCTGCTCGTCTCACGGGCGCTAGAAGAGGACATCGGCGCCGCCGATCTGACGAGCGAGGCAACGGTGCCCGCCGGCAGCCGTGCCCGGGCGCGGATCGTGCAGAAGCAACCTGGCGTCGTCTACGGCCTCGAGGCGGCCGCCGAGGTGTTCCGCCAGGTCGGCGCCGACGAGCTCGATGCCCTGCTGAGCGAGGGCGAGTGGCGGGACTCGATCCCGGCCGTGGTCGCCACGATCAGCGGGCCGGCACGGGCCCTGCTCGGCGCCGAGCGCGTCGCCCTGAACCTGCTCGGCCATCTCTCGGGCGTCGCGACGCTGACTGCCCGCTTCGTCGCCGCGGCTCGCGAGGCCGGTGGGCGGGCGACGATCCTCGACACTCGGAAGACGACCCCGGGCCTGCGGGCGCTCGAGAAAGCCGCCGTGCGCGCCGGTGGCGGACAGAGCCATCGCGCCGGCCTCTACGACGCGATTCTGATCAAGGAGAACCACATCGCTCTCGCCGGCGGCCTCGGTGCAGCGGTCGAGGCGGCGCGAGAGGCGCACCCGCGGTTGGCGATCGAGGTCGAGTGCCGCGATGCGGCGGAGGTCGAGGCGGCACTGGCCAGCGGTGCGCAGCGTCTGCTGCTCGACAACATGGACACCGCGGAGCTCGCTGCGGCCGTGGCCGTCCGGGACGCGGCCGGCTCCGAGGCGTCGCTCGAGGCCTCTGGAGGAGTCGATCTCGAACGGGTCGGCGCGATCGCGGCGACCGGTGTCGAGTTCATCTCGGTCGGGGCCCTGACCCACTCCGCTCCCAGCCTCGACCTCTCGATGCTGCTCGACCCCGCCTGAGACGCCTATTTCAAGAGCCGCGAGAGCCGGCGGTCCGCGAAGCGCCTGCCGCCGTTCTGCTCGGCCGGGCAGTAGCAGGTGACGTGCTCGGAGTAGTGGATCGCGGCGATCTCATCGCCGCATCGAGGGCAGGGCTCCCCCTCGCGTCGGTGCACCTGAAGCGGCATCGGCATCTTGTCGGGAATCGTCTCGCCGATCACCCGCTCGTAGTGCTCAACCGCGTCGCCGAGCACGGCCAGCGCGGTCCGCAGTCGCTCGAGCTCCTCGGCGTTGAGCTCTGCCCCCTTCTTGAACGGCGAGAGCTTCGCCTGCCAGAGGATCTCGTCGACCCACGAGCGCCCGATCCCGGCGATCGTGCGCTGGTCGCGCAGCAGCGGATGCAGGTGTCGCGGTTGATCCAGCGCTCGCCCGAGCTCCGCGGTCGCCGGGGCGGGCCAGGCCTCCGGGCCGAGCGTCTCGACCATCTCCTCGTGCTCGACCCGCGCGGCCGGCAGCAGCTTGCCCCAGGCCCGCTGCTTGGTGCCGAACTCGCGCAGGCGCAGCTCGCGGCCGTCATCGATCCGGATCAGGATCCGCGAGCGCCGGTCGCGGGCTGAGGCGTGTCGCTCGAACAGCTGCAGGCGACCGGCCGACATCATGTGGAAGAGGATCGCCAGCTTCCCGTCGGCCGACTCGAGCTCGACCAGCGGCATCTTCCCGATTCGCGTGACGCCTGCGATCTCGGCGCCCGCGATGCTGTCGAGCGGCGGCTCGACGCTCTTCAACGCGACCATGCCCGGGGCCAGCGCAGAGGCGATCCTCGCCCCCCGCAGGGCAGCGTCGAGGCGGCGGGCGGTGATCTCGACCTCGGGTAGCTCGGGCATCGACCCGAGAGTAGTCCGCCGCGGCCGGCGGAGACCGAGATCGGGTCGTCGAGACGGGCCTCGGCGCCCGGTAGACTTGGGTCCGGTTCATTCGCCCGACCGCCCGAGGACGGCTGGCGAACATAAGCGAAAGCTCCCCGAGATGGGGCGAAAGGCCAACCCGATGCAGGAGCTCCCGACAGTCCAGCCACCGCCGGTATCCGAGCTCTCCGGCCAGGAGATCGCCGATCTGACCGCCGAGGTCAGGGCGCTCGCCGAGGAGCGCGACGCCGTCATCCTCGCCCACAACTACCAGCTCCCCGAGCTCCAGGACCTCGCGGACTACGTCGGCGACTCGCTCGGTCTATCGCGGGCGGCGGCCGCTTCGGACGCCTCCGTGATCGCTTTCTGCGGCGTCCACTTCATGGCTGAGACCGCGTCGATTCTCTCGCCCGAGAAGACCGTGCTGATTCCCGACCTCGACGCCGGCTGCTCGCTCGCGGATTCGATCGACGCCGACCAGCTTCGCGCCTGGAAGGCGGAGCACCCGGGCGCGCTCGTCGTCATGTACGTCAACACCTCCGCCGAGGTCAAGGCTGAGACCGACTACTGCTGCACCTCCTCGAACGCGGTTGGGGTCGTCGAGCACATCTGGGCCGAGCATGGAGCCGCGCAGGAGATCCTCTTCGGCCCAGACATGTGGCTCGGGGCCTTCGTCGAGCGCGAGACGGGCATCCACGAGGACCCCGAGCGTCGCGCGCGTTTCCACATCTGGGACGGCGAGTGCCACGTTCACGCCGGGATCCGGCCGGACGACATCAACCGCACCAGGGCCGAAAACCCCGAGGCCGAGTTCCTGATCCATCCCGAGTGCGGCTGCGTGACGCAGGTGATGGAGTACGTCGCCGCCGGAGACGTCGATCCCGAGGGCGTGCACATGCTCTCGACCTCGGGGATGCTCAAGCACGTCTCCGAGCACCCGCAGGGGTCGTTCATCGTCGCCACCGAGACGGGGATGCTCCATCCTCTGCACAAGTCCGCGCCGGACGCGACTTTGATCGAGGCCAACCGGATGGCCTACTGCAAGTACATGAAGATGATCACGCTGCCGAAGCTGCGCGACTGCCTGCGCGACCTCGGGCCCGAGGTCAAGGTCGACGAGGCGGTCGCCGAGCGGGCGCGCCTGCCGATCGAGCGGATGGTCGCGATCGGCTGACCCCGAGTCGGCCGCGAGCTCCGATGACTCCGCTCGAGGGCCTGCTTGAGCGCGACGGCGCCGGCTGCGTCTGGTGCGGGCGGGAGCTGTGGCGCTCTGACCTGACGGTCGAGCACCTCTGCCCACGCTCGCGGCGTGGCAGCTCCGCGCCGGAGAACCTGTTGGTCGCCTGCCGTGACTGCAACCACACGCGCCGATCCCGCGCCGCCGTCGCCTTCGCGACTCAGCGTGAGCGCTGCGGCTTCGAGCCGCGATGGCCGCTGCTCGGCCGAGCGCTCGAGCGCCTCGCAGGCTCGGCGCGGCGACCGCATCGCGAGTACGGGCGCGCCCAGCTCCGCCATCTGAGCGGCTGAGCCGCACTGAGCGCAACCCCCGGGCGACGTCCGGCTGCTGCTTCCGGGTCCGCTCCCGGCTATTTTCTCAGCATGATCGAGGTCGCAGCACGGTTGATCCTCGCCGGGGTGCTGGCGGCGGCGGCGGGCGCGAAGCTCGCTCGGCCCCGTGCGAGCAGCGCGGCGATGGCGACCTACGGCTTCCGGCGTCCGGCCGGCCAGTGGATCGCCTGGGGCTTCGCGGTGCTCGCCGAGTCGGGGCTGGCGGTCGGCGTCGCCGCGGGGTCCGACGCCGCCGCCTACGGTGCCGCTGCGCTGATGCTGTTGTTTGCGGCGACGCTGGGCTCGGCCCTGCTCGAGGGCAAGGCCGGCGCCCCGTGCGCCTGCTTCGGGCCGCGCTCGACCGTGCACCCGCTCGCCGTGGCGCGCAACCTCGGGCTGGCGGCTGCGTTCGCGGTCCTGCCCGCTCTGCCGGCCGGGTCGCCGACGACCGATGAGTGGCTCGCCCTCGGACTTGCCGTCGCGCTGCTCGCTTGCGCGGGCCTGACGATCGCGCTGCTCGCGCTCGCCCGCGAGGTCGGGATGCTGCGGCTGCGCCTCGGCCCCTCCTCCGCGCTCGAGGTATCGCACGAGGGGCCCGAGCTCGGTGGCCGCGTCGCGCTGATCGAGCGCTTCCGGCTCGACCGGCGGACCGAGCTCGCGGTTGCCGTCTTCACCTCGGTCGGATGCCACGTCTGCCGGGCGCTCGCTCCGGCGGTCGACTCGCTTCGGTCGGAGCCTTCACTGGCGGTTCTCAGCTTCGAGGAGAGCGCCGACTCCGATGCCTGGGAGAGCCTCGCGATCCCCGGCGCGCCCTACGCTCTCGCGATCGAGCCGGACGGGACGGTTACGGCCAAGGGCACGTTCAACAACCTCGCGCAGCTCGAGAGCATCATCGCGACGGCCGAGCGGCGCCGGGCCGAGCGTCGCAGGGTGGAGGCCACGCTCGGTGCCTGAGCGGGCGCCGGCGGGCGACGAGCGAACCGGGGTCGAGCGCACGATCGATGGGCTCGCGGCGGGCAGCTCGCGTCGCGGCTTCCTGGCCAAGGTGAGCGCTGCGATCGCGGCGCTGACCGCCGGCGGCGCGGCAGCGAGGCTGGTCGCCCCGGGCGAGGCCGACGGCTTTCACTTCTGCGGCCACATCTACACCACCGACTCCTGCCCGCACCCGCTCGGCCCGGCGCTTCCCCGGATCGACCGAGCCGGCTATCCGCTGCGGCCCAAGGACGGCCGGCCGATCGACAACCTCGGGCGTCTGGTCAACAAGCGCGGGGAGCCGATCGCCGAGCGCGGCGGCGCCCTGCGCGACCCCGACGGCCGGCCGATGCCGCCGGCGCCACGGACGAAGGTCTGCGAGGAGGGAGTCCAGCGTGAGTTCGGGCTCAAGACCTGGGTCGACGGAGGCTGGTACCGCTGTTGCGGGGGTCAGGTCCGAAAGCTCGTCGACTGCTGCTCCTACAACGACAAGCGGATCAACGGGGACCAGGCGCTTGAGGGGTACTGCTTCCGCGGCCGCAAGGTCTTCTGCGTCATGTACTTCGACACCAAGGTGCCCTGCTGATGGAGCCGCTGCTCGCTGCCCTGGCCGCCGCCGCACTCCTGATCGGCGCGACCGGGACCTGGTCGCCCTGCGGCTTCTCGATGATCGAGACGATCGGGCCTACCGGCCACACCGGGGGCCTGCGGACGACGCTCGCCGCCTCCGCCACCTTCGTCCCGTTCGCGCTGCTTGGCGGCTCGATCACGTTCCTGCTGTTGGCCCTGCTCGGCGACCTGCTCGGCGCCTCCGGGCCCGCCGGCTACGTGCTCGCGGCCGCCCTGGCGATCGCCGCCGCCGCGGCGGAGGCGCGAGGTCTGCGAATCGTGCCCCAGGTTCGTCGCCAGCTTCCCGTCGCCTGGCGCTCACGCCTGCCGATGCCGCTCGCCGCCGCCGGCTACGGGGTCCTGCTCGGCCTCGGCTTCACGACCTTCGTCCTCAGCTACGGGGTCTGGGCGCTGATGGGCATCGTCCTGCTGGTCGCCGACCCGGTGGCCGGGCTCGTCGTCGGGATCGCGTTCGGTGTCGGGCGGGCGCTGCCGATCGTCCTGCTCGCTCCGCTGGCCGACCGGCCGGCGGGCGAGCGCGCCTGCGAGGCGATGGCGCTGCGGCCGGGCCTCTACCGGGGAGCGCGGCTCGGCGATGCCGGGGCGCTGGCGCTCGTCGCCACGGTCCTGATCGGAGGCGCCGGGGCCGAGGCCGCCCGCAAGGAGGTCCCGCGGGCCTCGGATCCATCCGCGGCCGGCCCCGCGCTCGTCTACGAGCGCAGCGACGGCAGGGGGGAGTTGCGCCGCGCCGATGGCGGCAGCGAACGGCTCGAGGGTTCCGATCCGGCAACCGGGGGCCCCTGGGTCGCGCTCGCGCGGAAGGGGAGGATCTCGATCCTCGATCGCGAGACGATGGACGTCGCGGGCTCGCTGCCCGCCGCCGGCGTCGACGCGATCGCGGTGACCAGGGGGTGGGTCGCCTATCGGGTCCACCGCCGGCACCGGGACCGGCTCCTGGTCACAGAGCTGGACGCCGGGGGATCGCCGGGGGCGACCCGCAAGCTGGCGAAGGTGAAGCGGCCGCAGCAGCTCAGCCGGCCGTCGATCGAGGGCGGTCGGTTGGTCGTCGCCGTCGCCCGCTCCGGCCGCAGCGAGCTCGTCCGCTATGAGCTTCGGGGTGATCGGCGACCGCGCCGACGGACCCTGATCTCGACCAGGACCGCGGCACTGACCGGGCCCTCGATCGCCGGCAAGAAGGTCGCCTACGTACGGACCACGGCGAGGCGTCAGACGCTGCGGATCAAGGGCCCGGGCGGTGGCAAGGGGAGGGCCGTCTACCGGCGCCGCGGCGGCCCGCCGACGCTGTGGACGACCGCGATCAGCGGCAACCGCGTGCTCGTCACCCTCGTCCGCCGCGGGGGCGGCTCGAAGATCATCAGCGTCCCGCGTTAGCCACCAGCCGAGAAGCCGGGCGGCGGGGCGATCACCTCAGGGGGCACATCCGGCTTGCCGACCGCCCGCCAGAGAGCCGCGCTCGCCTTCAGCAGCTGGTAGCGCCCGTCGACCGGGCGCAGGTAGGCGACGTCGCTCTCGATCGACGGCTGCTCGCGATCGCGGAAGCGAGTGACGATCGTCGCCGTCACCTGCACCCCGAGCGCCTTCCCGATCAGGGCCGACTCGAATCCGCTGAGGATCGTCTCCTCCCAGACCGGGAAGCCGCGGCGGTCGGCGAAGCCGATCGACGAGCTGACCCGGCGGCCGCAGCTGCCCTCCTTGATCGGCGGCCGCAGCCGCCGTTCGACGCCGGGCGCGATCAGCCGGCAGAGCCGGCCACCGTTCCGGTCGTTGATCGCCGCGATGTAGCTGCGGTATGCGCGCTGGGCTCGCTTCGCGGCGATCCGCTCGAGGCGTTCCCTCGAGCGCGGCTCGGGCGGCTCCGGCTGGCGCGGCGATTGGTCGCTCGGCCCGACCGCACCGGTGCCGACCTCGGGTTCGAGCGGAGGCTGCTGCCGGGCGCGGTCCTCGCCGGCCGAGCCGGGGCTCTGCGGATCGTCGCCTCCGGCCAGCAGTAGCCAGAGCAGCCCGCTGATCGCGGCGGCGGCCACGCCGGCCCAGATCCAGCCGCTACCTCGTCCGCTCGACACCCGCCGGACAGTAGAGGCAAGCTCCGCGAACCCGGATTTTGCGGATCTCGGGGCCCCCGAATCCGTCACGCTCCTCCCCTAGATTGGCCGGCGTGGCAGCCCCCGCCCGCTCACAGTCCCGGCACGATCTCCCGGCCTCTATCCTCGCCCGCGTGCAGCACCTCCGGCCCGTTCCCGACCCGAAGCCGCCGCCGGTCCCGATCGAGGGCGACCTCGCGACGATTCGCGAGCTGGAGCGCTGGGCGACCGTGCTGCGGATGGACTGCGTGCGGATGCTCGCCGTCGCCAAGTCGGGCCACCTCGACAGCTCGCTCTCGGCCGCCGACGTGGTCACCGCGCTCTACCACCGCGTCCTGCGCCACGATCCCTCCCGTCCCGACTGGCCCGAGCGCGACCGGTTCGTCCTCTCGAAGGGTCATGCGGCCCCGATTCAGTACGCGGCGCTCGCCCGCTACGGCTACTTCCCGCTCGAGGACCTGATGGGGCTGCGCAAGATCGGCGCCCAGCTCCAGGGACATCCGGACATGAACCGCACCCCGGGGGTCGAGGTGTCGACCGGCTCACTCGGCCAGGGGCTCTCGATGTCGCTGGGGATCGCGCTCGCGTTGCACCTCGACGGCGACGGCGATGCCCGGGTCTGGTGCCTGCTCTCCGACGGCGACTGCCAGGAGGGTCAGACGTGGGAGGCCGCGACCGCGGCCCCGCACTTCGCCGATCGCGGCGGCGCGAGGATCACGGCGATCGTCGACTACAACCACCTGCAGACCGACGGGACCACCGAGGAGGTCATGGACATCGGCGACATGCGCGCCAAGTTCGAGTCCTTCGGGTGGGACACGGTCGAGATCGACGGCCATGACATGGCCGCGATCGTCGATGCGCTCGAGCGCAGCCGCACGGTCGAGCGCCCCGCGGCGATCGTCTGCCAGACGAAGAAGGGCCGCGGCGTCTCCAGCATGGAGGGGAGGTTCGGGTTCCACGGCAAGCCGCCGAGCCCCGAGCAGGCCGAGGAGGCGTTGACCGAGCTCGAGCAGCTGTTCGCCGCACAGACCGAGGCGCTGGAGACGGCAACGGGCGAGTTCGCGGCGGTCCCGAGCCGCGATCGGGACAGCGACTGATGGGCGCCGCGGTCGAGGCAACCGCCACCCGTCAGGCCTACGGCGATGCGCTGCTGGCCCTGGGGCAGGAGCACGATGACGTGGTCTCGCTCGACGCGGACCTCTCCGTCTCGACCCAGGCCGCGAAGTTCGGCAAGGAGTTCCCGGAGCGCTTCTTCAACGTCGGCGCCGCTGAGGCGAACATGATGTCGATCGCGTGCGGGCTGGCCGCCACCGGCAAGGTCCCGTACTGCTCGACCTTCGCGATCTTCGCCGCCGGCCGCGCCTATGACCAGGTGCGGCTCGGGATCGCCCACAATGAGCTCAAGGTCCGGATCGGTGCCTCCCACGGGGGCGTCTCGCTCGGTGAGGACGGCGCCTCCCACCAGATGATCGAGGACATCGCCCTGATGCGGGCGATGCCGCGGATGCAGGTGATCGTCCCCGCCGACTACAACCAGGCCTATCGGGCGGTTCTGCACTCCTACGAGAACGACGAGCCGATGTACCTGCGCTTCGGGCGTCCCGCCACCCCCGTCGTCTACGAGGAGATTCCCGAGACCCTGAACAGCGTCGACGTCCTGCGCGAGGGCGGGGACATCACGCTCGTCGCCACCGGCCACATGGTCTGGCGGGCGCTCGAGGCCGCCGAGGCGCTCGAGCGCGAGGACGGGATCGAGGCCGAGGTCCTCAACGTCGCGATCATCAAGCCGATCGACAGCCAGGCGATCATCGAGTCGCTCGCGAAGACCGGAGTCGCCGTCACAGCCGAGGAGCACCGGGTGGTCGGCGGCCTCGCCGACGCCGTCCGCGCCGTCACCGCCGAACAGCATCCCGTCCCGGTCTTCGCGGTCGGCATGGGTGACGAGTTCGGCGTCTCCGGGACCGGCGAGGCCTGCATGGAGCACTTCGGCCTCACCTCCCGCGGCATCGCAGACCGCGCGCGCGAGGCCCTGGTGCTGAAGCCGATCGTCTCGCATCCGCCGTTGCACGGCCCCGAGTGGACCTGACCTGACGGGCCGGGGGCGCCGTGGCCGGCGTCCTCCGCGGCTCACGTGCGTTCGCACGCTTCGCCTTGTGCGTCCTTGGCCACGCCGCCCCCGGCCCGTCAGGTGGGGCGAGCAGGTCCGGGGTGAGGCGGCTGGGGCTACTTGGCCAGTTGCTTGGGGCGCACGAAGTCGTCGAGGTTTGCCACGCCGGGGCGGAGATCGACCCAGGGCACGGCGAAGCTGAGCGTCGCCAGGGCGGCGGTCGGGAACTTTCGGTGCAGGGCCGCGAGCTGCTTGCCGTCGGTCGCCAGGCGCGCGGCGAGGCCCTGGATCGCGGGGTTGTGGCCGACCAGGATCGCCGAGCCGAAGTCGGCCGGAAGCTCTCGCAGCACCTCGATCAGCTCGCCGGACTCGGCGGTGTAGAGGCGTGGCTCGAGCCAGTGCGGCGTGTCCTCGGGCAGTCCCTTCGCGATCCGCTCGTAGGTCTGCCGGGCCCTGAGCGCCGGCGAGACGATCGCTGCCGAGGGTGAGATCTGGCGCTGCTCGAGGTGCGCTGCGATCAGCTTGCAGGCCTTGCGCCCGCGTCGCGAGAGCGGCCGCTCGCGGTCGGCGAGTGCCGGGTCGTCCCAGGACGACTTCGCGTGCCGGAGCAGATACAGCTGTCGGTGAGCGTCCGGCATCGGCTAGAACGCGTCCGGTTCCGATTCCCGCTGGGCCCCGGTCCGCCTGCTCCTGCCGATCGGCAGCCCGGCGCGGACCCGCGCACCGTCGCTGAGGTGCGCCCGGCGCATTCTCATGTAGAGCAGCCGCTGCACGTAAAGGGTCAGTAGCCCGGCGATGAAGATCGAGCCGAGGTTGATCGCGAGCTGTGCCGTCGCCTGGCCGAACACCTGCCAGTCGCCGTAGGCCCCGGCGACCCCCATGTTCGAGGCGGCTGGGATCGTCGCGACGGAGATCAGGACACCGACCAGCGCGCTCGACTTGGCCGAGGTCAGGCTGAGCATGCCGACGATGCCGGCGAGCACCGCGACGTAGGCGGAGAAGAAGTTCGGCTCGGTGATGAACTTAGTCAGGGTGTGATCCGCGAAGTCGATCGACTCCGGGATCAGCCCGGTGGCCTCGAGCAGCAACGTGACCACGGCCGTGACGATGATGCCCACCGGGAAGCCGATCATCAGCGCCCTGGCCGAGCGCCCGACCAGCGCTCGGCGGCCGCTGACGATCGCGACGCAGGCGCCGGCGATCGGGCCGAACTCGGGGCCGACGACCATCGCTCCGACGATCAGGATCGGCTCGTCGAAGTAGATCCCGACGGCCGCGATCAGCATCGCCAGGACCATGTACAGCAGGAACGTGTTGGTCAGCTCGACGTTCTCGGAGGTCCTCGCGGCCACCTCCTCCCAGACGACGGGGTCGGTGTGCCGACGCCGGGCGGAGGCCTCGGCGGCGGCGGCCGCGGTCGAGACCTGGCTGTCGATCTCCTCGATCGAGATCGAGCCCTCGACGTCGATGTCGAGCTCGCGCAGATCGGCGACGATCATGCTCGCGTCCTCGCGGGTGACATCGCAGAGGATCACGTCGCCCTCCGGCCGGCGTGCGGCACGCTCGATGTAGACGAGGTTGCAGACCGAGGCGGTGCCGTCGAGCAGGTCCAGCGCGTGCTCTGCCTGGTAGGAGGGAACGATGATCCGCAGGTGGACCAAGGGCCCATCGTAGACCCGTGGCGGCTGGAGCGCCGGCGCCGGGGCGGCGCTTGCAGCCCTTTTGCCTTTGTCGAGCGTTTGATGAGCAGGTCTTTACAATGCACGAATCAATCCACTCGGTGCGCGCGCAGGAACGCCACCCCGATCGAAGAAAGACGCTTGACCATGGCCCTCGCTAGACGACGACAGCGATCACGCTCGCGCCGCTCCCGGATGGACGGTGCGGATCAGGCGCATGCGCGTCCGCCGCGTCCGCCGATCGTTCAGCTCCGTGACACGACCGTCGTCTATCCCGGCGGGCACGTCGGGCTCGAGCGGGTCTCGCTCTCGATCGACCGCGGCGAGTTCGTCTTCATCGTCGGCTCGACCGGCTGCGGCAAGTCGACCCTGATCAAGCTGTTGATTCGCGAGCTCGAGCCCGCCTCGGGCAGTGTGATGGTTGCCGGCAAGGACATCAACGAGATTCCCCGCAGCCGGGTTCCGCAGCTGCGCCGACGGATCGGCACGGTCTTTCAGGACTACAAGCTGCTCCCGAACCGGACCGTCTACGACAACGTCGCCTACGCGCTTCAGGTCACCGGCACGCCCCGCTCGGAGATCAAGCGGCAGGTGCCCGAGATCCTCCGCATGGTCGGCCTCGCCGGCAAGATCCACAACTACCCCGACCAGCTCTCCGGTGGCGAGCAGCAGCGCGTCTCGGTGGCCCGCGCGTTCGTCAATCATCCGCCGCTGTTGCTCGCCGACGAGCCGACCGGCAACCTCGATCCGGAGACGTCGATCGGGATCATGCAGCTGCTCTACCGGATCAACCGCTCAGGGACGACCCTGGTGGTCGTCACCCACGACCGCGAGATGGTCGACAAGATGAAGCGCCGGGTGATCCAGCTCCACGAGGGCCGGGTCGTCCGCGATCAGGCGGCCGGCATGTACGCCTCGGAGGAGGACACGACCGAGTTCGGCGTTCGGATGCGGGCCGAGATGGGGATCGACGAGGGGCCGAGCTAGGCGATGGGTCGCCTGACCTTCTTTCTCGGCGAGGCCTACCGGGCGCTGCGCCGCAACGCCGCCCCCTCGATCGCGGCGATCGTGACGATCGCGATCACCGTGCTGCTGGTCGGCGTGCTGGTTCCGGTCCTCGATGCCTCGGGCTCGAAGACCGAAGACGTGCGCGATCAGATCTCGCTCAAGGTGTTCCTCTTCAAGCAGTCCGAGCAGCGGGAGATCAAGTCCCTCGAGCGGGAGATCACGGCGATTCCGCAGGTGGCCGGCGTCGAGTTCATCTCCTCGAAGCAGGCTCTGAAGATCCTCGAGGAGGACCTGAACGAGAAGAACATCCTCGCTGCGCTGAACAACCGCAACCCCCTGCCGCCCTCCTTCAACGTCCGCCTCGACGATGCCGACGACCTCGAGGCCGTCCAGGCTGCGCTCTCCCCCTCCGACCCCTCCGGGAGCCCGCAGCCGATCAGCGCCGCGATCGAGGAGATCGTGATCGCCGAGCAGACCGATCAGATCCGCCAGGTGACCAGCGCGGTCAAGATCCTGCTCGCGGTGATCGCCGGGCTGCTCGGCGTGGCCTCGCTGTTCCTGGTCGCCAACACGATCCGTCTCTCGATCTACGCGCGGCGGCGCGAGGTCGAGGTGATGCGCCTGGTCGGCGCAACCAACTGGTTCATCCGCTGGCCGTTCGTGATCGAGGGCCTGGTGGTCGGGATCGCGGGCGCGATGATCGCGGTCGGCATACTGTTTCTCGGCAAGGTGACCATCGTCGACCCTCTGTCAGACAAATTCGCTTTGGTCGAGAACCTCAACACCATCGCCTTCGGGCAGCTGATCATGATCCTGATCGGTAGCGCGATGGCGGTCGCGGCGCTGGGCAGCGGAGTTACGCTGCGCCGCTTCCTCCGGATTTGAGCGGCGGCCGATCCTCCGACGGCGGCGGGTTCCTGCGGGGGCTGCTGGCGGGCCTGGTCGTGGCCGTCGCCCTGATGATCACGGTCGAGCCGCTGCGGGACGCGATCCTGCCGGGGTCGACCGTCGACGATCAGATCGCGGACGCGGTCGACGTGATCGACAGCTCCTACTTCCGTGAGCCCGACGACGACTCGCTGCGCAACGGCTCGATCGAGGGCATGGTGCGAGAGCTTCGCCGTGAGAACGACGACCGGTTCTCGCACTACTTCGACGCCGAGACCTTCAGCCGCTTCAACGCTGCGACCGACGGCGAGTTCAGCGGTGTCGGGATGACCGTGACCGAGGTCAAGCAGGGTCTGCGCGTCGCCCGGGTGTTCGAGGGCACTCCCGCCGAGCGGGCGGGCATCGAGACCGGGAACCTGATCACCGCGGTCGAGGGGCGGTCGATAGCCGGCCAGTCCTCCGATGCATCCGCGGCCGAGATCAAGGGCCCACCCGGTACCGAGGTCGAGCTCACGATCAAGGACCCCGAGACCGGTAGGAGCCGCGACGTCGCCGTCGAACGGGCCAACGTCAAGATCCCGGCGGTCTCCGGGGAGATCCGCAGGCAGGCCGGCCGCAGGATCGCCTACGTCAGCCTGGCGACGTTCAGCCGCGGGGCTCACGGGGAGTTGCGCTCGAGGATCGAGGAGCTGTACGACCGGGGCGCGGAGGGGCTGGTCCTCGACCTGCGTGGCAACGGTGGCGGCCTGCTCGACGAGGCGGTGCTGGTCGAGTCGATCTTCCAGGAGGAGGGCCCGATCGTGATCACCGAGGGCCGCACCCGGCCGCGGGAGACCTTCGAGGCGACCGGCGGCGCGCTCGCTCCTCGGCCGATGGCGGTGCTCACCAACCGTGACACGGCCTCCGCCTCCGAGATCGTGGCCGCCGCGCTGCAGCAGAACGACCTCGCCACGGTGATCGGGACGAGGTCATTCGGCAAGGGCACCTTCCAGGAGGTGATCGAGCTCGACGGGGGCGCTGCCCTCGACCTGACCGTGGGCGAGTACCTGACCGCGGATGGGACGTCGATCCTCGGGAGCGGGGTCGAGCCCGAGATCCGCGTCTCCGACGACGACCCCGCCGACGGCGACGACGTGCTCGACCGGGCGCAGAGGTTCGTCGCCCGCCAGATCAACGCCGGCTAGTGGCCTCGAGTCGGTCCCGCGGTGGCCGCCCGCCCGCCGCCAAGCGGGTATTCGTGATCTCCCGTCGCGGGCGCTTCCAGGTCGCCGAGCCGGTCTTCGAGCGCGGGGAGCAGTTGCCGGTATCGCGGGCGCGGGTCAAGGTCGGGACCGGCGAGATGGCCCTCTGTAGGGTCGATCGGCGCGGCGCGCAGCCGATCGTTGCGCTTGGACGCGTGGACCGCGCGCGAGACGTGGTCGCGGCGCTGGTCGCCGACCGGGGCCTGCGGCCGAGCTTCTCGCCACGGCTCGAGGCGGAGGCCACCGCGGCGGTCGAACGGGTCGCCGCCGGGCCGGGCCCGCGCCGCGACCTCGTCTCCGAGCCGACCTTCACCGTCGACCCGGCGAGCGCCCGCGACTTCGACGACGCCGTCTCGGCACGGCCGGAGGGCGACGGCTTCCGCGTCTGGATCCACATCGCTGATGTCGCCGCGCACGTCGAGCCGGGTGGCGGCCTCGATCGCGAGGCGCGGGAGCGGGCCAACTCCACCTATGCGCCCGGCATAGTCGCCCCGATGCTGCCGCCGGTGCTCAGCGACGGCGCCTGCAGCCTCAGCCCGGGCGTCGAACGCCTGGCGCTGACCGCCGAGATCGCGATCAGCGCCGCCGGCGAGCCCGCCTCGGCCAGCTTCTACCGTTCGCGGATCCGCTCCGACGTGCGGCTCGACTACGGCGGCCTGGACCGCATCTTCGCCGGGGCCGAACGGGCGCCCGAGGCGGTCGCTGGGGCGCTCGCGACCGCCCGCTTGGCCGCTGCCGCGCTCGCCGATCGAGCCGGGCCCTCGGCGCTGGCGGTCTCAGGAGCGGAGCCGGAGTTCGAGTTCGACTCCGCGGGCCGGGTCGAGTCGGCGCACGCCGTCGAGCAGACCGAGGCCCATCGGTTGATCGAGCGTCTGATGGTGCTCACCAACGAGCAGGTCGCGACGTTGCTCGAGCGCAAGGGCGTGCCAACGCTCTACCGCGTGCATGAGCAGCCCGACCCGGCGCGGATCGAGCTGCTCGTCGAGCAGCTCGAGGCTCTCGATGTCCCGACCCCTCCCGTTCCGAGCGAGCTGACGCCGACGGCCGCGGGTGAGCTCGCGGCCGAGGCGAGCCGGCTGGTCGCGGCCGAGGCCGAGCGGCGCGGGCACGGCTCGGCGAGCCTCTCGTCGCTGGTCCTGCGGGCGATGAAGCAGGCCCGCTACAGCGAGCGCAACCTCGGCCACGCCGGCCTGGCGAGCCCCGCCTACGCCCACTTCACCTCGCCGATTCGCCGCTACCCGGACCTGATTGCCCATCGCGCCCTGCTCGCGACGCTCGGTGCCGACGTCGACCCGCCCGACCGTCTCGAGGTGCAGGCGGCCGCCGAGCATTGCTCCGAGCGTGAGCGCGACTCGATGCGGGTCGAGCGCGACGGCGACGACATCTGCCTTGCCTTCCTGCTCGAGCGCGAGCTGCTCGAGCGCGGTTGGGGTGAGCGCTTCGAGGGCGAGGTGTCGGGCGTCATCGCCGCGGGGGCCTTCGTACGCTTCGCCGGCGACATGTCCGATGCCTACGAAGGATTCCTCCCGGTCCGAAGGATCGTCGATGACCGCTACGACCTGAACGCGACCGAGTCCGCGTTGGTCGGCGGGCGAACCGGGCGCAGGCTCGGGTTCGGCGACCCGGTCGAGGTCCGGGTGGAGTCGATCGAGTCGCCGCGAGGCCGGGTGGATCTGATTCCGGCCGAGCAGGCGGCTCGCCACCGGGCCGCTCCTCCGCGCCGCGGCGGTCGCCGGCGATCCGCCCGTCCCCGGGGCGGACGATGAGCGCCAAGCGGGCCGAGCGCGGTGCCGACGTCGCCACCAACCGGGCGGCCCGGCACAAGTACGAGATCGTCGAGACGATGGAGGCCGGCATCGAGCTGCGAGGGACCGAGGTCAAGGCTCTGCGCGAGGGCAAGGCGCGACTCCAGGACTCCTACGCCGCGATCGAGGAGGGGGAGATCTTTCTCCGGGGCGCGCACATTCCCGCCTACGCGCCCGCCGCCCGCGAGAACCACGAGCCGGAGCGGGCCCGCAAGCTCCTCCTGCACCGCTGGGAGATCGAGCGTCTGATCGGGCGCATGCAGCGCAAGGGGCTGACCCTGATCCCGACCCGGATCTACTTCAAGGGCAACCGTGCGAAGGTCGAGCTCGCGCTCGCCCGCGGCAAGGAGCACCGCGATCGGCGTCGCGAGATCCGTGACCGCGACGTCGCCCGCGACGTGGCGCGCGAGCTGAAGGACCGCAATCAGTGATCCCGCGGGAAACTGCCGATGCCGACCGCCGTCGGGATTGGTTGAATGTATGCAGATGCAGCCCCTACACAGGAGCAGCCTGAGAGCGTGAGCGATCACTACGACCCGACGTCCGATCGCCCGCCCTCCGGCGAGGGCGCTCCACCGCCGCCGCCGCTAGAAGGCTCGACGGCGCCGCCGCGCGAGGTGGTCGCCTCGATGGAGGGCACGATCGAGATGTCCGGGGTGGCCGGGCCGGCCTCCGACCAGCCGCCCGCCGCGCCTCCCCCTGCTCCCCCGCAGCCCGGCGCTCCCCCGCCGGTCGATCTGCCGCCGCCGCCCGGCGCTCAGCCGCCGGTCGATCTGCCGCCCCCGCCGCCGGGCGCGCCCCAGCCGCCGCCCGTTCAGCAGCAACCAGAGCCGATCTCCAGCGCCGAGCAGCGCAAGCAGCGGCGGGCCGAGCAGCGCGCCCAGAAGAAGGCTGCGCGTGAGCGGGCAAAGGCCGAGAAGGCCGAGCAGCGCGCCCAGCGCCGGCTCGGGAAGAAGGGCGGCGACGCCCCGCCGCCCGCGCCGACCCCGCCGCCCGCGCCCAAGGCCTCACCCGCGGCCGAGGCGGTCGGGGCCGTACCCCCGCAGCCGCCGATCGCACCTCCGCCGACGGGCATGCCCGCGCCCAGTCCCGGGACCGCAGCCGGCTTCCCGCAGCCGATCCCACCGCCCCCAGCCGGCCAGGCGGCGGATCTCTCGCGGGCCGACAAGCGGGCGCTCAAGAAGCAGCAGCGCGATGAGGCGCGAGCGGCCGCGAAGGCCCGGCGCGAGCAGATTCGCGCGGAGCGAAAGAGGGCCGCGGAGGCGAAGCGCCGGGCTCGGGCCGCCAACAAGGCAGACGAGCGTGCACCGTCACCGGCACCGCAGCCGCCGGCCGTACCCGCGCCACAGGCCGGCGGCGACGCATCCCGCGGGCTCGCCGCAGCCGCCGTGGCGGCAGCCGCGAGCAGCGCCCAGCCCCCCGGCCGGCCGGCCACCCAGCCGCCCGCGGCGGTCCCTGGGGAGCCGGCCCCGCCACCCCCATCTCCGCCGCCCGAGCCACCCGCGCAGCAGGGTGCCCCGCCACCGGCCGAGGGCCAGCCGGCCGGGCAGCCGGCGCTGGATCGCCTCTACGAGGCGGAGCGTCGCGAGGAGGAGGCGATAGTCGAGGCGGAGGCGCGCGCGGCCGAGGCGGACGCCGAGCGCCGGATCGGCGAGATCGAGCGGATCCAGCGACTCGCCGAGCAACCCGCCGTACCGGGCACCGCCGCGCAGGTCAGCGGGCGCGCCCCAGTCCGAGCCGGCGGTCGGCGAGTCCCCGTTCAGCAGCGAACTGCGGGCTACCGACGAGCTGATCCGCCGTCGCCAGGAGCGCGACCGGGAGATCCTGCAACAGCTGGAGGCCACCGAGTCGACGATCAGCGCCAACCGCGAGCGGACGGAGCGGGCCCTGGCCGACGCCCAGCAGCGGCTCGAGATGATCGAGGCCCAGGCGGCCGAGGCCGAGGAGCGCGCCGTTCAGGCCGAGCGTCTGGTCGAGCTCAAGAACAAGGAGGGCGAGCGCGAGAAGCGGGTCCAGCAGATGCTCGACCGGATCAACGAGGCCGAGCGCCGCGCCCGCGAGGCCGAGCGCCGCGCCCGCGAGGCGGTCGCCGTGGCCGCGCGCCAGCCTGCCGCCGACCGAGTTCGTCCGAGCCCGGGCCCGAGGCAGGCGCGACCCCGGAGCCGTCCCCGCCGCAGTCGAGCCCCGGTCCGGGAGCAGGACCGAGGCGCCCGTCCTGCGGCTCCACCGGCGCCCGCGGCGCGACCCGAGCCGGAGCCCGGCCGAGCAGCGACGCCGGCCCCTGCGGCCCAGCCCCCGAGCCCGCCGGCCGCACCGGCGCCGCCGGCCCAGCAGCCACCGCCGTCGCCTGCCGCCCAAACGGCGCAGGAAGGGGGCTCGATCAGCCTCAATCGGGCCAGCTTCGACGAGCTTCGAAGCGCCGGGTTCTCCGTGACTCAGACCGGCCGGCTGCTCGCCTACCGGGAGCGCTCGGGCGGCTTCCGGTCGATCGACGAGCTCGACTCGATCCCCGGCTTCCCGAAGGAGTTTCTCGACTCGGTCAAGCATCGCCTCCAGCCCTGATCGGCTGAACGCATCTGGCGCTGCGATGATTCTGCGCCGTGGAGGTTGCCGCACCCGCAGATTTCCGCCGCGACACCGCCGTCCAGGCGCTTGGCGGGGGCCGCTTCACGGCGGAGATCAAGGAGGCATGGTCGGGCCCGCCCGGCCCGAACGGCGGCTACGTGGCGGCGATTATCCTCCGGGCGATCAGGGCGACGGTCGATGACCCAGCTCGGCAGCCACGCTCGCTGACGGTCCATTACCTGCGGCCTCCCGCCGACGGGGCGGTCGAGATCTCGGTCGAGATCGAGCGCTCGGGGCGCTCGGCGACAACCTGCTCGGCCGGGATGATGCAGGGGGGGAAGACGACCTGTCTCGCGCTCTGCGTGCTCAGCGGCGACTTCGAGTCGGCCGCGGAGTGGTCAGAGCCGGCGCCCGCGGCGCCCGCGCCGGAGACGATCGAGCCGATCGACTCGAGCTTTCTGCCGCCACGGATCTTCGATCAACTCGAGATGCGGATGGTCTTCGGGGAGATCCCGTTCACCGGAGCCGCAGCGGAGGCCGGCGGCTGGCTGCGGACCAGGCTGCCGACCGCGCTCGAGCCCGAGCTGATCGCGATGTACACCGACTCCTGGTGGCCCGCTCCGTTCGCCCGTCTCGACGGGCCGGTGTTCGCCCCGACCCTCGAGCTCACGGTCCACTTTCGCGGCCGGCCGCCGCAGGGCGAGCGTGAGCATGTGCTCGCCAGATTCACCTCGAGCACTTCGTCAGGGGGCCTCTTCGAGGAGGACGGAGCGCTGTGGAGCGCCGAGGGCACGCTCCTGGCCCAGTCGAGGCAGCTCGCCCTGATCCGGCCCTGGGAGCGGTAGGCGGCCGCCGATGGCACGGCGTAAGCGCAGGCAGCCGGGAAAGCGACCTCGACAGCGGGTCGAGACCGCGAGCTACACGGATCCGGACGGCAACGTGCTCACCCTGCGCAAGGAACTGAGCCCCGCGACGATCGCGAAGATCGGCGAGCCGCCCAGCGGCGCAGCTGCCTCGCTCGACGACGCCTGGCAGCGGCGTGAGGAGATGCTCTTCGAGCGGCTGGTCGTGAGCTGGGAGATCGCCGGCCTGCCGCTCACGGACCAGAGGATGCTGCTCGGCCGCTACCGGATGGCGGACCCCGGCGAGCGGCGCTGGGTCCGCGGTGCGATCGATGAGCACGTGCGGAGCTGGATCCCGGGCCTCGCGCCGCCGGGCGGGGCCTGAGCAAAGACGCTCAGCCGACCGCGGCGGGCTGCTCGGCCGGATCGTGAGGCGGGATCCGGTCGGGGAGGTCGACCGCGGGCTCGCGCTGCCAGGGATGCCTTCCGAGCGAACGCATCGCCCGGTAGCGAGCCGCACCGTGCAGGTTGAGCGGGTGCCAGACGGCATGGATCGAGGCGGGCATGATCGGGATCCAGAACCGCTCCGGAATCGGGTCGAGCGGGGTTGGGTCGCGGAGCTCGACGTCGGCCGCGACGTGGCCGGCGCCGTCCTCGTAGGTGAGCCGGGCGAGGATCGTCCCGTCCCGCTCGACGATCTGGGTCTCGCCGATCATCTCGGTGTGCCAGGGGATCCCGGGCATCATCGGCGCGTCGAACTCGACGTCGCCGACGTGCGACGGCATCGAGACGGGGGCGCCGATCATCCGTGCCATCTGCCGCGGTAGCTCGCGAGCGAGCTGTCGCTGGATCTTGCGCTCGCGCCGGCAGAGCATCTCGAACGGCTGTGGCCAGTTGGTCGGGAACGACGGCCAGCACATGCCGCCGAGCAACAGCCGCGCGCGGCCGTCGCGGAGCCGGGCGGCGGTTCGGTTGCGGGCCCACTCCCAGCCGCAGGCGAGCCCGATCCGCCCGAGCCGGGCGGAGTCGATCACCCCGTCGTCGTCGCCGCCGCGGTAGTAGTTGTGCTCCCAGGCGGTCGGGATGTCCTTGTCGTGCAGGTTGGCGCTGCCGTCGGGCTCGGCGAGCACGTAGGTCCCGTAGGTGTGGCCGCCGCGGGCGGCGATGAAGCCGCCGCCGATCACGCAGTCGAGCTCGCGCGCCAGCCGAGCCAGCAGCTGGAACGGCTGCCCGTCGACCGTGCGCGCCGCCTCGTGCATCCGCCTCGAGTAGACGTTCGGCGTCGTCATCGACTCCGGCACCGTGATCACATCCGGTGAGTGCTCGCGGTGCGCGTCGCGGATCAGGTCCTCGATCTGAGCCAGGTTGGCCTCGATCTCGCCGAGGCGGACCGCGGGTTGCACGGCGGCGAGGCGGACCGTCTCGACCTCGCTCATGCGACCGGCGCTCCGCTCCGCGGTCCGGCACTTGTCGCGGCCGTCACCGCGTCGGCCGCCGACCCGCCGCTGACCGCGGTCGTCGAGGGACGCAGGGCGGGGGCCTCCCAGGCCTCCCAGCCGGGGTGGTCGGAGCCCTGAACGGTGCCGCTCTCGCGAAACCGGTCGCGGGCGATCTCCCGGCGGACAGCTGCCTGCACTCGGGCGAAGTCGATCCCGAACCGCAGCGAGCGCCGCCGCTGCGGCCCTCTGATCAGGGCGCCGATCAGGGCCCGGCCCATCCGTGGCCAGGTGATCACCTCCTGGGTCGAGCGGGTGCGTCCGAAGATGTGGGAGATCGCCGGTCGCTCGTCGGCGCCGAGCTCGCGGATCAGCTCGCGGAACACGGGCGAGACGTCGTCGACGATCGTCTCGAAGTTCGCGAAGTGGTAGGCGTGCAGGCAGTGCCTCGCGGTCTCGTGCTCCCAGCGCCTCGTGGCGCGATCGGTCGCGACCGGGTCGCCGATCACCGGTGCGAGCGCCTCGCCCAGCGTCCTGCCCATCCGCAGCGCGTCACCCATGCCCTGGCCGGTGACCGGGTCCTTGAAGTGGCTCGCGTCGCCGGCGAGCACCCAGCCGGGCCCGCTCGAGGCGCGCCAGTAGGCGTGGGTGTCGCCCGTCGAGCGCAGCTTCGTCATCCCCGTCGCGCCCTCGAGCCGGGCCGCGCAGCCGGGATGCTGAGCCAGCTTCGCGCCCCAATAGCCGTCGGGGTCCTTTCGAGCCCACGCGACCTCGCCGGCGTCACCCATGAACAGGCAGATGATCCGGTCATTCGGGTTCGGGAAGGCGAAGGCGAGCGAGTTGCCGTCCCGCCACTGCCACATCGTCCGCGACTCGGGCGCGCCGGCCCTGGGGTCGTCCATGTAGCGGAAGACCAGCCCGCGGCCGTTCTTCGAGGCGCGAAACGGATGCCAGGCGCCGACGCCCGCAGCGACGCTCGACCGTCGCCCGTCGGCCCCGATCACGACGTCCGCGAGGATCGTGTGAGCCCCGCCGTCGCCGTCGCGGTAGCCGATGCCGACGACACGGCCGTGTCGCCAGAGGACCTCCTGCAGCGAGCAGCGCTCACGCACGTCGGCGCCCCGCTCGCGCGCGTTCTCGACCAGGACCACGTCGAGCAGGTCACGCGGAATCGAGACGCCGAAGTCGATCCCATCGACGGGCTCCCAGCGCTCGCGCGCCTCGGTCCCGTCCTCGAGCGTGAGCCGCACGTGCTCGAGCTCGGCCGGGCGGATCTCCTCCCGGATCCGCGTCCAGGCCCCGATCCGCTGGAACTCCGCGCACCCGGAGGGGAACATCGCGTGGGTCGAGAGCGTGTCGGCCGGGAACCGCGTCCGGTCGATGACGACGACCCGGCGTCCGGCCGCAGCCAGCATCGCCGCCGCGGCCGAGCCGGCGCAGCGCGCGCCGACGATCACGACGTCCGCCCGCTCGGCGGCGGTGGCCGCCCCGTTGCCGTCAACTGATGCTGTCGCCATCAGGCCCCTCTCGCCCGCGAATGATCCCAGACCCGTCCAGGAGCCCGCCGCGGGCTCACCGTGGCGCCCGCCCGCCGTACCGCGGCAGACCGTCGTCGGGGATCTCCTCCCAGATGCAGGCGGAGTCGACGAACTGGCGGGCGCTTGGCCGGACCCCCGGGTCGCTGTCGAAGCTGCCGAGCCTGACCATCAGCACGTCGTGGTCGTCGGGGTGGCGGCTGAACAGGGCCGAGCCGCACTCGCCGCAGAAGTGCTTCTCGAAGCCGTCTGGGGGAGACCAGGCGCGAATCGATGCCTCGCCGGAGGTCACCCGGAACGAGCCCGGAACGACCTGGGCCCCCGGCGATGCCGCGGCGCCGGTGCGGCGCTGACAGCGTCTGCAGTGGCAGTAGCGGGCGCCGCTCGGCCGGGCGCTCAGCTCCCACCGCACGCGGCCGCAGCCGCAGCCGCCGGTCAGCGGCAGATCGGGGTCGGGGTCGGGACTCGCGGGGGGCACGGCAGTGCAGTTCGGGGTCGTCCGTCAGATCGGGGTTGCCCGACGACCTACAATAGTCAGACATAGCACGGGGGCGCCAGGCTTCGACATGGTTGTCTCGTGCGTTTGATTGCAGGTCGAGGTTCCCGGAGGCCTCGTAAAACCCCGGGACCAACCAAGAAGTGCGGACCATGAGTTCGCCCTCAAGGCTTAGTTAGAAGCTAAGCAGTGAGCATCGGCCTTCCCTCGGCCCGTGGGGAAGGGTTCCGGTGTCATCAACGGGCTCGCCCGGAAGGCCCGCCTTCGCCGACCGGGGACATCTCAGGAGGCTGGCTCCGAGGATCAACCCGCCGGTAGCGGACCCCCGGAGCGAGATTCAGCGCCGGCTATGCCTGTAGACGTCACTCGACACGCGACCGTGGACGTGGGTTCGATTCCCACCGCCTCCACTCTCACGCCGCCTGCCCGCTCGGGCGACGCCCGAGGGCGCGTCGGTGCTCTCCAAATACCTAGGTGCAGGTGAGTCGGAACGCCGATTCCCGCATCGCAGTGAGTCCTTGGGTACGGAATCGATCGTCGAGGGCATCACGCGTCTCTAGATGCTCCACTTCGAAACCATCGTCGAAGAGGCGGTGTACCTCGTCGGGTGAAACAGCGAACGGCGGGCCGTTCATTTCCGCTTGGTCGTAGTCGAACGTGACCAACAGGGTCTTCGCCCGTTCTCGCAGCAGCGAACGCAGGTGGTTTGCATATCGGATTCGAGCCGCTCGATCGAGAGCCACCAGCGATGCGCGGTCGAAGACCGCATCGATGGGGCCGAGGTGCTCCTGAGTCAGGCTGAAGAAGTCGGCGGCGAAGAGCACGTAGTTGCCCGCGCTGTACCGAATCGCAGGATCGGTTTCGATCTCGGGGGTGAGACCTCGTTCGACGAAGAACTCGCTCACCGCCTGCTCGACATATTCGACACCTACAACCTCGGCGGCTCGCCCGGCCAAGAAGACCATGTCCAGGCTCTTGCCGCAGAGCGGCACGCAGATCCGACCCAGCGCATCTGTTCCCCAGACCGGCTCGGCGTACTTGTCGAGAAAGTTGGTGACCCTGGACTGATGAAAGGCGATCCGGCCTTCCTTCCAGCGTGACGCCCAGTCAGACCGTTCCACGCTGCGGATCCTCTCAGAGGACGGCATTGGCGGCGACCACGCTTGCTGTTCGGCTCGCACTGGCCTTCTTGTGCGCGTTCAGCCAGCCAGTGACTCGCCGGGGCCCGCGGGAAGGACCCCACCGATTCGGCGGTCGGAAGCCGCCGAGATGACGCCCCAGCCCTAGGCGCCTCGGACGGATCACTTGTTGTTGGCTCAATGCCCAGCGCTTCCTCGGAGCGGTTTCGCTGCTCGACTGCGGAGGGAGTTCGTCCTCGAGGCCGGCGATGCGCTCGACCCAGCCGTCGACAATCGAAGCGTCAGCGTGGAGTTCGATGGCGGCCCCCGCCAGCGTTTGGATCTACTTCGACGCCGGCTGCAACTCGATGAGTGCGAAGGTCGCGATCACACCAACGAAGCTTGAGGTCGAGGAGACGATCAGCACATTGATGGCCTGCAGGCCTGCCAACAAGGCGGAGAACCGCCTCCAGGGTTTCATTGCGTCGAATCCGATCTGGAGCCTCAAAGGGGACAGTTTGGTTCTCAGTTCAGGAGACAAGAGCCTCGAGCTGCGCGCGACCAACTAGCGAGTTCTGCCGACTCGGTCATGGTTCTCCTCGCGCAACACGCCAATCACGACCGAGCCCGCCAAGCTTCACAAAGACGAACACCTCACCCAGGTGACGACCATCCGTTAGTTGCCCCGTCCCGAGAACCAGCGTCGGTTTTGGAAGGCGATTTGAAGACGGGCGATACCGAGACCGACCAACACAAAGAAGATGAGCATCTCGACAGAGGTGTTGTCGCCAAAGAACCACACTGCGCACACCACGCAAGTTGTAAGGACGTAGCGGAACTGGGCTTCCCTACGCCCCACAAGATGCTCGTCTTCCTCGGGGTCCACCAAAAACCATCGGCACAACGCGGTCGGCGCATGAACCCGGGAGCGAGGGCGCCCGCCGGGGTAGCGCTCTTCGCGCGGAGGCACGCTCCTAGCGATCTAGGTCGAGACGACGAGATGGCGACACTCGGGGGAATATGCTCCGACCTACGGGCAGACTGGGAAGAGGAGTGAAATGGGCTTCATGGACCGGATCTTCGGCCGCTATGGGTCGCAGGAGGCCGTTGACGCCGTATTGGAGAAGCGCGGCCCGCGCGACCGAAAAGCAGACCCTCGTCCCTGGGACAACCAAACGAGCATCAGCATCGTTGGGGAGTCGCGATACCAGCCCGCCCTCGCCGAGTTCTGCAAGCGCAAGGCCAACGATGAGGTTCGGATCGAGGGGGCGGCGGCCGACATGGTCTGTGAGCCCGAGAACGCCTACGACAACCACGCCGTCCGGATTGAACTCGGGGGCCAGAAGGTCGGTTACCTGGCCCGGGGTTCGGCGAGGAGATACCACCGGCGCGTGGCGAAGCTCGGCGGTCGGATCACCGTGCCTGCATTCGTGGGATGCCAGAAGGGCGGCAAGATCGGGGTGCGGCTCAACATCCCACACGAGCACCCCGTCCTCGTGCCGCTGAGTAAGCAGGGCTGACGATCCTTTGCCCTGCTTCTCGCGCGGTTCACAATGATGCGGCGAGACCAGTCGACGCCGCAAACCGCTACGCGGTCGTAGAGGCGTGGCGCTTGGCGCGCTCGTAGAGGCTCTCGGGCGCGATATCCGCTCCGTTCGGCCAGACGATGGTTCCGGCCTCCGGATCCGCGACCAATCGGGAGAAGAAGGCGTGGTCTGAGAGCGGCTCAAAGACACCGCCGTGGACGAGCAGATCACTGAGGTCGACATCGGCACCTACTCCGTCGTCGAACCGAACGTGGGCGCGGTAGCCGCTGAGCGGCCTGGCTTCAATCAATTTCGGTGTGCTCCGCATGTCGGGCAAGGGTAGGGGGCTCATGGCAGCGGATCAACCGGCTCGAGGGCTTGGGCGGCGCGGGCCAGGCCCCAGTTGTGACGAAGCTCCTCTCGATGCAGCTCCGCCCACTCGATTACCAGTCGTAGAGCTCGCTTGGGCAGGCCGCCGGCGAGTACGTCGAGCGTCTCGATCCCGATCGAAGCCTCGTGCTCACCATAGGTCGCGTGGAAGTGGGGGCGACCCTGGTGAGGGACCTCGTCGTAGTACATCCTGATCACGATTCCGTAGAAGCTGGAGATCCGAGGCATCGGGCCATTCTGCATCCGCGACCACGCCCGTCAAGGGTGTTTCTGTGTTTGTTTGAGGATCGGCACTCGTGCGTGAGCGAGTGTTGCTTTCGTGGCGAGACTCGGGACCGAAACCCACGCTTTCGCTTAATAGGCACAGTCGAGCTTGGGTGAGCCAGAGGCCTCGATCGCTGCCGCGTCAGAAGGGGCAGGCCGGCCGGGCCCGCAAGGGTCCCGGCGTCACCTTGCGGGCAACACGCAGCTAGGCTGTTCGCATGTCCCGGGCGAACACCGACATGATCGAAACCTTCTATGACGCGTTCGCCGCCTGCGACGGGGAGGCGATGGAGGCCTGCTACGCGGCGGACGTGAGCTTCTCCGATCCGGTGTTCACCGACCTGCAGGGGGAGGAGGCCGGCGGCATGTGGCGGATGCTGACCAGCCAGGCGACCGATCTGCGGATCGAGCTCGCCGAGCACTCGGCCGAGGAGGGACACCGGCACCGCTCGGTGGCTCGCCGACTACACGTTCTCGCGGACCGGGCGGCCGGTGCACAACGACGTCCGGGCGAGCTTTCGCTTTGGCCCCGATGGGTTGATCGCCGAGCACAGGGACGACTTCGACTTCTGGGCCTGGTCGCGGCAGGCGCTGGGGCCGGCGGGCACGCTGCTCGGCTGGACCCCGATCGTCCGCAACCCCGTCCGCAAGCAGGCACGGGAGAGCCTCGACCGCTTCCTCGCCGGCGAGAGCGTCGACTAGCCGCGGCCGGCGCTCAGGTACGCCGGCGGATCACGGCCCGGGCGCCGCGGGCGGGGATCATCGTCACGTTCCGGTGCCGTGCTCGCTCAGGCTCGGGCCGATCCGCTTCGAGATCGAGTCTCCGGGCCATCGCCTCGAGCACCACCCGCTGCTCGGCCATCGCCAGCGCCGCGCCCAGACAGCGGCGGATGCCGCCGCCGAACGGAATCCACTCGTAGGTACCTGGGTTGTGGTCGTACCAGCGCTCGGGCCGGAACGCGAAGGGGTCCGGGTAGAGGTCGGGGCGATGGTGGACCAACAGGATGCTGATCGCCACCGGCGTGTCGGCCTCGACCCCGTACTCGCCGAGCTGCCAGGGGACCATCACCCGGCGCCCGATCAGCGGGATCACGGGACGGCTGCGCATGCTCTCGGTGATCACCGCCTCGACCTCCGCCTCGATCGCCTCGCGCGGTCCCTCACGGACGGTCTCCACGAGCCGCTGGTGCGCATCGGGATGGCGCAGCAGGCGCTCCCAGCCCCAGGCGAGGGAGTTCGCGGTCGTCTCGTGGCCGGCGAGCACCAGGGTCAGGAGCTCATCGCGGACCTCGCGGTCGCTCAATGCCTCGCCCTCGTCGGTGCGGGCCTGGAGCAGCATCGACATGATGTCCCGGCGCTCGGCCAGCCCCGCCTCGGAGCGGCGCCGCTCGATCACGCGGTAGGTCGCCCGGTCGAGCATCTCGACGCCGTGCCTGGTCAGCCCCACCGGCTCGTCCCTACCGAGATTGGCGAGCTCCGCGAGCTTTGCGAGGGGCAGCGTCGAGGCCGCGACCAGCCGCTTGATCGCGGTCCGGAACCGCGCCTCGGGGCTACCCGCGTCGAGCTCGCCCTCGATCCCGAAGATGCCGGCCATGATCACGTCGAGGGTGATCGCCTGCATCCGCGGGGCCAGGGCGAAAGGCCTGCCGATCGGCCAGCGGTCGATCTCCCGCTCGGTTGCCTCCTCGATCATCGTCACGTACCGCTCGATCGCCTCGCCGTGGAAGGCCGGCAGCAGCAGCTTGCGCTGGCGCATGTGCCGCGGCCCGACCGCGGTCAGCACCGAGTTCGGGCCGACGATCGGGCGCAGCGGCGACTCGCCGGTAAGCGACGGCGCCAGCTCCGGCTTGGCCACGAACAGCGACTTGACGTGATCGGGATGGCAGGTGACCACCGGGCCACCGTCCACGACCCCACGAAAGTGGAAGACCTCGCCGAGCTCGCGGCGGGCCCGGAAGACGAACTCGATCTGGCGCTGGCTGAAGCGCAGCGTCTGGATCAGGCGGGGGAGGGGGATCGCCGGCGGCGTCGGCAGGCCCGCGAGCTGCCCGTCATCGATCGGTCCGGCGGCGGAGGGCGGCGCCTCCCCGATCAGCGGCTCGCGTTCAGATTCGAGCACCGGTGCCATGACGGGGATTGTTACATGAATCGATGACAACGTCCGGGCCGGGGCGGGGTGTTCGCGGCCCGATAGCGTCACCGGCATGGTCCGTCGCGCCGAGCACCCGAGCCAGGATGCGCCCGACTCGAAGCCGTTGCCGCTCAGCCCCCAGGACAGGGCGATCCTCGAGCTCGAGGGCTCGACGATCGCCGACGACCTCTGCTTCGGGTTCTGCGCGGACCCGCTGATCGCCGGCTGAGAATCGCCCGCGTGCGGCCCCTGTCAGCCTGTGGGCGTGGCCATCGCGATCGCATCTCAGCTCGGGATTCATCTCGGCGGCGAGCAGCTGTTCGACGACGTCTCGTTCAAGCTCTCGGCGCGGGAGCGGATGACCCTGGCCGGCCGCAACGGGGCCGGGAAGTCGACCCTGCTGCGGATCCTGGCAGGGGAGCTGCTCCCCGACTCGGGGCGGATCAGCCTGCGCCGCGGAGCGCGGGTGGCCCTGCATGACCAGCGACCGCCGCGGGGGAGCTCGATCTCGCTCGGCGACTACGTGCTCGAGGCCCGGGCGGACATGCTCGAGCTCGAGCGTGAGCTCGAGCGGCTCGAGCGGATGATGTCGGCCGGCGACCACGGTGAGGCGACGATGGAGAGCTACGCGCGGGCCCAGCAGCAGCTCGAGACGGCGGGCGGGTATCGGTGGCGCGACAACGTGCTGGCCGTGCTCGCAGGGCTCGGCTTCGAGGCCGACCCCGAGACGACCGCGAGGCCGCTGTCGACCTTCTCGGGAGGGGAGCTGACCCGTGCCTCGCTGGCCCGAGCGCTGGCCGCGAGCCCCGATCTGCTGCTGTTGGACGAGCCGACCAATCACCTCGACATCCCCTCGCTCGAGTGGCTGGAGGGGCACCTTCAGCAGCTCGACGCGTCGGTCGTGCTGGTCGCCCATGATCGCTGGTTCCTTGAGGCTGTCGGGACCTCGGTGCTCGAGCTCGAGGGCGGCCGCGCCCGGTTCTTCTCGGGCCCCTGGCACGCGTGGCGCAGCGAGAAGGCCGCGCGCGAAATCGCGCTCGGCCGCGCGATCGAGAAGCAGCAGGCGGAGATCGCCAGGATGGAGCGCTTCGTCGAGCGATTCCGCTACAAGGCGACAAAGGCCCGCCAGGCGCAGGCGCGGGTCAAGCAGATCGAGAAGCTGAAGGCAGGCGCCGTGAACGCCGACCCGCGCGACGGTCGCGAGCTTGCCTTCAGCTTCGCCAAGCCGGAGCGCAGCGGCCGCTTCCCGCTGAAGATGGAGGGCGCGAGGATCGAGGTCCCCGGAAGGGTGCTGCTCGAGGACGCGACCCTGAGGATCGAGCGCGGCGAGCACGTCGTTCTCGTCGGGCCCAACGGCGCCGGCAAGACGACCCTGATCGAGACCCTCGCCGGGCGCGACGGGCCGGCGGAGGGCAGCGTCAAGCTCGGGCACAACGTCCAGCTGGGGTACCTGTCCCAGCACGCCGACAGCGCCGCCGGAACCGGCACCGTGCTCGAGGCGGCGCAGCGTGGCACCGGCCTGACCGGGCAGAAGCTGCGCGATCTCCTCGGCCACTTCATGTTCAGCGGCAACGAGGTCGACAAGCGGCTCAGCGACATCTCCGGCGGCGAGCAGCGCCGCCTCTCGATCGCGATCCTCGTCGCCTCCGGGGCCAACCTGCTGATCCTCGACGAGCCGACCAATCACCTCGACCTCGAGAGCCGTGAGGCGCTCGAGGATGCGCTGACCGCCTTCGAGGGCGCGGTCCTGCTGGTCTCCCACGATCGCGCCCTGCTGGAGGCGGTCGGCAGTCGCACGGTCGCGATCGAGCGCAACACCCTGCGCAGCTACCAGACCGGCTGGGCCGCCTACGAGCGCGACAGGCAGGAGCGCGAGGCGGCACAGCGGCAGGCGGGGTCGTCGAACGGCGACCGCTCGGCGCACTCCCGCGACCCGGCGACGCTGCGCCGCGGGCCCTCGAAGAACGCGCTCAGGCGAGTCGCCGAGCTCGAGCAGCAGATCGATCGAGCGGAGCGGGCGCTCGCGACCCTGGAGGAGGAGCTGGCCGACCCGTCGGCGTGGTCGACGCCGGAGCGCTCGAGCCGCTCGACCGAGCGACACACCGACCTCAAGCGTCGGATCGAGGACCTCTACGAGGCCTGGGAGGCGGCCGGTGGAGGCGCCGTCTCCGAGCAGCCGACCGGTTAGCGGCCCGGGACGCGCCTCAGCCGCGGCTCAGGCGACCGCGACCGGCTCGCGCAGCGCCCGATCGACGACCCGCGCGCAGCGACGTCCCTCGGCGATCGCGGTGACGACCAGCGAGGCGCCGACGCGGACGTCGCCCGCCGCGTAGACGTCCTTGACCGAGGTCTTGAAGGCGCCCGCCTTGACATTCCCCCTGCGGTCGAGTTCGACGCCGAGGTCGCTGAGCAGGCCCTCGTGCTCGGGGTTGGTGAAGCCGATCGCGATCAGGACGAGGTCCGCGGGCTCGGTGTACTCGCTGTCGGGGACCGGGACCAGGGTCCGCGAGGAGGTGCCGGTGACCCGGCGGGCGCGGGCGCGGACGACATGTCCGCCCTCGCCCTCGAGGGCGATCACCTCGCGTCCGAACTCACGCTCGCCGCCCTCCTCCAGCGCGTAGGTCGTCTGCAGCCGCCGCGGCTGCATCGGCCAGGGCGTGAAGTCATAGCGCCCGCTCTCGGGCACGGCCGGGTAGACGTCGAGCAGCCGCACCTGCTTGGCGCCCTCGCGCATCGCGTTCGACACGCAGTCCATGCCGGTGTCGCCGCCGCCGACCACGACGACGTTCTTGCCCGCCGCGGTGATCACCTGCTCCGGCGGGACCTCGCGCGCCTCGCGCCCCTCCATCCGGGCGACTGCGCGGTTGCGCTGATAGAGGTACTCCATCGCGAAGTGGACGCCCTCCAGCCCCCGGCCCGGGATCTCGACGTCGCGCTCGACCCTGGAGCCGAGCGCCAGGATCACCGCGTCGTAGCTTTCGCGCAGCTCGCCGACGCCGACGTCTGCGCCGACCTCGACGTTGCAGATGAACTCGATGCCCTCCGCCGCGAGCACGTCGGTGCGCCGGTCGATTATCCACTTCTCGAGCTTTGCGTCTGGGACTCCGTAGCGCAGCAACCCGCCGAGGCCCTCGTCGCGCTCGAGCACGGTGACGTGGTGCCCGACCTGGTTGAGCTCGTCGGCGGCGGCGAGGCCGGCCGGGCCTGAGCCGACGACCGCGATCCTCCGCTCCGTCCGTTCGGCCGGCGGCTGCGGGGTCACCCAGCCCGAGCGGAAGGCGTTGTCGATCGTCCAGTACTCGATCTGCTTGATCATCACCGGGTCGTCGTCGATTGCGAGCACGCAGGCCGACTCACACGGGGCCGGGCAGATCAGGCCGGTGAACTCGGGGAAGTTGTTCGTCGCGTGCAGCTGGTCGACTGCCTCCCGCCAGCGGCCGGTGCGCGCGAGGTCGTTCCAGTCGGGGATCAGGTTCCCGAGCGGGCAGGCGTCGTTGCAGAACGGGACTCCGCAGTCCATGCAACGCGAGGCCTGTTCGCGCAGCGCCGACTCGGGCAGCGTCAGGAAGATCTCCTTGTAGTCGCGCACGCGCTCGGCCGGGTCGCGCTCCGGGGCGGGGACCCGCTGCACCTTGAGGAAGCCCTTGGGGTCCGCCATCAGGCGACGGCCTCCGCCTCTGCCCCCGCGTCGGCGGTCGCCGCGCGCTCGCCGGCGAACCGCGCCATCGCCTCCTTGTAGCCCCGTGGGATCACCAGAGTGAACTCCCCGACTGCCTCCGCCCACCGGCCCAGCAGGTCCCGTGCGACCTCGGAGCCGGTCCGGTGCAGGTGCTCGGTGAGCAGCTCCCTGAGGGCCGGCTCCCGCTCGGGGTTGACGGGATCGAGGTCGACGAGCTGGTGGTTGGTCCGGGCGGCAAGCCTCCGTTCGGGGTTGTGGACGAACGCGATCCCGCCGCTCATCCCGGCGCCGAAGTTCTGGCCGGTGGGCCCGATCACGACGACGCAGCCACCGGTCATGTACTCGCACGCGTGCTCGCCGACGCCCTCGACCACGGCGAGCGCTCCGGAGTTGCGAACCGCAAACCGTTCGCCGGCCCGACCGTTGAAGAAGGCCCGGCCGCCGGTCGCCCCGTACAGCGCGACGTTGCCGGCGATCACGTTCTCGGCGGCGACGAAGTGGCTCTCGCCGGCGGGATGGACGGCGAGCACTCCGCCGGAGAGGCCCTTGCCCGCGTAGTCGTTGACGTCGCCCTCGACGGTCAGTGAGATGCCGGGCGCGAGCCAGGCTCCGCAGCTCTGGCCCGCCGACCCCTGGAGCCGGATCTGGATCGAGTCGTCCGGCAGCCCCGCCGGCCCGTGGTCTGCCACGACCGCGTTCGACAGCAATCCGCCGACGGCGAGATCGCTGTTCACCACCGAGGAGCGGATCCGCAACGGCTCCGACGGCGCCGGCGTCGCCGGGCTCTCCCGGTAGCGCTTGACCAGCAGCCTGCCGTCGAAGCTCCGGTTGGCCGGTCCATGACCGACGGCCTCGACGAAGCCCTTCGGCCTGCCCTCGGCGATCGGCGGCACCGCCAGCAACGGCCGCAGATCGAGCGCCTCGGTCTTCCAGCTCCGCGGCCTCAGCGTCGGGTCGAGCAGCTGGGTGCGGCCGACCAGCTCCGCGAAGGTGCGGACGCCCAGAGCCGCCATCAGTCCGCGCGCCTCCTCGGCGACGTAGAGCATGTAGGTCACCACCTGCTCCGGCGTGCCCTGGAAGCGCTTGCGCAGCTCCGGATCCTGAGTCGCAACGCCGACCGGGCACGTGTTCAGGTGACAGACCCGCATCATGATGCAGCCGGTGGCGATCAACGGTGCCGTGCTCAGGCCGACCTCATCGGCGCCGAGCAGCGCCGCGATCACGATGTCGCGGCCGGTCCGCATCTGGCCATCGGCCTGAAGGACGACGCGACTGCGCAGCTCGGAGTCGAGCAGCGCCTGCTGTGCCTCGGCGAGCCCGAGCTCCCACGGCACGCCGGCCTGCTGGATCGACGACTGCGGCGAGGCGCCGGTGCCACCGTCGTGTCCGGCGATCACGATGTGGTCGGCGCCGGCCTTGACGACCCCGGCCGCGACCGTGCCGACGCCGGCCTCGGAGGCGAGCTTGACCGAGACCGAGGCGCGCGGGTTTGCGGCGCGCAGGTCGTAGATCAGCTGCTTGAGATCCTCGATCGAGTAGATGTCGTGGTGAGGGGGCGGGGAGATCAGCTCGACGCCGGGGGTCGAGTGCCTGAGGCTCGCGATGTAGGAGTCGACCTTGTGGCCGGGCAGCTGCCCGCCCTCGCCGGGCTTGGCGCCCTGGGCGACCTTGATCTGCAGCTGGTCGGCGCGCAGCAGGTAGTCGATGTCGACGCCGAAGCGCCCGGAGGCGACCTGCCTGATTCGCGAGCGGCGCTCGTCGCCGTTCGTGTCGGGCGTGTTGCGGGCGGGGTCCTCGCCGCCCTCGCCGCTGTTCGACATGCCGCCGATCCGGTTCATCGCGATCGCCAGCGTCTCGTGCGCCTCCCTCGAGAGGGCGCCGAGGCTCATCGCTCCGGTCGAGAATCGCCTCACGATCTCGGTCGCCGGCTCGACCTCCTCCAGTGGAACCGGCTCCGAGACCGTTCGCAGGCCGAGCAAGCCGCGCAGCAGCGCATGCTGCGCGTTCTCCTCGTTGACGCGGCGTGAGAACTCCTCGTAGGACTCGAGCCCCGACTCGCCGTCGCGGACCGACCGCTGCAGGCTGGCGATCGTCTGTGGGTCCCACATGTGCAGCTCACCGTCGGCCCGCCAGCGGTAGATCCCGCCCTGCGGCAGGAGCTTCGCGTGGTCGGCGGCGAGCAGGCCCTGCTCGACGTGCTCGGGCAGGGCGAGGCCGTGCATCTCCGGCCAGGCGCGGGCGTGACGGGTCAACGCCTCGCGCGCCAGGCCCTCGACCCCGATCCCGCCGAGCCGCGAAGGCGTCCCCGTGAAGTGCTCGTCGATCAGGCTCCGGTCGATGCCGACCGCCTCGAAGATCTGGGCGCCACGATACGAGTGGATGGTCGAGATGCCCATCTTCGACAGCACCTTCAAGAGCCCCGCGCAGAGCCCGACGATCGCCCGCCGGACGGCGTCCTCCGGGCGCAGCCGCTCGCCACCGACGACGATGTCGTCCATCGCGGCGATCGACTCGAGCATCAGATACGGGTTGATCGCCGTGGCGCCGTAGCCGATCAGCGCCGCCAGGTGGTGGATCTCGCGGGGCTCGCCGGACTCGACGATCAGCGAGGCCTGCAGGCGGGTGCCCTTGCGGACCATGCTCTGGTGGACGGCGGCGCTCGCCAGCAGCGATGGGATCGGCACCCGCTCGGGCCCGATCTCGTGGTCGCTGATGATCAGCATCGTCGCGCCCTCGGCGAGTGCCTCGTCCGCCTCGGCGCAGATCCGCTCGATCGCGGTCTGCATTCCAGCGGGTCCCTCGGCGAGCGGCCAGGTCGCGTCGATCGTCACCGCCGCGAGCTCGGGCTCGTTTGCGTTCCGCAGCCGATCGATGTCCTCGTTGGTGAGGATCGGCTGGTCGATCTCGATCTGAAAGGAGTCGTCCTTGCCGAGGAATAGCAACCGGCCCTTGGCGCCGAGGCGGGTGGTCAGCGACATCACCACCGCCTCCCGAACCGAGTCGATCGCGGGGTTGGTGACCTGGGCGAAGCGCTGCTTGAAGTAGCTGAACAGCGACGGCTCCTGCTCGCTGAAGGCGGCGAGCGAGACGTCGTTGCCCATCGAGCCGGTCGGCTCCTTGGCCTGCTCGACGAGCGGCTCGAGCAGGATTCTCAGGTCCTCCTGGCTGTAGCCGAAGGCGAGCCGGCGCAGCTCCATCGGCAGCTTCTCGGCAGGGCGGGGAGCCGGAGCCTCGATCTCGTCGAAGTGCTTGGTCCGGTCGGCGTCCCAGTCACCGTACGGATGCCGGCGCGCCTCCTCGAGCTCGACCTCGCCGTCGGCATGGACGACGCCCGTCTCGAGGTCGGCGATCACCAGCTGGCCGGGGCGGAAGCGGCCCTTGCGGAAGACCTTCGATTCGGGGACGGTGAAGATCCCGGACTCCGAGCCCATCGCCAGCCAGCCGTCGTCGGTGACCAACCAGCGGCCGGGCCGCAGGCCGTTGCGATCGACCATCGCACCGAGCGTCCGCCCGTCGCAGAAGGCCATCGCGGCCGGCCCGTCCCAGGGCTCCTGGATGCGCGAGTGGTAGCGGTAGAAGCCCTCGAGCTCCGGCGGCAGATCATCGCGTCCTTCATGCGCCTGCGGGATCATCATCATCATCGCGTGCGGCAGGGTGCGGCCGGAGAGCGTCAGCAGCTCGAGCGCACGGTCGAAGGCCGCCGAGTCCGAGGCGGTCTCCGGGATCAGCGGGAGCAGCTGCTCGAGACCGGGCAGCAACGGGCTCGAGAGCGTCGCCTCCCGGGCGCGCATCCAGTTGACGTTGCCGAGCGCGGTGTTGATCTCACCGTTGTGGGCGATCATCCGCAGCGGTTGGGCAAGCTCCCAGCTCGGCAGCGTGTTCGTCGAGAAGCGCGAGTGGACGACGGCGAACCGGCTCTTCAGCTCCGAATCGGTCAGGTCCGGGTAGAACTCCGGCAGCTGCGGCGCCGTCAGCATGCCCTTGTAGACGACGGTCCGCGAGGAGAAGCTCGGGAACGAGACCGCGTACCCGAACTGGGCCTCGGCCCGCCGGCGGGTCAGGAACAGGCGCCGCTCGAACTCGTCCTGGTCGCTGACGTCGTCGCCGCGGCCGATCAGCAGCTGCATGATTCTCGGGGCCGCCTCCTGTCCCATCGTCCCGGCCGCGGTCTCCTCGACCGGCACCTCGCGCCAGGTGATCGGCTTGTGCCCGTCGGCGCTGACCAGCTGCTCGAGCCGGACCTCGAGAACGCGTGAGCGCGCGGGCTCCTTCGGCAGGAAGCAGACGGCGACGGCCAGCTCGCCGGGGCCCGGGAGCTCCGCAGCCCTGACCCCCGCCTCGGGCGCCCGGAAGCGGAAGAAGTCGTGGCTGAGGTCGAGCAGGATGCCGGCCCCGTCTCCGGTCGTCTCGTCGGCGCCGGCCGCCCCCCGATGCTCGAGCCGGTCGAGCGCGATCAGGCCCCGTGAGACGACCTCGTGGCGCGGCGAGTTGTCGAGTCGCGCGACCGCAGCCACGCCGCACGAGTCGCGGTCCATCGCGGGATCGTGGACGCCGCCCGCGAAGGCGGGGCGGAGGGCCGGGTAGGTCGGTCGCTGCTTCATGATTCGAGGATTCCGGGGCAACAATGGCTCGCGAGAGCCCCGCGGAGTGGCGCCGACCGCAGCCCATTGATGCCTGGACCACCTCGCCGGGAGGCTGGGGTGCGGCCGACTACACCCGCGTGGCACCTGCGAAGACGGACGGATTCGCGGCGCTTTGAACAGGTCATGGTACCGGCACCCGGCGCTCGGCGGTAGTCCTCGCCACGCCTCAGGCGCGCCCCGCATCGAGCAGCCGGCGCAGGAATTTGCGCGTCTCCGGCGTCTGCGGATCCTCGAGAACCTGCTCCGGCGGGCCGACCTCGACCAGGCGACCCTCGTGCAGGAAGCCAACCCGGTCCGCCACCTCGCGCGCGAAGCCCATCTCGTGGGTGGCGAGCAGCATCGTCACACCCTCGTCCTTGAGCTCACGCACGGCCCGCAGGACGTCGCCGACCAGCTCCGGATCGAGGGCGCTGGTGATCTCGTCCAGCAGCATTGCCCGCGGCCGCGCCGCGAAGGCCCGGGCGATCGCCACCCGCTGCTGCTGTCCCCCCGACAGCCGCTCGGGGTTGTCGTCCTCACGGCCGTCTAGCCCGAAGCGGGCGAGCAGCTCGCGGGCGGCGGCCTCGGCCTCCGATCGGGGCACGCCCTGGCCCTTGTGGATGCCGAGCACGACGTTGTCGAGGACGTTCAGGTGCGGGAACAGGTTGTAGGCCTGGAAGATCAGACCGAGCCGGCGGCGCACGCCGACCGGGTCCACCGAGGGATCGGTGATCACCTCGCCGTCGAGGAAGATGTCACCGTCGTCGATCTCGGTCAGCAGGTCTACGCAGCGCAGCAGCGTCGACTTGCCGGAGCCCGAGGCGCCGATCAGCGCCACCGCCTCGTGCTCCTCGACAGCGAGGTCGATCCCGCCGAGCACCTGCAGCTCGCCGAACGACTTGGTCACGCCCCTGATCTCGATCACCGGCGGGCTCATCGGTCCCGGCTTCGCTGCCAGCGGTCGAGCATTCGTGCCAGCGGGATCGTCACCGCCAGGTAGAGCAGCGCAGCTCCGAGCAGCGGCGTGTAGTTGAAGTCGGTGGCGGTCGCGATCTGGGCCTGGCGGAAGGCCTCCCCAGTGACTCCGATGATCGCGATCAGAGCGACGTCCTTCTGCAGGGCGATGAAGTCGTTGAGCAGCGGCGGGCCCACGGATCGAACCGCCTGCGGCAGGACCACGTGCCGCATCGACTGTCGCTCGGTCAGGCCGACGGCGAGCGCGGCCTCTCTCTGGCTCGGGTGGACGGACCGCAGCCCGGCGCGGTAGACCTCGGCGACGTAGGCGCCGTAGGAGAGCGTCAGGGCGATCCCGCCGAGGATCACCGGCTCGGTCGGCAGCCAGTCGAGGGCGCCCCCCGATTCGGTGCTGCTGCTGACCAGCGCCGGCACGCCGAAGCCGATCAGGTAGACGAGCAGGATCGTCGGGATCCCGCGGAAGACGTCGGTGTAGACCACGGCGATCAAGCGCAGCGGGAAGAGCGCCGGAGCGGTCGATGTTCTGGCGAGGGCCACGATCAGGCCGAGGATCAGGATCGCGACCTCAGCCACCATGAAGACCCTGATGTCGAGCCAGAACGCCTTGAAGATGTCAGGGAAGGAGTCCCGGAAGACCTCCCATGAGAAGAACGTGCGCTGGACGTCCTCCCAGCCGGGGCTGGTGAGGATCGCGAGCGCCAGTCCGCCGATCACGACGACCGTGGAGACCGTGGCGATCAACAGGCCGCGGCGGTCCCGCCGCCGACGCTCCGCCGCGCGCTCGGCGCGGCGGTCGGTCATTCCCCCGCCCGCGGTCGGGGTGGCCGGTGCTACTCCAGCACCGGGGCTTGCGCTGCGTCGCTGATCCAGCGTTGGGTGAGCTCCTCGAGCTCGCCGGTCGACTCGAGCTCATCGATGGCCGCCGAGACGCAGCCGGTGAGCGGCGAGTCCTTGGCCAGCAACGCCCCCCACTCATCGCCGCCCGGGGCGGGGAACTGGCCGACGATCTCGCCCTTCGGCACCTGGACCGCGGTGAGGAAGAAGGCGGTCGGCACGTCGACGACGATCGCGTCGACCTGGCCCTGCTTGAGGGCGCTGACGACGTCGTTGGAGGTGTCGAACACGCGCGGCTCGCTGCTCGGCTGGATCGAGGCCTCGACGGCCTCGAGGCTGGTCGTGCCGATCTGCACCCCGATGCTCGCGTCGGCGAAGTCGGCGAGGCTCGTCGCGTTCTCGAAGCCCGAGCCCCTGAGGGCGACCAGCGCCTGGTCGGCTGTGTAGTACGGCGACGAGAAGTCCACCGCCTCGGCCCGCTTCGGCGTGATCGAGATCTGGTTGACGTCGAAGTCGAAGTCCTTCGGTCCCGGCCGGTAGGAGGAGTTGAACGGCTCGACCACCCACTCGACGTCGCTCTCGGCATAGCCGAGCTTGTCGGCGATCGCATAGGCGACCGCGCTCTCGAAGCCCTGCCCGTTGGTCGGGTCGTCGTCCTCGAAGTACGGCGGGAAGGCAGGGGAATCGGTGGCGACGGTGAGCGTCCCGGAGCTCAGGGTCTCGAGCGAGTCGGGCGTGCAGTCGTCGAGCGAGACGGTGCCCGTGGTCGCTGACCCGGAGTCGCTTTCGCTGTCGTCGTCCCCGCAGCCCGCGACGACGAGCATCGCGACGCCGGCGAGCAGGGCGAGCAGGAAAACCAGGGGGCGACGTTCACTCACTTCGGGACCTCACTGAGCTGCGCGGGACGGAACGGCGGCAATCCTACGCATCTGCGCCGCCGGAGGTCGGAGCGGTAGCGACCGGCCGTCGCGGGATCGACGCAGTCGGCGGGCGCTCGAGCGGGTTGTGGCAGCCGCCCGGTAGCCTGGGCCCATGCCTGAGCTGATCCACACCTGTTACCGCGTGCTCGACCTCGATCGCTCCGTCTCCTTCTACGAGAAGCTCGGCCTCGAGGAGATCAGGCGGATGCCGATTCGAGACGAGGCGACGAACTGCTTCATGGGCCTGCCGGGGGATGGCCCGCGGCTCGAGCTGACCTATAACCACGACGTCACCGAGCCCTACGAGATCGGCACCGGATACGGCCACATCGCGATCTCGGTCGACGATCTCGACGGCACCCTCGAGGGGCTGGCCGAGCTCGGGATCGAGCCCGAGCGGCCTCCCTACACGGTTCGCGAGGGCGGCTCGCGGCTGTGCTTCGTCCGCGACCCGGACGGCTACCGGATCGAGCTGATCGAGAGCGCCGCCTAGCGCCCGCGCCACGGGTCAGTCGCCGGTGATCTCCCGAAGGTAGTAGTCGACCCCCGCACGGACGGTGCGGAAGCGCCGCCCGGCCGGCACCAGCCGATCGGGACCGATCGCTGCCAGCCCGTCCCGCAACGGCCCCCGTGCCCTGGCGATCATCACCGTCAGTCCGCGGTCCTCGAGCTCGGTCACCAGCTCAGCCAGGGCGTCGGCGCCGGTGATGTCGATGCTGGTCGTCGCCGAGGCGTCGAGCAGCACGGCGCGGGGCGGCGTCTCGGCGGCATCGATCAGCTCCCGGACCTGTTCCTGAAAGTGGGTTGCGTTGGCGAAGAACAGCTCCGCGCTCCAGCGCATGATCAGCAGGCCGGGCTCGGTCCGGGCATCGGGCTCGCGGGCGATGTCGACGTAGCTGGCGCCCCCGGGGCGGCGGCCGAGCAGGGCGACGTGGGGCCTGCTGGCGCGGTAGAGAAGCGCGAGCAGCGTTGCCCCGACGCCGATCAGCACGCCCTGCAGGATCCCGAGCAGCAGCGTTCCCGCGAAGGTCACCGCCGCCGAGGCGAGATCGAACCGGGCCGGCAGCCAGACGGCGCGGTCGTCGTGGCGGCGCTGGAGGTGATGGAGGCGGCGAATCTCCTCGGTGTTGATCAGGCCGAGGACGGCGACGACGATGATTGCCCCGAGGACCGCAACCGGGAGGTCCGCGAGCAGGTCCGTGAGGCCGAGCAGGAAGACCGCTACGACCGCCGCGGTGACCAGCTGGGCGATCTGGGTCTTCGCTCCGGCCGAGTCGTTGAGCGCGCTCTGCGAGAAGCTGCCGTCGACCGGGAAGCCCTGAAACAGCCCAGCGCCCGCGTTCGCGGCGCCGCTGGCGATCAGCTCCTGGTTCGGGTCGATTCGGTAGCGGTAGCGGGTCGCGTACTCGCGCGAGACGGCGATCGTCTCGACATAGACGAGCAGTGCCACTGCGGCCGCGGCGCCGAACAGCTCCGGGACGTCGCCGAGGTCAGGCAGCTTCGGCGCCGGCAGGCCCGCGGGCACCGATCCGACCACGGCCACCCCTTCGGTCTCCGCGAGGTCGAGCAGCGAGACGATTGCGATCCCGGCGACGACGACGATCAGGCCCGCCGGCAGCCCGGGAAGCCAGCGCCCGAGGCCGATGAGGACGATGATCGCGCCCGCCCCGAGCGCGAGCGTCGCGCCGCTCGTGTCACCGAGCGAGCCTCCGAGCTCCCAGAGGATGCCGAGGAAGGTGTCGCTGTCAACCTCGACCCCGAACACCTTCGGTAGCTGGCTGGCGATGATGATCAGCGCCGCGGCGGCGGTGAAGCCCGTCAGCACCGGCGCCGAGAGGAAGTCCGCGACGAACCCGAGCCGCAGCAGACCGGCGGCCAGCAGCAGGCCGCCGGAGATCAGCGCGAGCAACGCAGCGAAGCCGACGGCGGCCCCCGCCTCCGCGCCGACCAGCAAGCCGCTGAGGCTGGCGGCGACGAGGATCGAGAGGGTCGAGCCGGGACCGATCTGGAGCTGGCGCGAGGTGCCGAGTGCCACGTAGAGAACCGGCGGGATGACCGACGCGTAGAGACCGTAGACGGCGGGCAGGCCGGCGAGCTGCGCGTAGGCGAGGGCCGCAGGGATCGTCGCCGCGGAGACCGTCAGGCCGGCGACCAGGTCGGAGCGCAGCCACTCCCGCCGGTAGCTCCCGAGCCAATCTCGAATCGGGAGCTTCACGCCGGCCTGGCGCCGCCGCCTACTGTCGCCTGAACCGGCAGCGGGCGGCGTTCGCGGGGCCTGGCCCTGGGCGAGCCGAGCGGGTACCCTTTCGCCACACGTCCACCGAGCCGCACACCGCGGATGTAGGGGCCCGAATCCGGCATGGCCGAGCGAACGTATCAGGTGTCTGACGCAGGTCCCGAAGCCCATCGGCAGCTTCCTCCCGGGCCGCGGATGCCGAAGGCGCTTCAGACGCTCGGCTGGTGGGCCCGCCCGACCGCGTTTCTCGAGCAGTGTCGGCGCCGCTACGGTCGTCGGTTCACGATCCGCTTTGCCGGCGAGCGTCCGTTCGTCCTGATCTCCGACCCCGACGAGCTCAAGCAGGTCTTCACGGCGCCGCCCGATGTGCTCCATCCCGGGGAGGGGGCGCGGATCCTCGAGCCGGTGGTCGGGCCGAACTCGATCCTGCTGCTCGACGAGGACGCGCACATGAGCCAGAAGCGCCTCCTGATGCCGGCCTTCCACGGCGAGCGAATGCAGGGTCTCTCTGCCCTCGTCGCCGAGATCGCGCGGGCGGAGATCGAGCGCTGGCCGCGGGGCGAGGCAGCACCGATCCACGCCCGGACGCAGGCCCTGACCCTCGAGGTGATCCTGCGGGCGGTCTTCGGCCTCGAGGCCGGCTCCCGCCTCGATGAGCTGCGTCGGGCACTGACCGAGATGCTCGATTTCGGGCTCAGCCCGATCAGCCTCTTCCCCCCGCGCAGCGGGCGCCGTTCGGCCGCGGTCCGTGGGCCGGGTTCGTCAATGCAAGGGCGCGGGCGGACGAGTTGATCTACGCCGAGATCGCGGAGCGCCGCCGCGCTGCTGCGACCGACGGCGACGACGTGCTCGCCGCCCTGCTCCCGGCAACCCACGGTGACGGAACGCCGATGTCCGATGAGGAGATCCACGACGAGTTACTGACCCTGCTGGTCGCCGGCCACGAGACGACCGCCACCTCGCTCTCCTGGGCGCTCGAGCGGCTCGCTCGCCACCCCGCGGTGCTCGAACGGCTGCGGGACGAGGTGGAGGCCGACGACTCCGACGAGTACCTGACGGCGACGATCCGGGAGGTGCTCAGGCGCCGGCCGGTGCTGGCCAACGCCGCGCCGCGAACGACGAAGAAGCCCTACGAGGTCGGCGGCATCACCTACCCGGTGGACGTGCACCTGATCGCGAGCGCCTGGCTGGTCCACCACGATCCGGCGGTGTATCCGGATCCCTATGCGTTCCGGCCGGAGCGCTTCCTCGAGGCAGATCCGGGGACCTACACCTGGATCCCGTTCGGCGGTGGGAGGCGACGATGCATCGGCGCCAACTTCGCGCTGATGGAGATGTCGATCGTGCTCAAGGAACTGCTCCGCACGACGGAGATCGAGCTCGCCGACGGCGCCTTCGAGCCGACCCGTCGCCGGGCGATAACGGTTGCCCCGTCTCGCGGCGCGGTCACCACCTTGACGCCCCGCGGCGCCCGTCCAGCGCGGCCGTCCGGGGCCACGCTGAGCACCGGCTAGGCGCCGATCCCCGCTTCCAGCAGCCGCTCGCGGAGCGCTCCCATCGCCGCGAGCAGCGAGATCCGCGTCCGGATGCCGATCGGGCCAGACTCGCCGTCGCGCTCGCGGGCGATCATCGCGACGTTGACCAGAGTTCGCTCCGGCCCGCGCCAGGTCCCCCACGGTGAGGTCCGGTACTCGGCACCGAGCACGAGCTCCTCGGTGAGCTCATCGACGGCGCCGCCGGCGCCCTCGGGCACGTGTCGGATCAGGTACTCCCAGTAGCCGACCAGCTCCTCGAGCCGCTCGACCCCGCAGAGCGGTCCGTGGCCCGGGACGATCGTCTCCGGCTCGAGCTCGGCGATTCGCTCCAGCGCCGTGACCCAGTTCTCCGCCGGCCCGGCCCACATGATCGGGGTGACGCCGCTGAAGACGATGTCGCCGCTGAGGACGACGGCGGCGTCGGGAACCCAGACGATCGCGTCGCCCCGCGTGTGCGCCGGACCGACCTCGATCAGCTCGAGCTTGCGGCCGCCGACCTCGATCTCGAGCACGCCGTTGAAGCGACGGGTCGGCAGTCGTGGGGTGCTGCCGTCGAAGTCATAGGCGCCGAGCGCCTCACCGAACGCCGCGAGGCCGCGAAGGCGATCCCGTCCCGGAGTCAACGGCAGGTCGGCCAGCCGGCCGGCGATCTTCGGGAGCGGCCGCATCCGCGTCAACATCGAGGGCGGCTCATCCGCCATCTGGGCGGCGGCCGGCGCGGTGGCGATGATCTCCGCCCCCGCGAGCAGGCCGTTGCCGTACCAGTGGTCCCCGTCCCCGTGGGTGTTGATCAGCACCTCGATCGGCGCCCCGTCCCTTGCCGGCGCCAGCGCGTCGAGCATCCGCCGGGTCAGTCGCTCGTCCCAGAGGGTGTCGACCAGGGCGCTTGCACCAGCGCCGACGACAAGTCCGGCGTTCGATTCGCCGAGGTCCCCGTTTGGCTGGATCCAGGCGAAGACCCCGGCGCCCGCCTCCTGAACGCCGCCGTCGAACTCCGGCCGGTTGCCGAGCGGCGTGAGTGGCTGATCGGCAGCTGCCTGCGAGGCCTCCATCGGGCGGGGACGCTAGCAGCGCCGCGGGGCACCGCGGCACCGTCCATTACCGTGCCGCCGATGAATGCGGACGTCTGGAGGCAGTGGATCGCGGAGGGGGCGCGGCGGATCGCCGAGCGCGCCGAGCGCGATCTCGCCGCACTCGTCGACGTCTCCTCTCCGTCCGGGGACATCGAGGCGGCGGAGTCCGTCGTCGCGGTCGCCACGGCCCTGCTTCCGGAGGGCGTGGGGGTCGAGCGTCTCGAGTGCTCGTCTCCCGACCATGCCGAGGACCTCCTCGCCCGCGCGACCGGCGAGGGCCAGGGGAGGCTGCTGCTCCTGGGTCATCTCGACACGGTCGTTCCCCACAACGGCCATCATCCGCTGCGGCGGGACGGGGAGCTGCTCAGGGGGCCGGGAACGATCGACATGAAGGGCGGCGTGGCGCTGTCGCTCGGTGTCCTGCGGACGCTGGTCCAGCGGCCTGAGATGTTCGCGGAGGTGGACCTCTTGCTCGTGGTCGACGAGGAGTGGCGGGCAGCGCCGTTCGCTCACGCGCAGCGGTTCGCGTCCTACGATGCCTGCCTCTGCTTCGAGGGTGGCGAGTTGACCCCCGAGGGCGACGATGCCGTCGTCGTTGCCCGCAAGGCCGCCGGCACGATCAGGGTCGAGGCCTCGGGCCGCGCATCGCATTCCGGCTCCGCGCCCGACGCGGGTCGCAACGCCCTGCTCGCCCTCTCCCGCGCGGCGGCGCTTGCCGCCGATCACCACGATCCAGGAGGGGGAGAGCGCCTGACGGTGGTGCCGACGATCCTTCGTGCGGGCGATGCGTTCAACGTCGTGCCGGCCGCGGGCGAGTTGTTCCTCGACGTCAGGGCGGCGCGGCTCGCGGCGGTCGAGGCGGTGCTCGGCGCGGTACCGGAGGAGATCGACGGCGTTGCTCTGAGCGCTGAGATGATCCGCCGCTGGCCGGCAATGGACATGAAGGACAGCGCGCGCCCGGCGCTGGCCCGGGCGACCGACCTGCTCGAACGGCCGGTCCGCGGGATCGAGCGCGGCGGCGCCAGCGACGCCAGCCACCTAGCTGCCGGGGCGCCGCTGCTGGCGATCGACGGGCTCGGGCCGCTCGGCGGCGGCTCACACGCGCCGGACGAGCACGTCGTCGCCGCCTCGCTCCGCTCCCGGGCGGAGGTCGCGCTGGCGCTCGTCGCGGCCGTGCTCGGCGCGCCCTGAGCTCCGGCTCCGCACCGACGGCCGGGGTTCGCAATCATGACCTGGCCAACTGGCCAATAGGGGTTTCATCAGCAACCGATAGGAGATCGCGAATGGCGCGCAAGCAGGTCAAGTCCGTGTCCGGCAAGGTGGTGGCGATCACCGGAGGCGCCCAGGGGATCGGCAAGGCCACGGCCGCTGCCCTGATCCGGCGCGGCGCCAGGGTTGCGATCGGCGACCTCGACCTGGAGCTCGCGGAGAAGACCGCCGCCGAGCTCGGCGGGAACTGCGTCGCCTTCGACCTCGACGTGACCAGCAGGTCGAGCTTCGCCGCGTTCCTCGATGCTGCCGAGAAGGAGCTGGGCCCGATCGACGTGGTGATCAACAACGCGGGGATCATGCCGCTGAGCATGCTGGCCGACGAGAGCGACGAGGTTGCGAAGCTCCAGGTCGACATCAACCTGCACGGGGTGATCTTCGGGACGAAGCTCGCGATCACCCGGATGGTGCCCCGCCGCACCGGTCACATCGTCAACATCGCCAGCCAGGCGGGCAAGGCCGGATTCCCCGGCGGCGCCACCTACTGTGCGACCAAGCACGCCGTCGTCGGCCTCTCCGAGGCGGCCCGGCTGGAGTTGCGCGATACCGGCGTCGAGGTCTCGGTCGTGATGCCGGCCGTCGTCAACACCGAGCTCGGCTCGGGACTGCACGAGGCGCGCGGGGTCAAGACGCTGGAGCCCGAGGAGGTGGCCGAAGCGATCGTCGAGGCGATCGAGACCAACCGCTTCGACGTCTGGGTGCCGCGGAACACGGCAGCGATCGCGACCGTCATGAACGTCGTTCCGCGTCGCGGCCGGGAGGCGATTGCCCGGTTCCTGAAGGCCGACGACATCCTCGCCACGCCCGACCGCGGCGCCCGCGCCGGCTATGAGGACCGCGCCGCGCAGAGCAAGTCCGAGGCCGCCGCCGCAGAGGTGGCGGAGGCGGAGGAAGCCTCCAAGGGCTGAGCGGAGCAGGGGCGGCCGCCCGGGCCGCCCCTTTCATGACTGCGGTCGGCCGGTCTCAGCCGCCGGCGGTGTAGTTGATCAGCGTGCCGCGGCCGCCGTCGCCGTCGGTGTGCATGCTGAGCACGGGCCCGACGTCGCGGGCGTAGAACTTCAGCTCCTGCACCTTCGGCTCGGTCGGGACCAGGTCCCGGGTCATGACGACGTCGTCAAAGAACCCGAACGGCACCTCAACCTGCTCCCGGCCGACCGTGATCACCCCGGCCCGGTCCTCGGCCTCTCCCGCGTAGTACTCCTGCCGGTACTCCATACCTGGCTGGGGATCCGCGGGCATCGCGATTCCGGCCTGGGCGCCGTCAACGCCCGCCTCGAACGCGCCCTGCCGACTGGTCACCTTGCCGTTCTTGTACTCGGCGGTGTCCTCGCCGAGGTACCAGATGTTGCCGGCTGAATCCTGCGCGTACCAGTCGTCGGTGACTTCGATCGGCTCGCCGCCGGCCGTGACCACATCCCGCACGACTCTCGCCTCGACGCCGTTCGCGATCATCTTCGTCTTGTCGGTCACCTCGACGACCACCCTTTGACTCTCGCCGGCGACGTTGGTCTCCTCGTAGACCCACCTGCTGCCGGGGCTCATCGGCCACCACGGGTTGTCGATCTCGGTCGTGAAGTCGCCGGGGTCGAGCTCGACCGGCTCGCTGCCCTGTGGCAGCGCGGCGGGCGGGTCGACGGACTCAGCAGTGGCTGGGGCCTCGTCTCCGCCGCAGGCCGCGAGACCCACGGCGGCGGCGATCAGCAGCAGTGCTGCGCCGGGCTTCAGCTTCGATCTGCGTTTCATCGTCGCTCCTTCGGTAGGGCCGCCGGGCGGCCGTCGATCCAGGTTGCCCCACGTCTACCGGGGCTGGGTGAGAGCCCGATGAGAGCTGTCGCTCCCGGCGGCTTCGGCGAAGCTGACTTGCACCACCGGCGGTGGACCGGGGACGATCTCGGCGCTACCGCCGTGCGCGCGGGCGATCGCCGCGACGATCGAGAGGCCAAGACCGGCGCCGCCGCTGGTCCGCCCGGTATCGGCGCGACTGAACCGCTCGAAGGCGCGCTCGCGGAAACCGGGAGGGAAGCCGTCTCCCTGGTCCCCGACCTCGATCAGCAGTTCCCGATCGCTCCCGGTGCGGGCCGCGACGGTAACGGTGCCCGATCCGTGACGCAGCGCGTTGTCGATCAGATTGCCGACCGCCTGCTCGGCCCGCAGCGGATCGATCGTCGCGCGCAGCCCGGGGTCGGCCGAGAGCTCGATCCGCCGCCCGCCGCCCGCCGCCTGCCGGTCGAAGCGGTTGATCACCCTGCCGAGCAGCTGCTCGACTTCGACCGGCTCGCGCCGGATCGGGATCTGCCCACGGTCCGCCCTGGCGGCGACGAGCAGGTCGTCCGCCAGCCGGGCGAGCCTGTCGACCTCGACCAGCGCCGAGCGGATCGCGGCTCGCAGCTCCTCGGGGCTGCGGGCGCCGTGCTCGGCCAGCTCCAGCTCCGCCTTGAGGACCGAGAGCGGGGTTCGCAGCTCGTGGCTGGCGTCGGCGACGAACGCCTTCTCCCGCTCGAGCGCCGCCTCGAGCCGCTCGAGCATCGAGTTCAGCGTCACCGCCAGAGCACGAAGCTCGTCGTCGGCAGGCGGCAACGGCAGGCGCTCGTCGCTGCCCTCGCCGCTGATCCCGTCGGCGCGGGCGCGCATCGCCTCGACCGGGTGCAGTGCGCGGCGGGCGAGCAGGTACCCCGCTGTGGCGGCCAGCAGAAGCGCGATCGGGGCGCCGACCGCGAACGCGGCCGTCAGCTGCGAGAGGGTCTCGGAACGATCCTGGTTGGCGGACCCCGCGACGACCACCAAGGCGCGCTCGTTCGCGGGCGCGGCGAGCACTCGGGCCTCGCCGTCGACGCCGGCGATCGACGCGCTGGGCAGCAGCAGCGGGGCCTGCGCCGCCTGCGCTGCCTGGTCGGGATCGAGGGCGGTCCCCGAGCCGGTCGGCAGGGTGGACGAGAGCAGCCTTCCGTCCTCGGCCAGGATCTGCGAGAAGTTGTCCTCGGAGTCGAGGGCCGTCCGTAGCTTCGGCGCCGAGCGGGACGGCGAGCCGGCGACCAACCCGCGCAGCGCCTCGATTCGCGCCTGAAGCGACTCGTCCACCGACTCGGTGAGAGCCGCGTCGACCCTGGCGTAGACAAAGACGGCGCCGGCGATGAGCACGAGCATCAGGGCAACCGAGAATGCGATCGTCAGCCGGGCCCGAATCGAGAGGCGGCGGGCCCGGCTCATTCCGCGCGCAGCCTGTATCCGGCTCCGCGGACCGTCTCCAGCGAGTCCGTTCCGAAGGGCCGGTCGATCTTCTGCCGCAGATATCGGACGTAGACGTCGACGACGTTCGAGCGGTTCTCGTAGTCGTACTCCCAGGCACGCTCGAGTAGGTCGAAGCGCGAGAGGATCGCCCCGGGCCGGCGCATGAAGACCTCCAACAGCGAGAACTCCTTCGCCGACAGCGAGACCTCCTCCTCGCCGCGCCAGACGCGGCGCGCGGCGGGATCGAGGCGGAGGTCGCCGACCTCGAGCACGGTCGGCCGCTCGTGGGCGCCGCGCCGCGCCAGGGCGCGCAGGCGCGCCATCAGCTCGGCGAACGAGAACGGCTTGGTCAGGTAGTCGTCGGCGCCGTGGTCGAGCCCGGCGACCCGATCCTCGATCGCATCGCGGGCGGTCAGCATCAGCACCGGCGACCAGACGCTGTCCCGGCGCAGCCTCCCGCAGGTCTCGAAGCCGTCGATTCCCGGAAGCATCACATCGAGCACGATCACGTCGTAGGGCGTCACCCCCGCCATCACCAGCGCCTCCTCGCCGGTGGGGGCCACATCTGCCGTCGCGCCCTCGTCAACCAGCCCGCGTCGGATCAGCGCCGCCATCTTCGGCTCGTCTTCGACTATCAGGACCTTCATCGCCGTAGCTTCGTCGCCCTAGATGAGAGCAGGATGAGAGCGTCTGCGTCGGCTGGAGGACCTATTGCGAGGGTGCCAGCGCCATCGAGTGGGCCGGGACCTTCGGGGAGAGGCGGCCGATCCTCCGCATGATCGCGAAGAACGCGGGCAGCTCGGGATAGAGGACCGGCTTGCCGGAGGTGATGACCGCTGCCGAGAGCGCCCGCTCGGGATCGGCCCAGCCGATGATGTTGGTGAACCCGAGGTGGCCGAACGCATGCTCGGTGTCGGGTCCGTACAGGCTGAGGAGACGGGCACCCAGCATCATTCCGAGGCTGAACCGGGTCGGGAAGCCGAGGCTGTAGTCGATCTCCATGTAGGACTGCTCGGTCAGCGCCCTGCGCAGCGTCCGCCGCTCGAAGATCCGCTTGCCGTCGAGCTCGCCCCCGCAGCGCAGCAGCTCGAAGAAGCGCGACAGCTCGTTCGCGGTCGTCACCGTGCTGGCCGCCGGGATCACCCCGGTCAGGAACTCGGGCTCGTTCGCGAGCCGGGCGGCCTCGCCGACCGACACCCCGAGTGCCCGCTTGAGCAGGTTCGAGACCGGCGGCAGCAACGGCGGCCCCGTGCAGTGGCTGCGCGCCACCGCGTCGATGTCGGCTGGGGAAACGCCGTAGTTGGTCCAACGGAAGCCGAGCGGATCGAGGATCTCCTCGGCCAGGACCTCGCGGATCGACCTTCCGGTTACCCGGTAGACGATCTCTCCGATGATGTAGCCACCCGAGATCGCGTGGTATGCGAGCGAGGACCCGGCCCGCGACTGGGGCTTGGCCTCGACCAGGATCTCGAGGATCGCCTCGCGGTCGTGCACGTTCTCCAGCTTGAAGGCCTCGCCCGGTAGGTTCGGCACCCCGCCCCGGTGGGAGAGCACGTGCCCGATCGTGATCGCGTCCTTGCCGTGCTTGGCGTACTCGGGGATGTAGTCAGCCACCCGGTCGCCGATGTGGATCTTGCCCTGCTGGTCGAGGAGGTGAGCGAGCGATGCCGTCAGCGCCTTCGAGGCGCTGAAGATCACGTGCGGCGTCTCGGGCGTGTTGAGGACGGCCGGCGCGTCGTCGGGCTCGTCGGGCCCGACGCCCCGCGCCCAGCCGACCGCGCGGTCCACCACGACAGCGCCCTCGCGGCGCACGCAGAGGCTGATCGCGGGGTGGACGCCGCTCCGGAAGAGACTCTCGACACTCGCCCAGATCCGCTCGACGGCAGCGCGGTCGAGCCCCCCGTCGGCGGGGTCCGCCTCGTCCCCCACGGTCGTGATCGGGGCCAGATCACCGGGAACTCCGATCCGCCGCATGGGATCCGGTCCGACGGGGAGCCGGGGGATGCCGATCCGGGGACTCATCTCGTCAATCTAGCGCCGCCCGGAGCGCGACCGGCGGCTAGGATTTCGACTTCTTCTGCGCCCGCTGCGCGGCCATCAGCGCCGCTGCGGCATCCGGTACGTAGGTGTTGGTGTCCCGCGGCGGCCTGATGTAGCCCATGTCGCTCTCGCGCTTCGGCAGCTCGATCACCCGCTCCTCCCCCCACTCGTAGGGGATCGCGCTGATCAGGTGGCTGATGCAGTTGATCCGCGCGTTGCGCTTGATGTCGGACTCGACCACGTGCCACGGGCACTCGTGAATGTCGGTGTGGACGAACATCTCGTCCTTGGCGCGCGAGTACTCGACCCACTTGCTCTGCGACTCGAGGTCCATCGGCGAGAGCTTCCACTGCTTCAGCGGGTCGGCGATCCGCGACTTGAACCGGCGCTCCTGCTCCGCGTCGGAGACGCTGAACCAGTACTTGATCAGGATGATCCCGTCGTCGATCAGCATCCGCTCGAAGATCGGTGCCTGATGGAGGAAGCGGCGGTGCTCGTCGGGCGTGCAGAATCCCATCACCTTCTCGACCCCGGCGCGGTTGTACCAGGAGCGATCGAAGATCGCGATCTCCCCGGCGGCCGGCAGGTGGGCCACGTAGCGCTGGAAGTACCACTGGGTCCGCTCGCGTTCGGTCGGGGCCGGGAGAGCGATGACGCGGGCGATCCGCGGCGAGAGGTACTCGGTGATGCGCTTGATCACGCCGCCCTTGCCGGCGGCGTCGCGGCCCTCGAAGACCAGTGCCACCCGCGCCCCCTCGCGCTTCACCCAGTCGGCCATCACGACGAGCTCGGTCTGCAGGCGCAGAAGCTCCTTCTCGTAGAGCTTCCGCTTCAGCTTCTTGTCCGTTGCGCCGCTGCCGTTGTCGCCTGGCATTCGTCTCCCTCTGTCGCTTCTGGCTGCGGAGGATCCTTACGGTTTGGCCACGGAGACGCAACCCGGTGCCGTTCACCGCCCCGTAAGCTCGGGTCGCGAAGCTGGGCCGATGCGAAGTCGATCAGCCGTCGCGCTCACCCTGATCGGACTGGCGATCGCCCTGGTTGCCGCCTCGGCCTCCGCCTCCAAGGGCCCCGCGAGCGCTGATCCGGCGGTGTCGGCCCCGACGGTGTCCGGGCAGCCGGCGGCGACCCCGCAGCGGGCCGTCCTCAGGCTGCGCGAGACCCGCTTTGGCGAGGTGATTCACGAGAAGGGCTCAGGCCTGGTCGCCTATCTGTTCACCCGGGAGCGGAGCTCGAAGCCGGCCTGCTACGGGGCGTGCGCGAAGGCCTGGCCCCCGATCAAGACTCGTCGGCGGCCGGTGGCCGGGCGTGGCCTCCAGCAGAGGCATCTGGGCACGAGCAGGCGGCGCGGCGGCGCAAAGATGGTCACCTACAGGGGCCATCCGCTCTACTTCTACGAGCACGACCGGCCCGGACAGATTCTCTGCAACGACGTGCGCGAGTTCGGCGGCCGCTGGTTCGTCGTCGACAAGCGCGGTCGGCCGGTCGCCGACTAGCTCCCGGCGCTCAGGCGGCCACCGGCTTCGAACCGGGGAAGGCCGCGACCGGCTCCGCCGCGACCTGATCCTCTCTCAGCCCTCGGCCGGGCGGCTGAAGGGGGCGATCTCGTAGGCCTTGCCGGGAGTCCCGCCGATGATCAGGACCCGGACGCCGTCGTCGCCGGGAACCAGCTTGCGGTCCTGGCCGGCGCCGACCCGGGCGTAGACGCCGGGCTCCAGGAGGTGGGTCTCGTCGCCGGCGATCAGCTCGGCGCTGCCCTCGAGCACGACGACGCACTCCTCCTGGCCATCCTCGGCGTGGTCGTGGACGGGGTAGCCCTCGGCGTTCGGCGGCATCTCGAGGACCTGGACCCCGAAAGCCGTGAGCCCGAGGCTGTGGCGAAGGAGCTTGAACGCCCCGCCGAAGCTCGTTTCGAGTTGATCCTCGCTCTTGACCGTTACGTCAGCCATCCGTCCCTCCGTTCCGACGCTCGGGCGCCTCGGTTCCTCGACGACGCTGACGCTATCGCGATCAGAGCTCGAGCACCGTGCCGTCAGGGCCGAGGTTGACGACCGGGGTTCCCGCGATCTCCGACCTCGCGCCCCAGCTCTCGTGAATGTGGCCGCAGGCGGCCAGTTCGAGGTCCCGGCTCTCGATTGCGGCGGCGATCGCCCTGCTTCCGAGGTGATCGCCGGTCAGGCTCTGGTCGCAGTGTCCGAACGGGGGTGAGTGGACGATCAGCACCCCGTCCGGCGGGCAGCCCGCGAGCGCCTCCTCCGCCTCCTCCTCGGTCAGGTCGTAGCTCCAGTCCCAAGGCGTGGTCGGGATGCCCGCTCCGAGCCCGAAGAAGCTGACGCCGCCGACCTCGGTGCCCGAGCCGTGCAGCACCTGAGCGGCCGGCCATTCGCCGCAGGCCGATCGCAGCGCATCCTCCGTCTCGTTGTTGCCGGGCACGACCAGCGTCGGCGTCTCGATCGCCGCGAGTACCGCGATCGTGTCCTCGAGACCGCGGTGCTGAGAGGCGAAGTCGCCTGCCCCGATCACGAGATCGGCGTCGGCGCTCGCGGCGACGAGTCGCGCGGCGGTGTCACGGTCGCAGTGCAGATCGCTGAACGCGAGGATTCTCATCAGGTTGCATCCTGCCAGTACGTGGGCCGATGTAGCAGTTCGAGCTTGATCCCGTCCGGATCGGTGAAGAAGACGGCGTAGTAGCCGGGCGTGTAACCGTACTCGGCCGGCGCCGAGAGCAGCCGGCCCGCGCTGGCGTCGATCCACGCAGCGCGCTCGTCGACCGCGCTGCGACTGGGGACGTCGATGCAGAGATGGTGGAGACCGACCGAGTAGCGGTCGTACGGCTCTGTTTCGGCATCGGACTGCGCCTCGCGGAGGCCGATCGCAGAGACGCCCGAGCCCGGTACCGAGAGATAGTGGATCGTCTCGCCGCGCTCGCCGACGATCTCGTCGTAGCCGCTCCAGCCGATCGGCTCAAGCAGCCCGCGGTAGAAGGGCAGACTCCGTTCGAGCGAGGCGACGACCAGGTCGACGTGGCTCAGCTTCGAGACGACCTCTGCCGCGTTCACAGCCCGGCCATCTTCGCACCTTCGCTCGTCGCTAGTCTGAGCGAACGATGGAGGCCGCAACGCCAGCAGCCGAGGCCCCGCGGGCAAGCGATGCGATCGTCTCCTGCCGCGGTCTCTCCCGGCGCTTCGGGGAGGGGGAGGCGGCGGTCGACGCGCTTCGCGGCGTCGACCTCGACTTCCCCCGTGGGGAGCTGAACGCGATCGTCGGGCCGTCGGGCTCGGGCAAGTCGACCCTGATGCACCTGCTGGCCGGGCTCGACGCGCCGACCGCCGGCCGGAGCTGGGTCGACGGCGTCGAGGTGACCGGCCTCTCCGACCGCGAGATGACTGACTTGCGCCGTGAGAAGCTCGGCTTCATCTTCCAGTTCTTCAACCTCGTCCCGGTGCTCGACGCCGAGGAGAACATCGCGCTCCCGTTGCGAATCGCGGGCACCGAGCCCGATCCGGCGTGGATGGCGGAGCTGCTCGAGATGGTCGGCCTGACCGACCGGCGCACCCACCGGCCCTCGGAGCTCTCCGGCGGTCAGCAGCAGCGCGTGGCGATCGCCCGGGCGCTGGCCTCGCGGCCGGCCGTGATCTTCGCGGACGAGCCGACCGGCAACCTCGACTCGACCTCGGGCACCGGCGTGCTCGAGATCCTCAGCCGGTCGGTCGAGGAGTTCGGCCAGACGGTGGTCATGGTCACCCACGATGCGCGCGTCGCCTCCTACGCGGATCGGGTCATCGTCCTCGCCGACGGCCGGGTCGCGGCCGACGAGCCCGTCAGCGGCGAGGACGACGTGATCCGGCTGATGCGGGAGCTCTGAGCGGGCCTTGTTGCGGCTCGCAGTTCGCGGGCTCGCCGCGCACCGGCTGCGCGGCACCCTGACCGCCCTGGCGATCCTGCTCGGGGTGGCGATGGTCGCCGGCACCCTGATGCTGAGCGACTCCGTGAATCGCTCCTTCGACGACATCTTCGCCGAGGCCAATGCCGGCATCGACGTCAGCATTCGTGCCCGGGTCGAGGTAGAGGGAGGCTTCGCGGTGCCGGAGGCCGGCACCGCGATTCCCGAGGACCTGCTCGCCGAGGCCCAGTCGGTCGACGGCGTCGAGCAGGCCTCCGGCTCGATCGGCGACGCGATCTCGATCGCGATCCTGGACGAGAACGGTGATCGGATCGGCCCGCCCGACGGCGGCCCGCCGCACATCGCCTACAGCGTTCAGCCCGAGCCCTTCACGCCGTTCAGCTACGTCGAGGGCGGCCCGCCGGCAGCCGACAACGAGGTCGCGATCGATTCCTTCACGGCCGACGAGGAGGGCTACGAGGTCGGCCAGAGCATCCCGATCGCCGGTGCCCGCGGCCTCACCGAGTACACGCTTTCGGGCATCACCCGGTTCGGCTCCGGGGTCCCGCTGGGAGGTGCCAGCCTCGCGGAGTTCACGCTCCCCGAGGCAAGGCGCATCACCGACAAGCTCGGCGAGTTCGACGAGATCGCGGTCGAGGCCGCCGGGGGGGTGACGCCGGAGGAGCTGCGCGACAGGCTCAGCGCCGCGCTGCCCGAAAGCGTCGAGGTGAAGACCGGCGAGCAGATCGCCAGCGACGACTCCGAGGACATCAAGGAGGGCTTCAGCTTCCTGACGACCGCCCTGCTGGTCTTTGCGGGGATCACGGTCTTCGTCGGCGCGTTTCTGATCTTCAACACGTTCGCGATCACCGTCGCCCAGCGAACCCGCGAGTTCGGCATGCTGCGGACGGTCGGCGCCTCCTCCCGCCAGGTACTGGGCAGCGTGATCGCCGAGGCCGCCGTCCTCGGCCTGCTCGCGTCCGCGGTCGGAGTCGTCGCCGGGGCCGGCTTCGTCAAGGTCCTGCTCGCGGTCTTCGAGGCGCTCGGCTTCGAGCTGCCGCAGTCGGGGCTGCCGATCGAGCCGCGGACGGTCGCGGTCGCGCTCGCGGTCGGCATGGTCTCGACCCTGGGCTCGGCGTTGATTCCGGCGCTGCGGGCGACCCGCGTCACCCCGATGGCTGCGCTCAGCGAGGGCGAGGCGACCGAGAGCCGGGTCGGCGGGCGCAGGCGCGCGGTCATCGCCTACTCGCTCGGCGTGCTCGGGATCACCGTTCTGCTGCTCGGGCTGTTCGCCACCGATGACTTCGGCTCGGCGCTCGCGGCGATGGGGTTCGGCCTGGTCCTGCTGTTCATCGGGATCGCGATGCTCGGCGGCCGGCTGGTCGCGCCGCTGGCCTCCCTGGTCGGGCGGCCGATCGAGCGCCTCAGGGGCGTCACCGGAAGGCTGGCGCGGGAGAACACGCTCCGCAATCCGTCGCGGACCGCGACCACGTCGTCGGCGCTGATGATCGGCGTGGCGCTCGTCGTCTTCGTCCTGATGCTCGCCTCGGCGATCACCAAGTCGGTCACCGACGCGCTCGACAAGACCTTCACCGGCGACGTCGCGATCTACAACGTCGACGGCTTCTCGCAGATCTCGGCCGACATCGCTCCCGAGGTCGCGATGGTCGACGGCGTCTCGGCCGCGTCGCCGCTGGCGGCCAGCGGTGCAAAGGTCGAGGGGGTTGAGGGCGATCAGTTCGTAACCGGCATCGACGCCGAGACCCTGCCGGCGGCGGCCCGGCTGGACTGGGTCGATGGTTCCGATGCGACACTCGGCGAGCTCGGCGAGCGCGGCGCCCTGGTCGAGTCCGACTGGGCGAAGGACAACGGAGTCGCGGTCGGCGACGGGCTCACCCTGACCGCGCCGGACGGCTCCCAGGTCGCGGTCGAGGTCAAGGGCAGCGTCCGCGACAGGATCGCCCTGCTGGTCGACTCGGTGACGCTGCCCGTGTCGCTGCTGCGCGATCGCTTCGACGTGCGGCAGGACTTCCTCGTCCTGACGGCCTTTGACGAGGGCGCCGACTTCGACGCCACCGATGCGCGCATCGAGCGGCTGCTCGAGCAACGCTTCCCGAACGCCGAGGCGCGCTCCCAGCAGCAGGTCAAGGACCAGCAGGAGGACCAGGTCAACGGCCTCGTCCAGCTGATCTACGTGCTGCTCACGCTCGCCGTGATCCTCAGCCTGGTCGGCGTTGTCAACACCCTGGTGCTGACCGTGCTCGAGCGCAAGCGCGAGCTCGGCATGCTGCGAGCGATCGGAGCATCGCGCAGCCAGGTCCGCAGGATGGTCCGGTACGAGTCGCTGATCACGGCGATGATCGGCGCAATCGTCGGGGTCGTGATCGGGATCGCGGTTGGGATCGCCGCGGTCAAGGCACTCGAGGGGGACGGCCTCGTGCTCTCGTTCCCGGTCGCGGGGATTCTGCTCGTGCTCGTGCTCGCCGCGGTCGCCGGTGTCCTCGCCGGAATCTGGCCGGCTCGTCGCGCCTCGCGCGTCGAGGTCATGGAGGCGCTGCAGTACGAGTAACGGCAGCGCCGCTCAGCGCGGCCGAGGCAAGTGCCGGTGGCGCAGTTCCCGGGCCATCTCCAAGGTCACCGGATCGAGGTTTGCATCGCGGACCTCGAAGTCCAGGGACAGCTGCTCCCGCAGCGCTGTCGTCAGCTCGCTCGCGAGCTGCTCGCGGCCGCCCTCGTCGGTGACGGGAATGCCGAGGGCGCCGGCGACGCTGCCTGTCGTCTCCGGATCCCAGGCGAGCCCGAGCGCGGCGTAGACCGGGTCGAGGACCGCGCGGATCTGCTGCTCGCCGGCGAACACCAAGACGCCGCCGACGTGGGCGCCACCGGCGACCACACGCTGCCCGATGCCGGCCAGCTTCCTGCGCCCGGCCCAGCTGACGCTCCACTCGCCGGGACAGTACTCGCCCGGGACCTCGCCGACCCGGGCATCGACGCCGAGCCGCCGGAGCGCACCGGCGATCGTCTCCGCCATCGCCGCGAAGCGGGCGCGCGTGCCGGCTCGCGGGTTCGGCTCGCGGGTCGCCCGCGAGAACGCGATCGTGCCTTCGTGGAAGACCGCGGCCCGCCCGCCGGCCATCCGCTCGACCGGCTCGTAGCCGTGCTCGCGGGCGATCGCGAGCGCGCGCGAATAGCCGTCTGACAGCCGGTCGATCCGCCCGAACGCAAGGCTGCGGCCGGTCCGGTGGATGCGCATGGTGGTTGGCAGATCGCCGCGCGCCACGCGTCGCAGGATCGCGGCTGAGACGCCGGTCCCGAGCGCCTCGCGTTCTTCGAACGACGCCTCGACGAGCGCCAGCTGGGGTCGCTGATGGGGCTTCGGTGGGGATGTGGCCAATGTGAGCGAAATGTTGCGAGTGTGAGCGTACTCACACATATACGCCCGCGGTGATGCGATCGTGCGCCTGTCAATCAACCCGGGCTCGTACCCAACGGTACGCAACTGAACCCACCGCCCGGGCCGCACCCGCCGCTATCGCCCGCTCCTCGCGGGCGAGCCGCCCGCGACCGTGCCGCGCACCGCGCAGCCCGGTCGTTCGGCTGCGCGGCGCCCAACGGAGGTGATCCACAGGTGCCCCACAAGAAGACTCTCATAGGCAGCACGCTGATCTCGGCGCTGGTCGCCGGCGTTCTCGCCCTGACCGCGGTCGGAACTGCCGCGGCGGCGCAGTTCGCGGACCTCGAGGTTGCGATCGAGCGCTCCCACTTCAAGCGTTCGCTGGCGACGGCGAAGCTACGGGCCGAATACGACGCCGCCTACAGCAGGGCCAAGAAGCTCGATGTCGCGCCCGACCGGAATGCGGCCAAGGGGTCGTTCGCGGCCCCCGCGCTCGAGGCCAAGCTGCGGAGGCTGCGTAAGGAGATCCGCAAGGCCGCACGCGAACCGAAGCTCGGCACGCCTGAGTCGGTCGGGGTCTCCTCGGCGGCGCTGGAGGCGATCGCGGCATGCGAGTCGGGCGGCAACCCGGCGGCAGTCTCCTCGACGGGCTCCTACCGCGGCAAGTACCAGTTCGACTACGGAACCTGGGCGGCCGTCGGTGGCTCCGGAGATCCGGCTGCCGCGCCCGAGGCGGAGCAGGACTACCGGGCGGCGCTGCTCTACGCCCGCTCGGGCTCCAGCCCCTGGCCGGTCTGCGGCTGACCGCGGCGTTCAACCACGGGCCTGACTCTGCCGATGGAGGTAGGGTGGCCGGTGAGGGCAGAGAGCAGGTTCGCCCAGGTGAGGACTTCGTTCTCGTCCAGGGAATCCGCGAAACCAGGGGCGCGCTGAAGCGCTGGTCGGAGGACCCCGGCCCGGTGCTGGGGCCCTGGTTCGCCGGCGGGCTTGCCGTGGCGGTCGCCCTGCTGTCCGCCGTCTGGGTGGTCTCCCTGTTCAGCACCCCCGACGGCACGCCGTTCTTCCTCCCGGGGGTCTCGATCCCGATCGGCGCCGCCGACTTCGCGCACATCATCAGCAACAACCTCCTGGTCCTCGCGCTGCACGCGACGGCCTGCGTCGCCGGCTTCATCGCCGGCAGCTCGCTGCCGCTTGCGGCTCAGGGGATGACGGGCTTCAACCGCTTCGTTCACGAGCGGGCCGGACCCCTGGCGATCGCCTGGGTCGTCCTGGTCACGACCTTCTCCCTGTTCGCCCAGGCCTTTGCGCTCGGATTCGACGCGGCCACGATCTCCGACCAGCTCGGCATCGGCTCATGGCTCCTGATCCTGTCCGTGCTCCCGCACGCGCTGCTCGAGCTGACCGCCGTCTTTCTGCCGCTCGCCGCCTGGCTGATCGCGAGCCGTAGGGACCAGTGGGAGGACCTGCTCGCCGCCACCTTCGTCACCGTCGGCCTCGCGCTGCCGATGCTGCTGGTGGCCGCGGTGATCGAGCTCCTGGTCTGGCCGCAGCTCCTGATCGACGCTTCGGCGCGGCTCTGAGCTGCGGCGCGGCTCAATCCCCGCCGAGCAGGGCCCGCCTGAAGGTCCGCTCCTCATCCTCGAACAGGAAGCCGTAGAGGCGCTCGCGCTCGAGTAGAACCCGCCGCTTCGTCTCGGTCACAGCGGCGCGTGGACGTCCGGCGATCTCGGTTGCGATCTCGAGCCCCCGTTCCGCCGACCGTTCCGGAGCGGTCAGCTCCGAGACCACGCCGTCGGCTCGTGCCGTCCGGGCGTCGATCAGCCGACCGCTGATGCACAGCTCCCTGGCGAGCGCGGCCGGCAGCGCGGCGCGGGCCCAGGCGAATGACGGCGGAATGCCACGCGGGAGCTCGGGGAAGCCGAACACCGCGGCTGGCTCGGCGACTCGCACGTCCGCCGCAAGCGCGAGGACGAAGCCTCCGGCGACCGCGGGCCCGTTGACGGCCGCGATCACCGGCACCGGGCACTCCCCGACCGCCCGCATGCAGCTCAGGCTGCTCTCGACCAGTAGCTCGCGATGTCCACGGTCGCCGCCGAACTGGGTGGTGTCCATGCCGGCGCAGAATGCGGGTCCGGCCCCGGTCAGGAGGACAGCTCCGGTCACCTCAGGGTCGAGGTCCGCGAGGGCGTCCGCAATCAAGCCCCGCAGCTCGATCGAGAGCGCGTTGCGCTTCCGGGGTCGGTTCAGGGTCAGCCGCATGACCCCGCCGACCCGCTCGACGAGCAGCGGCTCCTCGGCCACCTAGGTCCCGAACCCGGGCTGCGCTCCGTCCGGATTGTGCTCGAGCAGCCACGGCGCGTGCCGTCTCAGCAGCTCCTCGACGCAGCGCCGACAGCTGCACTCCGGGATCGTCAGCCCCGTCGCCGGACAGAGGCCGGCCGAGGCCTTTGCTGGGGGGCCGGACTCCGTGAGGTCGAGCTCTTTCGGCTGCTCACTCACCGCCCCCAAGGTATGGCGGCCCCCGGTCGGAATCAGGGTGTGCCGCAGGCGGCTCCAGCGGCCGCGCGTCGGTCCCGAGAGTTCGCGCCGGTGCGCGGGTTCCCGGGGCCTCACGCCCAGCGATCTCGCCGGCTCGAACGGCCCCTGGCAACCCTGCTACGGTGAGCTCGGTAAGTCTCCTGGGCACGCCGTTCCGCGAGACCCGTTCCACCACCAGCTCCCAGGAGCGAGATGAGAGCATGAGCACGGCTGGTCGCCACCTCGGCCGATCGAGGGGCACGGCGCGCGGGCGTGTCACGCGGCGGCTTCAGTTCGCGCCCGCGCTCTTGGCGGCAGTTGCGGTCGTCGCCTCCTCCGGTGCGGGGGCGGCCGCTGCGGCCTCCCCCGGCGCCAACGCCGCCATCCTCTTCGTCTCGGACCGCGACAGCGTCGATGCGAACGGAGATGGACGGTTTCAGAGCTCAGAGCGCAACCGGGAGATCTACTCGGTCAACCCGGACGGCACGGGACTCACGCGGCTCACCGACGATCTCGACTCCGACACGCGCCCGGCGGCGGCACCGAACGGACGCAAGATTGCCTTCGACAGCTCTCGCAGCGGCAACGACGAGCTCTACGTCATGAACCCGGACGGGAGCGCAATCTCGCGAATCACTACGCGCGGCGCCCCGGATCGGGGGGCCTCTTTCGCGGCCGACGGCCAGCGCCTCGCCTACTCGGTTCGCCACGCGAGCACGCTGCCGGGAGGCTGGTCGGAAGGCGACATCTGGACCGTCAACGCCGACGGCACTGAGACGACCCGTCTGACCTTCGACCGCGAGCTCGACGAGTTCGACCCCGCGTTCTCCCCTGACGGCTCGAGAATCGCCTTCGTCGGCGGCACTCCCGGCGACTCCGGCTCGTCGTACGACGTCTTCGTCATGGATGCCGACGGCTCGAACGTAGTCAACCTGACCGGCCCCGGCGGCGGCGCCTCCACCGAGGACTCGGACCCGTCGTTCTCCCCCGACGGGCAGTCGATCGCGTTTACGAGCGATCGTGACGGCGGCCCCGAGATCTGGGTGATGGATGTTGACGGCGGCGACCCTCGGCAGCTGACCGACTCCTCGGGGCGTGACGAGCAGCCGAGCTTCTCGCCCGACGGGACCAAGATCGCGTTCACCGCGCGGCGCGGCGGCAGCACCGACCTCTTCACGATGAACGCGGACGGCACCCAGCAGACCAGGCTGACCGACGATGCGCCGCTCAGCGAGCGCGACGAGTTGGCCGAGTGGACGGCTGCCACCCCGGTCGGAGTGGTCGACACCTACATCGACTCCGGCCCGTCTTTCGTCGGCTCGGACCCCGATGTCACGTTCGCCTACTCGGGCTCACCGGCGGGCGCGGTGGACGGGTTCGAATGCCGTCTCGACGGTGGCGCTTACGGTGTCTGCCCGCTCTCGGGCACGTCTTTGCCCGGTCTCGCCGACGGCGAGCACACGTTCGAGGTTCGGGCCGAGAGCAACGGGGTCGCCGACACCACACCCGCCCGCTACAGATTCGAGATCGACACGACCAGGGTCGCCTTCGCCAGCGACCGCGACGGCAACAGCGAGATCTACGTGATCAATGCTGATGGGAGCGGCCAGCTCAGGCTGACCACCAATGCCGCGACCGATACAGATCCTGCGCTCTCAGCCGACGGCTCCACGGTGGCGTTCGTCTCCGATCGGGACGGCGACGCCGAGATCTTTCTGATCAGCGCCGACGGGACCGGCGCGCCCGAGAAGCTCACCGACAACGCAGCGGCCGATCAATCCCCGGTCTTCTCGCCCGACGGCGACACGGTCATCTTCACCAGCGACCGGGACGGCGACGACGAGATCTACGCGATCGACGCCGACGGCACGGGAGCGGTCAACCTCACCGGCGATCCCGCTGACGATCGCGATCCCTCACTCGCGGCTGACGGCTCTGCGATCGTCTTCCAAAGCGATCGCAGTGCGGCCGGTAACGGCGATATCTACTCGATGAGCGCCGACGGCTCCGGGGTCGTGCGCCTGACCGACGACCCCGCAACCGATAGCTCGCCCGACCTGTCTCCCGACGGCACCGAGATCGCCTTCACGCGAGCCGTCGCTCCAGGCGACGGCTCGCCGGTCAACGACGAGGTCTGGCTCATGAATGCGGACGGGTCCGGTCAGACCAACATCACCAATCACCCACGCGGCATCGACGACCGGCAGCCGTCCTTCAGGCCCGATGGAGCGAAGATCGCCTACCAGGACGAGGGCGACATCTACGTCCAGGATCTCGACGGCACCGCGAGAACCAGGTTGACGGCGGTGGCCGCGACCGATTCGGTGCCCGACTGGGGAGCCGCCTTCACCGTCGACAGCGGCGGCCCGCAGACGTCGATCACCACAGGCCCCGCCGACTCCAGCACGATCAACGACCCGAGCCCGAGCTTCGGCTTCGCCTCCGACGAGCCCGCCGCCACGTTCGAGTGCCGGTTCGACTCCGACCCGTTCGCCGCCTGCTCGGGCCCGGCCTCCCACACACCACAGACCCCGCTCGCCGACGGTCCCCATGCCTTCGAGGTCCGCGCCGTCGACGCCGCCGGCAACATCGACGGCACGCCCGCCCGCCGCAGCTTCACCGTCGACACCGGCGGCCCGCAGACGTCGATCACCACAGGCCCCGCCGACTCCAGCACGATCAACGACCCGAGCCCGAGCTTCGGCTTCGCCTCCGACGAGCCCGCCGCCACATTCGAGTGCCGGTTCGACTCCGACCCGTTCGCCGCCTGCTCGGGCCCGGCCTCCCACACACCACAGACCCCGCTCGCCGACGGTCCCCATGCCTTCGAGGTCCGCGCCGTCGACGCCGCCGGCAACATCGACGGCACGCCCGCCCGCCGCAGCTTCACCGTCGACACCGGCGGCCCGCAGACGACGCTCTGCCAGGGCGAGCAGGCGACGATCGTTGCGCAGCCCGGCTCAACCACGGTCGGCACCTCGGGCAGGGACGTGATCGTCGGGACGCCGGGCGCCGACGATATTCGCGGGAAGGGCGGTCACGATCTGATCTGCACTCTGGGTGGCGACGACTACGTGTCCGCTGCGGGCGGCGACGATCGCGTCTACGGCGAGGCGGGTGCGGACTTCGTCACCGGCGGCGGCGGGACCGACGCGCTCTTCGGCGGGTCTGGTGCAGACCACCTCGACGGCGGGTCCGGACACGACTCGCTCGACGGCGGGGACGACTGGGACGAGTGCGTAGGTGGCACCGGCACCAACGTTCTGGAGAACTGCGAGACCAGCTAGCGCCTTCTCTGAGGGGTCTCGGGATCGGGCTTGGCGTACGCCTGTCCCGCTAGCTTGTTCACATGCTTGACCGTTCCCAGCGCCGATCTGGCGGAGCGATCTCTCGCCATCCCGCGACCGTCAGGGTCCTGCACACGTCTGAGGACGACGCGGTGCCGGTGACCGGCTCGGTGCAGTCGGTTCAGGAGGCGGAGGTGACGCTGCCGCGGAGACGGCTCGAGCAGCTCTGGAGGCCGGAGATGCTGGAGGCGCTCGCGCGCGCCTACTGGGCCTACACGACGAAGCTCTTCCTGTATATGGTCCGGGTCGTGTACGCCCCCGACTCGACCACGGTCGTGCTCTTCACCAAGCGCATCCCGCTGCTGCGCTTCCACGCTCCGCAGTACGAGACGGAGGAGGACGGCACCGGCGGCAACGTCACCTGGCCGATCGACCGCGGGCTACTCGTCGCCCGTGAGGGACGCGGCCGTGGCCACCTGCGGATCCGCGTCAAGGCTCTGGCGGGGCGGGCCGACGATGCCGGGACCACCGTCGTCCTCGTGCGGGTCGCCGTGCGCAACTTCTACCCGTGGCTGCGCGGCAGCGGCAGCTTTGCCCGCTTCGGGGCGTGGCTCTATTCGCGGACCCAGCGAGCGCTGCACGTGGTCGTCTGCAACGGCTTCCTGCGCTCGCTCTCGCGGCTCGAGTTCCCGGAGCCGCCGGTCGCGCCAGATGCAACGCCGCTGGAGCGCAGCCGATGAGCGGAGCCCTGCCGATGGTGGCCCGGCGTGGCTGACTCGGTCCGCGAGTCGATCTCGCTGCCCGCCGACCGCGGAGCGGTCTGGGACCTGATCATGGACCCGGGCCGGCTTGCCGATTGGGTCGATGCCCATCGCCAGATCGAGGACGTGCCGGCTCTGCCGCTGGCGGTGGGCAGTCGCTTTCGCCAGCAGCTCGGGTTCGGCCCGGTCAGCTTCTGGGTCGACTGGGAGGTGGTGGAGGCCCGGCGGCCCGAGCTGGCCCGCTGGCAGGGCACCGGCCCGGGTGGCTCCGCGGCGAGGATCGTCTATCGGCTCAGCGTCGACGGCGACGAGACCGCGACTCGGTTCGACTACGAGAACGCCTTCGACCCACCGGGCGGCTTCGTCGGGGCGGCCGCGACGCGGGTCGTCAACGCAGCCGCGGGCCAGCGCGAGGCGAGGAAGTCGATGCAGCGGCTGCGGGGCCTGTTCGAGGATCCGACGACGCGCTGAGGGGGCCTATATTCGGGCGACCGCGATCGCGCCGGCGTCGCGGCGCGCCTTCTCGGTCGCCTCGGGGAGCTCGGCGATCGTCGCGTAGCGGGCGTGCTCGGGGTCCACCTCGAGGGCCTCGGCCCGCTCGTCGGAGAGCTGCTCCAGCGCCGCCTTCGAGACGAGCAGCGCTCCGCCGGAGGCGGACTCCTGGATCCGCGCGCACTCGTTCACCTCGTCACCGAGGGCGGTCACCTCCAGCCTCCCCTCGGTGGCTACCTGGCCGATGTAGACGGCCGATCCCCAGTGGATGCCGATGTTGACCCTGACCTCCTCGGCTTCGGGGAGCTCGCTGCTCAGCGAGTCGCCAATCGCTCTCGCCGCGCCGGCGATCTCCCGGGCGGCGCCGATCGCCGCGCCGATCGCCTCCGCGGGGGAGCCCAGGTCCTCGGCGAGAAAGAAGGCCGAGACCCCGTCGCCGGCATGCTTGCCGACGATTCCCTGCCGCTGCACGATCGCCCGGTCCATCGCGTCGGTGAGCCGGCGGATCAGCGAGAAGTAGAGGGCGCTCGGCATGTGTCGCGACAGCATCCCAGAGCTCTCCAGGTCGGCGAACATGATTGCGACCGACCGTCTCCCCGGCGCTGCGAGGTTCGCCATCCGCTCGAACATCCCGCGGTCACCGCGCACCAGCTGCGCCGTCAGGCTGACCGGGAGGCCGCTGTGGTAGACGACGACGTTTCCGAGCGAGCCGCCCGCCTCGTCGCGGAGCGTAAAGGTCACCACGTGCACGTGGACGGACGGGCCCTCGGGTGAGACGTAGTCGATCCCGTAGCTCCAGACCGGCGGCGGCCTACGGGGCCGCGCCCGCTCGAGGATCGCCAACTCATCCCCCTCGTCGAGGTGCTGCGCGACGGCCTCCTTGCCGCCCGGCGTGTCGTAGAGGATGTGGTCGAGGGTCGCCTCCAGCATCCGCAGCCTGCTCGCCGGCGTGATCGCGCGCCGCCAGCGCGGGAGCGCGAAGACCGCCATCACGTGCTCCCCGAGGCCGAGCTCGGCTCCCTCCTCGGAGCCGAGCAGGCCGATCAGCTCCTCGGAGACCCAGAGCAGTCGCCACTCCGGGTCGTAGATCAGCGCACCCCATCTGGTCCGCTCGAGCGCCTCGGCCACGGGCTCGAGCTGAGCCTGCCGAAGCGATCGGGAATCGATGCCCACGCAGCCAGCCTAGTTGCTGGCGCTCGGGTGGCGGATCGGGGCCTTCACTAGTCTCCGCGGGATGGAACTGGCAGGCAAGAGGTTTCTCGTCGTAGGTGCTTCGGGCGAGCTCGGTGGACGCCTGGCCCGAGCGCTCGCCGACCGGGGTTGCCGGGTGGTGGTCGCCGGCCGTGACGAGGCGCGCACACAGCGGATCGCGGCCGAGCTCGGGGCGCCGTCGGTTGCGCTCGACCTGCTCGACCCTGTCTCGCTCGATGCTGCCGTGGCAGCGGCTGCGGAGCCCTACGACGGCCTCGACGGCCTGCTCGTCGCCACCGGTGCGGTCGCCTTCGGCCGTTCCGGTGAGCTCGAGCCCGCCGTCGAGGCGGAGCTGATGCGCGTCAACGCCGAGGGCCCGATCTCGCTGATCGGCACCGCTCTGCCGCATCTCGAGGCGGGCGGGGCCGTCGTCGCGTTGAGCGCCGTCGTCGCCGAGTACCCGACGGCTGGGATGGCTGCCTACTCGGCCTCCAAGGCGGCCCTCTCCGCCTATCTGAGCGCGCTTCGCCGTGAGCGCCGGCGCGATCTCGAGGTCGTTCTCGACGTTCGCCCCGGACACATGGAGACCGGCTTCGCCGGGCGGGCTCTGGCCGGTGAGCCGCCGCCGCTTCCCGATCCGGAGGACGTCGAGGCGTTCGTCACCAGCGTCGTCGACGCGATCGTGGCCGGACGGCGGGAGCTCCGCTACGACCTCCGTGAGCGCAAGCTGATCGCGGCGTAGGGTTGACCGCCCTCCTGCTCGCCAACGCCGCGGCGACGCTGTTCATGGTCGGCGTGACCTGGTTCGTCCAGGTCGTCCACTACCCGCTGTTCGCCGCCGTCGGAGCGGGCGAGTTCCGTCGCTATCACCTCGAGCACACGCGGCGCACGACCTCGGTGGTGGTCGTGCCGATGCTGGTCGAGCTCTGCACCTCCTTCGCCCTCGTCGCCGAGCCACCGGCCGGCAAGAGCGGGCTCGCGATCGTCGGCGCGCTGCTCGCGGCGCTGACCTGGGCCCTGACCTTCGGCGGGGCGGTTCCGGCGCACCGCAGGCTTGGGGATGCCGACTCGATGGCGCCGCTGCCGCGGCTGATCAGGGTGAGCCTGCTTCGCACCCTGGTCTGGACCGCCCATGGGGTCGTTGTGATCGCCCTGCTCGCGGCCGAGATCTGAGCCGGCGGCGCCCGGTCCGGGCGGACGCGCGGTTTCGCGTCGCGCTCAGGCCGCCGAGGCGCCGAGCACGTCGTCGAGCGCGTCGAGGAGGATCTCGACGTGCTCGGATCCGAATACGAGCGGCGGTCGGATCTTGAGCACGTTCTGGTCCGGGCCGGTGCTCCCGACCAGGACCCCGCGCTCGCGCAGCCCGTTCTTGACGCGATCGGCGAGGGCGGGGTCGGGGCGGGGGGCTTCGGGGTCGGCGATCAGCTCGACGCCGGCGAGCAGGCCGCTGGCCCGCACCGCCCCGATCGTCGGGTGGCGCTCGGCGAGCCGCTCGAGGCCGGCGCGCAGCTCGGAGCCGACCCGGCCGGCGCGGGCGATCAGCTGCTCGTCGTCGATCACGTCGAGCACGGTGAGCGCCGCGACCGCGCCGGGCGGATTGCCGCCGAAGGTGCTGAAGAACTCGCCCCCGGCCGCGAAGCGGTCGACGATCTCGCCCCGCGTGATCAGCGCGGCGACCGGGTAGCCGTTGCCCATCGGCTTGCCCATGGTGACGATGTCGGGCACGACGCCCGTCGCTGCGAACGACCACAGGTGCGCGCCGCTGCGACCGTGTCCGGCCTGGACCTCGTCGGCCACGTAGAGGCCGCCGGCCTCGTCGGTCTGCCGGACGATCTCGTTCAGGTAGGAGGGTGCCGGTGGGTAGATCCCGTCGCTGGTGAAGGCTCCGTCGACCAGGGTCATCGCCGGACCGACGCCGCGGTCGGCAAGCCGCCCGATCGCGGCCTCGAACCCGGCTGCCGGATCGGCGTCGCCCGGTCGCGGCGGCGGAAACGTCTCGACGTGGTCCGGCCGCGGTCCGCTGGCAACCTCGGGCGAGAGGTCGGTGATCGCGGCGCTGACCCCGTGGTAGGCGTACTCGGACGAGAGGCCTCCGCGGTTGCCGGTGAACGACCGGGCCAGGCGCCAGGCGAGGTCGTTGGCCTCGCTGCCGGAGTTGACCATCATCACCGTGTCGAGCCCGGAGCCCTCGGGCATCGAGGCGACCAGTCGCTCGGCCAGCTCGATCACCGCCTCGTGCAGGTAGCGCATGTTCGTGTTCAACTCGCGCGCCTGCCGCGCGAGTGCCTCGACGACCCGCGGGTGCGAGTGCCCGACGACGGGGACGTTGTTGTAGCAGTCGAGGTAGCGCCGTCCCTCGGCATCCGCCATCCACACGCCCTCGGCGGCGACCAGATGAAGCGGCCGCTCGTAGCTGGGCGCCATCAGGGCCGATCCCAGCGAGCGCCGGCGACGCTCGAGCAGGTCTGCGACCGGGACCGGCTGCGAGAACGAGCGCCGGCCGAAGCGCCGTGCGGCCTCGTCCGGCCCAAGCTCGTCGTAGGTCTCGAGCAGCGGCCACGCCTCCTCGTCGAAGCCGGCGATATAGGCATTGTCGGGGTGGCGTGCGACCCGGACGGCCGAGATCGATGCCGCCGCCGCGGCCCTGGCGGCGAGCAGGTCGGCGAGCAGCGAGAGCTCGACCCCCTCGAGCGGCGTGACCTCGCGGTATCCGTCGAGCAGCGCTGCCGCCGCCCGGTACAGATCCTCGCCCCGCCGTCCCCAGACGAGTGAGGCCCAGGCGGAGGAGATGTCGCAGGCGAGGGCTGTGTGGCTCATGTCACCGAAGTCGAGGATCCCGGTCACCCGGCGGTCGTCGTCGAGGGTCGCGTTGTCGAGGCTCAGGTCGCCGTGGATCACCTGCGAGCGCAGCAGCGGCCAGCGCGGCACGACGTGCTCCTCGAAGCGATCGAGGACCCGCCCGACGAGCGCCCTGCGCCGCCGGTCGGGGATCTGCTCGGCGAGCGGCCGCAGCAGCGGCGCGTGCTGGACGTCCCAGAGCAGCACGCGCCCGGCCGCCGGGTGGAAGAAGCTGCGCAGCGCTCGCCCGAGCCGCGCGACAACCCGCCCGAAGTCCCAGAGCGCGTCGTGATCGAGCTGCGAGGCGTCGGCCGACGCCTCGCCCGGCATGAACTCGTACATCCGCACGTGATGCACGGCACCCGCGGCCCCCTCGGCGGCCGCGAGGTAGGCCCCGGCGCCGGGCGCCGGGGCCCGGTCGCCGTCCGCGACCGGGATCGGCAGCGCGATCGGCAACCCTGGATCGGCCCGCTTGGCGTGCAGTGCGGCGGCGATCTCCATCTCGACCACCGCCGCGCGCTCGGCGGCGCTCGAGATCTTGAGCACGGCGCGTTCGCCGGCGCCGCCTTCGATCAGGAAGTTCTGGTCGCGTTCGCTGGCGAGGCCCGAGGCGCGGCCGCTGAGGCCGAAGGCGCGCGCGGCGATCTCCGCGGCTTCGTCGGTGGAGAGCCCCGGCGGTTCGGCGCCGAGCACATCGGTCGCGTCGATCCCGGTTGCGCCCTCAGCCATCGCGATCCGATACTAGGACAGAAGCGAGAGTTCGCCGGTCCCTCAGCCAAGCCACTCGTAGATCGCCTGCACCGCCGCCCTGGTGCCCATCATCGCGATGATCAGGGCGAAAATCTCGACGAAGTGGCCGAGCTCGACGTGATCGCCGAACACGACGTTGACCGCCTCGAGGATCAAGAGCTTTCCGAAGAACAGGATCGAGAAGATCGACAGCGCGCCGAGCACCGCGTAGAGCCACCCATCCCGGGCCTTGAAGTAGGCGGCCGTTCGGTGCTCGAGCCCGATCAGGGAATCGAGCATCAGCTTCAGGAGGACCGCGGTCAGGATCGAGATCCAGAACGAGTCGATCACGATCTCGTCGACGAACTCGACGAACAGGTTGAGGACGACGATGTAGACGAGAACGTCGGTCATCCACGACATGAATCGCTGCTGGTCGCGGGTCATGGTGAGGGCCGCGGTGCTTTCCGACGCCTCGGTCGCGGCAGCTGCTCGGGGGGGCTCGGGATCCACGAGCGCACGAGTCTATTCGGGCCCCTACGATCTCAGCGGGAGAGCAACTCGTGACCGATCACCTGACCCCCCTGGACGCATCCTTCCTCGAGCTCGAGGAGGGCGACCTGTCCTCGCACATGCACGTCGGCTGGGCGATGGAGTTCGCGCCGCTTCCGGGCGGCGGGGTTCCCGGCCTCGCGCAGGTCCGCGAGCTGCTCGAGGCGCGGCTGTCGCTGTTGCCGCGCTTTCGCCGCCGGCTCTCGGAGCCGCAGACCGGCGGGCTCAGCTGGCCGACCTGGATCGACGAGGAAGCGTTCGACATCGCCACCCACGTCCGCCACGCGACCCTGCCCGCACCGGGCGGCCCCGAGGAGCTGCTCGACTGGCTCGGGGACTTCTACTCGCACCGGCTCGACCGCGCCCACCCGCTGTGGGAGATGACCCTGATCGACGGACTGGCGGATGGCCGCTGGGCGATCGCGGCGAAGGTGCACCACTGCCTGGTCGACGGCGTCAGCGGCGCCTCGGTCACGGGCCTGATCCTCGACAGCGAGCCCGAGCCACCCGAGGGCGAGGGTGGCCTGCTCGCCGCCTTCGAGCCGCCGCCCGACAACGAGGGCGGGATCCACGGGCCGCTTTCGCTGATCTCGGAGGGTGCCCGCGCCGGCCTCGACCTGGCACTGCACCCCCGCAAGCTCGGCGGGATGCTGTCGCGCTCCCGCGGGGTGGCCGAGCTGCTGGTCCGCGACGAGCTCAGGGGTGCACCGCAGAGCAGCCTCAACGTCGAGATCGGCGCGACCCGGCGGCTGGCCCAGGTGGCCGTTCCGCTGGAGGACCTGAAGCTGATCAAGCGGGAGCTGGGCGGCACCGTCAACGACGTCGTCCTCGCGGCCTCGGCGGGCGGTCTGCGGCAGCTGCTCGCCGAGCGCGGCGAGGAGCCCGACCCGCGCGGGCTGCGGGCGATGGTCCCGGTCAGCCTGCGGCAGGCGACCGAGACGATGCAGCTCGGCAACCGGGTCAGCTCGCTGTTCGTCGAGCTCCCCGTCGCCGAGCCCGACGCGCTGGAGCGCTACCGGAAGACGATCGATGCGGCCGAGGCGCTGAAGCGGGGGACGCAGGCCGCCGGCGCCGACGCGCTCGTCGATCTCGCCGGGCTCGCGCCGCCGGTTCTGCACGCCGCGGTGGCGCGTCTCGCCTATACGCCGCGCCTGTTCAACGTGACGATCACCAACGTCCCGGGCCCGCAGACGACGCTCTACGGGCTCGGTGCGCCGTTGCAGCAGATCTTCCCGCTGGTGCCGATCTTCGCCTACCACGCGCTCGGGATCGCGGTCGCCAGCTACGACGGCGAGGTGGTCTTCGGCCTCGCGGCTGATCGGGCCGGGGTCCCCGATCTCGGCGTCCTGGCGTCTGGGATCGAACAGTCGCTGGCCGAGCTGCTCGCGCTGGCGGAGAGCGGGCGGGGCCGATGAGATCAACGGGTCGAGCCGGCCAACGATGACGGGCGTCGCCTCGATTCCAGCGGAGGAGTCGGCGCGGCTGCGCCGCTGGAACCTGATCGTCGGCCTGCTTCACGCCGCGCAGGCGACGCTGTTGCTGCTGATCGCCAGCGATGCGTCGCTGCCGGTCTACGCGAGCTGGATCGACGGGCCGCCCGCGGCGGCCGAGCTGATCCGCGGCGAGCCGCTGTTCGATCTGCCTTTCGCGCCGGCCGTCGCCGCCTTTCTCTACCTGGCCGCGATCGACCACCTCGCCGTCGCCAGCGCACCGTTCCGGCCCTGGTACGAGCGCAATCTGGCCCGGTCGATCAACTACGCGCGCTGGTGGGAGTACTCGATCAGCGCCTCGCTGATGGTCGTCCTGATCGCGATGCTCGCCGGGATTTGGGAGTTGACCGCGCTCCTGCCGATCTTCGTCGTCAACGCCGCGATGATCCTCTTCGGGCTGTTGATGGAGCGGGGCAGCAGGCCGGGGCCCGACGCCGACTGGCTCCCGTTCTGGCTCGGCTCGCTGGTCGGGCTGGCGCCCTGGGCGGCGATCGGGATCCAGCTCGCGAGGGCGCAGGCCGAGACCGGCAGCGTGCCCGGCTTCGTCTACGGCATCTTCTTCAGCCTGCTGGTCCTGTTCTCGCTGTTCGCGGTCAACATGTGGCTCCAGTACCGGCAGGTCGGTCGCTGGCGCAGCTACCTGTTCGGCGAGCGCGCCTACATCCTGCTCAGCCTGACCGCGAAGTCGGCGCTCGCCTGGCAGGTCTACGCCGGCGCGCTCGCGAGCTGACCCTCGCGGAACGCTCAGCCCAGCGCGGCCCGGAGCCGCTCGAGCTTGCCCTGATCGAACCGACCGCTCTGCTGCCAGACGATCCTGCCGGAGCGCTCGACGAGGACGATCGCGATCGTCTCCGGGCCGTCGAGACCGAGCGCAGCCAGCACCGGCTCGACGTCCGTGTAGGTGGTCAGCGTTCGCGCCCGCGCATCGGGATCGGGGATCCCGCGCGTCATGCCCCCGTCGATGAACCACCGTGCCGGCGACCAGGCGCTGGAGATTGTCGGAACCTCGTAGACCCGCAGGCCCGGGATCTGCGTCTCCAGCCTCAACAGCGCCGGCAGCCACCCGTCGACTGCCTCTTGCTGTTTGCGCTTGAAGGCAACCACCAGGACGTTTCGATCGCCCTCGAGATCGCCGGGCAGCCTGTAGGTGCGCCCGCTCAGACTTCGCGCCTCGATCTCGGGGAATGACTTGGGGGATTCGTTCATCGCCTCACAGCGCATGATCCGCGCATGTCGTTGGGGCAGGCCGCCGGCAGGCACGGGTGACCCTAGCGGGGACCACGCTCCGTCCCGGCGATTCCGCAAGACTGAGTGGCTGATGGCAGAGCAGAAGGAGAAGCTCTCCGATCGCGTTGGCTCGCTCGGGGTCAAGGTGCCGACGCGCGGCAACCGGCGGCTCGAGCGGCTGCTGGAGGCGGTCAACTCCGACCCCGAGATCGCCGCCCGCTGGTACATGCAGCAGGTCACATCCGAGCGGCTCGGGATGTCGGACCACAGCCGCGTCCACATCCAGATCGTCGCCAACATCGCGCTGCGGATGCTGCGCCTCGCGGTCAAGGGCGGGATCGAGCCGGCCGTCGTCACCGACCACGGCATGGGCGAGCGCGATGCGGAGGTGGTGGTCATCGCGGGGGCGCTCCTTCACGACACCGGGATGGGCATCCATCGCGCCGATCACGAGGCCTACAGCCTGTTCATCGCCGACCGCAAGCTGCGCGAGCTGCTCGCCGGGATCTACGACGAGCCGGAGCTGACCGTGATCGCCTCCGAGGTGCTGCACTGCATCATCGGCCACCGCCGGCGCGGTGAGCCCTACACGCTGGAGGCGGGGGTGGTGCGGGTCGCGGATGCGCTCGACATGGCCGAGGGCCGCTCGCGGCTCCCGGTCGAGCGGGGCGAGGTCGGGATCCACTCGATCTCGGCGGCCGCGATCGATCAGGTCACGATCGAGAAGGGCTCAGATCGGCCGATCCGCGTCGAGATCGAGATGAACAACTCGGCCGGCATCTTCCAGGTCGACGATCTGCTCGCGACCAAGATCCGCGGGACGCCGCTCGAGGGCCACGTCGAGGTGATCGCGGCGGTCACCGGCGAGACCGAGAAGCGCCTGCTCGGCGAGTTCCGGATCTAGGGCTAGGCGCCGGCGCCGGCGCCGCCGCGCCCCTCACCGGCGGCGAAGCGGCCGGCGCCGCGGATCGCCACATCGACGACTGCGCGGCCCACCTCGGCCTCGTAGGCGAGTCCGGCCTCGAGCTCCATCGCCGAGCCGACGATCGCAGCGCGACGGTCCGAGAGCATCGTCTCCTGCGGGAACGAAGCGATCCCCTCGGCCAGTTCGAGCGCCCGGTCGAGATGGCGGCCCGGCGCCACGACCTCGTTGACCAGCCCCCACTCGCAGGCCTCTGCGACCTCGATGATCCTGCCGCTGAGGATCAGATCGAGCGCGCGGCCGAGGCCGATGACCCGCGGCAGACGCTGGGTGCCGCCGTCGACGAGCGGCACGCCCCAGCGCCGCTCGGGGTACCCGAGCCTCGCGGTCTCGGTCGCCACCCGCAGATCGCACCAGAGGGCGAGCTCGAGTCCACCCGCCAGGCAGTAGCCGCTGATCGCCGCGATCGTAGGCTTGCTCGGCGTCAGGCGGGTGAAGCCCATCGGTCCCTCGGGCCGGTCCATGTAGGCGCCGACCAGCTCATCGGGGGGCTCTGGCCAACGGCGGCGAGCGCCTTCAGGTCGGCGCCGGCGCAGAAGGCGAGGTCGCCGGCGCCGGTCAGGACCATCACGCGGGCGGCGTCGTCGCGCTCGAACTCCCGGTAGCCGGCGAGCAGCTCTTCGGCGGTCTCGCGATCGACCGCGTTGCGCCGCTCGGGCCGCTCGATCGTCAGCACGGCGGCATTGCCGATCCGCTCGTAGCTGGTCCTGTCCGCCACGGGCGCATCCTAGTCGCAGCGGGCGCGCCCGCTAGCGCCGCAACCGCTGCCACCGCTGAAGCGACGGCATCGGATCGATCGCGGCGCCGTACGGGCCCCTGCCCCGGCGGATCTCGAAGTGGAGATGGTCGCCCCAGCAGGAGCCGCTGCACCCCACCCGCCCGACCGACTTCCCCGCCTCGACGCGATCCCCGGCGGCGACGGCACCGGGCGCGAGCAGGTGGAAGTAGGAGTAGGTCAGCTTCCGTTCGGGGTCGTAGATGGCGAGCCAGTTGCCGCGGCCGCTGTCGCTGCCGCTCTCGGCGACGACGCCGTCGGCCGGCGCGATCACCGGGGTGCCCGCGGCGGCGAAGATGTCCTGGCCCTCGTGCGGGCGCCCACGCGCGTTGCCGAAGGCGGCCTCGGCCTCCCCGTAGCCGACCGGGCCGCGGACCGGGTGGAAGCGGCGGCCGAGGCGATCAGGTCCCGACTCGGCCCGGGCGGCCTCCTGCTCGAGTGGCCCGGAGACGTGCTCGATCAGGGCGCGTCCGCCCGCGACCGTCCCCGGCCCGCGATCCGGCGGCTCGGCGGCGATCGCTGCGGCGGGCACGGCCATCACGAGGGTGGCTGCGAAGAGGCGCATCGAGGTGCGCAGGCGGTGGTGTGAATGCTCACGGTCCATCGGGTCCTCACTTCCGCCTGCGGGGTTAGCTGTCGGGCTCGCGCGGTGGGTTCGCGCTACCGGTCGCGGCCGTTCGGGCCGCTCGTGCGGATTCGCCCCGGTTGGGCGTCGAGGCGCGTCGATCGCGCCGCTAGGCCCGGTGGTTCCCCCGCCCCGGCATTCGTGCCGGGTTAGGCATTAGGGGAAACGTCCAGTTCGCGACAAGGTACCCCGTTCCTGCCGGAAGATTAGCCGAGTGTGACGATACTCACACATAGCTTCCTAACACAACGCTCACGACTTGGCGGAACGAATCCACCTCGGGCTTTTGCGTCAGGTCCTAGGGACGGCGAACGCGCTCGAGCTGCTCCCGGGCCCGCTCCTTGCGGGTCTCCAGCCGGTGCTGGATCAGTGAGAGCACCACCGGCAGGATCATGAACAGGGCGATCACCCCGAAGCCCCACATGGTGATCTCGAAGTCGGTTGGGCGGCCGAGCAGCCCCTCGCCGTCGGCGGCGCTCGCCGCCGGGGCAAGTGCGAGGGCGGCAGTCACAAGCGCAGCGAGCGTCAGGCCCGTTCGGCGGAGCATCTGCTGGGCGCGTCCCATGGCAGGGACTCTACCTGACTTGATGTGGACGGCACCTGACTGGCTCTAGCATCCGCCGCCATGTCCGAGCTCGAAGCACTGCTGCTCGGGATCGTGCAGGGCCTGACCGAGTTCCTGCCGATCTCCTCCTCCGGCCACCTGATCCTCGTGCCCTGGCTCCAGGACTATGAGTTCCTGCGGGACAACCCCGAGTTCAACAAGACCTTCGACGTCGCCCTGCACATCGGCACCCTGGCCGCGGTGCTCGGCTACTTCCGCCACGACCTCCTGAGGATCGCCCACGCCTTCTTTCGCACGCTCCGCAAGCGCTCGATCGGCAGGGGGGAGGAGCGGATCGCCTGGGTGATCCTCATCGGGACGATCCCGGCCGTCATCATCGGCGGCCTCGGGGCCGACTTCATCGACGAGACCCTCGGCGAGCCGTGGATGATCGCGCTCGAGCTGATCTTCTTCGGCCTGCTGCTCTGGGATGCCGACCGCCGCCCCGAGGACAAGGACATCGGCAGCGTCCGGCTCCGCTACGGCCTCTACATCGGCCTCGCGCAGGTGCTGGCATTCGCGCCCGGCGCCTCACGCTCCGGCGTGACGATCACGATGGGTCGCTATCTGCACCTGACCCGCGACACCGCCGCGCGGATCTCGTTCCTGATCGGGGTGCCGGCGATCGCCGGGGCCGGGGCGGTGAAGGGCTATGAGGCGATCAAGGATGGGCTACCCGACGGCGTCGTCGGGCCGATGATCATCGGCACGATCGCGGCGGCGGTCTCGGGCTATCTCGCGATCGCGGTGCTGCTCAACTACGTGCGCAGTCACTCCTACGACATCTTCGTCGTCTACCGGGTCGCGATCGGACTCGGGATCCTGATTCTGATCGCCACCGGGCTGCGCCCGGCCACCTTCTGAGCGCCGGGCCGGCGTCCCTTTGGCGATCAGCCGCGCCCGCCGGCGATCAGCCGCGCCTCCGGCGCCGCCCGCAGGCGGAGCATCGCGACGATGCCCAGCGCCGGCCCGGGCGCGAGCAGGATGAAGGCCCAGCGCCAGGAGACGGCGTCCTCGACGAACGGCAAGAGCCAGATCGTCGCGACGGTCAGGGTGAAGCCGAGGGCGAGCTGGAGGGTCAGCGCAGTGCCGACATATGCCTGGTCGGCGAGCTCGGTGACGATCGTCGAGAACTGGGCCGAGTCGGCGACCACCGTGAAGCCCCAGATCAGCCCGACGATCAGGACCGCCGCGGTCGGCTCGCCGAAGAACAGTCCGATCGACAGCGCGCAGGTTCCCGAGATCGCCATCATCAGGGCGGTGGTCCGGGTCCTTCCCCAGCGATCGCCGAGCACGCCCCCGATCCAGCAGCCGACGCCGCCGACCGCGATCACGGCGAAGGTGGCGAACGCCGCAGCCGAGCCCGCGGCCTGGCCGCGCTCCTCGAGCGCGGCGCCGAAGAAGATCACGAACCAGGCCCACATCGCGTAGAGCTCCCACATGTGACCGAAGTAGCCGAGGCTGGCGAGCCTGACGCCGCGGTTCGAGAGCGCGCGCCGCGCCTGTCCGGGATCGAACCTTGCCCGCGGGAACGGGAACGGCCCGTCCGGGATCGTCGCCGCGATCAGGCCGCCGAGGAGGGTCAGGGTGGAGGTGACCACGATCACCAGCTCCCAGCCGAGGCCGCCGAGGCCGTTGACGAGATGCGGCAGTGCCGAGCCGACGGTCAGGGCCCCGACCAGGATTCCGAGCGCAGTGCCGCGGCCCTCGCGGTACCAGGTCGCCATCACCTTCAGCGCCGGGGGGTAGACCTGCGCGAGCGCGACGCCGGTGAGGAAGCGCAGCGGCAGGGCCATGGCGGCGCCGTTGGCGACGACGATCAGGGCGTTTGCCAGGGCCGCGCCCGTCGCCCCGGCGAGGATCACGCGCTGCGGCCGGAAGATGTCGGCGAGGTTGAGCAGGGCCGCCCCGAGCGCGCCGACGACGAACCCGAGCTGCACGGCGATCGTCAGCCAGGCGGCGCCGCCGGTGCCGAGGCCCCAATCGGCGCGCAGCTGAGGGATCACCGCCGAGGCCGAGAACCAGGTGGACATCGAGAGGATCAGGGCGAGCGAGAGCAGCGCCAGCATCCGGCCACGCCGGGCGGGCCTTCGCGCTGGCTCGGGGGCCGCTTCCACCGCTGCCATTGTGACCCGCGCGTCGGGCACGCGGCGCCGGCGGGCCGCCCCCTGAAAAGACTGGGCGCGCGACCCGGGGCAGGAGGTGGGTCGCGCGCCGCACGAGAGAGGAGCTCGTGTGCCCGGCACTCTGACGCGGGGTTGCGCGGCCGTCGTGAAGATCTGGATACGCCCGTGTGAAGAACCTGTGAAACCGGTGTCGAGGACGGTTTTGTCCGGGCTCCGGTGGCTATCATGCTCCCGCCGGCCGGGATCTCCCTGCCCTGCACCCAGGAGCTCATGAGTCCGCAGCGTGGAACACCCAGGATCGCCGTCATCGACCGCGACACCGCCCTGCTCACGGTCCTCGACAAACGGCTCGAGGCGGCGGGATGGGAGCACCGGGTGCTGCCGAGCGGTGCCCCAACGGACGAGCTGGTCGCGATGAAGCTCGACGCCCTGATCGTCGATCTCACCGTCCTCGGCCCAGATGAAGGCTGGCAGTTCCTCGAGCGGATCTCGGGCCTGATGCCCGCCCTGGGGATCATCGTCTGCACGTCGAACCCGACGGTCGCCCAGCGCGTCCGCGGGCTGCGGATAGGTGCCGATGACTGGATCGCGAAGCCCTGCCATCCGGAGGAGCTGATGGCGAGGGTCGAGGCGGTGATCCGCCGCCGCCGCCGTTCGCGGCCCGAGGTCGAGAGGGGCCCGCTGGTCGTCGGCGAGCTCGAGATCCGCGAGGACCAGTTCCAGGCGTATGTCTCCGGCCGCACCCTCGACCTGACCAGGCGCGAGTTCGAGCTCCTCCACACCCTCGCCCAGGCCACCGGCAAGGTGCTCGAGCGAGAGGAGATCTACCGGCGGGTCTGGGGCTACGAGATGGCGCACGGCGATCGCTCGGTAGATGTCTTCGTCCGCAAGCTCCGCTCGAAGATCGAGAAGGGGTCCCCCGGCTGGACCTACATCCACACCCACTTCGGCATTGGCTACCGGTTCGAGGCCGAACAGGCCGCCGAGGGCGAGGCCTCAGTCGCAGCCGCCGAGCCCGGAACCGGCCGGGAAGCTGCGGTTCCGGTTCCCTCGAAGATCGCCTCGGGCAGTCCGAGCTAGCGAGGCCCTTTTCCGCCCGGAGGCCTTTCACAGCATCTTCACAACCGGGCTACAGCGGCGTAACAAGCTACTGGGACATGGCTGGGAGCCTTGCGTTGCCGTGTGAGGACGAGTCCTCGTGCGGGCATCCGCCCTCGACGCACGGCTAGAACGCCCCACTACGCAAGGAGACGAGACCGAAGTGACTACACCCAAGTGGCTTTCCCTGGCCGTCGCCGGCGGCCTGCTCGCATTTGGCGTTGCGGCCTGCGGCGACGATGACAGCAGCGGCGACAGCGGCAGCACGCCCTCCGGGCTTTCCGGCTCGATCGTGATCGACGGCTCGAGCACCGTCGGCCCGTTGACCAAGGCGGTGGCCGAGGAGTTCAACCGACAGAATCCTGACGTCCAGATCCAGGTCGGCGAGTCCGGAACCGGCGGCGGCTTCGAGAAGTTCTGCGTCGGCGAGACGGCGATCAACGACGCATCGCGCCAGGTCGAGCCCGAGGAGGAGGACGCCTGCGCCAAGAACGACGTCGAGTTCGAGGAGATCCAGGTGGCTAACGACGCCCTGACGGTCGTCCTCAACCCGGATAATCCCGTGAGCTGCCTGTCGGTCGATCAGCTCGCGCAGATCTGGGGTCCGAAGGACCCGGTCGCGAGCTGGTCCGATGTTTCAGATCTCGACGCCGAATTCAGCGACCCGATCTCGCGCTTCGGCCCGGGAACGGACTCCGGTACGTTCGACTACTTCACCGAGGCGGTCAACGGCGAGGAGGGCGTGCAGACCAAGGACTACAACGACGTCGGCGAGCAGGACAACCTGACCGTGACCGGCGTCCAGGGCGAGGCCGGCGGCATCGGCTACTTCGGGTTCTCTTTCTTCGAGGAGAATCAGGGGACGCTGAAGGCAGCTGAGATCGACGGCGGCGACGGGTGCGTCGCTCCCTCCATCGAGACGGTTCAGGACGGCTCCTATACGCCGCTGGCCCGTGGCCTCTACATCTACCCATCCGCCAAGGCGCTGGAGGATGAGGCGACCAAGGCGTTCGTCGACTTCTACATCGACAACGCGAATGCGATCGGCGAGCAGATCGGCTTCATCGGCCTGACCGATGAGCAGCTCACCGAGGCCCAGGACAAGGTCGCCTCGCTGGCCGGCTAGCCCGGCCGGGACGATGGAAAGCTCGGGACAGATCGCAGCCTCCACGGCGCCGGCCCTCACCCGGCCGCGCCTGGAGGCTGCGAGCCCGCGCTACGGCGAGCGGCTGATCTACTGGCTGTTGGCGGCCTGCGCCGGGATCTCCGTCCTGACCACGACCGCGATCGTCTTCTCGCTGCTGATCCCGACCGTCGAGTTCTTCGGCGAGGTGCCAGTCGTCGACTTCCTGCTCGGCACCGACTGGGGCCCGACCTTCACCCCCGCGAGCTTCGGCGTGCTGCCGATCGTCTTCGGCACGCTCTCGGTCACGCTCTGGGCGCTGCTGTTCGCGATTCCGATCGGGCTCGGCACGGCGATCTACCTCAGCGAGTACGCGAGCCCCCGCGTTCGCAGGGTGGTCAAGCCGATCATCGAGATCCTCGCGGGGATCCCGACCGTCGCGCTCGGGTTCTTCGCGCTGGTCTTCATCACCCCCGCGATCCAGGACATCTGGCCCGGCTTCCTCGGCCAATCCCCGGGCATCTTCAGCGTTGCAGCAGCCGGCCTCGCGATCGGGCTGATGATCGTCCCGATCATCGCCTCGGTCTCCGAGGACGCGATGAGCGCCGTCCCGGGGGGACTGCGCGAGGGCGCCTACGCCCTCGGTGCGACCAGGGCGAGGGTTGCGACCAAGGTCGTGTTTCCGGCGGCCCTGTCGGGAATCGTCGCCTCGATCATCCTCGCCGTCTCACGCGCGATCGGGGAGACGATGATCGTGCTTCTCGCCGCCGGCAATACCCCGAACTCCGACCTGCTTCAGAACTTCAACCCGGTCGAGTCGATCCAGGCGATGACCTCCTTCATCGGCAGCGTCGCAACCGGGGACATCGGCACCGGGACGATCACCTACAAGACCGTGTTCGCCGTCGCGGCGCTGCTGTTCCTGATGACGTTGCTGATGAACCTGCTCTCGATTCGGCTCGTGCGCCGATACAGGGAGGTCTACGAGTAGATGGCCCGTGGCGACTACAGCCCGAGCACGGCGCGGGCGACGATCGGGGTCGCGGGAGCGCGCGGTGTGACCAGGGAGATGCTTAGCGACCAGCCGCGCGGCGACGTGATCCGCAACACCGTCTTCGCAGCGATCCTGCTCCTGGCGGTTTCGCTGGCGCTGGTCGGCCTCGGGCTGCTGATCGCCGACAACCTGATCGACGGCTGGAGTCGGCTGAACCTCGACCTGATAACCCAGGGCACCTCGTCGCTTCCGGCCAACGCCGGCCTCCGCTCGGCGCTGATCGGCACGCTTTGGATCATGGCCTTCGTCGTCCTGTTCATCGTCCCGATCGGGATCGGCGCCGCCGTCTTCCTCGAGGAGTACGCGGGTCGCGACAGCCGGTTCGCCCGGGCGGTCGAGTTAAACATCCAGAATCTCGCCGCGGTTCCCTCGATCATCTACGGCCTGCTCGGCCTGGCATTCGTCGCCCGGGCGCCGCTCAACCTCGGCTTCGTGGTCCTCACCGCCTCGATCACCCTGGCGCTGCTCGTCTTGCCGATCGTGATCCTGGTCGCCCGCGAGGCGATCCGTGCCGTTCCCCCGTCGATCCGCGAGGGCTCGCTGGCGCTCGGAGCGACCCAGTGGCAGACGGTTCGCCACCAGGTCCTCCCGGCCGCGATCCCCGGCATTGCGACCGGTGTGATTCTCGCGCTCTCGCGGGCGATCGGCGAGACGGCGCCGCTGATCCCGCTCGGCGCCGCAACGTTCATCACCTTCGATCCGAGCGGTCCGCTTTCCGGCTATACGGCGCTGCCGCTGCAGATCTTCGATTGGGCAAAGCAGCCCTCGGACGAGTTTCGCGTCCTGGCGGCGGCGGGGATCATCGTCATGCTCGCGTTGCTGATCTCGATGAATGCCTTCGCCATCTGGCTGAGAAACCACTACGAGCAACGCTGGTAGGAGAGTAGTGTGACCGAGTCGATGACCGACGAGCAGCAGCACAAGCAGGGCGAGACGGGCCGGTCGGCCCGGGAGTCCGCGGCCCAGGGCGCGATCGAGATCAGGACCGACTTCCAGGATGGCGCGGGCGACGGTGCCACCAGGGAGAAGGTCTTCCAGCTTCAGGACATCTCCGTCTTCTACGCCGGCGTGCCTGCAGTCCAGGAGATCTCCATGGACATCTACAAGAACGACGTGACCGCCCTGATTGGGCCTTCAGGGTGCGGCAAGAGCACCCTGATCCGCTGCCTGAACCGAATGAACGACCTGATTCCCAGCGCTGAGGTCAGCGGTCACCTGCTCTATCACGACGAGGATCTGTACGGACCGAAAGTCGATCCGGTCCAGGTTCGGAAGCTGATCGGGATGGTCTTCCAGAAGCCAAATCCGTTTCCGAAATCGATCTTCGACAACGTGGCCTTCGGTCCGAAGACCCTGAAGATGGAAGGCGAGATGGACGAGATCGTCGAGCGCGCCCTAAGGCGTGCGGCGCTCTGGGACGAGGTCAAGGACCGGCTTGACGCCAACGCCTTCGGGATGTCGGGGGGGCAGCAGCAGCGCCTCTGCATCGCCCGCTGTCTCGCGGTCGAGCCGGACGTGCTCCTGATGGACGAGCCCTGCTCGGCGCTCGATCCGATCTCGACCGGCAAGATCGAGGACCTGATGCTGGAGCTCAAGCAGGACTTCTCGATCGTGATCGTGACCCACAACATGCAGCAGGCGGCGCGGGTCTCCGATCGAACCGCCTTCCTGATGGTCGAGCTCGACGCTGATGAGCAGCACCGCTGGGGCCGGATCGTCGAGTTCGCCGAGACCAGGAAGATCTTCACCAACCCGAGCGATCCGCGGACCGAGGACTACGTCTCGGGGAAGGTTGGCTGAAGCGATGGCAGAGAGCACCAGACTGCATTACCAGGAGGAGCTCGAGGAACTCGAGGAGCGGGCGCTGGGGGGGCTCGACCTCGTTACCGAGACGCTGAATCGCACCCTCGAGGCGGTCGAGCAGTCGGACGTCGAGTTGGCCGAGCAGGTGGTCGCCGACGACGACCGGATCGACGGCCGCTACCTCGAGGTGCATCAGTCGATCCTGGCGCTGCTCGCGACCCAGGGCCCGGTCGCCACCGACCTGAGGTTGATCTCGGCCCTGCTGCACCTGATGAAATCAGTCGAGCGCATGGGGGACCAATGCGTGAACATCGCCAAGGTCATCCCGCTGACCGGCCACGATCCCCCCGGCGACGAGCAGATGCAGGGCGACATCGCCACCATGGGCCGCCATGTCCGCTCGTTGATCAGCCAGGCCAAGGCGGCTTTCGGCGCCCGTGATGTGGACCTCGCCCGCGACTTGGTGCGCCAGGACGATGTCGTCGACGAGCTCAACCGCCGGGTCTTTCACCGCGCGATCGAGATCGGCGAAGACCACGACGTTCGCGAGTGGGCGACCACGATGCTGCTGGTGGCCCGGGCGCTGGAGCGCATTGGCGACAACGCCGTCGACATCGGTGAGCAGACCGCCTTCATCGTCACCGGCCTGTTCCGCGAGTTCGAGGATGCCTCGCATCCCGAGGCAGTCGGGGGGTCCGGGGCCTGAGGCTGCCTCGATCGTCCTTCCGGTGGCTTCCGCCGGTTCGCGGAGGACACTCGTATCGATGCCCGTTGCGCCGAGGAGAGCCGCGCTAGCGCGATGAAGGACGACCGACGAGCGGACGGATCGCTGCTGGCGGCGCGCCGGATCCGCCGGCGGGCGGATGGGCCACGTTCTGGGATGATGCCCCCGGGCCACATGCTCTGCGCGGCGATCGACATCGGCTCGAACACGACCCGGGTCCTCGTGGCCGAGCCGGACGGCGGCCAGCTCCGCAAGGTGATGGAGCAGCGGGCCTACACGCAGATCGGCAAGGACACCAAGAAGGACGGCACGATCTCCGACCAGAAGACGGCCGAGGTCGCCGACGTCGTCGCGACCCAGGTGCGGCTCGCCGATGAGCTTGGGGCCGAGTCGATCCGGGTGGTCGCCACGGCGGCGCTGCGCGATGCCGCCAACGGCGACGAGGTTGCGGCGGAGATCTCGCGCGTCGTCGGTCTGCCGGTCGAGCTGCTCGACGATCAACAGGAGGGCCGGCTCGCCTTCATCGGAGCGACGAAGACGCTCGGTCACCCGGTCGACGGAGAGATCGGGGTCGTCGACGTCGGCGGCGGCTCCTCCGAGGTGATCCTCGGCTCCGTCTCCGAGGGCGTGCGGGAGGTGCACTCGTTCAAGATCGGCTCGGGGATGCTCGCCGACGAGTTGCTCGAGTCGGACCCGCCGAGCCCGGCTGAGATCCGCGCCCTGCGCGACCGGATCTCCGACTGCTTTGCGGACGTCTCGATCCGGCAGCCGCAGCAGGCCGTCGCGGTCGGTGGTAGCGCCACCTCGCTGAGGAAGCTAGTTGGTGCGGTGCTCGAATACGAGACCCTGGAGCGCGGCGTTCGCGTGCTGACCGGGGACCCGGTCGCGGTTGTCGCCAGGCGCTTCGAGCTCGATCCGCGCCGGGTGGAGATCCTCGCCTCGGGGATCCTGATCCTCGAGCAGATCTCGCAGATGCTCGGCCAGCCGCTTCAGATCGGCAAGGGTGGGCTCCGGGAGGGAATCATCCTCGACCGGCTGCACGAGAACGGCAAGCTGGACGGCAAGGGCGGTTCGCTCGCCGCCTGAGGGCTCGCTTCGGTCCTAGACTCGCGGGCCGATGGCAAGGCAAGTCGAGATCGAGGGCCTGTCCTCGGAGTTGCCTTTTGCCGAGGCGGCGGCGCTCGTCGTCGAGACGCGTGCGGGGGAGTTGCTCCGGCACTCGGGCGGGGTGCTTGACACCGCGGCGATCGAGGGTGTGCACGACATGCGGGTCGCCACGCGCCGGTTGCGGGCGGCGCTCGAGGTGTTCGCCCCGTGCTTTCCGAAGGGCGCGCGCAAGCGGGTGCTGAAGGAGGTCAAGTCGGTCGCGGATGCGCTCGGGGAGCGCCGGGACCGCGATGTGGCGATCGCGATGCTGTCGTCCGTCGCCGAGTCGCTCCCGGCCGCCGACCGGCCGGGAATCGGCTCGTTGATCGAGCGCTACCGGGCGGAGCAGCTCGAGGCGAACGAGAGGCTCGTGCCCTACGTCGAGCTCGAGCGGGTCGAGCGGATCGAGGCCGCGGTGCGGGCGCTCGCGGCCGAGGCGCGGGCGGCGGTCGGGTCGGGGGAAGGGGAGAGGGACGAGAGTTGAAGGCGAGGAAGATCAAGGGCACAGACCCCGCGGGCCCGCTGGCGGCAAACGCGGCGCGGACGGTCAAGGTGAGGCTCGCGGAGCTGCGCGGCTTCGTCCCCCGGGCCCTGGAGGCCGACGCGGTCGGCGCTCAGCACGACATGCGGATCGCGGCCAAGCGCCTCCGCTACGTGCTCGAGGTGACCGGCTTCTGCTTCGGCCGGCCCGCCGAGGTTGCGCGCCGGCGGGCCAAGCACCTTCAGGACCTGCTCGGCGAGATGCACGATGCCGACGTGATGCTGCCCCAGCTCCGGGAGCATCGCCGGGAGCTGCGAGAGCAGGACGCCGCGGCGATCGTCCGCCTGGCGGGCGACGCCAATGACCTCGACCCGGTTCTCGCCGCTCGCGCCCCGCATCGCACCGCCTACCGTGGGCTCGAGATGCTCGAGGTCTACCTCCTGGCACGCCGCCGGCTGCTGTTCGCGCGCTTCTGCGAGATGTGGGATGGGGCCGAGGAGCGGGGCGTCTGGGATGCTCTCGTGCGCTCGGCGGATCGGGCGCTGGACGAAAGCGGCGGCGGTCGCTGAGCCTGGGGGTCTATGGGGCGTCAGCTCGCGCCGGCTGATGTGGATAGTGTGACGCCACGAGTCGGCGGCTGAGGCTTACGAATGGCAACGAGCGAGAAACAAGACAGGACCCCCGAACCCGGGCAGCAGTCCCGGCGCTGGCTGCCGACCGCGCTTGTCGTCGTCGCTTCGTTGATCGCGTTATTCGCGGTGTTCGCGGTCTGGGCGCAGCGGCAGCTGCTCGAGACCGACAGCTGGGTCGACACGAGCACGGAGCTCTTGGAGAACGAGGATGTTCGCGACGCCGTGGCTCTCTACCTCGTCGACGAGCTCTACGCGAACGTCGACGTCGAGGCCGAGATCCAGAAGCAGCTCCCCTCCGAGCTGTCGGTGCTCGCCAACCCGGCCGCCGGGGCCCTGCGGCAGGTTGCCGACCAGATTGCCAAGCGGGCGCTGGAGACGACGCCCGTCCAGACGGCCTGGGAGGGGGCCAACGCCAGCGCCCATGAGATCTTCATCGAGGTGATTGAGGGCGGCGGGGACAATGTCTCCACGACAGGGGGAGTGGTCGTGCTCGACCTCGGGGCGATCCTCGAGCAGGTCGCGGACCAGATCGGTTTGCCTGGAAACCTGGCGAGCAAGCTGCCACCGGACATCGCCCAGCTCGAGATCCTCCGCTCGGATGAGCTCGGGGCGGCCCAGGACGCAGCGGACCTGCTCAAGACCCTGGCCTGGGTACTGACCGCGCTGGCGCTCGGGCTTTACGCGCTCGCGGTCTACCTCGCCCGCGACCGTCGTCGCGAGGTCCTGCGTTCGGTCGGCTTCGGATTCGTTGCCGTCGGTCTGGTCGTGCTCTTCCTGCACGGCGCCGCGGGCAACGCCGTCGTCGGTTCGCTGACGACGACTGCCTCGAACGAGCCGGCCGCCCAGGCGGTCTGGGACATCGGCACCTCGCTGCTGACGACGATCGCCCAGGCGATGGTCGCGTACGGGATCGCGATCATCGCCGCCGCCTGGCTTGCCGGCCCGACCCGCCCAGCGACCGCCGTGCGCCGGGCCCTGGCCCCGTACATGCGCCAGCCGCGGATCGCCTACGCGGGGCTCGCCGTGCTCCTCGTGGTGCTCTTCTGGTGGTCGCCGACGCCGGCATTCGGCCGCCTCGTACCGTCGCTGATCCTGATCGGCCTGCTGGTCCTCGGGACGGAGGTGCTGCGCCGGCGCACCGAGCAGGAGTTCCCCGATCGGGTGACGACGCTTTCTGCGGCCGGCATGGCCCAGACGATGGCGGAGCAGACCCGCGACTCGATCAGCCGCCGCGTCCGCGCCCGGACCGAGCGCCGGGAGGGCGAGGCCGCCACCTCGCGGGTCGAGGCGCTGGAGCGGATCGGTCGCCTGCGCGACTCGGGGGTCCTCACCGAGGACGAGTTCAAGGCCGAGAAGAGCCGTCTGCTCGCGGCGACCGTCGCCGAAGAGCCGATCGAGGGCGAGCAGGAAGAGACCCAGCAAGCCGACCCGAATCAAGGGAGTGCGTAGGTGGAAGCTTCGACGGGCCCGACAGCGCGCAGCGCCGCGAAGAGCATCACCAACCTCTGGTGGCTGTGGCTCGTCTTCGGCGCGATCTGGACGCTGATCGCGGTCACGATCCTGCAGTTCGATCAGGCCTCGGTGACGACCGTCGGGATCCTGATCGGGATCATGTTCTTCGTCGCCGGCCTGCAGAGCTTCGTCGGCGCGGCGGTCGCTGAGCGGCTCGGCTGGGTCTACGCGATCTTCGGCGTGCTGTTCTTCGGGGCGGGCGTCGTCTCGTTGATCAGCCCGGAGAACACCTTCGCAGCGCTGGCCGACATCCTCGGGTTCCTGTTCCTGCTGGTCGGGATCTTCTGGATGATCGAGGCGTTCGCCTGGCGCGAGCTGAACGAGCTCTGGTGGGTCGGGCTGATCGCCTCGGTCCTGATGCTGATCCTCGCCTTCTGGACCGCTGGGCAGTTCTTCATCGAGAAGGCCTACGTGCTGCTCGTCTTCGCGGGCATCTGGGCGCTGATGCGCGGCGTGACCGACTTCGTCCGCGCCTTCCAGATCCGCAAGGTCGGCAAGCTGCTCTAGTGACCGCGCAGGAGCCCTGGAGGCATTGATGGCGGAGACGCCCACCGCCCTACAGGCGGGGTTTCGGCGCCCGGTCGCGGAGCGCCAGGAGTACGGGCGGTCGCTGCGGAAGACCGCCCCGCGGTCCTCCCACGGCGACTGGAGCCCGGCCTCCGATCGCCCCGATCCCTTGGCGCTGCTCACCGGGCAGGATGCCGACCGGATCGGCTTCCTGGTCCCGATCCGCCATCAGCGGATGAGCGAGTCGGCCTTCACCTTCTACCGGGGCACGGCCGCGATCATGGCGGGGGATCTCGCGGGGACTCCGGAGACGGGGATGCGGGCGCAGATCTGCGGCGATGCCCACCTCTCCAACTTCGGCGCGTTCGCCTCGCCGGAGCGCGCCCTGCTGTTCGATGTCAACGACTTCGATGAGACCGCGATCGGGCCCTGGGAGTGGGACCTGAAGCGGTTGGCAGCGAGCCTCGTGCTGGCGGCCGGGAGCCTCGGGCTGAGCCCGACGAAGGCGCGGGCCGCGTGCAGCGCCGGAACCGAGGGCTACAGGGCGGCGATGGACGAGTTCTCCCGGATGGGCAACCTCGAGCTCTGGTACGACCGGATCGAGGTCGACGATGTCCGCGCACTGATCACGCGCAAGAAGGGGGCGAAGCGCTTCGAGGAGGGCGAGCGCAAGGCGCGGCGGCGCACCAGCCTCCGAAGCTTCGAGAAGCTTGCCGAGGTAGTGGACGGGAAGCCGCGAATCCGCTCCGATCCGCCGCTGCTGGTTCCGCTCCGGGAGCTCGAGGGAGATCTCCCGGAACAGTGGCAGGAGCGGGTCGCCGGGGCCTATGACGCGTATCTGTTGACCCTGCCCGAGCGGACGCAGGTCCTGCTCCAGCGATACGAGATGGTCGATATCGCGCTCAAGGTCGTCGGCGTCGGCAGCGTCGGCACGCGCTGCCTCGCGACGCTCTTGGTCGGCCGTGACCAGGGGGATCCGCTGTTCCTGCAGATCAAGGAGGCCGGCGCATCGGCGCTCGAGCCCGAGCTCGGGCCGAGCGCCTATGAGAACGCCGGTCAGCGGGTGGTCGAGGGGCAGCGGCTGATGCAGGCATTCAGCGACATCATGCTCGGCTGGTCCAGCGTCGCCGCCGCCCCGCGCCCCGGCCCCTTCCGGGCGGGTGGCCGTGACTACTACTGGCGGCAGCTCAAGGACATGAAGGGCTCGGCGGACATCGCGACCATGGATGCCGCGATGCTCGGCTCCTACGCCCGGCTCTGCGGCTGGGCGCTCGCCCGAGCGCACGCGCGCTCCGCCGACCCGGTGGCAATCGCCTCCTACATCGGCAAGAGCGCCGTGTTCGTCGACGCGATCACGCGGTTCGGCGAGACCTACGCGAATCAGGCCGAGGCCGACTACAAGCTGTTCGACGATGCGGTCAAGTCGGGCGAGCTCGTGAGCGAGGCACCGGCGAGCTCGCCCGTGCAGCGCTAGCCGGCCGCTCAGATCCGGGCTTTCCACTGAGCCGCGAGGCCTGGTTGATGCAAGTATTGGCCGGAATGACGTGCACGAGCGCCTGCCCGGTGACGGTTAAGCTGGAGCGCCTGTCGCAGCGGCTCTAGGATGGGATTGTGGAAGCGAGCTCAGACGAGGTAGTGGCCGAGGAGGAGGGCGAGGTGGTCGCCGTTCCGGTGCTGGGCGGGGACGTCGCGGTCGATGCCGCCGAGAACGCTATCGATCTCTCCGACCCGTCCTTCTACTTCAACCGCCAGACCTCGTGGATGGAGTTCAACGACCGCGTCCTCCAGCTGGTCGAGAATCCCGATCTGCCGCTGCTCGAGCGGGTCAAGTTCTGCGCGATCCACGAGAGCAACCTCGACGAGTTCTTCATGGTCAGGGTTGCCGGTCTGCACGACCAGGTCGCGGCCGCACTCGATGGGCGGGGTGCCGACGGGATGACCGCCTCCGAGCAGATCGACGCTGTGCGCGAGCAGGTGATCGGCCAGCGGACCCGGCTCGACGCCTGTTTCAACGACGTGCTGCGGCCGGCCCTGGCCGAGTACGGGATCCGGGTCATCACCTACGCGGAGGCGTCCGCCGACGACCGGCGTGAGCTCGACCACCTCTTCAACAAGCAGGTGTTCCCAGCCCTGACCCCGCTCGTGCTCGGCATGGGCCGACCGTTTCCCTACATCTCCAACCTCTCGCTCAGCCTGCTCGTCGTTCTTCGCGACCCCGAGCAGGAGGGGGAGATCCTCGCTCGGGTGAAGGTTCCGAAGGAGCTGCTGCGCCGCTTCATCCCGCTCTCCGACGGGACAAGCTTCGTCGCGCTCGAAGAGGTCATCGCGCAGAACCTCGGCGCCCTCTTCCCGGGGATGGAGATCGTCGATCACGCGCTGTTCCGGGTCACGCGAGACAACGACTACGACGTCTCCGACGAGGCCGACGACGTGCGCCAGGCGGTCGAGGACGAGATCCGCCGCCGCCGCTTCGGCGAGATCGTCAGGCTCGAGATCGTCCGCGGCCTCGACCCGCGTATCCGTGACCGCCTGGTCGGCTCGCTCGGGATCGAGGATCGTCAGGTCTACGAGGTCGACGGGATGCTTGGCATGGACGATCTCTGGGACATCGTTGCGATCCCCGGCTTTGCCGAGCTCCGCGACAGCCCGTTCTCGGGATTGACCCAGGCCCGGCTCCAGGGCGAGGACGACGAGCAGCCCGACATCATGGCGGCGATGCGCGAGGGCGACATCCTCGTCCACCATCCTTACGACGCTTTCTCGACCTCGGTCGAGGCGTTCATCAACCAGGCGACCAACGACCCCGATGTGCTCGCGATCAAGCAGACCGTCTACCGGACGAGTGCCGACTCCCCCCTGATCCGATCGTTGATCGACGCCTCCGAGCAGGGCAAGCAGGCGGTCTGCATGGTGGAGCTCAAGGCGCGCTTCGACGAGCAGGCGAACATCACCTGGGCGAAGCGCCTGGAGCAGTCCGGTGTCCACGTCGTCTACGGCATCCCCGCCCTGAAGACGCATGCGAAATGCGCGCTGGTCGCGCGCCGCGAGGGCGACGGCGTTCGACATTACGCGCACATCGGGACCGGCAACTACAACGCGAAGACCGCCAAGCTCTATACCGACGTCGGCATCTTCACGACCGATCCCGACATCTGCTCCGACATCGCGGAGATGTTCAACTACCTGACCGGCTACGCGCGTCCGCGTCGGTACCGCAAGGCGCTCGTCGCGCCGCACAACCTCGCCGACGGGCTGCTCGAGGAGATCGATCGCACGATCGCCGCGCACAGCGAGTCGAGCCCGGCCCGGATCCGGTTGAAGATGAACGCGCTGCTCGACCCCCCGATAATCAGGGCGCTCTATCGCGCCTCGCAGGCCGGTGTGCCGGTTGAGCTCAACGTGCGCGGGATCTGCGCGCTGCGCCCGGGCGTCCCGGGGGTCAGCGACAACATCACCGTGGTCTCCGTGCTCGGCCGGTTCCTCGAGCACTCGCGGATCTACGCGTTCGAGCGCGGTGACGAGCAGCGCGTCTACATCGGCTCCGCGGACCTGATGCCGCGCAACCTCTACAACCGGGTCGAGCTGCTCGCCCCGGTCGAGGACGAGGCGATTCGGGCGGAGCTGCTCGAGGTGCTCGACAGCAGCCTCGAGGCGCAGGTCGGGGCCTGGGACCTCGACGCCGGCGGCCACTGGACCCCGCGGGAGGTCCCGGCCGAGGGGGCCCGCGACGTTCAGGTCGAGCTGATCGAGCGGTACGAGGCTCGGGCCGCAGAGCTACCGGCGCTGCTTGGAGCTGACGCCTGAGCCGGCCGGCGGAACCGGGTCGGCATACTGCACCACCGATGCGACACGACGCCCACGGTTTCTGGGTCAGGGACCTCCCCGAGCCCATCGCGCGCCCCCCGCTGAGCGGTGCTGAGCGCGCCGACGTAGCGATCGTCGGCGGCGGCTACACGGGCATGTGGACCGCCTGGTGGCTGAAGCAGCGGGCGCCCGACCACCGGGTCGTCCTGGTCGAGGCCGAGATCTGCGGGCTCGGCCCCAGCGGCCGCAACGGCGGCTTCTGCAACTCGCTCTGGTTCAGCCTGCCCGCTCTGGTCGCGCGATTCGGCGATCGCTCGGCGCTCGAGGTCTGCCGCGCGGCTGAGGAATCGGTCGAGGCGGTGGGTGAGTGGTGCGAGCAACAGGGCGTCGACGCCCGCTACGACCACGCCGGCTACCTCCAGGTCTCGACCTGCGCGGCACAGGACGGGACCTGGGAGCCCGTGCTCAGGGAGATGAAGAGGCTCGGCGTCGAAGGGCGGTGCGTAGAGCTGACGCCGGCGGAGGTCGCCCGGCGGTGCGCCTCGCCGAGGTTCCGCGGCGGGGCCCTGTACCCGACGGCGGCGACCGTCGATCCCGGTCGGCTCGCGGCCGGGCTCCGCAGCCGACTGATCGATGCGGGCGTCGAGATCTTCGAGCGCACGCGGATGCGCGGTCTGCGCAACGGCGGCGGCGACCCGGTGGTCGAGTTCGAGGGCGGCGAGCTGACGGCCGGACACGTCGTGCTGGCCGCCGGCTCGAAGCTTCTCAACGTGTCCGGGCTACGGCTGGCGCTGACCGCGACCTCGTCGCACATGGTCGTAACCGAGCCGGTTCCCGACGTGCTCGAGGAGATCGGCTGGACGGGGGGCGAGTGCATCACCGACTCGCGCTCGATGATCCACTACTTCCGCACGACCGCCGACGGCAGGATCGCGTTCGGTTGGGGCGGCGGAAAGGTCGTCTACGGTTCGCACGCCGGCCGACGGGCGAACGTCGATCCCGGGATGGTCCGCCAGGTGAGCCGGCACATGCTCAGCTTCTTCCCGCAGCTCGAGGGGCGCTCGGTGGTACACGGCTGGGGTGGCCCGATCGACGTCTCGCCGACCCATCTGCCGATCGTCCGATCGCTCGGCGAGCGCGTGCACGCGGGCTTCGGCTACACAGGCAACGGCGTCGGGCCCTCGCAGATGGTCGGACGCGCGCTCGCCTCGCTGGCGCTCGAGCAGCGAGACGAGCATACGGCCCGGGCGTTCGTCGATCCGCCGCCCGCTCGGGTTCCGCCCGAGCCCTTCCGCTATATCGGCGGCAACCTGATCCGCAGCGCGATCCTGCACAAGGAGCAGCTCGAGGAGCAGGGCCGCCGGCCCGGGCCGTTGACCCGAGCCGTCTGCGGGATCCCCGAGCGCGTCGGCATCCACGTCGGACGCTGAGCCCTTTCCGCGCCTGCCCGTCGCGCAGCCGGCCTACAGGAACGGGAGCGTGAAGAGCCGGATCACCCCGCCGAGGAAAACGAGCGTGCCGATGGCCAGGGTGCCGGCGACGACCCGGTCGGAGGTGAGCTTGCTCGCGATTCCGGCGAAGAACAGCACCGCGGCAAAGAAGATCGTCGCCAGGACGTAGTTGTCCGCGGTCTGGTTGGCGTCGCGACCCTCGTCGAACAACGCCGTCGCCTCGGCCTCGAGCTCCTCCGACTCGGTCAGCCGCTCGGGCTGGTAGGAGTCGAGCTGGAACGGCGTCGGCGGCGCATCCTTGTTCTTCAGCGGTTTCAGCGCCAGCCACTCCTCGAAGGCGGGCCGGAACTCGGACCGGAAGAAGCGCTGGATGAGCCGCTCCCCCTGCTTGTTGTCCTGTGTGAACGCGATCGCGAACTCGGTGAACAGGCCGGCGTCGATCGTCACGAACGCGGCCGCGTCGGAGCGGGCCTTGGCCGACTCGGTCCGGGTTGCGCCGGCCGAGGTGAACTTGGTCGACTGCTCGCCGCTCCAGCGGGTCGACTCGTAGGCGCTGTAGGCCGTCGCGACCGTTGCCGCTGCCAGCAGCAGCGCGCTCCACAGCTCGAGCCGCTCCCTGAAGCCCCACGGCTTGTGCTCCGCGCTCACCGGACGGGAGCCTATCCACGTCGGGGCTGATCTGGCGCGACCTCTTGCAGGCCCCGGGGCGGCTGACCTAGTCGGCCTCCTCGGCCATCTTCCCGCGGACCGGTACCTCCTCGACCGGCTGCATCTCCTCGGCCCCTTCGTCGGCATCCGCGATCGAGCGCGCGTAGGCGTTGGTCAGCGGGCGGGCGCTGATGCCGTGGGCGAAGACGCTGGCGAGCACGGTCACGGTCATCGCCGCGAACAGCGTCGAGATCCCGGGCAGCTCCGGCTCCTCCTCGATCACGACCAGGGCGAGGATGATCGAGGCGAGGCCGCGGGGCCCGAACCAGCCGATGAAAGCGACTGAGCTCCGGCGCAGGCCGGCGCCGGCGAGCGCGACCGCGACCGGGAGCATCCGGACCACGGTCAGGCTCAACAGCCCGTACACGAACACCTCCCAGCCGACGCCCTCGAGCAAGCCGATTGCGCTGATCCCGAAGATGTAGAAGACGGTGAGGTTGAGCAGTTGCCCCTCGTCCTCGGTGAAGTCGAGGATCCTCTCGCTGCAGACGGTGGTGATCCTGCCGGCCGTCAGGCCGGCGACGAAGGCCCCGATGAACCCGTTGCCGCCGAACTGCTCGGCCAGCGCCCAGGCGCCGAGCGCGAGGCCGATCATCGAGAGCTGCTGGAAGGTGCCGGTCATCCAGCCGCGGCCGGTCGCCCGCTCGACCAACCAGCCGCCCGCCAGCCCGATCGCCGCGCCGACCAATGCCCCGAAACCGATCTGCTCGAGGGCGAAGGACGCCCATCCGGTTGCGCTGGTCTGCGCCTCGCTGACCGCCAGGCCGGTGAACAGGAACAGGAACGGGATCGAGAGCCCGTCGTTGAGGCCGCTCTCGACATTGAGCGCCTGCCTGGTCCGTTGCGGGATCCGCTTGCTGGAGACGACCGCCTGACCCAGGGCGGCGTCGGTGGGGGCGAGCACCGCCGCGATCATCGCCGCCTCCCAGAACTCGATATCGGTCAGCAGCAGGGCGCCGAGGGCCGTGCCGAGGGCGATCGTCAGCGGCATCCCGATCCCGAGCAGTCTCGCCGGCAGTCCGCGGTTGCGACTGAGGGTCCCGAGCTCGATCCGCGAGGCGTCGGCGAACAGGACGATCACCAGGGCGATCTCGGCGAGCAGCAGGCCGGTCTCGCTGGTCAGCTCGACGTCGGTCACCCCGGTCACATCGGGGCCGAGCAGGATCCCCGCCGCGACGAAGAACATCGGTGCGCTGATCAGCAGCGGCTCCAGCCGCCGCGAGAGCAGGCTGTAGGCGAAGAGAACCGCCGCGAGCAGGCCGATGTCGTTCATCCGCCGGATCCTTTCAGGCCCCGGCCTGCGGCGCACAAGCGCCGGGCCTCGGTACTCGCCCAGCCCCTAGGCTTGGCGGCATGCCGACGGCTGTGTTCTTCCCTGAGAGTGCCTACGGGCCGACCAACAACTGCGTCGGCATCGGCGACGTCCTGCGCCGGCGTGGCTGGCGCGTCGTCTTCATCATCGAGGAGTCCTTCGGGGGCAAGCTCGCCGAGCTCGGCTTCGAGGAGCGAACGATGCGGCTCGGGCCGGAGCCGGAGGAGGAGGAGGATCCCGGGCAGTTCTGGAAGGACTACATCCGCGAGACGGCGCCGGTCTTCCGCAGGCCGACGATCGAACAGATCGAGGGCTTCGTCGCCCCGACCTTCGCGGCGCTCGCCGAGGGTGCCCGCTACGTCGATCAGCGCCTGGCCGAGATCATCGACGAGGTCGAGCCCGATGTGATCGTCGAGGACAACGTGGTCAGCTTCCCCGCGATCCTGGCGAGCGGGCGCCCGTGGGTGCGGATCGTCTCCTGCAACCCGGCGGAGATCAAGGACCCGGCGGTTCCGCCACCGTTCTCCGGCTACCCCGCCGACGATCGCTCGGGCTGGGATCGTTACCGCGAGCAGTATCGGCGGGCGATCGGCCCGATGCAGGAGGAGTTCGACGCGTTCTGCCGCGAGCGCGGGGCACCACCGCTGCCGAAGCTCGAGATGATCCACACCTCGAACTGGCTCAACCTCTGGCTCTACCCTCGCGAGGTCGACTACGCGCGCGACGTCCCGCTCGCCGACGGCTGGGAGAACCTCGAGTCGAGCGTCAGGGGCACCGACCCCGCCTGGGAGCTGCCCGAGCCGCTCGCGGGCGGATCCGAGCCGCTCGTCTACCTCAGCCTCGGCTCACTCGGATCCGGCGACGTCGATCTGATGCGGGGCCTGATCGGCTCGCTCGCGGAGGCCCCCTACCGGGTGATCGTCTCGATGGGCCCCCAGCACAGCGAGCTCGAGCTCGCGCCGAACATGACCGGCGCGGAGTTCCTGCCCCAGACCTCGATCCTGCCCGAGGTCGATCTGGTTATCACCCACGGCGGCAACAACACCGTCACGGAGTGCCTGCACTTCGGCCGGCCGATGGTGCTCCTGCCGCTGTTCTGGGACCAGTACGACAACGCCCAGCGGATCGATGAGACGGGGTTCGGGCGACGGCTGGCGACCTACTCGCACGATCCCGCCGAGCTGCCGGCAGCGATCGACGAGCTGCTCGCCGACGCCGCTCTGAGGCGACGGCTCGATGCCGTCTCGGCGCGCCTGCGAGCGACACCGGGCAGCGAGCGCGCCGCCAACCTGATCGCCGGTGTCGCCGGTGTCTGACGGTCAGCTCAGTCGCCGGCGGAGTACTCGGAGTAGGGGTACCACCACTCCTTGCGCTCGATCTTCGTCTCCATGTGGACGTGCTTGGTCTCCTGAAAGGCCTCGAGACCCTCGCGGCCGAGCTCGCGGCCGAGGCCCGACTGCTTGAAGCCCCCGAACGGGCCGGCGTCGTTGTCGGTCAGGGGGTCGTTGATCCAGACCGTGCCGGCGCGGAGCTCGCGCATGCACTTGACGGCGTTGGCGAGATCGGCCGTGTAGACGTTGGCGCCGAGCCCGAACTCGGTGCCGTTGGCCAGCTCGATCGCCTCGTCCAGGTCCTTGACGGGGACGATCGGCGCCACCGGCCCGAAGGTCTCCTCGCGCAGCAGCGCCGTTTCGGCCGGCGCGCCGGTGACGACCGCCGGAGCGTAGAAGTGCCCGTGCTCCTGCCCGCCGCTGTCGCCGCCGATCAGCAGCTCGGCGCCGGCGGCGACGGCGGCCTCGACCTGGACGACGACCTTCTCGCGCTGAGCGGCCGAGATCATCGGCCCGAGATCGGTGTCGGCCTGCCTCGGGTCACCCAGCACCAGCGTGCGGGTGTGGTCGACGAAGGCGCTGACATAGTCGTCGTAGAGGTCCTCCATCACGTAGAAGCGCTCGGCGGAGGTGCAGACCTGTCCGGCGTTGAGATAGGCGGCCCAGGCGCCGCCGCGGGCGGCGATCTCGAGCTCGGAGGCAACGTCGGAGCAGACGATGAACGGGTCCTTGCCACCCATCTCGAGGTTGACCCGCGCGACCCGCTCGGCGCAGGCGAGCGCGACCCGCTTGCCGGTCGCCACCGAGCCGGTGAAGGCGATGCAGTCGACGCGCTCGTCCCTGGTCAGGGCCGCGCCGGTCTCGCCCGCGCCGGCGATGATGTTGACGACCCCGTCGGGCAGGTGGTCGAGCAGGGGCGCCAGGGCAAGGGTCGAGAGCGGCGTCAGCTCCGACGGCTTGCAGACGACCGTGTTGCCGGCGGCCAGCGCCGGGGCGAGCTTCCAGCTGAGCAGCAGCAGCGGGTAGTTCCAGGGCACGATGCAGCCCACCACCCCGAGCGGATCCTTGACGACCAGCGCCAGCTGGCTCGACTCGATCGGCGGGATCACCCGGCCGGCCGAGTCGCGGCCGATCTCGGCGTAGTAGTCGAACGCGGCGGCGCACCACTCGATCTCATCCGAGTTCTCGATCACGGGCTTGCCGCCCTCGGTCGTCATCAGCGCCGCGAGCTCGTCCTGGTGTTGACGCAGCCGTCGCGCGACCTCATGCAGCAGCTCGCCGCGCTCTCCGGCGGGCATCGTCGCCCACGCCTTCCACGCGTCGCGGGCGGCCGCGATTGCGGCATCGGTCTGCTCCGTCGAGGCACCGCCGACGGTGGCGACGGTCTCCTCCGTGTAGGGGTTCTCGACGATGATCGCCTCGCCGTCGCCGGCGACTGCCTGCCCGGCGATCAGCAGCTCGGTGGCGGGCCGCGCATTCATCGGTTCGATCCTAGCTGTCGGCCGCCGAGCCCGGCCGCGATCAGGCGGCGGGCGCGACCTGCGCGGTGCACGCCGGGCAGCGCTTGGCGGCGAGCGGGATGTCCGTCGTGCACTCCGGGCATTCCCGGGTGCTGACCTCCTCGGGCCCCTTCAGCTTGTTCATCGGGACGACGACGAAGAAGTAGATGGCCGCGGCGATCGAGACGAACGAGATCAGTGAGTTGAGGAACAGGCCGTAGCTGAAGATCGTGCCGCTGATCTCGAAGGTGAGGCCGCTGAAGTCCGGCTCGCCGATGATCAGGGCGATGATCGGCGTCAGCAGGTTCTCGACCAGCGACGTGACTACCGCTCCGAACGCGGCACCGAGGACGACCGCAACGGCGAGATCGACCACGTTGCCACGCATGATGAAATCCTTGAAGCCCTTGAGCATTGTGGCTCTCTCCTCCCGACGGTGAATCAGACGCGGGGACTGTAGCCAACCGCCATGCCTTGTGGGACGTCGGCGCCGGGTACCGCCGGCTGGCGGAAACGTTGTCGGATCAGCCGCCGCTGATCAGCTGCTGCCAGCGGTCCTCGACCTCTCTGACGCCGTCGGCCGGCGGGTTGTCGATCGTCGAGCAGTCACCGGTGTACTCGTCGGTCGGGAAGATCAGCTGGCTCGTGGCGAGCTCGGGGTCCTCCTGCTTGAAGATCTCCTGGACTCCCTTCACCGGGGTGATGTAGCTGTTGTAGGCCGCGATCTGCGTCTGGTTGGCCGGGTCGTACACGTAGTTCATGAACGCGTACGCCGCGTCCGGGTTCGGCGCCCCGACCGGGATCACCATGTTGTCCGACCAGAGCAGGCAGCCGTCCTCCGGCTTGACGAACTCGAGGTCGGGGTTGTCGGCCTGCAGCTGGACCGCGTCCCCGGACCAGCCGATCGCGATCACTGCGTCCCCGCGGGCCATATCGTCGGTGTAGTCGTTGCCGGTCAGCTTCCGGATCTGCCCGGACTTGACCGCCTCGTCGAGCTGGTCAATCGCGTCGAGCCAGTCCTGGGTGGTCGCGTCCTCCGGCGCGATCCCATTGCCCTGGAGGATCATCGGCACGGTGTCGCGGAGCTCGGTCAGCACCGTCACCTTGCCCTTGTACTGGGGGTCGAAGATGTCGTTGATCGAGGTCACGTCCGGCGCCTCCTTGGTGTTGACCACGAGGCCGGTCAAGCCGCTCTGCCACGGCACCGTGTAGGAGCGGTCGGGATCGATCGAGGGGCTCTTCAGCGAGTCGAGCATGTTCTCGTTGACCTCTCCGATCGCGTCCTTGTCGAGGTCCTGCAGGTAGCCGAGGTCGTACATCTTCTTCGCCATCCAGTCGCTGACGACGATGATCGAGCGATCGGCGGACTCGCCGTTCTGCAGATCGGGGCGCAGCTTCGCGAAGATCTCGTTGTTGTCGTTGACGTCCTCGATGTAGTCGACCTTGACGCCGGCCTCGTCCTCGAACTCGGGGATCGTCTTGCGGTCGATGTAGAACGGCCACTGCGAGATCACCAGCTCGCCGCCGACCGTCCCGGTCGCCTCGGCGGTTGTCACCTCGCCCTCGTTGGCGCCGCCGCCGAGGTCGCTGCCGCATGCCCCCAGCAGCGCCGACGCACCAAGCGCCAGCAGCGCCGTCAACCACCTGCTTGTCCAGGTCCCGCTCAATATTGACACCGGCAGCCGCCCCCTTGGTCCGCTCGCTCCACCTGTTCGGCCCAAGAATACCGAGCGGGCGGCCGGGGGCGCTCAGCCGAGCCTGATGGGGATGCTGCGGTACTGGTTGAGGAAGGTCGAGCTGATCCGCTCCGCATCCCCGTCGAGGTCGATCTCGCCGAAGCGGCGGAAGGTTTCCTCGAACCAGAGCTTCAGCTCGAGCCGGGCGAGCCCGGCGCCGAGGCAGAAGTGGCGACCGCCGCCGCCGAACCCCTGATGGTTGTTCGGGTCGCGGCGCACGTCGAAGCGCTGGGCGTCCTCGAAGACGCCCTCGTCGCGGTTGCCGGAGACGTACCAGAGGGCCAGCTTGTCGCCGGCCCTGACCCGCTTGCCGGCCAGCTCCGTGTCGCGGGTCGCCGTTCGCCGCATGTAGGCGAACGCGGGGTGGCAGCGGACGCACTCCTCCACCAACTGCTCGAGCGGCACCGCCCCTGAGCGGACCAGATCCATCTGCTCGGGATCCTCGAGCAGGCTCTTCATTCCCGAGGTGAAGACCGCCCGCGTCGAGTCGTTGCCGGCGACCATCAGCAGGAAGAAGAACATCACCACCTCTTCATGCGAGAGGTGCTCGCCGTCGACCTCGGCCTCGATGATCGCGGTGGTCAGGTCCTCAGTCGGGTTCTTCTCGCGCTCCTCGACCATCTCGTTGACGTAGGGCAGGAACTCCCCCAGCGCTCGCCAGACCTCACCGAGGTCGGGAACCAGGCGCGGATCCTCGAAGGCGGTCGTGCGGTTCGTCCAGTCGACGAGCTTGTCGGCGTCCTCACGGGGGGCGCCGAGCATCTCGCCGATGACCATCGCGGGGACGTAGACGCCGACGTCCTGGACCAGGTCGAGGCGGCCGTCTGAGTGCCTGTCGAGCGCTCGGTCCCAGACGAGGTTGATGATCTCGCGCATCCGCTCGCTGTGTTCGAGCGCCCGCTTCGGTGTGAATGCCCGCTGGACCAGCGCCTTGAGCCGGTCGTGGCGCGGTGGGTCCTGGGAGATCAGCATGTTGGCGCTGAGGTCGATCGGATCGGGCTCGCCGGGGGGTGCGAGGTGATCGACCAAGATGATGCTGCGGTCGGAGGAGAAGGTCTCGTGGTCGCGACCGACGGCGCGGATGTCGTCGTATCGAACGACCGACCAGAAGCCGCTCTCGTTGGGGAAGTCGCCCAACTCGCTCCAATGAAGCGGCTCCTCGTCGCGAAGCCGGGCGAAGACCTCGTGCGGAGGGCCGTCACGCCAGAGGTCGAGGTTGCTGACGTCGAGCCCGGCGAGGTCCTGCTCTGGCGCGATCGCGCTCAGGAGGCGGCCCCGGGGCGCGGGTCGGGCTCACCTGCGACCGGGCGCTGACCGGACGCGAGGGCGGCGAGGCCGGTGTCGACGTCATCGTCCGGTCGGATCGCCGCGAGCTTCTCCGCCCGGTGCTGTTGCCAGACGGTGAAGCCCATCGCGATCGCGGTGAGGACGAACAGCAGTGTCGCCAGGACGTTGACCTCGACCGGGATTCCCCGCTGGGAGGCGCCGAAGATGAACAGCGGGAACGTGACGGTGGTTCCGGAGTTGAAGTTCGAGATCACGAAGTCGTCGAGCGAGAGCGCGAAGGCGAGCAGCGCGGCGGCGACCAGGCCCGGCGCCAGCAGTGGCAGGGTGACCGTGCGGAAGGTGGTCAGGGGGGTGGCGCCGAGGTCGCGGGCGGCCTCCTCCAGCGATCGGTCGAAGCCGATCAGTCTTGAGCGGACGACGACGACCACGAAGCTGATCGAGAACATGATGTGGGCAATCCACAGCGTGCTGAAGCCGCGGTCGACTCCGATGAACACGAACATCGAGAGCAGCGAGGCGCCGAGCACGACCTCTGGAGTCGCCATCGGGATCACGATCAGGAGGTTGGCGAGCCGCCGGCCGGCGAACTGGTAGCGGACCAGGCCCATCGCCAGCAGCGTGCCGAGCGCGGTCGCGACCAGGGTCGAGAGCGCAGCGAGCTGCAGGCTCAAGACGAGGGCCTCGGTCAGCTCGGGGATCCCGAAGGCGTTCTCCCAGTGCGAGAGCGTGAAGCCCTCCCAGGTGAAGTTGAACTTGCCCTGCGGGTCGTTGAACGAGAACACGGCGATCACGAGGATCGGGATCAGCATGTAGACGACGGCGAGGATGCCGACGCCCATCACCGCGTGCTCGCGGATCCAACGCCAGACCCGGCTCAACGGGCTCACGGGGTCGTCTCCTCACCCATCAGCGACTCGGAGCCGGCGAAGCGGATGTAGATCAGAACCATCACCAGGATCACAGCCATCACCACGAACGAGAGCGCGGCGGCGGTCGGGTAGTTCTGCGTTCGCAGGTACTGGTCCTGGATCACGTTGCCGATCATCGCCTGGTTCGGCCCACCGAGGAAGGTGGCGTTGACGTAGTCACCGAAGGCGGGGATGAAGGTGAGCAGCGTGCCCGCGACGATGCCGGGCGCCGAGAGTGGCAGCGTCACCCTGAGGAATGCCTGGCGGGAGCTCGAGTAGAGGTCCTTGGCAGCCTCGATGAAACCCTCGTCGAGCTGCTCGAGGCTCGCGTAGATCGGCAGGATCATGAACGGCAGGAAGTTGTAGGTGATGCCCATGATCACCGAGGAGTCGGTCTCCAGCAGCCGGCCGTCCTCGGAGATGATCCCGATCGTGCGGAAGAAGTCGGCAATCTGGCCCTGATCGGTAAGGATCGTCTGCCAGGCGAGTGTCCGGATCAGATAGGTTGTGAAGAACGGGGCGACGACGGCGAACAGCATCAGGTTCTTCCAGCGTCCCGCCTTGAACGCGATCGCATAGGCGAGCGGGTAGGCGATCAGCAGGCAGAGCAGCGTCGCGATGATCGAGAACCTGAACGAGCGCAGGAACTGCGTGTCGAAGCTGCCGACCGAGTCGCTGAAGTTGGCCCACTGCCAGGTCAGCGAGAAGCCGGTGTCGATCGATCCCTCCTCGAGCGCGACGATCGCCATGAACGCCATCGGCACCGCGAAGAAGACCAGGAGCCAGAACAGCCCCGGCCCCATCAGGGCATACGGAGTGAAGCGGCGGCTCTTCATCGGGTCCCGGTGCCGATTCTCGAGCGCCGCCGCTTCAACTCAGCTCTCTCCTCTTCCGCCAGCTGGTCAGCCGCCGCTGATCAGTTGCTGCCAGCGTTCCTCGACCTCGGTCACGCCGTCAGCCGGGGGGTCCCCCTGGGTCGAGCAGTTCCCGGTGTACTCGTCGGTCGGGAAGATCAGCTCGCTCTTGGCGAGCTCAGGGTCCTCCTGCTCGAAGATCTCCTGGACGCCCTGCACCGGGGTGATGTAGTTGTTGTACGCCGCGATCTGCGTCTGGTTGGCCGGGTCGTACACGTAGTTCATGAACGCGTACGCGGCGTCCGGGTTCGGCGCGCCGACCGGCACCACCATGTTGTCCGACCAGAGGATGCAGCCCTCATCCGGCATCACGAAGTTGATGTCGGCGTTGTCGGCCTGCAACTGGATCGCGTCCCCGGACCAGCCGATCGTCACGACCGCGTCGCCGCGCGCGAGGTCGTCGGTGTAGTCGTTGCCGGTCAGCTTCCGGATCTGCCCCGACTTGACCGCCTCGTCGAGCCTGTCGATCGCGTCGAGCCAGTCCTGGGTGGTCGCCTCCTGGGGATCGACCCCGTCGGCCTTCATGATCAGTGGCACCGTGTCGCGAAGCTCGGTCAGCACCGTCACCTTGCCCTTGTACTGGGGGTCGAAGATGTCGTTGATCGAGGTCACGTCCGGCGCCTCCGCGGTGTTGACCACCAGGCCGGTCATGCCGCTCTGCCACGGCACCGTGTAGGAGCGGTCGGGGTCGATCGAGGGGCTCTTCAGGCTCTCGATCAGGTTGTCGTTGACCTCGCCGATCGCGTCCTTGTCGAGGTCCTGCAGGTAGCCGAGGTCGTACATCTTCTTCGCCATCCAGTCGGTGACGACGATGATCGAGCGATCGGCGGACTGCCCGCTCGACAGGTCGGGGCGCAGCTTCGCGAAGATCTCGTTGTTGTCGTTGACGTCCTCGATGTAGTCGACCTTGACGCCGGCCTCGTCCTCGAACTCGGGGATCGTCTTGCGGTCGATGTAGAACGGCCACTGCGAGATCACCAGCTCGCCGCCGACCGTCCCGGTCGCCTCGGCGGTTGTCACCTCGCCCTCGTTGCCGCCGCCGCCGAGGTCGCTGCCGCATGCCGCCAGCGCGAGCGCGGCCGCGAGCGCGGCAACGGTCATCAGAAGCCCCTTTGTCCGTGTCCTGCCCCTGGTCTTGTTCATCCTGATGTCGCCTCCTCGGCGTCTCGTTGATTCTCAAGCTGCTGCTTCGCGACCGACTCGCGCACGAGGTGCACCGCGTCCGGCATCCACGAGAGCCGCACCCTGGCGCCTCCGCCCGGGAGCCGCTGGCGCTCGGACTCGTCCGCGTTCGGCACGAGCACGGTCATCGGCACGTCGCCGGGGAGCATCACGACGATCTGCGTCGAGGTGCCGAGATAGACGGAGCTCGCGACGGTCCCCTCGACGCTCGCGCCCGCCGGCGCGGGCGCGGAGGCGTCGCTGATCTGGAGCTTCTCGGGCCGGACCACCACGTGGCAGTGATCCCCCGGGGAGAAACCGTCTGAGGGGGCGTCGATCTCGGGGCCCGCGTCGAGCTTGACGCTGCAGCGCGGCCCGTTGGCGGTCGTGACGGTCCCCGGCATCAGATTCGAGACGCCGATGAAGCCGGCGACGAACGTCGTCGCCGGGCGCTCGTAGACCTCCTCGGGGTCGGCCACCTGCTCGATGACTCCCTCGTTCATCACCGCGATCCGATCGGACATCGTCAGCGCTTCCTCCTGGTCGTGCGTGACGTAGACGAAGGTGATGCCGACCTCGCGCTGGATCCGCTTCAACTCGATCTGAAGCCCCTTGCGGAGCTTCAGGTCGAGGGCGCCGAGCGGCTCGTCGAGCAGCAGGACCTTCGGCAGGTTGACCACTGCGCGGGCCAGGGCGACCCGCTGCTGCTGGCCGCCCGAGAGTTGATTGGGCTTGCGGTTCGCTTCGCCCCAGAGCCCGACGCGCTCGAGCTCGGCCTGGACCCGCTGGTCGGCCTCCCCCTTGTCGACGCCCTTACGACGCAGTCCGTAGCCGACGTTGTCCTTGACCGACAGGTGCGGGAACAGCGCGTAGCTCTGGAAGACCGTGTTCGTCGGGCGCTTGTGGGGCGGCAGCCCGGCGACGTCCTCGCCCTCGATCTGGATCCGGCCCTCATTCGGCTCCTCGAAGCCGGCAACCATCCGCAGCGTCGTCGTCTTGCCGCAGCCGCTTGGACCGAGCATCGTGAAGAACTCGCCCTGGGCGATGTCGAGGTCGATGTCGTTGACGGCGGTGAAGTCGCCAAACCTCTTGACCACGGACCGCAGCGAGACGCTCGGCAGTCCCGCTCCGTTCGCGTCGTGGAGGCCGGCAGCGGTCGCAGTTGTCGGCTCTTGGTCCGTGATCTCTCCTCCGTCAATCCGTGCCCCGTGGGACCAGGTGGCGCCTTCGTAGGCGGAACTATGTCCTATCCGTCGGACTTTGCAATCCCCGGATGCCCCAAAGTATCAGTCGTTGCTTGTACGAGTCGTACAAGCAGGTAATCTCGGGTTGAACGAATCTCCGGTTGTGCGCCTCAGGGGCAGGGTCTACCGTTGTGCAAACCGTCGACCGACTCACAATCCAGGAACATCAAGGAAGGGATACTCGATGGCGACAGCAACCGTCAAGCCAGCTGCCGGTCAGCAGAGCGCGCTCCAGGAGATGGGCCGCAGGCACCTATGGATGCACTTCTCCCGGATGGGCTCCTATGACCAGTCCCACGAGATCCCGATCATCTCCCGCGGCGAGGGGCCCTACGTGTACGACGAGCACGGCCGGCGCTACCTCGACGCCCTCAGCGCCCTCTTCTGCTGCAATGCCGGCCACGGTCGAGCCGAGTACGGCGACGTGGCCGCGGCCCAGATCCGCGAGCTCGACTTCTACACGAACTGGAGCTACGCACATCCGCGCGCGATCGAGCTCGCGGCGAAGATCGCCGAGTTGGCGCCTGGCGATCTGAACCGCGTCTTCTTCGTCAACTCCGGATCGGAGGCGGTCGAGTCGGCGATCAAGATCGCCCGCAACTGGCATCGCGCCCACGGCCGCGGCCAGCGGACCAAGGTGATTGCGCGCGAGGTCGCCTATCACGGGACGACGATGGGCGCCCTGGCGGCGACCGGATTGACCGACCTCAAGGTTCCGTTCGAGCCGGAGATGCCGGGGGGCGTGCACGCGCCGAACACCCTCGAGTACCACTGGCCAGAGGGTCGGGATCCGCTCTGGGCGGCGGAGAAGATCCGCGAGCGGATCGAGTTCGAGGGCCCCGACACCGTTGCCGCGGTGATCCTCGAGCCGCTCCAGAACGCCGGCGGCTGCATCCCGCCTCAGGAGGGCTACTTCCAGCGCGTCCGCGAGATCTGCGACGAGTTCGGCGTGCTGTTGATCAGCGACGAGGTGATCTGCTCCTGGGGCCGGCTCGGCCACTTCTTCGGCTGCGAGCGCTACGGCTATCAGCCGGACATGATCACGACCGCGAAGGCGCTGACCGGGGCCTACGTCCCGATGGGCGCCTGCATCGTCAGCGATGAGGTCTTCGAGCCGTTCGGAACCGGCCACGCCAGCCTCGTGCACGGCTCGACGTTCGGAGGCCATCCGGTCGCCGCGGCCGTGGCGCTGCGCAACATCCAGGTCTTCGAGGACGAGGACCTCTGCGGACACGTGCGGGCGAAGGAGGGCGAGTTCCGCGGCATGCTCGAGGAGCTGCGCGATATCCCGATCGTCGGCGACGTCCGCGGGGCCGGCTTCTTCCACGCGCTCGAGCTGGTCAAGGACCGCGACACCAAGGAGTCCTTCGACGATGAGGAGTCGGAGTGGCTGCTGCGCGACTTCCTCTCCGGCGAGCTCTACAAGAACGGTCTGATCTGCCGGGCCGACGACCGGGGCGACCCGGTGATTCAGCTCGCGCCGCCGCTGGTCTGCGACACCGAGCAGTTCGAGGAGATCGTCGGCGTCCTGCGACCGATCCTCGAGGAGGCCAGCCAGATCATCGAGGGTCGTAGCTGACCGTCCGGGAGCCAGGGTGCTCACCGTCCAGAGCCTGCTCGACGATCTCGGTCTCGAGCCGGCTGTCGGCCTCGACGGGAAGTCGAGGCCGATTCGCTGGGTCCACATCTCCGAGCTCGAGGATCCGACCCCGTTCCTCTCCGGCGGCGAACTGCTGCTGACGACCGGGATCAACCTGGCGACGGCCGCCAAGCAGCGCAAGTTCGCGAAGCTGCTCGCCGCCAACGATCTGGCGGCGCTGGGTTTCGGGACCGGCTTCGACCACAAGGGCCTGCCCGTCGCGCTGCGGAGCGAGTGCGAGGCTCGCGGTCTGCCGCTGTTCGAGGTCCCCTACGAGATGCCGTTCATCGCGATCACCGAGCGCGCCTTCACCAGGCTCGTCAACGAGCAGTTTGGCGTCCTCGAGCGCGGCATCGAGGTGCACGCCAAGCTCGAGGGCCTGGTTCTCGCCGAGCGCGGGTTGAGCGAGGTGATGCGGGCGATCGCGGACGCTGTCCACGGCGCCGCGCTGCTGCTCGATGCGGAGGGCGAGGAGCTCAGCCGGCACCCCCAGGAGCGCGGCCTGTCGGCGCAGGCGGTCGCCTCGATCCGAACCGAGGTGGCGAAGCGGTCGGCCGGCTCCCGGGAGGCCCTGTTCGTGCCCGACAGCGGGCCGCTCGCCGGCCGCGCGGTGGCCGTTCCGGTCCCGGTCGGCGGCGGCGGCCCCCGCGGACACTGGCTGGTTGCAGCCCGGCGCGAGGGCCAGATCGGAGACCTCGAGCGGCTGCTCGCCCGGCAGGCGGCGATGGTGATCGCCCTCGAGCTGATGCGGGAGCGCGTGGTCCGGAACACCGAGCGGCGGCTCGCCGGGGACGTGCTCGCTGAGGCGATCGGTGGCAACCTCAAGCCCGAGGAGCTGCGCGGGCGGCTCGCCCCGTTCGGCATCTCCGGCCCGGTTGCGGTGCTGCTCTTCGAGCTCGATCCCCGTCCCGGCGATGCCGGGGAACTGGCCGCTGCCCTCGGCGACGGCGGCTTCCCATCGCTGGTCGCGGTCAACAATGCCGCCGGCCGCCCGCTGTTGTGCGCGATCTTCGAGCCGGTCGACTCCGATCCGCTGGAGATCGCGAGGCGCGCGCTGGCGATCCTGTCGACCGACGGGCGGCAGGTCAGGGCGGCGGTCAGCAGGCCGACGCCGGTCGACTCGCTGCGACGCGGCTTCCACGAGGCCCGCTGCGCCCTGGAGGCGACCAGCATCGCGAACGGAAGCGCTCCCGACGTCGCCTCTCACAAGGACCTCGGAGCGTTCACTCTGCTGCTCTCGATTCAGGACGACGAGGCGCTGAGGACGTATGCCGACAACCTGCTCTCTCCGATCGAGGAGGGGGAGGGTGAGTACGGTCCGGAGCTGCTCCGTTCGCTGGAGGCGTTCATCGCCCGCAACGGCCAGTGGGAGCGGGCGGCGCGCGATCTCTTCTGCCATCGACATACTCTGCGTTACCGCATGCGCCGCATCGAGGAGCTGACCGGCCGCGATCTCGGGCACGCCCAGGACCGGATCGAGCTATGGCTGGCGCTGCGCGCCCGGGAGCTGGTCCGGTGACCTTGACAACCAACGAGGAGGAGTAGCAGGCATGAAGGTGGGTGTTCCGACCGAGATCAAGGACGACGAGTACCGGGTCGCGCTGACCGCGGTCGGCGCTCGCGAGCTGCTCGAGAGCGGCCACGAGGTGCTCGTGCAGAAGGGCGCCGGCGAGGGCAGTGCGATCGCCGATGCCGACTACGCGGCGCAGGGCGCGAAGATCCTGCCGACGGCCGAGGAGGTCTTCGCAGAGGCCGAGCTCTTGCTCGGCGTCAAGGAGCCACAGCCCGTGGAGGTCGAGATGCTCGACGCCGAGACCGTGCTGTTCACCTACCTGCACCTGGCGCCTGATCCCGATCTGACCAGCGGGCTCTGCGAGAGCGGCGCGACGTGCATCGCCTACGAGACGGTCGAGGACCGGAATGGGCGCCTGCCGCTGCTCGCTCCGATGAGCGAGGTGGCGGGCAAGATCGCAACCCAGGCCGGCGCCTTCTTTCTCGAGAAGCCGCTCGGCGGCCGCGGGATCTTGCTCGGCGGCGTTCCCGGCGTGGCCGCGGCCAACGTGATGGTGATCGGTGGTGGAGCAGTCGGCTTCAACGCCGCGACGATCGCGATCGGCATGCAGGCGGACGTCTTCGTCTACGAGAAGTCGATCGACCGCCTGCGCGAGCTGGACGTCGCCTTCGCCGGGCGCTGCTCGACCGTGCACAGCTCGACCCTGGCAGTCGAGCAGATGCTCCCGCACGCCGACCTGGTGATCGGCGCCGTGCTCCTGCACGGGGCGAAGGCCCCGCACGTGATCAAGCGCGAGCAGCTTGCGCTGATGCGCGAGCACGCGGTGTTGGTCGACGTCGCCATCGACCAGGGCGGATGCTTCGAGACCTCGCGCCCGACGACCCACCGCGATCCGACCTTCGAGGTCGACGGGATCACTCACTACTGCGTGGCGAACATGCCGGGTGCGGTCCCGATCACCTCGACCTACGCGCTCACCAACGCGACGCTTCCCTACGTACTCGCGCTCGCCGACCACGGCGTCGAGGGGGCGCTCGAGCGCTACCCGGGTCTTCGGCCCGGGGTCAACGTCGCGGATGGCCGGGTCACCCACCCGGCGGTCGCCGAGGCGGTCGGCCGCGACTACGTACCGCCGGAGGAGGCCCTCGGCATCGGGGCTGCACCAGTCAACTGAGCGACCGCAAGACCCGCAAGGACTGACGAGGCGAAGAGAGATGGCAACCGCAACTGCGACCAAGCTGCACAACTTCATCGACGGCCGGCTGGTCGATCCCGCCGACGGCGCGACCGAGGAGGTGGTCAACCCCGCAACGGGCGAGGTGATCGCCGAGGCACCGCTGTCGAGCGCCGAGGACGTCGACCGCGCGGTGCACGCGGCCCGCGGCGCCTTCGACGGCTGGGCGACCATGACCCCCGGCGATCGTGCCACCGCGCTGATCAGGCTCGCCGATCTGATCGAGGAGCACGCAGACATGCTCAGCGATCTCGAGGCGGCGGACGCGGGCAAGCCGCGGCACCACTTCATCGAGGACGAGATCCCGATGATGGCCGACAACCTCCGGTTCTTCGCCGGCGCCGGCCGCACCCTTCCGGGCCAGGCTGCCGGCGAGTACGTCGAGAATCGAACCTCGATCATCCGGCGTGAGCCCGCCGGCGTGGTCGGTCAGATCACGCCCTGGAACTACCCGCTGATGATGGCGATCTGGAAGATCGGGCCGGCGCTTGCGGCCGGCTGCACGGTCGTGCTCAAGCCCGCGGAGACGACGCCGATCTCGACCCTGAAGCTGGCCGAGCTCTCCGCCGATATCTTCCCGGCGGGTGTGCTGAACGTGATCGGCGGCCACGGGGATCCGGCCGGATCGACGCTGGTCACCCATCCCGAGGTCGACATGGTCTCGCTGACCGGGTCACCTGAGACGGGCAAGTGGATCGCGGCGCACGCCGCGGACACTCTCAAGCGGGTCCACCTCGAGCTCGGCGGCAAGGCCCCGGTGATCATCTTCGATGACGCTGACATGGAGGCAGCGATGGAGACGATCGCCGCCTGCGGGTACTACAACGCGGGCCAGGACTGCACGGCGGCCTGCCGCGTGCTGGCCGGCTCCGGCGTCTACGACGACGTCGTCAGCGGCCTCGCCGATCAGGCCAAGGGGCTGGTGCTCGGCGACACCTTCGACGACTCGACCACGCTGGGCCCGGTCAACTCCCAGCGCCAGCGCCAACGCGTCGAGGGCTTTCTCGAGCGCCGGCCCGATCACGCGGAGGTCGTCGCCGGTGGCGGCGAGCCCGAGGGCCTGCCGGGGTTCTTCGTCGAGCCGACCGTGATCGCCGGGGTGCAGCAGGACGACGAGATGGTCCAGCAGGAGATCTTCGGGCCGGTGATCACCGTCCAGCGCTTCGCCGACGAGGACGCCGCGATCGAGTGGGGCAACGGCACCCGCTACGGCCTCGCCGCCTCGGTCTGGACCCGTGACGTCGGCCGCGCGATGCGCGCTGCCAGGGCGCTGCGCTTCGGCGCCGTCTGGGTCAACGACCACATCACGTTCTGCTCCGAGATGCCGCACGGCGGCTTCAAGCAGTCGGGCTACGGCAAGGACATGTCGATCTACGGGGTAGAGGACTACACCGAGATCAAGCACGTGATGATCAACCTCGAGTAGCCGGCCGAGCGGAGTCGCCCGGTGCGTTGCCCGAGGTTGCGGATGCCGGCCGTGGTGCTCGGGGTCGCGCTGCTCGCAGTGACCGCCGGCTGCGGCGGGCAGGCTGCGGACGGGCCCGATCGGAGGCAGCCCCCGGCGGCTGTTGCCCGGCACGCCGGCTTCGGCGACGCCGCGGATCGGCTCTGCGCGAGCGCTCAGGCCGAGCAGGAGGCGATCCGTCGGCGTCGTGGCGGCGACCAGCTGACGCTCGACGATCGGGCCCGCCTGCTGGTCGACCTGGCGCCCCCACGGGCGCGGCTGGCCGCCGAGCTCGACGAGCTCGCGGTCGCCGCGGGTGACCGGTCGGCGCCTCGCCGGCTGGTCGCAGCGGCGGAGCGCCGCGCGGCCGCGAGCCGCCTGGCGGGCGAGCTGTGGCAGCGCGGCGCGTCCGAGCCCCGCATCGCCGCAGCGGCCGCGGCCGAGCACGGTGAGCGGGAGCGGTTCGTCGCGATCGCGGGCCGGCTCGGTCTCGGCGACTGCGCCGAGGTCCTCTCCGGTGAGGACCGCCGCCAGATCGTCGACGCGGTCGAGCTCGGGCTCGGCTCGACGGCGGCACGCGATCGCTGCGCGGCGCTCGGCGAGCGCTACCTGCGTGAGCGTTACGAGGGGGCCGCGAACTGCCGCCGCGCGCTGCGGCGCTCGGCCGACCCTCCGGCGTCGGTCACCGTCCGCGAGCTGCAGGGCATCGACGGGGTCTTCGCCGTGGCCCGCGCGACCGTGGGGCGCGGTGCCGACGACGAGCAGCTGCGGATCCGGGTCGTCTTCGAGGACGGCAGCTACCGGATCGACAAGATCGATTGATCCGAGCGCCGAGTCGGCGCTGCTGCACCCACTGGGGTGCCCATGCCCACCGAAGCGTTCACTCGGGCAGGCATCGGCATCTAGGCCAGCGCCCGGAGCAGCGCCGTCACCAGCGCCGCGATCGCGATCGCGGTCAGGAGCGCGGAGCGGTGACGAAGCAGCACCAGGCCCGCCGCGAAGACGCCGGCAAGGCTCGCGTTGGCCTCGATCGAGCGGTCGCCGCCGAGGGTCTCGGTGACGATCAGTGCGGTTAGCAGCGCTGGGCCGAGCAGGTCGATGACGCCGGTGAAGCGCTCGGGGATCCTGCGCTCGCCGATCGCTAGGGGCCCCGAAGCGCGGATCATCGCGGTCGTCACCGCCAGGGCCGCGATCGTCAGCCAGACGTCCGCCATCATCTCTCCGGCGTCGCCCGATCGGGAGAGACGCTCCGATCGAGCCCGACCAGGGCCGCAAGACAGCCGGCGATGATCGGCACACCCGGTGGAGTGAGCGGCAGCAGCGCGAGGGCGATCGCCCCCCCGAGTAGTGCCGCCGTCAGCGATCGGCGCGCCCGCGGCGCATCCCCACCGAGCAGGAGCGCCAGGAAGAACGCGGGGAAGACCGCGTCGAGGCCGAGCGCCCCAGGATCGCCGATCAGGTCTCCGGCGGTGGCGCCGATCGCGGTGCCCAGAACCCAGCCCAGGTACATCGGCAGCGTCGCCCCGATCATGAACCGCTGGTCGAATCGGCCGCCCCCGCGCATCGCGGCCGCCCACGAGAAGTCGACCATCGTCTGCGCCTTGATCATTCGCTTCAGCGGCCCGCCGCTCAGCGACGGCGCGATTGCGACTCCCATCGGCACGTAGCGCGAGTTGAGCAGGACGCCGGCCGTGACCGCGGCGAGCGGCCCGCCGCCGGCGGCGAGGACCGCGAGCGCGCCGAACTGCGCCGAACCGGCGAACACGATCGCCGACATCACGATCGGTGCGATCGGCCCCATCACCGGCTGCGCGAGCACGCCGAATGATGCGGCCAGGGCGATCCCGGCGACGGCGACCGGAAGGCCGGTGCGGAGGCCGGAGCGAAAGGAGGGATCGTCGAGGAGCGCGCGCAGGGCGGGCAGGGATTGTGCCCGCGGCCCGCTCGGTCGCGCCGTCAGCGGGTCGCCGGGGCGGCCGAGACGGCCAGCACCAGCGCCACCACCGCCGCCAGCACGAGCACGACGGTGATCGCCATGATCGGGTCGAAGTCTTGAAGCCTCTTTCGCAGCATCACCGAAGCCGTTCGGGTTGGCCTGCGGAGTTGAATCGGAGCCGCACCGAACGCGGCTCGGCCCGCAGGCTGCGGGCAGCCAATCATAACGGGGTTCCAAGGGTCTTGCAAGCGCCTGCTAACACTCGGCCGACCGTTCGGCCGCAACGCGGGCGGTCGTCAGCGGCGATAGCTTCTGGCGATGCGGATCAACGGATCGACCGTGCTCCTGACCGGGGCGACCGGTGGCCTCGGGCGTGCGATCGCGACCGAGCTGGCGGCTGCGGGTGCGCGGCTGGTGCTGAGCTCGCGCAGGGCCGACGAGCTCGAGCGGCTGGCGACCGAGCTCCGCGGCGACGGCCACGAAGCGGTCGTGACCGAGCTCGGGTCGGCCGGCGCCGGCGAGGAGTTGGCGGCGGCGGCCGAAGCCGTGGGGCCCGTCGACGTCTTCGTCGCCAACGCCGGCCTTCCCGGCACCGGGCGGCTCGAGGATCTCACCGCAGATCAGATCTCACGCGTGGTCCGGGTCAATCTCGAGGCCCCGATCCTCACCACCCGGGCCCTGCTTCCGGGCATGCTCGAGCGTGGCTCCGGTCACCTCGTCTACGTCTCCTCGCTGGCAGGCAAGGCGCCGTCGCCGCGGTCCAGCCTCTACAACGCTTCGAAGTTCGGCCTCCGCGGGTTTGCCCTCGCCCTGCGCCAGGATCTCCGGGCCAGCGGCATCGGCGTCTCGGTCGTCCTGCCGGGGTTCATCCGCGAGGCGGGCATGTTCGCCGATTCGGGTATGTCGCCGCCGCCCGGATTCGGGACGGGCACTCCGCAGCAGGTCGGTGAGGCCGTGCTCCGCGCCGTCGAACGGAACAAGGCGGAGGTCGTCGTGGCGCCGCCGCAGCAGCGGGCGGCCGCCGCGATCGCTCACGCGTTTCCGCGGGTCGCTGAGATCGGGCAGCGTGGTCGGGGCGAGCGCACGGCCGAGCAGCTCGCCGCGAAGCAGGCCGACAAGCGCTGAGCCCCGGGCGAGCCGAGGTCTGGTCCCGGCGAGGCGGCGCGCGGAGACCGAATCTCGGCATACTGAGCGGATGAGCGCGCCAGACAGCTTTGGAGCCCGGTCTACCCTCGAGGTCGGCGGTCGCAGCTATCGCATCGCCCGGCTCGAGGTGCTTCAGGAGCGCTACGACGTCGCCCGGCTGCCCTACTCGATCAAGGTGCTGCTCGAGAACGTGCTCAGGCTCGAGGACGGGGAGAGCGTCACGGCGGACGACATCGGTGCGATCGCGGGCTGGGACGCGAAAGCGGAGCCCTCGAAGGAGATCCCGTTTCAGCCCGCGCGCGTGTTGATGCAGGACTTCACCGGCGTGCCCGCGGTGGTCGACCTCGCCGCGATGCGCGACGCGATGGATGAGCTCGGCGCCGATGCCTCGAAGATCAACCCCCTGGTCCCCGTCGACCTGGTCATCGATCACTCAGTCCAAGTCGATGCGTTCGGAAACCCGCGCGCCTTCCAGATCAACGCCGAGCGCGAGTTCGAGCGCAACCAGGAGCGCTACGAGTTCCTCCGCTGGGGCCAGACGGCATTCGACAACTTCCGCGTCGTGCCACCCGCGACCGGCATCTGCCACCAGGTGAACCTCGAGTACCTCGGGCGCGTCGTCTGGTCCGGCGAGGCCGACGGGGAGCTCAGCGCCTACCCCGACACGCTCGTCGGGACCGACTCCCACACGACGATGATCAACGGCCTCTCGGTCCTCGGCTGGGGGGTCGGTGGGATCGAGGCCGAGGCGGCGATGCTCGGCCAGCCGATCTCGATGCTGCTTCCGCAGGTGATCGGCTTCCGGCTCGACGGGGAGCTGAGCGATGCGGCGACCGCCACGGACCTGGTCCTGACCGTGACCGAGATGCTCCGCGAGAAGGGCGTCGTCGGCAAGTTCGTCGAGTTCTACGGCCCCGGACTGCCCTCGCTCGGGCTCGCGGATCGGGCGACGCTCGGCAACATGTCGCCTGAGTTCGGCTCGACCTGCGCGATCTTCCCTCCCGACGCGGAGACGCTGCGCTACCTCGAGTTCACCGGCCGGCCGACGGAGGTGATCGAGCTGGTCGATGCCTATACCCGCGAGCAGGGCCTCTTCCACGAGGCGGATTCGGAGGAGCCGACCTTCTCCGACACCCTCGATCTCGACCTGGCCTCGGTCGAGCCGTCGATCGCCGGGCCGAAGCGGCCCCAGGACCGGATCGCCCTGGCGGAGTCGAAGGGGGCGTTCTTCTCGACCCTGACGTCCTTCAACGACGACGCCGCCGACGAGCTCGGCGACGGCGACAGCTACGACCAGGCGGAGATCGAGTCGTTTCCGGCCTCGGATCCTGCCCCCGAGGACCTGCAAGAGGGCGAGGCCGGCAAGCCGCGCCACGTCGTGCCGGCGACGGCGGTCGAGGAGCGACGCAGCGGCGATGCCGTCACCGTGCGGATGGAGGGCGAGGAGTTCGAGCTCGATCACGGGCGGGTCGTGATCGCCGCGATCACCAGCTGCACGAACACATCGAACCCATCGGTGATGGTCGGGGCGGGCCTGCTTGCTCGCAATGCCCTGGAGATGGGGCTGCAGCGCAAGCCCTGGGTGAAGACCTCGCTGGCACCCGGCTCGACCGTGGTCACCGACTACCTGGAGCGTGCCGGGCTCGACGACTCGCTCGACGCGCTCGGCTTCAACCTGGTCGGCTACGGCTGCACCACCTGTATCGGCAACTCCGGGCCCCTGCCGGAGGAGATCTCGGCCGCGGTAACGGACCGCGATCTCGTCGTCTGCTCGGTGCTCTCGGGCAACCGCAACTTCGAGGGCCGGATCAACCAGGACGTCAAGGCCAACTACCTGGCCTCGCCGCCGCTGTGCGTCGCCTACGCCCTGACCGGGCGCATGGACTTCGACTTCGAGACCGAGCCGCTCGGCAGCGACCCCGAGGGCGCGCCGGTCTTCCTGCGCGACATCTGGCCCTCCCCGCAGGAGATCCGCGACACGGTCGCCGAGGCGGTGCGCGCCGAGATGTTCACCCGCAGCTACGCGAACGTCTTCGACGGTGACGAGAGTTGGCGGGCGATCGACGTCCCCGAGGGCGACCGCTACACGTGGCCGGACTCGACCTACGTGCGGCGGCCGCCGTTCTTCGAGGGGATGGACGCCGAGCCGGCCGATCCCGAGCCGATCGAGCGGGCGCGGGTGCTGGCGAAGCTCGGCGGCTCGATCACCACCGACCACATCTCGCCGGCCGGCGCGATCAAGAGGGACAGCCCGGCAGGCCGCTGGCTGATGGAGAACGGCGTCGCCGTTCGTGACTTCAACTCATACGGCTCACGGCGTGGCAACCACGAGGTGATGATGCGGGGCACGTTCGCCAACGTCCGGCTTCGCAACGAGCTGACCGACCGCGAGGGCGGCTGGACCCGCCACATGCCGTCCGGCGAGGAGATGCCGATCTACGACGCTGCGATGCGCTACGCGGATGACGGCGTGCCGCTGGTCGTGATCGCCGGGCCCGAGTACGGGTCCGGCTCTTCACGTGACTGGGCGGCGAAGGGCACGCTGCTGCTCGGTGTGCGGGCGGTGATCGCCGAGAGCTTCGAGCGGATCCACCGATCGAACCTGATCGGGATGGGTGTGCTGCCGCTGCAGTTCCCGGATGGGGAGTCGATCGCGTCCCTCGGTCTGACCGGCGAGGAGCTGTACACCGTCGGCGATCTCGAGGGCGGGGAGGCCTCGAGCGTTGCGGTGACCGTCGAGCGGGACGGCGCTGATCCGCAGACGTTCACGGCGAGGGTGCGCCTCGATACCCCGAACGAGCGCCACTACTATCGCCACGGCGGCATCCTCCACCGCGTGCTGCGCGATCTGCGCTAGCCGGCCACGGGCCCGTTGACATCGATAGCCCGGATGCGGCATGATTGCTTAAGGCCAGCTTTATAAAGCTCGTCCCCGGTCAGTCCCGCCTCCGGGGGCGAACGCGTCGGCATCCCTCCCTGGCTACCGACGCGCAGGCGGAGGCGCGGGCCGCGCGGACCCCCTGCCTCCCGCGGCCCCGCCCCGCCGTTCCGTAGTGGGGCCCGGAGGCGTGCGGCGTGGCTGGACGGCTCCCGGCTCTAGGCGCCGGTCATCACGAGGACGATCTTGCCGAGCTTGCCGCCCGCTGCGAAGCGCTCGTAGGCGGACTCCGCCTGATCGAGGGGGAAGCAGGCGGCGACCGGCACGCGGATCGTTCGCGCGGCGATCGCCGGGAGCACATGCGCCTCCACCGCCCGCGCGACGGCAGCCTTCTCCTCCAGCGGCCTCGCCCGCAGCGTCGAGGCGTGGATCGAGCCGCGCTTCCCCATCAGCGCCAAGAGGTTGAGCTCGGCCTTCGCGCCGGCGCCGACCCCGATCACGACGATCCGTCCTCCGGTGGCCAGCGCCCGCAGGTTGCCGGCGAGGTTCGGTGCGCCAACCAGCTCGAGGATCACATCGAAGGGGCCGGCCTGATCGAACTCCTCCGGCGCGATCGCCTCGGCACCTAGGCCCGCGAGGTCCCCGCGGAGGGCCTCGTTGCGGACGGTGGCGGTGACCCGGGCACCGGTCAGGGCCCCGAGCTGGACCGCCGCCGTACCGACGCCGCCGGCTCCGCCATGGACGAGCAGACGGTCCCCGGCGGCGAGTCCGCACTGGCTGAACAGGGCGTCGTAGGCGGTCGAGAAGACCTCCGGAAAGCCACCGGCCTGGGGCCACTCCAGCCCGTCGGGCACCGGCATCAGCTGTCGCTCGTGGACCACCGCCAGCTCCGCCTGCCCGCCGCCTGCGACGATTGCCATCACCCGATCACCGGGGCCGAAGCGGCTCGCGTCGGGACCGCAGGCCTCGATCTCGCCCGCCAGCTCGAGGCCCGGGATCAGTTCGGGCGACCCCGGCGGTGCCGGGTAGAGGCCCTTGCGCTGGAGCAGGTCGGCGCCGTTGATCCCCGCCGCCTGCACCCGGACCAGGCACTCGCCGCCTCCCGGCGCTGGGTCGGGGTGCTCCTCGACGGCAATCCGTCCGTCTCTGATCGTGGCGGCCAGCACGCGGACAGTCTATGAGGGGCCGGGTGCCGCTTCGGGCGCCGGCTGACGACGCTCGATGTAGGAGATGCCGAGCGTGCTGCCGACCGGCCCGACCGGGGTCAGCGCCGCGGCCAGCAGCCAGAACGGGGCTTCTCGCCGCAGCACCGCGATCCAGATCACGAGGCAGAGGATCAGGAACCCGATTCCGTGCGCGAGGCCGAAGAAGAAGGTGGGCCGCTCGAGCCCCGGCAGCAGCCAGACGACCAGCAGCCCGCCGAAGACCGCCAGCTCGAGCAGCGAGATCCGCTTGACCCAGGGAAACAGCGCCCCGGGGGCACGGGGGCGGAACTCGCGCTCTCCCGCTGCGGAAGCGACCTCCGTCATCGCCGCACAAGGCTAGCGATGCGGGCGTTCCGCCCCCCGGGCTCCCGGCTGTGGCGATCCTGCCGCGAACGGCGGCCGCGGGCCGCTGCTCAGCCGGTCAGCGCGGTCAGCACGATCCGCTCCTGCTCGGAGCGGTGCGCGGCCGGGTAGCCCTCGGAGGGACTCGCCCGTTCGGGGCGGCCGATGTAGCGGAACTCGAGCTCGTCGCCGACGAGCTCCGGCATGCGGCGGGCCATCACCGACCAGCAGCCCATGTTCCGCGGCTCCTCCTGGAGCCAGACCACCTCGCGGAGATTGGGATAGGAGGCGATCAGCTCACGGATCTGCGCCTTGGCGAACGGGTAGATCAGCTCGACCCGCGCGATCGCGACGGTCGAGGCGGCGGCCCGCCGGTCGTGTCCCTGCAGGTCGTAGTAGATCTTGCCGGAACAGAGGACGAGGCGCTTGATCTCCTCCGCCCGCTCCGCGGCCTCGGGGTCGTCGAGCACGAACTTGAACGAGCCGCCGGCGAGCTCGCTCAGCGTTGAGGCGGCGGCCGGAAGGCGGAGCAGGCTCTTCGGCGTGAACACGACCAGAGGCCTCGGCTTTGCGATCCGGGCCTGGCGGCGCAGCAGATGGAAGTACTGGGCGGCCGTGGTCGGATTGGCGAGCCTCATGTTGCCCTCGGCCGCGAGCTGTACGAACCGCTCGATCCGGGCGCTCGAGTGCTCGGGGCCAGAGCCCTCGTAGCCGTGCGGCAGCAGCAGGGTGAGTCGGGTCGTCTGGCCCCACTTCGACTCGGCCGAGGCGATGAAGCTGTCGATGATCACCTGCGCGGAGTTGGCGAAGTCCCCGAACTGCGCTTCCCAGAGGACGAGGCTCTCGTTCGACGCTGCCGAATAGCCGTACTCGAAGCCGAGGCAGGCCGTTTCCGAGAGCGGGCTGTTGTGGATCTCGATCGGCGCCAGCGCGCCCGACAGGTGCTGGATCGGCGCGTACCTGAGCCCGGTCTTCTCGTCGTGCAGGACGAGGTGGCGGTGCGAGAACGTGCCGCGCTCGACGTCCTGGCCGGTGAGCCGGATCGGTGTCCCCTCGGTCAGCAGCGAGGCGAACGCGAGCGCCTCCGCGTGTCCATACTCGATCGGCCCGTCCTCGAGGACCTCGAGCCGCTTCAGCATCGGCTTTCGCAGCTTCTTGTGCATCGAGAAGCTGTCCGGGAGCTCGAGCAGCTCCCCGTTCAGGGTTCGCAGGCGCTTCTCCGAGACCTTCGTCTCCACGTCGGGGCTCTTCGTCCGGTCCAGCTCGCCCGTGCCCGTGCCGACGACCGTCGGATCCTCGAACTCGCCGCGCTCGATCTTGCCCAGCAGCTCCTTGTGGATCTCGCTCAGGTCCTCCCGGCGGGCGCCGGCCTTCGCCTCGAGGTCGGCCTCCTCGACCACTCCCTCCTCGATCAGCTTCTTCGCGTAGATCTCGCTGACCGGCGGGTGCTTCTTGATCGTCGCCGCCATCTCAGGTTGGGTGTAGGCGGGTTCGTCGGTCTCGTTGTGCCCGTACCGGCGATAGCCGATCAGGTCGATCACCACGTCGCGGCCCCATTCCCGCCGGTAGTCCATCGCGACGCGGATCGCCTCGATGCAGTTCTCCGGTTCGTCGGCGTTGACGTGGATGATCGGCACGTTGAAGCCCTTCGCCATGTCCGCCGCGTACGGGGTCGAGCGACCCTCGTAGGGGTCCGTCGTGAAGCCCACCTGATTGTCGGTGATGATGTGGATCGTGCCGCCGGTCGCGTAGCCCTTCAGCGACTGCAGGTTGAAGGTCTCCGCCACCACGCCCTGGCCCGGGAAGGCGGCATCGCCGTGGAGCAGCACCGGGACGGCGAGCTTCGGATCGTGGTGCAGTCGCGGCCCGGAGTGGCCTGTCTGCGCTGCCCGCGCCGCGCCGGTGACGACCGGGTCGACGAACTCCAAGTGCGAGGGATTTGGATACAGCCGCATCTTGATGTCGCCGTCGGGGGTGTCGAGCAGCCCCTCGGCGCCGTGGTGGTACTTGACGTCACCCGTGCCTCCGGCCCTGAGCGCGTCGGTCCGCTTGACCGCGTCGAGCGCCTTCGCTCCCTCGAACTCGGCCATGATCGACTGCAGTGAGCGGCCGAGGTTCTGGGCGAGGACGCTGAGCCTGCCGCGGTGGGCCATCCCGATCACCACTTCATCGGCGCCGTCGCGCTTCGCCAGCGAGGCGATCTCGTCGATCATCGGGACCGTTGCATCGAGGCCCTCGATCGAGAACATCTTCTGGCCCAGGTAGGCCTTCTGCAGGAAGCGTTCGAACTCGAACACCTCGACCAACCGGCGCAGGAGCTGGCGCTTCTCCTCGTCATCGAGCGGGTGATCGTGGGCGCGGGTCTCGATCACCTCGCGGAGCCACATGCGCTGCTGGTGCGATGAGAGGTGCTCGATCTGGTAGGCGATGCCGCCGCAGTAGGCGTCGCGCATCCGCGGCAGGACGTCGAGCAGCGTCTCGCCGGGCACCCCGATCCGCAGGATCGAGGCCGGAATCCGCCCCATCAGCTCGGGCGTCAGATTCAGGTTCTCGGGCTCGAGGGCGGGGTCACCCTTGCCCTCGCCGGTGAGCGGGTTGAGATTGGCAGCCAGGTGCCCGTGCGTCCGGTATGCCTTCAGCAGCGAGGTCGCGGCCTGCACTCCCTGCAGCAGCTCCTCGTCGGCCTTGCCGCTGACCGTCGACGCTGCGGCCGCGGGAACCGCGGCTCCATCGGTCGGGAGCGGCGGCGCCGAGGCGGACTCGGGGTGCGCCGTCGCGGTGACGCTGGCGTCGAGGTCGAGGTCGGCCGCGACCCTCTCGTAGAACTCGTGCTCTCCCTGGAGGAGCTCGTCGATCGCCTTCAGGAAATTGCCCGACTCCGCTCCCTGGATGATCCGGTGGTCGTAGGTCGAGGTCATCGTCATCACGCGCGAGACCCCGAGTCCCCTGAGCTTGTCGGGCGAGGCGTGTGACCACTCCGGCGGGTAGGCGATCGATCCGGTGGCGATGATCGTCCCCTGGCCGGCCATCAGCCTCGGCACGGAGGCGATCGTGCCGATCCCACCGGGGTTGGTCAGAGTCACGTTGGTGCCCTGGAAGTCGTCGGCCGTGAGGCTGTTCTCGCGCGTCTTTCGGATCAGCTCCTCGTAGTAGCTGTGGAAGCCCCCGAAATCGAGCGTTTCCGCCTCCTTGATGCAGGGGACCATCAGCGCCCTGGAGCCGTCCTTCTTCTCGACGTCGACGGCGATCCCGAGGTTCAGGTGCGGGCTCTCAACCACGTGTGGCTTGTCGTCCTGCTCGACGAACGTGCGCGACATCACCGGCCACTGCCGGCCCGCTTCGACGATCGCCCAGGCGATCAGGTGCGTGAACGAGACCTTCATCCCGCGCTCGGCCAGAGCGCCGTTCAGCGCTTTGCGCTTCGCCCAGATCGTGTCGACGGGTAGCGTTCTGAACGAGGTTGCGGTTGGGATCGAGCGGCTCTCGTCCATCGCCTTGGCGAGCATCGCCGCCGGTCCCTTGAGGCGCTTGACCTCGCCCGCGACCGGTGCCGCCCCGTTGCCCGCGGCCACGTCGAGGACGTCGTCCTTGGTCACCTTGCCGCCGTCGCCGGATCCCGCGACGGCGGCGAGCGTCACCCCCTTGTCCGCGGCAACGCGTCTCGCCAGCGGGGTCGCACGAGCGGAGTCGTCGGCCTCGGCCGCTGCGCTCGGCTCCGTCCGCTCGGCGCCCGCGCTCCCGTTGCCCCCGGCCCCGGCCGGCTGCGCTCCGGCGCCGGCCTCGATCCTCGCCAGGACCTCACCGACCTCGACGGTGTCGTCCTCGGACTTGAGCAGCTCGGTGATCGTCCCACCGGCGGGCGCCGGCACCTCGGCGTCCACCTTGTCGGTCGAGACCTCGACGATCGGGTCTCCCTCGGAGACGGTGTCACCGACCGCGACGCGGTATTCGAGCACCGTCCCCTCGGTCACGGACTCGCCCATCTCCGGCATCGCGACATCAACCAGACGGCCGGCTCCGCCCTCCGACCCGGCTTCGGCCTCGTCGGCCGCGGCATCCTCGGACCCGCCGGCGTCACCGGGGCCGCCGTTGCCGGCGGTGCCTTCCCCCGGCTCGATCTCGCAGAGCCCCTCGCCGACCTGGACGTCCTCGTCCTCCTGCTTGAGGATCTTGGTGATCGTGCCGCTCACCGGCGCCGGGACCTCGGCGTCCACCTTGTCGGTCGAGACCTCGACGATCGTGTCCCCCTCGGTCACCAACTCGCCCTCCGCGACATGCCACTCGAGCACGGTTCCCTCGGTCACGGACTCGCCCATCGCGGGCATCTCGATCTGCATCGTCCCGGTGGTCATCCCGGCGCTTGAAGGAGGCTGTCGTGCGGGTTCACGGTCGTTCGCTCTGACTATATGCCCCCGCGGCCGCCGGCGCCGGCGCTCGCCTCGCGCTGGGCGCGAAAGCGCTCGATCGCCTCCTGCCTGGAGTCCCGCAGATCGACCAGCGGGGCCGGGTAGTCAATGCCGATCACGCATCCGGCCGCCGCCTGGACATCTGCGGGCGCCTTCCACGGCTCGGCGAGGTGCTCGTCGGGCAGCGCCCCGACCTCGTCCACCCAGCGCCTCACGTAGACGCCGTCGGGGTCGAACCTCTGCTGCTGGCGCACCGGGTTGAAGACCCGGAAGTACGGCTGCGCGTCGGCGCCGACCGAGGCCGACCACTGCCAGTTCCCGTTGTTCTGGGCCTCATCCCCATCGAGCAGGTGGCGCATGAAGTGGGCCTCGCCCTCGCGCCAGTCGATCAGCAGGTTCTTGGTCAGGTAGGCCGCGACCGCCATTCGCAGCCGGTTGTGCATCCAGCCCTGCTCGATCAGCTGGCGCATCCCCGCGTCGATCCAGGGAACGCCGGTGCGCCCCTCCTTCCACGCGTCGAGTGACTCGGACTCGCGCCGCCATCGCATCCCGCGGAAGCGCCGGTCGAACTCGGCTCGGCGGTTGCCGGGGTTGAATCGAATCACGTACATCCAGAAGTCCCGCCAGGCGAGCTGGCGGCGCAGCTGCCCCGCTCCCTCGCTGCCGCGTTCGATCAGCAGCGACTCGAGCTCACGGGCCGAGATCGTCCCGAGGTGCAACTGCGGTGAAAGCTTCGTCGTTCCGTCCTCGCCGGCGAGATCGCGCACTCGGTGGTATCCGTCGGAGGACTCGACCGCCCGTCGCATCGCTCGCCGCGCGGCCCGCTCGCCGGGCCCGAAGGCGTCGGCGATTCGCTCGCTGCGCTGATCGACCCCCATCTCGGCATCGCTTGGCGGGCGGCCCGTCTCCAGTCCCGCCGGTGAGTCCAGCGCCCGCGGTCGCGGGGCGAGCGGGCGCCGTCCGGCCCGATCCCACGTCCTGTAGAAGGGGGTGAAGACGCGGTAGCTCCCACCGGAGCCGGTCTCGATCGCGGCGATGTCCGCGCAGGCGATGCCCACGTGGCCGACGAGGTCGACGCCCGCCTCGCCCAGGGCGAGCGCGACTCGAGCGTCGCGCTCGCGGGCGTGGGCGGTGTAATCGGTGTTGACGTGGACGGCCGCGGCGCCGCACTCGGCGGCGAGCGCCGGCAGGGCCTCGACCGGGTCCCCGGAGCGGTAGTGCAGCCGGCTGCCCGCCGCCCTGAGCTCGTCATCGAGCTCGCGCAGCGAGGCGAGCAGGTATGCGTTGCGGTTGGGGCTCGCGTGGCGGCCGGCCCACAGGCCCCGCTCGAAGCAGAATGCCGGGACGACTCCCCCGGCGTCGGCGGCCGCCCTGAGCGCCGGGTTGTCGGTCATCCGCAGATCGCGGCGGAACCAGACGATCGTCGTCGCCACGGCTCAGCGTTCGATGCGCGCGATCAGGAACACCTCGTTGCGCGGCGTGTCGTAGACGTCCCGCACGAGGAACTCGCGGGCCGGGGCGGACTCGTCGCAGAAGCCGCACTCGAGCGACGCGCCGGCGCCGATCGGCTCCTCGATCCGGACCGGCATCGAGCAGTCCGGGCAGACGAGGGCGCCGTGGGCGAGCTGCTCGACGCCGTCCTGGACGAGACGGTAGGCGGACCCAAGGTCGCTGACCTTGACGCCGCCGCCCGCGCGGACCGGGTCGAATTCGGAGTCGTTCCCACCAATCGCCACGCGACAGAGTGTAGGGTCAGTGCTGCCCGGTCCGAGAACCTGGAGGAACAGAGACAATGGCCTACTTCGTCACCGGAGCCACCGGTTTCATCGGTCGCAACCTCGTCCAGAGGCTGCTCGATCGCGAGGGCACGGTCTACGTGCTCGTGCGCGAGGGATCGCGAGGCCGGCTCGAGGAGCTGATCAACGCCTGGGGCGCCGAGGAGGGCCGAATCGTGCCCGTGGTCGGGGACCTCTCGCAGCGTCGCCTCGGTGTCTCCGACGAGGAGATCGAGCGATTGCGCGGGGGGATCGATCACTTCTTCCACCTCGCCGCGATCTACGACATGCAGGCGGACGCGGAGTCCCAGCGGATCGCCAACGTCGAGGGAACCCGTCACGCGATCGCGCTCGCCGAGGCGGTCGAGGCCGGGCGCTTTCACATGGTCAGCTCGATCGCCGTCGCCGGCCTCTACGACGGCACCTGGCGCGAGGACATGTTCGACGAGGCCCAGGACGTCGACAACCACCCCTACTTCCAGACCAAGCACGAGTCCGAGGGCGTCGTGCGAGACGAGTGTGAGGTGCCGTGGCGGGTCTACCGGCCGGGCATCGTCGTCGGTGACTCCGAGACGGGGGAGATGGACAAGGTCGACGGCCCCTACTACTTCTTCAAGCTGATCCGCAGGATCCGCCAGGCAGTCCCATCCTGGGTGCCGATGCCGGGCCTCGAGGGCCGCGAGATCAACATCGTCCCGGTCAACTTCGTCACCGCCGCGATGGATCACATCGCCCATCTCGACGACCTCGACTACCGCGCCTTCAGCCTCACCGACCCCCACCCGCCCAGCGCGGGTGAGGTGATCGACATCTTCGCCCGTGCTGCGCACGCACCCGAGGCCTCGGTGCACGTGCCGCCGGCGTTGAGCGAGACGGTCCAGCCGCTGCTCGAGCTCGCCGTCAAGGCGACGCCGTTCGCTGACACCGTCACCGACAGCGTGCTCGCCGACTTCGGGATTCCGCGCGAGGTTCTCGTGTACCTCCACTATCCCACCCACTTCGATTCGCGCGGAACCGAGGCGGCGCTCGAGGGAACCGGGATCTCGGTGCCACCGCTGGAGTCCTACGCCGACAAGCTCTGGGACTACTGGGCCCGGCACCTCGACCCGGACCTCTACCGGGACCGCACGCTGCTCGGGGCCGTCCGCGGCCGGGCCGGCCTCGTCGGTGGGCTGTCGCAGGTGCTGGAGCAGCAGATCCCGGACGAGGTGGTGCGCTTCGGGCGGCGGCTGCTGGGCAAGGCCTCGCTGGACGAGGCGATCGAGGGCAAGATCGTGATGGTCACCGGCGCCTCGTCGGGAATCGGCAAGGCGGCCGCGATGAAGATCGCCGATGCCGGCGGGACGGTCCTGCTGGTCGCCCGCACCCCCGAGAAGCTCGAGGAGACCCGTGACGCGATCGTCAAGGGCGGCGGCACCGCCTTCATCCACCGCTGTGATCTCGCCGACATGGATGACATCGATCGCATGTGCGACGAGGTCCTGAGCGAGCACGGGCACGTGGATGTGCTGGTCAACAACGCCGGCCGCTCGATCCGGCGTTCGATCGCGCTCTCCTATGACCGTTTCCACGACTTCGAGCGGACGATCCAGCTCAACTACTTCGGCCCCGTGCGGATCATCCTTCGGCTACTGCCGACGATGCGCGAGGAGCACTACGGGCAGATCATCAACGTCAGCTCGATCGGCGTGCAGACGAATATGCCGCGGTTCTCGGCCTACGTCGCCTCGAAGTCGGCGCTCGACGCCTTCTCACGCTGCATAGCGTCGGAGATCATCGATGACGGCGTGCACATCACGACGATTCACATGCCGCTGGTCAGAACGCCGATGATCGCCCCGACGAAGATGTACAACCGCTTCCCGACGATCACACCCGACGAGGCCGCGGACATGATCTGCGACGCGATCGTCCACCATCCGAAGCGGATCGCCACACCGGTCGGCACGCTGGGCCAGATCCTCTACGCGATCAACCCGAAATCGATGGACTACGTTCTCAACAGCGCCTACCACATGTTCCCCGACTCGACCGCTGCCAAGCGCGGCAAGAAGCCCGCGGGATCGGCAGGCGGGGAGGACGGAGACGGCCCGGTCTCGAACGAGGAGGCGACCGCGCAGCAGATCGCCTTCGCCTACCTGATGCGCGGCGTCCACTGGTAGAAGGCCGGCGACCTCGCAACCGAAGCCGCGCGGCGAGCGGGTACCCGTTCGAGCTCAGTTCATCCGAGCGGCTCTGCGCGCTCGGGCGTCGCTGATCCCCGACCAGCCGACGTCGAGCGCGAGCGCCTCGGCAAAGCGCATCGTGCGCTCGGAGATCTCGCGCGGCCGGAAGTCGCGATCGATCAGCCTTGGCAGCGTGACCACCGGTCGGTCGAACTCGCGCCGAACCGCCAGGAGCTGCTCCCAGCGCGGGTTGTACGAGTTGGTCCTCTCCATGCCCCTTCCCTTCGGTCGGCCCGTACGCCTAAGGAGGGACAACACTAAGGATCGTGTCGGTCGTCACGAGGCGGGCGTGCGGAACGACCGAAGCGGAAGCCGCAAGCTGCGGCTTGTTACCGCTCAGCTGCTCTTCGATCCAAGAGGCCGCGGTCCCGGAGCCAGATCTCGGTTCGACGCATCCCCTCGCTTAGATCGACGGCCGGCCGATAGCCGAGCTGCGTCCGGGCCTTCTCGATCGAGTAGGTGCCGGTCCGTGCCAGGTAGCGCATCGACTCGCGGCGGATCTCGGTCGGACGCCTGGTCAGGGAGGCGAATGCCTCCGGGATCGCGACCGCGGCGAGGGCGGCCGCGGTCGGCAGCGTGCGCGGCCCGTCGCGGCCGAGCATTCGGTAGTAGTGGCCGAAGAACTCCTCGCAGGAGACACCGACCCCGTCGGAGATCGTGAACACCTGGCCGATGCCCGCGGGGCGGCCGGCGGCGAGCAGGACGCCGTCGAGCAGGTTGTCGATGTAGACCGGGCTGAACACCCCCCTGCCCATGGCCGGCAGCAGGAATCGGTTCGCGCGGATCGCCTCGACGATCAGGACCGTCCACGGTCGGGAGCCGGGCCCGTAGACGTCCCCCGGCCGGACGATCGTGGTCTCGATCCGTCCGGCCGCATGCGCCTGCAGGGCGACCTGCTCGGAGGCGATCTTCGTGTTCACGTAGACGCTGCGGCCGGGGCGCACCGGCTCGTCCTCGGTGACCCCGTCCGGAAAGCCGGCATCACCGAAGGCGCGGACCGAGGAGAAGTGGACGAAGCGCCGGGCGCCCGCCGCGACCGCGGCGTCGATCGCGTGCTTGGTGCCGAGCACGTTCACCCTCCAGCCGTACTCGTCGGTTGCGGTGTTGGTGACCGCGGCGGCGGTGTGGATCACGGTCCCCGTCCCCGCGGCCGCCCGCTGCCAGGCACCCGGCTCGGCAATGTCACCGGCGACGATCCCTGCGGCCGAGTCTGACTCGACGTCCACTCCGACGACCTCGACCCCGGTCTCCCGCAGGCGTGCGCTCAACGCCCGGCCGATGAAGCCGGCGGCGCCGGTGATCATCACCGAGTCCACAGCCGGGAAGCTACCGTGACCCCGCGGACTACAGTTCCCGGCGTGGAGGGAGACCCAGCCAAGAACCGCTCCCAGGGCCGTCGGCGCAAGCACTGGGGATGGGGCTGGGCCGATCAGCAGCCGGACCGGGCCGCGCTCGAGGCGATGGTGCCAGAGGTCCAGGAGCGGCTCGGGTTCCGGGTGAGCGAGGTTCTCGACCCGGTCGCCGCCGATCAGGTCGACCTCGCTCCCGCTCGGCTCGGCCCGCCGGACTCCCCGGAGCTGCCGATCACCGACGACCGCTACGAGCGCCTCTCTCACGCGATGGGCAAGGCCTACCGCGATGTCGTCCGCGGCTTCTACGGGAGCTTCGAGCGGACCCCAGACCTGGTCGCCTTCCCCGACGACGAGCGGTCGCTGATGCGGGTGCTCGAGTGGTGCGCCGACAGGCGCCTCGCCGTGATCCCCTACGGGGGTGGGACCAGCGTCGTCGGCGGGGTCGAGCCACGGGTCGGGCACGGCTACAGGGGGACGGTGACGATCGACCTGAGCCGGCTCGACCGCGTGCTCGAGATCGACGAGGTCTCGCTGGCGGCTCGGATCCAGGCCGGGGCCACCGGTCCCGAGCTCGAGCAGCAACTCGGAGAGCGTGGCCTCACCCTTCGCCATTTCCCGCAGTCGTTCGAGTTCTCGACGCTCGGCGGCTGGGTCGCAACCCGGGCCGGAGGTCACTTCGCGACCCTCTACACGCACATCGACGACCTGATCGAGTCGGTTCGCGCGCTGACTCCAACGGGTGCATGGGAGAGCCGCCGCCTGCCCGGCTCGGGGGCGGGTCCGAGCCCCGATCGGATGCTGATCGGCTCCGAGGGCATCCTCGGCCTGATCACCGAAGCGTGGGTCCGAGTCCGGCCCCGCCCCACCTACAAGCTCTCGTGCGGGATCGAGTTCGAGAGCTTCGCCCGAGGGGCGGCGGCGGTTCGGGCCCTGAGCCAGTCGGGCCTGCACCCGAGCAACTGTCGCCTGCTCGACCCGCTGGAAGCGGCGACAACCGGTGCCGGCAGCGGCGAGCGGGCGCTCCTGATCCTCGGCTTCGAGAGCCCCTTCGGCCCCGTCGAGGGCCTGATCGAGCAGGCGGTCCAGTGCGCCGTCGACCACGGCGGTGCGCCGGGCGAGGTCAGCGGCCGTTCGGAGGGGCGGGACGCGCGGCCGAGGGAGGCGGGCGCCGTCGATGCGTGGAGGAGCGCGTTCCTTTCCGCGCCCTACCTGCGCGACTCGCTGGTCGCGCTCGGGGTGCTCAGCGAGACCTTCGAGACGGCGATCACGTGGGACCGCTTCGATCAGTTCCACGCGGTCGTGACCGAGGCGGCGCGGCGGGCCGTCGCCGATCTGATCGACGCGCCGACCGAGGGCCCGGGAGCGCCGCGGGTCAGCTGCCGCTTCACGCACGTCTACCCGGACGGCCCCGCGCCCTACTTCACGGTGCTGGCCCCCGCCAGACGCGGTTCGGAGGTCGAGCAGTGGGATGAGATCAAGGCGGCCGTGTCCGAGGCGGTGATCTCCGCCGGGGGAACGATCACCCACCACCATGCCGTCGGACGGGACCATCGCCGCTGGTACGACCTCCAGCGCCCCGATCCCTTCGCCGCGGCGCTGGCCGGGGCGAAGGCGGCGGTCGACCCCGAGGGCCTGCTCAATCCGGGCGTCCTGATCGACCCGTCTCCCGCCCCCCCTCGCGAGTGAACGCTTCGGGTATCGATCGGCCCCCGAAGCGTTCACGCCCGGGCCTGGAATCCGAGTAGACCGGGGGGCGGGGGGCGAACCGTCGCCGCGTGAACCCTTCCGTAGGTGATGGCCTACTGGAGCGTTCACGCATCGGACGGGGATATCTGGGCGCTGGTCGAGCGCCAGCACGGCGTCGTGTCGCATCGCCAGCTGCTCGGGCTCGGGCTCTCCCCCGCGGCGGTCAAGCATCGGATCGCGGCCGGCCGCCTGTTCGGCGTGCACCGCGGCGTCTACGCGGTCGGCCGTCCGCAACTGGGTCCGCACGGCCTCTGGACGGCGGCGGTCCTCGCCTGCGGCAGCGGTGCCGTCCTGAGCCATCTCAGCGCCCTCTGCCTCTGGGGCCTGTGGACGGCGTCCGCCGCCCCGATCGAGGTCTCCGTCCCGGTCGCCCGCCGCGGTCATCGGCCCGGGCTGCTCGTACATCGCCGCCGAGCCGCGGCCCTCGAGGACGCCACCAGCCGTGAGGGGGTTCCGCTGACCGCGGTCACCCGGACGATCATCGACGTCGCGCCGCGGATCGGCGCCGCCCGGCTCGAGCGGATCGTCGGTGAGGCCGACAAGCTCGGGCTCAGCGACCCGGAGCAGATCCGGGCCGCCGCGGCGCGTGCGCCCCGGCTTCCCGGCAGCGCGATCGTGCGGCGCCGTCTCGACCTCAGGACCTTCAGGTTGACCGAGTCGGAGCTCGAGCGCCGCTTCCTGTCATTGGTCGCACGGGCAGGGATCGATCGGCCCGAGACGGGCGCCCGGATCGGCGGGCACAAGGTCGACTTCCTCTGGCCGCGCCTCGGTCTCGTTGTCGAGACCGACGGGCTGCGCTACCACCGCACGGCAGCTCAGCAGACCGTTGACCGCCGGCGTGACCAGCGACTGACCGAGGCCGGACTGACGCTCCTGCGCTTCACCCACGCCCAGGTGCGCTATGAGCGCGACGAGGTCGAGCGTACGCTGCGCGCCGTCGTCAGCCGGCTAACGACGGAGTGAACGCTACGGGAGGTTGGCTGGCACCGAAGCGTTCACGCGGCGGCGGGAGGGGCGCCGGCTCCGCTAGCTTTTGGCTGCTCGGCCAGTCGGCCTGTGCCCGAAAGCGCGAATCCGAGGAGAAGACGTGGACCTGACCCTGACCCCTGACGAAGAAGCGTTTCGCGACGATGTGCGGACCTGGCTCGAGGCCAACCATCCCGGCCCCGAGCCCGACGGCGACGACTCGGCCAAGTTCCAGTTCCAGCGCGACTGGCAGCTAAGGATGCACGAGGACGGCTGGGCGGGGATCTCCTGGCCGAAGGAGTACGGAGGGCGGGGCGCGAGCCTGCTCGAGCAGACCATCTTCTACAGCGAGATGGCGCGGGCGAACGTCCCGCGCCCGGCGAACATCCTCGGCCTGGTGATGGGTGGGCCGGTTGTGATGGCGCACGGCGACGAGTCGCAGAAGGAGCGCTTCCTGGAGCCGATCCTCTCGGCCAGGGAGATCTGGTGTCAGGGCTTCTCCGAGCCGGAATCGGGATCGGACCTCGCGTCCCTGAAGACGAAGGCGACGAAGGTCGAAGGCGGCTGGGCGGTGACCGGCCAGAAGGTCTGGACGACGCTCGCCCACGTCAGCAAGTGGTGCATGCTCGTCGCCCGTACGGATCCGGACGTCCCCAAGCACAAGGGCCTTACGTACTTCATCTGCGACATGGAGCAGGATGGGATCGAGGTCCGGCCGCTCGTCCAGATCACCGGTGAGGCGGAGTTCAACGAGGTCTTCTTCAACGAGGCGTTCATCCCGGACGAGAACGTGATCGGCGGGGTCGGCAACGGCTGGATGGTCGCGATCACGACGCTGATGAACGAGCGCGCCGGGCTCGGCGCCTCCGCCGCCGTCGGCATCGCCAACGACCTCGAAGCGCTGATCGGCCTGATCAACGAACGTGGGCTCGGCTCGGATCCGATGCTGCAGCAGCGGGTGGCGAAGCTGAAGATGGGGGCGGAGGCGCTCCGGCTCGGCGCGCTGCGCTCGCTCTCGACCCAGATGCAGACGGGAATCCCCGGTCCCGAGGGGTCGTTGCTGAAGTGGCAGTGGGGCGCGATCAACCAGGAGCTGACCGAGCTCGCGACCGACGTGCTCGGGCCTGAGGGCCTCGACCCGGAGGAGGAGTGGACCTACAAGCTGCTCCGCTCGCGCGCCAACTCGATCGAGGGTGGCACCACCGAGGTGCTGAAGAACATCATCGCCGAGCGCGTGCTCGGCCTGCCGAAGCTGCGATAGGAGAGCCCGAAGATGAACTTTGGTTTCAACGACGAACAGCAGGAGATCAAGTCGACGGCGCGGCAGTTCCTCGAGAGCCGCTTCAAGCCCGACGTCGTCCGCGAGCTGGCCGAGGGCGGCCGCTACGACGATGGGCTCTGGAAGCAGATCTGCGAGCTCGGCTGGCCGGGGATCGCGATCGCCGAGGATGACGGGGGCCAGGGACTGGGGATGATCGAGCTTGTGATCCTCAGCGAGGAGCTCGGCTACGCGTGCGCTCCGACGCCGTTTCTCTCCAACGCCGCCGCCGGCCTGGCGCTGGTGGCGGCGGGCAGCGCCGAGCAGCAGGAGCGGTATCTGCCCGGCTGCGCCTCGGGCGAGGCCCGCGGCACCGTCGGAATCGGGCCGGCGGGGGCGACGAGCTTGCCGCTGGTTCCCGATGCCGACGGAGCCGAGTTCATCGTCCTGATCACGGGCGATCAGGCGATGCTCGTGCCGGCCTCCGACGCGGAGATCGAGGTGGTCGACGCGATCGATACGACCCGCCGCTACGCGACGGTCGCGGTTAGCGCAGGCGAGCCGCTCCCGGGTGACGTCGACGCCGCGCGCGACCGGATCTCGGTCGCGCTCGCGGCCGAGCTGACCGGCGTCGCGCAGCGGGCGATGGACATGTCGGTCGCCTACGCAAAGGAGCGGCACCAGTTCGAGCGGCCGATCGGCGCCTACCAGGCGGTTTCACACGCATGCGCCGCGATGCTGTACGGGGTCGAGGAGGCGCGCTCGCTGACCTACTACGCGGCCTGGGCTGCCGACGCCGAGCCCGAGTCGCTGCCGATGGCCGCGGCGATGGCCAAGGCCCGGGCCTCCGACGCCGCCTGGGACGTGACCAAGGCCGCGATCCAGGCGCACGGCGGCATCGGCTTCACCTGGGAGCACGATCTGCACTTCCTGCTCAAGCGGGCTCGTGCGGGCGGGCAGATGTACGAGTCGGCCTCCCGGCATCGGGAGCGTGTCGCGGCGCTGGCCGGAATGGCCTGAGCGGCGTCCCCGGCTACTCGGGGGTCACCTCGAGGTCGGACGCGAGGTGCGTCTTGCCGCCGATCCGGTACTCGATGTCGACGGTCTCGTTCTTGCGGTAGGAGCCGAATAGGCCGATGTACATCGACAGCCAGCGCAGGCCCCCGAGCTTGCCCTCCTTGACGATCGGCTTCGCGAACGTGATCGAGTCGCCGTCGAGGGTGTAGTCCTCGTCCTGCTGCTGCTCGATGCCGTTGATGTAGACCCGAATCGGGGCCTCGGCTCCGCGCGGCAGCCGCACGCGCCTACCGACCTCGACCCCCTCGAGGTCTGTCGGCGCGTGGCCTCTGCGCTCCTCGCTCATCGCCTCATTCTCGCAACGCGGCCGCGACGACGTCCTCGAAGCTCTCCGATTCCCTCGGGTCGAGGTGCTCACGGGTGGAGCCACCGCTGTACGGAACGACGGTGCCGTCGCCCATCACGTCGACGCCGGCCTCGCGGCGCCGGAACAGCCGGCCCGTGGAGATCTCGAGCCGCGCCTTGACCCGCTGGCCGGGCTCGAAGCTCCTCAGCATCGAGACCTCGGGCAGGCCGCCCTCCGCGCGGATCGCCCTCACCGATGCGCTCAGGGCCTCGATCGCGCCGCTGAGCGTCTCGTGCTGCTCGCGTTCGACCCGCGGCCCGTTGCGGATCGTCAGCTTGAACTGGGCCATGCCGAGCGTCCCCGGAGGTCCCGCCGCCGAGGTCAGGCGCCGCGCAGGGCCCTGACCGGCCTCCGGGCCGGAGGCCCGGTGATCTTCTCGGCGCCGCTCCGCTCGTCGACTGGGACGAAGTCGCGGTCGAGGTAACCCGCGTAGATCTGCCGCGGGCGGCTGATCTTCTGCTCGGGGTCGCCGTTCATCTCCATCCACTGCGCGACCCAGCCGGAGGTCCGGGGGATCGCGAAGATCACGGTGAACATGTCCGTCGGGATCCCGAGCGCCTCGTAGATCAGGCCGGAGTAGTAGTCGACGTTCGGATAGAGCTTGCGGTCGGTGAAGAACTCGTCGTCGAGCGCCCGCTTCTCCAGCTCGGTCGCGATCTCGAGCAGCGGGTTGTCCACCCCGACCACCTCGAGGACCTCGTCGACGTGCTTCTTGATGATCTGCGCCCGCGGGTCGTAGTTCTTGTAGACGCGATGGCCGAAGCCCATCAGCCGCTCCTCGCGGTTCTTGACCCCCTCGAGGAAGTCCGGGATGTTCTCGACGGCCTCGATCCGCCGCAGCATCCGCAGCACCGCCTCGTTGGCGCCGCCGTGCAGCGGCCCGTAGAGCGCCGCCACACCGGCCGCGACTGCGGAATAGGGGTCGACCTGGGAGGAGCCGACCGATCGGACCGCGCTCGTCGAGCAGTTCTGCTCGTGGTCGGCGTGCAGGATGAAGAGCACGTCGAGCGCCCTCTCGAGCCGTGGGTCGGGCTCGTACTTGACCTCGGTCATCTTCCGCATCATCCCGAGGAAGTTGCCGGCGTACGAGAGGTCGTTGTCCGGGTAGACGTAGGGCAGCCCGAGCGAGTGCCGGTAGGCGAACGCGGCGAGCGTCGGCATCTTCGCGATCAACCTGATCGCCGCCATGTAGCGCTCCTCGTCGCTCTCGATGTCCTTTGCTCCGGGATAGAACGTCGACATCGCCCCGACCGTCGAGAGCAGCATCCCCATCGGATGGGCGTCGTAGCGGAAGCCCTCGAGCATCGCCTTGATGTCCTCGTGAACGAATGTGTGGTGGGTCACGTCGTGGACCCAGCGCTCGAGCTGCATCGCCGTCGGCAGCTCGCCGAAGATCAGCAGGTAGGCGACCTCGAGGTAGGAGGAGCGCTCGCAGAGCTGCTCGATCGGATAGCCACGGTGCTGGAGGATTCCGGCCTCGCCGTCGATGTAGGTGATCGCCGAGCGACATGAGGCCGTATTGGTGAAGGCCGGGTCGTAGGTCATCATCCCGAAGTCGTCTTCGTTGACCTTGATCTGGCGCAGATCCATCGCCCTGATCGTCTCGTCTGTGATCTCGACCTCGTAGCTGCGGCCGGTCCGGTTGTCGGTGATCGAGAGCGTGTCCTTGGTCTCGCTCATGTCTGCGAGCAATCCTCCTCGGGCTGGTTGGGCGCTTTCAGAATCGAAGTATCTCAGCCCCTGCTCGCCGGCCGGGCTCCGGTCGATCTGTTGGCCCGTGGCGCGCGGCAGTCGTCCGCGGCCGTCAGTCGACGGCCGGCGCCTCGGTGAAGTGGGTCAGGCTCTTGAAGTCGGCGAGTCGGGCCTCGACCTCAGTCGGCTCGAGCGCGCGGACCCGTTCGGTCCCGAAGCTCTCGACGTTGAACGAGGCCATGACCGAGCCGAAGACCATCGCCCGCCGCAGGTCGCCGGCATCGGGGCTGTCGGCTCCCGTGGAGTCGAGGTAGCCGAGGAAGCCGCCGGCGAAGCTGTCGCCGGCGCCGGTCGGGTCCCGCACGTCCTCCAGCGGCAGCCCTGGGATCGCGAAGGTGTCGTCGGTGGTGAACAGCACAGCGCCGTACTCACCCCTCTTCGCGACGACGATCGCGGGGCCGAGCGCCATCACCGCGCGTGCCGCCTTGGCCAGGTTCGGCTCGGCTGTGAGCTGGCGAAGCTCGGCGTCGTTGAGCAGCACGCAGTCGACCTCGCCGATCGCGGCGGTCAGCGAGTCGCGGGCGGTTTCGATCCAGAGGTTCATCGAGTCGAGCGCCACGAAGTGGGCGCCCGTCGCCTCGGAGCGGACGCTCCGCTGCAGATTCGGCTGGATGTTGCCGAGGAACAGGACCTCCGAGGACCGGGACGCATCCGAGAGCTTCGGCTCGAACTCGGCGAAGACGTTGAGCCGCGTGTCGTCGGTGTGGGCGACGTTGAGGTCGTGCTCGTAGTGACCCTGCCAGCGAAACGTCTCGCCGCCGGCCACCCGCTCGACGTCCCCAGTCTCGATCCCGCGAGCCTCGAGGACCTCGAACTCCGCCGGGCCGAAGTCGTCGCCGACGGGCCCGACGACTCGCACCGGGGTGAAGAAGCTGGCCGCGAGCGAGAAATGCACGGCCGACCCACCGAGCATGCGCTCGCGCTCACCGAACGGAGTGCGCACGGCGTCGAAGGCGATCGATCCGACAACGGTCAGGGCCATGGGCGCGCATGCTCGCATAGCATTCGCGCGCGTGCGTGCGATCCAGATCAAGGAGTTCGGCGGCCCGGAGGTCCTCGAGCTCGTCGAGCTCCCCGATCCGGAACCGGCCGAGGGCCTGATCGTCGTTGATGTGGAGCGCGCGGGGATGAACTTCGCCGATACGCACCAGCGTGAGAACGACTACCTGGCGAAGGCCGAGCTGCCGCTCACTCCTGGAGGGGAGATCAGCGGCACGACCGCGGACGGTCGCCGCGTCGCGGCGATGCTGGCCAGCGGTGGCTACGCCGAGAAGGTCGCCGTTCCCGAGGCGGCGCTCGTGCCGATCCCCGACGAGGTCAGCTTCGACGAGGCCGCGGCGATCCTGATCCAGGGCCTGACCGCCTGGACGCTGTTGCGCGTCAGCGCGAAGGTGGAGGCGGGGGAGACCGTCGTCGTCGAGGCGGCGGCCGGGGGAACCGGAACCCTCGCCGTGCAGCTCGCAAAGTCGATGGGGGCGCGGGTGATCGGGCTCGCTTCGACCGAGGAGAAGCGATCCCTGGTCGAGCGGCTTGGAGCCGACGCGACCGTGGACTCACGCTCCGAGGACCTGCCCGCTGCTCTGCTCGAAGCCAACCGGGGCGAGCAGGTGGACGTGGTCCTGCAGATGTCAGGCGGCGAGGCATTCGAGCAGCAGCTCTCGGTCCTGGCCCCGTTCGGGCGCATGGTCAGCTTCGGGATCGCCTCCCGGCAGCCGAACCAGGTGATGACTCAGCAGCTGATGCGAACCTCGCGCGCGGTCATCGGCTTCTGGCTGTTTCACCTGCTCGCCCGCCCCGATCTGCTCAGGCAGGGCATCGGGGAGTTGCTCGGGGCTGTAGCCTCAAAGGAACTCGAGGTCGTGATCGGCGGCATCTACGCGATGAGCGATGTTGCCCAGGCTCAGATCGAGCTCCAGGAGCGCCGGACGCAAGGCAAGCTCCTGCTCGACCCGGGTGCCTGATACCCAGCTGACAACTTCCCACGGGCCGCCCGGCCCTCCGACAGGAGCAACAACGACTTGACCGCTTTCCGCGACATAGGCCTCAAAGACGAAATCCTTCGGGCTCTCGACGAGCTCGGCTACGAGGAGCCCTCCCCGATTCAGGAGCGGGCGATCCCCGAGCTTCTCGCCGGCAAGGACATGATTGGTCAGGCCCAGACCGGCACCGGGAAGACGGCCGCATTCGGCCTGCCGCTGCTCCAATACATCGATCCCGACGACGACTCGACCCAGGCGATCGTCCTCACGCCGACCCGCGAGCTCTGCATCCAGGTGACCCAGGCGCTGCGCTCCTACGCCGAGCATCTCGACATCAACGTCGTCGCCGTCTTCGGTGGGACCTCGGTCCGCGACCAGGCTGCCCGGGTGCGCTACGGAGCGCACGTCGTCGTCGCCACGGTCGGGCGGATGATGGACCTCGTCTCGCGCGGGTCGCTGAACCTGACCGCGGCCCGCTACGTCGTGCTCGACGAGGCCGACGAGATGCTCGACCTCGGATTCATCGAGGATGTCGAGAAGATCCTGCGGATGTGCCCGAATGGACGGCAGACGATGCTGTTCAGCGCAACGATGCCACCGCCGATCGCGAAGCTCGCCGAGACCTATATGTACGACCCGGTAACGGTCTCGATCACGCCGAAGCAGCTGACGGTCGATGCGATCGAGCAGGCGTACGTCGTCGTCGACCCCAAGCAGAAGACCGAGAAGCTGATCGAGATCCTCCGCGAGGAGGAGCCGGAGCAGGCGATCGTCTTCTGCCGGACCAAGATCGGGACCGCGCGGCTCGACAAGCGGCTGCGCGAGAAGGGCCTGCCGTCGAAGGCCCTGCACGGCGACATGAGCCAGGGACAGCGCGACGGCGTCATGATCGCCTTCAAGGAGCATCAGTCGCCGCTGCTGGTCGCGACTGACGTGGCCGCCCGCGGGCTCGACATCGAGCACGTCACGCATGTGATCAACTTCGACCTGCCGAACAACACCGAGATCTACGTGCACCGGATCGGGCGGACCGGGCGGGTCGGGCGCACGGGCCGGGCGATCACCTTCGTCTCCCCGAAGGAACGAGGCGAGATCGATCGGATCGAGCGCGAGGCGAAGACGGCGATCGGTGAGTGGGAGAGGCCCGACGAGCGGATCGAGCACGCCCCGCGCCCAAAGCGGCGCGATCACTCGAAGGAGAAGCCCTCCGAGGAGGGCAAGCCCGAGCACACCAAGCTGTTCATCAACCGGGGCGCCCGCAGCGGCCTCGAGGAGGGGGACATCGAGTTCGCCCTGGTCGAGGGAGCCGTGATCCCGGAGGAGTCGGTTCACGACATCCGCATCCTCGAGCGCTTCACCTTCGTCGACCTCGATACCGACCGCGCCGAGCAGGTGCTGGAGCGGCTCAACGACACGAAGCTCAAGGGCAAGCAGATCCGCGTCGAGTACGCGAAGGACTGAGCCGGCGGCCGACGGCCGCACCTAAGCTGGCGCCGTGAGCGTCCTCACCGCGCCGGTCCGCATCGCCCGCACCCGCCCGCTGTTGGTCGCGACCGCGATCTCGGCGCTGCTCAGCGTCGCGTACCTGATCTGGCAGCCCGCGACCACCGACCTCGCGGCGCAGACGTTCCGGGCGGACCTCTGGGAGCGGGACGGCTTCGTGATCTGGAACCCGAGCTGGTACGGGGGCCATCTGGTTCCCGGCTACAGCCTGCTCTACCCACCGCTTGGTGCCTGGCCGGGGGTCGCGCCGATCGGCGCGCTCAGCGCGGTCGCCGCGACCTGGCTGTTCGGGCGCCTCGCGCTTGACGGCTGGGGCGCGCGGGCCTGGCTCGGGGTGGTCTGGTTCGGCCTCGCGTCCGCGACCGCCCTCTACAGCGGCCGGACGACCTTCGCGCTCGGGCTCGCGCTCGGGCTCGCAGCGCTGCTGGCCGTGCAGCGCCGCCGGCCCGGCTGGGCGGCACTGGCCGCAGCGCTGACCGCGGCCGCCAGCCCGGTCGCCGGCCTCTTCCTCGGGATGGTCTGTGGCGCGGTCCTGCTCGCCGATCGCTTCCCGCTGGGCGGCGGCCGCCGGTCGCGACCGGGTGAGCAGCGCCTGCCGGTCCGTTCCGCGCTCGTCGCCGCGCTCACGGCGGGGCTCGTGCTCGTGCTGATGATCGTCGCCTTTCCCACCCCGGGCTTTCATCCGTTCAGCTTCAGCGCCTACATATGGATCCCGCTGCTGGCGCTGGTCGTCCTCGCCTTCGCAGATCGCGATCAGGGCGTCGTCATCTGGACCCTGGCCCTGTACACGCTGCTCGGCCTCTTCGCGGTCGTTCTCGACACTCCGCTAGGAGGCAACGTGACCCGCCTCGGCGCCACCTTCGCCGGGCCACTCCTGGCGATCCTGCTGATCCGCCGCCGCCCGATCCTGCTGGCGCTGCTCGCGATCCCGCTGCTCTGGTGGCAGTGGGAGACGACGGTGCAGGACGTCTCGCGCGCCGCGAACGACCCGTCGACCGAGGCCGGCTACTACGAGCCGCTCCTCGATCAGTTGGCGACTCGCGAGGGCGGCGAGCTGCCGCTCCGGATCCACATCCCGCCGACCCGCAGCCGCTGGGAGGCGGTCGAGGTCGCGGAGCGCTATCCGATCACCCGGGGCTGGCTCCGCCAGGAGGAGACAGATGACTTCCCGCTGTTTCGCGCCGGGCCGGTCGATCCCGAGCTCTACCTCGAGTGGCTGATCGCCCGCGGAGTCGACTACGTGGCGGTGCCGGATGCCGAGCCCGACTATGCGGCTCGGACCGAGCGCGAGCTCCTCGACTCGCCCGCCAATCCGCTGGACGAGGTCTGGGCCGGGGAGCACTGGCGCCTGTTCGCGGTGCCCGGGGGCGGCGCCGGCAGGGGCATCGACGCGCTCCGGCTGCGGGCCGACGGCTTCACGGTCCGCACCCGGGCCCCGGTCGTCTCCGTCCCGGTCCGCTACTCCCCCTACCTCCGGGTGGCCGAGGGCGAGGGCTGCGTCGAGCGGGACCCGAGCTCGGACCAGCGCACGCGCGTGGTGGTCGCCGACCCGGCGCCACGGCAGCCGGTCGAGATCACGATCGAGGCGAGGCTGTCGCTGGCGGGCATCCTCGGGCGCGACCGCGACTGCTCGGGCGGCTGAGCGCCGCTCAGGCGCGGAGCTCGAGCCCGAATAGCCGCTCGAGGCGGGCGATCGTGTCGGCCGTGTCCCGGTGCAGCACGGCGGTCATCCCGACCTCCTCGGCTCCGGCGACGTTCTCTCGGAGGTCGTCGACGAACGCGCAGCGCTCGACCGGGACGCCGAGCCGCTCAGCGCCGAGAAGGTAGATCTCGGGCTGCGGCTTGTGGAGGCCGACGTCACCGGAGATCACCGTCGCGTCGAACAGCTCCAGGGGCGCGCGCTCGTAGATCCCGGTTCCCCAGGAGTTGGAGATCAGCCCGGTCGGGACGCCGGCACCCTTGACCGCCGTGACGGCGGCGATCATCGCCTCGTCCGGTCCGAGCCCGGCGAACAAGCGGGCGACCAGGTCCGTCGGCTCGACCCCGAGCAGCGCCCCGAATCGCCGCTCGAACTCGGCGTCATCGAGCTCGCCCGTCTCCAGTGCGCGAAGCAGGCGCAGGCCCTCGCCGTCATCGCGGAAGGCGTCCTTGACGGCCTCGGGATCGAGACCCTCGGCCCGGCAGAAGGCCTGAAACGAGATCCAGATGTTGGTCGTCAGCACGCCGCCGAAATCGACGAGCAGTCCCTGGCACGCGACCTCTGACACGGACATCGCCCACACCCTATGTGAGTCGCCCGGCTAGGCTGCTCCCGTGGCGAGCGAGGTCGACACGCTCCGGACGGGATCAATCGCGCCGGCGTCGAAGCCTGGTTCGCCGCGAACGTCGCCGGCGTCGAGCCGCCGCTCGACTTCGAGATGATCGCCGGCGGGCGCTCGAACCTCACCTATGCGATCACCGACGCCGCCGGGCGGCGCTGGGCGTTGCGGCGACCCCCGCTCGGCAAGCGCCTTGGCTCCGCGCATGACATGGGCCGCGAGCACAGGGTGGTCTCGGCGCTCGCGCCGACGCCCGTCCCGGTGGCGCCGATCGCGGGCTTCTGCGAGGACGAGAGCGTCAACGGTGCCCCGTTCTACGTGATGGAGTTCGTCGCGGGCCCGGTCCTGCGAACGGTGGAGGACGCCGAGCCCTATGGGATTGCCCGGCGCCGGGCGATCGGCGAGCGGGTGGTCGACACGCTGGTCACGATCCACGACGTCGACCCCGACGCGATCGGCCTCGGTGATCTCGGCAGAAAGACCGACCACGTGGCCCGCACCCTGCGCCGCTGGCTCGGGCAGTGGGAGGGATCGAAGACGCGGGAGCTGCCGCTCGTCGAGGACGTCCACGATCGGCTCGCGGCCCGGATTCCCGAACAGGGACCGGCGACGATCGTGCATGGTGACTACCGCCTCGACAACATGATCCTCGACGACTCCGACGAGGTTGCCGCGGTCGTCGACTGGGAGCTCTGCACGCTCGGCGACCCGCTCGCGGACGTCGGCCTGCTGCTCGTCTACTGGGCCGAGGAGGGGGACGACCTGATGCCGCTGTTCGAGCCGGCGACGATGGCACCCGGCTTCATCTCCCGCGAGCGGGTCAAGGCCCGCTACGCCGAGCGCTCCGGCCGTGACCTGAGCGCGATCGACTTCTATGTGGCGCTCGGCTACTGGAAGCTGGCGATCATCATCGAGGGCGTCTTCGCCCGCTACATGGCCGGCGGCTACGGCGAGCAGGCCGCCGAGGACGAGGGGGCGAAGGCCTTCGCCCGCAACGTCGAGCGCCTCGCCGAGGCCGCCGACGAGGCCGAGCGACGCCTCGACTGATCCTGCGTCTCAGCCCGCGGTCGCCTTGGCTCCGGCGGGACGCGGAGCCCCGCCGTTGCCCTCGGCGCCGCCGTCGGCCTTCGCCCAGTGGTTTAGCTCGCGCCGGGCGATCACCATCTTGTGCACCTCGTCGGGACCGTCGGCCACCTTCAGCATGCGGCTGTAGCGCCACATCGAGGCGAGCGGCGTGTCGTCGGACATCCCGAGCGAGCCGTGCACCTGGATCGCGCGGTCGAGCACATCCATGACGACGTTGGCCGCGACAACCTTGATCATCGAGATCTCGCGGCGCGCCTCGCGCTTGCCCTCGGTGTCCATCAGCCAGGCCGCCTTCAGCGTCAGCAGCCGGGCCTGCTCGGTCTCCATCCTGCTCTTCGCGATGAAGTCCTGGATGAACTGCTTGTCGGCGAGCTTGCCGCCGAAGGCCTCGCGCTGGTTGGCGTAGCGGCACATCAACTCGATCGCCCGCTCGCAGGTCCCGATCGCCCGCATGCAGTGGTGGATCCGACCGGGCCCGAGCCGGTCCTGTGCGATCACGAACCCGGCCTGGCGCGGGCCGAGCAGGTTCGCCTCCGGTACCCGGCAGTCCTCGTAGAGGATCTCGCAGTGGCCCGGCCCCTTGTCGTGGCCCATCACCGAGATCGAGCGCACGAGGTTGAAGCCGGGCGCATCGGTCGGGACGATGATCATGCTCGCCCGGGCGTAGGGGTGGGCATCGGGGTCGGTGACCACCATCGCGATCGCCATGTCGGCGCCGACCGCGCCCGAGGTGTACCACTTGTGGCCGTTGATCACCCACTCGCCGGCCGTCGAGTCGAGCTCGGCGCGGGCCTGAAGCGTGGTCGGGTCCGAGCCCGCGACCTCGGGCTCAGTCATCGAGAAGCAGGAGCGGCTGTCCCCGTGCAGCAGCGGCTCCAACCAGCGCTGCTTCTGCTCGGCGGTGCCGTGGTCGTGGAGGATCTCCATGTTGCCGGTGTCGGGTGCGGCGCAGTTGAACGCCATCGGGGCAACGGCGGGGCTGTGGCCCATCTCCTCGCAGAGCAGCCCGTACTCCCAGTTGGTCAGGCCGATGCCGTGCTCCTCGTTCGGCATGAACAGGTTCCAGAGACCCTGCTCCCGCGCCTTCTCGCGCATCTCGACGATGATCTCCGGGTAGGCGACGCCGGGCCTGACCTCGTCGTCGAGGGCCTCCATCGCCTCCGCCTCGACCGGGTAGAGGTTCTCGTCCATGAAGGTGCGGATCCGTTCGCGCAGCTCCTCCACGCGTGGCCCGGGTGAGAAATCCATCGTCGCAGCCTACCGCGCGGCCGGCAGGGCAGACGCCTAGCTGGCGACGCCGGACCGCTCGTCGCTCGGCTCGGACTCCGGTTCCTCGGCGGTGGGATCGTGGTTGCGCACGAGCTTGCCGTTCTCCATCCGGTAGGGGGGTGGGTGCTTGTGCCAGGGCATCTTCACGAGGCTGAACATCCGCACGCCCTCGCCGTGCGGGAGCTTGACCTCGCGGCGCAGGATGTAGGTGAAGATGACGCCGAAGCCGAGCGAGACCAGCGCCGCCGTGGCCGCCACGAACGCGGCGTCCCCCTTCGTGATCAGCGCGATGCCGGAGGCGATCAACACGATCGAGAGCAGGGACCGCAACAGGTTCTTGCCGCTCTTGACCGCGAGTCGCCCGCCGACGAGCACGCCGGGGACCGACCCGAGCAGGATGTTCCCGGCCAGCTCGAGGTCGACGTTGCCGCCGATGAAGTGCGCGGCGCCCGCTGCCCAGAGCAGGACCGCGGCGTGGAAGATGTCGGTGCCGACGACCCGCTGCGGGGTCAAGCGGAAGACCGCGATCAGGATGATCGCGATCAGGGTCCCCGAGCCGGCCGAGGTGAGCCCGATGATGAAGCCGGTGATGACGCCGGTGGCGATCGCGGCGATGACGTGACGCCGGTACAGGTGCAGCGCGTACCGCTCCTTGATCACGTCGGGGAGGAAGGCGGTGCGCAGCATCGTCGCCACTCCGACGACCAGCAGCGTCGCGCCGAGGATCCCGAAGATGATCCCCTCGAGCTCCTGCTCGCCGACGCTGCTCTTCAGCGCCTCGATCACGACGACACCGCCGATCGCGGCGGGGACGCTGCCGACGGCCATCCAGAACGCGAGCCCGAGATGCACGGTCTTGGCGCGGAGGTGCTGAACGCCGCCGACCGTCTTCGTCACGGCGGCGTAGAAGATGTCGGTCCCGATCGCGGTGACCGGGTTGATGCCGAAGACGAGGATCAACAGCGGCGTCATCAGCGAGGCGCCGCCCATGCCGGTCATCCCGACCAGCAGGCCGATGCCAAAGCCGAAGATGATTAGCGCGGGATCCATGGGGAGGGGCGTACGCGAGCGTTGACGGCGCGCCCCCGCTGAACGGGTGGGTTAGGGGCGCAGTTTGTTGACCTAACTACTCGTAATAGTCGGGTCGGGATTGTAGCCGACGCTGATCAGACCGCGTCGTGTGTGCCGGTGTCGCGAACGATCCATGCCTCGGGGCGGTCGATCAGCTCGGCCACCGACTCCGGCAGGTCGCCGCGGACGAGCTCGGCCAGCGTCACCTCCTCCAGCACCGCCCGGAGGTTCGCGCGGACCGCGATCCAGACGTCGCGCAGCCGCTCGGCGGGCCCCGGGTAGGAGGTCTCCTCCGGCGAGAGGTCATGGATGTTGGCGAGCGGGCCCTCGACGGCCCTGATCACATCGGCGACCGTGACCTCGTCGGCGGGTCTCGCGAGCCAGTAGCCGCCGCGGGCGCCGCGCTTGGTCTGGACCAGCCCGGCCCGCTTCAGCTCGAGCATGATCTGCTCCAGGAACTGCAGCGGGATCCCCTGCGCCTGCGCCAGCCTGGTGCCCTTGACCGGCGCCCCGTCGGGGCTCGCCGACAGCTCCAGCGTCGCGCGGACGGCGTAGTCGGCTTTGGCTGAGATGCGCATTCGGCTGCCTCGGGCCCGGGTAGGTAAGAATGGTCGCCGGTGATCGACCTGCAGTCACATTCAACCGTGTCCGACGGCCAGCTGGAGCCGGCCGACGTCGTCCGCGCGGCGGCGGAGGCCGGGGTGACGGTGATGGCCCTCACCGACCACGACGGCGTCGCGGGTGTCCCCGAGGCGATCGCCACCGCCGAGGAGCTCGGCATCGAGTGCATCCCGGCGATCGAGATGTCATGCGTGCACAAGTACTCGGAGGATCTCCACATCTGCGGCTACTGGGTCGACCTCGAGCGGATCCAGCCCGCCTGCGATCGGGCGCAGCAGGAGCGGGTCAACCGAGCCAAGGCGATCATCTCCAAGCTCAACGAGCACGGGGTCGACGTCAGCTTCGAGGCCGCCGTCGCGAAGGCCGGTGCCGCCGATGCGATCGGCCGCCCGCACATCGCCAAGGCGGCCGGTGCCGGTCCAGACCTCGGTCCCTTCTTCGAGGAGTACCTGGTTCCCGGTGCGAAGGCCTTCGTCTCCCGCGAGTGGCCGAGCGCCGAGGAGGCCGTTCGTCTGATCCACGACGCGGGCGGCATCGCGGTCGTCGCTCACCCCTACTGGGACGTGAGCGAGCCCGAGCAGGTCCGCGACCTCGTTCAGAGCCTCGTCGAGGAGGTCGGCCTCGACGGGATCGAGACCTACTACCCGCCCCATACCGCTGAGCAGACCCGGCACTGCCTCGAGCTCTGCGAGGAGTTCGACCTGATCCCGACCGCCTCCAGCGACTTCCACGGCCCGACGCACAAGACCTTCAGCCGTTGGGGCGCCTACGACACCTACGGGCTCGGCGAGCCGGTGGCCCCGGCGAAGCCTTAGTTCGTCCCGGCCCGATCCCCGGAGCCGGCCTCCTCTTCGCCGAGCAGGCGCCCACGCAGGCGATGCCCGAGATAGATCAGGATGACGATCGCGCCGCCGCCGACGAGCAGGATCGGGTCGGTTGGTGAGAGCTCCTCCAGCTGCGTCCCCAGGTAGACGAACAGCGCCGTCAGCGGCAGGTAGCCGACGGCGGTCGTCCACATCAGGCGGCCCAGCGGGACATGGGCGGCGCCGGCGACGATCGTGAACAGGCTGAAGGGGACGATCGGAATCAGCCGCATCGCGATCAGCAGGAAGGCCCCGCCGCGCTCGACCACCGCCTGGTAGCTGAGGAAGCGTCGCTCGCCGAACGCCCGGTAGAGCAGCGGCCGTGCGGCGCGGCGGCCGATCTCCCAGGAGATCAGCGCGTTGAGGAGCCAGCCGATCATCACCAGCAGCAGCCCGAGCCAGAACCCCCAGACGAAGCCGGCTGCGGCGTTGACGATCTCCGCCGGATAGAAGACGATCGAGTGCAGTGCCGCCAGGACCAGCAGCGTCAGCACGCCGGCAGCGCCCTCGAGGTTGGCGCGGAGCGCCTCGGTGTCGCCGCTGATCGCGTTGCCGGCGGCCTCTCGCAGGGCCGGAATCGCGGCGATCATCAGGCCGACGACCAGCACCGCGGCGGCGGTGACGACGACGCCCGCCAGCCCCGGGTGGCCCTCGATCGGCTCTTCGGCCCTGCGGCCCGGACCCGGCATCGATCGCCGCGGAGTCAGTCCCGCGCGCGGGCGATCGCGGAGAGAAGCGCCACCGAGCCGGCGCTGGCGAGGGCCAGGATCGAGGTCCGGCGCGGGATCGAGCGCGTCGCGTAGCAGTGGGCGAAGATCGCGATGTCGGGGAGCTGAACCGCGAGAACCACGTCGCGAGCCTGGCGGTGGCCGGAGAGGGCGGCGCCCGCGACCACCAGGTGGCGAACGGCGAACAGGCGCCAGCCCAGTGCACCTGCCCCGCTGAGCTCGGAGGCATCGACCCCGTAGATGCGCAGCAGGGTTCGCGGGAACAGCAGTGCGCCGATGCCGATCAGTAACGCGAAGCCGGCGACCCCCCGGTAGATCGATTCCGCCGTTGATGTCTGTTCAGCGCCCACGCGACGACCGTATCCAAAACGATTGGCCGCGGGCATGCGGCCGGCTTCAGCCGACCGCGCCCGCGAAGTCCGGCTGACCGCTGCCGCGCTAGGCGGCCGGGATCAGCCCCTCGGCCTCGAGGTAGTCGATGATCGCCTGCGCGGACTCCTCGGGGGTCTTGTCCGCGGTCTCGACCCGGATCTCGGGGTTCTCGGGGGCCTCGTAGGGATCGGAGACGCCGGTGAACTCGGGGATCTCGCCGGAGCGGGCCTTCGCGTAGAGCCCCTTGGTATCGCGGGCCTCGCAGTCCTCGAGCGAGGTGGCGATGTAGCACTCGACGAAGGTGCTGTTGCCGTCGTGCATCTCACGCACGTGGGCGCGGGTCTCGATGTAGGGGGAGATCGCGGCGGTGATCACCGGGACCCCGTTGCGGGAGAGCAGGTCCGCCACGAACCCGATCCGCTCGATGTTGGTGTCCCGATCCTCCTTCGAGAACCCGAGGCCCTTGGAGAGGTGCTCGCGGACGACGTCGCCGTCGAGCACCTCGAGCGGGATCCCCCGCTCCTCGAAGGTGTCGATCAGCACGTCGGTGATCGTCGACTTGCCGGAGCCGGAGAGGCCGGTCATCCAAAGCGTGAAGCCCTTATGGCCGTTGGGGCCGTTGGGGCCGTTGGGGTTGGACATGGTGAGTGTTCTCCTTGTTCTCTTGTCTGTGTCTGAGATTCGGTCTGGGGCCGGCTGTCGGGCCTACAGGTCCTTGTAGGCGTCGATCAGGATCGCGGCGACCTCGTGTCGGGTGAACTCGTGCGGCGGCTCCTCGCCGTTCTCGAGCATCTCGCGGACCTTGGTCCCGGAGAGGAAGAGCCGATCCTCGGGCGTGTGGGGGCAGGTCTTGTGGGAGCCGAGCCCCTCGCACTTGTAGCACCAGAAGGTGTGCTCGAACATCAGCGGGCGGATTCCGAGCTTGTCGATGTCGACCTCGTCGAAGATCTGCTGCGCGTCGTAGGTCCCGTAGTAGTCGCCGACCCCCGCATGGTCGCGACCGACGATGAAGTGCGTGGCGCCGTAGTTGCGGCGCACGACCGCGTGGAAGATCGCCTCGCGGGGGCCCGCGTAGCGCATCGCGGCCGGGTTGACGCCCAACACCACCCGGTCGTTCGGGTAGTAGTTCTCCATCAGCACCTCGTAGCACTTCATCCGTACGTCGGCGGGGATGTCGCCCTTCTTGGTCTCGCCGATGAGCGGGTGCAGGAAGAGGCCGTCGCTGACCTCCAGCGCCGCTTTCGTCAGGTACTCGTGGGCGCGGTGGATCGGGTTCCGGGTCTGGAACGCGACGATCCGCTTCCAGCCGCGGTCGGCGAACTCCCGGCGGGACTGCTCCGGCGTGAAGTAGCGGCTCATGAACGCTTCCTCGTGATCCGGCATGTCGTCGGCCTCGATCTCACCGGCGAGGCAGCGGTTGCCCTCCTCATACGTTGCCGCGACGCCCGGATGGGCCTCGTCGGTGGTCCGGTAGACGAGCTCAGCCTCCTTCTCCACGTCGCGCTCGAAGACCTCGCTGACGCGGATCCGGCCGAGATGCTTGCCGTTGGACGCGCTGAGCTCGACCACGTCGCCCTCAGCGGCGTCGAGGTCGGTGGCGAGCACGACCGGGATCGGCCAGACCTCGTCGCCGCCGGCGAGAGTCATGCTCTCGACCGAGGACTTCCAGTCGTCGTAGCCCATGAACCCCTCGAGCGGGGCGAAGCCGCCGTTTGCGAGCAGCTCGAAGTCGGCGGTCTGGCGCGCGGAAAGGGTCAGGGACTTGTCGCTCATCGGTATTTGGCTCCTAGCTCTGTCGTTCTTCTCGGATGGGTTGCTGCCTGGGCCCGGCTTCAGTCGCCGGTCCGGGTCGCGGCGCGGCTACTCGTGCAGCCCGCACTCGGTCTTGTGGGCATCGGCCCAGCGCCCCGAGCGCGGGTGACCGTCGGCGCCCGGAGGGCGCGTGCAGTGGGTGCACCCGATCGAGGGGTAGCCGGCGTCGTGCAGCGGGTTGTAGGGAAGGTCATTCGCATTGATGTAGTTCCAGACTTGCGACTCGGTCCAGTCTGCAAGCGGGTTCAGCTTCCACAGACCGAAGCGCCGATCCCAGCCGAACTTGGCCGCGCCGGCCCGGGTGGCGGAGTCCTCACGTCGGATCCCCGACACCCAGCAGTCGACACCGGAGAGCGCCTCCCGCATCGGTTCGACCTTTCGAATCCCGCAGCAGGCGTCCGGTTGACGGTCCCACAGGTTAGCGCCGTAGAGGTCCTCCTGCTCTTGCAGTGAGATTCCGGCGTGGCGTTCGAACTCGACCCCGTAGTGGGCTGCGAGCGCGTCGCGCGTCGCCAGGGTCTCCTCGAACAGCACGTCGGTGTCGAGATAGAAGAACCGGGCCGCGGGCTGGAGCCGGAGCGCGATGTCCATGATCACCGTGCCCGTCTTCTGAAACGAGGTGGCGAACCGGAGCCCGGGATGGAAGGTCGCGAGCACCCAGCGGATCGTCTCGACCGCGTCGCGCGCCTCGAGCTCGGCATTGACCTCGCGCGGGTCCACGAGCTCGCCCGCGGCCGTCTTCAGCTCGGTTGCCCGCCGCCGCGGCTTCGCCTCGCCCGGCACCCGACCGACGCTGAGGTCGGCGATCCGGTCTCCGCCGGCAGGCGGACCAAGGCCGGACGGCGCCCGCCTGCTGCCGGTTCGGGTGACGCCGGTCGGCATCTTCTCCTCGGCCTCGGGGCGCGCGGCTAGACCGCGCACTCGCCTTCACCGCGCTCGACCTTGTAGGGATCGCGGCGTCCCCAGTCGATGAACTCGCGCAGGTTGTCGAGGCTGAACTCGGCCGGCAGCGCGAGCTCCTCGATCTCGCGCTCGAAGCGCGCCGTTCCGACCCGCTCGGCGTAGTCGTTGAACTGCTCGCCCTCGGTGCGCTCGGATTCGTACATGCGAATCCAGCGCTCGACCGCGTCGGGGACGCGCTTGGCCGGAAGCCGGACCTTGAGTCGCGTCCCGTAGACCACCTCGCCGCCGCTGGCGTCACCGCCGATGTGGGGGATGTAGGCGGGCATCTGGTGGCCGCCCACCTTGAGCGAGGCGCCGTAGAAGCCGATGTTGGCGATGTGGTGCTGGCCGCAGCCGTTCGGGCAGCCGCTCATCTTCAGGTGGATCCGCTTGCTCAGCTCGTCGCCGATCTCCATCTCGGTCACCCGCTCCTCGAGAGCCCGGTTGAGGCCCATCGACGAGGTGATCCCGAGCTTGCACGAGTCGGTGCCCGGGCAGCTGACCGTGTCGGTCACGGTGTTCGCTCCGGCCTGATCGAGCCCGAGCTCGCCGAGCCGCAGGTAGACGTCGTAGAGCGCCTCGTCGCGGACCCAGCGCAGGACCAGGTTCTGGCCGATCGTCGTCCGCGCATTGCCGCCGGTGAAGTCGCGCATCAGCTGCGCCAGACCCCGGAACTGCTCCGGCCCGAGATCGCCGCGCGTGACCTTGACATCGACCGTCGAGAAGCCCTTCTGACGCTGGGGCCGAACGTTGTCGGCGCAGAATGCCTCGAAGGCGGAGTGGTCGCCGTTCGGCCCGCTGACGGCCGCCGGCCGCTCGGGCGCCCGGCGCTCCTCGTCGATCTCACCGATCAGGTGATCGATCGAGAAGTCCCGCTCGGCGACCCAACCGCCACTCAGCTCGCGGTCGATCATCTCGCGGAAGGCGTCGATGCCGATCTTGTCGACGAGGACCTTGATCCGGGCGCGAGCGCGATTGACTCGGAGCCACTCCTGACGATCGAAGACCCTGAAGACGGCTTCGGAGACCTTGAGGAAGTCGCCGTTGTCGGCCGCGACGAACTCGTACAGCGTCGGGGCGATCCGGGGCATGATCGAGGTGCCGCCGCCGACCCGGATCTCGAAGCCCTTGACCCCGTCGCGGATCCGCGGGATGAAGCCGATGTCGTGGATTCCGGTGATCGCGCGATCAGCGTCGGAGGAGGTGAACGCGGTCTTCACCTTGCGTGGCATCAGCTGTGTCGTCGGGTGCCGGACGAAGTAGCGCACGTAGGCGATCGCGTGGTTCGTCGGATCGAAGATCTCGTCCTCGCAGACGCCGGCGTAGGGATCGCCCGTCACGTTGCGGACGGTGTTCCCGCAGCCCTCGCGGCTGGAGAGCCCCGAGGCGCTGATCACCTTGATCAGCTCCTTCATGTCACGCAGCGGTACGTGGTGGATCTGGATGTTCTGGCGGGTCGTGATGTGGCCCTTGTTGAGCGGGGCCCAGCGCTCGATCACCTCCGCGAACGAGTCCATCTGCTCGGGTGTGACGCCGCCCAGCGGCAGCTTCACCCGGACCATCTGCACGTCGGGCTGACGCTGGCCGTAGACGCCCTGCTTGAGCCGGAAGCCGATGAACTGATCCTCGGCGAGCTCGCCCTCCAGGAACCTGTCCGCCTCTTGATCGAAGTCCTCGAACTCGTCGGCGAGGATCGGGATCACATGGCCGGGGACGTTGTCGTAGACCTCGGGGTTCTCACGCGAGCCGAGCCTGCCCTTGCCCCGCTGCCGCTTGTCGAGGTCCTGATCGAGGTCGGCCTCGGTGCCCTTGGCCTTTGGAAGTGCTGCCGCGGTCGGCTCCATCGAAGATCGGTCCCCCTGGGTTTCCTGGGTGGTCGGTGCCTGTACCACCCGAACGGTATCAAAGTACCTAAACCTGACCGACTTTTATATATTTACGCCCGGCCCGATCTCGAGCGAGGCCGTCTGCCTCAGTCGACCTCGGAGCCCTCGATCAGGAAGGCGACCCGCACGTGGGCGCGATACTCGTCGAGGTTCTCGCCGCGCAGGCCGGTGCTGACGATGTCGACCGCGCGGATGTTGCGCAGCGAGCCCTGGGCGCTGTTCAGCGCCTGGCGCGCCGCATCGTCGGTCGAAACCTTCGAGCTGCCGACCAACTCGATGATCTTCACTACTGCCACGGGGCCCTCCTCGATCGGGTGCTTGGAGTGGACGTTGTATCCGTTCTCGGCAACTGCCGCCGGGCGTCCGGCCCGGGCAGGCCCGCGGGCCTACGTGCGCCTGCTCTGACGCTCGCCCCAGGCCGTCGCCTCGCCCCACGGAGAGGCAACGGCATCCTTGGCGCTGACGCCCTCGAGCAGCGCCGCACGCTGCCAGGGGTTCGCCCGCTTGTCGGGGGCCGGGGCCGGGGCCGTCTCCGCGAGGAACCGCTCGACCGCGGCGACGATCGCGGCCGCCTCGTCGGGGGCGGCGGGGCCGAGCATCTCGATCCGGGGTCTCGGGGGCCTGCGATTTCCGTTGCCGGCGAAGCTCATGCGCCGAACCTTACTCGCGGCGGCGCGGTTGAATGGACCGATCACGCTGATGCTCGACAGCGAAACGGTCCTGGCGGCGGTCCCTCCCGACCGGGCGATCGAGCTCACCCGGACGGCCTTCGAGCGCCATCGCCGGGGGGAATGGGAGATGCCGCCGAAGGTCTACGTCAGCGCGCCCCCGGACGGCGACTTCCGGGCGATGCCGGCACGGGGGGGCGGCTACGCCGCGCTGAAGTGGGTGACCTCGTTTCCGCACAACCCCGACCGCGGCCTGCCGGTCGTCACCGGGGCCCTGCTGCTCTCGAGCGCGGTCACCGGCGAGCTGCTGGCGATCCTCGACTGCGCCGCGGTGACGTCGCTGCGCACCGGCGCCGCTGCGGCGGTCTCCGCCGAGGTTCTCGCCCGGCGGCGCGGGGCCCGCGTCGGCGTGATCGGCTGTGGCGTCAACGGCGCCTGGGCCGCCCGCTGCCTGGCCGCGGCCGGATTCGGCCCCGGGATCTGCTCCGACCTGCGTCCCGACCGCGCCGAGGAGCTTGCCGCCGAACTCGGCTGGCGGGTCGGCCGCGCGAGGAGGCGTGCCCAGGAGGTGGCCGCGCTGGCCGCGGCCGGATTCGGCCCCGGGGTCTGCTCCGACCTGCGTCCCGACCGCGCCGAGGAGCTTGCCGCGAGCTCGGCTGGCGGGTCGGCAGCCGCGAGGAGGCCGTGGCCCAGGAGGTGGTCGCGACGGTGACGTCGGGAGAGCGGCCGGTGGTCCGCGGCGGCGAGCTGGTCCCCGGCGCCCACGTCGCCGTTCTCGGGGCCGACGCCGCCGGCAAGGCCGAGCTCGAGCCCGTGGAGCTGCTCCGTTGCCGGCTGTTCTGCGACGAGTGGCGGCAGGCCTCCGGCGGCGGCGAGCTGGCGGGGCCGGCCGGGCGCGGCGAGATCTCGGAAGCCGACGTGACGCCGATCGGCGCCGTCCTCACCGGTGAGGCCGAGGGGCGCCGCTCCGAGGACGAGATCACGCTGTTCGACTCGACCGGCCTCGCGATCCAGGACCTGGCGATCGCGATCGCCGCCTACGAGGCAGCTACCTCCGGGGCCGTCGCGGCGCTCCGGATCGAGTTCGGCTGAGCCGCCGCCGGCGCTACAGCGGGATGTTGCCGTGCTTGCGCTTCGGCTGCTCGACCCGCTTGGTCTGCAGGGTGCGCAGCGCCCGGATCAGCTTCGGCCGGGTCTCGGACGGCTCGATCACGTCGTCGATGTAGCCGCGCTCCGCCGCCGAGTAGGGGTTGGCGAAGCGCGCCTTGTAGTCGTCCATCAGCTTCTGGCGCCGCTCCTCCGGGGTCGGTGAGGAGGCGAGGTCCTTGCGGTAGATGATGTTGACCGCCCCCTCCGGGCCCATCACGGCGACCTCGGCCGTCGGCCAGGCGAAGTTGAAGTCGGCCAGCATGTGCTTGGAGTTCATCACGTCATAGGCGCCGCCGTATGCCTTGCGGGTGACCACGGTCAGCTTCGGCACCGTCGCCTCGGTGAAGGCGTAGAGCAGCTTCGCGCCGTGACGGATGATCCCGTTCCACTCCTGGTCGGTGCCGGGCATGAAGCCGGGAACGTCGGTGAAGGTGATCAGCGGGACGTTGAAGGCATCGCAGGTGCGGACGAAGCGCGCCGCCTTCTCCGAGGACTCGATGTCGAGCACGCCGGCGAGGTGCTTGGGCTGGTTGCCGACGATCCCGACCGGCATCCCGTCGAGTCGGGAGAAGCCGCAGATGATGTTCTGGGCGAAGTGCTCGTGGACCTCGAAGAACTCGCCGTCATCGACGACCAGGTGGACGACGTCGCGCATGTCGTATGGCTTCTGCGGGTCCGCCGGGACGATCGTGCCGAGCCCCTCCTCGGTTCGCTCGGGGTCGTCGTAGGGCTCGACGCGTGGCGGCAGCTCGAGGTTGTTGGAGGGGAGGAAGCCGACCAGATAGCGGACGTCGGCGAGACAGCTCTCCTCGTCCTCGGAGGCGAAGTGAGCGACGCCGGACTTCGTGTTGTGGCTCATCGCGCCGCCGAGCTCCTCGAACTCGACCTCCTCGCCGGTGACCGTCTTGATCACGTCGGGGCCGGTGATGAACATGTGCGAGGTCTCCTTGACCATGAAGATGAAGTCGGTCATCGCCGGCGAGTAGACGGCGCCGCCCGCGCAGGGCCCCATGATCACGCTGATCTGCGGGATCACGCCGGAGCACTGGACGTTGCGGACGAAGACGTCGCCGTAGGCGCCGAGCGATACGACGCCCTCCTGGATCCGGGCGCCGCCGGAGTCGTTGATGCCGATCACCGGCGCTCCGACCTTCGCCGCCATGTCCATCACCTTGACCATCTTCTCGGCCATCACCTCGCCGAGCGAGCCGCCGAAGACGGTGAAGTCCTGGCTGAAGACGAACACGGTGCGGCCGTCGATCTCGCCGTAGCCGGTGACGACGGCGTCGCCCCACGGCCGGTTCTTCTGCATCTCGAAGTCGTAGGTCCGGTGACGGACGAAGGTGTCGAGCTCCTCGAAGGTGCCGGGGTCGAGCAGCTTCTCGATCCGCTCGCGCGCGGTCAGCTTGCCCTTCGCGTGCTGCTTCTCGACCGCGGCCTCGGAGGCCGAGTGGATCGCCGCCTCCCGCAGCTCGCGCAGGTAGGCGAGCTTCTCCTCGTATGTCTCGGGTGTCTTCTCGCGCATCTGATCGCCGGCGCCGGGCGGTGCGCTCGTGCCGGGGCGCGTGATTGTACGGGGGCGGCAGGGAGCGGGGCGGGCTCAGAGCTCGCGCTCGAGCACGAGCTCGTCGCGGATGTCGATCCCGTGCTCGCCGTGGGTCGGGATTTCGGGCCCATGCCGGGCCCTGCTGTCCTCTGCCGCGCCCGGGCGCAGCGCCCGCAGCCGGAAGCCGCGGCGCTGGTAGAAGCGGAGAGCGTCGACTTGTCGGTGGTCGCGCGGCGGTGAGCGCGCGGCGGCCGATGCGGCCGCATCGGGCTGCCAGCTCCTCGACGAGCGCGGTGCCGGCGCCGCGGTGGGGCTCGGTCGCGTGCAGCGCGAGGATCTCGACCTCCTCGCCGTCGTCGATCCAGCTCAACATGTCGGCGAGCCCGTGCGAGGACTCGGCGATCAGGGGAGGATAGGTGCGCCCCGCGCGGCTCCTCACCCCGAGCGCACGGCCTGGGCTGTGCGATCCTCGCCCCGTGACCGCGCCCACGTCAGAGCTCGCGACCGAGACGGTGACCCCGCTTCCGGGGCGGCTCGCGACCGGCGGGGGCACGGCGCTGTTCGTCGACGGTCGCTGCCGGCCCGGCGTCGATCGCGAGATCGCCGGCCTCGAAGTCCTTCTCGCCGACGAGCCGATCCCGGCGCTCGGCTGGGGTCTGGCGCCGCCGCGGATGCACGGCAGCGACTACTGGTGGGCGATCCTGCCGATCGCGGCCGTCGAGTCGGAGCGCAGCGTCGCGCTGTCCCTGCGAGCGACCCTGGCCGACGGTGATCGGACCGAGGCCCCGCTCGGCGAGATCGTTCTCGTTCCGCAGGTCGAGCGAGCGGCGTCGAGCGACGCCCGTCCCGAGAGCGACGAGGGCCCGTTCGTTGCGATCTGCATGGCCACCTACGACCCCGACCCGGCGATGTTCGAGTCGCAGGTCGAGTCGATCCGCGCCCAGACCCACCGCAACTGGATCTGCCTGATCAGCGACGACTGCTCCTCGCCCGGTGCGCGCGCGGCGATCTCGCGAACCGTCGAGGGCGATCCCCGCTTCGCGGTCTCCTGGGCCGGCGAGAACGCCGGCTTCTACGCGAACTTCGAGCGGGCGCTGGCGATGGTTCCCCCTGCCGCGACGCACGTCGCCCTCAGCGATCAGGACGACCGCTGGCGGCCCGACAAGCTCGAGCGCCTGCTCGCCGGCCTCGAGCCCGGCGCGCGGCTCGTCTTCAGCGACATGCGGATCACGACCCGCTCCGGTCGCGTCGTCGCCGACACCTACTGGGGCTTCCGGCCCGTCAACCACACCGACTTCGGCTCCGAGGTGATCGCCAACACCGTCACGGGCGCCGCCTCGCTGTTCGAGGCGTCGCTGCTCGACGACGTGCTGCCGTTCCCGCCGCGACACGGCGCCGCCTTCCACGACCACTGGATCGGCCAGGTGGCGATGGCGCTCGGCCCGATCTCCTACGTCGACGAGCCGCTCTACGACTACGTCCAGCATGACGAGGCGGCGCTCGGCTACCTGCAGGCGAACGGAGCCGGTCGCTTCAGCGCCCCTCTCGGCGAACGGGTGGCCACCTGGTACGAGCGCTGGAGCGGACGAGGATTCAGACTCGGCTGGCGCGTTCCCTACTTCAAGCTCTACTGCCGGGTGCGCATCGCGACGACCGCGATGCGGCTGCGGCTAGCCGGCCGCCTGGCGCCGGATCGGCTCGAGGTGCTCGAGGCGATCGAGGACAGCCCGGCCGGGATCGGCTGGCTCGCGCGGCGGGCGCTGCGCGACCTGCGCGGCCCGACCGCGACGATCGGTCGCGAGCG
>CAWBNH010000014.1:0-23423 GCA_963790085.1 uncultured Solirubrobacterales bacterium
CGGAGCCTCGGCTTCTGGCGTAGCGGCCTCCATCATCCGTTGAGACTAGCGGCGAGCCGAGGTGCGAAGATGGCCGGGCTGTGAACGCGGCAGAGGTCGTCTCGAAGCTGAGCCACGTGGATCTGGTCGTCGGCTCGCTCGAGCGCAGCCTGCCCTTCTACCGGGGGCTGCTCGGGCCGATCGGCTGGACCGATCACGACGAGGTCGTCGGCGAGCGCGGCGAGACGATCCAATACCTCTCGGTTCCCGGCTCGGGGGTCTCGGCGATCGGTCTCCGCGAGGCGCTCTCCGATCCGGGCCCGGAGCCCTACGATCGCTACTCGGTCGGCCTGCACCACGTCTGCATCGACGTCCCCAGCCGCGACGCGGTCGACGAGCGGGCCGAGTGGATCGGCGGCAGCGCGGGCGAGCTGCTCTCGCCGCCGACCGAGTACGACTACACCCCCGGTTACTACGCCGTCTTCCTCACCGATCCCGACGGGATCAAGCTCGAGCTGCTGCATCGGCCCACGTACTGGCAGGATTCAGGCTGATGAGGATCCTCGCCTTCAGCGACCTGCACTGTGATCGGGATACAGCCGCGCGGCTGGTGGCGGCAAGCGACGACGTCGACCTCGTGGTCGGCGCGGGCGACTTCGCCTCCCAGCATCGCGGCCTCGAGGACACGATCGCAGCCCTCTCCCAGATCGAAACCCCGACGCTGCTCGTTCCGGGCAACAACGAGACCGAGGACGCGCTCCGCTCAGCCTGCGCCGAGTGGGCGGCGGCTCGAGTGCTGCACGGCTCCAGCGCCGAGGTCGACGGCCGCACCTTCTTCGGCCTCGGCGCCGGGATTCCAACCACCCCCTGGGACTGGAGCTACGACCTGACCGAGGAGCAGGCGGCCGACGAGCTGGCGGGATGCCCATCCGAGGGGGTTCTGATCGTTCACTCACCACCGTTCGGGCACTGCGACCAGAGCCTGGCCGGCGATCACCTCGGCAGCACGGCGATCGCGGCGGCGATCGAGAGCCGCGACCTGGAGCTGGCGCTGTGCGGCCACATCCACGAGAGCTGGGGCACCAGCTCGGAGATCGGCGGAACGCGAATCACCAATCTCGGCCCCGACGGAGCGCTGCTCGAGCTCTGATCGCGCTAGCGTCACGATCCAGCCCAAGCAAGGTGCGCAGCGCCGGAACGGAGAATCGATGGCCGACGTAACTGTCAAGCGCGAGGATCAGCTCGAGACCTCCTTCGGTGGAGCGTTCAAGCTGCTCCGCCACAGCCTCGGCCTCAGCAGCTTCGGCGTACAGGTCCTGGAAATGCCGGCGAACGCCGACGGCTACCCCGTCCACGACCACGGCGAGGACGGGCAGGAGGAGTGCGTAGTCGTGCTCGAGGGCAGCGTCGAGCTGACCGCCGGGGACGAGACACACCTGCTCGAGCCGGGCGTCTACGCGAGGGTCGGCTCAGGTCAGGAGCGCAAGCTGGTTCCCGGCGACGAGGGCGTGCGGGTGCTGATCATCGGCGGGATCCCCGGCAAGGCCTACGAGATCTCGCCCTTCAGCCGTCCGGCCGAGGGCTGAGCGCCTCAGCTTGCGGCGGGGGTCTTGCCCCGCCGGTCGACGACGAACCAGCGACCACCGAACTCGAATACGTCGTTGCAGAGGATCTCTCCCGGCCGGTCGTGCTTGTAGAAGTAGAGCGGGTGGCCCCTGTAGGTGACCATCTTCGCCCCGCCGCGCCGCCTCGTCGTGCCCAGCTGCCGCTGCGCGAGACCCCGCCCGGCCCGCGGGCGGCCGCGGGTCTTGATCGGCGGCCAGGCCTTGGCACAGGCTCCGTAGCAGGCCGGCTTCGCGCTCCTCTCCTTCGTGAACAGGTAGGCGACGAGCCCCGAGCGCTTCTCGTGGATCACCTTGCCGAACCGCGTCTTGCGCAATCTCAGAACGGCGCGCCGCGGGGTCGCCGCGGCCGGTCCCGCCGGCACTGAGACCGACGCCGACGGATCGGCACTCGGTGAGCGCTGACCGGCGCCGGCCGCAACCGCGACCGCGAGTACCGCCAGCCCCGTCAGGGCGATCGCCAGGCTCAGTCGGCTCAGCATCGGAGGAGCTTCGCGGCCCGAGCTTACGACGCGATGAACGGCACCGGCTTGCGTCTCCGGCGCCGAACCGCAAGGATCCCGCCCAGCTGAGAACGACGAAGGGAGAACGATGCCAGCCGCCAACGGCGCCGGCGCGACGGACAAGAAGCTGCCGAGGAAGCTCTACGAGAAGGAGCTGCTGCGCCTGCAGACCGAGCTGGTCGTGATGGCGGACTGGGTGAAGCGCGAGGGTGCGCGAGTGGCACTCGTCTTCGAGGGCCGCGACGCCGCCGGCAAGGGCGGCGTGATCAAGCGGATCACCGAGTACGTCTCTCCGCGAATCGCCCGCGTCGTCGCGCTGCCCGCTCCGACCGAGCGCGAGCGGACCCAGTGGTACTTCCAGCGCTACGTAGCCCACCTGCCCGCCGCCGGAGAGATCGCGATCTTCGACCGCTCCTGGTACAACCGGGCCGGGGTCGAGAAGGTGATGGGCTTCTGCACGCCCGATGAGCACCGCCGCTTCCTCCACCAGGCGCCGATCTTCGAGCGGATGTTGGTCGACGACGGGATCATCCTGATCAAGTACTGGTTCAGCGTCTCCGACGCGGAGCAGGAGCGGCGGTTCAAGTCACGGATCGCGGATCCGCTGAAGCAGTGGAAGCTCTCGCCGATGGATCTCGAGTCGCAGAGCAAGTGGGCCGACTACTCGCGCGCCAAGGACGAGATGTTCGTCCACACGGACATCCACGAGTGCCCTTGGCACGTGGTCGAATCCGACATCAAGCGCAACGCGAGGATCAACTGCATCAGCCATCTGGTCACCGCGATCCCATACGAGCGGGGCGCGGAGCGGGTGATCGAGCTGCCGAAGCGACAGAGCGATCGGGGCTACATCAGGCCGCCGCGGGACACGAATACCTACGTGCCGGACGCGGCCGCGGCACTGATGGCGGCGAAGCAGGCCGCGAAGAAGTCGAAGTCCTGAGCGCTCGGCCGGTCGCTGCGGATCACGCCCCGCCCGGCGCTAGATTGGCGCGATGAGTCCGCGGCTCGGCATTCCCCGGCTCCCGGTCGGGCCGGATCCGCTGCGTCGGATCAAGGTCCCCGGCGACCTGGAGCCGATCACGACCACGGGCGCGGAGGCAGACCCCGCCGAGGGCGGCATCGATCGGGACGCGGTCGAACGGATCTGGGCGAGCGTCGAGAACCTGTTTCGCAGCGGCGTCCACCCGGCGATCAGCCTCTGCGTCCGCCGCGAGGGTGCCGTCGTCGTCGATCGCGCGATCGGCTGGGCCAGGGGCGTCGGGCCGGACGAGCCCGACGACGCCGCACCGGTGCTCAACACGCCCGAGACGCCACACGTGATCTTCAGCGCTTCGAAGGCGCTGACGGCGTCGCTCGCTCACCTGCTCGATCAGCAGGGCAAGATCCACATCGGCGACCGGGTTGCGGACTACATCCCCGAGTACGCCAAGCACGGCAAGGACGCGATCACGATCGGGCACGTCCTCTCCCATCGCGGCGGCGTTCCGAACCTCCCGGGCGAGGCGTTCAAGCTCGAGAACGTCGACGACCGAGAGGCGATCCTCGAGATCCTGGTCGAGGCGAAGCCGCAGTCGCGGGCCGGCTCCTCGCTCGCCTACCACGCGATCTCCGGCGGCTACATCATCGGCGAGATCGTCCACCGGGTCACCGGGAAATCGATCCGCGAGGTTCTGGCCGAGGAGATCCTCGACCCGCTCGACTTCCGCTGGACCAACTACGGCGTCGCCGCAGCCGACGTCGATGCGGTCGCGCGCAGCCACTGCACCGGGCCGCCACTGCTGCCGCCTTTCTCGAGCCTGCTCAAGCGGGCGCTCGGGGTGTCGGTCGGCGACGCCGCCCGGCTCGCGAACGAGCCCGAGTTCCTGACCTCGGTGATCCCGGCGGCGAGCACCGTGACGACCGCGAACGAGCTGTCGCGTTTCTTCGAGCTGCTGCGCTGCGGCGGCGAGCTCGACGGCAAGCGGATCTTCGAGAGGCGAACGCTGCGAAGGGCGCTGACCGAGCAGTCCTACATGGAGATCGACTACAGCCTCGGCTTTCCGACCCGATTCAGCCTCGGGATGATGCTCGGCGCTCGCGTTCTCAGCCTCTACGGGCCCGACACCGAACACGCCTTCGGCCACCTCGGGTTCACCAACATCATCGGCTGGGCCGATCCTGAGCGGGCGCTCTCGGCCGCGGTGATCACGTCCGGCAAGCCGGTCCTGTACCCGGAGCTGCCCGCGTTCTTCGCGATCATGCGGAAGATCGGCCGCGTCTCGCCGAAGGTCCCGGTCGACTCGACGGCGCTCGCACCCTCGCAGTAGAGCCCTGAGTCGACGCGGGGGCTCTCATCCTGCTCTCATCCAAGGGGAAGAGGCTGCGGCGATGAAGGTCCTGATAGTCGAAGACGAGCCGAAGATGGCGGCGCTGATCCGCCGCGGGTTGGTCGACGAGGGCGCCACCGCCGACGTCGCCCCCACCGGCGAGGAGGCGCTCGTGATGGCCGGGGTGACTCCGTACGACGTGATCGTGCTCGACGTGATGCTCCCGGGAATCGACGGCTTCGAGACCTGCGGGCGGCTGCGCCGGGACAGCGTCTGGGCACCGGTGTTGATGCTGACCGCGCGCGACGCGGTCGAGGATCGGGTCGCCGGGCTCGACCACGGCGCCGACGACTACCTGACCAAGCCGTTCTCGTTCGCCGAGTTGATGGCGCGACTGCGGGCGCTCGCGCGGCGCGGCGCGCACGAGCGGCCGACGGTGCTCGCGGTCGGCGACCTGCGCCTCGATCCAGCCGCGCGGCGCGTCTGGCGGGGCAAGGATGAGCTCTCGCTCTCGGCCAAGGAGTTCGCGCTGCTCGAGGTCTTCATGCGCCGGCCGGGCGCGGTCCTCTCACGCTTCGACCTGCTCGAGCGCGCCTGGGAGTACGACTACGAGAACCGTTCGAACGTCGTTGACGTCTACGTCCGCTACCTGCGACAGAAGATCGACCGGCCGTTCGGGACCGACTCACTGGAGACGATCCGCGGGGCCGGATACAGGCTCCGGGCAGAATGAGCCGGCTCCGCCGCCTCTCGATCCGGGCCCGGCTGACGATCGCTTTCTCGGTCGCGCTGATGCTGGTCCTCGTCGCGGCCGCCGTGTTCGTCTACGTCCGGGTCGATTCGGCGCTCACGGAGTCGGCCGACGAGTCGCTGCAGGCGCGGATCGCGGCGCTGCGCGGGGTCGTCGCCGGCACCCCCCCGGGATCAGCTCCGAAGCTGCGGACGGCCCTCGACTCCGAGGACAACTTCTCGCAGATCCTCGATCAGGATGGGCGGCTGCTCTCGTCGACCCTGCCGCCGGGCTCGGGGACCGCCCTCGATCCGCAGCAGGCCGAGCAAGCTGCTCAGGGCGCGCTGCTGCTGCCGACCGTGTCGATCGCGGGAGTCGACGGCGACGCCCGGGTGCTCGCCGGGCCTGCGAACGATCGCGCGCTGGTCGTGGTCGCCGGCTCCGCCAACCAGGATCGCTCCGAGACCCTGTCGCGGATGACGGCCGCGTTTGCGGTCGGCGCCCCGATCGCGCTCCTGCTCGCCGCCGGAGCGGGCTACCTGCTTGCCCGCCGCGCCCTGCTGCCGGTCGAAGCGATGCGAGCGCGCGCCGACGGGATCAGCGGCGAGGGCGGCGAGGAGCGGCTGCCACTGCCGGCCGCTGATGACGAGCTCCGCGCCCTGGCCGTCACCCTGAACTCGATGCTCGAGCGACTGGAGGCTGCGCTCGAGCGCGAGAAGGCCTTCGTCGCCGACGCCAGCCATGAGCTGCGGACCCCGCTGTCGGTGCTCAAGGCGGAGCTCGAGCTGGCCGACCACGGCGCCCGCAGCCCCGACGAGCTGCAAGCCGCGATCCGCTCGGCGCTGGGCGAGGTCGACAGGCTCGCCCGGCTGGCCGACGACCTGCTGATCGCCGCCCGGGCGGACCGCGGCCAGATCCCGATCAGACGGGAGCCGATCGAGGTCGAGCGGCTGCTCGCCAGGGTGATCGACCGCTTCGACCGGCAGGCGGCGGACGGCGGACGGCGGATCGAGCTCTCGGCTGATCCCGAGCTGCGCGCGGCGATCGACCCGCTGCGGGCCGAGCAGGCGGTCGGCAACCTGATCGACAACGCCCTGCGTCACGGATCGGGCACGGTCACCGTGGCGGCCCGAATCGAGAGCGACCGCGAGCTGCTGATCGAGGTCGGCGACCAGGGAGCCGGCTTCCCCCCCGGCTTCCGGGAGCGCGCCTTCGAGCGGTTCAGCCGCGCCGATACCGGACGGACCACCGGCGGTGCCGGTCTCGGCCTCTCGATCGTCGCGGCGATCGCCCGCGCGCACGGCGGCGGCGCCGAGATCGTCCCCGGCCCACCCCCGCTGGTGCGGATCAGCTTCGCCGAAGCCGCCGAGAGCGACGGCTCTCATCGGGCTCTCACTCAGCCTGCGTAGACGTTCAGGCCAGCTGGATCAACGGCCGCCTGACGGCCCTGACGAAGGAGTGATGATGAACCGACGATCGAAGCTGAAGCCCGGCGCCGCGCTGCTGCTGATCGCCGCCTCCGTGGGTCTCGCGGCCTGCGGCGGGGACGAGGCCACGGCGATGGTCGAGTCCGTCGATCCGTCCGCGGAACTGCCACAGGGCAGCGAGCCGGTCTCGCTTGACCCGGCCGATTTCACGACCGAGATCGACAATCCGTGGTGGCCGATGAGCCCCGGCAGCAGGTGGGTCTACGAGGAGACCAACGTCAAGGGCGAGAGTCAGAGGGTCGTCGTCGAGGTGACCGACAAGACGAAGACGATCGCCAACGGCGTCGAGGCGCGAGTCGTGCGAGATGTGGTCACGGCCGGCGGTGAGCCGATCGAGATCACCGACGATTGGTACGCGCAGGATTCAGCCGGCAACGTCTGGTACCTGGGCGAGGACACCGCTGAGTACAGGAACGGCAAGGTGACGAGCCGGCAGGGTGCCTTCGAGGCCGGCGTCGACGGCGCCGAGGCCGGGATCGCGATGCCCGCGGATCCGCAGCCCGGCATGGACTACCGGCAGGAGTACTACGCGGGAGAGGCCGAGGACCGGGCCGGGGTGATCACGGTCGGCCAGGAGCAGGTCGAGGTGCCGTTCGGGTTCTTCGACGATGTCGTCATGACCCGGGACCTGGTCCCGACCGAGCCGAAGGTGCAGGAGCTGAAGTTCTACGCCCGCGACGTCGGGCCGGTGCTCAGCGTGCACACCGACGGCGACGGCGGCCGCGGCACGCTGGTCAACTACACCGCCGGGGGCTGAGACCGGCCCACCGGGACGATCGAGGGGCGGCCGGGTGGCCGCCCGCTCCCCCCTCAGCCCTTGGTGGCTTCCTCCGCCTCCGCCGCCTCTGCCGCGGCGTCGTCGGACTGGCTCTGGGCGGCGCGGTCTTCGTATCCGGCGCGGGCGCCCTTGTCCGGCGTCGCGAGGATCGTGTCGGCCTTCAGGAACCGCGCGATCGCCTCCCGGCCGCGACGCGGGACGACGTTCATCACGGTCGCGATCGCGGCCGTGTTCCGCGGCACCCAGACGTCGAACCGGTTGGTCTCGATCGCCTCGACGATCGCCTCGGCCACCTCCTCGGGCTCGAGCGTCTTCACCCCGCGGGCCTCGTGCAGACCGGAGCCGAGCTCGGTGTTGACGACCGCCGGCATCACGACCGAGACCTCGACGCCGGTATCGCGCAGCTCCTGCCGAGCTGCCTCCGAGAGGCCGACGACGGCATGCTTGGTCGCGCAGTAGGTCGCGCCCCCCGCGAAGCCCGCCTTGCCGGCCTGGCTGGCGATGTTGACGATGTGGCCGGTGCGCCGAGGCACCATCCGGGCGATCGCGAGCTTGGTCCCGAAGATGACGCCGTGCAGGTTGATGTCGACCTGGAGCTTGGCAACCTCATCGCTCTCGTCGGCCAGCATGTTCAGCGGCATGATGCCGGCGTTGTTGATCACCACATCGATCGGCCCCAGCTCCTTCTCGGCCTGATCGAGAAAGGCGGCGAAGCTCTGCCGGCTGGTCACGTCGAGCCCGAAGGCGACGCAGTTGCCGCCAAGCTCGGCAGCGGTCTTCTCGGCAAGCTCGAGGTCGAGATCGCCGATCGCCACCCGGGCGCCGCGCCTGATCAGGGCGCCGGCCGTTGACTTGCCGATCCCCTGGGCGCCCCCGGTGATCGCCACCACCTTGCCGGACACGGACTTGACCTGCTTGCGCGCCATTCGCGATCTCCTATCGGTTGCTGCTGAAAAGCCTCATTGGCCACCTGGCCAGGACATGATTGCGAAAGGCGGCGTCCGGCGCCGAGGCGAAGCTCACCGAGCCTCGAGCACCGCGGCGACGAGCGCCAGCGCGACCTCCGCCCGCGAGCGCAGCGAGGCGGCGACGATGTGCTCGTCCGGGGCGTGCGAGCCGCCACCGAGCGGCCCGAGTCCGTCGATCGCCAGCAGCGGCGCCCCTGCCGCCAGGTGACTCGCGTCGCTGGCTCCGCCGCGCTCGATGCCGGCGATCGGCCGCCCGAGCAGGTCGACAGCGCGCGCCAGCGGCGCCCGCGCCTCGTCGAGCATGTCCATCGCCGGCCAGCGGCGGATCATCTCGGCCCCCAGCGCGACGCCGTCGATCTCGTCGGGCAGCGCCTCGAGCAGCGCCTCGACCGCCGCGAGCCCGGCCGCCCGAACATCGAGAAACAGCTCGCCCTCGCCGGGCACGACGTTGAAGGCCTCGCCGGAGCGGAGGATCGTCGGTACGACCGTCAGGCGCTCTCCCCCGTTCGGGTCGTGGCGGCCGGCGGCCAGCGCCGCCACCCGCGAGAGCGCGAGCAGCGCGTTACGACCCGCATCGGGCTCGGAGCCCGAATGCGACGCGCGGCCCGATGCCTCGATTCTGATCGTCCCGGCAGCCTTGCGGGCAACGACCACGGCATCATCGCCATCGGCGGTCAGCTCGCCACCCTCGAAGCAGAGGCAGGCGTCGTAGGCGGAAAACCGCGGCGCGTGGGCGAACGGGGCAGCCCGCCACTCCTCGTCGACGACGAGCAGCAGCACCACCTCGGCAAACAGCTCCGGGCGCTGGACCAGCGCCCGCATGACCCCGAGCGAGAGGGCGACGCCGCCCTTCATGTCGATCGTTCCCGGGCCCCGGAGCAGCTCGCCGTCCCGTCGCAGCGGATGGTGGGAGCCGTGGGGAACGACGGTGTCGAGATGGCCCAGCAGCAGCAACCGGCCGCGGCCGGTGCCGGCGACGCGGGCGAGCAGGTCCTCGGCATGATCGGGCGAGGAGCACTCGAGACGCTCGACCTCGACGCCCTCGGGCAGCAGCGCCGTCGCGACCGCGACGACCGACTCGGCCGCCTCGATGTCCCCCGAGGGGGAGGAGACGTCGACCAGCGCCGCCAGGTCGCGTTCGGCGCGCGCTGCGATCCGCTCGGCGCCGTCCGAGATCCAGCCTCTCCACTCGTCCGCGGTCATCGCCGGCACGCTAGTGGACCGGGCTCGACCGCCTCGAACCACTGCTAGCGTCCCGCCCGATGGAGGCCTCGCAGGCATTGACCGATCAGCCCCTCACCCCGCTCGGCAACCACCCGCAGTTCGATGGCGGCGTGCGGGAGGCGGGCACCGGGGCGTTCGCCTGGATCCAGCCGAACGGCGACCTGGGCGAGTCGAACGCGGGGCTGGTCGTCGGCGACGGCGCGAGCGTGCTGATCGACACCCTCTGGGACGAACGGCTGACCCGGCGGATGCTCGACGGGCTTGCGCCGGCGCGGGAGGGTGCCCCGATCAGCACCCTGGTCAATACCCACGGGGACGGAGACCACTGGTACGGCAACGGGCTGCTCGGGGGGGCCGAGATCATCGCGACCGAACGCGCCGCCGCCCAGATGGCGGAGGAGCCGCCCTCGATGTTGACGAGGATGCGGCCCCTGCCGAGGCTGGCCGGCGCGGTCGCCGACCTGCCGGTCCTGCCGGGCAAGGACCGCCTTCGCGGCCTTGCGGCGTTCGGCGAGGCGCTCTCCGCCTACGACTTCGGAGGCTGCGCGCCGCGGCTGCCTACCCGCAGCTTCAACGGAAAGCTGGAGCTCGAGGTTGGCGGCCGCAAGCTCGAGCTGATCGAGGTCGGCCCCGCGCATACGCCCGGCGACGCGATCGTCCGGGTTCCCGATGCCGCGGTGATCTTCAGCGGCGACATCGTGTTCAGCGGCGTGACGCCGATCATGTGGGCCGGCCCGGCGAAGAACTGGGTCGCCGCGCTCGAGCGAATCGCCGCCCTGGAGCCCGAGACGATCGTCCCCGGCCACGGGCCGCTCTGCGGTCTCGAGCGGCTCGAGGAGCTGGCCGGCTACTGGGAGTACCTGATGCGGCACGTCCCCGAGGGCGCCGGCGGCGCGATCGACGAGCTGACCGAGGAGCTCGTGCTCGGCGCCGAGTACCGGACCTCACCCTGGGGGACCTGGCGTGGGCCGGAGCGGACCCTGGTCAACGTCGCGATGATCGCCCGCGAGAGGGACGGGGAGCCGGGTCCGGTCGGCATCCGGACCCGGATCTCGCTGCTGGCGGCAATGGGAGCGCTGCGCGAGCGGCTGCTCGCGGCCGGGATCGGCGCCTAGGCCCCGCTGACCGCGGCCCCGGAGCGGGCCACCCGAGCGCGCCGAGGCTTCAGCGTGGTGACCGCGCCGCGGGCCGGAGCGACCGTGATCGCACGGCGCCGTGCCGGCTCGAAGGCGGCGCCGAAGGCCTCTATCTCGGTCGCGCGGAGCAGTTCCTTGAGCACGATCGACATCTCCATCAGCGCGAAGTTGGCGCCGATGCAGCGTCGCCTGCCACCACCGAACGGAATCCAGGTGTAGGTCCCGGGATCGGCATCGAGGAAGCGCTCCGGCCTGAAGACATAGGGATCCGGGTAGACCGCCGGATCGTGATGGACGAGCCAGGCGCTGGCGATCAGGTGCACATCGACCGGATAGGTGATGCCGCCGACCTCGCAGGGCTTCTTCGTCGTCCGCGGCGCCGCGTTCGCCAGCACCGGCCTCCGCCTCAGCACCTCGCGGATCGTCGCGGTCAGATACTCGTCGGAGTCGCCGGCCTCGACCTCCCGGTGGAGCCGGGCGAGCACTTCGGGGTGGCGAGCGAGGCGCTCCAGCGCCCAGGAGAGCGAGGTGGCGGTCGTCTCGTGGCCCGCCACCAGCAGGGTCAGCAGCTCGTCATGGATCTCCTCGTCGGACATCGGGGTGCCGTCGTCGTGGGTGGCCGGCAGCAGCGCCGCGAGCACGTCGTCGCCGCCGGCCGCGCCCGCCCGGCGGCGCTCCGCGATCTCGGCGTAGATCAGCTCGTCGGCCCGAGCGCGCGCGCGGACGAAGCCCGCCCAGGGGCCGCGGCCGAACGGCGCGCGCTGGGCCTGGGGGACGAGGCTGATCGGGTTGAGGCCGAAGTCGAGCATCTCGGTCAGGGCGCCGCGCAACTGCTCGAGCCTCGAGCCGGCGTCCAGCCCGAAGACCGCGCGGAGGATCACCTCGAGGGTCAGCGACTGCGTCCTCGCGTGGATCGGGAGCGCCTCGCCGCGCGGCCAGCGCTCGATCTCGGCCCGCGCGATCTCGGTGACCAGGGCCGAGAGCGCCTGCATGCGCTCGCCGTGGAAGGCCGGCATCAGCAGGCGCTTCTGACTCATATGCGCGTCCTCGTCGAGCAGCAGGATCGAGTTCGGCCCGACGACCGGCTCGAGGATCCGCGCCCCCTCCCCGGGATGGAGCACATCGGGCGGCGCGGTGAACAGCTGCTTGAGCTCAGCCGGATCGGAGATCAGGACGAACGGGCGCTCGCCCGCGAACCGGATCGTGAAGCGGCGGCCGTAGCGTCGCCGGCACTGCTCGAGGAAGGCGGTCGGGCGAGCCCACCAGCCGAGCGTCTGCAGCACCTTCGGCATCCGCGGCCCCGGCGGAAGCCCTCCGGGCGGCACGCTGGAACCCCCGTTCGGCGCCCGCTGCGCTGGCTCGGCCACGTCGGTCCCGCCTCGCTAGGCGGTGCTCTCGATCAGCTCGATTCGGTACCCGTCCGGGTCGCGGACGAAGCAGAGCCGGGAGCCGCCCTCACGCACGGTGTAGGGCGGCTTCTCGGGCTCGATCCCGAGCTCGGCCAGCGCCGCCAGTGTGCCGTCGAGATCATCGACCGAGATCGCGATGTGGCCGTAGCCGGTGCCGATCTCGTAGGGCTCGGTGACATCGTGGTTGTAGGTCAGCTCGAGCCGGGGACCGTCGCCGGGCAGGCCCATGAAGCAGTTCGTCGCCTCGTCGCGGATCGGCATCCGCCCGGTCTCCTCGAGGCCGAGCTTCTCGTAGAAGGAGACGGAGCGGTCGAGGTCGAGCACGCGGTAGCAGGTGTGGATCAGCTCGGGCACAGGACCCAGGCTACCGATCGGGCGCCGCAGAGCGGCGCAGATGCGTAGGATTGCCGCCGTTCCGTCCCGCTCAGCTCAGTGAGGTCCCGAAGTGCGTAAACGCCGCCCCCTGGTTCCGCTGCTCGCCCTGCTCGCCGCGACCGCGATGCTGATTCTCGCGGGCTGCGGTGACGACGACTCCGGCGGCAGCACCGACGGCAGCGGCACGACCGCGGCGGCCGTCTCGCTCGACGAATGCACCCCCGACTCGCTCGAAACGCTGAGCTCGGGAACGCTGACCGTCGCCACCGACTCGCCCGCGTTCCCGCCGTACTTCGAGGACGACGACCCGAGCAACGGGCAGGGCTACGAGAGCGCCGTCGCCTACGCAATCGCCGACAAGCTCGGCTACGCCGAGGGCGACGTCAAGTGGGTGGTCGAGCCGTTCAACTCCTCCTATCGCCCGGGTCCGAAGGACTTCGACTTCGACGTCAACCAGATCTCGATCACGCCGAAGCGGGCCCAGGCGGTCGACTTCTCCTCGCCCTACTACACCGCCGACCAGGCCCTGGTCGCGCTCAAGGGGTCGGGCTTCGAGAACGCGACCAGCCTCGCCGACTTCGCTGACGCGAGCATCGGCGTGCAGATCGGCACGACCAGCCTCGAGGCGGTCGAGGCCACGATCCAGCCGAGCAGCGAGCCGCGCGTCTTCGACACGTCGAACGATGTGGTCAGCGCCCTCAAGCAGGGCCAGGTGGACGCGATCGTCGTCGACGTGCCGACCGCCTTCTTCCTGACCGCGGTCCAGGTGCCGAAGGGCGAGATCGTCGGCCAGTTCCCGGCCCCCGGCGGCGATGAGTGGGGCGCGTTGCTGGCCAAGGACTCTCCGCTCACCGCCTGCGTCTCGGCCGCCGTCGATGAGCTCGAGTCGACGGGCGAGCTCGAGGAGCTCAACCAGCGCTGGATCAAGGACGTAGCCCAAGCCCCGGTGCTCGAGTAGCACCGGCCACCCCGACAGCGAGCGGGGGAATGACCGACCGGCGCGCCGAGCGCGCGGCCGAACGCCGGCGCCGCGATCGGCGCGGGCTCCTGGTCGCCACGGTCTCGACCGTGGTCGTGCTCGGCGGGCTCGCGCTGGCGATCTTCACGAGCCCCGGCTGGGAGGACGTCCAGCGCACCTTCTTCTCGTGGGAGGTCTTCCGCGAGTCGTTCCCGGACATCTTCAGGGCCTTCTGGCTCGATATCAGGGTCTTCATGGTGGCCGAGGTGGCGATCCTGATCCTCGGCCTGATCGTCGCCCTCGCGAGGACCTCGGTCGCCCCTGCCCTGTTCCCGCTGCGCCTGATCGCCGTCGTCTACACGGACGTGTTCCGCGGGATCCCGACGATCCTGCTCGTCTATCTGATCGGCTTCGGCGTGCCGGCCCTGGTCAGCAGCAGCACCGCGTCGGGGGGCGCTCTCGACTGGCTGCCGACCGAACCTGTGATCCTCGGTGGCGTCGCGCTGACCCTCTCCTACGGCGCCTACGTCGCGGAGGTCTACCGAGCGGGCCTGCGATCGGTGCACCCGAGCCAGAGGGAGGCCGCGCTCGCGGTCGGCCTGACCGAGCGACAGTCGATGCGGCATGTGGTCCTGCCGCAGGCGGTTCGGTCGGTGGGCCCGCCACTGCTCAACGATTTCATCGCGCTCCAGAAGGACGTCGCTTTGATCGCGATCATCGGAGTCACCGGCGAGGCCTTCCGGCAGGCGCAGATCGCGACCGCGACCGACTTCAATTACACCCCGCTCCTCGGAGCCGCACTCCTCTACCTGGCGGTGACGATCCCGCTGGCGCGGATGCTCGATCGCTGGCAGCGGAGCCAGGACCGATGAGCCCGCCCGTGATCGAGCTGCGCGAGGTGACCAAGTCGTTCGGGGACCTCGCGGTGCTCGGGGGCATCGATCTCGCGATCGAAGAGCACGAGTCGGTCGCCCTGATCGGCGCCTCGGGCTCGGGCAAGTCGACCCTGCTGCGCTGCGTCGACCTCCTGAACGAGATCGACGACGGCGACATCTTCCTCGACGGCGAGCTGATCACCGATCCCTCGGTCGACCCGGTCAGCGTGCGCCGGCGGCTCGGCCTGATCTTCCAGGCCTACAACCTGTTCCCGCACCTGAGCGTGCTCGACAACGTGGTGCTCGGCATCCACAAGGGCCACGGCATGTCCCGATCGGAGGCCGAGGACGCAGCTCGCGAGCTGCTCGCCCGCTTCGGGCTCGGGGGCCGGGAGGACGACAACCCGGGGCGACTGTCGGGCGGCCAGCAGCAGCGCGTGGCCATCGCCCGGGCGTTCGCGACGCGGCCGCGGGCGATGCTGCTCGACGAGATCACCAGCGCGCTCGACCCCGAGCTCGTCGGCGACGTCCTGCGGGCGGTCCGCGAGCTCCGGGACGAAGGCGTGACGATGCTGCTCGCCACCCACGAGATGGGCTTCGCGCGCGAGGTCGCCGACCGGGTCGGCTTCCTGCACGAGGGACGCCTGGTCGAGGTCGGTCCGCCGGAGCAGGTTCTCGAGGATCCGCAGGCGCCGGAGACGCGCAAGTTCCTGCGCCGACTGCTCGACGCGGGCCGCGCCTAGCCGCCTGCGAGAACTACCGCCGATCGCCTGCTGCCGGTACCATGGCGGGTTCAAAGCGCCGCGAATCCGTCCGTCTTCGCCGGTGCCACGCGGGGTGTAATCGGCCGCGCCCCAACCTCCTGAGAGGTGGTCCAGGCGTCAATGGACAGCGGCCGGTTGCCACTCGGCAAGGCTCTCGCGAACCATTTTGCCCTGTGACCCTGTGACCCTCGAACCATGAAGCAGCGACCGATCGACCCGACCCCTCGCCCCGCGTTCGCGGGCGGCGTCCACGATCCCGCTATGGACCGCGACTCGTGTGGGGTCGCGGCGGTCGCGCGACTCGACAACTCGCCACGCCACGAGGTCGTCGCCCGCGGCCTGATCGCGCTCGACCGACTCGAGCACCGGGGGGCCGCCGGGGCCGATGAGACCACCGGGGACGGAGCCGGGATCCTGCTCGATCTCAGCCACGACTTCTTCCGCTTCCGTGCGCCCGAGGCCGGCGTCAGGGCCGCCGAGCTGCCGGGCCCGGGTGAGCTCGCCGTCGCGGTCTGCTTCCTCCCGAAGGAGCCCGCTCGCTCGCGGGTCTTCGAGGTGCGGATCGAGCAGCTGGTCAGCGCCGACGGACACAAGCCGATCACCTGGCGCGAGGTGCCGGTCGAGGAGACGGCGGCCGGGACGATGGGCCAGGAGGCGGCCCCGCGAATCCTGCAGTTGCTGATCGGCCGCGGCGACGACGTCAGCGACCAGGACGAGTTCGAGCGGCGACTGTTCCTCACCCGCCGGCGGGCCGAGGCCGAGTTCGGGTACGCGGTCTCGTTCCCCAGCTTCTCCTCGCGGACGATCGTCTACAAGGGCATGCTGACGGCGCCGCAGCTGCCCGAGTTCTATCCGGACCTGACCGATTCCGAGCTCAAGAGCCGGTTTGCGATCGTCCACTCGCGCTTCTCGACGAACACGCTGCCGAGCTGGGAGCTGGCTCAGCCGCTGCGACTGATCGCTCACAACGGTGAGATCAACACCGCGCTCGGCAACGTCAACTGGATGCGCGCTCGGGAGGCGACGCTGTCGAGCCCGCTGCTGCCCGACCTCGAGGAGCTGTTCCCGCTGATCCCGGAGACGGCCTCGGACTCGGCCGCGTTCGACCGGGCGCTCGAGCTGCTCACCCTCGCGGGCCGCACGCTGCCCCACGCGATGATGATGATGATCCCGCAGGCGCACAAGGGCCGCGACGATCTGCCACCCGAGCTCGAGGGCTTCTACCGCTACCACTCCCGGATCCAGGAGCCCTGGGACGGGCCGGCGGCGATGGCCTTCTGCAACGGGCAGACGCTCGGCGCGATGGTTGACCGCAACGGACTGCGACCAGGACGCTGGCTGATCACCGATGACGGCTGGCTGGCGATGGGCTCGGAGGCGGGCATCTTCACGGCCTCGGAATCGAGGGTCTTCCGCAAGGGCCGCTTCCGCCCCGGCCAGCTGGTGATCGCCGACCTCGCCACCGGAGTCGTTCACGCCGACGGCGAGGTCGAGCTCGAGGAGGCCCGCCGCCACCCCTACGGGGACTGGGACACCGACCGGACCAAGCACTTCGACGAGATCGAGGCCCCGGCCCCGCGCCCGGCCGAGAAGCTGCCGATGGAGCTGCGCCAGCTCGCCTTCGGCTACAGCCAGGAGGACCTGAGGATCCTGCTCGAGCCACTCGTCGAGCAGGCAAAGGAGCCGACCGGCTCGATGGGCAACGACGTCTCGCTGGCGGCATTCAGCGAGCAGGAGCCGTCGCTTTTCAGCTACTTCAAGCAGCGCTTCGCGCAGGTCACCAACCCCGCGATCGACTCCGTCCGCGAGACGGTGGTGATGTCGCTGGGCACCCGCCTCGGTGCGAAAGGCCGGCTGCTGTTCCTCGGAAAGGACGACTCCTTCCAGATCGAGATCGACCAGCCGATCCTCACCAACGAGGACATCGATCGTCTGCGAAACGCGAACGAGCCCGAGCTCGCGGCGGTGACGATCGACGCGACCTGGCCGCTGGTCGACGGGCCCGCGGGGATGCAGGCTGCGATCGAGCGGATCTGCTCCGAGGCCGACGAGGCGCTCAGCGAGGGCGCCACGATGCTGATCATCAGCGACCACGAGATCGGGCCCGAGCGGGTGCCGATCCCCTCGCTGCTGGCCAGCGCCGCTGTCCACCAGAGCATGGTGCGCAAGGGCACCCGGCTGCAGGCCTCGCTGATCATCGAGTCCGGCGAGCCCCGGGAGGTCCACCACCTGGCGGCGCTGATCGGCTACGGCGCGACGGCGATTAACCCGTACCTGATGCTCGAGTCGATCGCGGCGATGGACGAGATCATCGTCGGTGGTGAGCGGCTGCGGCCCGAGGACGCCGTCCGGCGGGCGATCGTCGGGCTCTGCGCCGGGTTGCTGAAGGTGCTCTCGAAGATGGGCATCTCGACGATCCACTCCTACCGCGGCGCCCAGATCTTCGAGGCCGTCGGCATCGACCGGCGGCTGATCGACGAGCACTTCACTGGGACGCCCTCGCGCCTCGGCGGAATCGGGGTCGAGGGCCTCGCGCGGGAAGCGCTCACCCGGCATGCCCGCGCCTGGCCGGAGGCGCACGGCCTGGCGCTGCCCGAGCACGTCGAGGAGGGCCTGCTGGCCGCCGACCACGCGAAGCTCCTGCCCCAGGGCGGGGTCTACCGCTGGCGCCGGGACGGCGAGCTGCACATGTGGGATCCGCAGACGATCGCCAGCCTGCAGCGCTCGGTTCGCGACGGCGATTCCGGGCTCGAGTCCTACGAGGAGTTCTCCCGCCGCGTCAACGAGGAGAACGCGCAGCATGCGCTGCTGCGCGGCCTGCTCGGACTGCGAACGGCCGCCGAGCCGATCCCGATCGAGGAGGTCGAGCCCGCGACCGAGATCGTCGGTCGCTTCTCGACCGGGGCGATGAGCCTCGGCGCCCTCTCGAGGGAGGCGCACGAGACGCTGGCGATCGCGATGAACCGGATCGGCGGGATGTCGAACAGCGGCGAGGGCGGCGAGGACCCCGCCCGCAATACGCCGGACCGCAACGGCGACGAGCGCCGCTCGCGGATCAGGCAGGTCGCCTCCGGGCGCTTCGGCGTCGACATCGACTACCTCTCTCGCGCGGACCAGCTTCAGATCAAGGTCGCCCAGGGCGCGAAGCCGGGCGAGGGCGGACAGCTTCCCGGCCACAAGGTCGACGCCTACATCGCAAGCCTCAGGCACTCGACCCCTGGCGTCGAGCTGATCTCGCCGCCGCCCCATCACGACATCTACTCGATCGAGGACCTCAAGCAGCTGATCTATGACCTCCGCGCGGCGAACCCGAGGGCGTCGGTCTCGGTCAAGCTCGCGGCGGAAGCCGGCGTCGGCACGGTTGCGGCCGGCGTCGTCAAGGCCGGGGCCGACCACATCGTGATCGCCGGCCACGACGGCGGCACCGGGGCCTCGCCGCAGTCGTCGATCCAGCAGGCCGGCGTGCCCTGGGAGCTCGGGATCGCCGAGGCCCAGCAGGCGCTGCTCGACTCCGAGCTGCGCAACCGGGTCGTCCTCCAGGCCGACGGACAGATGCGGACCGGCAGGGACATCGTGGTCGCGGCGCTGCTCGGCGCCGACGAGGTCGGGCTGAGCACGGCCCCGCTGATCGCCACCGGCTGCATCATGATGCGCGTCTGTCACCTGAACACCTGCCCGGTCGGGGTCGCGACGCAGGACCCGGAGCTGCGCCGGCGCTTCCAGGGCACGCCGGAGCAGGTCGTGACCTACATGCTCTACGTCGCCGAGGAGGCACGCCGGCTGATGGCAGCGCTCGGCATCCGGCGCTTCGCGGACCTGGTCGGCCGCACCCACCTGCTCGACCCGGCGCTCGGGCCGAGGAGCTGGAAGACGGAGGCGCTCGACCTGCGCCCGCTGCTCGCGGTGCCGCCGATCGCCGAGGGCCGGCCGAAGGGCTTCGTCGAAGCCGTCGACCACGGGCCGGCTGACCGGAGCTTCGACGGCCGGCTGCTGCTCAAGCGCTACCGGGCCAGCGAGCCACCGACCCCGGCCGCGCCGCTGCGGATCCGATCCTCGGTGGTGAACAGCGACTTGGCCGTCGGCGGCTCGCTTTCGAACGCGGTCGTCGCCGAGCACGGCCCGGCGGGGCTGCCCGACGACTCGATCCGGATCGAGCTGCGGGGGTCGGCGGGTCAGAGCTGCGGAGCCTGGCTCGCGCCCGGGGTATCGTTGACCGTCGAGGGCGACGTCAACGACTACGCGGGCAAGGGACTCTCCGGCGGCGTGCTGGCGGTGCGTCCCGCGGGCGAGAGCCACTTCGTCGCCGCCGACAACGTGATCGCCGGCAACGTCACGCTGTACGGGGCAACCCGTGGCAGGGCGTTCTTCAGCGGTCGGGCGGGCGAGCGCTTCGCCGTGCGCAACTCCGGCGCGCTCGCGGTGGTCGAGGGCGTCGGCGAGCACGCCTGCGAGTACATGACCGGCGGCTGCGTCGCGGTGATCGGGCCGACCGGCCAGAACTTCGGCGCCGGGATGAGCGGCGGGGTCGCCTTCGTCCACAACCCCGAGCGCAGGCTCGCGGCGCGGACCAACCACCAGCTGGTCGACCTCGATCCGGTCAACTCCGAGCGGGAGTCGGCGCTGAGGGAGCTGCTGACCGAGCATCTGCGTCGAACCGGCTCCGAGGTGGCTCGCGAGCTGCTCGGCAGGTGGGCTGAAGCCGTCGACGAGTTCACCCTGGTGATCCCGCGCGGCTACAAGGAGGCGATGGCCCGGTTCGCGGCGGAGCGGGACGAGGCGACCGAGCCGGAGACGGAGGCGGTGGCCTGATGGCCGATCCCAAGGGATTCCTCAAGGTGCACCGCGTCGCCGCCCCGGAGCGCAACCCGGTCGAGCGCGTGCACGACTACAAGGAGATCTTTTTGACCCTGCCCGAGGCCTCGTTGCGCGAGCAGGCCTCGCGCTGCATGGACTGCGGGGTGCCGTTCTGCAACGACGCCTGCCCGCTCGGGAACCTGATCCCCGACTGGAACGACCTCGCCCGCACCGGTCGCTGGCAGGAGGCGGTCGAGCAGCTGCACGCCACCAACAACTTCCCCGAGTTCACCGGGCTGATCTGCCCGGCGCCGTGCGAGTCGGCCTGCGTGCTCGCGATCGACGACGACCCGGTGATGATCAAGCAGATCGAGTACTGGACGATCGACAAGGCCTTCCGCGAGGGCTGGGTCACGGCTCAGCCCCCGGCTGAGCGAACCGAGCGCCGGATCGCGGTGGTCGGCTCAGGTCCGGCCGGCCTCGCCGCCGCGGACGAGCTCAACCAGGTCGGCCACCAGGTGACCGTGTTCGAGCGCGACGAGGGGCTGGGCGGGCTGCTGCGCTACGGCGTTCCCGACGCGAAGCTCGAGAAGTGGATCATCGACCGACGCACCGACGTGCTCGCGGCCGAGGGCATCGAGTTCGTCTGCAACGTCGAAGTCGGCACCGATCTCGGCGTCGAGGAGTTGCGCGACGGCTACGACGCCGTCGTCCTCGCGGTCGGCTCCAGGGTCGAGCGGGACGTCGAGATCCCCGGTCGTGAGCTGGGCGGCGTCCACTTCGCGATGGAGTACCTCTACCAGCGCAACCGGGCGGTCGCGATGATGGAGGGCCGTGAGGCACGGGAGGTCCCGCCCGAGCGGGTGATCACCGCGGCGGGCAAGAACGTGATCGTGGTCGGCGGCGGCGACACCGGCATGGACTGCGTCTCCAACGCGATGCGCGAGGGCGCCAGGCAGGTGCGGCTGCTCGACGTCTACCCGGCCGTTCCCGAGAGCGGGCGCTACGACTTCACGCCGTGGCCGATGCAGCCGCGGCGGCTACTGACGACCTACGCCCTGGAGGAGGGCGGCGAGCGTGAGTTCGGCCGCGAGGTGATCGCACTCGAGGGCGAGGGCGGGCACGTCGCGAGGGCGCGCGCCCGCCGGGTGACCGGCACCTCGTCGCGGACCCTGGTCCCGGTCCCCGACAGCGAGCACAGCGAGCCCGCGGACCTGGTTCTGATCGCGATCGGCTTCACCAATCCCGAGCACGACGGCCTGCTCGTCGAGCTCGGCGTCGACCTCGATCGGAGCGGCAACGTCAAGGCGGGTGCCTTCAGGACCTCCGTCGAGGGCGTCTACGCGGCGGGCGACGCCCGCGTCGGAGCCTCGCTGGTGGTCACGGCGATCGCCGAGGGCAGGCGCTGCGCGCGGGTCGTCGATCGCGCCCTGCGCGAGCCCGTCGCGGTCGCCTAGGCCGGCGCTCGCGGCGCGTCTACTCAGCCGGCTGGGACGAGACGGCGCCGCCGCCGGCCGCCTCCCAGCGCTCGTAGAGATCCTCGATCCGGCTCTTGAGCTCCTCGTGTCGCTCGGTCGAGCGGCCCGAACGCTCGGGGTGGACCATGCCGCCGGGTCGGCCAGCTCCTCCTCGAGGGTGACCAGCGCCCGTTCGGCGCGCTCGATCTGCTCCTCGATCTCGGCGATCTGCCGGAGCGCGTTCTTCGACGGGCCGCGCGCCGGCCCGTCGGAGCCCGCGGACCGGGCCGCTCCGGAGCCGTTTGGCGATGGCGCCTCCCGCTGCTCCGCCTCCCGCTCCTGCTTGTCGCGCTGGTAGGCCGCCCAGCCGATCTGATGGCTCCGCATCGAACCGTCCTCGATCGCCACCGTGCGACTGCCGACCGCCTCGAGCAGGGCGCGATCGTGTGAGACGAGCAGCACCGCACCCTCGAAGGCGGTCAGCGCGTCCTCGAGCGCCTCGCGGCTCTCGAGGTCGAGGTGGTTGGTCGGCTCGTCGAGGACCAGGACGTTTGCGCCGGAGGCGACCAGGATCGCGATCGACAGGCGCCGCTGCTCGCCGCCGGAGATGTCGGTCAGCCGCTTGTCGACCTCGTTGCCGCTGAACATGAAGTGGCCGAGCAGGTCCCGCAGCTTCTGTCCGGTCAAGCCGGTGCCGCGCTGCGCGGCCTCGAGCACCGTGCCGGTCCCGGCCGCGGTGTCGGCGTGCTGTGACAGGTAGCCGAGGCTGACGTTGTGCCCCAGCTTGACGGTCCCCTCCGCGGGCTCGCGCCGTCCGGCGAGCGTCTCGATCAGGGTCGTCTTGCCGGCGCCGTTGGGCCCGACGAGGACCAGGTGCTCGCCCCGCTCGACCCTCAGCGTCGCATCCTCGATCAGCACCCGCCCCGGGACCTCGATCCTCGCGCCCTCCATCTTCAGCGGGAAGCGACCGCTGCGCTCAGGCTTGGCGAAGCTGAACGCCAGTCCGCGCGTCTCCCGTGGATCGGCCGTGACCGCACCCGCCTTGAGCTTCTCGATCTGCTTGACCCGCGCCTGCGCCTGCCGGGCCTTCGTCGCCTTGTAGCGGAACCGTTCCACGAACCGCTCCATCCGGGCGATCTCCGCCTCCTGCTTCTCGATCGCGCGCCCGAGCGCGATCTCGCGGGCGGCCTTCTCGCTCCGCCAGGCGTGCCAGGGACCCGAGAAGAAGCGGGCCCGGCCCGCCTCCAGCTCGAGCACCGATGTCCCGACGGCCTCGAGAAACCAGCGGTCGTGGGCGACCAGGACTACGGCCGAATCGAGCTGCTGCAGGTGCCCCTCCAGCCACTCCAGCGACGGGATGTCGAGGTGGTTGGTCGGCTCGTCGAGCAGCAGCAGATCGGGGCTCGCCGCCAGCGCCCGGGCGAGCGAGGCGCGGGTCAGCTCTCCACCCGAGAAGGTCGAGAGCGGCCTCGCCGTCGTCTCGGGATCGGCCTCGAAGCCGAGACCGCGCAGCACGGCGAGCACGTTGTCGCGCCAGCGGTATCCGCCGGCCGTCTCGAGCTGCTGCTGGGCCCGTGCGTAGGCCTCCATCGTCGCCTGGTCGTGATCGCCGGCCGACATCGCAGCCTCGAGCCGCTCGAGCTCGCGCTCGAGCTCGAGCATCTCCGCGCGGGCCTCGAGCACGTAGTCGCCCAGTGAGATCGCGCTCGCCCGCGGCGGCCGCTGGTCGTGGAGTGCCACCCGTGCCCCGCGGCGCAGGCTGAGCCGGCCCGAGTCGGGGAGCAGCTCCCCGGCGAGGATCCGCAAGAGCGTTGACTTCCCGGCGCCGTTACGGCCGGCCGCGTCATCCGCTCCCGCGCCGAGAGCCTGAACGAGACATCGCCGAACAACCGCTCGCCGCCGAGGTGGATCCCAAGCTGAGATGCGATCGCGATCGCCACGCCCACAGGCTGACAGGGGCGATGCGCGGAGGTCCTCAGCCGGCCGCGATCAGGGCGCCGGCCTCGGCCTCGGTCCCCGCGGCCAGCTCGCGAAGGTCACCGGCGATCAGCGGGT